>JAHCHL010000009.1 GCA_026129745.1 Fimbriimonadales bacterium | reverse complement strand
AGAGCGATCCAGCCTAATCGAAGAGCCATTAGGCAATGGGGAAGCTCCATCGGGCGATGGTTTTCGGGCGGCGGCCCCGCAGTCGCAGAAGGAAAAATCGCCCGAACCACCGAATCGCGGATAGCATGAGGGGAGCGAAACCCCTCGAGGAGGAACGACAAGATGTTTAGCGGAATACCGCCCGCGGACGCGCTCTTCGATGCGATGTTCACCAATTTCATGACTTATGCAACGGCCAACCTGGCGAATCTGGGCATCAACCCGCTTTCGGCCGAGTGGACCACCCTCGTCGCGGCGAAAGCCGATTGGGACGCGAAGTTTGCGGCGCATGTCTCGGCACAAAACGCGGCCGCGGCTGCGCGCGAGGGAAAAGATGTTTCGCGCGGCAATGCCGAGGGGCTGTTGCGTGCGCTCATCAAAATTCTTCGCGCAAACACCGCGCAAGTTTCGCCGGCGGAATTGGAAGCGCTCGGCTTGCACGTTTACGACGAAACGCGCACTCCTGCGCCGGTTCCGACGACGCGACCCGTCTTGAAAGTCGACACGTCCCAGAGGCAGCGGCACACGGTGTCTTGGTCGGATGAATCGACGCCGACTTCGATTCGCAAGCCTTCGGGTGTTCACGGCTTGGAACTTTGGGCGAAGGTCGGGGGGGATCCTCCGGTTTCGCTCGCAGACTGCTTCTTTGTGACGCTGGATACACGGACGCCTTACACCTATGACTTCGAACCGGACGCGTTCGGTCAGGTCGTTCATTGGATCGGCCGCTGGGTGAATACACGTGGCGAAGTAGGCCCCATTTCGGAAACGGAGAGCGCTACCGTGGTCGCGTAATCGGGCTGTTCGGGGATCGGCGTGCTTAGGTTGGATCTGCCGAGCGACCCGCGAGTCAACCGAGTCGCTCGGCTCCGAGCCATCATAATCGCGGCGATGCTTTCGGTCTCAGGTCTTGGCAAACGGTTCGGAAAGCGGTGGATCTTCCGTCGAATCGAGTTTTGCTTGACTCCGGGACAGGTGCTCGTGGTGACAGGCCCGAACGGATCGGGCAAGAGCACGCTGCTTCGAATTTTGGCGGGCTTGGAGCCACCGACGGGCGGCGAGGTAGACGCTTCCGGGGCGGTGGGCTATGTTTCGCCTGAGCTTGCGCTGTACGCGCAGTTGACCGGGTCGGAGCATCTCAAGCTCGCATCGAAGCTAAGAAGGGGTTCCCAGGGTTGCGATCCGGTGGGCGCGCTTGGAAAGGTTGGGCTCGATTCGGCGGGCGGGCTGCGGGTGGGTGCTTACAGCACGGGGATGAAGGCCAGGCTGAGGCTCGCTTTGGCCGTCTGCCACCGTCCCGGCGTCCTGCTGCTGGACGAGGCGAGCGCAAGCCTCGATGAGGAAGGGAAGAGCCTGGTCGAACGAACGATCGCGGAGCAGCGCGGGTCGGGTGTCGTCGTCCTCGCGACGAATGACCCATCGGAAAGGAGGTACGGCGACTTTGAGCTTAGGCTGGGGGGCTGAGGTCGCGGCGGTCGTCAGGAAGGAGTTCCGCGTGGAGCTGCGGGGGCGAGTGGGCCTGTATTCGACGTTGGTTTTTGCCGTGGGTGCCGTGACTGCGCTTGGTCTCGCGTCGGTTCGTGGCGAGCCTTCGCCGTCGCTGGCAGCGGGTTTGCTTTGGGTCGCGATGCTTTTCGCGTGCGTGGTCGGCTTGGCGCGGACTTTCTTGGCTGAGGAGGAGCAGGGAACCGGCGACCTTCTTCGTTTGATCGCGAATCCAGGCCCGGTGTTTTGGGGCAAGGCGATTTTCAATTTTTTGTTGATTGTCGCGGTCGCTGGCTTGGTTGTGCCGCTGTTCGTGCTGTTTGTTCGTGTGCAGGTCGCGGACGTCGGGTTGCTGGTTTGCGGAACTTTGTGCGGATGTGCCGGACTCGCTGCGGTGTTGTCTATGTGCGGCGCGCTGGCTTCTCGCGCAACGGGGCGGGGGCTGTTGACAGGGGTAATCTCCTTGCCGTTGCTGCTGCCCGTTTTGGCGGCTGGGATCACCGCTCTTCGCGGGGCCTTCGGCGATTCGGTTTCCGAGTCATGGGGCGCAGTGGCGTCGCTCGCGGGCATGGCTGCCGCATTCTTCGCGATTGGCCCGTACTTGTATGCGGCGGTCTGGAAGCAATGATCTATCGAATCTTTCTACTTCTGGCAGGTATCGGCGTCACCGGACTTTATGTTTGGGCGCCGGGCGCGAAGGGCTTTCCGCAAGAAGAGAGCGCGAAGATTTTGTTTTTCCATGTTCCGCCGGCGATGCTTTGCCCGCTGTTCTATCTGTGGGGCGCGGTCATGTCGATCCGGTACCTGCGGACCAAGGACCCGCGATTCGATGTGCGCGCGGTTGCAGCCATCGAAGTCGGAACGCTGCTTTGTGTTTTGGCAACCTTGACTGGGATGGTCTTTGCTCGCGTGCAGTGGGGTGCGTTTTGGGAGTGGGATCCTCGGCAGACGAGCATCTTCATTCAATTGCTGATCTATGCGGCTTATTTTGCGTTGCGGTACTCGTTCTCGAATCAAGAACGATCCAGGGCCTATTCGGCGGCGTATGCGATCTTCGCGTTTCCGACCGTCCCATTTCTTATTTTCGCGCTGCCAAGAATGGTCACATTCACTTTGCACGGCGGCGCGAATCAGGCGGTTGTTGGCGGCGGTCTTGATCCGACCTATCGATCGATCTTTTACACAACGCTTGTCGTGATTCTTCTTTGCTTCGCATGGGCTTACAGCTTGCGCGTTCGCGAGGGAGAAGAATGGTTAGCGAAGGAGGAATCTGATGGACTGGCAACTGGCGGTAGCGATACCGCCGACCCTGGTGTGGTTAGGCCTGTTCGCCTACGTGACGATGGTTGAAGTGCGCCGAAAGCGCCGCACTTGACCTGTGCTAACATCGCGATATGGCTGAATTGGTGTGGCTCAACGGCGAGATTCACCCGCTGGAAACAGCAACCGTCTCGGTTCGCGATCATGCGTTCTTGTATGGAGACGGGCTCTTCGAAGGTATCCGGTTCTATGAGCGCAAGGTGTTCAAGCTCGACGAGCACCTCGACCGGTTGTACTACGGCATTCGTTACCTTGACTTTGAAATGAAAGTCGCGAAGTCAGAGCTTCGGCAGATCGTTCTCGACACTTGCAAGCAAGCCGACGAACAAAGCGGCTACATTCGTATCAACGTTACAAGAGGCACAGGTCTTGGCCTCGATCCGCGAAACATCAACCGCATACCCAATGTTATGGTGATGGTCAGCAAGTTGCGCCTCTTTCCGCCGGAAGCTTATGAGAATGGACTGACCGGAGTCTTCGTCAGCACAAGAGTCATCAGGCACGACGCTCTCGATCCCCGACTCAAGACGATTGGCCGTTATGTCAGCAACATTTATGCGAAATTGGAAGCGAACCGACAAGGCGCAGATGAAGGATTGATGCTTAACGCAGAGGGATATTTGGCTGAAGGGACGGGGGACAATCTTTTCATCGTCGACAAGGGTGGCGTAATTCGCACACCGCATATTGCATCAGGCATCCTCGGAGGGATCACTCGAAAGACAGTCATTGAGCTCGCTCGCGGGGCCGGATACGATGTCCGTGAAGTCTCGATGACAACGTACGACTTGTTCGAAGCGGAGGAGGCGTTCTTAACGGGCACCGCCGCTGAAGTAGTGCCGATGTGCCGGGTCGATACGAGGCCGATTGGTTGCGGCAAGCCAGGTGAAGTCACAAACCAGATCATTTCACTCTTCCGGGAGGAGACTAAGAACGGAACCCCGTTCTAATCTCTGCTTCGATTGTGGATCGTCGGCAAGGCACCTCTTTGACGGCGAGCCGCTCTGCGACTCGTGTCTCGGATCCGTTTTGAAGGCGATGACCAGGCAAGGCAAGATTTCGAAGGCCGATGGGACTCCTGCCGACTTGGAGATCTGCCCGAGCTGCGGCAGCAAGCGCGAGGACGCCCTGGACAAGTGCTTTCTCGGTTGCCCTTCGTGCTACTCTGCGTTCCGAGTAGCGGTGCGCCGGTTGCTCGCGTCGCGCGAGGTATAATCTTGCCGTACCCCCCAGAGCTTGAAGAAACTATGGCGCTATATCCTGAAGGCGATAAACTCGACGCTTACGGCAAGAAATTTGAATTGGTGAACCTCGCTGCGAGACGGGCCACTCAGATGACCCGCGATAAGGCTCCAGCCTTGGTCGAAACCTCTGACGAACATCCTCTCACCATCGCGCTCAAAGAGATTGCAGAGGGAGCGGTTGTCGCAGTATTCGAACGGATCGAGCGACTGCCTGACCGTGAAGAGGGACTTGAGGACCTTGACATGCTGGCCGGGAAGCAGGACAACATTGATTCACTGATTAGCGACCTATTCAAGGATGCCGGAAAGGCCGGTGGAGATGGTGAAGGCGAGCCTGTCCCAATGGGCACCAGCGAAGGGGAAGACGAGTCGATCTCATTGGAGGACTTGGCCGGCATCGAGTCTTCGGACAGCGATGAGGAAATTGAGCTGTAGTGCGCGATGACCGCGCAAGACTACTACTCGCTGCTCGGGATACCTCGAGACGCAAGCCCTGATGATATAAAGGCGGCGTTCCGTCGTCTCGCGCGGAAGTACCATCCCGACGTAAATCGCGACGACCCGAAAGCTGAAGAAAAGTTTAAGCAGATCGGCGAGGCCTACGCTGTCCTCAGCGATCCAAACAAGCGTTCTCAATACGACCGATATGGCACGGTATCCGATATGCCACCGGGTGGCTTCGACTTTGCATCGGGCGGAATCTCAGAGTTGTTTGAGATGTTTTTTGGGGCCGGCGCAGCGCGCAGGACTGGACCAAGAGTCATGGATGGAAGAGACTTGCAGGTCGAGGTCACACTTACGCTTCCAGACGTTGTAACCGGAGCAAAGAAAGCGATCGATCTCGATCGCATGGAAACTTGTGCGGAGTGCAACGGTTCCGGCTGCGCTGCAGGCACGAGTCCAGAAACTTGCCAAGATTGTGGGGGATCGGGTGTTATCGTGCAAGTCTCAAACACGCTTTTGGGTCAGATACGTCGCAGCAGCACTTGCCGAAAGTGCGAAGGCGAAGGGAGAGTTATCAAGTCGCCCTGCGCAAGATGCAAAGGAGCGAAACTTGAGAAAAAGCATGCAAAACTTGAAATCGACATCCCGGCAGGCGTCGACAGCGGGACAGTATTGCACTTACCATATCAAGGAGATGATGGCATCAATGGCGGGCGACCTGGTGACCTCTATGTCACCGTGCGGGTCAAAGAAGATCAACGCTTTGTTAGGGACGAACGAGGTCTCCTGACAAATGTCGAGTTGACTTTTGCTCAAGCGACTTTGGGAACTGAACTGCGGCTTGCAGGAATCACTGAAGAATTCTCTCTTCAAATCCCTCCCGGAACGCAGCCCGGACAAGAATTCCGTGTCCCTGGTCAAGGTGTACCGAAGATCGGGGCTCGGGAGAGGGGCGATTTGAGGGTGCGCGTTTCTGTTGTAATACCTAGGAAGCTAACGGACTATCAGCGGCACTTACTGGAACAGTTCGACAAGGTAGAGCAAGGCGGAAATGAAAAGCGAACGAAGGGGCCAGGATTCTTGGATCAGTTCAGGGAAAGTGTCAAGAAGAGTAAGTAGTGGCAAACTGGATTTGCGTTAAGGCAGAGTTCGAGTCGGAACCATCTGATTGGTCTATCGTTCATGAAGTGTTTGCAGAGCATGGTTGTGGCGGAACAATTGAGTGTTCTGATCCACCCGGGCTATCTGCATATGTCTATGAAGGGGCAGACGCAGAGACGAACATCGCAAAGCTTTGTGATGAGTTGATCGGTCTCGGAGCCACTTCAGTATCGCTTGAAACAGTCGAGGAAGAAGACTGGGCGGAATCATGGAAGCAATTCTTCAAGCCACGGGAAATTGGTGATGGATTTATTGTCGCGCCAAGCTGGGAAGAACCTCCGAAATCCGAAGCAAGAACTCTTATTGTGCTTGACCCAGGCCAAGCATTTGGAACCGGGGATCATGCAACAACTAGGCTGTGCATTGAACTATTGGAAGAAGAAGTCGGTCCTGGTGCGATTGTCTGTGATATTGGCACTGGAAGCGGAATCCTTGCGATCGCTGCAAAGAAGCTTGGGGCGGATGAAGTGTACGCCACGGAGATTGAGGAAGCTGCATTTGAGTCAGCCCAGAGAAACTTTGAGCGAAACGACGTTGAGGTTGCGATTTGGAATACATCAACGATTCCCGAAGAAGTGCCAGAGTGTGACGTTGTCGTTTCCAACCTCGTCTCAGCGATCATAGTGAAGATCGCGTTAGCGCTCTCGGAAATTGTCGATGAAGGAGGAGTCTGGATCTTTTCAGGCGTCATTCCGGACAACTTGCCTGATGTGCAGAGAGCCGGAGAGAAAGCAGGGTTCGTACTGCACTCCTGGAAAGTAGACGAAGGCTGGGCAGCAGGAAAATTTGTCAAGCCTGAGGCGATATGAACTATTGGTAGAATCACGCACTATGGGTTTTCAACGAATCGACGGTAGGCAGTTTGACCAACTTCGTCCTGTCGAATTGGAACGGGGCGTAGCGAAATTTGCCGAAGGATCGTGCCAGATATCGATCGGCGACACAATTGTACTTGTCACGGCTACCGTCGAAGATCGTGTTCCGCCATGGATGAAAGGTCAAGGAACAGGTTGGGTCACCGCAGAATATGGGATGCTTCCACGCTCGGGTCGTCAGAGGAATCAGCGAGACACGATGCGTCCAAATGGGCGTTCCCTCGAGATTCAACGGCTCATCGGTCGATCACTGCGAGCAGTCGTCGACCTGTCATTGATTGGAGAGCGGACAATAACGATCGATTGCGATGTCATCCAGGGAGACGGAGGAACTCGATGTGCATCCATTACAGCTGCGCACATTGCGCTGAGTGACGCTTTCGATTGGATGATCCGCGAGCGAATGATTACCAGAAGTCCGATGCGTGAGGCGATCGCAGCAGTGAGTGTGGGAGTTGTCGGTGCCCAAGAGCTGCTTGACCTAAACTATGAGGAAGACTCTCGCGCAGCCGTTGATATGAATCTGATTATGACAAACAAGGGTCGATATGTGGAAGTTCAAGGAACAGCTGAATCTGAGCCCTTTGAAGAGGAAGTGTTTGCAAAACTAATCGGTCTCGCAAAAAAGGGCCTGAAGTCACTGTTTCATATGCAAGCGGAAACCTTATCGCAGTGAACCGAATCGTCGTTGCGACAAGAAATCTTGAGAAGGGGAGTGAGATGGTTACGATCCTCTCTGAGCTCCTGAGAGATTGGAGTGTGCTCACTTTGGAGTCTTTTCCTCAATACCCAGAACCCGATGAGATTGGTTCAACTTACGCAGAGAATGCACTTATAAAGGCGGTTGCTGCGCGGGATGCGATCGGCGAGAGTTGTATAGCTGATGACGCCGGATTGGAAATAGCTTCATTGTATGGCGCACCCGGAGTTGAGAGCAAGAGATTTCTTGGTGAGGAGACGCCTTTCAATAGGAAAATGGAACGCATATTAGAACTCATGAAGGATGTCAGTGACGATAAGAGGAGCGCAAGATTCCGGTGTGCAGTAGCCATCGCAATTCCACATAAAGAAGTACGAGTGTTCGAATCAGTACGCGAAGGAAGAATCGTACTCGCACCTTGTGGCAATCGAGGTTTTGGATACGATGCGATTTTCGAGATTCCGGAACTGGGCAAGACATATGCTGAGCTCGAAGCTACGGAAAAGAACGCCATTAGTCATCGAGGAATCGTTCTTCGTGAAGCAGCAAGGTGGTTAAGATCCCAGTAGCTGTTCTTAAGGAATTTCAACCGTTGAGTTGTCTCCGAGAACCACACAGATTGATGTAGGGGTCGACCTCGCTCGCTTAACAACAACTCCTCTTCCTATAAGAGAGCGAAACAAGGTCGCTTCAAGATTCTCTATCGTACATTCATTCATAATGATACTAAACTCAACTGATGCATTAGAGATCCGCGTGCCCTCAGCGATGGATGTATACGGTCCGATAGTTGAGTCTTCTATTAGACAGTTGGTGCCAATGATGGCTGGCCCTGTTATAAGGCTGTTTACAACTTTCGCTCCAGGCTCGATTGTGACGTCTCCGGCAATCCTTGATTCGATGACGTCACCTTCAACTCTATGTTTCATGGACTCGAGAATGAGTCGATTCGCGTCGAGCATCGCTTCGACTGTTCCAGTGTCCTTCCACCATCCAGTAACGATATGAGATCTAACGTCTTTCTTCGAATCTAGGAGGGCTTGGATAGCGTCAGTTATCTCGTACTCGCCTCTAAAAGAAGGTTGCAATGTGTCGATTGCGTCAAAGATTGCGGGCGTGAACATATAAACTCCAACCAATGCATAGTTGGAATTGGGGTTTTGTGGTTTCTCTTCGAGTCTAACAACTCGATCACCATCAAGCTCTGCAACACCAAACTCAGATGGGTTGGGAACCTCTGTCAACAAGATGAGTGCGTCCGACGTTGAGGCCCGAAACTCTTCAACCAATTCCTTGACCCCAGTCTTAATCAGGTTGTCGCCAAGGTACATAATGAATCTATCATTGCCAAGATAGGCTTTTGCAGTTTTCACTGCGTGGGCGAGGCCAAGCGGTGCCTCCTGCTCAATGTATGTAAACTTCGCATCCCACCTACTTCCGTCGCCGAGGGCATTCATAACATCCTGGGCAGTGTCTCCAACGATGAAGCCGAAATCTTGGATTCCAGCTTCTCGGATTGCCTCAATGCCGAATTCGATAACTGGCTTGTTGGCAACTGGTACCAACTGCTTTGCGATGCTGTACGTTATGGGTCGCAGCCGGGAGCCTTTTCCTCCAGCAAGTATGAGTGCCTTCATGGCCTGCGATCATGGCACGCCAACTCAAATCAATTCCTGAATGGCGTATGATCAGCAGATGAGCGAGATTCGGATAGCAGCATTCGCTGGATCGCTGCGGCGCCTTTCATTTAATAGAGGGCTGTTGCGCGCTTCACAAGAACTCTGCCCGAGCGGAATGGCTATTGAGATAGTGGATTTGGATGGACTGCCTGTGTACAACATGGATTTGGAAAGCGACTTGCCTCCAGCAGTTCGGCAATTCAAGGATCGTATATCCTCAGCGGACGGCATTCTGATCGCTACTCCCGAGCACAATCACTCATTTCCTGGCGTACTCAAGAATGCGATCGATTGGGCTTCTCGTCCATACAATGACAGGAGCCTTGACCATAAAGCCGTCATCCTTCAGAGCGCTTCTACCGGGTACATGGGTGGAATCAGGGCTCAAATTCAGCTCAGGCCTGTGCTTGCTTACTTCGAGATGAAACAAATGCAATTCCCTGAAGTCGTCGTAGGGAACGCAAAGCAGAAATTTGATGAAAGTAGTAACTTAGTTGATTCGGAAAGCCGGGATCGGATTGTGAAGCAGTTAGAGAAGTTCAAACTCTTTATCAAGTCGTTTTCTGAATAGCGATTTCGATAGTTGAAGACGTTCCGTCGAAGTCCGCACAGAGCCTGGTACTGTTAACCTTGTGTCCGAACCTCGGTGAATACTCACCTGATTCCACACGCCAATGCTCAAGTCCGGTCGACTCGATCCGTGCTTGCCAATCGCCGACCGTTACCCAGGCGACTGCACCCTGCAGATCGACTTGTGCAGTAGGATGGAGCACCAATACACTCTCAGGATGCGCGCCGGCGACCTTGTCTCGCACCATAACAACTGCATTGCTGAGTGACACGCTCCTCCAGTGCTTTTCACCGGTGTGCCATGTGCACTCCCAGCCGTCGTCCTGCCTAATTACTTCTGCTCGTGCTCCCCACATGAATGGCCCAAGGATCTCGCTCTGGTTACGTCCTCCAAAGTTTACTGTCGAGTGATATGGGGTGCTGCGAAACCTATCTCTTGCTACATAGTCGTCCTGATAAGCATAGATGCCAGGATCTACGATCATCGGATTTCCTCGTGCGAAGATCGTGAAGGACAATGCATCTGCATGGCCATGAGCGGCGATTGACTTATATCCTAGTGGTCCGTGATCGAATGTAACGAGCATGCCTTCGTGTCGCCAAATCGTGTATCCACCTTCAGGAAACTCATACTTGCCATCTTCGACGTCAGGCATTCCACCAACAAAATCGTCCACGAGGCTACCTACAAAATCAAGCCGCGACCTTGTGCAACCAGGCAGGAGTACGCATCCGTCATCCTCATCACCCACTTTAGGCATGGTGCCGTCAGGCATTCTAATGATTTGCCCAAATCTCAAGCTCGCACTAATTCGATTCTTAACCTCTTGCGGAGTCGGAGTGCCCGCCATTTCTGCATACATCAAAGGCAACACTATCAATTCCCAAATGAATGGCAAGTACCCAAACGATTGTTCGACAGAAGTTCCATCTGGGTTAACTTGACGAAGAGTTTCTTGGTAAATGCCTTGAAGACCAGTTTCGAAAAGTAATGAGCCAACTTTCAGACCTGGAAGCGCGGCGCCTGATACGGTCATAGCCGCATATTCAGCGAGCAAGTGGTTGTTGCCGCTTGAGCCAATGCTTAGGTTGTCCATGCAGTGTAACGCTTGTTGCGCTATCAATCCGAGAATAGGCTTAGTCAAAGCGACTTCTGAGTTCTCCAACTGTCCAAGCGACCAGACCCCGGCAAGAACACGCACCGCGTCTTCAATACCGCTTGTATGGTGAATGCCATGCTTCATGGGGTTTTTGACGGCAAAGTCATGCATCCAATGTAGGCACTTTTCGCGATAGGGACTCTCTCGCGTCAATTGGAAGGCATGTGCGAGGGAAGTTGCCCAGGTCCATCGACCAAGCTCCCAAGTGAACTTGACACCGCCAGCTATGTCATTGCGCCGATAATCAAGGCTTGTAGACGAAATGTCCGGCCACTCTTGGCCAGTTTTGTAGTTCTTGTGCCAGTTAGGTGGATCATCCAGTCTCACAGACGACCCAAATAGTGACCAATCACCATTCAGCAATCCAATTGCTTCCGTTATGTCTTTGCAGGGAAGTGGCGATGTCAGTCGGCGAACTTGCGAGCCAATGAAAAGATGTTCATAAGCCTCTTCGGGACTCCAACGTTCATACTTTGGGGGAAAGAATCGATTTCGGAAGGAACATTTCGCACGATGGAACAATTCTCTCGGTTCCATGGCGCGGAGACGCCTAATTTTCCATGATAGTCCGCTCACGGGCACTGCACCTGGCTTAGCACTGTGGCAAAATGAGGAAAGGCGCGCATCGGCGCCTGCATTATGCCACTCGTCAACAAGGAGAAGCCTCAAAGTCGCCAAGTAGCGTACTTGTTGCATGGAACTGAAGGCGAGCAACGGGAACCTGCAAACGTTGGCTACTTCCACCGAGCAGACCGACTTAGAGAGGAAGCGGAGGCCAGGGGGTGGAAAAGCGTTGTTAAGTACGATCGGCGGGACCCCGCGGACCGATCAGCCATAAGGAGGATGTTACGGAGCAGTTGGCTTTTGGAAGCCTTCAAAGATTGCCGTTGCGTCTACACAGCAGGAGCTACGACTGCTGCAATGGCCGCTTGGGCTATGCGGAATTCACACACGCCCGTGCTTTATGACATCCATACTCCGCCGGTTGGAGAGAAATGGCTTCAGTTCAGGCTTGCAAAAAGCCTACGAAACTTCGTTGTTTATCTGGAGGCCTGTCTCACGGAGTCAGTTGCGATCAAGCGATCGGACTACATTCTTTGGAGCTCTCTTGTTCAAAGGGAATACTACATGCGCAGAGGATTTCGCCACGATCGCCTTAGGGAAGTGCGACATGGAGTCGATATTGGCCGATTCAATTCGGGCCCGGTCCCAAACAGCAGGCCAAGGCTGCTGGTCTATGCAGGAACCATGGTTCCCTATCAAGGAGCCGACAAACTCGTCGAAGCATTTGCTGCGATGCCAAAGGGAGACTTGAGGCTGCGGATGATTGGCTTCACAGACAAGGAAAAGGGGCTTAGAGACATGGCAGATCGTGCGGGTATCGAAACAATGCCCCAAATTCCCCAGAGCGACGTCGCAGATGCAATGAAGGATGCCCACGGCACCACTATCATCGCGCACAGAGACAACAAGAAGTACAAGAACGGCGCTGCCCCGACAAAGTGGCCAGAGTCTCTTGCATTGGGTAGGCCAATCTTGAGCATGGATGTATACGACACTGCGCTGATGATCCCTCAGTTGAAGGTTGGTTGGGTTGTGGAGAACAGCGTTGAGGGCTTGGTATTTGGAATGTCTTCTTTGCGGGACTGTTCTATCGAAGAGTTGCAGGCAATGGGGCAAAGAGCGCGAGAAGAAGCTTCAAGAAACTATGCCTGGCCTGTGATTGGAGATAAGTTTTCGAACATCATTGAGGAGGCTGTAAGGAAGTGAATCCAAAGGTGATGGTTGTTTGTGGCACTCGTCCCGACGCCATAAAAGTTGCGCCCGTCGTCCTAAGGCTGAAAGAGTCAAGAGATATCGATACGATGTTGCTTGTATCTGGCCAGCATCGTGAGATGCTGACGCAGGCGCTTCAGGACTTCGGAATAGCTCCTGACTTCGACTTGCAAGTTATGAGGCATGGGCAAACACTTGCTTACATCACATCAGCCACGCTAACGGCTCTCGACGAATCGCTCGAGCAAAGCCAGCCTGACATGGTTGTCGCACAAGGTGACACAACAACTACGTTCGTCGCAGCTCTGGCAGCGTTTTATCGATCAATACCCTTCGCTCATATCGAAGCCGGACTCCGCACCGAAACAATAGACTCTCCGTTTCCAGAGGAGTTCAATCGAAGAGCAACAGCACAGATTGCAAAGATTCACTTTGCTCCAACCAAGCTTGCTCTCGAAAACTTGCTTGCAGAGCGCATCAATCGAAACGATATTGTCCTTTCAGGGAACACATCGATTGATGCAATTCAAGGTGTCGCAGCAGGAGTCGATAGTGCCAATGTAGGCCGTGTCGGACGAACTATACTTGTCACAACACACCGAAGGGAGAACTGGGGTGAACCGCAAAGAAGAATCTGTCATGCGATCAAAGAATTGATTGATCGCTTTCCTGATATTAACGTTGTGTTGCCCATGCATAGAAACGAGGCAGTGAGAGATGTATTGCGGTCAGAGTTGAGCAACGTCGATCGAGTTGAACTAATCGAACCTCCAGGATACAAAGAGTTTGCTGGTTACATGAGGTCGGCATACTTGATTCTTAGCGATTCAGGTGGAGTCCAAGAGGAGGCACCCGCTTTGGGTATCCCCGTGTTAGTCTTGCGCAACGAAACTGAGCGTCCAGAAGGGATAGACGCAGGAAACGCATTGCTTGTTGGAACGGATCCCCAGAGGATCATAATGGAGGCATCATTGCTTCTTACTGACAGTAAACGCTACGCAGCTATGTCACGAGCCTCTAATCCATATGGCGACGGGTTGGCTGCACAGAGAATAGTCTCCGCTATAAGAAAGTGGTTTGGATTACCGTTCGACGCAATTCCGGAATTCCGTGGCTAGAGTGCGTAAGGGCGATTCGGCTGTGATTCTTCATTGAGGAGTAGCGAACGAACAACTTCGACGAAGTCGCATGCATCGAACTCTAACTCGTATTTGCCGCTCTCCATGTGTATCGTAAGCTCTACGGGTTCGATCTGGAGAAAAAGTGGATCTCGCTCGCCAGATATCGAGAGAATAGCAACGTCATTGTCGATATCAGCATTCTTGACAGCGTCAACTGGCACGTGAATGTTCGCCCCTCGTCCGGTCAGCCGGATACCGATCTCATCGATTAGGATCTTTCCCTTTCCAAGGCTCCTGTAGCCTTCATCGGTGGGTTCCAGCCTTTCAAAGGAGCCTTGCCACCTTGTAGTCCGAACGCCTCTGCTGTCCCATGCGATTACCCCTGAGCGAACTGCCCGGCGCAACTCAGCAACAAATTCTGACCGGAACTCAGATTCGTCTTCTTTGAGAGGCAAGTTATTAGCGAGCCGATGCCAGTCTTCATACGGAAGCGCGCGATCACCCGACGAACGAAGATTCGGATGGTGAGAGTGCTTCAAACGAAGGTAGTCGTGGTCATAGTCGAATTCCGTGCCACAGTCTTCGCAAAGCAAGCCAGGTTCACCGCTGCGCTTTCCGACTGCCATCCAGGGGATAGTTTCGATGTCGAGCCGTCGACCTTGGTGTTCTACCAAAAAACTGAATGGGTCACTGCTGGCATCGAGCAGCGTAAGGGCATTGTCTTCGACAAAGTAGTCTGCGCCGCAGTTCATACACATAGCGTTACCGGCGTCGACAGGAAGCCGGGCAGCAATGCGCGCCCACTCTCCTGGCGAGAGGGAGCTGTATCTCTGTGCGATTCCGTGAGGGTCATCCGGTGCAAAGACGAGTGTCCATCGGGTTTGCGAGACTTCATCAAACTGAGCTGAGCACGACTCGCATTCGAAAACCATGTCGGGGCGATTGTCAAAAAGAGTCCACTCGTCTTCGTCGATCTCAGTTCCCACCTCGAACAGCGCGTTCTTGCTCGCACCTGTGGCAGTTACCTTGAAGCTTCGGTTTCTCAAACGTTCAAATGCGGCACCGCATCGATCGCACTCAAGCGACTTTCTCGTGAGTCCCTTTGCTTCAAGATGTCCATAGGTACATGATGGACAGAACGGCGTTTTGTGGGTGTCGATTGGCCGAAGCAGCCCTCCCAAGCAAACGGCGCACTTTAGGTTGTCAAGCTTTCGCATCGAGATTCTTGCAGTTCGGCAAACCGGGCATATTCCAGATTTAATGGGCTTTGGTTCAGCAAGTAGTGACGAGCATGCTGGACACTCATTCTGCTTCAATTTAAACCGCTTGAGGCGACTCATTGTGCAGTCAAGCTGCTCAACAAGTGATAGCTCTGCTTCAGTTGTCTCTAAAGCAGTGGTTAGTGCCTCAATTAGTTGAAAAGCACTTTGGTGGCGATCAGCAGGTTTGACACTCAACGCTTTCCGCAGTGCAACCTCAATGTTCGCCGGTACATCGCTGCGAAAGACTGCCATCGACGGTAAGGGCGCACCTGCCAATCGATCGACTGCCGATGGCGGGGGCTCTCCAGACAACATCTCCCACCCAGTTGCGGCCAGGGAATACAAGTCGCTCGCGGGCCCTCTTCGAGCTCGATCTGACAATTGTTCTATTGGTGCATAACCCGGTGTAAACATTGCGGTGTGTCGGATCGTGGAATCAGCATGCCACTGCCGCGCAGCGCCAAAGTCGATAAGAGTTACTTCGTGGTTCGAGTCAACGAGCAGGTTCGAAGGCTTTATGTCCCGGTGCAGGTAGCCTCTTTCGTGAATGGCAGCAAGTGCCTGAGCGGCACTTACGAGAATCTTTACAGCAACTTCGACGGGCATTGGCCCACTTTCGGCAAGTATCTCGTTTAGTGGACGAGCACCTTCGACAAGCTCCATAACACAGTAGGCTGTGCCGTTCCATTGAATTGCAGCAAGCACCCCTACAACGCCACGAGCACGCAGTTTCAGAAGAGTCCTGGCTTCAACAAGGAAACTGTGAACGAGTCTGTGGACCGTGTCAGGATCTTCGGCGAACTCGACTGTTCCGTCGGAGCTCCTCCTTGAGCCAGGCGGCAGCAATTCTTTGGCCACCACTTGCCGCGATGACGAAAGGTCTTCGGCAAGGTATGCGGCGGCGAAGCCACCCCTTCCCAAGAGTCGTATGACCTTGTAGCGGTTTGCAATCAGATCCCCTTGATTGAGGACTGTGCTCACGAATTGAGCCTCCGGCGAGCCAAAATGGTTGGACATAGTGGTTCAAAACGCGATACCGAACGCTGACTTCTCATCTGGACTTTCAGATTGGGAGTGTACGCCTTTCGGCGTTTCCCTTGTGGACGTTTCAGGGAAGCGATTTGTCATGCTTGGTGGCGAAAAGGGGGCCGCTGGAATCTGCAGCGAAGCGATTGAAGTCATTCCTGGCGCCAGATATCGGCTCCGAGCAGAAAAGGCGATACGTGGAGACATGGACCTTGCGATGATTAGCAAGTCCGGGGTGCTTCGAGCAGATTCAGCTGATGAAGTCGTTCCGATTGAGTCGCCAGTCCGGATCCAGGCAACTACGCTAGCAGGGAGAAAAGTTGGGATTTCTCGCATCGTGTTAGAGCCGGTCGGAAGTAGGCTCAAGATCGAATCGGTGCGGTCTACTGCTTTGTTTTCGCCTCCAGGTGGACCATTTCAAATCGTCTGCGAAGTTCGCAACGTTGGTTCGGGCACCGTTGCCGACGCAGAAGCAGTTCTCATTAGCGCGCACCATGAGATGCTCGAAGAATTCCGTTATCCAGTGCACATAGCTGCAGTCCCAGTTGGCGAAAAGTCCGTACTTCAATGGGAAGTGCTTAGGCAACGCAGGGCGGTTGCAACTTACAAGATCAAGATCAACTATGATCGTGATGAGTTGGTCACGGAAGGCTTCACGCTAAAGCACCAATTGCGGGAAACCGATCGCAAGATCCACGAGAACGTAGCGGGGTCTCGGAGATGGTTTAGTGTCGGGAGCCGGCCATTGCGACTGGTGGCTCATGAAACGGACATTGGATTTGGACCGATGTTAGTTAGTGCTCCATTAGACGGTGTGAAGCTGGGAGCTATTCATCAGCCAGCTCAACTGGTCCTACAAAGCGGAGAGGCATTTGCGATGTTTGCAGAATTGAAGAAGCTCGGGGCTCGAGGAGTCGAGCTTCACGGCGAGAATGAGCAAGCACGGTGGGCCATTAGTATCACGCCGGATCTAAGAAAGAAGGGAGTCAAGATTGACGTCGCATTGACGCCGAAGCGACGACTTAGTATGTCCCACATCGAATTTGGTCCATTTCAAACTCAGCTGCCCATGATTGGGTCGGGTGACTCTGGAATCGTAATGGCAGGAAAGATTGAGTGTCGAGTCGGGTGGGAAGCTGGGGGGCAGAGTTCTATGCAGTGCATCTGCTCGCCTGAAGCAGGCTTGATTGCCGCACGAACTGAACCAGTCAACATGTTGCCGGGCGTTGCATATCGGTACTCAGCGACTTTCAATCGGAAGACTGCCGACATAATGCGAGGCTGATGAACCTGATATCGTACAAAGAAGCAGAGGCACTCGCGGTCGGCGTTGCGAAACCGCCAACAAGGGTAATACGCAGAACGCTCCTCGAGAGCGTCGGTTATGCGACCTGTCAGGACTTGCGGGTGACGATTCCGAATCCACGATTTGACAACTCTGCTGTCGATGGTTACGCTATTGCGTGTGAGGCAGACGCTCACGCTGGTGCGAGTCTGCGGGTCGTTGGAGAAATTGCGGCGGGCCGTGGTGAAGTTCCTTCCCTTTCCCCGGGAGAGTGTGTTCGAATCTTCACTGGGGCGCCTGTCGATTCAAGTTGGTTCTCTGTAGTCATGCAGGAAGATGTAACTAGAAGCGGCGACAACATCGTTCTGAACCAAGAAATTGAGAAAGGGTTTGGAATTAGAAGGCGTGGAACCGACATCGATGTCGATGAACTTCTTGTTGAGGCTGGCGAGGAAATCACAGGCGATTCAATTGCCTTGCTTGCAAGTCAGGGTTTGGTAGAGATCGAGGTCTGGGATAAACCGCGAATCAGTATTGTGACAACTGGAAGCGAGCTGTCAAGGCCGGGTGATACTCTTCAACACGGGAAGATCTATGACTCGAACTCGGCGATGCTGCAGGCGCTTGTCCGGACGCGAGCCGGACTCGAGGCGAGGGTCACTTACTGTACGGATGACCAAATTCAAACTCAAAGTACGCTTGCGAAACTGGCTGAGTCAGCCGACCTGATCGTGGTCTCCGGAGGTGCATCCGTTGGCGATCACGACTTTGTTCCAGGCGCAGTCTCAAGGCTCGGCAAGCTAATCTATCACGGCATCTCTATGCGGCCGGGAAAGCCGGGCTTATTGGGTCGAATCGAAGACGCGATTGTGTTCGGTCTTCCAGGAAATCCGGCCAGCACATTTGTTGGCTTCATGCTCTTCGTCCTGCCCGCGATTCGAAAGATGTGTGGGGTGAAAGACGCATCGAGTCGTTGGATCCAGTTACCATTTGGTGAAACCTCATCAAGCTACTACCGCGACGATTTTGTACGATGTGCAATTGGTGAAGACGGTATTGCGCGCCCTGTGGGGCATCAAGGCTCTTTCGGATTGAGGTCACTCGCGAAGGCCGACTGCCTTGTACGATTGCCCGCAGAAACACCAACGAATCCAGGCGATATGCGAGAAGCCCTGCTTTTGCGTTAGCCGATGTATTTGCGGACTGCATCGATGACTTCCGCGTCTTCAGGATGGAGTCTTGACGCGGCGATGACAATTTCTCTTGCTTTACTTCGTTGCCCGATTTGGTCGTAGTAGGCTGCTGCTTTGAGCCAGTTTCCAACTTCATTCGGCACCAGCCTTGCAAGTTGCTCGAATCCACGTGCGCTACGCAAATCGTCTCCAGCCGACTCCGCAGCTGAAACGTAGACTCGATACAGCTCGATATCCTTTGGATTAGCTTCGAGTGCCTTGTCCATTGCTTCCAGTGCCTCCTTGTCCCTCTTTAGTAGCGCATAGGCTCTGGAGAGACCCATCCAGAGGTCGGCATTGTTTGAAGCGCGATCGGCAGCAGCTTCCAATACTAGTAGAGAATCCGTTAGCTTTCCAGTTCGGTTTTTCAGATCAACCCAAGCCGACACCGTGTGCCGAGAATACTTTTGATCGTTGAATAGTGATTCGATCACACTGTCGAATGTGTGCTGCATGTCTGCATCCGCTGCTGCTCTTGCAAGTCGCTGCATAAACGTTGAGTTTTCAAAGCAATAACCCGCGCCAGCGACAAGCACGTCCAGCGCTTCAACCTTCTTCTTAGCATCAACTAGTATCTCCGCTGTTGCAAGGTAAGGCTGAGCATTGGTGGGTGCTATGGAGATCATCTTGCGATAAACGGAAAGCGCCTCTTCTGTCCTGTTATGGCGGACCAAGAACTGTGCATAGCCGCCAAGGACGAGAACTTCCTCTCCACGTTTCTGTATGACACCACGCCACATGGCGTCTGCTTCTTCCGGTTTGCCTGCAGCGACGTACTCATGACCTGCTGCGATCAGCGCGGGTATCGCTGCATCGAATGTTTCACCAACCTTACGCCAGGCACGAGCTGCCTCCAAGTGGCGGCCAACGACCGACAAGCACCTGGCCATGCCATCTAAGCCATCGGGAAGATTGGGATGTGCGGAGTCGAGGCTCTGATAAATTTCAATGGCGTCATTGAATCTGCCAGCGCTTTCAAGGAAGGCTGCCGCCAGTGTCCAGCCACGAGTGTCGGCCGAGAATTGGGAACGCATTTCGCTCAAAACTCGAAGTGCACTTGCGTTGTCCCCTTGCTGTCTGTATGCCAATGCCAGCCTCGCGAGCAGGTCTGCTGAGATAACGCCCCGCTCGATTCCCGTGGCGAGGAGTTCGACGGCACGCTGCGCATTGCCGGCGCTGATGTAACATGCCGCAGCACTATCGAGGGCCACCTGATCGTCGGGAATTAGCGCAAGCAGCGCCTCGTAGACAGCGGCCGCCTCGATGAATGCGCGTCGATCCCGGAGATTTGCGCCGAGAATACGGTAGGGAACTGGATCGACTCGTGATAGCGCTAACCAAGTTCGCAAAACGCGCTCGGCTTCTCGCTTTCTCTCATTGCGAATGAGCGCGTAGTAGAGGGCACGCTGAGTGGACGCTTGCTCGGGAGCAATTTCGACTGCAAGGCGGGCATCGGACAGTGAGCCGTCGAAATCGCCGGTTTCGAGTCGAATTGAGGATCGCTTCACAAGTGCTTCTATGTGCCTTGGACTTAGCGAAAGAGCTTGGTCTAATGCGTCGGTCGCCTCATGTAATTTTTCCCTGGAGTGATATAGCGAGGACTTGACCAGGAGCACATCTTGGCGCGATAGCCCTTTGCCAGTTAGTCGATCTGCGAATGCTAAGCCTTCAGTCTCCGTCGGTGCGGACGCCGCGATGCGCATTGCAAATCCAAGAGCAGTTTCATTGGTTGGATTCTGTTGAATGACTTCAGCGATAACGGATGCAGCTTCACTCCACCGACTATTGGCAAGCAGCGCATCCGTATAGGCTATAGCGTACGCAAGGTTCGCCTTGTCCTTGCTGTAAGCCATTGCAAGGTGAGGTTCCGCTTCTCGAGCCGATCCTAGCGAAGCGAGCAACGTAACGCCGACTTGATACGCAATGTCGGCTCTTCCACTGCCGGTCTTAGTCGCTTCCGTCAAGGATTTCCGAGCTTCTTCCTTTCTACCGAGCAACGCTTCGAGTCCAGCCCGCATGACCCAATACTCGGGCAGAGATTTGCATGCAGCCATTCCTTCCATCAGGGCACCCAATGCGCTTGGAGAGTCATTGAGTTCCAGATGCGCGTTGGCACGTGCGAGAAATGACTCGGCCCGAGTGCCATCGATCTCTGTTGACTTAAGAAATTGCACGATAGCTTCGCTCCATCGACGAGTGTCGAAGTAGATCATTCCGAGACCGAAGTTGGCGTCAAAGCTGCCAGGAAGTTCGAGAACTGCCTGCTTATAAAGCGCCTCCGCTCGAGAGAACTCTTGCCTCGAATGAGCTTCCTTCGCTAGCTCGAGCGTTCCCTGTGCAAGGGCTGTACCCGGGATCAGAAGGGTGAGGACAAAGAAGCGCAGCATCTCCCCATTTTAACGCCGTAAAGGCCAAAAAGGTATGCTTGCGTCCATCCCATGAAACTCCATGAATACCAGTCGCGAGAGCTTCTGGAACGATTCGGTGTGCCCGTTCCAGGGGGCGATGTTGCAGATAACGGACAAGAAGCCAAGAGCATCGCCGAACGCTTCGGCGGAGCAGTCGTTGTCAAGGCTCAAGTGCTGATGGGTGGTCGAGGAAAGGCTGGCGGCGTCAAGCTGGTGTCCAGTGCAGAAGAAGCCGGCGTGTTCACTCAAGAGTTGATTGGTAAGACGTTGAAGTCAATTCAGAACCCTCAGGGGATGGTCGTCGAGAGGGTGTTGGTCGCCGAGAGAATCGATATCGAATCGGAATTCTATGTGGCCGTTTTGTTGGATAGGTCAGAGCAGAAGGATGTCTTCATGATTAGCGCAAGGGGTGGCATGGACATCGAAGAAGTGGCAGCAGAATCGCCGGAGGCGATAGCGAAGCTGCATGTGGATCCGAAATGGGGACTGTGCGACTATGAGATACGCGCAGCCCTGGTGCAGGCAAACATTGACTCAAGAGCGCGAGGTCAAATGTTGCAGATAATTCACAAGCTGTATCGCGCGTATCGTGAAAGCGATGCCACGATGATAGAGATTAACCCTTGTGCGCTCACAACTGACGGCAAGGTGGTCGCTGCTGACGCAAAGATTGCACTTGACGAGAACGCTCTGTTTCGACATAGTGAGTATGCAGCTGTCGCTGACGACAGCGCCGAGGACCCCCTTGAGGCCGAGGCGGCCAGGCGTGGAATCGCCTATGTGAAGTTGGATGGAGATGTTGGAGTAATTGGAAATGGCGCTGGGTTGGTTATGCTGACCTTGGATGAAGTGGCTCGTGCTGGAAGAAAAGCCGCGAACTTCCTTGACGTTGGTGGAGGCGCTCAAGCGGATCGGGTGAGAGACTGCGTAGAGTTAGTACTAATGGACAAAAGCGTCAAGGCCCTGCTTATCAATATTTTCGGTGGAATCACACGCGGTGATGAAGTTGCAAAAGGAGTTGTCGAAGCCATCCACCAGCTTGGCGTTAAGCTGCCAATTGTGGTTCGTGTTGAAGGCACTAATGCTGAACAAGCGAAAGCGATTCTTGCAGAAGCCAATCTGATTCCAGCTGGGTCAGTTCAAGAAGCAGCATCGAAGGTTGCCGAATTGATTGCCTGAGCACTGTGAAGATTGAGAGAATTTCGATCTATCAAGTCAAACTGCCGCTTAGAGAAGGCAGCTACAACTGGTCATCGGGAAAGTCGGTTTCAGTCTTCGATTCCATCATTGTCAGTATCGATACGGATGTCGGCATAACTGGTTGGGGCGAGTGCTGTCCACTTGGAAGCGCATACCTGCCAGCTTTTGCTGCTGGTGCATTAGCGGGAATACACGAACTTGCGCCAAATCTGATCGGACAAGATCCAAGAGACATCAATCTCGTAAAGTTTGAGATGGATCGGGTTCTAAAGGGGCACTCTTATGCCAAATCGCCAATAGATATGGCTTGCTGGGACATTTTGGGACAATTCGCGAATACGCCTGTTTCTACTCTATTAGGGGGAGTACAGGTGGAGAGTTTTCCGCTCTATCGCGCAGTTTCGATGGAATCGGCTGATGCAATGGTCGCGAAGGTCATGCGTTATCGAGAAGAGGGCTATTCGAAATTTCAACTTAAGGTTGGAGGTGATGTTATGGAAGACATTGAGAGAGTGCGTCGAGTGAGAGAGTCACTGACAGGAGGAGAGACTCTGGTAGCGGATGCCAACACCGGCTGGACACAACACAATGCAATTCGAGTAGCGTCTGGACTCGCAGGACTCGATGTTTTCATTGAGCAGCCATGTCAAAGTTATGATGAGTGCAAAGTTGTGCGCGGAATGACGAGTCTGCCTTTTATTCTCGATGAGTGTATCGACACAGTTGCGATGCTGACACGAGCTATCAGCGATCGCGCGATGGACGTTGTAAACATCAAGATATCAAAGTTTGGCGGTCTCAGCGAGGCGAGGATCGCTAGGGACCTTTGTGTGGCTCATGGCATAGGAATGACGATTGAAGACTCCTGGGGAAGTGATATCGCGACGGCTGCGATTGCACATCTTGCAGCGACCGTGCCTGTGGATTTGCTCTTCTCGACAACAGATTTCAATAGCTATGTGACAGTCAAGACAGCAGAGGGTATGCCCGCAAGGAACGGGGGGCGATTGTCCGCGCCTGCCGGACCTGGCCTAGGCGTCAGCCCGCTGCAAACGGTATTAGGAGAACCAGTGGCTGTCATCAACCGGTAAGCGCTTCTCGATTGTCTGGATGTCCGTGCGAAAGATGCCAGCCAACTATCAAAGTTGATTCGCAGTAATAGTTGGTTTGGTAGCACTGAGCTTTGTTTCTCCCTTTAGGGGAGTTTTCAGCACTCAACCATTCGGTGCTCTGTTGGTAGCGGAGAAGGACTTCCTCCGAACGCTCAAGTTCGCCTGCAAATCAAATGAAATCCGGGCAAGAGTTAACGAGAATTGGTGGCCGAAGCACTAACCGAAGCGCCCGCTAATGTAATCTTCTGTTTCTTTCTTCTTTGGGACCACAAAAAGATTGGATGTATCCTGGAACTCAACGAGCTCACCCATGAGAAAGAATCCGGTGTAATCGCTCGCGCGTTGGGCCTGTTGCATATTGTGAGTGACAATGATAACGGTGTAGTCGTTACGCAGTTCCATCATCAGGTCTTCTATCTTTGAAGTTGCTACAGGATCCAGTGCCGAACAAGGCTCGTCCATGAGGATTACTTCTGGCTCAACGGTTAATACTCTCGCTATGCAAAGCCTTTGTTGCTGCCCGCCAGATAGGTTGGTCCCAGGCTCATTCAGTTTGTCTTTTACCTCGTCCCAAAGGAATGCGCGCTTCAGGCATTTTTCAATCAAGATCTCGAGATCTGCTCTCTTCTTGATTCCATGGAGTCTTGGGCCATAGGCCATGTTGTCGAAAATCGACATTGGGAAAGGATTCGGCCTCTGAAAGACCATGCCCACACGTTTTCGCAGGTGAACGACGTCGACGTCCTTGTTATAGATGTTCTGGCCGTCAATCAGAAGAGCGCCTTTCAGAAAGGCACCGTCTATAAGGTCGTTCATTCGATTGATGCACCGTAAGAAGGTTGTCTTGCCGCAGCCAGATGGGCCAATCAGGGCAGTTATCCTATTCCTCGGGATGTCAATCGACACGCTTTTGAGGGCTTGGAAGGCACCATAAAAGAAGTCCACGCCTTTGGCACTAACCTTGATCGGCTCTTCGGGTGCCGCTTCGCTAAGTTCTGGCTCAGCAACGGCCATGGCGGGTTCCACAGCTAATTGTGGGGCGGGTTCTGTTAAGGGAGTGTTAAGGAGGGCATCATCCTGAGCTTCGGCGGCGAGAAGGTCGCGTTCGTTCACAATGCGTCACCCATGCTCATTTCGCTCGTTCTGGCAGTTGCTACTCCGCTCTTTACGCCGCCGCAACTCTTTGCGTTCAACTTCGCCGCACCGCCGCGAATTCCTTTGGTTGGAGACGCTGACGCGGACGGGTTTGCTGATCTCCTGTGTGTATACCCGCCAGGAGGCGGCATCGTTGATTTCTCAAAGAACTATCAGAACCATAAGCCAGCATTTAGCGTTCAGGCACGCACAAACTTTGGACCGGACTGTATGGCGGCCACGACCGGTGACTTCTTGGGAACGATGGGTTCAGATGTGGTCGGCGTCTTCAGCGACGGATCTGTGCGTGTAGCCCATACCCTTACAGATGGGCGATACCGCGAAGTTGTGGAGGTTCATAGATTTGAGCCAGTTATTAGCGATCCGATCGTAGGGTTGACAAGTGAAGGGTTTGCTGTCGTGTCTGCTAAAACGGGGAAGGGGGTGCGCTTCTGGTTTGACTCTGGTGTATCCATAACCGAGTTTCAGTTGGTGGCTGGAGTCACATGGTTCGACTGCAGCGGCAATCGATGGTTCGTTCAATTACAGGACGGACAAGTAAGAGCTTACGATAAGCGACTGCTCTCACACAAAGTCTGGCGCCATGGGGAGCCAAATGAGCCAATCACAATTTGGCAGGACAAGGTGATATCTGGGGGCTACCTGCTCGATGGACACAGCGAGATCCCGATCCAAGAGTTGCTGGAGGAAACTGAACGCTATGAGTTGCGGGTCGGGGACATGGATCGTGACGGCGTTGCTGATCTTGTCAAGTTTCGATATGGTTCCCAGAAGCACTCCGCATGGGACATCGAAGTGCTTTATGCAATAAACCCCGACGATAGGGACTGGGACAGAGACGGGCTAAGCAACGAAGAAGAACGCATGTTGGGAACCGACCCTTGGAACAGGGACACTGACAACGATGGGTTGCTTGACGGCTGGGAGGTCAATGGATTCCGGGGGCTTGACTTGAAAGGAATGGGATGCTCGCCTTTGCAAGCTGACGTCATCTGTTACATTCAGCGAAATGGGGACGTTGATGCCGATCGAACGGAAAAGGAGCTCGAGCGAGTTCAACGCTTTTATCGAGAATTGCCAGTAGATAACCTCAACATGACAAAGGGCATATTCCTGCACCTCATTTACTTGGACCCGCTGCCTCTAGAACAGGCGGCTGGCAAGGGATGGCCACAAGTGGGAAGCGAAACAATGCCGCCAGAGCACAGAGGAGTCGCTCACTGGATGCACATTACGAAAGGTGGAGGAGGCCAAGCCAATCAATTGGGAGACATGGGAGCGGTCGGCGACGCCTCAATGTATGCCGTGTTTATCCATGAGTTTGGCCATCAACTTGGTTTGGACCATACGGGTCATTGGGGTCCAGTGCATTGCCCTACCTATACGAGTCTTATGAACTACGCATACAGTTACTCTTTCAATGACAAAGCAACTGAGATTCATTACAGTAGCGGAGCCCTTGCGTCTTATGTTGTCCGCGAAACCGACCTTGACGAAGTTCTTCCTTTTCCCTATGAAATGGTTAGCTTTTTGGAGCGTGGGCCATACAGGTATCGGCTCAAGGCAAATGGGGACACCACACTGATTGACTGGAATTGGAATGGAATCTTCGGCGAGAGGAACATTAGGGCGGATATCAATTACGGATACAGCACGAATGCTGGAACCAGGCAGACACTCGTAAAGGGGCACTCTTCGCCTTGGCTATTCGTCCACAAAGAACGTGCGGTAATACTTGTTGCTCAACTCGCGACAGAGCCGAAGCCTGGGGAAAACCCAAACGTTGGAATTGAAAATGCGGGCAGGCTTGTTGCGCTGTTTCATTCGGAAGGGACGAGTTGGGAAGCACCGAAAGTGATCTGGGAGGATCGCGTGACTGGTGATCCTTGTGGAATGTCGGTTGGCGACAGCTACTTTCTGTTTGCACCGACTTCAGAGGGAGTGAGGTGGCAGGAATTCTTCGGGTCAGAGCCGGGAAACAGCGGGATCCTGCCGGAATCAAAGGGTAGCAATGTCACTTGTGGTTTGGTCTTTGGAGTGCCTGCAGTGGTCCTTCATGCGAAGGACGGCGATCTCACTTTCGCGATCTACAATCGTGGAAGCGGATGGTCAGAATTCAAAAGACTTCCTTTCAAAAGCAAGACTCCGGCGGGCTTCTGCGACGACACAAGGAAGGGGCAGGTAATTTTCGCGACCACCGAAGATCAGACACATGAGAAGAGCGGCAGATGGCTGCTGCGCTGGTGCAGTTTCGACGGGACGAACTTCTCGGAGTCGAGCAAAGAGTGGGTGGAGGGCGAAGATGGAAATGCTCGAGGTAGCGGCAGACTCATACCGCTTTTCGATGGATCCGAAGAGGCAGGAGCCGATGGGCGAGTTTATGTTTTTGGTTCAGGTTTGCGTACAAATGACTCGGCGCCGTGGAGCCAACAGTTCGTAGCGCATCAAATTGCAGATAAGTCGATTAGGGGAGGTTGGCTTGTAAAGCGATACTACGATGAATGGACCAACTCTCGAAGCGACTCAGCTGCGTGCTGGTACAACGGCGACGTGCTGTGGTCCTATCGATGGGTAGACGGAGCACAAGGTGCGACTGACAATAACGTTCAAGTTGGCTATCGAGGACTCGGAATCGAAGATGCTCCGATGGGAGATCATGACGATATAGGGTTCATTCTCAAGTTTGGCCTTCGTCGCAGCATCATGTGGCTTGGCAACGTCAGACGGTAGACTTGGTTCATGCCGAAAGTTGCATTCATCGGCGCTGGTTCAGTTGTCTTCGCTAAGAGTCTCCTTGGCGATACACTAATGTTTGACGAATTCAAAGAAGCCGAATTCAGATTAATGGACATCGATCCTGATCGGCTCCACACGGCAGTACGCATGGCACACAAACTGGCAGCTGCCACAAATTCAAGTCCAAAAGTAGTTGCGACACTTGACCGACGAAAAGCACTGGATGGAGCGGACTTTGTCATCACTGCGATTCAGGTTGGTGGGTATAAGCCTGGCACAGTCATTGACTTTGAGATACCCAAGAAGTACGGACTTCGTCAGACGATTGCTGACACGCTTGGCATTGGCGGCATTATGCGAGGACTCAGAACGATTCCGGTGCTTCTTGACATTTGTAGAGACATGGAGGAGCTTTGCCCAAACGCGCTCTTGCTTCAGTACGTGAACCCAATGGCGATGAACTGCTGGGCCATTTCTCGCACCACGAAGATCGAGTGCATCGGGTTATGCCACAGTGTGCAAGGAACCGCGAGAGAGCTCGCAAGGGATCTTTCTATCCCGCCTGAGGAACTCAACTATGTTTGCGCGGGAATCAATCACTTGGCGTTCTACCTGAGATTGGAACACAAAGGAAGGGATCTTTATCCGGAACTGATGAAAATTGCAGAGAGTGGCGCTGCACCAAAAAACAATCTCGTAAGATACGAAATGCTTAGACGACTGGGGTACTTTGTTACTGAGAGCAGTGAGCATTTCAGTGAATACTGCAATCACTTTATTCGGCGTGACCGAACAGACCTGATAAGTGAATTCAAAATTCCGCTTGACGAGTACATGCGACGTTGCGAAGATATAATTGCGGTGTGGAACCAACGTAAAGTCGAATATGAAGGCGACGGACCATTAGAACATACACGCACAAGTGAATACGGTTCATTGATTATGCATAGCATGGAAACTGGCACTCCTCGTGTCATCTATGGAAACGTTGCTAACAATGGCCTGATTGACAACTTGCCAACTGGATGTTGCGTTGAAGTTCCTTGCTTAGTCGATAAGAACGGCGTGCAACCAACGCGAATAGGGCAACTTCCTCCGCAGCTAGCTGGAGTTATGCTGACGAATATCAACGTCCAATCGCTTGTAGTCGAGGCGGCGCTGACTGGAACAAAGGACTACGTTTACCATGCAGCCATGTTAGATCCGCACACTTCAGCTGAACTGACACTCGAAGAGATATGGAGACTCGTTGACGAACTCATTGAAGCACACGGATCATACATTCCCAAACTAAAATCTGAGCGGGTAAGGAGCGCGGACATCCGTGCCTGAAGAGACCAGCAGCGCCTCTCTCTTTGATCCCGGACGGCTGAATTCGCTTAGCGACCGCTTTGGTGACTTCGGGAGACCCGGATTTTGGATTCGACTTAAGCCTAGTATTGAGTCCGCTGCTGACCCAATGAGAGCAATAGCGAACTTTGAGCGTTGGCTCGACGCCAGCGGTGGTGAAGAAACCAGGGCATCAATGATCGACGACTCACCGCCATTTGCGCGCCGACTTCTGGCACTGTTTGGCAGTAGTCAAGTCATTGCGAACGAACTGATCCGAGACCCGGACGCTGCAATGATGCTATTCGATCATGCCGAAGTTTCCAAACCGATTCTCGCGGATGAAATTAAGGCGGAAGCTTGCAGACTGTTTTCAAGTGCCATCTCGTTTACTCACAGGCTTGATCAGTTGCGTTTCATACAAAAGCGGGCACTTGCAAAAACTGTCTGGAACGATTTGTCGGGTGATCAGCCTCCCGAGTTCGTCTGGCGATCGCTATCTGAACTCGCGGATGGGTTGCTTCAAGGTGCGCTCATAGCGTGCGCAGATGAAGAGAACTTTGACATAGAGGGGCTCGCAGTCGTCGCAATGGGAAAGCACGGTTCGCGCGAGCTCAACTACTCGTCAGACATCGATCTAATGTTTGTGTTGAGCGATGATACTGAGGACCTGGCTAAAGCCTCGACCTTTTGTGAGAAGTATGTGCGCGCACTAAGCGGGAAAATGGGTCGCGGGGACCTATACCGGATCGATCTTAGGCTGCGGCCGTTTGGAAAAGCTGGGCCAGTCGCTCACACGCTAACGGCCATGCGCCGATATATCGAGAGCTATGCGGAGCCATGGGAAACACAAGCAATGGTGCGGGCCCGATCCTGTGCAGGTGGATCGGCTCTTAGCGAACAATTCATCTCGCTCGTTCGCGCGCAGGTGTTTCGAGGACCGAGAACAGAACTATTCCTCAACTCGATCCTCGACACGAAACAGAGAACTGAGGAAGAACATCGCGGTAGCGTGGACAAACAACTAAATGTGAAGTTTGATCAAGGAGGCATACGAGACATTGAGTTCATGGTGCAGACATTGCAAGTTGTCGCTGGTAAGGAGAGAGTGGAGTTGCAGGGCGCTTCAACGCTAGAAGCGATCGACAGGTTGCGAATTGCGAGTTTGATTTCTCATCGAGAGTCCGTAGTTCTGGCCAAAGCATATCGATTGCTAAGACAAGTAGAGCACCGAATACAGCTTACACACTCGCTCCATTCGCATGCGATGCCGACTTCCGAGCGCGATCGTGAAGTGCTTGCAAGATCGATGCAATTTCGCCGCTGGAACGACTTGGATGCAGAGGTTAGGCGCCAAATGTCGGCCGTGAGGTCCGTGCTCTCCGAGCGGTTCCCAGCTCTCGCATCCGGGGCCTCAATGTCAACGATCGACAAGACCTCACTTGGGTACGAGACAAGCAGTCGTGAAGCGAATTCCTTAGAAAGGCTGTTAATGGGGGTGGGAGAACTGACTCTCGATGCCGATTCAATTGAAAGGGTGCGCTTGCTTGTTGAGCGTGCTCCGAGAGTAGTGTCCGAAATTGCATTTCACAAGGAACTCTGGGATGTTGCGTTCTCCGAAGAAGCTGAGTTCACTCAAGCTGATGATGCGAAGCTGCTTGAATCATGGCGGATCGAAATCCAGGAAGAGCGCCAGGGATTCGAGTCTCTTGTTGGGGCAGTTGCGCGAAGGGCTTCTGTCGTTGCCGCGATCAAACAGGCCTATCACAGCGATGTGGAGAGATCCGGGCAATTTCAAACAGAGGTTGCAGATATGCTGCTCACCTCTCTTTTGGACGCGTGTGGCGGCACCAACGTTGACATAGTGGCGTTGGGAAGCTACGGATCCAAGGAACTGCTTTTAGGATCCGATTGGGACGTGATGCTGCTTGCTAAGGCTGATGACTTGGGTCGCCTAAGTGAAAAGGCAGGTGAAGAGTGGATGCGGGCCGTGCGTCGAATCTCTGTAGGCAGCCATTTCCCTGTGGACGTTCGTTTACGCCCAGAGGGCCGAAGCGGACTCATCGTCCGGACACCGACGACGTTAATTGATTACGGGAAGTCCGGAATGGAACCTTGGGAGCGAGTTTCCTACACGAAAGCTCGAAGTGTTCGCAATTTGGAGAGCAGCGAGCAGTGTATCTACTCAACTGTCTACGACATGCGGTGGTCGACTGCAGAAGAAGAACAGGCGAGGCACATGAGGAAACGAGTCCATGAAGAGCGGGTGAACCCAGGTGAGTCTGCTCGCGATATCAAGTTGGGACCAGGATCCCTATTTGACATCGAATGGCTTGTAGCGCTTCTCAAACTGAGGACAGATTGTCCGGCACGTAATCACTATGAGACTTCGGTAGCACTTAAGAGTCTGGCAGACGCTAAGGCCCTAACTATTTTCGAAAGGGACGCTCTGATTGAAGCGCACTCTTTCTTCGCCTTAACTCGAAACGCTATGTTCTTGCTGGAGTTCGATTCTGATTCAGTACTTCCCGAGAATCCTGCAAAGCTTGATAAGTTGGCAGCATGGTTGGGCCTGAGTGACGCAAATGTATTACTTAGCCGAGCAGAAGAGCACAAGACAGAAGTGCTTGCTGCTATTCATTCAGTATTTGGTGAGAAATGACGATGAAATCGAACCCGGAACTTTGGATCCTATTGTGTGTTGGTTCCTTTTTGGTCGGTTCGCTGCCTTTCGGGTACTGGCTTGCCAAGACCAGAGGCGTTGATTTGCGGAAGGTCGGAAGCGGAAACATTGGAGCAACGAATGTTTGGAGAACTTGCGGGCCAAGCTTGGGGTTGCCGGCATTTCTAATGGATGTTGCAAAGGCGTATGTTCCTGGAACCTTGGCCGGCAACTGGCTTGCCTTGAGCGGCTTCTCGCCAGAGGCCGCAATTCTCGTCGGAATCTGTGCAATTCTCGGCCACACGTTTTCGCCCTTCCTACGGTTTCGTGGTGGCAAGGGGGTCGCTAGTGCCTTAGGTGCGGTTTTGGCGGCTACGCCCATTGCCGGGGGTATTGCCTTTACAGTTTGGCTTGCGGTCTTCTTGGCGACGAGATATGTAAGCTTAGCGAGCATAGTTGGAGTTATCGTCGCTCCTACTGCAGCGTACTTCCTTGGTGCACCGACACTTGTGTGGGGCCTCTATGGTGGAGCAGCAGTGCTCCTGATCCTAAATCATAGGTCGAACATTGTTAGGCTCCTGAATGGGCAAGAGCTTCGATTTGGAACAAAGAAGGAGAAGCAAGGGGAGGTTAGAGTATCGAATAGTGAGAATGCTGCAGAAATCGGCGGTGACAAGTCCGGCTCCGAAGTGTAAAATCGACAGCCGGCCGGGAACATTGTGCGGGCCTTCGCCCGTCCCATTCTCGGTGGTCTACGAAGACTTGAGCAAAGGATGGAGAATAGTCTAAGCAACCCCGTCTTGCCATTTGCGATTGTGTCAATGATTCCAGCAATCATCTGGGTCGCTTCGATCATTGGCTGGATGATTGCTGATGAAGTGGGAACGTTCGAAGGCTTGTTTTCGATCGGTCTCGTATTTGGGCTATGCGTTCTCGCTGTGACGACTAGCGAAGTGATGGTCTCGATGTCAGCATGCTTCTCCCTGCTTATTGCGGGAGCAATCTATCCGCTTGTAAAGTATCACCTTAATCAACGTGCCCATTTGATGATAGACATTGACATTATGCGTTCTGCCTATCGCCAACTTGATACGAAAGCGACGAACGTAGGCGCAAAAGTGCAGTTAGCAAGGATGTGCTACAAACGAGGTGTGATTGGTCCTGCGGTAGCCATTATGCGCGAAGCGGTGGAGTCGGCTCCAAACGTGCTGGAAGATGAGAAAAGGACATTGAACGCATGGGAAAGCCTTCATGGCAAGTCGGTTGCTGAACGAGAAGTTCGTTGCACGAAGTGCTTTGCAACAAATGCACCGAACACACGATACTGCAAGAAGTGCGGAACGGCGCTGTTGATCAATCTCGCGGGTGGGGGCAAAGCACTTGACGGAACTCCACTGAGGGTCTTTTGGGTTTGGCTAGTCGCAGTCTCGACGCTCGTCATGGCTCCGGGACTTGCCATTGCACTGCCGCTCGGCTTCGCTGTGCCCGCCATCATTGCGTTGCTGATACTTTCAGCGCTTCTCCTTTATCGTATACTCCGAACGCCCAAAAATTGATTCGGATCCTCGATCGCTATGTATTCCGGGAATTGCTCGTGCCGTTCTTGATCGGCACGGGTGCGGTTGTGTTAATGTTTCTGGCGAATACTGTTATACAGTACTCCCAGCAGCTCTTCAGGAAAGACGTTGAATGGTCGGCTATCGCACAGCTCCTCCTCTTCAGCATTCCAACGACTCTTAAGCTGACTTTGCCGGTTGGTACCGCTATAGCGACGTCCCTTGCCGTCAGCCGCCTGACGAGAGAAAGCGAACTGACCGCCATGCGTGCGGCTGGGATACCCATTCGGCGAGTACTTGTGCCTGTCATGGCACTTGGCTTGTTTGCCGCAGCGCTGAACTTCTTTATTGTCGAGCGAGTGATGCCGGTTACAGAAGCGCGGTTCAAAGACACGTTCCGAAAAATAGCCATGAGCCCAGAGGCAATAGGCGTTCGGTCAAACGTCATTCTTAAATTCGATGATGGTCGTTATCACGTGTCGATCGCTGCCATCCAGAAGGGCACGTCTGGGGAAGTCATGTTGACGAATGTGTTTGTGTTTCACCATCCAAAGCGCGGCGAGTACTGGTTCATGATGGCCGATGACGGATTCTACAAGGATGAACTCCTGACGCTGAGGAAGCCAGTAGTTTATCAATTTGAAGGTTCTCGACTAGTGCAATTCGATGTCAGGGAGGAGCAAGTCATTCATCAGCGCTTCAGCGTCGATGCGTGGTTCGGCACACCACTACCAGATGAGCAAACGATCATTGAGCTGCGGCAGACAATTCAGGAACTGAAAGCGCGCGGGTCTCAGGAGCAGGCGAGGGAGTATGAGTTAGAGTACCAGTCGCGCTTCGCGATTCCATTTGCATGCTTCGTGTTCGCATTGTTCGGTCCAATCTTTGCTATTCGATTCTCTCGTGGAGGAGCATTTGTCGGTGTCCTGATCAGCGTGATCATCGTTGTGATCTATTACAACCTCTGGATCCTGTTTGGCCAAGTCCTTGCCCGGAACCATGAAATTCTTCCGGTACTGGTTGGAGCCTGGCTTCCGAACGCGATTTTTCTGCTTGCGGCTGCGGTGGCGATATGGCGCTCAGAGTAGTGGCAACTGCGGCACTAATTGTTGGCTGGTCGATTGGGCACGCGATCGACCAGGACACCCCTCCGATCGAGCAAAGGCGAGGCAATCAGCCTACGCATGGAGATGCATTGCCTCCACGGGACCAACGCTTACCTCCACCATCGGAGCGGGCATCGCAAGTACTTGTTATCAAGTCTTTCAAAGAGTATCGACTTCAGGATAACAAATTGACGGCCACGGATGCACATTTCGAATACAAGGGTTACGAGATTCGGGCAGAAGTAGTGGAGGGAGACTTGGACTCCGATGTCTTTGTTTTGAAAGGAGGTGTCGACATTTTAGGGCAATCCGAAGTAATACGGGCCGCTTTCATACAGATCGACTTTGCAAACAGAACATTTCGACTTGAGGATGGCTCGGCAGACATAAAGCCGGAGGGACTCGATTACAGGATCCAGACTGACATCTATGTCAAGACGAGAGAAGCCGAAGGCAGCTTTGACAGGCTGATAGCTCGCATCGCATCTGCTACGACATGTAGCTTTGACCATCCCCACTATGTTTTCGAGAGTCAAGAACTCATTGTCATTCCGGACAGAAGGCTCACATTCAAGCACTTTCGGCTTCGGATACTTGGTAAGACCGTACTCGGTCTACCTCGTTTAGACATACCGTTAGATCGTAACACTAGGGAGTATCTACCCGAAATTGGTCAGTCTATCGACGAGGGATACTTCCTAAAATTCAAGGTTCCTGTGGCAGTACGAGATGATTTACTAATCCTCAGAACTGACCTGATGTCGAAAAAAGGTGTAGCGATTGGAGGTGATTACCTTTACGAAACTGCGAGGTCTAAAGGTGAGTTGCGTACCGTGGTGGGGCTTGAGAACGTGAATGGAACGCTCACTTACACGGCAAGTGCGAAACATAGGGATCGATTGTCCAGTGGAGATCTCGATGCATCGATAGAAGGTAGAAGGTATCAATTCTTCGGCGGGCCAATTTCGAATAACTTAGATGCAAGACTCAGTTTTCGCCCGAACTTCACTGGAGCGAATGCTACAACAAGAATAGGAGCAACTTACTTCGAAAACCAAACAGACGCGTTCAGAAGCTCGCAAACGAACGTCACCTTATCTGATTTTAGGCGTTGGGATCCGCGGCACACTACGAGTCTAATTCTTGCATTCTCCGAATCGAGATCCTCCATCTCAGGAACGACCATCGCATCACGGCAGTTCGTGGACGTGAGATTCCAAGACACGCTCAGCATGCCAGCATTCTCAGCGCAACTTGACTTCAATCGAGCGATACCTATCGGATCGACGTTGAACTTCTTTGGCGGTGTTGACCGAGCGCCTGAACTGTCTTTCAGGACTGACAAGAATCGGCTGTTTGGCGTCCAGTCTCGCATTCCGCAGTTTACGGCACTTTTCTCGATTGGCAACTTTATTGATAATGCGCAGAATCTACAAGTTGCAAGGGCGTTCTTCGACCTTAGAACAACCAAGACTGGAGTACCGAACAATGGACTGGGTATTGAGTACGATGTTTCGTTCAAGCAAGGGTTCTATGGTAACAACACTGCCCAATACACACCCATTGCGAATGTGCGGCTGAGCTATCAGCGCGAACGCCTTCTTTCACTGAACGTCAGATACAACTTCTCGCGACAGTTCGGATTCACTCCGCTATTCATCGACAGAGGAAGTCGGACAAATGTCCTAAGCTTCGATGCGTTAGTAGAGCCAATTCTCGGCTTGAAACTCGGAGGGCAAAGTGGCTACGACTTCAATCGAGAAAAGCAAGGGCAGGTTGCATGGCAGTCCCCATCTCTGAGACTTGAGTATGAGCCAAACGATCAATTCCGACTTAGAGCATTGGCGAACTACAACGTTTTCAATAAGAGGTGGGGCAACATTCGTCTCGACACGCTCTATCGACAAGGTGATTTCACGCTAGCAGCCTCAGGCAACTACGACGCCGGCTCAGGTAAGTGGTCAAGCGTGAACCTGTTCGTTGACGCTCTCAGATGGGGGCGGCTCACTGCATCCATGCTGTTACAATGGAACGGGTTCACGAAGCAGTTCAATTCTCGCCAGTTCTCGTTTACGTATGACATGCATTGCAGCGAAGCAATTCTACAAATCCTTGAAGACAACACGGGCTTTCAGCCTGGTCGACAAATCGCCTTCTTCATTCGTATCAAAGGGTTGCCATTTGATTCGCCATTTGGCACCGGCAGATTCGGCCAGCCAATTGGAGGCGGGCCAGGTCCGAGCCTCTAGGGGTAAACTGGCTCAAGTAGACCAAGGTGTTATCAAAGCGTAGTCTGCAGTAACTGCGCAGAATTGAGATACCAACACTATCATGCCAAGAAGAAAGAAAGAAGAAGCACCTCCCGTAGGAACTGATGGGGAAGTTGAAGTTAGTAATGTTTCCCTTGAACCACAAGAGGTGAAGCCCGCGCGAAAGCGTCGTAGCGCGACTGAAGAAGAAGCGACTGAAGTAGTCAAGAGGAAATCTGCTTCGAAACGTACGAAGTCAAAGAGTGATGTCGAGCCAAGCGAAGATCGAGTTGTCGCTACTTTGCCGAGTCCAGAAGAAGTCTCAAGCGCAGGAAGCGCAATCAAGGTTCGATTTAGAGCGAAGGGCGAAACGCAAGAAGAGCAGAAAGCACAACAAGTGCCCAAACAAAGAGGACAAACTCGACTAAGTACTAAGAAAGAAGACAGTCAAGTCAAGAGAGGTCGAGTTAAGTCTACTCCTGTCAAACAAAATCCAGAACTGCAAATCAAACCAAAACCTAGGCCTTTCACACCTGACCTCCCCCCCATTGCGATACCAGCTGATGCTCCGAGAATCGCACGTATTGCCGATCGGCCAATGATCGTCATCGAAAAGCAAGTCATACCCCCTTTTATCTTCTTCGGGAATCCGAGTGATGAGCGGCGGCTGGAAACTGTCCTCGCGGAAATTGAGAAGGCTGCGAGCGCCGGAGTTCATTTGCATAGCTTAATGATCGAGTTTCCAGTCGACTCACAGCTTGCCCAAGATGCATTCGATCTCGCAGCTTATCTGCTTGCACGCGTGGTCGCAACAGATCCTGATGCAAAACTTATGTTCCGGGTCGTCTTTGCCGGCGCACCAGGTTGGGAGAAGAAATTTGCGAATGCAGCATTTCGCTTTGAAGACGGAACCCTGGCAGAACCCAGTGTGTGCGATCCGGGATTCTGGGGAGAGGCGCAGCGATTGCTTAGTGCCTTTGTCAGAGGATTGCTTGCATTAGAGGAAGGGCGTCGGATCATTGGAATTCATCTCGATCGAGGAGAGTGGTTCTTTGCAGATGGTTGGGGATACGACACAAGCCGTGCCGCTGAAGAGTCGTTCCGTGACTGGGCACGTTGGCGATATGGTAACGACAATGTGGCCCTTCAAGCAGCATGGTTCGATGGAAAGGCGCGATTTGAGACACTGAAAATCCCGGAATACGGCACAGTTCCACTTTCAGGCGAGAGCTTTCTACGAGAAAGTAGAAAAGAGCGAAAATGGGTTGACTATCACTTGTTCTTGAGCGACGCGACTGTCGCATGTATTCAACGGCTTGCACATGAAGTAAAAAAGGCATCAGAAGGCCGGGTGCTCGTGGCTGTGAGTTACGGATACACGTTCGAATGGGCGCACCCGGCAAATGGGCATCTCAGTCTTGGAAAGTTGCTTCGAACGCGAGAAGTCGACATTATCTGTGGACCTCCATCGTATCGAGACAGGAACATGGGAGGTGCGGCTGCATTCCCCGGGCCGATTGATAGCTTTTCTCTCAACAACAAGCTCTTCATAAGCGAAGAAGACTTCAAGACACCGATTAGCCAAGGCGCGGAGCCTGACGATTTTAACCCAGTAATGTCGACCCCACAAGCGTTGGAAGCTGCTCATTGGCGCGGACTTGGATGCGCGCTAGCGCACGCTACAGGCATCGCTTGGATGGATTTATGGGGTAACGGATGGCTGAACACACCTGCAATTTGGCAACGTGCGAAGAAGGTGAGGGATACATTGATCGCGGCGACCGCAACTCCCATGTCCGATCCCGATGTTGCAGTTCTCATCGACGAGAGAAGCATCGCGTATCTCAATGATCAGCGTGCATTCAAGCAGCTTATTCAAGATTCACGGGAGGCGATACTTCGGGCTGGAGTAAGCGCGGGTTTCTATCTTCTTAGCGACCTGGCGCATCGAATTCGCTTTCCCGATGCGAAGCTATATATTTTCTTGAACGCATGGGATACCAGGCCTGAAGTTCGTGCGGCGATCAAGAACCGGCTGCAGCGGGACGGGAAGACCCTCTTCTGGGTTTACGCCGCCGGGCAATTCGAGAATGGAAGGCCCGCACTTGAGAGGGTAAGAGAGATCACCGGGATTGCTATTCGTCCGCAACCGTTCAGCAGCAGAGCCGGGACGACGATCCTTAACAGAAAGCATCCGCTCACGGAATTGCTCGAGGAAAAGGCGCTCAGTGTTGTAGATCAACTTGAGCCGAGCTTCTTTGCAATTCCTGAGGAAGGTTGCACGGTTCTTGGTGAATACACGCAGACAGGCTTGCCAAGCCTTGTGGTTAGAGAAATCAAGTCCGAGGAAGACCCGTCGCAAGTTTGGCGAAGCGTCTTCTTGGGCGAGCCTCTCGTGAACGAGAAGATCATTCGAGGTCTATGCCAGTTGGCTGGTGTGCAGGTTTGGAACTATCATGGTGATGTCGTTCATGTTCGCAAACCGCACCTCAGCATCCACTTTTCGGGATCGGGACACAGGACCGCAACGCTACCTGATAGGTGGCATGCTTATGATGTTGTGTCTGGGGAAATCGTGAGTGCAGACGCCACCCATTTTCGTAGCACAGCAACAGATGGAGAAACGCAAGTGTTGCTTGTTGGCGAAGAAATCGAAGTCAATCGCCTCGCTGAGGTCAATGTCGATTCCTTGCTAACATTGGACCAAGTTCCTGAGGCAGAACCGGATACATTGGATGACGACACTATGCACCATGAACTTTCTCTGTTGACACTCTCCGATGCGGACGAGTTTATGGTGTTGTTTAGCGATGCTCCAATCGATGATGAAGAGGAAGAGGATCGTTATCAGCCTCGAGGGCCTCGTGCAAAGAGTGGTGCGAAAGCTGCTAAGAAAGCTGCACCGCCACCAAAGGAGCGAAAGAAGCCAGTTCGCAAGCAGTCGAAAGAAGCGGACCCAGGCGAGACTAAGTCTACCGTTGGCGTACGTTTTCGAGCCAAGGAGTAGTCAGTGGCATTTCGCTCGGGCACAGTAGCAGTAGTTGGCAGACCGAACGTGGGGAAGAGCTCGCTGATGAATCACATCGTCGGTGAAAAGGTTGCCATTACTTCGTCAAAACCCCAAACGACGAGGAAGTCGACACTTGGAGTTGCCAATCGCCTTGGGGCTCAGATCGTGTTTATCGATACTCCGGGAATTCACGAGCCGAAGACAAAGCTTGCAAAGACAATGGTCGACCAATCCGTTCAGATCGTCGACGAGTCGGACTGCGTTCTACTTGTTGTCGATGTAAGTCAACCTCCGACTTTGGAGGATGAACGAATTGTACAGATCTTGAAGGCTCGTGGACTTGGAAGAGTCGTTGTCGCCCTCAACAAAATGGACCATTTGAGACCCGAAAAGGTTGTGGCGCACTACGAAGCTTTCGAAGCCCTGACTTCAGATGCGGTAATGATGTACACCAACGCGTTGACGGGGGAGAATGTCGACAAGCTGGTTGATTTGCTCATTGCAAAGTTGCCTGAAGGTGAAGCTATGTATCCTGATCCTGAGTTCTATACGAATCAAACGATGCGGGACATGGCGGCGGAACTAATTCGAGAGAAGGCGTTGCACCACACCCGAGAAGAAGTTCCTCATGGAATCGCTGTCGCAATCGAATCTTGGGAGGATGCCGATCCAGCCGCCGCTAAGCCACTGACCCGAATAGAAGCCACTATTTTTGTTGAACGGAAAAGCCAGCGGCCGATTCTTATCGGCCACGGAGGTCGAATGCTCAAGGAGATTGGCCAGGAAGCGCGAAAGGATATCGAGAAACTCCTTGGCAATCACGTTTACCTTGGGCTGTATGTGAAGGTCAAGGAGAACTGGCGGGACCGACCACAGGACTGGCGAGACGTTGGGCATTGGTGATGTCCGATATGCCCAAAAACGCCGGCGCTGTGGTGTAAGATAGGGCGCTCCCAGGAGAATTGGTTTGAACGTTCCCAAAGACCTAAAGTATACAAAATCGCACGAGTGGGTTCGGATCGAAGGCGATACTGCAACCGTTGGAATCACCGATTACGCCCAGTCCGAACTTGGTGACATTGTCTATGTAGATTTGCCGTCCCCGGGCCGCGCTCTAATCCAAGGTGACAGCTTTGGAACTATCGAGTCGGTGAAGACTGTGTCCGATATCTACAGTCCAGTGAAAGGCCAGATCGCCGAAACGAACACTGCATTAGAGGGAGCGAGCGAGCTCATCAATCAAGATCCTTACGGACAAGGATGGATAGCCAAGATTACATTGGATGAAGTCCCCACCGACCTTTTGGATCCGGACGCTTACCAGGCGCTTTTGTCGGAGTAGTTTCAGGGAATGGGATATATTCCACACACCGACGCTGATCGTAGCGAAATGCTCAAGACGATTGGCGTGAGCTCAATCGAAGAGTTATTCCACGAAGTGCCGGCATCACTAAGAGTTGAGGGCGATCTCAATGTTCCAGAGGCATTGGATGAGTACTCTCTTGTGAAGGAGCTCCGAGCTATCGGCGCGAAGAACACTGCGCTGTCTTCGCTCGTAAATTTTTTAGGGGCCGGAATCTATGAACACTACGTCCCTTCGCTGGTTATGCAGTTGGTGACCCGTGGTGAGTTCCTCACCGCATACACACCTTATCAACCGGAGGCAAGTCAGGGATATCTGCAGACAATCTATGAATTCCAATCGTTGATCTGCAAGATAACTGGAATGGAGGTCGCCAATGCGTCGATGTACGACGGCGCAACTGCTTTTGCAGAAGCGTGTATTATGGCGAGCGGTGTAACCAACAGAACTCGAATCGTCCTTTCTGATTCCATTCACCCACACTATCGTTCCTGCGTAGAGACTTTCTCAGAACCAGCAGATTGCACAACATCAGTCAGCAACGATCCAATCGCAGACATTGATCACGAGACTGCCTGTGTCGCCGTTCAGTATCCAGATTTTTTCGGCAGAGTCAAAGACTTGAAGCCTCTTGTCGAGGCGGCGCACAGGCATGGCGCGCTTGTTGTAGTCGTAGCAGATCCAGTAGCGCTCGGGGTTCTCGTTCCACCCGGCCAACTTGGCGTAGATGTAGTGGTGGGAGAGGCGCAGGCACTCGGTGTTCCGATGGGATTCGGCGGTCCCCTCGTCGGTTACTTCTGCGTCAAGCGTGAATTGGTTCGTGCCATTCCCGGACGTATAGTCGGCAGAACTCAAGACAAGGATGGGAGACGCGGTTTTGTGATGACGCTGCGGACAAGGGAGCAAGACATTCGAAGAGAAAAGGCAACAAGCAACATTTGTACGAACCAGGCTCTAATGGCTCTCGTTGCCACCATTTGGATGTGTTCGCTGGGTAAACAAGGATTCAGAAAGCTATCTGAAACATGTATTCAAAAGGCTCATTACGCTCAGAGGGAACTGTGTCGCATTCCGGGAGTGAAATTGCTATTCGACGAGCCGTTTGCTTATGAATTCGCTATAGATCTTGGGCACGATGCGGATCGCGTAAGAGACCAGTTGCTGAAGCAAGGAATACTTGCGGGTCTGCCGCTGGGTGAGTACTATCCTGAACTCAAGAACTCGATGCTAATCGCAGTTACCGAGGTGAGAACGAAGCACGAGATCGACGACTTGGTAGCGGCCGTCGCGAGGGTGGTGAACTGATGGCAGATTTTCCGCTAATCTTCGAACGATCTCGCAAAGGACGTATCGGATGCATGCCGCCGCAGTGCGACGTGCCGGTTTCGGATATGGCCGAGTTGATTGGAAATGGACTTGTTCGGGAACCTGCAGAGTTACCTGAAGTCGGAGAACTTGAAGTTGTTAGGCACTTTACCAATCTAAGCCATCGTAACTACGGAATCGACACCGGATTCTATCCGTTGGGTTCTTGCACAATGAAATACAATCCGCGTGTCAATGAGGCCGTTGCATCGAATCCGAGCTTTGCACTCACGCATCCGTTGCAGCCAGTTGAGGCTGTTCAAGGCAATTTGCAAGTGATTTATGACTTGCAATCGTGGATGGCCGAAATTACAGGATTTGACACTGCGACGATGCAGCCGCCGGCGGGCGCAAGTGGAGAACTCCTATGCTTACTCTTGATTCGAGCATTTCATCGATCGCGCGGTGAGGGGCACCGAGACATAGTCTTAGTCCCAGACAGTGCGCATGGAACGAATCCGGCGAGCGCTGCTCGTGCAGGATACCGAGTTCAATCTGTGAAAACTAACTCGCGAGGCGGAACGGACATCGATGACTTGAAGCAACATTTGGGGCCTAACGTTGCGGCGATGATGCTGACGAATCCAAGCACACTTGGGCTCTTTGAAGACAATATTATTGAGATCTGCCAGCTCATTCACAATGCGGGGGCACAAGTTTTCTGCGATGGTGCAAACATGAACGCCATGGTCGGAGTTACGAGGCCAGGCGATCATGGATTTGACTGCATGCACTTAAACTTACACAAGACCTTTAGCACTCCTCATGGTGGGGGAGGGCCAGGTTGCGGTTGCATAGCCGTCAAGTCTCACCTAGAACCATATCTGCCCGTGCCGGTTGTTGCTAATAGGGACGGTCAATACATCCTCGACGATAACCGCCCCGAATCTGTGGGTCGCGTCCATTCTTTTTATGGAAACTTCATGATGAACGTGCGTGCTTGGGCGTATGTTCGATCTTACGGTAAGGAAGGATTGCCCGAAATTGCTAAGCATGCGGTATTGAATGCTAACTATGCTCAAGCAAGGCTCAAAGAAGAGTATCCTCAAGCATTCGATAGAACCTGTATGCATGAGTGTGTCTTAACGGCCAAGCCGCTCAAGCGATATGGTGTTCGTGCCCTCGATGTCAGTAAGCGACTCATCGACTACGGATTTCATCCTCCTACCAACTACTTTCCTCTAATTGTTCCCGAAGCCTTGATGATAGAGCCGACGGAAACGGAAACCAAGGAAATGATCGATGCATTCTGCGATGCCATGTTAGAAATAGCAGAAGAGTCAAAGGAAGACCCTTCGATTCTCCATAACGCACCTCATACAACGCCAGTGGGGCGGCTCGACGAAGCTTTCGCAGCAAAAACATTGGATGTGAATTGGTCGTCCTATGAAGACTTGAAGAAAGCAGATGTTCTCTGAGTGAGTGGGGTATCGCACAACGCAAGTCGACGTCAAAAGAAATATGTCAACAAGGTTTGCTTCTGTTGGAAATCGTCTAGTGATAGATGAAGGGAGATTGGACGGAACAACCAATATGTCGCGTGATCTCTCTATGTTGTCAGAGGCGGAGCGTGGAGGCGGAACGATTGCGAGGATCTATGAATGGAAGGGTGCGTGGATCTCTCTTGGCCGTTCGCAAGTTCCCGAAGCTGTACTAACAAAGGGAAGCTCAATCCCATGGGTTGTGCGGCCGACAGGCGGTGGGGCAGTCTTGCATGGACACGACCTGACAGTCTCGATTGCAATGAATCTTAAGCGAGATGCACGCAAGGTGAAAGAGATATACAGAAGCGTTGCCATGCCCATAGTGTTTGCCCTCAAAGACTTGGGGCTTGATGCAACGCTCGGTGAAGAACTACCCGAACGAGTATTGTCATGCAAGTCACCAGATTGCTTTGCAAGTGTTTCAGTCAATGATATTGTTGAAAAGCAGAGTGGTAAAAAGCTCGTTGGAATTGCGCTGAGAGTAACTAAGTCAGGGATCTTAGCCCAATGCAGCATTCCGGTAAGCAAACCATTAGTTGATCTTGCCTCACTCTTTGAAGTCCCGCATGTGCCTTGCGAGACTAGAATTTCCAAGAATAGACTCCGAGAGGCTCTGAAGCATAGACTGGTGGACTTGATTGCACCATGACGATTACTGTTGTCAACTACACGGGCAACCGCAGCAATTGGGGATCGCAAGCTACAAGTGCTGAATTGCTTAAGCAGTTAGAAGAAGTATGCGGAGCTGTCTCCTTTCACTTAGTGCCATTGCGAAAGTCACGAATGATAGATGGGTACGTAGGCAAAGTCTTTGGTAGGCCGATTATGAAGGCTCTCGCCAACTCTACTGCGCAAGGGGACCGACTGCTTCTAAGAATGTCGCGGCTGCTCTTTGCAGAGGACTTTGACCGCGCAATGGAATCAGACTGCGTAGTGTTTCAGCCAGAAGGGACGATGGATGGCCTCAAGTTTTCTTCAGGTGCCCGATTGTTACTGTTGCCAACTGCCCTGTCGGCGGCCAAAAAGCAAGTGCTATGTCTCAACGGCAGCGCAGAGTCGTTTTCAGAGGCATTCGAACGTTGCATTGCCGGAGCCTTTTCACGGTACTCCCATGTCGCTACACGTGAACCCGTCTCTGCCAAGTACCTGGAGCGCCTTGGGGTCAAAAACGTCGATGTGATTCCGGATATGGCCTTCATGACAGAACCAGCATCTGAACTTTCTTTCAATTGCCTTTCCAACTTTGCAGGACGCGACTATCTGGTGGCCGCGGGGTCAGCGATCCTACGCCAAGTGCCTTGGCGGGAACACTTCCGCGTGATAAACGAAATCGCGAACGAGCACAAATTGGGGGTGGTCTGGCTCACTGCCGCACCTGCCACAGAAAAAACGATTGGCAGATTGCTGGAAACGCATGCTTATCCCAATATAGTAAGAATTCCGAAAAGCGCAACTTATCAAGAAGTTGCGCGAGTCATCGCAGACGCAAGATTCGTGATCGGCGGCCGATATCACATGAATATCATCGCCGCAGCGTTGGGTACGCCATTTGTCCCAATGCCAAGCGGAAGCCATAAGACCGAAGGCCTACTTCAATTGCTAGACTATCCCATCGATGTCGTTAGATTTGAAGATACAGCGAGACTCGCAGAAGTGTCTTCTCAAGTGCTAGGAGACCGTGACCAACTTTCGAAAAAACTGCGCAACGAAACGGAAGCCTTACGGCGAACCATAGAGCAAAAGATGGAAGCCTTGCGTCCTGCACTGCTCGGAAGAATAGGCGAGCAGTTATGAATCGCGAATCACCTTTCGAAAAAGCTCGGCCTATTCGCTGATCGACTACGCAGAAGACTGCAGCTGAACACCCAGCGCGCGAAGCTTCTCGCCGATATGGCGCAACTTCTTCATGGCGCGCAACTCGATCTGTCGCACGCGCTCACGTGTGACATTCAGAGCGACTCCGACTTCTTCAAGCGTCCGTGGGCGCCCATCGTCGAGTCCGAACCGGAGTGAAACAACGTCCTTCTCGCGTTGGGTAAGTCGACCGAGAATCGAGTCGATCTCCTGCCGCTTGATGAGCGTTGTCGTCACATCGGTTGGCTCCGGCATGTTCTTGTTTGGGACAAAGTCTCCAAGGGAAGAATTGTCCTTTTCACCCACAGGTGTCTCGAGCGACAAGGGCTCAGATGAAACGCGGAGCAATTCCCGAACGCGGTCGACTGGCATCTCCGCTTCTGCGGCTATCTCTTCTTCAGTTGGGTCACGCTGCAAGTCTTGTTGAAGCCGGTTTTGGGTCTTAACCACTTTGTTGATCAGCTCAGCGACGTAAACCGGAATGCGAATTGTACGGCCCTGATTGATGATCGCCCTTGCAATGGCGCGTCGGATCCACCATGTAGCATAGGTGCTAAACCGGAACCCCTTTCGCCAGTCGAACTTTTCGACTGCCCGGATGAGGCCAAGATTTCCTTCCTGAATCAGATCCGCCAGTGGAATGCCTCGAGCGTTGTACTTCTTCGCAATGCTCACGACGAGCCTTAGGTTCGACTCGATTAGGACCCGCTTTGCCTGATCGTCGCCAGCCTGAACTCGCCTGGCAAGGCTGACCTCTTGTTCAGGCGTGAGGAGCTGCGCCCGCCGCGTCTGGCGCATCCACATCTCAAGTTCTTCAGAATCGTCGGGTGGCTGCGGTTCGGGCTCTTCCTCGTCGGTTTCATCTTCTTCTTCTACCTCCGCCGGCTCGAGCAACTCGTCATCAAGAGCTTCCTCGGGCAAAGAAGGCAGAATGCTATTCGTACTCATTCGTGTCTACTGTTCTCCAAACAAATCTCTACTACCCGCGCAGATTCCCCATCGGTATTACGCGCGAGCCGGCCCTTTCGTCTCACCTTGCTTGTTGACGTCCAGCCAGCTGCTCAAAACTCAAGGTCGAGGCTACTCAGTACCCTGCTGCCTCAATTCGAGGCTCCTGGCTATGAGTCCTGCCTTTGGATTCACTTTTGGGCTGTTTGGCGAGCCCATGCAGTCATCCCTGCCAACCTGTGAAATTTTTCACAAGAACACTATTAGACGCACAATTCGTGCCCAAAGTTCGCGGCTACCCCGTAGCGTAACCGGCCAGGGAGCGGACCATGGCCACTGAACTGGTGAGTGCTCCAATCAACTCGTCGACCTCGGTATCCGTTGTGTAGCGACTGAGGCTGATGCGTATCGTGCCGCGTAGCCACTCATCGGAAAGCCCTATCGCTGTGAGCACCCGGCTCTTCAAGTTCATGCCAGACGAGCAGGCAGATCCTGCCGTGCAGCAAATTCCCTGACTGTCTAAGTTGATGATCACGCTCTCTCCTTCAGTCCTATAGAAACTAAGGCTGAGGATATGCGGTGCATTGACCGCCTGTCCATTGACTCGAACGTCGGAGACGTTGGAACTGACCTCTCGAATGATTCTATCGCGAAGGACGGCCATTCGGGCAGCTTCCTCCTTGCCCCGATCGATCATGAGCCTCGCTGCGACACCTAACCCTACTATTCCAGGGACATTCAGCGTGCCCGAGCGTCGCATTCTTTCATGTGTGCCGCCAACCATGAATCGCTTGAGAGGTGCGCCGCTTCTGGCCCAAAGCGCGCCGATGCCTTTGGGCGCGTGGATCTTATGGCCAGACAAGGTAGCGTAGTCGATCGGGCGGCCAGCGAGACCCAGGTCTGTCTTGCCAACCCCTTGAGTGATATCACTATGGAAGAGTGCCCCGGCCTCCTTTGCCATCGTCCCGATCTGATCGATGTCTTGCACGGAGCCGATTTCGTTATTCACAAGCATGACGCTGACTAGCTCTGGCCTGGTTTTGAGCAGTCCAGAATAATGTTCATAGTCAAGGGAGCCTTCCGAATCGACTCGGATCTCCTGGGAACGACCCGATTCTTCTGCCGGGTTTGCAACACTTGGGTGTTCGATAGCTGAAACAAGCATTCTGCCTGAGAAGGTGTTAAGCACCTGATTGTTGCCTTCGGTTGCCCCTGAAGTGAAGATGATCTCACTCGGGTCATCGGCACCAATCAATTCAGCGACAGTCTCTCTTGCTTCCTCGACCGCAGCCTTTGCTCGCTGGGCAGGTGAGTGAAGAGCGCTGGCGTTAGCGTAACACTCAGCAAAATAGGGAAGCATAGCGTCCAGTGCCTCTGGGGCAACGCATGTCGAAGCAGCATTATCGAAGTAAAGCGTCTTCATCGGTTTGTCCTGTCGCCTTGGGGGTCTTCGTCGGGATCAAGGCCCACTCGCGCGAACGGATTCTTCATCATGCCAGATTTGTCTGCCGCAACGAGAAACTCTTCCAGCGAAGAGGCAAGTCCCGCCCGCTCATCTGCGCGCATTCTCTTTAACACCGCTCGGAGTCGCTTTGTTCGCTCCTGGCCAATTCGAGTTGCCAGTTCCTCGCCTTTTGAAGTCGCATAAACCCTTGCAATGCGCCTGTCAGAACGAACACCTTTCTTCGTTATAAGTCCTACTTCGCGAAGTCGAGTTATGAGTTGTGTCACTTTTGGATAAGCCATATTGAGTGCCTTAGCAATTTCGCCGACAGTAGATCCCGGTCGCGCAATAACAAGTCGGATAACTTCGTAATGCGAATACGAAATGTTTTGCTGCTTCAACTCTTCGATGACTTGTTTGCACAATGACTCGCGTATAAAGGAAGCGAACATATCGCCGAGCAGCTCGACTCGGTCAAGGCCCCATTCAGGCATTCTATGAATATATCACAGAATTGATTTTGTGCCAAGCAATCTTCGGACTAATTCTGGAATTTCAGACGTGGTGTCTGCAACCATTGCACCGGCGTTGCTAAGTGCACGAACTTTGCTGTCAGGACCTCCGACTCCTCCACTAATAATGGCGCCGGCATGGCCCATTCGCTTTCCTGGTGGGGCCGTCCGCCCAGAGATGAACGCAACTACAGGCTTTGTCATTGACTGAATGTAGTCGGCAGCAATCTCTTCGTCATTGCCACCGATCTCCCCGATCATAACTACTGCTTCTGTATGGGGATCACTCTCGAAGAGCGGCAGAACATCGATGAATCGAGTACCCAGAAGGGGATCTCCTCCAATTCCAACGCATGAAGTCTGGCCAAGTCCTGCCTTTGTTAGCTCATTGACGATTTCGTATGTTAGCGTCCCGCTGCGAGAAACGAGTCCGACAGGGCCACTAGCGAAAATGTGACCTGGCATGATTCCGATCTTGCACTCTCCAACCGTTATCATGCCCGGACAGTTTGGTCCAAGGAGCCGCGACTTACCATTATCCCGGATGCGATTGACGACTCGAAGCATATCGTGCTGCGGAATTCCCTCTGTAATGGCAACAATGAAGGGAAGACCCACGGCCTCCGCTTCTAATATTGCGTCGGCAGCAAACGGCGGTGGCACGAAAATTACAGACGCATTTGCGTTGGTTTGATGGGCAGCTTCGCTTACAGTATCAAATACGGGAACATTGTCAAACGATGTGCCTCCTTTGCCTGGAGTAACTCCCCCAACAACGTTCGTTCCATACTCGATCATTTGACGGGTATGGAAGCTGCCTTCTCGCCCGGTGATTCCTTGGACGAGAAGGCGCGTATGCTTATCAATCAGAACTCCCATTGTTCAGCGAGGAGCCCTACTGTTTTTGTTCGGCGGCAGCTGCTGCGAGTTCACTGCCAATCGATCCACGCTTTGACCAGTAGACCGCTATTGCTAGCAGCAGTACCGAAACGGCCACGATGGTCACGAGCACGCCAGTCGAAAGTGGCAGGACCACGACTGGCGCAAGCAACAAGGCGACTAAGTTCATGACTTTGATGAGCGGGTTCAATGCAGGTCCTGCCGTGTCCTTAAATGGATCGCCTACGGTATCGCAAACGACACCCGCCTTGTGGGCGTCAGTTCCTTTGCCTCCGTAGAGACCATCTTCGATAACTTTTTTCGAGTTATCCCAAAGACCACCTGAGTTGGCCAAGAGCACTGCCAGCAACTGGCCGGTAAGGATTGCACCAGCGAGGAATCCGCCGAGCGCTTGTGCACCGACGAGGTTGAACTCTTTGCCTGCTATGATCGTTGGCGCCGCTCCGATGGAGAGACCAAAGCCAACTAGAGTCGGGAGGGCGATAGCAAGAATTCCGGGTCCAAGTAATTCCTTTTGCGCGGCCGCGGTAACTATCTCGACACACTTACCATAGTTGGGTTTGCTTGTACCTTTCATGATTCCGGGGTCAGCAGCGAACTGTCGGCGCACCTCTCCTATCAACTGAAAAGACGCTCGACCAACAGCGTTAATTGAGAATGCAGAGAAGAGGAATGGCGTTGCGCCTCCGATGAGCATTCCAATAAAGATCTGCGGGAGATCTAGCCGTAAGCCGACAGCTTCCAGGTTCGCACTGTCAAGAAAGGCATGGAATAGGGCTACTGCAGCGACAACCGCTGTTGCGATCGCGAATCCTTTCGTCAACGCTTTGGTTGTGTTTCCGGCCGCATCAAGCCGTTGCACTGCCCGACTCCCCGACATTTTCCCTTCTTCTTTCTTCTCATCACGCCCAGCTCCGGACATTTCATAGACACCTTGCGCGTTGTCGCTTATAGGTCCAAAGGTATCCATCGCAAGAATGTAACCGGTGGTAGTCAAGAGACCAAGCCCGACGAGCGCGATGCCATAGAAGCTTAGAATGAATCCACCGAACTCGCCCGGTGGAAAGATGAATAGTGGTGCCATCAGCGAGACCACAATCGCAAAGACAGCCCAGACGGAACTCTCCATTCCATAGGCAAATCCTTGAATGATCATTGGTGCTGGGCCGGCTGTTGACGCGCTTGCAACTTCCTTGACTGGTTTCTTTTCAAAGCTAACGAAGTAGTCGGTTAGTAGCTCAATGAAGAATGCCATGAGAACGCCGAATGTAATGGCAACAAAAAACCTCCACCATTCGACGTCAGTCGATGTCTTAGAAACTGCGAGGGTAGTGCCATCCGGCAAGGCTCGCTTTGTGCCCATCAAATCCATTTCGACCTTCGACTTGGAGTAGCTGATCGGTGGCAAGGCCAACAGCGCATCTTCATCGACTTGCTTGTCGACTGTCCAGTACAAATCGCCGCTCCGATCAATTGCCACCTCCACAGTTGCCCTGTCGAGAGGTTCCGCTGTTTCTCCCTGAAGTTCCCAACGATACTTAGAAGTGAATTCCCAGGTTTCTTGCTCCTCTTGGCTGCCCTGCATCATCGGGTTGGCAGGCGTTTTGCGCTTGACTAGCCAGAGCTCTGAAACTGTGAGGCCTTCTCCCAAAGCTTGACCAAATATGGACAGGGCGGTCGATACTCGTGGCGCTCCACCTTCGAGGGTAGTGTAGTTGGAAAGCGGTTGGCCTCGGACACGTTGGACTTCTTCTAAAGTTAGCTGTGCAGGTGTGACAGGCTCCTTCGGTGGCTGTCGGTCCGGAGCAGGTTGGCCCTGCTCCTCTGCCTGCTTGAGCATCTGTTCGTAACTCTCTTTCTCATTCTCATACTGCTGCTGCATCGCAGTTGCGTATTGCGTTATGATCTTGTTTGCCTCTGCAAGTAGCTCTTCGTCAGTGAACTCCTTCTTTTGAGCGTCACTTTGTGAGCTTCCACCCATCATCGCCTCGCTACGTGCTTGCGACTCTCCTGCCTCGACAATTGCGATAACCCGCAAGTCTTCCATCGAGATAGGGGTCAAGCCAACGTGTGTTTCGCCTTTCGCATCTGTGTAGTAACTTGACTTAACGCCCTGCATCATATAGTACGACAAGGCGAGTGTTCCCAAAACTGCCACTGCTGCCGAAAACCAGAAACCATTTCTTATCGGCTTCAGCGGATCTACGCGTTCGTCGTCAGAACCACGTACAAAGAATATGCCGAGGATGGATGCGACGATGCCTACACCTCGAGCCATCAGCGCAAATAGAATCAACTTCATCCATGTGCTTTGGTCGAAGATGGATGCAGTTGCTGCGCCCAATACGATCGCCGCAACGAGCGTGACTTCATAGGACTCGAAAATGTCGGCGGCCATACCGGCGCAGTCTCCGACGTTGTCGCCAACATTGTCGGCGATTGTTGCTGGATTCCTCGGATCATCCTCAGGAATGCCAGCTTCGACCTTTCCAACTAAGTCAGCGCCGACATCGGCTGCCTTGGTGTAAATGCCACCGCCGACGCGCATGAACAGTGCGGCAAGAGAGCCACCAAATCCGAAACCAATCAACAGTTTCATGGCTTCGCCGCCTGCGATCAGGAAGATTCCGGTCGCGCCGAGCAAGCCCATACCGACCGTAACCAAGCCTGCAACACCGCCGGCTTTGAATGCAACTTCTAAAGCGCGTGCCGAACTGCTCTGCGCTGCGCCGGCGACCCTTGCGTTGGCATTGACCGCCATGATCATTCCCACATAGCCGGCAATATAAGAGGCAGCAACTCCAAGAACGAAAGAAATTGCGAGCCATATGCTGACAGGGATTCCCCAGATAGCCTTGCCTGCATAGTCGTGCATGTGAAGCATGTACAAGCCGATTGCAAGGACAATGACGAACAGTAGCATCGTCGTGACTTGCTTTCGGAGATAGGCGTGAGCTCCCTGTTGTATCGAACTGCTCACTTCCTGCATCTTTGGCGTGCCTGCGTCTTGCTTGAGAACCCAAGATCGGAGGTAAATGCCAAACACGATGGCTATGAGTGACAGTCCCAAGGAAATCCAAAGGAACATCTTGTCGCTCTCAGTGAAGACCAGCTCGACATTTTCACCACCGGCTGCGACAGCCATGGCAGGCAAGAGAAATGCAATTGACAGCGCGAGTCGCGCGCAGAGAGTTCGCAAAGACGCGAACCCAGCGGTTGGGATTAGCTTCGAAATCATAGTGCGCGTGTTGCCCCCTGAGTCGGTCAACTAGGGTGTCCTGAAGGGCTTAAGGCCCCCGGCGGACGCGCTATGTTACCCGAAGCTAAGTTTGGGAACCGGGCGAGGCAGCGGTGCCAATTTGGGCAAACTCGGCGCTCGCGCCACTCGCTTCCAGTTGAGCGCGAAGCATCTCTGCTTTCCTGCGGTTGATCCCGGTGAGCAAGGTCACAGGTACGTTGTCGAGCATATCCTTGACTTGGTTCCGATTCAAGGCAAGCATGTGCTGCAGCGAAGTAATGACTGCTTCTCGCTCTCGGCCCACGTCGACGAGCAGAAGCTCGTAAACTCCTTCGTCATCCACTCGTGCGAATCCTCGTGGGGCGTGCCTCATTTCGCCCGTTATCGGGTTGAGCAAGGGGATTTCGCGGTCGCATTGCTCGCAGATGAGAACCTCTGTCTTATCGCTCATGTAGTTGAGTGCCCCACAGTAACCGCAACGCACTCCGGTCACCTCGAGCACTTTGCCGTTCTGCACAGGGACCCTTCGATTACAGGAATCACAGACGAAATCCTCTTCAGGAGCTGATGTGAATTCGATATAGGTGCTGCAATAGGGGCACTGGGACGTGAACACAGGCTCCTTTCGGCTCGCCCAGATTCGATACCCAGCGTAGCCTAGAAGCAATGGACCAGCCGCCAAAAAAGGAAAGCTAAGGCTGGTGAAGTTCACTCCAAGCCAATCGTATCCGTATCGAACAAAAAACAAGCCGACCAACAAGCAAAGGAGACCGAGCACCCCCCAGGTAACGGCATGCTCCCAGTGGGTCTCGACTGCATGCGACCTCTTCTCAGGGGTTGACATCGTCGCCTCTTTCACGCTCTTCAATTATTGTACGGAACATCGTTTTGATTAGGTGTCTATTCAAATGGCTTGTCGACTGGCGGCGTAGGCCTGGCTGGAGCCGCAATCGCATGCTTTGGGGCCGAGATTGCAGCATCGAGCAAACAGCCTAAGTAGAAAGCCGCCAGCAGTACTGCCAATGCCCAGCCAACTGCGGTCATTTGACCCGATTGCCCAGCTCCAACGTAGCCAACCGTGAACATCAGCGTCCATAGAACTACCGCCACGAGAAGCAAGACAATTCCTCGCATCAATTGCCCGTTATAGATTTGACCGAATCCTGGCGCTAAAAGACTCAAAATTGCAGCTGTGCCGGCCGACCGCTTGACGCCAGCAGGGTTCATTAACGACGCAAAGTCCCCTTCGCCCATAAGGAGACTTGTGGAAAGGTTGCGTTCCTCGAGCTTCAATACCAACCTCGCGTACTTTCTCTCGGTTTCAATTCTTCCGGGAAATGCCCCAACGATCTTCGCCAGCAAGTCCTTCGCCTGGTTGAGCTCTCCTGCATAAATCAAGTAGTCAACATACGCCTCCTGTGCGTCGGGATGATCCGGGTACTTGGCTATGACGGCGTCTATGACCTTCGATGCCGACTCGCGATCGCCCCGGGACTGATAAACGTGGGCCTGCCTTCGAGCAGTCTCAATTTCGTCTGAAATGGGATCAAGTGGTTTCATGGCCAGTCTCGAACTTTGGCGCAGCTGACCAAAGTGACTCCAGGTCGTAGTACTGACGTTGCTCCTCTCTCATGACATGACACAGAACGTCTCCAAAATCCATGAGAATCCATCCGGTTGACGCTCCTTCTACGTTCCTCACTTTCGATTTCAACTCTCGCATCTTTTCGGCAATGCGATCTGCAATTGCTCGAACATGAATGTCGTTGTTTCCACTGCAAACGACAAAATAGTCCGCCATAACCGTCTTCCCCCGAACATCCAGCGATTCGATTCGTTCGGCCTTCATTTCGTCGGCAATCGTTCGAATACGCTCCACTTTCTCTTCTGATGTCAAATCGGTCTCTCTTGGCCTCAACGATATAGACGCCGCTCCTCTATGAAATGGCGTACAGAATCCGCGACCAAGCCGCGAATAGACCTGCCGGCTGCCACGCGATCCCGGACCTCGGTTGAGCTGATATCCAACTGCCTCATTGGAAAGGTGTCCACTCGCGAGTGCCATCTGCCCTCAATCCGAGCGAAGTCGAGGGGGTAGCCTGGCCTTTCTGCAACGCCCAATCGACAGAGGTTCAAGAGTCGATCAGGTTCCTTCCACTTGTCCAGAGAAAGCAATGAGTCAGCCCCCATCAGAAACCAAATCTCCACCCCTGGGTTTTGATAGTGTTCGATTGTCTCCACTGCATAGCTGGGCGTTGGGCGGCTAATCTCCGTGCTTCCAACCGACAACTTTGGTTCGCCTTCGGTGGCAAGTTCTGCCATCCGCAGTCGATCTTGGTCGGAGGCAAAGCAGCTGCCCTTGAGCGGTGACAGCTTCGCCACCTCGAAGACGACGCGATCGAGGTGCAGCACTTCTGCCGCTTCGATGCCCAGCCTAAGATGGGCAATGTGTATGGGATCGAAAGTGCCGCCGAAGATACCAAGCCGCACCGTTACTTGTCCTCCGCATAGCTGAAAGCGACGTTGCCGATTCGGACCGTGTCTCCTTCCGCAGCGCCCGCATCGGCAAGGGCGTCGATAACTCCAGCTCTTTTGAGGCGACGATGAAGGTGCTGCAGAGCTTCCATGTTGGACACGTCTGTCATGGCAACCCAACGTTCGACTTCGTCTCCTGACACAACAAACTCGCCGTTTGTCGCCCGCACATCCCAGTTTGCCTCGGGTTCAGGCTCTGGTTCGATAACGATCGGTGCAACGGGTCGGGGCGAAGAGTCGACGAGTGCGGACAACCTGAAAAGAAGAGATTCCAAGCCAGCCCCGGTGACTGCTGAAACGGGGAACACTTCGAGGCTTTCGCCTTTGATTCGATTCGCGATTTCCGTTGGGTCTCGGAGTAGGTCGATCTTGGTTAGAGCGACGAGGGCAGGGCGTGATGCCAACTCTGGAGAATAGCTCTCCAATTCCATTCGAACAAGCCGGAGGTTCTCGAGCGGATCGCTTTCGTCGACGGGGGCGCAGTCGACCACGTGCAGGACCACCCGGGTTCGCTCGGCATGGCGCAGGAATCGGTGCCCGAGACCTTTGCCCTCGCTCGCGCCTTCGATGAGACCTGGGAGGTCAGCCATGACGAAGCTTGAGTCGCCGACGCGGACGATGCCGAGTTGCGGCGTCAGGGTCGTGAACGGGTAGTCGGCGACCTTCGGCTTTGCTGCGCTGACGCGGCTTATCAGAGTCGATTTCCCTGCGTTCGGGAGACCGATAAGGCCGACGTCTGCAAGCAGGCTAAGCTCCAGCCTAAGCCTCAGGGACTTTCCTGGTTCGCCCTTCTCGGCGAAGGTTGGCGATTGGCGGACGCTCGAAGTGAAGTGTACGTTTCCGCGGCCGCCTCGGCCGCCTTTGCAGGCGACGAACCGCTGCCCTGGCTCGATGAGATCTGCCAGCAGTTTGCCGGTTTCGTCGTCGATGACTCTTGTGCCGACAGGAACGACGAGTTCGACGGACTTGCCTCTCTTCCCGGTTCGTGTTGCTCCAGAGCCGTCGCGGCCGTCTTCTGCGCAGAATTTGGTTTCGTGGCGGAAGTCGATCAGCGTGTTCTTTCTCGGGTCGGCGATCAAGACGACATCGCCGCCTTTGCCGCCGTCACCGCCGTCGGGGCCGCCGCGAGGAACATGCTTTTCCTTGCGGAAGTGCGCCGAGCCGTCGCCGCCTTTGCCGGAGCGCACGAAGATGACCGCTTCGTCGAGGAACACGGCCTTAGGATACCGAGGCGGCAGCTACCTGAAGCGCCAGATGATTCCTGAGGAGCCGGATTTGATCGCTGAGGCGGTATAGGACTTGGCGTGGCAGTCCGCGAAGATGACCGGCGTCGTCCCTCGGTCGTCGCCGGTTTTCATGTACCTTGCGTAGATTGGCTTCAACAGGTTCGGGTCGAGGTGGTTCAGCTCGGCGACGAGGTCACGGTCGGCGGCGAGCGGGACGGCGAGCCGTAGGTCGTCGAAGACTGTAAAGTCTGGGCGGTACTGCGTACCGTTGTCGGAGCCGAAGACGAAGCCTCGGTATTTCGTTCCTGGCGGGCCGTGGGGCGTCGTTGCAAACATCCCGGTTTCGGAGGGCGACTCCATTGCGCTGATTTTGGCGACGGAGTTCCATGCCGAGCATCCGAGTTTTAGCTCGCCTGGGGCGCAGATTCGGTCCGGCGGGAGTCCGGTGGTTGCGAAAGCGACGGTGTCGTTGATGCCGATGCTTTGCTCGTGGCGGTTGGCCCAGCCGGAAGCGAAGCGGCTTCCCGATGTGCCAGGGGCGATGAAGACCTGGCGGTTCTGGACATAGGGCAGGAGCGGGATCGTCCAGATTCGGCTCGGGTCGTCGAGCGGCGCGTCGTAGTTGGTCGACGGCATGAAGGTTTCGTCATGATCGCCGAGGTAGAGGTAGACGCTTTGGGCGAGCTGCCTCATGTTGGACATGCCGCTGGTTCTTATCGCCGCTTCTTTGGCCCGCATGAAGACGGGGAACAGGATCGCCGCCAGGATGGCGATGATCGCGATGACCACCAGAAGCTCGATTAGCGTGAAGCCGCGTCTCGCGTTTCGCATAGGAATCGGTACTCCCATTTGATGCCGCATTGTTTCGTTTTGGCAGTTGACGGAGCTTCCGGGCAGTTGGTTCTTTAGTTTTGTCGCCGTCACTTGGAGGTGACGGGTTTGCTGTGGAATTTGAACTCGATTTCGGCTCTCGTCACCGCCGTCACCGAAATCACTGCAAATTTTGGAACACGGATTTGGTGACGAGAAATGGGCGTTTTTGGGCCGTATTCGCGGTTTCCCAGGTGCAAGCGCACGCAGGGTTAAAGGCGTTTTGGAGGGGATTTGTCAACTGATGATTGCCTTTCCCGCATCCAAGGTGGTGGGTTTGAGGCCTACAAAGGCACGCAACTAGTGCCCAGCGATTGGCATCGATGGCCATGAGCCGTAAATCGCCTTCGCTTGCTCCATCACTCGTGCGATGATCAAGTCGAAGTCTTCCGCTTTCACCCCTTTCGCCAACAGTACGCGCCGTACCGCAGATCGAATCTCCGCCTGTATGTTCTCCCGATGAGACTTTAGCCAGTCAGGTTTGAGATTCTTCTTCACGCTCTTCACAATGTCGCGCACCAGTTCCGCGAGGAATGGGTGCTCGTACAAATGCCCCTCGGTGAGCACGAGTGCGTCAAAGAATGCCAATTCCTCATCTTCGAGGCCGTACTCGTTCTTCTCGACGGCCTCGGACTGCATCTCCTTGCGCATCTTGATCATTTCTTGGATAAGCTGCGCGGTCGAAAGGAGATTGTTGTGGTATCGCTCCAGCGTCTCCTCCAACATTTGAAGCAACGAACGAGCCCGCACCGGATTCTTCCTCTCCATCAGCTTGATTTCATCTTTCATCAGCTTCTCAAGGAGCCGCACGCGCAGGTTCGGATACTCTTTCGTCGCGAACTCCTGCAAGAACCGCTCATCAATAATCGAAACGTCAGGATTCTCAATGCCCGCCTTCGCAAACAAGTCCACCACTCCCTGGGATTCGATGCTGTTATCTACGAGCGCGCGCACCGCGCGCTCGATGTCCTGTTTCTGCTCGGCGAGAGGCAACGTCTTGCGAATACCCGCTCGCAATCCTTGATAGAAACCGACCTCACCCGCGTACTGCGAAGCGCGCGCTAAATGCATGACGAGCGAAGCGGCGGCGGACAGTTTGTTCTCGGCGACCAAAAACTGGTCGCGTCTGTCATTTGTCGCAAGCAGATAATCAAGCACAAGACAATGCAAATCTTCGCGCTCCACCAAACCCAGATTGTCAACATTCGTGCAATCTTCGGGAACCAGCGTTCGCACGGCGTCTACGTGCTGCAAGAACACTTCGAAAGCGTCGTCTTCGATGGGTGGCGCAGGTTTGCCTCTGCCGCCGCTCGCCGTGTACTTCGACGTCGCGTCTTTCAAATACTCCGCAATGCCGATGTAGTCAACGATCACGCCGCCGGGCTTGTCTTTGAACACGCGGTTTGCGCGCGCAATCGCCTGCATCAGGTTGTGCCCCTTCATCGGTTTGTCTATGTACATCGTGTTCAGAATCGGCACGTCGAATCCTGTGAGCCACATGTCGCAAACGATGACGATTCTCAATGGGTCGTCTGGGTCTTTGAATCGGTCGCCAAGCAGGGAGCGCTGCGCTGAGCCGGTGATATGGCCCGCCGCGTTCCATTCCGTCGGGTCTTTGTCGGGGCGGTGTGTCATTACGACTTTGATCGCACCCTTGTGCAAATCCGGGTCTGCCCATTCGGGCCGCAGCGCGACAATCGCGTCGTACAGCTTCACGCAGTTCGCGCGGCTCATGCAGACCGCCATCGCTTTGCCTTCCATTTGACCCTGTCGCTTATCGAAATGCGAAAGCAAATCCTTAGCTATATCGCGAACACGGTCGCTCGCACCGGCTGCTCGCTCTATCGCCGCCCATTGCGGCTTCCTTCGTTCGATTTCTTCTTCGTCTTGTTCGGAGAGGATGTCTTCGAGTTCTTCGTCTAACTGCGGGTTTGTTAGGTGGAGTGCTGCGAGTCGCGCTTCGTAGTAGATCGGGACGGTGGACTTGTCCTCTTCCGATTGCGGCATGTCGTAAATCGGCTGGATAAACTCGCCAAAGACGGCGCGCGTGTCAGCGTTCGTGAAATCAATCGGCGTGCCGGTGAAGCCCAGGTATTTGGCGTTCGGAATCGCCCTGCGCAAGTTGTTAGCTAACCCGCCAATCAAACCGTATTGCGTACGGTGTGCTTCGTCGGCAATGACGATAATGTCGCTACGCTCGGTAAGCACCGGATGCACCGCTTCGTCGTCTTTGAGGGAGAACTTTTGAATGGTCGAGAAGATGATTTCGCCGCTATCGCTTCTCAGCAACGTTCGCAATTCTTCGATGCTCTCTGCTTGCTTCACTTCGCCGACCAATTCGCGTGCGGCGACGAACGCTTTGTAAAGCTGTTCGTCGAGAGCGTTGCGGTCCACTTGAATGACGAACGTCGGATTGTTGAGCAGCTTTCGCAATATTCCGACGAGGAACACCATCTCCAGCGACTTGCCCGCGCCCTGCGTGTGCCAAATCACGCCGATGCGAGGGTCCGCGCCGGGGCGGAAGGATTCGACCGCCAACTCCGCGGCTCGCATGACCACGAAGTACTGGTGATACTTCGCAGCCTTCTTGATGACCTTCTCGTTCACCGTTTCGAATACGAGGAAGCTGCGAATGTATCGCAGGAGGCGCTCTCTCGGGAACAGCCCTTGGATGAGCGTTTTCATCGTGCTCGTGGAGCCGGGTTCGATGTCGGTTCCGGTGATGCTCTTCCATTCCGCCCAGAATTCGAAGCCCGATTCGGGAACGCCGTGCATCGTCTTGTTGCAATCGCTGATCACGCCGAAGGCGTTGAATTCGAATAGCTGCGGAATGTCCGCGCGGTAGTGCTGCAGCTGGTTGTATGCGCCTTCGATGGTCGGCTGCTCGTCGTAGGGGTTCTTTAATTCGAAGAGTACGAGCGGGAGGCCGTTGACGGAGAGGATGATGTCCGGACGCCGCGTGATTTTGCCGGTGATTTCGAATTGGTTTACGGCGAGGAAATCGTTCGCTTCCGGGTCTTCCCAGTCGATCGGGTAGACGTGGACGTGCCGGTCGTTGCCGTTTTCGTCTTTGTATGGCGCCTCGATTCCGCGCGTGATGTCGGCGATGAACTTCTTGTTGCGAAGCTCGGGCGTTACGCCTTCGGGGCGCGTGAATACTCGAAGCGCGTATTCGGCGGCTTCATCTGGATACCGGGCGCAGAGGAAGTTCTGCAGCTTGTCGGCGAGAACGACTTGATGCGGCTCGCGAACGATATCCGGACCATACGCAACGGTGTAGCCGAGAGCGCGAAGGCGTTCGAGTGTAGTTTCTTCGAATTCGGACTCAGTCCCCGGCATACCTACGCCGCCAGTTCCTGCCTGACTTGCTCCCGCTCTGCCCACAAGACGGGTCGCAACTCATAGCTACGAAATGCATCCATCACATCAGGGGAAACAGGTTCCTGGTATTGGTCATTCAAGAACACGTACATTCGATTCTCAAATTGCCGGGCTTCCCGAATGTCATTCAATTTGAAAACGACGTTTTGCGCCGTTTGCTTTGACGGTCGCGTGACCGTCTCCACAAAGCGTTCAGGTTGTGTTACCGATTTAGGTATCACAAAATCGACTGCATGTTCGTAGCCACTCTTGCCAACAAAGCGAATGTTCGGCGAATACCGCACCTCGATTTGGTCAAGCCACTTCATTACATCCTCATAGAAAATGCTCTCGACCGTGGGTGCGGCAAGATAGAACAAATCGTTTACAGCCAACATGGCTTGAATCAAGTCATGCTTCTTTGCCGCAAAATTGCTTTCGGTTGCTCGAACTTCGAGTGCATCGCCAACGCGCTGTACTCCAAATCCATTGAGGGTCATCTGTAGCAGCTGCTTCCGCTTTGGTGTGTCCAGCAAGCATCCAGCAGTCGCGAGGTCCTCAAGTGTGTAGGAGTCGTCCGTCAACCTATAGCCGCCATCAACCTTGCCCGCGTAAATCTGCAATGCATCGTTATGCCTGTCCAAATGTGGCGTTGTAATCTGGACCCAATCGTCGATCTGTTTGAGAACCGTCTTTTCTCGCAGCCAATCTAAGTAAGAATGGACAAGTCGTTCGATATCCCCAATCATACGAATAGCCTCTTCTGTATGTCTGGTGGATCAACTATGTTGCAAAATGTGATGAATTCCTGTAGCGTTTGCCACAGGTCGTTAGGATTCGTAAATACGCTGGGGTCGATTGGTGCCGCCCACTTGTCACCGTAGCCCTCGCGATATAGATGTAGATGTGGGCACGGCACTTCGACGCCATCGGGATTGCGATGAGTAGGGCCAGCAATGTCAAGCCTTGCTAATATGATCGTCTTATGGGCGCGTGTTTGGTGGGTGGCTTTCGTTAGATCGATCCGGCCCCTACTGATGTTGAGAATGAACTTTTCCGACTTGTCATGGGACTGTAGGTCAATGCTCAAATAGCCGCCCCCGAGCGGGTATGCATGCTGTTGATTGTTGGTACGGTACTTGTCCATCGCCAAGAGATCATCGGCATCTGCCTGAGTTAGCACGACGTCAGCCACTCTAACACGCCCCCCTCAGCAGCCGCGGTACCAACAGGTCGCGTGTTTCGGCAAGGCTCCTAGATTCGCTCACGTTTCTGCAAATCAGTGCAATCATCGGTTTTGCAATTCGCTCATACGCAGCTGCAAGCTCGTCCGGCGGCAGCGGCACATCATATGCTTCAATCGTCTTCCAGTCGGCGCGCGGCATCCGCGTACCCGTTGCAGCCATTGATGCATGTGCAATCAACTCGTCGCTTGAGATCATCAATAGCACATAACTCAGCCACTCTTCGGCGGCTGGCCTTATGACTAGAATGTCCGTCGAGCAAGCGCCGCCGATGGCAGAAATGCCCACCTTATGAAAGTATGGGCGAAGCTTACCGAAAAGGAGATCACCAGCAACAAACTCGAACTTTTGGCTAACCACGCCGGCGAGAGTCCCCCAATCTGAAAGGGCAATTGACTTTCTAGGCATATGCTCAAGGCCAATGTAAGCGGACTCCGACAACGCCTCCGTCGGTTGCACTTGCTTTCGATAGTTCCGGGCGACTTGCCCGAGAGTGGAGACGTTCCAGCCGCTCGGAATCTCGCCCAGTTCCGAATCTTGAAACGAATCGGGGAAGAGGGCGAAGGTTTCGGCGTCCATACCGGGGAACGATTTCGCGCCGTCCATCTTCGCGCGGACGGGGAGGAAGTCTACGAACCAAGCCTTAAAAATCGCCCGCGCCATCTCCTCCAGCGTCTTATTCATCCGCCGATTCAACTCAATCTTGTCATCGAGCGATCCGAGTATGTTAGCAATCCGCTGTTGCTCCGTCAAAGATGGCAGCGGGATCTCCGTTCGTAGAATGTGACTAGACGCAAGATTGCGCTGAACGGACCCGTTGGCAATGCCTTGCCAATAGTGTCTCGTTTCCGGCAGGCTTATCGCGTAGTACAGATATCGAGCGTCAACCGACGATGCCGACTTCGGAGATAACTTTCCGACTCTCTGGTTGAGCATTGCCGAAGGGTCCGACGGATAAACCCAGGCAACTGCACCGACGTCGCCTGTCATCCCAATTACGATGTCCCCCGCCTTAAGCTGAAACTTGGGCAAGCTTCCTGCTACGTCTGATGTGACGAAGGTCGAATCGGATAGATCGAGCCGTCCAGGTGTCACGTTGCCGATACGTACGACTGGAACGCCATGCGGCTGCCAGTCTTGACTGCGGAAGCTATAGCCGGTCGTGAGTACAGCAACCTCCGCTAGCGGCGTAGTCCGCGCGAAATGACGCGTGTCGGTCACAACCATGTACTGCCTACCTTCCTCAGGTTATCTTGAATTGCTGCCGTTAGCGCGGCTGCTTCGTCTTTGTGCGCCTTGAGTTGGGTTACGAGGCTCTCGAAGCGAGTATCAAATTCCTCGTCGCCCATGTCATCGATTTCCGACCCGACGTAACCACCCGGCGTCAGCTTGTAGTCATGCTTCCGCAACTGATCTAAGTTCGCTGATGCGCAAAAGCCTGCTTCACAATCCGGTAACGAGTCGGCATTACGGAACGAATGGTAAGCCTTCGCAATCCGCGCAATCTCCTCACTCGAAAGCTGCTTCTGTTTCTTGCTTCCAGGCTTCAGCGCGCCCATCTTGCGCGCGTCGATGAAGAATACTTCGTCCTTGCGCTCTCGAAAACCCTTGGTGCCGTTTCGGTTCTTGCTGAACAAGAACAGGCATACAGGAATACCCGTTTGCGAAAACAGCTGCCCGGGAAGTTGAATCACGCAATCGATCAGCCCCGCTTCTACAAACGCTTTCCGAATCTCGTATTCTTGCTTCACTGCTGTCGTCATCGCGCCATTCGCCATGACCGTGCCCGCCGTGCCGCCCTCCGCGAGGTGGTAGATGAAGTGCAGCATCCACATGTAGTTGGCGTTGCTGTCCGTGACCGCGTACTTCTCGCCGTCTATGTACAGCCTTTTGTCTTTTGCGTCGAGCTTATCCGCGCCCCATTCCTTCAAATTGAACGGCGGATTCGCGATGACGAAGTCCGCTTTCAAATCGGGATGCAAATCGTTCGTCAACGAATCGCCGAGTTCGATGTTGCCGTCGAGGCCGTGCAGCATGAGATTCATTTTGCAGAGGCGCATGGTCGTGTCTATGCGCTCTTGCCCATAGAATGACAGCGAGCCCGAATGCTCCGCGAACTTATCGGACTGCACGAACATGCCGCCGCTGCCGCAAGCCGGGTCGAACACGATGCCCTCTTTCGGCTCCATGCATTCGACCAACACGCGTACGACGCTTTCCGGCGTGAAGAATTCGCCTCCCCGCGCGCCCTCGGTGTTGGCGAAGTTGCCGATGAAGTACTCGTAGGTCTTGCCGAGAACGTCTATCCCCTTGCCGTGGTTTTGCGCGAACACGTCTCGCGAGAAGAGGCTGATTAGCCCGCGAAGGTTTTCTGCGTCGAGATTGGAGCCCGCGTAGGTTCTTCTTAGAACTCCCTTGAGCTTGGGGTTCTCCTGCTCCATGAGCTCGAGCGCGTCGTCGACGATTTGCTTGATGTTGTCTTCCCGGGCGCTCTTGACGAGGTATTCCCAGGATGCTTTCTCGGGGACGACGAACACGTTCTTGCGTGTGTATTCGTCGCGTTCTAGCAGGAGCTGGTCGAGGGTCTTTTGGTCGTAAGTACCGGAGGCCTCTTTGATCTCTCTTTTGATTTGCTCTTGCCGCTCGTCGTAGCGGAGGGTGCAGTAGCGCAGGAAGATGAGCGGAAGGACGTAGTGCTTGTAGTCGGCAGGGGCGACGTTGCCTCGCAGCTTGACAGCAGCGTCCCACAGGGTCTTTTCGAGTGATTCGGGCTGTGCAGTTTTCTTTTTCACCCCTCGCGGCATGACACAAATTATAACATAGCGTCCATTGAGGGGCCTCTGCACAAACTCACTTGATTATCATGCTTGTTGGTTTGGCCTGCACCGATTCGACGTAGGCAACTTTTGCCGGATGGCGTTTTAGGGGTCGGTGGGTGGTGCAGTTTTGCTGGTTACCCGTTGTGGCCGATGTCCGATTTGGCGGCGAACCAGGCTGATCCGAGGAGTGCTGCGGCGGCTTCCTCTATGACGATGATGTGGGCTTCGATGTCTGGGGCGTTCGGTGTGGATTCGAGTGCCTTTCGGATGGTGTCCGCGGCGGATGCGCAGGCTCGTGCGGCGGCATCGGCGACGTCCGCGAAGGCTACGATGTCCCTGTGTTGGGTTTGGGCAAAGTCCGAGGTCGCTTTTGCAAGTTTGGCCAGCTGATCGATCGGATTCTCCTGCATAGGCGTAGGTTTTGAGACGAAAGTGGTAAAGAGATTGTTTCGACAGTCTTGAGGTCGGGATAGGTGGGTGAGGCATAAGAATTGTTAGTTTTTTGAGCCATTTTGGCTTTCCGCTATAGAGATCTTAGGCTCGAATTCCGATATAGAGTTTTGTAGAGTCGGCGTTTCATGGCTTTCTGCCGGCTCTCCCACAGAAGGACTCACCTGGGTCTATGGGGCCGGATTGCGGCGTTCTCCGGGACGCTTGCGCCGGCCTTCTTCTTTGCTTGCGGCGTCCTGCTACAATCGGTTCGATGCGGATCGGCGTCGACACGGGCGGAACCTTCACCGACTTTGTGATCGACGACGGGGAGGATGTTCGGGTTTTCAAAGTTCCGAGCACGCCTTCGGCGCCGGAGGCGGCGATTGCTTCGGGGTGTTCAGGACTGTCGGGTTTCGAGCTATGTCATGGGACGACGGTAGGGACGAACGCGATTTTGGAGGGGAAGCTTGGGCGGACGGCGTTTCTGAGCAATTTTCCGGACCTGCCTTTTTTGGGACGGCAGACGAGGCCTTTGCTTTATGAGCTGGAGCCTGAGGTTGCGTTGCCGCCGGTCTTGGGGTCGGATTGTTTTTCGGTTCGCGGGCGATTGGGGCCGGATGGAGGCGAGATCGAGGCTTTGGATTTGGGGGGGTTGCCGGATCTTTCGGGCTATGAGGCGGCGGCGGTTTGTTTGTTGTTTTCGTATGCGAATCCGGAGCATGAAGTTGCGGTTGGGGAGGCATTGGGTTCGTATGGGATTCCCGTTTCGCTGTCTCATTTGGTATCGCCGGAGTTTAGGGAGTATGAGCGTGCTTGTGCGACGATTCTGAATGCTGGGCTTTCCCCGGTGATGTCTCGGTACTTGGGCCGACTTCGGGACTCGGTGGGCTTCGGGCGGGCTTTGGTGATGTCGTCTGCGGGGGGGCTGGTTTCGCTGGAGGTGGCGGAGGGTAAGCCACTGCTGACGGCGGTGAGCGGTCCAGCGGCGGGAGTTGTTGCTGTCAACGCATTAGGGAAGCGACTTGGGATGGAGCGATTGGTAGGGTTCGATATGGGCGGGACGAGTACGGATGTTGCAGTTGCGAGTGGGGCGTTGCCTTTCACTTCGATCGGGGAGATGGCTGGGATACCGGTGCGCCTTCATCGGGTCGACGTTCACACGATCGGATGCGGAGGGGGGTCGGTCGCTTGGTTGGATGCTGCGGGGGCGCTTCGCGTGGGTCCGCAGAGTGCGGGAGCTGATCCGGGGCCGGCGCTATATGGCAGGGGGGCGCCAGTGACGGTGACCGATGCGAACTTTGTGTTGGGCAAATTGAGCGGGGCGCGTTTTGGAGTCGGAGTCGATGCGAGGGCCTGTGAGATGGCGATTCGGGACTTGGCAGATCGGGTTGGTGTTTCGCAGATCGCGTTGGCGGAGGCTATTGTGGAGATAGCAGAGGCGCAGATGGGTCGTGCGATACGGAAGGTGACGTCGGAGAGGGGGCTGGATCCTTCGGAGTTTTGGTTGGTCAGTTACGGGGGCGCCGGCGGGTTGCATGCTTGTGCGATTGCGGAGACGCTTGGAATGCGTGGCGTCATCGTTCCGCGAACTCCCGGCGTTTTTTCTGCTGAAGGGCTTTTGGCCGCGCCTGAGATTGCGGAGGAGTCGGTGACGGTATTGGGCCGGCCGTTTGATTTGACTGAGGAGTTTGGGAAGTTGATGGCATTTGCTAAAGAAGTTCTGGGATCGTTCGATCGTGCGCACTTGTCGGCAGATATGCGATATCGGGGGCAATCGCACGAGGTCAACGTGGGCCTTGAATTGGGTGAGAGCGTTGGGGTTGTTGAAGAGAGGTTTCGTTCGATGCATGAGTCGATTTATGGCGTTAGGCACTCGGATGTGGCTGTTGAGTGGGTTACGCTCCGTGTTAGGTTGGAAAGGTGGCCTGCAAATGCGAGAAGGGTGTCGATGGCGAGGGAGCTTGGTGAAGCGACTGTCGGATGTTGCGCGGTCATAGCAATGGGACGGGAAGTGTCGGCGATCATTTATGATCGCGACAATCTGAGAATTGGATCAAAATTGAACGGCGCTGCCGTCGTCGTTCAGGGAGACGCGACGACGTATGTACCCGTGGGTTGGAGGGGAATAGTCCTTGGTGGCGGGGAGCTGGAGTTGAAGCTTGGATAGTCGTAGCACTATTGGGTTGGCAAGTTGCATCATGAGATTTGGCATAATCATGACCAAGGCAGGCAAAGGGGTTGACACTACATGAAGAGTGGAGAATTGCCAGGCTCTTGGAGCGAGGAGTATCTGCGGTCAATATTGGAGACCGCAGTCGATGGGATCATCGTTATCGACGAGAAAGGGACGGTCGAGGTGTTCAATCCTGCAAGTGAGCGCATTTTCGGATATGTGGCCAGCGAGGTAGTGGGCCAAAACGTTAAGATGCTTATGCCAAGCGAATACAGCGAGCATCACGACGAGTACATCCGAAACTACTTGAACACAGGAAACGCTAAGATCATTGGTATTGGACGAGAGGTTACAGGGAAACGCAAAGACGGCACATTGTTTCCAATGGATCTCGCAGTAAGTGAGATGCGCGTAGGTGCAGAAAGGCGGTTTACTGGTCTTGTTCGTGAGCTTACGGAACGTAAGAATCTTGAAGAGCGTCTACTGCAGTCGCAGAAGATGGACTCAATTGGAAGACTTGCGGGAGGAGTCGCTCACGATTTCAACAATTTGTTAACAGCGATCATCGGTTATTGTGAGTTGGCGACACTGAAACTCGATCCTAGCGATCCGTTAGTCGACGATTTGTTTCAAGTTCACCGAGCGGCAGAGCGTGCAGCAGGTTTGACAGGCCAGCTTCTCGCTTTCGCTAGGAAGCAGATAGTTTCGCCGCAGCTATTGAACTTAAACACCATGACGCTGAATCTAGAAAAAATGCTTAGGCGTCTTATCGGCGAGCACATCGAACTCGTTACTGTGCCGACGAGGGAACTTTGGCCGGTCTTGGCGGATCCCAGTCAAATGGAGCAAGTATTGGTGAATCTTTGCGTAAACGCCCGCGATGCAATGCCCGAGGGAGGCCGAATCACGATTGAGACGGCCAATGTAATACTCGACGAGGAGTACGCCAAGTCTAACCCGGAGGTCATACCAGGCGAATACGTGTTGCTGTCGGTTAGCGATACAGGAGCTGGTATGGAGGAGTCGCTGCAGCGGCATATATTTGAGCCTTTCTTTACAACAAAGTCAGACGGCAAGGGCACAGGACTGGGCTTGGCAACGTGCTATGGAATTGTGAAGCAGGCGGGTGGGCACATCTGGCTTTACAGTGAGCCCAATCGGGGAACGATATTCAAGATGTATTTTCCACGCGCAATTGGGGAGCTTGCTGCTTCAGACAGCCCTGAAGCGATTCCGATAAGAGGCGGAGCTGAGACGATTCTCTTGGTGGAGGATGAACGCATCGTTCGGGAGTTCGCAGTTCAAGCCCTAAAGGGACTGGGATACCACGTGCTCTTTGCGCCCAATGGAACTGAGGCAATGAGAGTCGCCCACGATCATGGCGGTCCAATTCATTTGTTGCTGACTGACGTTGTAATGCCACAAATGAGTGGAAAGATCTTAGCGGAGAGGTTGTCGCGGGTTCGACCGGAACTGAAGGTTCTCTATGTTTCCGGATATACGGAAAACACGATTGTTCATCACGGAGTTCTCGATGAAGGCATCCATTTTCTACCAAAACCGTACTCTCCACGGAATTTGGCCGCCAAGATCCGTGAAATACTCGACCGAGGCTAATGCCAGTTAGGTTCCTTTGTCACGAGAACGAAAGTTTGTGTTTAGAATCGTATTCCAGGGTCGAATGAGAAGTCTGAACCGTCCCTTCTTGGGTTCAAGTTGAACGGAATTCTCAATGCGATTTGGAGCGGCTTTCGACCAATAGCTCTTTTGGCAGTTGGTGCGTTTTTGCTTCCATTGGATCAGGAAGGGGCAGGGAAGTTCTATACTTTCGCGCTGGTTTGGACGGTCGGGTACTCACTTTGCGCATTGACGCTCGACAGGCATGTGGTCGTGATTGCACAGCGCAGTTCACACACGACAGCAGAGGCGCTCCGTGCGCTGTTGCCTTGGTGGATTGTCTTTGGGACTATTGCCTGCTCGCTTCTGGTGATTCCGTGTAGCCGTCTCAGCGGTCTGGCCGTTGCAGATGCGGCGCTTGCGTTAGGCGTTGGGACTCTTGCTGGAATGGCAGAAGCAGCGCTTTGGTCATCGCTTGCTGAAAGCTCACGCTATGGAGCACTCGCTGCCATTCGAACCACAACTTCCGTGGCTTTCGTGTTTTGTTCGATCGGCTGGTTACTGATAAGCTTTCCCGTGAGCCACGTGCATGCATTTGCGCTGGAGGCGATTCTGTTAGTCGCGATTGCAGGCATCGTTTTGTTCAGCCCGATTGCGCGGGCGGCCAAAATTGAACTCAATGCAAAGACGGTCGTGGGCCTTTGGTTCAATCGCGCGATAACGTATCTCAGCATGCAGCTCGATGCATGGTGGACGGTTGTTGCGCTGTCGCCCATCTTGCTTGCTGCCTATCGAATCGGAACGCCATTGCGTTCCTTTATCCTCTTGTTGACTGCTGCGCTCGTTCAAACGTTGGTGTTTAAGATTAGTTCAGCGGAGTGGACGGCGATACGTTCGCGGGTTGAGGCATCGGTACAGAAGGTAGTTTCCAACGGGGTGGCAGTTTCCTCCGGAATCGCCAGTGCGCTTGCCGTGTGCGTAATCTTGAAATTAGACTTCGTCGCAACTTTCGAAACTTCCATCGTCGTTGCTTGGCTCGTGCTGTCGTTTCACTCTGGAGTTGGTTGGTTCGGGATGCTTGGATCGACGTTGCTGTCTAATCGAGGTGCGATCAGATTGCCGATCATAGCGACCACCGTTTCGATTGCGATTCGCTCGTTCATCTATGCCGTTTTGCTTTCGATGGATGCTCTTAACCTTGCGACGCTTATTGTATCGACGGAGATCCTCGTTTTCGGAACTCAGCTGCTTTACTGGCGCCAAATCGTCCGTGAAGGTCTTTGGGAGCTGACACGATCAGACTACGCACTTCTGGGAGCACGTTCTCTGATGGCGGCAGGGGCGATAGTCGCGTCGGTGTATGCAAGCGGCGGTGGCATCGGCCAAGTGTCGTGGGTTATTCTTGGCTGCCACTTGGCGCTGCTCACTTCAGCAATTGTGCCGATTGTATGGAAACGGGAAAGATAAAGGGTCCTATGTCTGAACCTTCGCGCAAATACTCGCCCGAGACAGAGGTTCAATTCGTGAAAGGCATTGGACCACCGCTTGCCAAAGTCCTTGCGAAGCTGGGCATACAGACAATTGGCGACTTACTGTATTACTTACCGAGACGCTACGAAGATCGGTCAAACTTCTTAAAGATTCGGGACGCGAGAGCCGGCGAGTACGTTTGCGTGAGGGGGAAGATTATCGACGTCAATTCGAAACGGACTGGAGGGGGGCTCACTCTTATTCGGGCGGTCATCTCTGATGGCACAGGGACCGTTTCCTTAGTCTGGTTCAATCAGACGTGGATCAAGGCCAGACTTGAGAAGCACAACGGAGAAGTCATCGCTTATGGACAAGTGCAAGAAGGCAATTGGGGATACGAAATTCGCGCTCCAGAGTGGGAAACGATCGATCCCGACGACGATCCAGAGAACTTCGCTCGAATCACGCCGATTTATCCGCTGACTGAAGGAGTTGCACAGAAGAGCGTTCGACGAGCGATTCGCCGGGGACTTGCGTATCTCGACGTATTCGACGAGTATTTGCCCGCTGATCTCATTAGACGATATGATCTGAGGTCAGTTCGGTGGGCACTGGAGCAGATTCACTTTCCTGAATCGGAAGGTGCTCAAGCATCAGCGAGAAGGCGGCTTGTTTTCGAAGAGTTCCTGTATTTGCAGATCGCCTTGGGTTTGAGACAGCGAGAAATAGGTCTCAAACGTGGCATTTCTTTTTCTGCAACTCAGGCCATTGTGGATGAGCTGGCAACGTTGTTGCCATTTTCACTGACTGGCGCACAGAAACGAGTGATCGATGAAATCTATCGAGATATGCGAAGAGAGCACCCCATGAGTCGACTGCTACAGGGCGATGTCGGCAGTGGAAAAACCTTGGTGGCAGCGGCGGCGATGCTGGCGGCAGTTCGATCTGGCTATCAAGCGGCATTAATGGCTCCGACGGAGATACTGGCGGAGCAACACTTTTCCACGATGCACTCTTTGCTCCGCGCATTGGGTGTCAGCAGCACTCTGTTGGTTGGAAGGCAAAGTGCTGCAGAGAAAAGAAAGGCGAGTCAGGCTGTTGAATCAGGGACTGCCAGCGTCGTCATCGGAACGCATGCGTTGATTCAGACAGGGGTTACGTTTCATAAGCTCGGTTTGGCGGTGGTCGACGAGCAGCATCGATTTGGTGTGATGCAACGGGCGGCGCTGCGCGAGAAAGGAATTGAGAACATCGATGTGTTGGTGATGTCCGCCACGCCGATTCCTCGAAGCCTAACTTTGACGATTTACGGCGATCTCGATCTGAGCGTCATCGATGAGATGCCGCCAGGAAGAAAGCCGATAAAGACTCATTGGAAGCAACCGAGCGATCGAGCGGCTGTTTATGAGGGCGTACGGAAGCTGTTGCAGGATGGTGCCCAAGCCTATGTAATCTGCCCCCTTGTCTCCGAGAGTGAAAAGATGCTTGCTCAGGCTGCTGAGCAACTCTATGCTCGGATGAAAGACGAAGTCTTTCCAGAGTTTCGGGTTTCGCTTGTACACGGTCAACAGAAAGCAAAAGACCGAGAAGGGGCTATGGAGAGTTTCCGGAGGGGGGACTCAGATGTGCTGGTCAGCACGACTGTGATCGAAGTCGGCGTCGATGTCCCGAATGCCACCGTCATGTTGATCGAAGATGCGAACCGATTCGGTTTATCTCAGCTTCACCAGCTTCGAGGCCGAGTGGGCAGGGGAAGCAAGCAGTCGTTCTGCATTCTCATCGCAAGCGCAACAACGAAGGATGCGGAGGATCGCTTACGAGTGATGGTCGAGACCACGGATGGCTTTCGAATTGCAGAAGAAGACTTGCGCATTCGTGGACCAGGAGACCTATACGGGACAAAGCAAAGCGGTAGCTTTGAATTACGGGTGGCGGATTTATTGCAGGATGGCCGCGTGCTCGAAGAAGCGCGTCAAGCAGCGCAGACTTTGTTGGAGCGCGATCCAACGCTCGCTGCCGCAGAGAACGCAGGAATAAGAGCGCAAGCCGAGAGTCAGCGAGCACGTTTATCACAGACGGACGTTAGTTGAATCACTTACGGGAATCTGCGTGACCGAATCGCTTTATCGGAAAGATTCGCCACCAAGCTTTGCCAACTATTTGGTGACGCGGAATCGGCCCCCAGTATCGTCCATCATAGCTTTGCGTTCGGTTGTCGCCGACCATCAGATATTGGTTAGTGGGCAAGGGAACGGCTTCGAGTTCCCATAGTTCATCTGTTTTCGCGAGTGGAATGCCGTATGTCGGGTCAATGTGCGTGATGTGTCTGCCGGCAAAGTCGACAATTCGCCGTATCGGAATGACCCGCCCTTCGTAATTGACCAGTTTGAAGTCTGCGGTGTCACCTTCTGGCGCGATCGGCGGATCCTGAACATATGGTTCGGCGACCGCTATTCCGTTTCGATACAGCTTCGTGTCCCTTATTTCGATCAGATCACCTGGGCCACCGATGAGTCTCTTGACGAAGTCAGTTCCAGGAGGTTGTTGGGCCATCTCGCGTGCAGGGTCCGGCGGCTTGAATACGACGACCTCGCCGACTTCAGGTTCCTTCAAGAAGCGATAACTGAATTTGTCGACGATGAGAATGTCGCCTTCAATAAGCGTTGGCACCATGGACGGGCTGGGAATGATAAAGGTTTGAATGAAGAAAGGCCTAATGATCAGGAAAACGAGAAGCCCAGCGTAGACAAGACTATCAGAAAACTCCTGCACGACTCGGCCGAATTTGGAAAGAGGCTCTTGCTCGAATCGGTTATCGCGTCCTTTTGCAAAATAATGGACATCGACTCGAACTGCGGTGCAGACCGCACCAAATAGCAGGACGGTTCCGACATCTGCTTTCGCAAGAATTTCAACGGTCGATTGGAATCCGATCGTACGGACTAGCGAAACGATGTGGAAAAGGACGGCGACTCCAAAGAGGACGTAGAATGTGCAAATTGCACGAGCCGGCTTATCAGTCGCGCCTTTGTCGACAACTTGCCAAATGCCGATCGCGGCACGAACGACTAAGCAAATAATCCCGAATGGAATCCAGAAGGAAAGCAAGTTTACTTCCGGCACTGGCGGCATGACCTGGGCCAGTGGCAGGGGCATTGCTTAGCGGGCCTCTTTGATCCTTGCTGCTTTGCCCACTTTGCCCCTCAGGTAGTAGAGTTTGGCTCTTCGGACCCTGCCTCGGCGAGTGACCTCGAACTTGGCAATCATCGGGGAGTGCAAGGGAAAAGTTCTTTCAACCCCAACGTCATGGCTGACTTTGCGGACTGTGATCGTCTCGGCGATGCCACCATGCTTCTTGGCGAGGACTGTCCCTTCAAAAATCTGAATTCGCTCCTTGCCGCCTTCCCTGACTCTAACGTGAACCTTGACGGTATCGCCTGGGTTGATCTCAGGCAAGTCATCTCGAAGATGAGGCTGGGCGACGCTTTCCAAAATGGCACTCTTCCGCATGGCAAACTCCTGGTTGGGGAAACCGAGGCGCTATTATAGCAGGCTAAGGTCGTCGTTTGAAAGGGGGGCTTTGGCGAACAGGTCTGGCCTGTGAATTCGTGTCGCTTTGAGCCTTTCGGCTCTCCTCCAGCGGGCTATTTCGCCGTGATTGCCGCTTAGGAGGACTTCAGGAACCGCCATGCCTTGCCACACGTCTGGGCGCGTGAATTGCGGGTAGGTGAGCAGGCCGTCTGAAAAGGCGTCTTCGCGTAAGGATTCCGGAGAGCCGAGTACTCCTGGAATGAGTCTCACGATTGCGTCGGCCATAACTGCTGCTGGCAGCTCGCCCCCAGTCAAGACGTAATCGCCAATGCTTAGGCGGTGGTTGGCGAAGCGCTGAACGACTCGTTCATCGATACCTTCATAGTGGCCACACAGAAAGATGAGGTGCTTTTCAGAAGCGAGATCTCGCGCCATCGACTGGTTGAAAAGCGTTCCAGCGGGATCGGTGTGGATCACGACGGAGTCCGCTGTGAGGACAGATTCTATGGCTGAGGCGACGACGTCCGGTTTCATGACCATCCCCGGCCCTCCGCCGTAGGGTTCATCGTCGACGGTCCGGTGGGCGTCATGAGTGAAATCCCGGGGGTTGGCAGATCCGAACGTTACGACTCCGCTTTCTTCGGCGCGCTTGATCATGCTGTGGCGGATCGCTGACAAAATTGACTCAGGGAACAGGGAGACGAAGTCGATCTTCATTTCGTGGCCCCATGATAGCCTCGGCGGTGGCCTTGAACGTGCAGGAACTGAACTGAGCGCTGGTAGGGTACTGTTTGAGTAGAGAGGTGCATGCATCCATGAAAGCTCTGATTCGGTTCGCGGCAGGAGCCGCAGTTGTATTTATGTGTTCTGCGCTATTGGCGCAAGCCCCAAACCCGAAGGACGTTTTGAAGGCGATCAATGATCATCGTATGAATGCCTCGACGCAGGCCCGAGAGACCGGAACGCCAATCAATCAAGCAGCCCTGAACGCTGAAATTCTGAAAATGGCGACTGAAGCAACTTCGAAAGTCGACATCAAGTCGATCAGTCCTGCAGATGCGTACGATTGGGCCCAGGTTTTCTTTATCGCTCAGAAGTATGAGGAAACCTGCGAGCTTTGCGAATTGTTCGTAAAGAGCAATCCTTCGGCGGCGCAGAAGTTTCAGGCACAGCTGCTGATGCTCAACGCATGCAACGCACAGGGCGAGGCCGACATGATCTTGATGGTACTTGCTGCAGTCGAAGCTCCAGGCTGGAGTGAAAGTCAGACACTTGCTCGGCAGGTTCTTGGGGCGTATTCGGCAACGATCGCAAAGGAAAAGGGAGTCGATGCAGCCATCAAGGCAATCGAGTCAGTTGAAAAGCAAGTCATCTATGAAACCGCTGATGCCTATGCTCAGCGAATGCTGCCGAGCTACAAGCGAAACAATCCGACGAATCGTGACGGTTCCGCAATGACAGAAGAGCAGATGGTCGAAGTTCTGAAGGCGAACGGTAGCGCGGCTAATGACAGCTTGAAGTTTGCGTTTGTTCGACGAAAGGCCGAGTTGTTTGCCGAAGCTGATCGCAAGAAGGACGCGATCGATCTCCTTGATTCCTTCATTAGAAACAGTGAGCCGGGCAATCCGCTTGTTCGACAGGCACAGACTACGAAGTCTCAGTTGACGCTCGTTGAATCGAAGGCTCCCGCATTGTCGTTCTCAAGACAGCACGGTAACTTCACGAGCCTCGAAGACATGAAGGGCAAGGTTGTGCTCTTGCAATTCACTGCCCACTGGTGCGGTCCCTGCAAAGCGTCCTATCCAGATGTGAGAAAAACTTGGGACGATCTGAAAGATCAAGGTTTCGAAGTCGTCATGATCACAAGGTTCTATGGATATTACGGCACAGAGAGAGACTTGACTCCGGATCAAGAGTTTGCGAAAATGGATGGGTTCCTGAAGGAGCACAATATGCCATTCCCAATGCTCTTTACGGAGAACGACGCTTTCTCGAGTTACGGAGTGTCCGGGATACCGCACATGGTACTGATCGGACGTGACGGAACTGTCAAGGGACTTCAAATCGGATACAGCGCACCTTCGTTCGCTGAGTTTCGAAAGAAGATCGAAGCAGCGCTAAGAGATTCCAACTAAAGTTGGACGCAAGTTGCCCAATGGATCGCCCTGAGCACTGCTCAGGGCGATCCTCTTTCTAGACTCTTCTGCCCTTCAGTCGGAAGACATATGCAAGCACTTCGGCAACGGCTTGGAAGAGTTGGACCGGCACTTGGTCTCCGACCTCGACTTGCTCATAGAGTGAGCGCGCCAACGGAGGATTGGGAACGATTGGAACGCGACCCTTTTTCGCTTCCTCACGAATTCGTTCTGCGGTTAGGTGTCTGCCTTTTGCGAGGCAGATTGGCGAGGCGTGCTTTTTGGGGTCGTACTTTAGTGCAATAGCGTATTCGGTGGGGTTCGTGACGACTACATCGGCGTGTTTGACGTTCTGCATCATGCGTGACCGAGCGAGGCGCTGACGTCGTCGGTGCATTTCTGAGCGAAGTTCGGGCGATGTCTCTGTTTCTTTCATTTCGCGTTTCACTTCGTCCTTGGTCATCATAATCTGCCTTTCAACGGTACGCCTCTGAAAGAGGTAATCGATGACACCAAGCACGAGCCATGCAAGAGCAACTTTTAGAAAGATTCCTGCTATGAATGCTCCTGTCCACCCGATAGCTGCCCTCGGCGCAAGACCCGCGAGTCCCAGCAGCTCATCTTGATTCGCCTTGACGTCTGCAAAGGCAATGTATCCGATGAGGATGAGTTTAATGACTGTTTTGAGAAACTCGAAAGCTGACTGCCGAGATAACAAGCGCTTGAAGCCATTGACCGGGTTAAGTCGTTCGAGTTTTGGCTGTAACGGCTGCAAGGTTGGCTTGAATCCCACTTGCATGAAACCGACGCTGACACCAGTTACGACGCTGACGATGAGGATGGGAATAAGGGGTGCAATCATAGGCTGGACAGTTGACCAAAAATGAGCGCCGACTGCACCGATGTCTGCGGTCGCTTCAGAAACGGTAAGCCCATTTCTCATTGACTGCAGCATCGCTGAAGCTGCTCCTGCGGCGAGAGTCGGCAGAAGGATCGCAAGCGCGAACATCACGGAGGATGAATTGAGGTCTGTCGAGCGCGCGACCGTTCCTTTTTCGCGAGCCTGTTTACGCTTACGCGGCGTCGCTTGTTCTGTACGTTCCCCTGTTTGCTGCTCTGCCATGCTTTATCCTGCAAATGTCTTGCCGAGCGCCTCGGCCGCGATTTCTACGCCACGGGACACGCCTGCAGCAAGTGCAGGCAACGCAATGCCAACTGCGACAATTCCTGCCAAGAGTTTTCCTGGGATTCCTACCATCAGAATGTTGATTTGCGGGACAGCTCTGCTGACAATTCCTAATGAGGCGTCAACGACGAATGCAACGGCCGCAACAGGAGCGGCAATCTGGATTGCGAGTAAGGACATGGTGCCGAGACCCGTAAGCACTTGATCGAATGCTGTTGCCATGGTGATCGAATCGCCGGCTCGATAGCTCGTAACAAGCGCTTGCACAAGAAGGTGATGACCGTTAACGGTGACGAGCAATACGAGGGCAAGCATAAATTTGAATTTCGAGATCACAGTTGATGGCAATGACTGATTTGGAACGAGAACAGACGCGAGACCAAAACCCACCTGCATATCGAGAAAGTTGCCTGCGATCTCAGCTGCCCACAAGACGAACTGCACCGCAACTCCAATGAGCAGGCCGCATGCTATTTCTTTGCCAGCGAAGAAGAGCAGCGACAAAGCGTCGGAAGGAATGGAGACTTGACCATAGAGAATTGGTGTGAGGCACAGGCTTAGTGCCGCAGCAAAGAAGATTCTCACAATCACGGGAGTTCCATTGCCGCCAAAGAGCGGCGCTGCAAGGACCATCGCGGACGTCCGCAGGAACGCCGCAAAGAATGCTGCCAACAGTGCGCTGTCTAGACTCACTTTGTTACGCGTTCAATCGAGGAGAATGACTGTTGAGTGAAGCTGACAATCGTCGAAAGCATCCATGATCCAAAGAGCGTTAGCGCGAGGATAGCTGCAAGAATCTTGGGCACGTACGTCAGCGTCATTTCTTGGACTTGAGTGACAGCTTGAAAGACTGCCACAAGCAACCCAGCGATAAGCGTCAGACCGAGAATTGGCAAAGAAAGCGAGATCGCGACTTGAATCGCGGATCTGCTGAACTCCATTACGTCGCTTTGATTCATCGAAAGCCTCCGATAAGGGCTTGGACTATCAATGTCCAGCCATCAGCAAGAAGGAACACCAGAACTTTCGCGGGCAATGAGACGATTGCGGGAGGAAGCATCATCATGCCCATGCTCATGAGTGTGCTTGCAACCACAAGGTCAATGACGAGGAATGGCACGAAGATGTAAAAGCCGATGATGAATGCAGTCTTGAGCTCGCTGAGCACAAACGCTGGAATAAGTTCTTGCCAGCCGACGTCTTCCACGCTTTCGTATTGCTTGCCGCTCATGTTTGCAAAGAGGGCCAAGTCCTTTTTGTAAGTCTGTCTGATCATAAAGTCGCGCATCGACGACCAAGCCTTGTCCTTTGCCTGGTCGAAGGAGATCTCTTTGCGCATGTAAGGCTGAACGGCTTGGTCGTTAAGATTGTCGAAAGTTGGGGCCATGACATAGAAAGTAAGAAATAGGCTTAGACCAATGACGACTTGATTCGGTGGGATAGATGGTGTACCAAGCGCGGTTCTCAAGAAGGAAAAAACGACGACGATGCGAGTGAATGCAGTCGTCATTACGAGAAGAGCAGGTGCAAGGCTCAGAATGGTAAGAATGCCGAGAATTTGGAGGCTGCTCGCAACTTCCTCCGGATTCTTTGCGCTATCGATACCGAAACGAACACTCGGTATCGCGGTCTCTCCACCAACGGACTGAGCGATTGCCGCGGCACCAATAAGCAAGATCAGAACGACCGAAGAGAACCTCAGAACGCCTTTCATGCGCTTAGCCTGTTTAGCCTTTCGAGGACCGAATCGAAATCGGTTTGACTGGACTCCACATAGGCCTGTGGCTTTGGGGCCGCTGCCTCCTGAATCGGGAGATGGAACACGCCGGACTCTTCAGTTAAGTCGGCCAGCAGCGAAACACCTTGTGTGCCCGATCCTACAAGGAGCGTACGCCCTCGCACCTTGATCAAGTGGGCTTGATTCGCTCCGAGCGTCAGCATTCCGAGTTCCTCAATGTCTGGATTGTCAACGCTCAGTTTCGACTTTTTACCAAACTTTGAAGCGTATTTCGGAACCAGCCATCGGATCAAGATCACAACAATGGCGAGCGCAATGAGCAGCTGAGCGAGAGATTGAAATCCAATCCCACCGGCCGCCTCCTGCATGGGAGTCGTGGCATCTTCACGCAGGCCTTGAATGCCCGACAAATCGCTTTGGGCGAATTGGATCACGCAGCTTCTCCAAGTCGATGGACGCGTTCTTGTGGACTTACAATTTCGGTAATCCGCACACCGAAGTTGTCTTCAATCACGACAACCTCGCCATGGGCGACCAGCCTTCCGTTGACAAGGACATCTACAGGCTCGCCTGCTGATTTGTCCAACTCAACGATGCTTCCTGCACTGAGGTCGATTACGTCTTGAACAAGGAGTGAAACTCTACCAAGCTCAACGCTTAGCTCCAATGGGATGTCGAGAAGAATCTCCATATCGCGCTCTTCGCGCGAAGCGATCTTGGATGTTTGCTGAGAATCTAGTTCCGATTCGATGTCTTCGTCTGCGGCACCAACTTGCAATCCGAGAATCGTTCGCATTGTGGCTTCATCCAGCAGCCACGTTGCGATGCTGGATTGATCATCCAGCGTGATACCAACTTGTACGCGAACGATTTCATCAGAGGCCTGCAAATTTGGCGGCAGAGTGAAAATCTGAATTGTGCAAGACGCCTCAGTTGAATTGACGGATTCACCCTTAGCTGCTTGAATTCCGTGAACTAATCCTTCGTGGAATGCCAAGAAGTAACCCTTGACGTTCTCAATCGCTTCAGGGGTTATATCCTCAAGGTGCGTTCCCGTTGCAGCTGCGATCAAGTGCTTTGCCATTTCCTGTGGGAGCAAGAGGGACTGCGTTTCGTTTGGGTGCTGCTCAAACGCGAACTGAATGACGAGCATAGGTCCATGGATTTCACCCGCAGCGTCTTCCGGGCGCGACCCTATTGTGAGCGGAGATGTGAATCCGATATCGCGACCGAACTTTTCGGTTGCGCTCTTGCTGACTTCTGCCCAGATTGTTGGCTGAGCGTCTGCGAATTTGTTGATGATTTCAGGTTTGATCGTGGGCATATGTTTTGTCCTTTACTCGGTGTGTTCCCCTATCACTTGAACGGCGAGTTTCCCGCCAGTCCGGACGGGTCGTGCGCGGAACTTTGGAATGTCCTTGACATAGATCGTTGCTGCGTCGCTCCGCTTGCGATCCACTGTCAGAATGTTTCCTGGTTGAAGGTTTAGGAATTCGCGTATGCCGATCGTCACTCGACCTAACTCGATTCTGCAAGGTACTTCGGTTTTTGTCAGGTGCATCGACAAGTGTCTGCGATGGGCAAGTGTGCGTTTTCGCCCGGCCGCTGCTGCCCACTTCTGACCTGCGAGTTTGCCAGCAATGGGCTTCAGAACGAGGTAAGGAATGCAAAGACTCATTGCGCCTCTCATCTGTCCGACCTTTACTTCGAACAAGACCATCAAAGCGATGTCAGTCGGAGGAGCGACTTGAACGAACTGGGCGCTCGTTTCCATGCCCTCTGTGCGTGGGTTCACAATAACAACTGCTTCCCATGAACTTTTGAGCGAAGCAAGCACCTTTTCGACTAATTGACTGACAAGCGGTCTTTCGATTTCTGTTAGGGAAGACCGATTGATCGTCTTGCCAGGGCCTCCGAGCATTCGATCGATCATTCCAAAGATCAACCCAAATTCCAACTCAAGGACTGCCTGACCGCTCAATGGGGCAAGCGAAAGGATCGTGAAAACGGATTGGTTGATGCTGCGCAGGTACTCCTCATACGGGACTTGCTCGACCGACATCAGTTCAACTTGAACCGGTGCCCGAAGAAACCCTGCAAGCCCGCTGCTTGTCAAGCGGGCCATTGTTTCGTGGATCATGCTAAGAGTGCGAATCTGCTCTTTGGAAAGCTTGTCCGGGCGTCGAAAGTCGTAGATTTCGTAATTCCGGTGCGCTTTCGCAGACTTGGCGCTGGCACTTTGGTCGTTCAAGTCGGACTTTCTAACAGCCGCAGGAGACGGCCCCAAGTCCGGTTCAGACGCTCCCTCGCCTTCCTCTCCTGAAAGGGAGGTTAGAAGCGCTTCGATCTCTTCTGGCGATAGTATGTCGGCCACGTGCTCTTCCCAGCGGAAGAGCCGACAGGCTTAGTACCTTTGTGTCGCAAACGAGGTGAAGTACACCTCGAGGACGGGTCCACGGTTTGGCTCTTCCTCCGAAACCTTGTTGCCCTCGGTTTCCTGATGAGGGCTCTCTGTTGGCTTATCGGAAGAATCCGGCTTTTCCTCAGGTTTGGGATGTCCGGAGTGATGATTGAGTAGCCGATTCAGGCTCAAAATGATCTCGCGCTTCAGTTGTTCCTTGCCTTCCGTCGTCGCTAAGTCGGATGGTTGTTTAGAGGTCAAGATCATGATAATGGCGTCGCGAACTTCGGGCGGTTCGGCTGCCCCGTCACCGTGTCCATCTCCTCCATGGCCAAATTTCATTCCCTCTGCGATGCCAAGAGCGATCCCAGCTTTTAGGAAGGTCTTGCCGTCAGCCAGATTGACTAGAAACTCCTGCAGCTCGACCGTGGAACCCACTTTAAGAGGCCCTTTTTCCTTTGCTGACCCCGCATTCATGACCTTAAATCCAAAGAATCCGCCACCGCCCAATACAACGGCGAGCAGGATGATCACGAGCAGCTTGCTCGACTTCTTACCTTCGACTTTGGGCGCCTCTTGCTCTTCCGACACGAAACCAGTCCTCTTCCTTAAGTGTCGGCGACGTGGCCACCAAACCCAAGCCGCCGGCTACTTGTTTCGTTATTCCATAGTTCGGGTTGGTACACTCGGCTCTTCATGAACATCCTGGTTACCAACGATGACGGAATCCATACCGTTGGACTCGCGACTTTGGCGCGAGTTGCCTCCAAGTACGGGAGAATCGTATGCATCGCTCCTGACAGAGAGCGAAGCGCCTGCGGTCATGCTATGACTCTCCGTGATCCTCTCCGAGTCAAGAGAGTCCCAATGGAGGGTGGATTTGAGGCTTATCAGGTCAACGGCTTGCCCGTGGATTGTGTCAATCTTGCGCTGACCGAGTTTTTTCCGGACGGTTGTGATTTGGTACTTAGCGGGATCAACAATGGGCCGAATCTGGGTTGGGACATCACCTACAGCGGAACAGTTGGCGGGGCATTGGAAGGGGCAATCAATGGCATTCGCTCTATCGCCATATCCGTAGCCTCTTACGTTGAAGACGCTCCACTTCACTATGAATCAGCAGAGGTTTGGCTTATCGAGCATTTCGATTGGTTGGTAAGCGCACCCATGGAAGAACACACGATATTAAATGTCAATGTCCCGAGCATTGCTTCCATTGAGATCCGCGGAACGAAGATCACGACCATGGGAATGCGCGTCTATGAAGACCGCGTCGAAAAGCGATCAGATCCTTGGGGGAGAGAATACTATTGGCAAGGAGGCGTAGTGGTTGTCGATAGTAGCCAAATTGGAACAGATGTGTGGGCAGTTAATGAGGGGTTCGTGTCGGTGACGCCTGTGCGGCTTGACTGGACCTCACACTCGCAGCTGGAGCATCTGGACAAAAGTCTGGCGACTCGTACCAGTCGTGTCCGGTAAACCGTTGGTGCCCTCGACTGGACTCGAACCAGCAAGCCCTTGCGGGCACTAGAACCTGAATCTAGCGTGTTTACCAATTTCACCACGAGGGCAGTTGCGTGTCAACGCAAGGAAGTATACCGAACAGCAATCTGGGCCAGCCCGCATGACTCGCAGTAACTCGAATACCGGGTAAGAATAGGCGCAAGGTGCCCGCGACTGGGCGCTTTTCGTTCTCAACCGATGCTACTGGCGGTCTGTTCAATTTTCGCGCTATCAATCGCGGCTCCTTTTCTACATAGGATCGCGAAAGACTATTGTGCGCCACTCTTGGCGCTGCTTCCCGGCAGCATCTGCTTCTACTTTATATCACTCGCGCCAAGGATTGCGGAAGGGAAACCAGTCGAGGAAAAGTGGGAGTGGGTGCCAAGCCTTGGCGCCAACTTGACATTCTATGTCGAAGGTCTCAGCCTTTTGTTTGCGATTCTCGTAACCGGCATCGGCACGCTAATCGTTATTTATGCTGGTGGGTACTTCAAAGGCGACGCTGCATCCGGGCGTTTTTATTCGTTGCTGCTACTGTTCATGGGCGCTATGCTCGGTATTGTCATTTCCGACAACTTGTTTGCGTTATTTGTATTTTGGGAACTTACCAGCATCTCGTCCTATCTTCTTATCGGATACAATCACAAAGACGAAGAATCACGATCTTCGGCGCTTCAGGCGCTTATCGTAACGGGGGGTGGAGGACTTGCGCTTCTCGCGGGATTCGTTCTCCTGGGTATGGCAGCTGGCTCTTTTGAGATATCAGCGATCAACCAAAGTGGCCCGGAGGTCGTCCATCACAGTTTGTATCCCCTTGTTGTGATTGGAGTGCTCGTTGGTGCGTTCACGAAGTCGGCGCAGTTTCCCTTTCACTTTTGGTTGCCGAACGCAATGGCTGCGCCCGCACCAGTCAGTGCCTACCTGCATTCGGCGACGATGGTGAAGGCGGGTGTCTTTCTGTTAGCACGGCTGCATCCATCTATTGCCGACACCCCAGTGTTTGTTTGGACGGTTTCCATTGTCGGCGCGATGACAATGCTTCTTGGTGCCGTTATGGGAGCGATAAGCACGGACATGAAGAGAATGCTCGCATATACAACTGTGAGCATCCTGGGATGCTTAACGCTGCTTTTGGGCGTTGGAGTCGAGAGTGCCTTGTTTGCGTTTGGCGTACTGGTACTCGCTCACGCTTTATACAAGGGCACCCTGTTCCTTGTTGCAGGGACAGTGGAAAAGCTTAGCGGCGAACGGAATGTAAAGCACCTTGGTGGGCTGTTTTCAAGGTTGCCTGCGCTCGGAATAGCCGGATCTTTGGCAGCCATGTCCATGATCGGTGTGCCTCTCTTCTTTGGATTCGTTGCAAAGGAAGCCATCTACGAGGCTGCGCTTAAAGCTACGAATATGAGTGGATTGTGGATTGCGGCGATGGTAGTGTCAAGCGCACTTTTCGTTGCGGTTGCAATCCTTGTTGGCATCAAGCCCTTCTTCGGGCCAGAGGTGCGTGAGTTGACGGTTAAGAAAGCTCCAGCATTGATGCTTGTTGGCCCTTTGATGCTTTCAGTCTTGGGATTCGCCTTCTTCTTCTTGCCGGATCTGTTGGGTAAGTATTTGATTCACCCATCAAGTGCGGCTGTGATCGGCGACGCAAACATTATTGTGCTGAAGTCTTGGCACGGACTTAACGCCGTTCTTGGCCTAAGCGTCCTGACGATTGCAATCGGGATTGTAATCTACCGGTTCTTGCCGAAGTTGGGTAGCGTCAGTGAATCGAGCTTTGCCAAGGACCCTTTTGGAGCGATCTCAGTCTACGAAAGGTCACTCGCTGGAGTGTTGAGATTTGGGCAGTGGCAGGCAAGCACATTGCAGAACGGCTACTTACGAAAGTACATTCTGTTGACCATTTGTGTGACGACAGCATTCGCCGGAATCGTATTCATTCTTCACACAAACTGGAAAAGCCTTCATTTGACATTCGACTTGCGTGTTCATGAAGCAGCCCTAATCATCGTGATGGTGGCCGCAGTTGCAATCTTAGTCAGGGCGTCCTCGAGGCTCACTGCAATCGTGGCGCTTGGTGTGCTCGGTTACGCTGTCGCACTCGTCTTCATGCTGTATGGAGCTCCGGATCTAACGATGACCCAGCTATGCATCGAGACGTTGTCTGTGGTTTTGTTTGTGTTCGTTTTGTATCGTTTGCCACAGTTTATTCGATTGTCTCGCCGCCGCACGAGGCTTAGAGATGCGATCGTCGCCTCGTGTGTTGGGGCACTCATGGCCTGTTTGGTGCTTGTCGCCAGTTCTGAACCCGCGGATTCTCACCTGCGGCAGTACTACTCTACGAAGGCCTATGAAGAAGCTTTCGGCAGAAACGTTGTCAATGTGATTTTGGTCGACTTTCGCGCATTAGATACGCTCGGAGAAATTACTGTTCTAGCCGTCGCTGCAATTGGCGTATTTGCTTTGCTCAAACTTCGTCCACCAGCAGACACGGAGGGGGCCGCATGAAGTCAATCATCCTTTCATCTGCAACACGGCTGTTAATGCCGCTTATGCTCCTGTTCTCGCTGTTTGCGTTTTTTCGGGGACACAATGAGCCTGGTGGCGGATTCATCGGTGGACTCATCGCCGCTTCCGCATTTTCACTCTATGCAGTAGCAGAAGGAGTCGAGCAAGCGAGGCGCGTTCTCAGGATCGATCCGAGAACTCTTCTTGGCATCGGCCTGTTGGTTGGGCTCATCAGTGGCTTGCCATCGGTATTCAAATCTAAGGCGTTTATGACCGGAGTTTGGATGGAGCAGACAATTCCGGGTCTTGGTAAGGCTGGGACACCTTTGCTGTTTGATCTCGGAGTCTTCCTTGTTGTTGTTGGGTTTGTCTTGACAGTTGTCTTCTCGTTGGCGGAGTCATAAATGCAAGTTGTATTCGCTGCAATCATTGGAATGCTATATGCTGGGGCTGTATACATGATGCTCAGGCGAAGCATTGTCAAGCTGATCATCGGCTTAGCGCTCTTTGGCCATGCGACCAACTTGCTGATATTCGCAGTAGCCCGATTAGTTCGATACAATCCGGCAATTGTTCAGAAAGGCGACTCAGCGCCGATTGAGCCTTTTGCCGATCCGGTACCGCAGGCACTGATACTGACCGCGATAGTCATCGGGTTTGGTGTTCAAGCCTTCAGCATCGTCCTCATCAAACGGGTTTATCAGACCGTTGGCACTGACGATCTCGACCAGATAAGAGGTACGGACTCTTGACGTCGATCGTTTCTTTACCAATTGTTATTCCGCTGGCAACTGCGGCAGGAATGCTGCTTGTGCGCCGAAACATTTTGTTGCAACGCGTCATCGGCGTGGTTGGATCTGCGGCTTTGCTTGCTGCAGCCATCAAGTTGCTTTATGTTTGCTATACAGAAGGCATTCAAGTCTTGCAGCTTGGTACTTGGCCCGCTCCGTTCGGTATCTCTCTCGTTTGTGATGTCTTTAGCGGCATCATGCTGGTGCTTGCTGGGATTATGTCGTTGACGACTTCTCTTTACGCGGTAGCTGATATTGAGAGACGGCGAACCGCCTTCGGCTTTTACTCGCTATTGCACATCTTGATGATGGGCATTTGCGGCGCCTTCCTGACGGGTGACTTGTTCAATCTGTATGTGTGGTTCGAGGTTATGCTGATCGCATCCTTCGTGCTCATTGCGCTCGGTGGCGAGAAGCCCCAAATGGAGGGAGCAATTAAGTATGTGGCCCTAAATCTCATCGCTTCAATGATTCTCGTTGCGGCAGTGGGTTTGGTTTATGGATTGACCGGCAGTCTGAACATGGCGGACGTTGCTGTCCACTTGCGCGATGTTAGACAAGAGGGAGTTGTTTTAGGAATTGCAATCTTGTTCATGGCAGCGTTCGGCATTAAGGCGGCCGTCTTTCCGGTGTTCTTTTGGCTCCCTGCTTCCTATCACACTCCGCCGGCGGCGATCTCAGCAGTATTTGCAGGACTGCTGACGAAGGTTGGCGTTTACGCCCTTATAAGAACGTTTACTTTGATCTTTACCGAGAATCCGCAGCTCACTCATGCTGCGCTCGTTGTTATCGCTGCTGCCACAATGCTATCGGGCGTGCTTGGTGCTGCTGTTCAGATGGACTTTCGAAGGGTCCTGTCGTTCCACATCATCAGCCAAATTGGTTATATGGTTTTGGGCTTGGCTTTGTTCACTCCACTAGCGATCGCTGGTGCTGTATTCTACATTTTACATCACATTATCGTGAAGGCAAACTTGTTCTTTGTCAGCGGTGTCGTGCATAGACTTCGAGGCACCTACGACTTGAAGAAGCTGGGAGGGCTTTATGCAACCCATGTTTGGCTTGGGGTGCTTTTTATGATTCCGGCGATGTCGCTCGCAGGAATACCGCCTTTGTCCGGCTTCTGGGCAAAACTTGCCATTATTCGATCTGGTCTTGAAATCGAAGCGTACTGGGTTGTCGGCGTAGCGCTTTTTGTTGGATTGCTGACTTTGTACTCAATGACGAAGATTTGGGCAGAAGCGTTTTGGAAGGAGCCTGCATCTCCCGGCCCTATCGGCTACGCTAGCACTTCAGGGCTTGGATGGATGGTTGTACCCATCGTGCTTCTTGCAGCGATAACAGTAGCGATAGGACTTGGTGCGGAGCCGGCTTTCGAAGTGGCAACTAAAGCTGGTCAAGAGTTGGTCAATCCGCAAATCTACATCGACGCCGTTTTAGGAGGCCGGCAATGAATTACGTTGTCGTCGTGCTCATCTTCTCAGTCGTTTGGTGTGCACTGAATGGTGAATTCAGCCTACCGGTCTTCATCTGGGGCGTTCTATTCTCGATTGCTGCTCTCTGGGTTATCGAATCACGCGCAGAGTCCTCACCGAGCGCACATGGCAAGGGATGGCGATGGATCGTCAAGCCTTGGCTGTCGTTAAAGTTCGCCATTTGGTTCTTAAAGGAAGCTTTTATTGCTAATCTCCAGGTCATAAGCCACGCGCTCTCTCCGAAGTTGAGGATGCAACCGGCAGTCATCGGTATACCGTTGGATGCCAAGACAGACATTGAAATTACCTTGCTTGCGAATCTCATTACGATGACGCCTGGCACACTCAGCATTGACGTTTCCTCCGATCGCAGCAAGCTTTACATCCATGTGATGGATGCCAAAGACATTGAGGCTGTTCGCAGGAACATAAAGGAGAACTTCGAAAGGCGTGTTATGGAGTTGCTCGCATGACTCTTCAGGCATTCGCGCTGTATGGAGTTATGTCCATGTTAGCATTCGCGCTCTTGCTGGTGATGATTCGACTGATCAAGGGTCCGACGCTACCGGATCGCGTGGTCGCACTCGACATCATCAGCGTTCTCGGTATCGGCTTTGTTGCAACTTACTGTGTGGGAACTGGCCGGTCGGCTTACCTCGATGTTGGAATCGTTCTTGGACTGTTGGTTTTCTTGGGCACTGTAGCTTTCGCTCGCTACCTGGAGAGAAGAGTATGAATGCGATGGAAGTTTTGAGTGCGGTTTTGCTCGGCGTTGGCGCATTACTGATGCTTGTCGCCGCCATCGGACTGCTTAGGTTTCCAGATCTCTTCCTTCGTATGTCTGCAACGACCAAGGCTGCAACTTTGGGAATGTTGCTGTTCATGTCTGCACTTGTTGTAGCATTTCGCGATCCTGGCGTTGCGACACGAGCCGCTGCCATCGTCATCTTCACCTTTCTAACGCTTCCGGTTCCAGCACATCTGTTGGGACGTGCTGCCTATTTTATGGGAGTTCCACTGTGGCGAGGCACTCGGGTCGACGAATTGAGGGGCAAATACGATCCGCGCACCCATGCTCTCGACAGCGAATCTGCGCGTACCAATTCAAACGAGTAGTTTCTGGCTGCTGAAGCTCAACCTCAACCTAACTTGTCTTTATCGATTGTCTTCGGGGCGTCGTCGGGGCCTGCTGCCAATTCGTACTTTCCATCACCGGACCGAACATACTTTGATAGTCCGGACTTGGCAATTCGATGATCGGAGAGCTTTCCTGACTCGATGTGTCCCATGGGCAAGCTAACGATTCGTTTGATCTTTCCGCCACAGATCGGGCACGACTCCAACGGTTTGTCGTTGATGCCCTGCATTGCCTCGAATTCTTCCTCGCAACCGCTCGGGGCTTTGTCAAGATGGCGGTACTCGTAGATGGGCATCCATCGAGAGTTTACAGCATTTAGACTAAACAACTTCCGTCAACCTACAAGAAGATCTTCCGAGGTTGACGTCAGTCGGACTACAATAGTCCCATGACAGCAACGACAATTGCCGTTCTGGCAATGGTGCCACAGAGCATTCCAGTCGGCCCCTCACAGATCAGCGTGGCCATTGACGGCACAGAATTGGAACTCTACACCTACAAGCCTGAAAGTTATAAGGGCGAGAAGCTGATACTGGTGTTTCACGGCGTCAACAGGAATGCCGACACTTATCGAGACAACTCGAAGAATATGGGAGATCGCTTTAGTGCGCTAATCGTGGCTCCAAAGTTCGACAACGAGCGATTTCCAAGCAGGAAGTACCAGTTTGGCGGAATTCTGAATGCCGATCGCAGCGCGGCAAAGCCAGAAGAGTGGACTTATGCTCTAATTCCGAAGCTCGCAAGTGAAGTTCGGAGAATTGAGCTGAAGCCGGAGTTGCGCTACTGGATTATCGGACATTCCGCAGGCGGGCAGTTTGTGGCTCGAATGGCTGCGTTTCAAGAAACCGGCGCAGAAAGGCTTGTCGCTGCAAATCCAGGTTCTCACCTGTTTCCAACCCTCAGTGCACCGTTCGGTTATGGGTTCGGCAGTTTGCCTGGTGAGCTGTCGAGTGATGAAGTACTGAGACGCTATCTTGCAGCACCGCTTACGATCTATCTGGGAACAGCAGACGATAAGCCCGACGACAATTTCGACTCAAGCCCAAATGCTATGCGTCAGGGAGAGGGAAGGTATCAACGCGGGAAAGCATGTTTCGCTGCTGCAGAATCGTTGGCAAAAGAGAAAGGCTGGACATTCAACTGGAGCATTGTTGAAGCAGATGGCGTTGCTCACGACCACGCGAAGATGTTCGACCACCCAAATTGCGAACGAGCGCTATTCAACGTAAAGTAGATTCCACTATCTTTCTGTCGTCACATCGACCTTGAATGTGACCTTTGCATCGACTTGGTTGCCGCTCGGGTCATTAACTTTGCCATAGCCCACAAGTGTGAACGAACCCTGAACTAAGTGGCCGGTGGCCGCATCAAAGTAATAGGTTCCCGTGACGTCGATTTTGTCTCCGCCTTCAGCCGAGGTGTCTATCTGCCAGACTTTCTTCCCTTGATGGGATGTTGTGCCCCGGTAGACGAATTTCTGAATGATCTCCATTTCTTCGAAGACTGGCACTTCCATGGCTGTGCCGAGGCTCCACTCGCTGCCTGGCTTTACTCTGGGATTTGGGAACGGAATGAATGCGACAGCCACTCCGCTTCGTAGAATGCCTTCAAGATTCCTGATGATTCGGCCTCGATCGTCCACTACCAGCTCGAATCGATCAGGGTCTCTTGCGCTCGATCCGTGGTCATCCTCAGCGGTCAATGTCTCAGTAGAGACTTCAACGATGGCGATATCTCCCTGAACTCGCTTGGTGGTCGTTGAATATCGAACGCTTAGCTTTGCCGGAGAACTTGGCTGGCTGTTTGTATCGTTGAGCCGCTCATACTGAACGGTTCCAGAGATCAAACGGACGAACTTTTGGCCGGTCACAAACTTCATTCGAAGTAGGTCGCCGTCAGGGTAGTCCTGCTTTGGCTCAATTACAACAACAGCTTCGACATCGCTAAGTCCTTCAACAGGGACATGCTCAATGTCCGAAGGGCGGACACGAAGCTCGTCTGCCTTTGCTTGGGTTTTTCCCGTACAGCCGGAGAGAAGTGAGAGTACGGCGATGAGGGGGATGAATCTCATTGGTGACTACAGGCCATTTTAGCGGATTCAGTCGCGCCATAATCGACCCGATGGCGTTTGTTACCTTGGATCCGGCAAACCTCGTTCCAGCTGAGCGGTACCGGATCCTTGTAAGCGCAATTGCCCCGAGGCCAATTGCACTCGTGAGTACCGTTTCCGCATCAGGTCAACCGAATCTCGCGCCGTTCAGTTACTTCCAAGTCGGCGGAAACAGCCCACCAAGCTTAGTCTTCAGCCCGACCAATGGACCCAGCGGCATGGAAAAGGACACTCTTCGGAACATACGAGAGACGGAAGAGTTCTGTGTGAATCTTGTGACGAGAGACATGGCGCTCGGGATGAATCAGACGAGCGCAGATGTTCCAATGGACGAGAGTGAATGGGGCATTGCTGCCTTCAATCAGGTAAGTTCCCGAGTGATTCGGCCTGCACGGGTTGCCGAAAGCCCGGTCCAGTTGGAATGCCGATTGTTTGCAATTGTCGAACACGGCGACGGACCTGGTTCGGCCAACTACGTAATCGGTGAAGTGCTTCAGATCCACCTTCGTGAAGAGCTTGTCGGGTCTCCTGAATCTATTCGACCAATCGGGCGTCTCGGAGGCCAAATGTATATCGACACAGCGACTGGTGAACTTTTCTCCCTGGCGCGACCATCTGGTAGTCCGAATCGTCAGTAATTGAAGCCGAGCAAAGGCAAGCCGATGTCCCTTGTGAGGCCCATCCGGAAAATTGAGACTCAAGAGCGTTAAGATCTACGGGTTCAAGTCCTTCGCCGACAGGACTGATATTGATGTCGACGGCAATTTGGTTGCCGTCGTAGGCCCGAATGGCTGCGGTAAGAGCAATCTTGTCGACGCTATCCTCTGGGCGCTTGGCGAACTCAGTCCCAAGCACCTTCGCGCGCAAGTTTCCACCGACGTCATTTTCGGAGGATCCGCAAAGCGAAAGCAGCTTGGTTACGCAGAAGTCATCCTCACATTCGATAATGAGGAAGGTCTGCTTCCCGTGATGACCACTGAGGTAACGGTTGGACGAAAAGTCACCCGGTCGGGTGAAAGCGATTACTCCATCAATGGCCGGGCTTGCCGGCTGAAGGATATTTACGAGCTTTTCGCCGATTCTGGCCTTGGTAGGACTGGTTATGCGATTGTCACACAAAGCGACATCGATCAGGCCCTCTCGGCCGCGCCCGAGATGCGTCGGGTTTGGTTAGACGAGGCGGCAGGCGTGCAGAAGTATCGAACCCGGAAGAAGGAGGCCTTGAGCAGGCTAGAGAGCGCACTGCAGCACCTAACTCGGGTCGAAGACGTTATTGCAGAGATCGATAGGCAGCGTGAGCCGCTTCGAGAAGAAGCTGAAGCCGCGCGAACCTATAAGCAAAAGCTGGGCAGCCTCCGTGAGATTGAATCTGGACTTTTGATTGTTGAGGTCTCAAAGCTAAAAGAGCAAATCGATTCGCTTGAGGTCACGATTAGAGAACGAAGAAGCCAATCGGAGCAGTTGAGGGCGGAAGCTGAAGCCGACGATGCGGAATCTGAACGCCTCTTAGAACAAGTGCGGGTTGCCGAGGCAGAAGTAGAGCAACTCGTCGAGCAGTTGAATTTGGCAGTTGCTGCCGTCGAGAGAGCTTCATCCAAGAGAGCCTTGGCCCAACAGCGGCTGAGGAATCTGGAGGAACTCGATGAGAACCGCGAGAGGGAGGAAGGGGCGGCAAAGGCAAGACTCGAGCGAGCTGAAAGGCTCGTCAAGGCTTATGAAACTGAGCTTCAGGAAGCCGAGCAGTCGCTCGCGGTTCTCTTGCAGGTCATTTCAGGGTCGGAACAGGACGCAAAAGCCTTTGCTGCCAAGCTTGAGGACGCTGAAAAGAGGCTATCCGCAGCGAGGCTCGAGGAAGTTGAGAAGATCCAAAGTGCGGCCAGATTGGCCCACGCCAAGGAAAGACTGAAACAGCTTGAGCGCGAGCTTGAAGGTGCGAAAGAAGCGATCCCAGAGTTAGAGTCGGGACTCAAAGAGGCTGAACTACGGCACGCCGAAGCTAAGAGCGGGGTCGAGTCAATTAGAGGGAGAACAGCAAGTATCGCCTCAGAGCGTACCAGCAACTTGGAGGCGCTTCATCAGATCGAAGAGTCCAGGCGAAAGGTATTGGCTGAGTCTGCATCCTTGGAAGGGAAAGTGCAGGGCCTAAGGGCAACGCTTGAGTCTGGGGAGGGGCTGATTGCGGGTGCTCGCGCGGTATTGGAGGCAGCTAAGGCAAGAGTGCTCAAAGGGGACTATCGGCCGCTCGCTTCAGCCATTCATGTACCCTCAGAGTTCGCAACAGCAATTGAGGCCGCATTGGGAGCGGCAGCAGGGGATCTGATCACTTCTAAAGCCGACTATGCAAAGGTCGCCATCGAGTACCTGAAAAAGGAGGGATTGGGAAGGGCCACGTTCTTAGCAGCCGATCTTGTAAACCCACGCCCACGCCCACAAGGCATCAGCGCACTTGCTAAGGAAGACGGGATTCTGGGTGTTGCTGCCGATCTTGTATCTTGCGACCCTGCTGACACGAACGCTATTGAACTCCATTTAGGTGGCGTCCTAGTTGCTGAAGGGATCGACAACGCAGTCAAGCTTGCGAGGAGGGAAGGATTTAGAAAGATAGTCACTTTGGATGGTGAAGTGCTATACGCCGGTGGAGCAGTAACTGGAGGTCGATCTGCAAAGCAAAGTTCCGGCCCATTGAAGCGCCAAGCAGAACTGGAAGAGGCAGAAAAAAGACTCAAGATTTGCGCGGAAGAGGCTGAGCGCCTTAGTTTGGAAGCAAGCGATCTTGAGTCAACGGGTTCTAAGTTGATGCAAGAAGAGCGGTTATTGTTGGCTCAACTGGACTCCGCCAACATCGAACTCAGTGAATCAGTGCAGTGGGTAGCGGCATTGCGGGAAGAGAAAACTGCAACGGAGAGAGCAATGTCCAAGCTCACTTCGGAGATTCTTGAATTAGAGGCTGAGGTGAACTCAAACCCTTCCACTTATGCATCAGAAACAGATGCCGAAAAACTTGAAGCTGAGCGAAATGAGCTCCTCAGTCTTGCGGCCGGCAAAGCAGCAGATGCCGATCAGGCCAAGCGGGCGCTTGAAGAGATCGAGGAGCGAGTTAGAGTTTCCAAGGAGCGTTTGCAACAGGCGGAGTTAGAATTAGCTGATGCGCAGAACGCCTTGGAACACAGGGTCGAAAGGCTGTCCAACTTCGAAGGCGAACGCGAAGCACAAATTGCACAACTTCTTGAGTCGGAGAACGAACTTGAAAGGGCGGTCGCACAAAAGGCAGAGGCTGAAGCAAATCTTGCAAGAGCAAGAGATGCTCGACGCAATTTACAAGAGGAGTCACGCTCTCGGAGCGAACACGCCAAGACGAAGCGAGAGCTTGCAAGAAACCTGGAGGACGCCGCCTACCGTGACGATATCAATCGCGCACGGCTTGAAACGAAGCGTGCTGGAACGCTAGCCAGATTAATCGAGGAATACAACACCGACGAGGACGAAGCAATGAAGCAAGCTCCCCTCGTGGAAATTCCAGCAGATGCCGCAAAGATTGCCAACGAACTTCGAAGGGAACTCAAAGCCCTTGGCGATGTGAATTTGGGCGCAATCGAAGCCTATGAGCGATTGACTGAGCGATATGATGTCCTGGCGAGAGAACGCGATGATGTTCTGTCAAGCAAAGCTGAGTTAGATAAGAGCGTCGCGGAGCTTGATCGGCTAACAAGGGGCGCATTTACAGAAACGTTTGAGAAGGTAAATCAGGCATTTGGCGAAATGTTTGCGAAGCTCTTTGGCGGCGGGGAAGCGAGGCTCATTCTAACAAACGCAGAAAAGATATTGGAAACTGGCGTGGACATAGAAGTGCAAGTGCCAGGAAAGAAGACGCAGCGGCTTGAATTGCTATCTGGCGGTGAACGGGCACTATCTGCCTGCGCGTTCTTGTTCGCGCTGTTCAAGGTCAAGCCGTCTCCTCTCGTTGTACTTGACGAGTTGGATGCTCCCCTCGATGGTCGAAATGTTGAACGTTACGTCGATTTGCTAAAGACGTTTGCAGAGCGGATGCAGTTTATCGTTATTACGCACAACCCGACCACAATCGAGGCGGCTCCCGTCTGGTTTGGAGTGACCATGCAAGAGCCGGGGGTGTCTACGGTTGTGCCGTATCGTTCTCGGCGGCCGGAACTCGAAGCAGCAGGAGAAGTGGCTGAAGAACCACTCACACTTGTACCACAGAGTTCGTAGAAGGCTGCCAGCGTTTGGGCCGAGATCGATCTAAGTAGATGGCGTCGGCACTTTCTTGTTCCTGAGTGCTTAGAATTCGACTTGTTATCGAAATGTGATAAGTGTCGGAAACGAAGGGCAAATGCCTGAAACCGGTTTTGATTTCAGGCATTTGAATTGCAAGTTAGCGCTTTGGCCTAAACCGCGCCCCAACGTTTCCTTCGTCTTGAGCCTCCTTCTTTGGGAAGCCGGTTTCTTGTCTTGGTCGGAACTCAGGCTGGTCTTCGCGCGGCCGATCTTCGCCCCGAGGACGTTCTTCTCGGTCTTTACGGTCGTTACGATCTCTGTAGCCTCCTCGATCACGGTCTCCGCCTCGACCTCGGTCTCCGCCGCGACCTCGATCGCCTCCACCTCGGCCATATCCTCCCCGGTCGCGAGGAGCGCTTGGAGCAGGGGTCGCAGACTCGTTATCTTCGAGTCCTGGAAGGTCTTGCTTCACTCCCAATGCCGTCAGATTGATTCGGCCCATCGAGTCGATCTCTTTGACGCGAACATTCAGGATATCGCCGCTCTTGACTGCCTCTTCAGGTCGTCGGATCTTCTTTACGGTCAGGTCTTCAAGTGTGACCATTCCTTCCTTGCCTGGAGCGTATTCGACCATCACACCTCGGCCGAAGATTCGAGTAACGGGTCCGGTGAAATCGTCGCCAACTTCTGGCGAGATCATCATTCCGGTGATCATCTTTCGCGCCGCCTCCATCATGCTTTTGTCGGTCGCGAGAACATATACTTTTCCGTCTTGCTCGACGTCGACTTGGGCACCCGTATCGGCGACAATTTTCTTGATCGTTTTTCCACCCGGGCCAATCAGTTCTCCGATGCGGGAGGGGTCGATTTGAATCGTTTCGATCCGAGGCGCGTTCGGATTTAGCTCGGACCGAGCTTCAGGAAATGCCTCTGCAATCTTGTCAAGAATGTGGAGCCTGGCTTCACGTGCTTGCTCGACTGCATCTGCGAGAACATCATCCGGTATGCCACCAATCTTCGTGTCGAGCTGGAGGGCTGTGATCCCATCACGTGTTCCTGCGACTTTGAAGTCCATGTCGCCAGAGAAGTCTTCCATGCCTTGGATATCAGTGAGCACAGCGAACGTCTTGTCGTCGGTCATTAACCCCATCGCAATACCAGCGACTGGCGACTTCAACGGAACGCCGCAGTCGAGCATGGCAACGGTACTTCCGCACACGCTCGCCATTGATGTCGAGCCATTGGACTCAAGGACTTCGCTAACAAGCAGCATGGTGTATGGAAACTCTTCCTTAGTCGGCAAGACTCCGCGCAGCGCTCGTTCCGCAAGCGCTCCATGTCCGATTTCTCTTCGGCCGGGGCCACGCATAGGCCGTGCCTCGCCAACTGAATAAGGCGGGAAGTTGTAAAAGTGCATGTAGCGCTTGTCTTCAACTTCTTCCAATCCGTCGATCATTTGGCCTTCGGTTGGGCCTCCAAGAGTGACTACTGTCATGACTTGCGTCTGACCGCGTGTGAACAGCCCCGATCCATGGACTTTGGGCAACAGGCCGGGTTCCACGGTTATTTGTCGAATGTCCTTCCAACCGCGCCCATCAGGACGCTTCTTGTCGTTTATGATCAGCTCGCGAACCTTTTCTTTGATAACGGTGTCTGCCGCTTCCGGCAACTGCCGAAGCGCTTCTTCGTTATCAGCGTACTTGTCTTGGTAGCGGGCCACTATCTCCTTTAGCAAGTCGCTGAGCGCGCTTTCACGGGCCGCTTTGTCAGGGTTGACAATTGAGTCGCGGATTTCGGCTCCGCACTCTTTCCGAATGGTTTCGAGCAGGTCAGGGTTGACCTTGAAGAGCGAAACTTCTCGCTTTTCCTTCCCGCAAAGCTTGCGCAATTTCTCAAGCTCCGCGCATATCAGCTTGATTTGGTCATGGGCGTACTTCATGGCCTTGAGGATCGTTTGCTCAGAAACTTCTGATGCTCCGGCCTCAACCATGATGATTGCTTCCTTTGTGCCAGCGACCACGAGATCGAGTCTTCCGTTTTCGGCTTGCTCAACGTTGGGGAAAAGAATGAACTCGTTATTCTCGTCAAGTCCAATCCTCACCGCTCCAACCGGACCGTCCCACGGTATGTCGCTTACTGTCAACGCAGCAGAAACAGCATTGAGTGCAAGGACATCCGGTGGGCAGTTTTGGTCAACGGCAAACGGCATTGCGATGCACTGCACGTCGTTTCTCATACCCTTTGGGAAGAGCGGACGCATCGGCCTGTCAATCAGACGGCACGTCAGAATCGCCTTTTCACTTGGCCGACCACCACGCTTGACAAAACCACCGGGAATCTTTCCGACGGCGTATTTGCGCTCTTCGTAGTCACATGTGAGAGGGAAGAAATCGAGACCTTCGCGCGGATCTCTGCTCATTGTTGCCGTTCCAAGGACGACCGTTTCGCCCATTCCCAATAGGACAGCCCCATTGGCCTGTTTGGCAACTCGCCCGACTTCGATCGACAGCTCTTTGCCGCCAATCTCGAACGAAATTGTGTTTATCATTTTTGCCTCCGACGAGGCTCCTGCATGGCCTCCGATCATCAAAACGCAAGGAACTCGTTAGGGTTCGTGGTTGTGCGCCCGTGAAGGGGGTCGATCCTTATAATCGCATGGAGAGCCGACGATTCGGCATTTGACAGCAGAAACCTCTTCTTAGTTCGACCCCGCCAAGATTGCCGCTCTACGCAATGGCCCCTCTAAGCCGCTCCGTACAACGGCCACCCGGAGGGGGTCGTCGCATGGCATGATACCTTAGGGTCTCGGCTGATTACTGGAGCTTTTGCTCGCGAAGGCCAAGGGACTGCATGATCGCCCTGTAGCGCTCGATATCGGTCTTTCTCAGGTAGTCCTGCAGGCGGCGACGTCGACCGACCATGCGGAGCAGGCCCATTCGAGAATGGACGTCCTTTTTGTTTGACCGAAGATGATCGGTGATTTGGTTGATTCTGGCGGTAAGCAGAGCTATCTGCACTTCGGGGGAGCCTGTATCGCCTTCTTTCAGGCCGTGCTTCTTAAGTATCTCGTCTTTGCTCTCTTTTGGCAGCGGCATTCGCTTTGAATTCCTTTTGCTAGGCCCGTCGCCAAGCCGGAGCATCGCTTCCGACCGAGCGGGGGTACTGCGAGGGCCGAATTATACCCCTGATATACTCACGCTCCCATGGAGTCTGAGTTGCCGAAGTTGCGCGTTCGGACCGGAAAACACTATCCAGTCGAATTTAACGTGGATCATGGTCAACGCAATGCGGTGTTCTTCAAGAAGAGCCAGACTCCATTGCGAAGGTTCCTTCGATTTGCGGACGCATTCGGCTTCTATCCGGGGCCGGGGTGGGATTTAGTTCACACAGTCAACGCCGTCCCGCTGCTGACCAGGAAGAAACACATTGTCACTTTCGAGGATTACTTGCCTCGCACACCAGAACCGCGCGGTGATGCGTGGCTTCAGCCGCTGCTTCGGGGACTTCTTCTTCGGCGAAATTGCGTTCGGCTTATCGCGATGTCGGAGTATGCGGTGCGGATATTCCGGGAGCAACATAAGGAGTGGAAGGGACTTGCGAAACTTATGGAGAAAGTCGAAATTCTTTACCCTTCCATAGATGTTCGGACTGGTTCACCGAAAAGAGCGGGTGAACGGCTCAAATTATGCTTCGTCGGAGCCGACTACATGAGAAAGGGTGCGCCGATCTTGCTCCGTGCACACGTAGAGCTTCGGAAGCGCGGAGTTCCCGTCGACACCACAGTCGTCTCTCGTTTAGTCTGGTCTGCGATCGACTACGTTGGTCCGCCTTCTAAAACAGTTGTCACGGCTGAGCGAAAGCTGCTTGAAGTTGAAGGGGTGTCGGTGGAAACCGGTTTGCCCAACTCAATGACGCTGAAGGTGATGGAAGACTCGGACTACTTGGTGTTTCCAACGTTCCATGATACATTTGGATTCGTCTCGATTGAAGCGATGGCTTGTGGAACGCCAGTCATAACCCACGACACCTGTGCGCAACCAGAAATCGTGGAGAACAACATGTCAGGAGTGTTGCTTCCCTTTCCCAATTCGGAGGTCGGTGATTGGACAATGCTACACAAGAGTCGGGAAGCCAACTACACCGAAGCGTATTTGGAGCAAGTACGATGCTCAGCAGAAAACCTTGCCGATTGCTTGGAGCAGCGTTGGGAAGACCGGACGAGCTTCGAAGCAATGTCTCATGCTGCCGTCGAGCGTGTAAGGTCAAAGTTCAACCGAGAGCATGCTCGCAATAGGCTCGAAAAGCTATATGAGCTGTGTAGATGAGCGAAGCATCTTGAACAGCCGATTGGGCGTCCTAAGTTGAAAGGATGCCTGACTACTCCGGCCTTTTTGAGAAAGAAACGCTGCTAACCGCAGTTGACGTTTTGTTTCGTCTTGTGTTGGCGATCGTGTTGGGCGGCGTAGTTGGAATGGAACGAGAAGCACATGGTCGGCCTGCAGGCGTGAGGACTCACATGCTTGTTTGCATAGGCGTTGTGCTGTTCGCTGAGGTCAGCAGGTTTTGGGAAGGGGGAGAAGCCCGAATCGTTGCCAATATTGTTACTGGCATTGGGTTCCTTGGCGCCGGAACCATTATCCGCATGGGCGTCGAGGTCCGCGGCCTCACAACCTCGGCAAGCATTTGGGCCGTAGCCGCTGTGGGGATGGCTGTAGCTGCCGGTGGTGCGATGATTTGGGCCGCGATTGGAGCGACGATACTTATCCTGATCACGCTGAGTGTTGTCAATAAACTGGAGCTCTCAATTCTTCCCGGTATTCACCCACGCGAGTTGTTAGTGACGTTGGATGCGCGAGAGAGGGTTGTCGACGTCCTGATGGCGATCGAGAAGTCAGGGGCGCACGCCATTGGTGTTCGCGTTGCCCGCATGGAACCAGGAATCGAACTTGCCGTCGAGGTGCGAGGAAAGGCCGACTCCTTGCTGACCATTCTCTCAGAAGTTCCTGGGGTCAGTTCTGCGAAGTGGCAGCAGTAACTGAAGGTGCTCCGGACTATGAAGCCCGGAGCAAGCCATCTGCAATCACTTTCTAACTAGGATCAAGATCAGTATCGCGATTGCAAGAATCGTGATGATCTCACGATCGGAGAAGGATGAGCGTTGATAAGCGACAACGACTGTTTCGCCCGGTTGCAGAGCAACCGCGTGAATATCCTTCATCAATACTTCTTCTGTTGAAGTGATACCGTTGACTTCTTTCACGACTGAAACGGAATCGACCTGAAGTCCTTCAAACGGTTCTGCTTGTTTGAGCGCGTCCTGAATGGTCATGCCTGGCTTGTGGTCGATTGCACCAGGAGAACGAACGGCTCCCTTTACTACAATTTGCTTTGTCCTGTCGATCGGTTCGACAAAAATGGAGTCTCCTGGCTCGACCACTGGTGTCGGCCCGAGTTTGGTCAGATCGTGGACACTTTCAACTCCATTTGCCCGAATGACTCTGACTTTCTTTAGATTGGCCTGATCAGTAGCGCCGCCAGCGAGTTGGACGGCATCCCGGAGACGCGTCGTTTGTGCGACCTCCAACGCACCGGGTTGGACAACAGCGCCTTCCACCTTCAGGAAGCTTACAGGATACTGCCGAGCATGTCATTCCGAATGCTGCGAGGATAGCGAATAGCCTCATGATCTACCTTGTCAGATTGGTTTTTGCCTTGCTTCGCTGGGCATGTCGCCCAGCCAGTAGTCAACTATACAGAAGATCTTGTATAGCTGCAAGTTCGCACCATTTTTCACAAAGTGCGCCGGAAGAATACTGTCAGTAGGCTGATTTTCTTTGGGCTTGCGCAGTTAGTGAAGCGAGAAATTGCGATTAGCCGGAGCTTCCACAAGGAGATTGAACCAATACCGCCAATAGGTCAGCGGACCCTTGCACCGTCGGGCATAATCGCGCCCTCATGATTCGAACTGCGCTTGTTGGCTATGGAGCCCAATTTGGAATGGGTAAACATCACGCTGAGGGTGTGCGCAAGACGGAAGGCCTGGCTCTTGTCGGTGCGTTTGACGTTTTGCCGGAGAGACGCGAAGCGGCACGAGAAGAACAGCCGGGTATCCGTGTTTACGAAAGCTACGACGAGCTGCTTGCTGACAACGAACTGGACATGGTGGTACTGATCACTCCACATGACACTCACGCACCGTTAAGTGTTGCTGCGAGCAAGGCAGGGAAGCACGTCGTTACGGAAAAAGTTATGTGTCTAAACACCCACGAGGCGGACGAAATGATAGCTGCTTCCAAAGCGTCCGGAAAGATGCTTACCGTGTATCAGAACCGACGGTCGGACGGAGATTATCTGACCGTTCGGAAAGTCATTAGGAGCGGTACGCTTGGGAACGTCTTTCAAATTGAATCGAGCGTCAACGGCTGGTGGTTTCCCGGCGGTTGGAGGGGGATTAAAGCGCACGGGGGAGGAATGCTGTACGATTGGGGTGCCCATCTTACTGACCAGCTTGTACAACTGATGTTGCCGGCTAAACCGAAGACAGTTTTTGCGAGCAGTCACTATGGAGTGCACAACGTCGACATCGAAACCCAAACCTCGGTGATGATTCTTTTCGAGAATGGCGTGACTGCGGAAATCGACGTCGGGTGCATCAGTCATTACACGCGTCCGAGGTGGCTTGTTCGCGGTGAGAAAGCGGCGTTGAGGATGCAAGATTGGGAGTCGGCATCGCTCCGCGGACAGTTCGATGGCTTGGATGGCGAGTTGAAGATCGACGTGGAAAAGGGGCATTGGGGCGCCTTCTACGAAAACGTGAGCCGACACCTCAACCAGGGCGACGAATTGGCTGTTAAGCCAGAAGAAGTGCGAATTGCCATTTCGATCATTGAGGCGGCGCAGCAGAGTGCGGCAGCTGGGCGCGCAGTCGAGCTGTAGGAGATGCGAGCTGGCGCCGTCTTCCCAAGATTTCTTGCAATGCCAACGGCCTGCCGGAGCAAAATGCACGCCCCGTGCGTTATAACCGTTGTAGCCGTGGCTGAGCAGGTCTAGTTGCCCCCGCACGGAACCCAGCAATCGATGAAGCTTCTTCTAAACCACCTATTCCGAGCGGGCCTATTGGTGGCCTTTGCCTCAACGACTTCTGTTGGATTGGCTCAACCTCGCGCCACTGCAAGCTTGAGTCTTGAGGCCAATAGCGCCCAGGCGGGAACTACGGTACGGGGGACAGTGACTGTCGCTATTCCGGCGGGTTACCACGCCTATAGCAACCCACCTTCAAGCCCGGATTACATTCCGCTGACGATTTCGACGGGAGATGGAACGGAGTTGGCATCTGTTCGCTATCCGCGCGGGCAAATGAAGGTTTTCGAGGCGATCAGTCCTGAGCCGGCCTCAGTATACGAGGGCACCCAACGAATTCCCGTCGAAATCAAGATTCCTGGCGAGGCTTCCGGAAACCATGTGGTCAATCTGCGAGTCCGCATCCAGATGTGCGATGACACCGCTTGCTACATGCCACAAACGGAGACCATTTCGGCAACCATTGCGGTATCCAAACCCACAAACTCCACGCCTCCCCCTACCAAGGTGGATGAACCTCCTGCGAAAGCGGATGAAAAGAAACCTGACAAAGAGCCTGAAGTCGTAGCGAATCAGCAAGAAGAGCAAGCTGGGCAAGCAGAGCCGGAGGGCGACCCAACAGATTCTGCACAGGAAACAGAGTCCACCGCCGTCGCACCCGAAGGCGGGTACCCGAGCCGTGCAAGTGAACTGCCTTCAAGCGGAGCGGCTGGGCCGGTCAGCGCCGCATTCATCGCTTTGCTTCTTGGGGCATTCATTGCAGGGCTCAGCTTGAATTTGACACCTTGCGTGTATCCGCTCATCCCAATAACGCTGTCGTTCTTCAGTTCGCAGGCGGGCTCGCAAGGTGGAAGCAAGCTCGGCTTGGGCACTATGTACGCGCTCGGCATTGCGTTGAGTTTTGGCATTCTCGGAGCCGTTTCCTCGTTGCTTGGAGCCGGTTTTGGTGCACTCGCGCAGACTCCAACGTTCAACTTGCTGATGGCGGCGTTGCTGGTCGCCCTTTCTCTCTCAATGTTTGGTTTATATGAGATCAAGCTGCCTGGATTTATTCAAAAGCAGTTGAAGGGTCGATCGGGAGGAGTTGGAGCCTTTACCATGGGCTCCTTATTGGGTCTTGCGGCGGCTCCCTGTGGAACGGCAATCATCGCGTACTTCATTACGGAGGTGGCAAAAGACGGCCGCCTCGAGTTTGGTGTCCCGATCTTCGTCGCGATGGGATTGGGCCTTGGATTGCCCTATGTTTTCTTGGCTGCAGCAGGTGCACAACTGCCGAGGTCGGCTGAGTGGCTAGTGTCAGTAAAGCGAATTCTTGGCCTCATCGTTGTGCTGCTCGCATTCGATCGCTTTTTGCGGCCCTCACTTGTCGGCTTCGGCGTTATGGACGAAATCGCGCTCGGCATTACCGTTGGTGCGTTCATTGTCGGTGCAGCGTATCTGACATTCTTCGATCGATCGTTCTCGTCAAAGATCGTTGCAGGAATTCGCACGATAACAATCATTGGCTCGGTCGCTTACGGGATGTTGCTTTACGCCGATCTTGATGCGAAGCTCAAGGAAAATCGATTTAAAGCGATCGAGAAGCAGCTTCAACAAGAAGTGAATCGCAAAATAGCTTGGCAACCTTTTACGGTCGATGCATTTGAAAAGGCTGTTGGGCAAGGCAAGCCCGTGATCGTCGACGGCACAGCGAATTGGTGTGCGGCTTGCCAAGAAATCGAACACAAAACGCTTTCAGATCCGAGGGTAATTGTCAGCATGCGAGATGTGGTGGCGTTCAAGATGGACGCCAGTACAGGGGTTGACGATGCATACATCGAAGCGACTCAAAAGCACTTTGGCTGGAAGAGCTTGCCACATATCCGATTCTACAATCCGAGTGGAGAGTTGGTGCACATTCAATTGGAGTTCATCAACGTGGACGGGTGGCTCGATATCCTTGAGAAAAGCGGCGTGGCGGTTATTCGTTGAAGTCTTTTTCCGTCGGAGGAGTTCGAGTCGGTGACGGTCATCCCGTTCTAATCGCCGGGCCCTGTCTCGCGGAGTCTTATGACTTGTGCCGTCAGGTTGCCGAAGAAATGCTTCGAATTTGCTCGGTGCTTTCCGTGCAGTACATCTTCAAGGCTTCCTTCGACAAAGCGAATCGAAGTGGTGCGGATTCTCCACGGGGATATGGAATCGACGCTGGCCTCAATGTGCTGCAGCGTATTCGCCGGGAATTCGAAGTTCCTGTCACTACGGATGTGCATTTGCCGGACCAGGCGTCAATCGTCGGTGAAGTCGTCGATTTGCTTCAGGTGCCGGCATTCCTGTGCAGACAAACTGACTTGCTCGATGCATGTAGTGATACCGGAAGACCTGTCAATGTCAAGAAGGGTCAGTTCTTGGCACCTTGGGATACCAAGAACATTGTAGAAAAGTTGAAACGAGCCAACGGTGTGATGCTTACGGAGCGTGGAACAACATTTGGTTATAACAATCTTGTTGTAGACATGGCAGGGCTTCCGATCATGCGGTCCTATGGTGTTCCAGTTTGTTTCGATGCAACCCACAGCGCCCAGCGACCCGGAGCAGGAGGCAGCGTAACTGGAGGCGCACGTGATTCGATTCCATATCTTGCGTCGGCAGCCGCAGCCGTCTGTATCGATGCGCTCTTTATGGAAGTGCATCCGGATCCTGCGCACGCTGAGTCTGACGCAGCTACACAGTGGCCTCTATCTGATGCAGAACAATTGCTTCGGCGCGTTTTAAGGATTTGGCGAGCGCAGTCCTCTCAGTAAGCGACCAATGGGCGTTACCATCGCATGAAAAAGGCGTCTGTGTGCAATGTAGGGACTTACAGCTCATGATTTGCGCAATGCTCGCCTATAGCTTAGGAATTGAACTCGCTCTGGGAGGAGCTGTCAGCATTTCTGCCCAGTCGCGATTGTCTCCAATTGGCCACTACTTCTCAAAGAGTCGGTTTCGAGCCGCTGGGTACCCCGTCCCTCCTGGCGCAAGAATCGATTCCGTTGCATTGGCAAATGATGCGGTTACTCTTCGCATGCGCGGTGACCTGCCTTCAATCGAGGAGAGGATGGTTGTCGAAGCGTTCTTTTCTTCGGGGCATGTGTTGGTGCTGACTTACGGAAAGGCGGAGCTATTCGCGCCGCGAATGGTGCATGGGGATGCGCGTGTGATTGAAATTGAAGGTTTGAAGAGCGTCGCGAATGTAAATGCTACTTTGAGCGAATCGACGATTAGGTTTTCACTTGCGAATGGTCAATTGAAAGTCGATGACATCCATTATGTTGTTGTTCGGTATCTTCCTGGCTTTGTCGATCTTGCTGATGTTGCCGGCGCCATGGGCGGTTGCATATCCGATGTGTGGTTGAACCCAACAGCAGGAAGACAGCGAGTAACCATTTCCAACGCGGTTTACAATTTGGAAGGGCGCAGAACGTCGATTCACTTACCGATTGGTCCACAGTTCGGCCATCCACCGAAAGTTATTACCGGAGTGAAAATCAACAAGGAGTTCGACTTTGACGGAGATGGAACCAAGGACTACAGTTTCAAATTAGTCTTTCCGTATGGAGCGAGGCACAACCGGGTCGCCATCGTTTATCTCGATCACGGAATTCCTGGAGCAGGCTTGGAAGACACCTTAGCAGTCATTTTTGGGCAAGATTTAGATTTGGACGGCGGGTTATCGCTGAATGAGATGCTTGGCATGGCATCGCGTGTGCCGTTGCTGCTTGGCCATGTTGCAATCTTTACCGAGACCTACAACAATGAGATGCTCTTGCATCTCATCAGCTTCGAGCCAGAGACCAAAGGCTTCACACACACGATAGGGAAGTTCGTCGGACCTTAGTTACTTGTCTACGACGGCCGTAACTCGGTCAGAAACAGCCGCCTGTGCTGCAGCGAGTCTTGCTATTGGCACTCTGAACGGTGAGCACGAAACATAATCGAGCCCGAGTTTATGGCAAAACTCAATGGAGGCCGGATCGCCACCATGTTCGCCGCAGATGCCGAGTTTCAACTTTGGATTGACTTGCCGGGCATCATCCACACACATCTTCATCAGCCTTCCTACACCGGACTGATCGAGTGTTTCGAATGGATTCGCGGGCAACACCTTCATTTCAACATACTTTTGCAAAAACTTTCCTTCAGCATCGTCTCGGCTGTAGCCGAAGGTCGTTTGCGTGAGGTCGTTTGTACCGAAGCTGAAGAATTGCGCGTATTCTGCAATAGCGCCTGCTGTGAGACACGCTCGGGGCAATTCAATCATCGTGCCAAAGGTGTACGGAATCTGTTCGCCCATTTCTTCGACGACTGAAGCAGCAACGGCTTCAAGTTTTTCTCGAACGGTTTTCAACTCATTCACATGACCGACGAGAGGAATCATGATTTCTGGCTGCGTCTCGACGCCTCTTTTCTTGACTTTTACGGCAGCTTGAAGTATCGCCTTCGTTTGCATTTCGACGATTCCTGGGAAAAGAATGCTCAGGCGAACTCCGCGCAGACCAAGCATTGGATTTGATTCACGCATGCCTTCGATAAGCTTCAACATCTTCTCTTTATCTTCAAGGACGCGCTTAATGGACTCTGCGCCAAGTGTGTGAACTGCAAGACGCAGCTCGACAACTTGTTCCAATAGTTCGTCATAAGACGGGAGGAATTCGTGGAGGGGCGGGTCGATGAGGCGAATCGTTACGGGCTTGCCTGCCATGGCTTCGAAGATGCCTTCGAAGTCGCGCTGCTGCATTCCGAGAAGCTTGTCGAGGGCAAGTTCTCGCTCCTCATCTGTTTCAGCAAGAATCATCTGCTGAACGATCGGCAGACGGTCGCGCTCAAAGAACATATGCTCAGTTCTGCAGAGGCCGATCCCTTCTGCGCCAAATTCCAGTGCCTGCAAGGCGTCCCTTGGATTGTCGGCGTTCGCACGCACTCGAAGCTTGCGCGCCTCGTCGCACCAATTCATCAAGACCGCAAAGTCGCCGCCAACTTCAGGATCGATGAGCGGAATCTTGTCGAGATAGACTCTGCCAGTCGACCCATCGATCGTGATCCATGCGCCCTCTTTGACAACGGTCCCGCCGACTGAAAATAAGCGACTTTGAAGATCGACGTTAATTGCTTCGCAGCCCGCAACACAGGGAATTCCAAATCCTCTCGCAACAACCGCAGCATGGCTTGTTTTTCCTCCGCGCGCGGTCAGGATTCCCTGTGCTGCCAGCATTCCGTGCACATCATCCGGATTCGTTTCATCTCGAACAAGAATGACCTTCTTTCCGGAATTGCCCCATTCTGCGGCGCGATCTGCATCGAATACGACCATTCCGACTGCTGCACCTGGAGATGCAGCAAGGCCGGTAGCAAGAGGTTTTGTTCCGTTATCTTCAAGATGCTTCTCGTCAATGCGAGGATGCAATAGCTGGTCGAGGTGCGAAGCTGTGACTCGCTGAATTGCGGCCTCTTTTGAGATCAATCCTTCGTTGGCCATTTCTACTGCGAGCCGCACCGCAGCCGCTCCTGTGCGCTTACCAACTCGACACTGAAGCATAAAGAGCCGCTTTTTCTCGACGGTGAATTCGAGGTCCATCATGTCGCGGTAATGCGATTCAAGTTTGCTGCAGATCGTAATGAACTCTTTGTAAGATTCCGGCAGCGCGTCAGCCATTTGCGAAATTGGAAGCGGCGTTCGGATGCCTGCGACCACGTCCTCGCCCTGTGCGTTGACAAGAAACTCGCCATACAAGACTTTCTCGCCAGTTGCTGGATCTCGTGTAAATGCGACACCTGTTCCGGAATCGTCGCCCATGTTGCCGTACACCATCGCTTGCACGTTCACCGCAGTTCCGATATCGTCGGGGATGCGCTCTTGTCGACGGTAAACGATCGCTCGGTCATTGTTCCAACTGCGAAACACCGCTTCGACGGCCATTTCCAACTGAGACCAAGGATCGGACGGAAACTCTCGTCCGGCATTGGCTTGCACATGGCTAAGGAATTGGCGCGCAATCTCTTGTAAGTCTTGTTCCGAAAGCTGAGTGTCGTCTTCGACTCCCTTCGATTTTTTGTAACTGTGCAAAATGTGTTCGAACGAACGCTTCGGCACGTCGAGCACGACGTCCGAGAACATCATGATAAATCGTCGATAGGCGTCCCAAGCGAAGCGCGCGTTTCCAGAAGCGGCGATGATTCCTTGCAATGTGTCTTTGTTCAGACCGAGGTTGAGAATCGTATCCATCATGCCGGGCATGCTGAACTTCGAACCGGACCGAACGGATACAAGGAGCGGGTTCGCAGGATCGCCGAACTTCTTGCCCAAATCCCGTTCGATATCCTCCATCGCAACCCGAACTTCATCCATGAGGTTCGATGGCAAGCGGCCGCCCTCGCCATAGAAGTCGCGGCAGACGTCGGTTGTAATGATGAAGCCAGGCGGAACCGGTAGGCCGATGTTGGTCATTTCGCAAAGGTTCGCACCCTTGCCGCCGAGAAGGTCGCGCATGTCGGCAGAACCTTCCCGGAAAAGGTAAACGCTTTTCTCAGGCACAGTCTCTCCTTGCGGACGGAATTGCCCTCAGCGTTGAAGGCGAAAGTGCTCGAACTCGGCGCCCTTGCCGGGTGAGCGAAACCGCTGGGTCTCAATATTACCCAGGCAGGACCTAATCCGGGAGTTGCGGCTGCATACCCGGCCCACCCAAGGGGTCGCTCCCTGGCTGTGAATCTCCAGCAGGGAACACCAAATACCCCTCCGGCCCGTTGTCCAGGATCCGAACGTTGCCGGCTCGCTCGATCGCGCGAATCGCTTCCCCTGGCGGAAGATACAGTGCCTGGCCGGGTTGCCCGTCGAACAGGCGAATCGGAGCATCCACCACACCGGGAAGGACTTGGACGCTGAAGCCCGTCTGCTGCGAGAACTGATCCAAGGCGGCGAAAAGCGTCGTCTCCGGCGGAAGTTCCACCAGCTTCTCTGGTTGGGGTGGGTTTGGAGGCCGCTCGCCGACCCCGTATGGGCGGCCGGTTTCGGGGTCGCGCGCCATACCGTCCGGAATCACGCCGGTCGCTGTGTCGCCCGTTTCACCTGACGGCGCAGTCGGCTGCGGTCCGCTTGCCTGAGGGTCACCAACGGATGTTATGGGAGGCGACTCTTCTTTCCCACGAGTGAAATAGAGCGTCGCCTGATAAGCCCCGAATGCCAACACGCCGAGCAACGCCGCCATCGCCGGAATGAGCACGACCCGCTTGCCAAGAACCTCCTTTTGCTTAGGAGACGGCTCAAAGTTCGCTCGGACAGATCCTCTCGCATCGGGTCGCGACTTGCGCAGAACATCGACCATCACCCGGCGAGTGGCCAGCTCAGGGCGCAGGTCCGGGAACCGTCGCTCAAACTCTTCGACGACCGCAGGGTCATCGCTTTCAGCGGCGGCCCACAGCAGGTCTTCGGTCTCTGGATCGAGCTTACGGCTCATCGCTCGCCTCCCAACCGCTCATATTGCTCCCGGAACCGCTCGCGGGCACGGTAGAGCCGCGTCTTTGCGGCGTTCGCCCCGCAATCGAGCGTTTCGGCGATCTCATTGAGCGTCATATCTTCCCAATAGAACAGCGAAAGGATCGCGCGGTCCTCGGGGCGCAACCGACTCATCGCCTTGGCGATCAGGTCGGTGTCTGCAAGGTTCTGCTCGGATTCGTAAGGCCTGTCGGCAGCCTCTTCGAGAGGCGCCTGTCGCGCGCGGTGCTTCAGCCGCCGGCCTCGCTGTATCGAAGCGTTCACCGCAATCCGGAAGATCCAGGTCGACAGCTTGCTCCGGCGGTGGAAGCGCGGAAGGTTTCGGAAAATGAGCGTGAAGGCCTCTTGCACGGCGTCAGCGGCATCGTCCGGATCGAGCAGGATGCCCTTGGCAAGGACGTACACCTTCTCCCGATACCGCTCATAGAGGACATCGAACGCCGAGTGGTCGCCGGCAAGAAATCGCTCGACGAGCACGGAATCCTCGTCGAATCCGAAGGCTCCCATATCGATGACGGCCGACATCATTCCAAGTTTTTGACGGTGGCCGAGGCCGGAGAGGTTACCACTCGCGAGCGGCGATGCCAACGGGCAGCCGAGCGTCCATAATCTCCGTATGGCAACGGGACGACTCGTCGTTGGAATCACTGGAGCGAGCGGCGCGATCTATTCGCTCCGATTCCTCCATCACGCCAAGAGCCACTTCGACGAGATCTATCTCATCACGAGCGACCAGGCGCATCAGGTCGCCCAGACTGAACTCGGCGCCAACCTCGACAAACTCGAAGGCGTCATCCACCTCGACCGCAAGAACTACTTCACTCCACCCGCAAGCGGCTCGTTCCGGCACGATGGGATGGTGGTGGTTCCGTGCAGTATGGGAACACTCGGCCGAATCGCGAACGGGGTCAGCGATGACCTGCTCACGCGTTCGGCGGACGTCTGTCTTAAGGAGCGCCGGCCGCTGATCCTCGTTCCCCGTGAGATGCCGTACAGCACCGTGATGATTCGGAACATGCTGTCGGCTTCGGAAGCGGGCGCGATCATCCTACCAGCGTCCCCTGCCTGGTACTACCGCCCCAAGTCGTTCGAAGAATTGGCCGACACGGTTGCCGCGCGCATCCTCCAGAACCTCGGCGTCGAGCAGGATATCGTCAAACAATGGCAGCGGGAGTGAGCAGGATCATCATCGCTTACGAGGACGCTCGCGTGGTCGGCGAAAACTGAAATTGGACTGGCGGAAAATGAAAATGCGCGGACGATAGGTCAACAGTTGGCGCCGGCAGAAAATGACAAATTGCTGGCCTGAAGCGTTGCTGCCCCTTCACACTCCCTGTTCTGGAGGCGCGTGGTATTCTTCTGCGCCCGGGCCGACATAGCTCAGTGGTAGAGCAGCTGTTTCGTAAACAGCAGGTCGCCGGTTCGAATCCGGCTGTCGGCTCCAGCGAATCCCCCAAGCTCCCAGGCCATAATCGCCGCATGATCGGGCTACTTGCGCTTCTGCTCACCCCTGCGACGGTCGATGTCAAGTGCGTTGCTTTTCGCCCCGACGGCGCCGTGCTCGCCGCGGGTGGTTGGGACCCAAATGTGAATGTGTGGATGGTGTCGGACGGGACTCTGCGGCGGTCGATGCCTGGGCACCTGCACAACATCACAGGAATCGCTTGGAGTCCTGACGGTTCGCTGATGGCGGCGAGCTGCGGGGACGGCCGGATTCGGATTTGGTCGGGCACGGGGCCTCAACTGATTCGCACGATCAACGCAGGGACGGAGTATGTCGTCGGCATCGCGTTCACTCCGGACGGGAAGCAGATCGTGACTGCCGGATATGACAATCGGGCGCACTTGTGGGACGCAGCCACCGGGCGGTCCATTCGCAAGTACAGCGGCCTGACTTCGGATGCTTATGCGGTCGCAATAAGCCCGGATGGTCGGATGCTCGCGGCCGGAGGGCCGGATAAGAGCGTGCGGCTTTGGGAGAAGGACACTGGGAAGCTGGTGCGGTCATTCCTTCGGTTGGCAGGAGATATCTCGGCGCTCGACTTTTCGCCCGACGGCTCGCTTTTGGTCGCAGTGACACTAAACGGCGCGGTGATTGGACTCGATCCTTTGAGCGGAAAGACGATTTTCGACACGGGGGCCACGAACGGATCGATCGACGACGTCGCCATTTCGCGGGACGGGAAGTGGATTTTGACGGGGACTCGCGACGGGCGGATTCTGCATTTCGGGGCGACGGACGGCGAATTGCTTCGTACGATCGAGACGACGATGGATGGAATCACTTGCGTCGCGTTCAGTACCGATGGGAGGTTTGCCGCCGTGGGCTCGACAGGCGGGCCGATCGTGATGTACGACGCGTCAAGCTGGGCGGTCGTGCGGGAATTCGACGCGCCCGAGGGATCCGTTGGGTATCGTTCGCATTGATGAAACAGTTGTTGCCTTTTGTCGTCGGCGCAGCGTTGATAATCGGCGCTTGCCAGTCATCCTCGGACGATCAGGCGGCTGCGCCTGAGCCAAGTCAAACGCCTTCGCCAGCTCCAAAAGCCGAGCCTGCGCCGGAGCCGGCACCTGCCGCGACGGGCTTCGCGGCCGTACAGCCGATTCTGCTGAAGAACTGCGTGCTGTGCCACACGGGGCCCGATGCCAAAGAGAAAATCGATCTGAACACGTATGCTTCGGTCATGAAGGGCGGGGAACACGGAGCGATCGTGGTGCCAGGCGATCCTGAGGGAAGCATGATCGTGAAGGTGATTCGCGGCGCACAGGGCGCGAAAAAGATGCCGCCTGCACCGAATGATCCGCTGACTGAACCAGAGATTCAGTTGATTGTGGACTGGATCAAAGAGGGTGCAAAGGAAAGTTAGCGGCACTTTCGCCTTTTCGATTCGCGTAGTAGATTCCGCAACCCATAGGAGAGGACATCGCAGCATGGCTAATATCGTTTTGCGGGCTCGCTTGCTCGCATCGCTCGTTTTCTTGTTTTCATTTGGCGGTTCGTTCGCGCAACCGAGTGATTCGGACATCGTGAATGCGGTTCGGTTTCGTTGCATCGGACCTGGTGTGATGAGCGGCCGCATATCGGATGTCGACGTGGATCCGCGCAATACGTCCGTGATCTATGTTGCGACCGCATCCGGCGGAGTGTGGAAGAGCACGAGCGGCGGATTAGAGTGGACACCCATTTTCGACGATCAGCCGATTCAGTCGATTGGCGACGTCGAGGTGTCTCGCGCTGACAGCAACATCGTATGGGTCGGCGGCGGTGAGCACAGCAACCGAAACAGCGTCGCGTGGGGCGACGGTATGTACAAATCGGAAGACGCGGGCGCGACATGGAAGAACGTCGGACTTCGCGAGACGCAGCAGATTGCTCGCATCATCACGCACCCTACAAACAAAGACATCGTTTGGGTCGCTGCAATCGGCGCTCTTTGGAATGCGAATCCGGATCGCGGTGTCTTCAAAACAACAGACGGCGGAAAGAGTTGGCAGAAAGTGTTGTACGTCGACGAGAACACCGGTTGTTCTGATTTGGTCATCGATCCTAAGAATCCGAACGTTCTCTATGCGGGAATGTATGAGCGGCGTCGTTGGCCGTGGACTTTCCGAAGCGGCGGGCCGAATGGCGGGATTTTCAAGTCGACCGATGGCGGCCGCAATTGGACTAAGTTAGGCGGCGGTTTGCCGACTGGAACGACGGGGAAGATCGGACTTTCAGTTTTCTTGAAGAATCCAAACATCGTTTACGCGATTGTCGAAGCGGAAGGTACCGCGCGAGATGGTGACAACAACAAGAACGGAATCTATCGTAGCAACGACGCTGGCAAAACTTGGACCCGACAAGGCAACCACGCGACTCGGCCGTTTTACTATCACGAGATCATGGTCGATACCGAAGATCCGGATTTGATCTATTCGATGTCGACGCAGATGCAGCGTTCACGCGATGGTGGAAAGACTTGGCAAGCGATGCCGAATCGCATTCACGTGGACTATCACGCAATTTGGATCAATCCAAATGACCCGAAGCACATTTGGGTCGGCAACGACGGCGGCATGGCCGTCAGCTACGACCAAGGTGAGACGTGGCGGCATTGCGGGAACATCATCGCAGCGCAGTTCTACGCGATCGGTGTGGACATGGCCGTTCCTTATTGGGTTTACGGCGGGCTGCAAGACAACGGCACTTGGGGCGGACCATCGATTTCACGCAATCGCCGAGGCATCGGTAACTTCGAGTGGCTGAGCATCAGCGGTGGAGATGGCTTTCACGCACAAGTCGATTGGCTGGACAATGAGACAATCTATTCCGAAAGTCAAGGCGGCGCGATTCAGCGAGTGAACAAGCGCACTGGTGAACGCCGGAGTATTCGACCGCCACAAGAGACTCCGCGCATTCGCTACAACTGGTCTTCACCCATAGTCATGAGTCCGCATAATCCGCGCATTATTTGGTTCGGTGGCAACAAGTTGTTCAAAAGCGTGAACAGGGGCGACACGTGGACTGCCGTAAGTCCCGATCTCACGACAAACAATCCTGAGAAGCTGCAGCCGATGGGAGGTTTGAATCCAGAGAACACGGGTGCTGAGCTCCATTGCACGATCATTTCAATCAGTGAATCGCCAATCAAGCCGGACGTCGTTTGGGTTGGAACGGACGATGGGCTTGTGCACTACACGATGAATGGCGGTGTCGATTGGAAGCAAGTGACATTCAATATTCCGGACTTACCCGCGAACACATGGTGCAGCCGCGTCATCGCAAGCCAATACAAACTCGAACGAGTCTATGCGACATTCGACGGCCATCGCACCGGTGATTACAAGCCTTATATCTACGTTTCCGAGGACATGGGCGAGACCTGGCAGAGCATCGGCGGTGGAATGCCTGTCGGGCCGGTGTATGTGATCAAAGAGGATCCTGTTCGGGAGGACCTGCTCTATGTCGGGACTGAGTTCGGTACATACGTGTCGCTTAATCGCGGACTTTCATGGGTCGCATGGAGGGCCAATATGCCTGCGGTAGCCGTGCATGACATTGTCATTCATCCTCGCGAGAAAGAGATCGTCCTTGGAACGCATGGGCGTGCGATTTGGATTGCACCTGTCGAGCATCTCCAGGTGCTTACCGCAACTGTGCGCGAGCAGAGCTTTGCCTTGGTGGACCCCATTCATGCCTGGGACTGGGTCGCTAGCCTTGGCGGGCAGTACGGCGATGGACAAGGCTGGTTCTACGGCACTAATCCTCCTGCCGGTGCGAGACTCCACTACTACCTCCATGGCGCGGCCACGGAACTTCGAGTGGAGATACTGGGTCCCGGTGGCGAGACCATTGCAACAATCCCCAATCCACCGAGCACGCCAGGTCTTCACACCGTATATTGGAATCTCAGACGCTCACCTACTGGTGGAGGTGGCGGCGGTGGTGGATTCCAAGGAGGCGGCGGAGCAACATTGACTGGTGACTTCGCAGTCCGCCTCACGGTCAATGGAGAGTCCATGACGAAACCTTTGAAGGTTTTAGCTGATCCGCTTCGCACAGGACAATAGCAAAACGCGGCTTCGTCCGCCTTGCCAAATGCGTCTGATCGTTTGAGTTCATGATTCAGCGCATAGGCGAGCGAATGGCTGAACTTGCCAAGCGATGGGTCCCCGACCCATTCGTGCTTGCCTTGTTGCTGACCATCGTCGCCTTGTTGCTAGCGCTCTTGTTCGGGAAAGACGGGTTTGGGCTGTTCGACTCATTGGGCGCTTGGGGCGGAAGAATCATCGACGGTGAGGTTACTCCCGATGAACGGGGATTCTGGAAGTTTCTCACTTTCGCGATGCAGATGTGCCTTGTTCTTGTGACCGGCCACGCATTGGCGACGACGAAGCCAGTCTCTAAAGCGCTGTTCAAGCTTGCATCAATTCCGAAGTCGACAGCACAAGCGGCGTCACTAACTGCATTCGTTGCAATCGTTGCTGCATTCATCAACTGGGGTTTAGGACTGATTGTCGGCGCGATTCTTGCGCGTGAAATCGGCAAGAGCGCAAAGGCAAGGAACATTCCAATTCACTATCCGCTAATCGCGGCAGCCGGATATGTCGGCTTGATGGTTTGGCATGGCGGATTCTCGGGAACTGCTCCCTTCATGATGACGCAGGAGAAGGACGTCGCTGCTGTGCTTGGCGCTGAGCGCGCCGCATCGGTGCAGCCAGTCGGGCTCGATCAGACTGTGCTGAGCCCACTCAATTTAACTGTCGCAGCACTGCTTATTGTTGTTGTTCCACTCCTCTTTCGAGCACTTTCGCCAAGCGTGGACAAGACTGTCGGGATCGAGATTGCATACATCGCCGAATCGAAGAAGGACGAAGAGCAATTTGATTCTGGTTTTATTCAAACGCTCGAGCGAACTCCCCTGCTCACGATTATCGTTTGCGCGATGGGTTTCGCGTACCTGTATGTTTATCTTTCGCGGATAAGTCTTTGGAAGATTGACATCAACGCGATCAACATGTTCTTTCTATTCTTAGGACTAATGCTGCATGGTGGTCCCGCTGCCTATGTCGCGGCAGTCGGTGATGCTGCAAAGGGTGCTGCCGGCATCATTCTGCAGTTTCCATTCTATGCTGGGATTCAAGCGATCTTAGAACACAGCGGATTGATCAAGAGTACGAGCCTATGGATCGCGGAAAACTCCAGTGCTCAAACCTTGCCGCTTTTCACTTTCTTTTCGGCAGCCATCGTCAACTTCTTTGTGCCGTCTGGGGGAGGGCAGTGGGGGATCCAAGGCCCTGTCGTCGTAGATAGTGCCGTTCAGCTTGGAGCACCCATCGGTTCCTCCATCATGGCGCTCGCCTATGGTGACCAATTGACGAATATGCTTCAGCCCTTCTGGGCATTGCCTTTGCTTTCGATCACTGGACTAAAAGCAAAGGACATTATCGGGTACACCGCACTCGTGATGTTGCTCAGCTTGCCGTTGTTCGCGCTTTCGCTTTACTTCGTTAGGTAGGATTCGCCTGCGAGCACGTTGGGTTCGCTTATGGATGCAAAGGAAGTTCTTGAAAAGCACATCGCAGCTCAGGGGAAGATGTATGGCGACGATCTCAAGTCGATGACGCATGAGCAACTCGCGACAAAGCCAGGGGACAGCCATAGATGCCCGTACGATTTCACGTTTGAGGTTGCGCTGCTCAACAGGCGAGTCGTGCATCGGCTTAGGGGCGAGGACCCGGGGCCGTGGCCAGGGAGCGACGGGTTCGTGTCAGCTCCTGCCGAATTTTGTGAAAGGGAGGCCGCGATTCGAGAGTTCGAAGAGTCCATCGCTACTCTGCTGGCTGCCCTCAAGGAGTTTCCAACTGAGCGAATGACGGATGCAATTGTTTTAGAGAATGGTGAGACGTCCGCAGAGGAATTGTGTCGAATTGTCGCAGGACACTTGGCCTATCACGATGGCCAGTTGAACCTGATTCAATTAATGACCGGAGACACAAAAGTTCATTGGGAGTTCGAAGGTTAGTTAAGCCTAACCAAACGCACTTGCGACTTCAGCGAGATCGCAACCAAGTAGGCTACGCGCAATTGGCGCAAGTTCATCTTGGTCGCCAACAAAATGCGTTGTACAGCTCGTATGCAACATCGATTCGCCTGGTAACAGAAACGCTGCGGGTGACGAGTTTTCCAGCTCATAAAACGGCCCTAGGCTGTTGGCGCCGGGACTCGGTGGCCCATCATTGTAGCTGTTCACCACGTCGCCATCAAATGGGTCAGTGTGAATCTGCCACATCGAGTTTACGTATTTTCTTGGCGGTTCCGGGTAGTCAAACTTAACCACAGTTAGCAAGTTTCTTTTCGGATCGTAACTGCCGATGATGTCTTTCGACCGCTTGGCCGACAACCCAATTTTGCTTCTGAATTCTCCATCCGCGCGAAAGTAAACTTGACCGGCTTGAATTCGAAGCCGATCGCTGGGCACTTTACCGAAGTACTCGTCGTTAACGATGGGCAAATGCGAAAGGTCCGAAGAACTAACGTAGGGAAGAATGACTGTTGTTGAAGGAGAATGCTTGAACATACCGAGCATCCAAATGGATAGTGCACCCGACTGTTCAGTCCACTGAACCTCACCTGTGTTCATTAGGCTGTTCACGGAACGATAACTGACTGACCGCACCTTCGGCGAAATTGAGACATTTAGAAGACATTCTACGGTTGCCCGTTGCAAGAGATCGATGCGGCGATTGACTTGAATCCGGAATGTGAATCCGGAGTAGTTCGTCAGTTCGCCTTCCGCAATGCACTCGATAAAGTCTTCGCCTGAACGAACAAGTGCGAACGGGTCGGTATCGATCAGTCGAGGCGTTTGCCAATGTTTGAGATCGAACGGAGTCCCGTTTGAAAAGAATATTGAGAACTGCCCACCTTCTGGGCCAAGCCAGAACCTCTCCTCTCCACCATACGGGGTGATGTGAGGCATTTGCTTACCAGCCTTGATCAGGTCAAAGTTGATCCAGCCGAAGCCCGCCCCCGTCGCTGCATCGACTGTGCTGGTCATTACGCGGCACTGATACTGAGGTACGACAACGATCGCGGAACCATCTTGGCCTTGAAGCACCATGGCATCCGTTTTGCTGCGAAGGAAAGCAGCGTCGTCGCGAAACAACGTCTCGTTGGCGATGATGGCAATGATAACGGAATCTGCGAAGCGAAGGAGAATTGAAGGATTGCCAGCCGGCTAAAATGGGCTGTGCGAGTTTCTGGCGCGAAGATCAAGACTCTGATTTCGTCTGCGGAGATCGACCGTCGAATCTTAGGGCTTGCCAAGGAGATCTCGGCTCAATATGGGGAGGAGAAGCCTTTACTCGTCGGAGTCCTAAAAGGCTCAGTTTTCTTTCTATCAGACTTGGCACGAGCGCTTGGCGATGGGTATCCCATCGACTTCTTGGCTGTCAGCAGCTATGACGGAACAGAGTCTCGGGGCAGTGTTAAGATCAACATGGATCTTGCTTCGGACATTCGCGGGCGCCATGTACTAATCGTCGAAGACATTGTCGACACAGGGATGACGCTATCAGCCCTCCTCGACATGCTGCGAACGCGGGAGCCAGCCTCGCTGCGCGTTGTTACTCTTTTGTTCAAGCCCCAGGCCTACAAAGGCGACCACCCAATCGAGTTCATTGGGTTCTCAATTCCTTCGGACTTCGTAGTGGGGTATGGCATGGATCTGGATGAAGATTTTCGCAACCTTCCTTACGTTGGAATCGTCGAAAGCTTGTAGAGTCTTGGCGAAGTCATGATATAATGGCTTTGTCTGGTCGGGCGGCAGCCTGACCCAACCTCCTCGTTCAATCCCCCTGTTTAGGTGATTTATGCACTTTCGCAAACCTGGATCCGATCCAATTGATCAAGGCCGCCGCCGTGGCGGTGGCGGCCAGCGAGGCGGCAAGCGGGGCCGTGAAAAGGCTCCCCGCGAGTTGCCTTTGACGCAAGCCGACCTCGATCTCCTTCCGGAGATCGACTATGCGCACTTTGATGCCAAATCCGACGCCGAACTTGTAAAAGAAGCCAAGAAGTTGAAGCTCGAACTCAACGGTACGAGCCGTGGCGATATCGTTGAACAAATTCTGATCGAGACAAATCGAGAATTCGGGGCCGAGTACAGGACAGGCGTTCTCGAGATGCTTCCTGATGGCTGGGGATTTCTTCGGCAAAAGAACTACACGCCTTCGCCGGAGGATGTGTACGTCAGCCAGTCACAGATCCGTCGATTCAACCTTCGAATGGGTGACGTTGTTTTCGGCCAGGTGCGGCCCCCGAAAGAAGGGGAGAAGTACTCAGGGATGCTTCGCGTCGAGTCCGTCAACGGTTACGCCACTGAAAGCGCGATCATTCAGAAACGACCTGATTTCGACCGACTGACACCAATTTTCCCTAATGAGCGCATACGGATGGAGACTGATCCAGGTCAGATCTCTGCTCGGATCATCGATCTTATTTGCCCGATAGGGAAGGGGCAGCGCGGTCTTATCGTTTCGCCTCCAAAGGCGGGCAAGACCACTCTGCTAAAGACAATCGCGAACGCAGTAGAAACGAACCATCCCGACATCAAGCTTATGGTTCTGCTCGTGGACGAACGACCGGAAGAAGTGACGGACATGCGTCGTTCCGTTCGCGGTCAGGTGATCAGCTCAACCTTCGACGAGCCGCCAGAGAACCACATGAGAGTTTCGGAGCTTTGCTTGCAGCAGGCTCGACGGATGGTCGAAGTTGGATACGATGTCGTTGTGCTGCTTGACTCGATTACGAGAATGGCGCGTGCGAGCAATCTCACCGTCAATCCAAGCGGTCGCACCTTGTCTGGTGGCCTCGATCCTGCAGCCATGTACCGGCCCAGAAGGTTCTTTGGGTCCGCCCGCAACATCGAAGAAGGCGGCAGTCTGACCATCATTGCAACTGCCCTCATCGACACCGGTTCGAAGATGGACGACGCGATCTTCGAAGAGTTCAAGGGCACCGGCAACATGGAGCTCGTCCTTGACCGCGATCTCGCCGAGCGCAGAATATGGCCTGCGATCGAAGTCAAGCGCTCTTCGACAAGAGCCGAAGAGAAACTGTTCGCTCCCGAGGAGTTGGAGGCGGTTTACAATCTGCACCGACTCCTGGCAAACCAGAAAGACAACGTGGAAGCGACGGAGTCGCTTATCAAGCTATTGAAGCGAACAAGTTCAAATTCGGAATTTCTTCTCTCCGTTTTGCAAAAGACACGTGGCGCATAGGTCAAACTAAGGGGAAGCGATGCCTGAAGACTTCGAACAAGACGATTTCGAGGAACCGCCTTCCTTCTTTCCAAGGGAACTGAACGGTCGCAGCCTATCGGGTGAGCCCGTGAAGGTGGAAGTCGAGGGTGTATATAGCCACGAAGAGAGTGGCACGATCCATCGGTACGTTCGGTTGCTTGATTCCAACGGGCGGGAGCTTCCGATCGCCATCGGTCCATTTGAGGCTATGGCAATTCACATCGCACTTAGCGGAGCCAGCATCACGCGGCCCCTAACTCACGACTTGCTCAAGCTTGTCATCGAGAAGATGGATGGCATACTGGATCGCGCAGTCATCGACGACCTTTGGAATTCGACGTACTACGCGAAGCTCTATGTCGTGGCAGATGGGCAGGAGCTCGAGATCGATTGCAGGCCAAGCGACGCGATTGCAGTGGCACTACGGATGGAAGCACCAATCTATGTCATCGATTCGATTCTGGAAGCATACAATGAAGAGAACTGAGGTCGCCTTTGAGGTAGGATTCGCAACGGCCTTTTCCCGGAGGAAATATGTCTAAGTCCGTCAAGATCCTTGTCTGCGACGACGAGCGCAGCATCGTCCGTCTGATTCAGGTCAACCTTGAGCGCCAGGGTTGGACCGTTGTCACTGCCTACGATGGCAAGGAGGGACTGGAAAAGATCAAGTCCGAAAAGCCTCACATCGTCGTTCTGGACGTGATGATGCCCTATATGGACGGATTCGAGGTCTTGAAGACGCTCAGGCGAGATCCGGAGTTTCAGAACCTGCCCGTGGTCATGCTGACGGCAAAAGCGCAGGACAAGGACGTCTTCGAAGGCTATCACTTCGGAGCCGACGTCTATCTGACCAAGCCCTTCAATCCAATGGAACTGGTTACTTTCATCAAGCGTATCATAGCGGGCGGCGACGGCGAAGGACCCAAGCGGTACGACATCACCTGATGAACTTTTCCGCCGATACGGCCGATAAGTAGAGAAAGCAATGGCGGAATCCAAAGGCACGAACTGGAAGATGCTCCTCGCCGTAGCAGCTGCGGTAGTTGGAGTCGGCTGCGCTGCGGCTGTTTACGTTAAGCGGATGAAGGCGAAATCACAGTCCGTGGACGGCATGATCGACGACATAGTCGACTTCTGTAAGGCGAAAGCCGCTGAATTAGACACGCTGGTCAGGGAAGTTTCTCCCTCAAAGAGCTAAGCCTAATCCTAAGAACGCGTCGCAGCCCCTGCGTGACTTCTCGTCAGTACTTCTGATAATGTATATTATGTTGAGTTACGATTTGCCATGCTGGCTGCCCGGCCGTAGCTTGGTGATGCCGAGCCTCAACGTCCTATATCACCATCGGCTCGTGTGTTAGGTCTTCTTCGGCGAACCTGGCGAGCCTTAGCGGAGATAGGTCAAACGTCGAACTATGACCATAGAGGACAAGCTCAGCTGCAGCCTGCCCAGCTGCAGGAGAGTGCATGATTCCGTGGCCCCCGAATCCTGTGCAGACGACGACGTCTCCAATTCTGTCTATGATCGCGTGGTGGTCCGGCGTTTCTGCATAGAAACCTGCCCAGCACTTCTTTGTGTCGAATCCGACATTTTCGAGCAATGGCAATCGGTGCAGTCCAACTTCCGCCATTCGTTCAAGAAAGCCAAAGTCAAATGCTTCGGTGCTTTCATTCGGATCGCCCAATGGGTCGTTGTAGCCTATCAACAAACGTTCGCCTTCCTTTCGGAAGTGGAACGAAGTCGCAAGATCGACGACCATTGGGAGCCGACCAGGCAAGCCTGGTGCAGATTCTGTCATCGCAAGCTGGTGCTTCTCAGGAGAGACAGGCAATTCGAGGTCAAGGAACTGCCCTACGCTAGCGGACCAGTGACCAGCGGCTATGACGACGGTTGTTGCGCCTGGCAGCGCGTCGATAGATTTACCGTACCTTGCCAAAGCGCCCAGAGCCCTGGCTTCCCGCTCGAATGCTTGGCAAACAGCATAGGGATCGAGATATCCGTCTGCTCGGGAGAAAGAGCCTGAAACGACGTCTTGCGTGTTCAAGTAAGGGGCTAATTCAGCAACTTGTTGGCGAGTGAGACGTTCGACTGGGACTCCCCTTTGCCGCTGCATGGGCGTAATAAGGTCGAGGTAACTGTCCGTTTCGTCACTTGTTGCGACAAAGAGGTAGCCATATTGTCTAAAGCCAATGTCGGTCTTTTCTTGCAGCTCTTCGAAACGCATGATCGAGTAGAGAGAGAGATCGACGTTGATTTCAGTCCCAAATTGGGCTCGGACTCCTCCTGCGGCCTTACCTGTGCTGCCCATCCCGAAGGATGGCAACGCGTCGAGGACTTCGACTCTCAGGTTGGGCTTTATCCGGAGGAGGTGCGCGGCAATTGACCAGCCAATGACGCCGGCACCCACAATCGCAACGTCAGATCGCATCGGAAGCGATTATGATGCCGCACAAGGTACATTCGCTTCAGTAAGTCAAGGCAATGTTACGCCCGAACCAACATTCTGAAGTTCATCGTTTGGCGTGAATCGCTGAATCGCAATCTAAGCGTATGAGAGATTGAGTTATGAGTCGAAAAGGCTTCACCGTTATTGAGTTGCTTGTCGTCATTGCGATTATCGCCATTCTGGCCGCGCTGATCTTCCCTGTTCTAGCCAAGGCTAGAAACTCGGCCAAGCAATCGACCTGTCTGAGCAATCTCAAACAGATCGGCGGGGCATTCAGTATTTACATGCAAGACTACGATGACCGTTGGCCTTTGGGGCTGGATCCAGCAGACAAGTACACACCGCAGATTTGGTCGGGCTTTCCCGAATTTCAAGCCCGGATACCGGAACTGCCTCTGATGCATGAACTCCTCCAAACTTACTTGCCATCGAGGCGTGTTTGGGAATGTCCTGCGGACCGCGGCCAGATAATCGATGACATCTCGTTCGAGCTGATGCAAACATTTCACAGTTTCAGGCAGTATGGGAGCAGCTATTACTACCGAACCGAACTCACTGTTCACCAACTCACGGGGACATCGTTGACTGACATTACGGCAATCAACGTTTACTTCGACGGATCGGGCGCATGGCATACTGGGCAAGACTTGATCAGACAGGATGACACGTTCGAGCAAATGCAACGGAAACTGACTCGATACCGATACAACGTTCTTTTTGGCGATATGCACGCAAAAAACCTCACAAGGGCGCAGTACATGGAAGCGTGGGACACACCAGTCGCACCTTGAGGCCGGATGCAATAGTGCTGCCAGACGGCACGTTGCAGCGAGGTGCTGAGGTTGTAATCGAGGGCGACATCATTCGATCAATTCAACCCTGGTCGTCCACCGACAGAAATGAGCGAGGGGCTATTCTTTCGCCGGCATTTGTCAATGCCCACTCTCACCTCGAGTACTACGACCTAAAGGGAAAACTCGAAGGCCTTGCTTATTGGGACTGGATCAGAGAGTTGACGCGGATCAAGGATACGCGACATCGCGATGACGTTCAACGTGCCGCAATTAGAGCCGCACTTCAGAACCGTGCAACGGGCGTCGGGGCAATTGGAGAGACCAGCGATTGGCCAGTTTCCGGTGAAGCGATCCGGCAAGCTGAATTGCAAGGCAGAATCTTTCAAGAGATTATAACGGTTCGAGAGTGGGATTCTCCGTCCAAGCGAATTCAGACACGATCCGAATGGGCGAAACAACAGGCAGAAGTGTCAACGTTGCCAGTGCACTTGTCACCGCATGCCACACACACTGTCTCTCCTAGTGTCTTGCGTCAATTGGCTTCCAGTGGCGAACCCCAAAGCATCCATGTCGCCGAAAGCAGGTTTGAGAATGAAGCCTTTCAAAATGGGTCTGGACCGATTGCAGACTTGTTGGCATCCGTTGACAAGGACTTTCGGCCAACTGGAACAACCGCGCTCGGATACCTGGGTGAGTTGGGTTGCCTTCATCCAAGGACGCAAATTGTTCATGCGTGTTCGTTTTCCGAAGAAGATGTTCTTTTGGCGGGAGCTACTGGAGTTACCATTGCACATTGTCCGAGATCGAATATAAATCTTGGCTGTGAAATTGCGCCGATCGCCAAGCTACGCAAGCAGGGCGTTAAAGTCGGCATAGGCACGGACAGCGCTGCAAGCTCAGGCGAGATCGACATGTTTGCGGAGATGCGCGCTGCAAGAGAACTTTCGATCGAGCGTGGTCAGCCATTGAGCTTCGAAGACTTGTGGTGTATGGCGACACGAGAAGGCGCGGAATCGCTTTGGCTCCCGAGAAAATGGAAGATTGAAATCGGTGCCAACCCCCGCCTCATGTTAGTACACGGCGTCGAAACACTCGAAGATGCGATCACATCTTCACCGCGAGTTCAACTGCTTCAATAGCGAAGGCTAACGAATGTTCGTCACCTGCGATTTCAATGCACGATCGATTCGTCGGGCCATATCTCGCAAGTGCATTGCGGTCTTGTCGTCATTCGACCGTGCCGTTTCATATCTTCGTTGGAGCCTGACGAGCGTGTCCCAAGCAATCATTCGCGCATCCTCTTGAAGTTGTCCAGGGCGTGAAAGCGCTTGGGTCGTGAAAACTTCGACCACGAATCTTTGCAAGTCCCTTCTAAGCGGCCCAATCGTTCTGCCTGTTCCTACTTCGCTAAATACTGCACCCGCGATCTTTCCATAAAGTTCACTTAGTGTGAATACATTGGGTTGGGATGACAACTTAAAGGCATTGTTCGCGACCCTATCTAACGTAGAAGCAGACAGCATCACCGTCACAACCATTTGCTGCATCCCGGCGATTGCGTCCTTGATAGGCTGATCGCTGTAACTTGGCGAATTTGGATCGGCTGAAAGATTTAGAAGCACTCGTTCGCTCAACGGAAACGCATCTTCCACAAGCAATTCCCTAACTGCAAGATTGACGGCAAGACGCTGAAGACGCGAATCGACCGGAGCAAGCGTATTTTGCTGGCCTGGATCCCCCTTGAAGTCCCGTCGACCATGGATTCCGCCTACAAAACGCAGCGCCGAGACAGCATCTCGCGTCGAGCGCCGCATGCTTGAGTTGACAACGCGCGTCAAATCCGAAAATGGCCTGCCAGGTAGTGGCAATCTCTGCTCTGCCGTTCGCAGCAGTTTCTTTGTCACGTCAATCGATAGTGCGAACGCTTCGATTGGATTGCTGCTCAAGTCGAAACGCACGACGAACGGATCGAAACTGTCGGCATTCTCATCGGTCATAAAACCGAGGCCGGGAAGACTCGCGCGCTGCGCGATGCGCATCAGGTGCGGCTGTTGCGCCCTTGGTGTGTTGCCATCGACTTCACCGTAACCCCACTTGATCGCGAGCATGTCGTACTCGCCAACGGTCGGTGAAAAGTAATCGCCTCTTCCCTTTGCAACGGCAGCAATATTTAGAGGAACATAGTCCATAACGCTCGAACTCGTTCCGTACTTCGCAGTCTTATCCGGATTGCCGAGTTCATCGAGACTTAAGTGGGTCGAAGCGACAAAGTTGTGGCGCAATCCAAGACAGTGCCCCATTTCGTGCGCGATGATGTCTGACAGAAAATCGGCAATATACTTATCACGATCCTGCTGCGTCATGGTTGGAAACAACAACTCCAGAGCATTCCAGCCCCAAATCGCCTCGCGCAGCTTCTCCGGCCCAATTTGGCAGTCCACGTGCGACATGCCGTATTCCATCAGTTTGCGGAAATCGAACTCCGGTTCTGCCTTCTCGGAATGAATGACGGAGTCGAGTTTCTTTCGCTGCAAATCACGCGCCGGCGCGGTGATCAAATCGTATTCGACACCGGTAAACATCAGCACGCTGTTGTCGCAGTTGATGCTCGCATTCAGAATTTCGCCAGTGAACGGATCCGTTCGAAACAGCGCGACGGCATATCCTGCTTGGTCCGACGCAAAGAACCGAACGACGTTGAAACGCATGTCCGCGTGATCCCAATCTTCGTCCTCTGGCACATCCTTCACCACGATCGCGTTCTTGTATCCGATCGCTTCGAACGCCTTGTTCCATCGCAAGATGCCCTCTTTGACCGCGGGCTTCCATTTATCCGGAATGCTGTTGTCGACATACCAAACGATCGGCTTGACTGGCTCGCTCATCTCAGCATTCGGATCTTTCTTCTGCAGATTCCACCGATTCACCAAGCGCGTCGTGCGGTCGAGATTCCAAAACCGTCCGTGATCGAAATAATCCGTCGTGAAGTAGCCGATGCGCGGATCGGCGAAACGAGGCATGTAGTCCGACTCCGGGCGCGGATAGATCAAAAATGAAACGCCCAACGGCAAGCTCCGAGGATCCGCAAGATGGCTCTTCGAGCTTAGCCCAAGCAGCGCCAGCAGTTCTTGCATCGGATTGCCGCCGCCCCCCCGCGGAGACGAATAAAACAGATCCATCCGCACCAAAACATTCTCCGGCAGCGCGCTGATCGTGTTCACGCGGCTCTTATTTCGGTCAAGCTGATACGGGCGCCCCAACGCCGCGGTGATCCGCTGTGACAAATCGAGCAGCTCCCCATAGAACAGCTCGTTCACCTTTATCATGATCGTCTTCGTGTCCGGGTGCTCGACCTCGATCCGATAGCTCTCCAAAACCGCCTCCGGAAACGCGCGAGACGCCGCCAGCGCGAAAGGATCGTCCTGCAGCCATCGCCACTGCAAGTTCGGAACATACAGCCAAAGATCGTCTTCACGGCGCTCGAACCGAAACGCATCGACCAACTGAAAGTCGCGACCGAGCGGCATCCCCGCCGCCAAATCCATATCGTCCGCGCCCATCCGAATCGCCCCCTGGAACAGCCAATACTTCCCAAGCTGCTCCGGCTTCAACTCAAAATAAAGGTCCTTCTTCTTCTGCCAAACCGTGAAGTACCCCTCAAACTTCGTCGCGTCCTTCGTCAGCTCCTCATACTTCTTCAGCGCGTCCTCGCGCTTCTTCTGCTCATCGGTCTGCTCCTGCTTCCCTGCCGACTGGCCGGGGTCCGGTATGAACTCGTCCTGAGCCAGCGCGATCGAAAAAACAAGGGCGAAAAGCGATACGGTAGATAAAACCTTGGTCATAGCGTCCGATCGCGTATCATACTCCGCGGTAGACTCTCCACGATGGTCCTAATCGTTGGAGGCGCCGGGTTCGTCGGCTCCCACGTCGCAAAGCTCCTCAAAAAACGGGGCAT
>JAHCHL010000008.1 GCA_026129745.1 Fimbriimonadales bacterium | reverse complement strand
TCGAAAACAGTGGCTCTATTCGACAGTCATTACATTAATCGAATCGTTCAGAACCTTGTGGGAAACGCAGTGAAGGCTTCGATTGAGACTATCGATCGGAAAAGAGTTTCGCAGCCGCTGTATAGCGATGAGAGGGGTCCAGTTTTCGCTGAAGTCGAAGTGAAGTACAAAGCTTGCAACGATTGTCATGTCATCGAAGTCAAAGACACAGGGCCTGGTATGTCGGAAGCGACCATTCGAAAAATCATCGGTGGCACCGCGAGCAGCGGCTGGTCGAAGTCCTCTGGCACCGGGTGGGGAATGAGAACGGTTTTGGAGTTAACAGCCGCACATGGCGGCAAGCTCGAAATCGAATCGAAGTCAGGTGAAGGCAGCTTGTTCCGGGTGTCAATTCCATTCGAGCCTGCGCCAATCGGCACGGAGGCTGTCGTATGAACATATGGATGGACGCCGGTGACTATCAGCCGATCAGGCGAAGCCGATGGAAATGCATCTTAGGTGGTGCGTTTTACTCGATTGTTTGCATCGTTGCGCTTAGTGTCGGCGCACTGCAAGGCCTGATGAATGACAACCCATTGATGGGGCAACACCTCAAGCAGAAGTTCGCACCGTTTCTTGTCGAGGATCCATTCGGCAAGAAGGATGAATTCATCATTCTCGCTCTTGGAACTGATCGAGACTATGACGAACGAGGCAGGGTTGTTAGCGGCTCAGCTAGGGCGGACTCAATTCAATTGATTCGGCTCGACCTGAAAAACAACGCAGTGGGGATTTTTGGAATTCCTCGCGACACTTACGTCGACATCGAAGGGTACAGGGCCATGAAGATCAATGAACTGCACAAATTCGGTGGGGCCGAGGCGGTCGCCCAGGCTGTTTACGACTTAGTTGGGATCAAACCCGACAAGATCGTGGAAGTGGACTTCGAGTTTGTAAAGCAGGCCGTCGATTCGGTAGGCGGAGTTGACATCTTTGTTAGCAAACGAATGCATTACACCGACAGAAGCGGCAAGCTCTTCATCGACTTTCAGCCGGGCCGCACCAAACTCGATGGCGAAAAGGCGCTCGGGTTTGTAAGATATCGACAGGACAGCGAAATTGATCGGGGCAGGAGACAGCAGGACTTCCTCATCGCATTTAAGCGGGCCGTTGCGCAAAGACCGGAAACACTCCCTGAACTCTCTAAACTTGTGATGGACACTCTGGACGATTACTTGACCGAAGAAGAGGTTTACGCCATTGCTGAATTTGCGAGGACTGTTCCCACTTCTAAAGTTCGCCATGGCACGTTGCCGGTTCGTGAGGGGCCAATGCATCCAAAGTTTTACTACTATCCCATTCGGGAAGACATACCGAAAGCGCTTGTCGATGCCGGACTAAAACAGGATTTCAGTGCATCTGGACAGGTGTCCAAGCGGTGATTTGGTTCTTTGCGATTGATGATGAAGACCGCGACATCGAGAGAAGAAGCTCCGAGCATGTCAACATCGGACGGTTTTTTCTCTGGAGTTTAGTCGTCCTTGGAGTTGTTGTTGGGCTTTCAACACCTATTTACTTGAGTTGCTTAGCTAGGACTCGGCTCGTCGTTTCTAAGACCAATCTTCAGTTTCTGCATCAAGGCGTCCTGCTTTACGCCGCGGCAAACGATGATGGACTTCCTCCTGTCTATGAGCTTGCGGCAACGGACACGCCCAGACTGGACAGCCAAAAAAGGCCCATAACTTGGGCGACACAAGTAATGGGTTACATCGATTCGAGCAGATTCCGAAATCCGAAAACTCCACGAGACGCCCAAACCACTATCACAGACATAACGCCCACGAACAAAGGGGGCGAAGCGCTGCTCGGATACGGCATGACCCTTTCCTTGAGCACTGGCAGGTTGTACGATGTATCCAATCGTGGTGCAGTGCTGTTTGCCGAATCGATGTCTTCGGGCAAGAGTGGAAGCCTCAATCCGCTGCCATTGAAGTCCGGGCAAGATGGATTCATGATTGGCTTCAATGACACCAATCTTCCAGGCGGAGGCCCAACTCGAGACAGCGAATTCGCGACAAGGCTTGCATTCACACGCTCAAGCGAATCGACCCAAATTGCTGCGATGGAGCCTCTGCACTTAGAAGGGACTATAGCGATTTCTGTCGATGGCTCGCTGATCTATCTGAAACCAAGCGACCAATTCGTCCAAAAGGCCGGTACACTGCCTACCGGACTATGGGCACCGTTCAGGTAAGCGAAAGTCAAACAGACTGGGTGTCGGAAACGCTAAAGCAGTATTCCAATTTGCTTGGGCACGACCCCTTGGAAGAGCACAGCGACTTTGCGGCAGGCCGTGCCGCCATTCACAATTCTCACGGAATACCGTACCCAGAAGCTCTTGACTTCCAAGAGTGCCGGATCGAGTTTGGCGTCCATCGGATCGAAGGCGAGTTACGTTCAGAGGGTCAAGTTGGACGGTTTAGCCCATCGATCCCTTCCGAAACCCAGCCGAAACTTGGCGAGGAAGTGCGTGTTCGACATGCGGACGGCATAACGAAGGCGGTCGCAGTTGGGCGTCAAGGCTCAGACGTAATTCTTGTCCGAGCGCCTACGCGAAGGGAGCGGCGCCTGCATCGGCGAATTGAAGTCTCCGGCGTCGCACTGGTTTCGCTCGCTAAGAAGGAGGAGTCGGGCTCGATCGAGGATCTCTCCGAAGGCGGAACAGGCCTTTCGCTTCCCATGCCTATCGAGGTAGGAGACTCGGTTCACATCTTGTTGCGGTTGCACGGGAAGAAGTCCTTGCCCATCGAATGCGATGGAATCGTCACCAGCTGTCGCCCAGTTTTGAAGGGTCCTGATGGACAACATCGGATTGGTGTCAAGTTTTTAGATCTCTCTCCAAGGCTTCTCGATCGCATTCGACGCGCCATGCGTCAATCGAGCGATTAGATTCGTATATGCTCATATCGTGAAGAAGAGTCGCGCAGGTTCTTCGTGGGCTGGTCCAATCGGAGCTTCGATTTGGATGCTTTTCGGTGCGCTTGCGATTAGCGGGGTTACACTCGGCACCCGGTACAACTCGGCGATCGAATCCGCGCATGACTCGGTTGTTGCCATCAAGGCGGATTCAATATTCTCACTTGTGCGCGACTTTCATTACTTTGGAAGCGGTCTCATCTTGGTTCTGGGAGTCATAAACGTTACGCTTCTGTTGTGGCGCGGGCGATTCAGTCGCGACGACAGGTGGCTTTGGTGGGGGGCGGTCGGCACTGTTTCCCTTGGCTTGTTCTTTCAAATGACCGGCAATTTGCTTCCAATGTCGCAGCACGATGCTCGCACTGCATTTGCGGAAGCAGGCATCGGCGCGCAAGCTCCCCTCATAGGCTCTGCCATTCGTGACCTCGCTTTAGGCGGCGACAGTGTGAATCAAGCCACTTTAGATCGGTGGTATTTCGCCCATCGTATCGTGGGGCCAATTCTCTTGCTGCTCATTGCGTTTCCCTGCATTCGTGCGCTTCACAAGGAGTTGACAGCCCGCGGATGGCTATATGCGGCTGTTCCGATTGTTGGCGCGATGGTTCTCGCCTTCATGTTCGATGGCCCTCTCGGAGTCAGCGCGCAAGAATCCGATTTGTCGACCGGGGCTACGCGGCCTATGTGGTACGTGTTGCCGATGCACGCAATGCTTTCGTACTTTAGCGGACTGAATCCGTCTCTGGGATGGATCGGATCGATGTTGATACCGAAACTTGCTTTGCTCGGACTCCTATCACTCCCCATCATCTTGAAGAAGTCCCCATCCTACGCTTGGTTGGGCAGGGTTATGGTGTTTATCGGCTTTACGCTATTGACTCTGTCTATCGTTGGGCATGGCGACAAGGTTCAGCCGCCCTTAGCTGCCGAGCCTTCATTTGAAACTCCATTGACTACCACCGAGAGTACTGCTGAAGAAGTCGACGGTAACTTGGCAGCAGCGGGACGAAAACTCTTCGAGCAGAATCAATGTCTGAGTTGCCATGCAGTTGGAAACGAGGCCGGGGGCACAGCAGGCCCAAACTTGGAAGGCGTCGGCAACCGAAGACCGGAAGCCGGTTGGTTCATTCGGTTGCTTCGAGATCCGGAGTCGCTTGGAATCTCGACCATGCCTTCATACTCGAAGCTCACTGAGTCCGAATTGCGTGCGCTCGCGGAGTACCTGAGGTCGTTGCGATGAGGGGAAAGTGGCGCGCTCGAGAGGACTCGAACCTCCGACCTACAGGTCCGCAACCTGTTGCTCTATCCACTGAGCTACGAGCGCGCGAGGCGCCAAATGATACCCGGCTAATGATCCGGCGGTATGCTCAATGGAGCCAAATCTATGTTCGATTCTCACAACAAATTCCGGACTTTCGCTGAACTGGTGGGCTTTCCGGACTCATTGGGATCACCAGTGCCTGCGGCTGCAGACACGCACGGAACGACTGTTCTTTGTCTTCGCTACAAGAACGGAATCCTAAATCTTGGCGATCGTCGTGCAACGGCGGCTAACTACATCATGTACGACCGAGCGGACAAGATTCTGACATTGGATGACCACACCCTGGTCGCAATTTCCGGTTCGTTTGCAAGAAGCGTCGAAATCGCCCGGTATCTCAGGCACGCTTTCAAGTACTACTCCCGAACCCAATTGCAGGACATGAGCCTCGAAGGAAAACTCCAAGAAGTCAGTCGAGCGCTCGCAGGAAACCTGAGCATGTCGCTTGACGGAATTGGCGTTTTCGTTCCGATTGTCAGCGCATACAATCCGGCGACTGACAGCCTCGGAATCTATTTTTATGATGTGATGGGCGCAAGATTTGAATCAGGCGAATACGGTGCAGCAGGAAGCGGCTCCGATCGCATTCGAGGTGTGTTTGACTATATACAGCGAGAGAAAGGCCCGTTCGACAAGAGGCCCCTCGACGACGTGTTGAAAGATGGATTGACGATGCTCGACATCGCATCTCGACTCGATTCGGCAACTGGTGATATGACTAACACTCTGCCAGCAGCAAAGACACTCACTAAAGATGGAATCGCTGATGTTCCAAGCAGCACGCTCGCCAAGGCAGTTAAGTCAATTCACTCGAAATAGAGAGAGAAGATCATGTTATCACCCTACGACTGGCAAGAAAGCATAACTCAAAGAGCGCAGTATATTGAGAACCGCTTGCGCAGCGGGTCTCCAATCGTCGGTTTATCGATCGACGAGGGCTGCATCCTGTATACGTATCGTAAGAACGTAAGAAAAGTGTACGAAGTGTACGACAGAGTTATGTTTTCTGCGATCGGACAGCAGGCTGATGTCGAGTCGATGCGCGTTACATCGATCGACTTCGCGCACCAAGAAGGTTACGCGCACAGCGAGGAAGACGTTACGATTGGACGGCTCGTCGGATTTGCGTTGAGTGGCCCAATGAAGAGAGCATTCGGCGACTTAACTATTGCACCATTTGTTATTCACGCTCTCTTCGCTGAGATGAACGCCAAGCCTGACGAAGACCTGTTTATCTGGCTTCATTACGATGGCGACTTCGTCGCACATCGGCACTTTGCCGTTGCAGGTGGTACTGGTCCGGTTGAACAGCGCATGCGAGACTACCTTAGTGAGAAGTACGATCCAAAGATGAAGTTCGACGAGGCGATAAGGCTCGCTGATGCGGCATGGAGGATCGGCGCTGACCGAGATGGCAACGGTCAACCTGATGATGAACTATTTCGTGGCGCATATCCGGAAATAGGGTTCCTCGAGCGCAACGTCGATCGCGTCCGCCGATTCCGCCTTATCCAAGAAGAAGCCAAACGATTTCCCTAAACACAGGCACAGAGCGGCTTCAACAATCGTCCAATCTGATGGATGTTGCTTCAAACTACGGTTTTGACGCTCGCGCTTGCGGCAGCACAGGGCAATGTGCCTCGCGGTTTTGCTCCGCGCTTCCTCTATGAAAAAGTGCCTGTCGAAGGTTTCGAGGTCTTGCTTTCGCCGGAAGTCAGGATCGACGAACAGTTGCGAATTTCCGCGCTCGAACGGACAGGCGCATCCATCAGGTATGTCCTAAACGTTGTTCCACCTGAGAGGCTCAAGTCAGTAATTGGCATGGCAATATGGGTCGAATTGGAAGCACCACGGCGTGGACAGATCGCCAATTACTTTTCACTCAAGGCAGCTCAATTGCGAGAACTAGGAGTCAACCCTGAGAAAGAGAAGTGCGTAGAGATTTCCAACGTTCGCCACTTTGTATCATCGGAAGATTCCGCGAGACGCGCCATGCTGGCTGCGTTCTCGGTTGCGATTATGGATCGGAGCCTTGGCAACGCGAAGGAAGCAATTGAAGCTACATACAAGAAGGCGCTCGAGGAAAAGCTGTACCCATCGTCTGCAAGCCGAGACAAGCTCGACATCAGGCTCTATCCGAGCGCAGGTCCTGAAGAGTACTTCGCTGCTCTTACGCTCGCGCACTTTGGCCTGGCTGAGTTCTTTCCATTCAACCGCGAAGAACTTCGCATGCACGACCCACGTGGGGCTGCACTAATGTCGCAGGTTTGGGCAGCATCATCTTAATCGCCGATTACGGTTCGAGCAGGTGTCGAACTAAGTCGCGTCCGTCAGATAGTTCCCTGTAATAATTGGCAACCCACCTTGCAGTCTCTTCCCTTGTGTAGACTTCGTCCCGATCAGACTCGATCGCCTTTATGATGGTAAGTGCAACTTCATCAGATGTTTGAAGCTTCATACTCGGAAATTCCGTTGAATCAAGGTGCAAGTTTGGAAGGGTTATGCTTTCTGGATTGGCCGTCGATTGAAATTCCGTCTTCGTCAATCCTGGATTAACCAATAATACACGGACCCCCCTTCGGTACAGCTCCTGACGCCAGCCCACGATGAGAGCTGCGAGAGCGGCTTTGGATGCATTGTATGCGCTCCTCCAGGGTGCATAGGGAATCCGGCCCAGAATGCTGCCCACAAACACGAACGAGTCTCCGCGCTGTGCGCTGGGCAACGCGCCTTGCAAAGTGTGCAAAGCGCTATAGACGTTTGCGCGCATCATTGCTTCAAGACTTTCGAGATTGAGATCAAGAGGCATTATGGTAGAGCCTCTCCCCGCATTCGCAATCACACAGTCGAAATGTTTCAAAGACTTAATTGTATCCACAGCCGTTGTGTCCTCCAAATCACAAACTACTGGAGTGAACTGACGCCCGAGTCTCTCAGCGAGTGCATGCAATCTGTCTTCGCGCCTCGCTACGCCAACTACGGAGGCTCCCTGTTCTACGGCGATTCTCGCGAGAGCCTCTCCAATTCCGCTGCTTGCACCAGTAATCAGAATTCGCTTGCCAGTGAGGTTCATGATCCAATTATCCTGATTCTAGCCAGGGCGCTGGCATAACAGCTCATCGCAAAGAACTCACGAACAGTAGTAGCCAAAGTTCATGCGAGGCAACTTTGCTTGGTGATAGGCCATGATACGCGCATGCTCGCTGGTGCGTACACAGCCCTCGTAACTCCATTCGATGCTTCTGGACAGATCGACTATCCCGGTGTAGCGAGGCTCCTCGCGTGGCACGAAGCGAACGGCATGGACGGCGTTGTCGTCGCCGGAACGAATGGAGAAGGACCGAGCTTGAGTGCAATTGAGAAGCGTGATTTGCTTCGGTTTGCAGTTGAGCATTCAGGTGCGCTCAAGATCATTTTGGGGGCAGGAACTTGCTCAATCACCGAAGCGATCTGGCTCTCCGATCAGGCCAAAAGAGCTGGGGCAGCCGCTTCGCTTGTGCTCCCGCCGTTCTATTTTCCTGCTTCGCAAACAGGTTTGAAGAAATGGTTCGAAGAATTGTTGCGGTCATGCGATCTCCCTTGCCTAATCTATAACTTCCCAAAAACAACCGGTGTCACTTTGGAAAGCGGGCTTGTCGAATCTCTGTTTGGATTTGAGCACTGCATTGGCATCAAAGACAGTTCGGGAGACAAGGACTTGCTCGAACAGTACCTTGCGATTGCCAAAGGAGCAAACAAGAGCGTGTTCGTTGGTGACGAGCGTTTGATTCTTGGGTCCATGTCAAAGGGCGGCTTAGGCACAATAAGCGGCCTCGCAAACTCCTTTCCCGCTTTGATCGCTCGCCAAGTCAAAGAAAAAAGCGATGCATTGCAGTCCTTTGTCGACGAGGCGGTGCGTCGAGTCAAGTCGCACCCGCAGCCGGCGGTTCACAAATCGATCCTCGATCACCGAGGTTTACCTGGTGGTCCGGTCCGGCCACCGCTCGAGCCGCTTACCGCCACTGCTGCAACCGAAGTGATCGAGTTCGTCGACTCTTTTGGATTCTGATGTAGGATAATCATCAACCATGTTGCCGGCTGTGTTGCTATTGGGTTACGACGCGCTTTTGCCTGTCCGAATTGCGCATGCCGAGTTGCGTGAATGTGCGGTTCGAGTGCAAGTCACCGCAACTGCATCGGGTCAACTTACACAGTTCTCGTATGAAGTCTACAGAGACTCTGTCGGGCGATTCCGAGTCGATTTCCACCCCGCAACAGGAAACAAGACCACGATTTATGCTGACGGCCAAACCATCATTGTTCACGACAACGCGAGAAACGTCTATACAGAGAACGCGTACACACCAGAGCGAACACGTGTTGAGAACATCGGAGCTGCATTCGGTGCGAGTGATCCACTCTTGCAAGTTTTTCTCGATCCTGGTGTGGGCCTAGCGCGATTCTGCGCGATGTGGGGCGCAAGCGATTTCTTGAAGAGTGAAACCGAAGAAAACACTCTATTCGCGTCTCAAGCCAATACTCCCGTAAAGGTGAGACTCTCGTCAAAGACTTGGTTGATCGAGAGCGTTATGATCGGCGAGACAGGGCAAGCAGCAAAGTGGGAGGTATCCAGTGCTGGCCTGCCCAAAGAAGACGCAATCCCTTGGACTCCGCCTAAGGATTCCATTCGTGTCGAATCCATGGCACCCAATGCGCTTCCGGCGCCGGTTGTCACCGATGAAGCAAAGCCCGTAGTCGAACGATCCAGAGATGCTTATCGCAGACTCGAATCCGTTGAGTATTCGACGAATGCATATCTATTCACTTCGGCTGGCGATGACACGCGCAACGCAAACGTTTGGTGGGAGCGCGATGGCAATTTCCGTCTGCAAGCGACAAGCACCTCGGCGAACCGATCCCTTGAAGTTCTGTACTTTGGCGACATCCTGAGCGCGTTCAATCGTGTCAGTCGTGTTGCTGTTCGAGGCAATGCAAAGCGACAGGTGGTCTTTGATTACGTCGATGCTTTAGGTGGTCCTTCAGAACCGTTTGCAGTCGCGCTCATGACTGGCAGAGCCTACTGGGATAGGTTTCTCATTCCCGGTTCAAAGACGCAACTTGTCGCGGTCAAACCTGACGGCACAGCAGAGCTCTCAGTCGAGACGTTCGACGGCTGGACCGTTTCTCTGCACATAGCACCCGACGGACTCATCAATAGGATCGACAGGACTCTCAAAGTCGAAGGAAAGGTGACAACATCTGAAACGGTCATCTACTCTTTTTCAGCAGTGAATGAACCCATCGCACTGAGCAAATGGAGTCTTGCCGTTCCCTCAGGAACGGAGTTCGCTCCACTGCCAAATCTATAGCAAAGAACAATTATGCGGCGGCTACCGTGGCTTTTTTTTGAGCAGTCCTTCTCCCACCTTCTCCCAAGTGCCATTCATTTGAAACTCGAGAGAAAAGTGAACTTCGGAGTCACTGCGCTTTTCCATCGTTCCGCGACCCGTAATCGGGTCGCCCATCCCGGTGTCCCAGGGCTCGCTGGTCATCACAAGCTTTGATCCCTGAAGCGATCCCGATTCGATTCTCGGATTGGGAGAGTAGTTCGAGAATGACCACATACGATACTTCCTCTCTTTTGCGTCCCATCCCAGATAGCCGGTCTCAATCATCTTATCCATTCCCGGCACCTCAGTCGTCTGGACGAGTTTGAGGAACTGACCTTCCCATCCTGCTTCGATGGTCATTTTGGAGTCTGATTCGACACCCATCATGTTCCACTTAAACTCGCCTTCCCAGTGACCCGTAAGCCATTCGAGCGCCTTGACTTCCGGCGGCGGTCCAGCAGGACCTTGGGCAACTGCAGCGGCCCCTAAGACTATCGAGCAACACAGCGAAACTCTTGACAAGCGCTTCATGAGCGATCCTCCTGGCTTGGGGATTCCAAGCAATCTAGCCGCAAGTATTCCTGAACGGCCGCCTCCCGCGCAATTGAAACCTTTCCTGGTGCATAACAGTCAACCGTTATGATGTCTCAAGAAGGGCAACTTGCAGACCTCGCGGAACGGTGGAGGGAGGCGACGGCTGAGCGGCCGCTGGCCTCCTTAGCTCAGCGGACCGCGGAGGTCGTTCGAACTACATGGACAGGCAGTGCAGAAACAATCACGGAGCTGGTGACTTGGCTGGACGATATCGCCAACGGCGAACCGCCATCGACAGCTAGAATTCGATCGATTTACGTGCGGCTTGAGAAGATAAAGTCTTCGACTCCTACGAACCTTTAGCCCTGCTCCGCGCTACACTGGCGCAATGGATTTGGGCATTTCGGGCCGTGTGGCAATGGTCGCAGCGGCAAGCAAGGGGATTGGGTTTGCGGCTGCCAAGCGACTTGTTGACGAAGGTGTTCGCGTTTCGATTTGTTCTAGGACTGAGCACTCACTCAAGGATGCAATTGAAGCGCTTGGCCCAGCTGCGGTCGGCTCCGTTTGCGATGTCACCAATGAATCGGACATCGAGAGATGGTTTCGGCAATCGAATGAGTCGCTTGGCCAAGTAGACATCCTGGTCACGAACACGGGCGGTCCACCGGCAGGAAAGCTTGACGCTCTGACGGACGCACAATGGCGACAGGGCTTCGAATCGACTGTACTCAACATCGTTAGGCTCGTGCGAATCGTTACCCCATCGATGATTGACTCGCGCTGGGGAAGAGTCGTCCACGTAACATCCCTGGTAGCCTTCGAGCCAAATCCAAACCTTCCCATATCGACCACATTGCGATCTGGAATTCGAGGCCTCACGAGGCTTCAATCAGACGAGCTCGCACCTCACGGCATTACAGTCAATTCTGTCTTGCCAGGTCACACGAAGACCGACCGTCAGGCGCACCTTGCAAAACTGCACAACGGGACCGAAGAGGACTACTATCGATCTGTTGCGAGTTCAGTTCCATTGAGACGGATGGCGGAGGCCAATGAAGTGGGTGACGCGATTGCTTTCCTGTGCAGTGAAAGAGCTTCCTACATTTCAGGAGTCAGTCTCCTCGTTGACGGAGGCATGACACGGGCGTTCTGAAGTTGGATTGAAGGCAAATCGCAAGTGGCCAACGTCCATACTCCAGCCAATGGAATCGCTCGAAGTCCTTCGGTCCAATTTGCTTTCGCCTATCGTGCTCGCTTTTGCGCTCGGAATGATCGCAACGTTCATCAAAAGCGATCTTCGATTCCCGGAAGGGCTCTACACCGGCCTCTCCATGTACCTACTGTTTTCAATTGGTCTAAAGGGCGGTGTCGAACTGTCAGACACGCCTCTGCGAGAGTTTTGGCTGCCCGCACTTTCCACGATTGCTCTCGGACTAATCACACCGGCGATTGCGTACGCGGCTGCACGAAAGATCGGTCGGCTTGACGTACCTAACAGCGCTGCGCTTGCCGCGCACTACGGTTCAGTTTCGGCGGTCACATTCATCGCCGCTACGATGCTCATGCAACGACTTCAGACACCGTACGAAGGGTTTATGCCGACGCTTGTCGCATTGCTTGAGATTCCCGCTATCTTGGTTGCGCTGCTCATCGCGAGCCGAGCGATGAAGCGAAGAACGTTGGGAGCAGCCATGCGCGAGGTTCTTGCTGGACGAACCATCTTGCTTCTGCTCGGAGGTCTGGTTATTGGTCTTTTTTCTGGTAGAGAGGGGGTAGCTCCGGTCGCGCCTTTGTTCTTCGATCTGTTTCGTGGCGCGCTGACACTCTTTTTGCTTGAAATGGGAATGATTACGGCAAGGCGCTTGATCGAAGTTCGGTCGGTCGGGCCTTTCATTTTCGGATTTGCAATCCTCGCACCGGTTTTGTTTGGCGCAATGGGTGTCGCATGTGGGCTTCTCTCGGGCCTGTCGCCTGGTGGGGCCGCCGTGCTCGGGGCGATGGCAGCAAGCGCATCGTACATCGCCGCACCAGCTGCAGTCAGGATTGCACTGCCCGAAGCCAACCCCAGCCTTTACTTGACCGCTACGCTTGGTATAACCTTTCCTTTCAATCTCTCGGTCGGCATACCCCTCTATCTATGGCTTGCCAATCAACTTGCAGGATTCACGGTATGAACACACACGCGATCAAGAAAGTCACCATCATTGCTGAATCGGTTCTCGAACTGAAAATTATCGAGGACATCAAACGACTCGGTGCCAAAGGATATACACTGATCGAAGTTCGAGGGGAAGGAACAAAAGGACGCCATGCGAGCGATTGGGCGGGCAACAGCGTGAAAATAGAAACACTTGTTACGGATTTAGTCGCAGAAGCTATCTTGCAGCGAATGGCTGACGAATACTTTGAGTACTACGCGATCGTCGCATTTGTCGAAAATGTGACAGTTGTTAGGCAAGAGAAGTTTTCGTAGCTACTGCGCTGTCGAGCATCTCCACGTATTTCAAACAGCAAGCTCGCGCTCGGGCGCGTATTCGGTTTATGTATGCTCCGCGCTCTGTCGGCGACAGTGCCCCTCGAGCATCGAGAAGATTAAACACGTGCGAGCATTTGAGGGCCAAATCGAACGCAGGGTACACCAAATAGACTGGATCGCTGCCCGAGTTGCTTTCTTCAGACGCACCAACTCTGCCCAAACTGGCATCGTATCTGCAGACCGTTTCGATGGTGCGCTTGCTCTCCTTTTCGTACATCTCAAAGAGCTGAAAAAGCATTTCTATGTCAGCGACTTCGAAGTTGTAGACATTGTGCTGCAGTTCTAAATCAAAGTTCACTTCCCGATAGGAGATGCCGTTTCCCCACTCTAAGTCCTCCCAGAATGACATGCCTTCGTTCAGCATAAGACACAAGCGCTCGGGGCCATAGGTGATTTCAGCGGTAACAGGATTAAGTTCTATGCCGCCCATCTGTTGAAAGAACGTAAATTGCGTGATCTCCGCACCATTGAGCCAAACCTCCCAGCCAACTCCACTTGCACCCATCGAAGGCGATTCCCAATCATCTTCGACTAAGCGCACATCGTTTTGAGTTACGTTGAAGCCGATTGCATTCAGACTTCCCATGTAAAGATCCACGATGTCATCTGGGCTTGGCTTCATCGTTACTTGATATTGGAAGTAGCGCTGATTACGCATTGGATTGCGCGTGTACCGCCCATCTGCTGGTCGACGACTTGGTTGCACATACGCCGCGCTCCAAGGCTTCGGGCCGAGGCTGCGAAAAACGGTGTCGGGGTGCATGGTCCCTGCCCCAACCTCGACGTCGTACGGCTGAAGAATGAGGCACCCTTTGCTCGCCCAATAGTCGTCAAGGCGTCGAATCAAGTCCTGGAGAGTCATCTGCCGAAGTTTACTGACTCAGCGGCTAAATTGCCCGCATTGGCGGGACGCAATTGCCAGTCCATGTAGAATTGAGTCATGTTCGCTCCATTTCTTGCCATTGCAGCATTATTGAGCGCTCCCATTCAGGATGACGCCTACCTGGCTCGCGCCCACGAGCTGCACAAGCTGTATCCGCTGATCGATGGTCACAACGATCTGCCGTGGGCACACCGAAACCGAGCGAGGTACGACCTTGACGCCCTTGACATACGTGTACACGCTGAGGGTTTGCAGACTGACATTCCGAGGCTGAGACAAGGCGGGGTCGGTGCACAGTTTTGGTCGGTTTACGTGCCGGTCAGCATTCAAGGGCCGGACGCGATCAAGGCAACGATTGAGCAAATCGACTTTGTTTACAAGTTAAGTGAGCGATATCCGGACACATTCGAGTTAGCTCTTACAGCCGACGATGTTGAGCGAGTTTTTAGGGGAGGAAAGATCGCGTCTTTGATCGGGATGGAGGGCGGACATTCGATTGACAACTCCCTCGAAACTCTCCGAATGTTCTATCGAATGGGCGCAAGATATATGACGCTGACTCACAACTCGAACACTCCTTGGGCCGACTCTGCGACCGACACGCCTTTGAACAATGGGCTAAGCGATTTCGGCGAGAAAGTTGTTTTAGAAATGAATCGATTGGGAATGCTTGTCGACCTAAGCCACGTTTCGCCTGCCACGATGAAGCATGCACTTCGAGTCTCAAAGGCTCCGGTCATCTTCTCGCACTCAGGCGCAAGAGGCGTATGCGATCACGTTCGGAACGTTCCCGATCACGTTTTGCCTCTCGTCAAGCAGAATGGCGGAGTAATCATGGTCGTCATTCTCGAGTCGTTCGTGTCGAACAAGGCTCGCGATCACCGCGCACTGAGAACCGCCAAACAGGAAGAGTTTCGCGCTCGGGATCCAGAGAACGCAGCGCGGCTGCTTGCCGAATGGGATCGAGACAATCCAAGGCCAAGAGCGACGCTGTCTGAGGTTGCTGACCATATAGATCACATCAAGCAAATGATTGGAGTCGACCATATTGGAATCGGCGGCGACTACGATGGAGGAGGCGGAGTTCTTGGTCTCGAAGACGTGTCAACCTATCCAAAGCTCACTGCAGAACTCCTACGCCGAGGTTATACTGATGAGGAAATCGGAAAGATCTTAGGTCTGAATGTTTTGCGCGTCATGCGGGAGGCAGAGCGAGTCGCAAGGGAATTGCAATCGCCGTGGCGGTTGAACTCGCACTTGCGGCACTCTCATGCATTGCATGGAGCGGTGATTCGCACAAGCGAATCCAGAAACTTGGTTCTTACGAACTGAGGACCCTACGTGCGGCCAAGTTGTTGCGAATGAAGTACCAATGCAAGCGGCATTGCAATTATCTTGCTGCTTCTCCGAAAGTGACGTCAGTGCTGGCCCACGTTCGTCCGGGAAGCCGGGGGAACCTATGGCACGGACCAAACGAGAGTTGAATGCCGAGCGAGAGCTCCATTTGCATCTGGACAATTAGAAGGAAATCTCCGAGTTCGAGGCGAATACGCCTTTATGAAGGCTCTCCTCTATATTGTCGTCGCAACCGGCTTTCTGAACGCAGCTTATGCCCAATCTGACCGCATTACAAAAGAGACTTTCATGGATTTCGAGTCTGTTGGAAGTCCAAACATTTCCCCCGATGGAGAAATGATTATTTTCTCACGGACGACTATCGACAAGATGCGCGATGCGCCAACAAGCAATCTATGGATGACAGATCCGCGTGGTGATCGAGTGAGGCAATTTACTTCGGGTTCTTGGCGAGACTCTTCGCCCGTTTTCTCGCCGGACAGTAAGCGGGTTGCAATGATCAGCGACCGCGATGGGACCGCGCAACTCTATGTCATGTGGCTCGACACTCGAGAGGTTGCGAAGTTGACTTCGTTTGAGGGAGGCATTGGTAGCATCACATGGTCGCCGAATGGAACGCAAATCGCCTTCACATCCTTTGTTCCGCAATCCGAATCACCGTTGCCGATCCGGTTGCCAGACAGACCTACGGGAGCACAATGGGCGAGGGGCGCTATTGTTGAAAGCCGTTTGTCATGGGCCGCAGATGGTTCCGGTTATCGGCCCGTTGGATGGACGCACGTTTTTGTGATAGACGCGCGACTTGGCGGAACGCCGAAACAAATCACGGACGGAGACTACAACCATTCGAACCCTCAATGGACTGCCGATGGAAAGACAATCTATGTCTCCGCGATTCGCAAGCCTGACGCCGAGTATTTGAGGGGCGACACTGAGATCTATGCGTTCGATGTCGAATCGAAATCGGTGACCCAGTTGACCGACAGAATGGGACCTGATGGCAACCATCAAGTATCACCAGACGGCCAGTGGATTGCATACACTGGGTTTGATCAGCGGAATTTTACCAGCCACATATCGAGCATTTATTTGATGGACAAGCACGGCGGCAATAAACGAATGCTGGCTGGAGACTTGGCAAGTTCGCCGGGAAGTTTGACGTGGGCATGGGACAACAGCGGTGTTTACTTTACAGTTGGCGAGCATGGCTCGACAAATCTGCGGTTTGTGAGCGTGACTGGAGAGATGCGACAAATCACACATGGAGCGCAACAACTTTCCGGCTTCTCCCTGGCGCGAAATGGAAGGGTCGCAGCAGTTGTATCCAATTGGAAGCGGCCTGCACATCTCGTGACCTTTGACGTGCGAACTCCGGACCGATCAAGTGTCATTGTGGATGTCAACGACGACGTTCTCGCAGGCAAGAAGCTCGCAGACATTGAAGAGATGTGGTACGAGTCCGCTGACGGCCTTCGTGTTCAGGGTTGGCTGGTCAAGCCAATAGATTTCGATCCAGAGAAAAAGTATCCAATGGTTCTTTGGATTCACGGGGGGCCGTGGTCGATGTATGGGGTCGGTTGGAACTGGGCATGGCAAAACTGGGCCGCATTGGGATATGCAGTGCTTTTTACGAACCCTCGTGGAAGCACCGGATATGGGCAGGCTTTCGTCAATGGCATTCAATTCTCGTATCCAGGAAGAGATTTCGATGACCTTATGGCAGGGGTGGATGCTGCCATTGCAAAGGGTTGGATCGATGAACGCAATCTTTTCGTTTGTGGCGGAAGCGGAGGAGGTGTCCTCACCGCATGGATCGTCGGCCACACCGATCGGTTTGCGGCCGCTTGCAGCATGAGGCCCGTTATCAATTGGCACTCATTCGTAGGCACAACGGATGGACCGTCGTGGTACTACCAGTTCGAAGCGTTTCCATGGGAAGATCCGATGGAGTATGCAAGACGATCTCCACTTAGCTACGTCCATCGTGTCAACACGCCAGTACTGATCATGACGGGAGAAGCCGACTTAAGAACTCCTATGTCGCAGAGCGAAGAGTACTACCGTGCCCTCAAGATGTTGAAAAAGGAAACGCTGCTCGTTCGCATGCCCGAGGAGTATCACGGATGGCGCAGATCATCGAGGCAACTTGCGCAACAGCTCTACCTAATTGCATGGTTTGAGAAGTTCAAGAAATGAGCCACCCGCCTTATTTTTGCGCTTGGCAGAACTCAGAGTCCTTCCCGCCAGCGACCCAGCAAAACTACCAGATCTACATCTCACTGCAGCCGGAAATGTTGGCTTTTGTTCGAATTGCGTTACACTGGCTTTCAGTTGGCAATCTTGCCTAAGCCGATTCTGAACTAAGGAGAGAATGCGTATGAGAGGATACTTCGCAGCCGTCCTGCTTTTGGCCCCTGCGGTCAGCATGGCAGGCATACTTTCGACCGGCCCGCCGAACAACGGCAGCGGCGGCATCTTCATGGACCTCACAGCACTTGGTCCCGACTTGTTTGTAACTCAATTCGATGTTGCCTATACCGGTACGATTGGAACTCAAGTCGACGTCGAGGTCTGGACACGCCCCGGAACCTATGTTGGTTTCACCAATAGCCCGGTTGGATGGACATTGACCCAGACATTGACTGGCACTCGCCAAGGGACACTTGTGCTCGATCCGCTTGTGCTGACCTCAGACATCCATATTGCAGCAGGACAGACGGTCGCTGTGTACCTGCAAGCAATTACCGCGGGCGGCGGGATCCGCTACAACGGCACCGCAGCTGCTCCGCCTCAGGAGACTTGGGAAAACGCGGATATTCGATTGTTTAGCCGAACGGCAGTCGTATCGACAGTGGCATTCACGGGCACGTTCTTCGAACCAAGAACTTTTGCAGGAAACGTCCACTATGACGTCGTTCCTGAGCCTGCGACACTTGCAGTTCTCGGTATCGGCTTGGCGGCACTTGCGGCAAGGCGACGCAGGAACTGAGTTTTCCAATTCGCTTCAAGTGGCTCGCTCGATACTGAGCGAGCCACTTTTCTCCATTTGATATCACGAGACTTCAGCATCGATAACAACCCGTACACAAGCGACTGTTAGCCACTTGCATTGCTAGGCAGAAGGTTTCAAATTGATCAGTAGTTCTTCTGATACAGTTGAATTTTTAATTCGCCAGGCGCCTTGAAGACTGTTACTAACCCGTATCCATGATCCTCGATTGGGCTAGTAAACTCGACTCCCCGTGACTTCAAGTCGGCAACCGTCGCTTCGATGTCATCGCAATATAGCGATATGTGCGGTTTCGTTTCGTCGCCTTCATGAAAACCCAACTCGCCTTCCGGAGCCGTCGCTATCAGCCAACCGCCACCCGCATCGATGCATGGCATCTTGACAACATCACGGAAAAACAGTCGCAGCTCTGCTGCGACAGGCGAATAGTACATGGCATGGATACCTCGAATCATGATTGTTCTCCTATCATTTTCCTATACAAATCAGCGCGCCACCACGAACGCCAATGTAGATCTTCTCTCTCCACACGATCGGCGATGCTTCAATTGTGCTACCGAGAGAAATCGACTCGATTTTGACGCCGTTCGAATTCGTCATTAACGATTCGCCGGTCCGCGCATCGCGCACAAAGACGTTTCCGTTGCTGTCGATCGCAAGGACGCGGCTTCCCAAGACAAGCGGTGAACTCCAACCGTATCCTCGCATCTTCATCTGCCAGCGAGTTTTGCCGGTTTCACGTTCAAGTGCGATCAGATACCCCGCTCCGATAGTCGGATGGTGAGTCGTCGTCATATACACTAAGTCGTTCTCAGGCGATACTGCAACAGTGGATAATACGCCTCCATTGATCGCATTCTTCCCTTCCACTTTAGGAATCGATCCTGCAGTAAATGAATAGGTCCAAAGCAACTTCATGCCCTTCGCCTGATACTTGAAGAGCTTCCCCTTTCCGCCCTTACCTGCAGTTTTATCGACTTCAATGCCTACATAGAACGATCCATCGTTATCGAATGTTATCGTGCTGTCGATATCGTCGCCCAGCGTCGCAACCTTTTGCGCTTCCTTAGGATAATCGAGCGAGACACGCCACAAGTTGCCAACGTTGTCACCGAAATAAGCGTAATCGCCCCAAACCGAGACGCTGCTTTCCATACCAGCCGCGCTGACTCGAATCTTGTGAACATCCGGATTGATTTTCAGTTTCCCGGACTGCGCGTCCCAAGACGAATTCAGATTCACCTGGTAGTACATTCCATTCTCACCGACTTGCAATAGCGTGTCGCGCAATACCAAGCCGTTTGCGTCGAAAGCCGGCCAGCTTCGCGGAGCGTTCGAATCGATGCCGCGTACATTGTAAAGCTCCTTGAAATCAAGCAAAGAAAAAATTCTGTACCCAGTTTGTCCCCGATTCATTCCTGGTCCAACGAAGAGCAACGGATAGCCGCGCGGATCGACGGTCACAGTGCCCTTGATCGGATAAGGCGCCGGCATCTTCAAGGGTTTTCGGCTGCGCTTTCCCGTTTCGGCATCGACGAAGTGCACTTGACCGTCGAGCGCTCCGAGGATGATCTCTGATCGCGGGCCTGGCTGTTCAATGAAGTTCATCCATCTTCGCGTTTCATTCGGCCATTCCACGACCAACGGCTGGCCAGTCCAGCCAACGCCATTCCAATAACCGTCCACTGAACCGATTGGCAACCTCCACAGAACGCGCAAATATCCTGCTGGAATCGAACCCTCTCCATAGTAATTGCGCTGCGCGTTTCCGCGAAAGCATGTGATCCCAGCAAAATCGCGATTGATCGGTTGCCCGAAGTCGCTCGCCGGGCTCCAAGCGCTTGGGTCGCCGGCCGTACCCAATGCGCCGATTGGGGGAGGCGGAGTTTGATCCTGTTCCGGTTCGACCATCGGCTCTTCCGTGGCAATTCGCGGCTGCGCTTGAGCAGTCGGCGGCGATTGCTCGCACGCACAAACAACGAGCGCGCTAAGAAAGATCGAAAAGCAGTATTTCACTTGTGTCGTGCGCCTCAATGCGAACTTCCGATTCGTCACTGATGCCGACGCTGTCGCCAGGCTTCAGCGTTTCGCCATTCACCGTGACTTCGCCACTGATCACATGGAGCCAAGCGTGGCGGCCCGGCGAAAGCGCGTGATTCAATACAACACCCGGATCGAGAATCGAAGCATAGATCGCCGCGTCCTGATGAATCTTGACGGCACCCGAATCCGGATTGTGTGAAGCCAAGAGCTTCAGCGTATTCTTCTTTTCTTCGTCGCGAATGTCTTTCTCTTCATAGCTGGGATCGAGGCCATAGTCTTCAGGAAGAATCCAAATCTGAATGAGATGCGTAACTTCGGTGTCAGAACCGTTCTTTTCTGCGTGGCGCACCCCGCGCCCAGCTGTCATTCGCTGAATGCGCCCGCGCGTAATTGTCGAACCGTTGCCCAAATCGTCCCAATGCTGCAGTGCGCCTGAAACGACATAAGAAACGATCTCCATATCGCGGTGTCCATGCTCGCCAAAGCCTTCACCGGGTTGTATGTAGTCTTCATTCAACACACGCAGCGTGCGAAAACCCATCCAATCTGGGTCTCGGTAATTGCCGAACGAAAACGTATGGTGGGTCTTCAGCCACCCAAAATCAAAATGGCCTCGGTCTGCGGACCTACGAACCTGAATCATGTCGAGAGTCTACCGGAGAGCACCCGTTTCCCTTTGCGAGAGGAAAGTGGACCCCCAGGTAATGATGGAAAGAGTCCAGTACTGGCAATATTGCCAGTCTAATTGAAGGCTGAATGCTAGTAAACTGGCTCGTGAGGTGAACAGATGAATAGGCTAATTTCCACCCTTTCAGTAGCCGCGTTCTTGGCTTCCGGGGCCTTGGCGACAGGCATGATCTTGATGCCGGACAGCACGAACAACCGCATGGTTGCCTTCAATCCTTTCGACGGCAGCGTAATGAATCCAAACATGTTTGCGTTGCAGGGCGGCACGCCGATTCATGCGCTTCCAGTTGGCAATGAGATTTGGGTTTCCGAGCAAGTCGGAGACAGGATTTCGCGATGGGATTATTCTGGAAATCTTCTCGGAAACATCGGTGGCCAGTTCGCTGGTGGCGGACTCGACAACGTTCGCGGCATGGGTCTTGTGAACAATGTCGTCTATGTAACGAATGCAGGGACTGCGAACAATGCTCCTGGCGCGGCGGTTGTGATGTTCGATACGGCCGGAAACAATTTGGGATTCTTTGGCACAGCGACTACAGCGCCAAGTCCTTTCGGTGTGCTTGCGCATCAGGGGGGGATTCTCGTTTCGTCAAGTTCAGCAAACGACGATATTCACAAGTACGATCTCGTCGGAAACTCGCTCGGCACATTTCATAACAGCACCACGCTGAACTTCGCAGAGCAAATGAACTATGCCGCGAACGGCAATGTGCTTGTTGCAGGATTCTCTTCACCTGCAGGAACTTACGAGCTGGACGTCAACACGGGCGCCATCGTCAATTCGATCGCAGGAAGCGGCAATCGCGGCGTAATTCAACTCGGAAACGGAAACATTCTTTGGTCGAACGCCTCCGGCGTACACATCTATGACGTTGGGACAAACAATTCGACGCTGATCTATGCCGGCGGCGGGCGGTACCTAGAGTACACCGCCGTGCCTGAGCCTGCGTCGTTGCTCGCGATTGGCGCAGGGCTTGCGCTTCTGGCTCGCCGCAGACGGAAGTAGAGCAAGCTTCCATTCCGGGAGTGCGAGGATCGGGTGGCGCCGGCGGCAGTCGGCGCCACCCACAATTTTGGCGGTCTCCGTATCGAACCCCTTGCCGATCAGATTCCGTCAAGGATTCACCGTTGCCTGGGTTCGCTACGCTCGGCGCTTTGGAGGGTGCGTATGGAAAGAAAGACAATTGCAGTCAGCTTGTTTGCGCTTGGAATCGCGCTTGCCTTCGCGGGTTGCTCGCAGTCAATCACAGAAAAATCAATAGCCAGTGCAGCGGATGCTGTTGCGGATATGCCGCCAAGGCCGGAAACTGCCTACAAAGAGTCTTATGAGGCTTGGTATGAGGAGCGCGCCTATCCGAACAAGGAGATCGATTGGGACAAGTGGCCTCTCGCCGTTGCACACCGCGATTCGATGAAGGTGGTGACACCCGGCGCGATGGATGGGATTGGCGGCTGGGAGTTCATGGGTCCTGTGAATTTGCCTGTACCCTACCGAATCTACTATGGGCAAGGCACCACCAGCGGGCGCATCAACGACATTGCGTTCGACCCAAGCAATCCGAGCACCTATTATCTTGCTGCGGCGACCGGAGGCATTTGGAAGACAACGAATGGGGGTCAGACATGGACGCCACTTAGTGATGACTGGCCATTTCTGGCTGTGAACAGCGTGGCCGTGCATCCGACAAATAGCGACACCGTCTTTGCCGGAACAGGGGACTTCAATGGAAACTATCCCTATTCTTTCGGATTGCGCAAGAGCACCGACGGCGGACAGTCGTGGACAACAATCGGGCAGGCGCAGTTCGGCAATTTCGCGATCCGCAGAATCATGATCGACCCGGACAACCCGAACCGCATGATGCTCACGGCAGGCAAAGGAAAGGATTATTGGGGCTACTTGTATCGTTCGCTTGACGGAGGAGACACTTGGTCTGTTTCCCTCAATCAGTACGCTGCATGGACGGACGTCGAATACAGCGCGCCTTATCCGAATGGCGGTCGGTGGTACTACGCGAGCGGGCTCGACAGCGGGGGCCAGGTCTGGCGATCGGGTGACCGCGGAGCGACATGGACAAAGCTGAATCCGCCGCTTCCGACCAGCTTCCAGGGCAGCGTTGAGATCGCGGCGTCGAAAGTCGAAAGGGCGACTGTTTATTTGCTGGCCGGCCAACCACGGAAGATTTACAAAAGCACAGACGCTGGACAAAACTGGACGGATATAACCACAGGCTTCCCGAATGGGAACAACAATTACAACTGGAGTCAGCACAGCTACGACTTCTACATTGAGACATCGTATCGCATGGAAGGGGAAACCCCGGTCGATGTCGTCTATGTCGGATTGATCGACATTGCGCAATCACCTGACGGCGGCGCGACGTGGCAATCCATCGGCCTGACGTATACCAACAATGCGCTCACCCACAACGATCAGCACATGATTCGCGTCAACCCCAATAACCCAAACCAGTTGCTTGTAGGAAACGACGGTGGGGTCTATATGTTGAACTACAACCCGACGAACAACACATGGAACTTCGACACCAGTTTGAACAAGTTTCTCGGCGTTACGCAATTCTATAAGGGTGACTTCCACCCAACGAACATGGCGAGGATGATCGGGGGAACGCAAGACAACGCCACTCCAGCTTCTACTGGCGACTTGCAGAACTGGCGCAACGTCGGCGGCGGCGATGGTGGGTTCTCTGCAATTCGCCAAGACAACGCAAACGTGCAGTACGCCACTTCTCAGAATCTCGGCGTTTATCGTACGACCAACAATTGGAACTCGAGCACGAGTATCACGCCAAGCACGGGAAGCGACCGCAAAGCATTTATCGCTCCCATCGTACTTAGGCCTGACAATCAGAACTTCCTGTTTGCTGGAACGAACTACCTTTGGCGGTACTCGCAAAGCACCAACGCGTGGACCGCGAGATTGGGAGGACAGGAGTTGTCAGTTAGTGGAACCGTTCGATCGATCGCAATTGCCCGCACCGACGGCAACACGATCTACACCGGCTCGAACAACGGCGAACTTTGGATGACACGCGATGGCGGAAGCACTTGGAAGCAGATCAACAGTGGATCGCCTGGGTTGCCAAATCGCTTCATCAGACACATCGAAGTGCATCCATCGAACCCGACAAAAGTATTCGTCGCTTTGTCCGGAACTGGAACTCCTCACATTTGGCGCTGCGACAATACGGATGCGACAACGAGAGTTTGGGTCAGCATGGATGGATCGGGCGCATCTGGATTGCCAGACATTCCCGCTCAAGCCATCGCGCTGCACCCGATGTCGCCTGACAAGTCACTTTTCGTTGCGACCGATATCGGAGTGTTCTATACGAATGACGGCGGCAGCACATGGATGAACGGCACTGCGCCGCTTGGTTTACCCAATGTTCAGGTGAATGATCTTAAGTTTGTGCCCGGTCAAAAGTCGCTCTATGCAGTCACATGGGGACGAGGCATTTGGCGATTGCCGATCCAATACTGGACTCCTCCACCAGGCGGAGCCGTACCCAGGTAAGCGCTCAAAGCTTTTCGCCGGGAATTTGGTGGCTTTCGATTAGGCCATCGATGCATACCCACGCAGTGAACCCGTCTTTGCTTGCGGCGGCTCCCCAATCGCCTTTGTTTGAAACACCGAATACTACGCTGATATGTTCTGCCGTCCTTGGTTCTCGTCTTATCATTCTCCGCACGGCTTCTTGGCAAGATTCCATTGCATTCATTCCGCTTCGCATGTTTTCAACTGCCCGATATGAAAGCATATGCCGCCAAATGTCCTCGCCAAGGCCTGTCGCTCCAGCCGCACCTGCTTCGTCGTCTGCGTAATATCCCGCACCGACTATCGGGGAATCTCCGACTCTGCCTGGCAGCTTCCATGCGAGCCCGCTTGTGCTGCACGCAGCGACGACATGGCCTGGTTCTTCCCTGCCCACAATCGTGACCGTATCGTGTGTCAAGTGAGCCACTTCCGCTTCGCGCCTTAGCAGCCTCCAATCATTGAACTTCTTCAGGCTGTTTTCGGAGTGCAGATTGCGAATTTCGAAGCCGTGCTGCTCTGCAAATCGACGGGCCTGATCGCCCGCAATCAATACGTGTGGCGTTTCATCCATAACTTTTCTTGCGAGCGAAATAACTGGCAGAACTCCCCTTACTGCGCAGACCGCGCCAACTTTGAGAGTCGTTCCATCCATGAGTCCAGCGTCGAGCTCCTGATCGCCGTCCGCGTTCGGCAATCCTCCCAATCCGATCGCTTGATACGCAGGGTCTTGTTCGACGGCGATGAGTCCTTCCTCACAAGCCGTCAAGAGGTCGCTGCCTGACTGATAGGATTGCCACGCACGCTGGACACAGGGTTTGCCCGCATCAAGCCATGTTGAAACGAAAACGGTTGACATCGAGCGGGCAGTATATCCGCGATCAGCGGTCGACTTGTCTGACTCTTAGCGGGGAAGCCGTAGAACGCTGAGTGATTTCAACTGCTCCATCCGGCTTCACTTTCAACCCTTGGTATCTGATGTCATCGAGCTTGCGCGCAATGTCCTGGACATTGCGGTTGAGTTCACTCATACCTTCAACTGCCATTCGAGACTGTGCCTGTGCTTCTATCGATCCGTCCAACCCTTTGATCGCAAGCGCGCAGAGCGACGCGGCGATCACTGTGAGCATGAGTTTTGAGTAGAAATCGGTCTTCATGTAACGAGGACGGTGCAGTTCAGGAAATCGTTTGTCGCTTTGCTAGTTTAGAAGTCTTGCCGCAGGGTGTGACATCAGGTGCCGCTGGGCATCGTGCGGCCCCTGACCTTTTGCCGGCTGCCGCCTAATGTACTTGCCATCAGGCATTAGATCCCACGCCTGAACGTTGTCTCTCAAGTAGCTATCGAGAACCACATCTCGCAAGTAACCGATTATCTCATCGGATCGGACACCTACGAGCGTTTCGATTCTTCTGTCCAGGTTTCTGCGCATCAAATCCGCGCTGCCAATCAGCACATCTGGAACTCCGGCGTTGTCGAAATAATAGACGCGACTATGCTCAAGGAATCGGCCCACAACCGAGATTACGCGGATGTTTTCACTCAGGCCTTTTACGCCTGGCCGCAAGCAGCACACACCTCTGCAGATTAGGTCAATTTGCACTCCAGCATTTGAGGCTTCGTACAATGCATCGATCACTTCTGTATCGACCAATGCATTTAGCTTAAAAATAATCCGACCATTACCCTGCCTTTTGTGAAGATCAGTTTCGCGTTCGATTCTTTCAATAATTCCCTCGCGCAGGTTTAGCGGAGCAACTAACAGCTTTCTGAACACCTGTTGACGAGAGAAGCCAGTCAGAAAGTTGAACAATTCAGAAATGTCTTGGGTTATCTCTGGATCACTGGTGAAGATGCCAATGTCCGTGTAGATCCTCGCCGTCGTCGGATTGAAGTTTCCAGTGCCAACAAAGGCGTACATTCTAATCTTGCGTCCTTCACGTCGAACGATGAGGCAAAGCTTGCAATGGGTCTTCATCTCGTGAAATCCGTAAGTTACGTGGACACCTGCGCGTTCCAAGGCCCGCGCCCAAACGAGATTGTTGCTTTCATCGAAGCGCGCTTTCAGTTCGACCATCGCTGCGACTTGCTTGCCGTTGTTCGCTGCATCCAGCAAAGACTCGACGATGGGACTCTCTGTGCCGACCCGATAGAGAGTCTGCTTGATCCCGATAACTTGTGGATCATTCGCTGCAGCAGCTACGAACTCTTCAACGCAACGAAAGCTATCGAATGGGAAATGAACCGCAACGTCTCGCGCGGATACCGTTTCAAACAGTGCATCCCTATTCGAGAGCTTCTCACTGACGAACGGATGATGCGGCGGGAAGCGGAGCGCGGCTTTGTCTATGGCAGACAGCTCCCAAAGTACGTCCATTCCAATTAGACCGTCGACTCTGAAAATATCCTCGCGCTCCAACTCAAGGTTCTTGCACAGAAACTCTTCAACAGCCTTAGGCATCTTGGATTCGATTTCAAGCAATACCGGTGCTCCGAATCTTCTCATCCGAATGGTTTGCTCCATCATTGCAAACAAGTCTGCAGCTTCGAGTTGCTGGATCTCTATGTCCGCGTCACGAACTACGCGGAACCTGTAGGAGCCCTTGATTGCTATTCCAGGAAAGAACGTCTCAAGGTTGTTTGAGATAATGTCTTCGAGCAATACGTACTCGTGACCTCTCTTTGATAGCCTGATCGCCCTCGGAAAGACTGTTGGCACTTTTACCCTTGCAAGGCGCATCTCTCCATCGGCGTCATCCAGTTCAACTGCGAGGTTCAGGCTCCGGCTGGAGATGAAAGGAAAGGTCGGCGATGGATGCATCGCCAGTGGAGTGCAAACTGGAAACACCTCATTCTCAAAGAATTTCCTCATATCGGTTTTCTGGCGCGGTGACAGATCCGAGTATTGCTTGATTGTGATTCCGTTCTGTACAAGCTCCCCAAGCAACCTATCCTGGAAGAGCTTTCCCGCTTCCTTTCGCAGTTTGTGGGCGACTTCCGCAATCAACGCAAGCTGCTCCGACGGCGACATTCCATCGGGAGTTAAGTCGGTAACACCTGCCTCTTCCTGTTCAATCAGTCCCGAAACCCGTACCATGTAGAATTCATCCAAGTTAGATTCAAAAATGGCAAGAAATTTGAGACGTTCCAGCAACGGATTGCGAGGATTCTTTGCCTCTTCCAACACGCGGCTGTTGAACTTTAGCCAACTCAGTTCGCGATTGATGTAACGCTCGGATGAGGGCACCAAGTTGTCTCCCTCCAACACCGTTAGATGGGACATGGTTTGAGCCTTCCATTCGCCATGTAAAGAATGGCTCCTTCGCGCACACCGTATTCGCTGACTCTTATCTTGTCAAAACCGAACCGACGACATAGTGCCGCATAGACTGTAGCACCGGGCAAAAGTGCCTCAGCGCGCTTCAGCCTAACGTTGAATCGTGCTGCAACAGTTTGATAAGTCATTCGTGCTGTAGACCAAGCGAGAAAGTCCATCTCTTCTAGGAAAACGACCGGATCACCATCTGGGTGCAAGGCGCGAATCATTCCCCGCGCCACTCCTCCACTGGCAACTCCTGACTTCGATATGGGTACCTCAAGATTGTTAACCGACTCGTTAACAATTTGCTGCAGCAAGGCAATTTCATCTGCGCTCGGCGGATTGCCGAGGGCGGCGTCTACTCGTAGCCTCCCAGTACCAAGGGGAAGTGAAGCCTCTTCGAGAATTTTTCCGTCGACACAGTGCGCGACTTGCGCGCTGCCGCCTCCTATTTCGAACAGAGTGAAGTCGCTCGCACCGCCTGAGTCCAGCATCGCCCCGCTTAGGCTCAACTCCGCTTCCATGCGCCCCGGAATGACGGCGACCTCCAGTCCCGTTCTTTTCTTAATGAGTTTGAGAACTTCTGAGTGATTCCGTGCAATCCTCATCGCCTCGGTAGCAAAAACATAGAGTCCTTGTGCTTTGCAGGAAGCGGCGATTCCTCGCATCGACTTTAGTGATCTAACGAGCTTCTCGACGGCTCCGGAAGGGAGGCAACCATGGGCCGCAACTATCTCACCGAGACCTAGCCAATCGCTTTCGTTCGCGATGCGCCGCAGCGAGGAGCCGTTTGTTTCTGCAACGAGCAAGTGGACGGTGTTGCTTCCGATATCGGCTGCGGCGAGTATCCGTCCCATGCTACAGATAGTATGGCATCGGTCTGGGGAAAGAGAATAGACTCTCATGATGCCCGCTATGACTCGATATCCGAATCTGCATAAAGCGATCCGCTTAGCCGCCAAGCTACATAAGTATCAGGATAGAGATGGACAAGATCCGCTACCATACATTTCGCACCCGTTTGAGGTGATGTCGAATCTGCGATATATTGGAGGGGTCACTGACGAAGACATGCTTTGCGCTGCGATGCTCCATGATACGATCGAAGAGTGCGGTGTCGATCCAAGGGTTATCGAAGAAGCGTGCGGGAAGAGAGTTAGGAGCCTCGTCGAAGGATTGACTCGGCAAGAACCCCCGCAGGAAGTCGCGTCATCGCTGTCGAAGGATGAACTCTGGGCGCTGAGGAATAGGACGTTGCTGACCGAGATTGCCGGCATGGGTCCAGATGAAATGACTGTCAAGCTTGGAGATAGGCTATCGAATTTACGCCAAGCGTTGGTCACAAGAAGCGGCGAAAAACTTCGCAGATACGTCTTGCAATCGGAGGACATTCTGAAAATCATCCCTGAGTCGGTGAACCCACCATTGTGGCGGACGATTAGGAAAACATTGGACGAACATTCATCATGATCGCAACAATCGCACTCGCTGCGTTGCAGGCACCAAGTCCTGCTATCTTTCTTTCTATTTCAGAAACTGGTCGCCAGTGGCGTGTTTACTACGAACCAGTCGTCCGAATGGCCTATGCCCCTGATGCAGTTGTACTTCCAAGCGACAGCAAACTGGGCCGGCGCGGAGAAATCTTACTATTCTTTGTGGATGCGACCACCAACGAACTGTACAACATCCGATCGACAAACACGGGAGCTAAGTGGAGCGATCGAGAGCGTGTGAATGTCGAAGGTGCAGGCGGACCACCTTCAGTAGCCATCGCGGAGGATGGAACTCTCAGGCTGTTCCTCGCCAACGGCAACGGAATCGTTGCATTCAAGTCCGCAGACTCTCGAACCTTCGAATCATTAGGACTCGTGCTCGATGCACCCGGCACACACGACCCTGAAGTGATTCGGTTCGATGGCGAGTGGCTTCTGTTCGTGTCGATCGGAGGCGAAGTACGAATGGCCCAGTCGAAGGACGGCGCTTCGTTCACCATGGACGAGCAGCTTAGGATGCGAGGCACTGCGCCGGGTGCGTATGTATCAGCAGACAAGAGGCTTCGGCTGTTCTTTCCTGGAGCGGGGCTTTGGAGTAGAGTTCGGCGGGACGATGGGACGTTCGCCAGCGAAGCAGGCTACCACCTGACGCCTGTGGAAGGAACACAAATCGGGAATCCATCGCCACTTCTTATGCCGAGCGGTTTGCACTTGATCTTTTGCGACGTATCGTGGGCTCCGAGGAATTAGAAGCTCGGATTGTTCATGATTCCAGCGAACAGAATCAGTCCAGTTTGTGAGTCCCTGATCGCATAGAGGAACGGCCGGTCAGCCTTGAACACAAATGGCTCATCGATTGGCACAGATGTAACGCTTATCTCTGTACCGGTCACGCCCGCCGCTTCAGTTCCTTGTTCAGTAACTTCGACGAAAGTTTTGTGGATGACTCTGGATATGAAGAGCTTGGCTTCACGAGTCATGCCGCTGAAGTCGGCACGGTTTGGCTCGAACGCCATTGGCATTCCCATTGCCGCCAGCGGCATGTTGAGCTGCGTTTCGTAGGTTGCGCGGAACTTCGGGAGAATCACGGTTCCCTGCTTAGCCCGAAGGCCGGCTACTACTTTCGTGATTGAGTTTGCATCGATGCTTGCAGCACTTTCCATTCCTGATGCTGTCGGCAACAGAACGATCATTGACAGTCGGTCATCGGCATATGGCAGCGAAATCGCTTCGTAATCTTCAGTCTTTGCATACGCATACCTGCCTGCATTTCGCATGAAAGAAGCCTTCTTGGTCTTTCCATCAGCCAGGTGAAAATCGCCTTCGGCGGTCAGACTCTTGTCGAAGGGCGACTTCCAAAGTCCGCGAAAATAGATCGCGTTAATCAGGTACATCACGGCGTCGTCTGGAACCTGATCAATCAGTTTGTCGATTTTCCCGTTTGTCGCTTGAGCAACCCAGTTGTTGATATTCGTCGCGACAGTCGCATCTCTAAAGTTCATCGTGCGAATCTCTGCGTTGAACACCTGGCGACCGCGATCGAGAAAATCTTGCCGAAATCGAATCTGATCCGAAGCCCAGATCGAATTCGCGACGATAAGTTCGACATTCGAACTTGGGCTTTCCAAGTATTCGGTAAGGCTTCGATAGCCCAAATTGACTTTATCGAGCGAGTGGTCATCCAACCGAAGGGTCTTTGCGATTTGATCCGCCGTTTCGCCCGCAGCGCCATTGAAAGTCATGGCAAGGCAGATCGCAACGCTTGTCGGGGAAATGAAAACGTTGTCGTTAGTCTCAGCTTGCACCAGCCTACTGAACAGGTCAAAGCCGAAGGAATTCACGCCATTGACCACAACTGCTCCTTGGCCCACTTTTAGCTGCGCTGTCGCAGACTGCCTCTGGCTGGCAAGCTGTTCAGCGGTTTTAGGCAGGCCCATGGCATTTCCGCCACTATCGAGCGGGGCATTGCATCCTGCTATGATGACAGCTACCGCCAGACCAACGAAACCAACGATGCGATTTCTTTCCACTCTCACGTTATGGTACCTTTCCGTCCTCGGCACAGGGCTCCGAGCTTGAATTTGTTCATTCGGACGTCCATGTGCCATAAGGGGTTACCAATGGAGCGGCGAAAGTCCTTGTGAAATTTGCATTCAAGGTGCTGGCTGTCTTGGCGGCTTGCGGAATCCTTGTCTTTGCCTTTTACTTTGGTCCTCGCAAAGGGGCGAGTGAAGAAGGATCGCCTCCTCAGACTGGCATCGAGAAGCTAATTGCGGGCGGAGCGAGGGTTTTGTTCGTCTGTGCCCATGCTGAGGATCTCGTTTTCGCGGCTCCGCTTTTGGCTATGGCTGGCCCTAACGGTATGGCACTGACTTTAGGTTCAGGCGGCAACGACTGGGAACGCGCATGCAATATCCTTGGCATCCAAGGAAGGGCGGCCGGCTTTCGGACCAAGTCGGCTGAACAAGGCGAACCCAGAATCAAGCCACAGGACGTCAAGAACGTTGTCATTTCAAAGTGGCTGGAGAGTGGCAGCGACCCGAGGGCACCCATTGAGGAAGCTATCAGAGACTTCAAACCTGACATCCTCCTGACTTTCGATGCAGACCAGGGATTCACCGGAGACAAAGAGCATCGAGCAGTAGGCGAGCTTGTAGTCGCCGTTTACGAAGAGCAATCGCAATCCATGATTGTCTATTGCATCGTTAATCGTTTTCCGAGAATGCTTGGTGGAACGGCGCCTGCCGTATCGAGATCGCAGATCGTCGAAATCGCGTCGTCACGGACAATGCTAATCAATGGGAAGACGGCTCTCGAAAAGGCAACGGAGGTTCTCGAAGTCTTCTCTGCATCCGGTTCGCAGGAGATCCAAAAGTTTTCAGCACAGGAGTGGGACCGACTCCTGAGAGAAACAGCGCTCCTGATAGCTGCACAACGAAGGACCGCCAAATAGGTTCTGCCAACACTCATCGCGTTCTTGTAATTTCAACACCCGCCGCATCGCACAAGAATCCTGTTGGAGGTGACAGCTTTTCAATCCGCACGCGCACACTCACAACGGAAGCAAATGAACCAAGCAACCTGTCAGATAGGCGCTCCGCCACGTGTTCGACAAGCCGGCTTCTATGGCTCGTCAACACCTCATGGACAATCGCACTGACCTTTCCATAGTCGACGGTATCGCCAAGCCGGTCTGACTGACCAGCCGGCCTCGTATCGACTTCAAGCCACACGTCAACGCTATAAGGCCTACCGACCGCCTGCTCTTCATCGGTGGCGCCGTGGTGAGCGTAGACCAATAGTCCTTCGACAAATACAGTATCCACAAGCCCGAGTGTACATTCGAAGTGGAGGAAATCGCGACCTGGCATCGAATGGAGGCTCCATGTACATGGTGATTTCACGATGGCGCTCCCGACCAGGTGAAGAGTCCGAAGTAGAGCGACGCTCGATCGGCCCAAGAGAGACCCTTCGTTCTCAGCCAGGGGTTCTCTTCGTTTACAGCATGAAGCATGGCGAGGATATCTTCACAGTGCACGGGTATTCGAATGAGACGATGTATCAAAAGATCGTCAATGATCCTGAAGGCGCGTTTACGCGCAGCTTGAAGCAATCTGGCATCGAAGAGGTTGCGGACTGGATCGAGTCTTGGCGAGGTGAGTGTATCGATTAGCGTTTTTTATTCAGCGTTCGGAGTGCTGACTCGATTGCGTCGCTTAGTTCAGCAGGCGTAAAAGGCTTGCTCAGGAACTGAACGTGCTCGTTCTCATCAAAGACATTTTCGGCTAAGTCAGTTCCGTATCCGGAAGCAACGACTACGGGGAGATCAGGATTAACAGAACGAACTTTGAGAACCAGATCTCGACCGGATATGCCGGGCATCATCATATCTGTCAACAACAAATCAACCCTGGTTCCGGCTTCGACAGCGCGAATCGCTTCTTCACCAGAGGCGCACTCAATGGCCGTATGCCCAAGACTCTGCAAGACTTCGAGCATCATCGAGCGAACAACCTCTTCGTCTTCGACTACAAGGATCGTCAGTGCACCACTAAAGGTCGCTTGACGATGTTGATCTTGCTGCTCGCTGCGCTGCTCTTTGTATTCCGGAAGCAAAACAGTAAACTTCGATCCTTCGCCCAGCTTGCCTTCAGCCCTGATGTCTCCTCCTGCCGCTGATACAATTCCATGTGCGGTCGGCAGCCCTAATCCGGTTCCTCTTCCCGCAGGTTTGGTTGTGAAGAAGGGTTCGAAAAGCCTCGAAATGACTTCTTCGTTCATTCCGATGCCTGTGTCCGCAGCCGTTAGTGCCAAGCAAACACCAGACGGCTGATCAGTTTCATCCATGACAACCCGCTCAGTGGCGATGGTAAGTTTTCCGCCATGCGGCATCGCATCTCCAGCGTTAACACAGAGATTCATGATGACTTGTTCCAATCGACCAGGATCGATCTTAACGAGCGGAGCGTCTTCTGCCAGTCTCATCTCTAGTCGAACATTCTCTGGCAAAACGCGAACCAGCATGTCTTGCAGATTATTCAACAATTGATTGACATCGACTACTTCTGGCTCCCCATCTCTTTCTCTTGCAAATGCTAGCAACTGGCTAACTAGATTCGCGGCTTTGTTGGCGGCTGCTTCCTGCTTTTGGATGTATTCCCTGCTTATGTGGCCGTCGGGTAGGTTGCTAAGTGCAAGTTCGCCGTATCCGATGATTGCCGATAACAGGTTGTTGAAGTCATGCGCGATTCCACCACTTAGCCTTCCGATGCCTTCCAAGCGTTCGGACTGTCGCATTCTGGCTTCCAATGCATTTTGTTCGGTAACATCCTCTATGACCGCCATGATCGAAGTGATTGTCCCGTCACTCGAACGCACTGGAGCGGCAGAAAGCCTTATTTGAATTGGGGTTCCGTCGCTACGGACTCTGACCAAATCAAGGTTCTTAATCGCTTCGCCACGCTTCACTCTTTCAAGATTCGAACGGAACGACTCGACTGCGTCGCCAGGAATGAACGGGACCGGATAGCCCACTGCTTCCTCCGATTTCCAACCGAAAATCCTTTCGGCACCGTAGCTCCAGAGGTTCACGTTTCCATCAAGGTCGACTCCAATGATGGCAAGTGGCGACGAATCGACAACTGCCCTAAGTGATTCAAGCGTTTGATAGACCGTTTGTTCCGCCGCATGGCGACGCCGCTCTTCTTTCCTTAGGCTTTTGCGGAACCCAAACAGTACGACCCAAAGCAAAATCGACATTAGGCCGATGAAAGCTAATCCTTTCGTTGTTTGTCCTCTCATGAATTCGGGCAACGAGGACGTAATCTTTGCCAACAACGAATCTGACAGAACGATGTAAGTTGCACTTACAACGAAGAATCCAAGTGCATATAGCCCGGAGACTATCCAATCCCGTCGTGAATCGTCAGCTCTCTGTCGATCTTCGGCCATCTTCCCCTCTTTCACCGTAACTCACTTCTACTGCGCTGTTATCAACCGCCCACTCTCCGATAACCAGGAATCGCAGCGACGTCAAACGCAAAGTCCTTCTGTGTGAGTCCAGCCGAGAACTTAGCCTCTGTTGCAGCCCCTTTGATGACCAGCGTGTTTCCCGATCTGCTCTTTGCATCGACCTCGAAACTCGAAATGATCCATCGGTCTGCGTGAAAGACATAAGTGATTCTAAGGTGGTCATTCTGGGCAATCTTTGGTGACTCGGCCACGATTTTCTTGTATGGCTTTCCATCGATTTGCACCACTTCTTCAGATATCACCTTCGCAGCTGGCTTCACCTCAATTCTAATCCCATAGACATTCTGAGGCACAAAGTTGAAGAATCCATCTTCTTCCTTTGACAAATCGGCCGGAGCGTACTTCTGTTGAAAAGCATCGTTCGTGCCTTGTTTCATTTGATAGACCCGCTCCGGATGCAACACTGCGTAGAGCGTTAGTCCGTCGAATCCAGTTTCGGAGACCTCGGTGCCATTAACGGACACTTTGACTCGATTTCGGGGTCCAGAGATCAGCCTCTCGACACGAAGCAGCTGCGTCTGCTCTCCGGCAGCAATTGTGATGGCGAGCACCTCTTTATAGTCGGTTAGTGCACGATACGCCTCGTGCATCTTTGCTTCCATCTCTTCATAAGTAATGGTTTGGACTGGACTGGTTACGATTGCGAATGCGATTGCAGTTAGGATCATCGTTGCTCCTTCGGATACCTATAATGCCCTATTATTTTCCATGCTTCCAGCACTTCCTCTTCACGAGTTGTCGACAAATTGTGGATGATAAGAGGCATTCCCTTGTGGTTTCGCTTGTCTGATAATACGCCTACATGGTTCATTCCATTCGGCAATTTCCAGAACACGAAGTCTCCAGGCTTCCATTCGCCTAAGTTTTCTCTGGACACTTTTGTTGTCAATGAAATGCCTTGCCGCTGGAAGAACGTCATTTGGTTTGGTGTCCTTCGGTGATCGATATTTCTGTCCGGACCCTTATTTCCCCAATTCTGAGGATACTTGTCAAAGTTTTTCCGCATGTCCTCATGGATCAATTGCTGCAAGTCATATCCTGCGTGCCTAAGCGCACGAACTACGACATCAGTGCAAACGCCTTTGTCCTTCGGCAAATCACCATTCGGGTAAGGGATAACGTAGTATGCCGAGTCGTATTTCGTTCCCCAACTCAACTGCGCCTTTGCACCTGCAACAATCCGATCTGCGGCAGTCTTCAATTCCCTCGAAGCCAAGGTCGGATGTTCCGCTGATATTGCGCATACAACAGTCAAGCACGTTAGCAAGAGGCGCCCAGAGTGCCACACGTGGTAAGTTTACCGCTAAGATCATGATTAGACCCATTGTTGCCTTGTTTGCCTTGACAGTCGCAGTCGGCTGTGGACAGGATTCGACAACAGAGCCTCAGGCCTCGAGTTCAAAGCCAATCTCCGGCTCTCCGCCAATGAATGTTACGGGTAAGTGGAAAGGCATTCCCAATGCACAAGACATCGCTCATGCCCGTGAACATGGCCATCCACCAATCGTTCCAGCACTGGAAATCAATCAAGACAATACCTTCACCTTTTCACTTGATTCGCATGGGCAGAAGGAGCTTGTCGAAGGTGAAGCCGTCATTGATGGAACGACCGTTACGTTGCGAGCGAAAGTGCACAATGGCAACCCGATCGAATCAAATGGGCAGAATGCCGACTGGGTTCTTAAGCTGAGCGATACAGGCAAGCTCGTCGACGAACAAGGCAAAGAAGCGTTCGAGCGTTAGCGCGCCCGCAAAACAACTTCCTTGCTGATTGGCGTTGACGTAGGGTCTTGATCTTTGAAGGTCATGCGAATCCTAACGTCTCCCGATGCTTGGATAACGCCCGACAATTCGCCAGTCCATGGTTCGATTGTGATTTCATTCGGGCCAGTACCGCTGACGGAGTACGTAGGGATTCCGCCTTCTATCTTTGGTGCGAAACGGAACGGCTTCCCAGTTGTTACTTCGACTACATCAGGCATGGTTACGGTCATTGGAATGAATGGAGTCGTTTCGCGTAGCCTATAGCCAATAGACTTCGCGATCAGTAAATCGAACTTGGTGAGTTGCCATCTCCTACGCGGCATTTGTCCGCCATACTCGTTACCGAAGGCTCCAACCAGACTCACCGGGTCGACCGTGTCGATAAAATGCTCCACTTCATTGACGACGGGATACCTTCCAAGGTAATTGCGAACATCTTCGCTAACGAAGCGACCATCTTGGAGTCGCGCAAGGAAGTTTTGGTGAACGCGGTGGTACACCAAAGAGTGTCCCATTTCGTGCCTTACCACAGAATAGAAGTCATGTCTTTCCCTTGATTGATTGCCCGACTTCCACCACTCTTCGTTGGAGTTGCTCATAAACCACCCCAGCTTGTTCCAGTTCCCGCTGACTTCCATTGAAACCGTTCCTGCACGTGCAAGCCCATCGTTTGGCTGCCTATCGGATGCCATCGCTCCGCTTCGACCCTCGGGATTTCTGATTCCATGGACAAACAAGTAGAAGCCGTCAAATACTCGCTGATTAGATGATTCGAATCCGGCCCTAAAATCTCCATCTGCTTCCCATATCCAACTCTTCCACTCACCGATTTCGACTTTACTTTGCTGCGATCCATCGAGGAAGTATGCCCAATCACTTGCAGCCTGTATCACGATATTCCTTGCCACTTGATCGTCGAACAAACCCGTTCTATCATGCGAGAAGTCAATCTCGACTTTGAAATTCGGCGCGGATCTGCCATCTTGATCGATCACCTTGATTGGCACTTTCAAAGTTCTTACGTGCTCGTTTGCGTCGGTTATCTCAATGGACAGTTCGTGAGTCTCATCCTCACTGTCTCTATCGCCGAAGATCGACATGTAAAACTCGATTGGTTTGTGGTCCTCAATGTACATTGTCTTCAGCGGCCCGATTTCAGAAGTCTCGCTGAACAAATTGAACATGATCCTGACATTGTTTGCTGAAAGCTTCACTTGTGCAGGCAGGTACAGGCCTGGCAGAGGATTCACCTTCAGTTTGATCGCCGGGTTCGCTATCTCTCCTTCCCAGTCGATCAGCACGACACCGCGCTCGTGAATGTTTCTATCGAACGCATCGAGCAGTTCGAATCGCTGCGGGGCTTGCATGAACAAAGCAGCGGCAACAGTTGCGATCATCTGACTAGCTCACGTTCGCCGCTGCTATCAAATCGCGAGGCGGAATAAAGGTCACGTCCTCTTCGACGGTAAGGAGCGTTTCTATTGTGGCGCTTTCGTTTCCTTCGAGCAGCTTTCCTAAGATTCTCTCGACCGACTCTTCAGGAGTCGATGCACCGCTCGAAATTCCTATGACTTGATACTTTTGCTTCCACTCCTCTTGAACGTCTTCTGGCTCGAGAATCAGAAATGCCGGCGTACCGCAAGTCTCGGCGACCTCGCGCAAGCGATTCGAATTGGAACTGGTGGTGCTGCCTACGACCAACACAAGATCAGACTTCTCTGCCAGCGCCTTAACTGCGATCTGTCTGTTTGTGGTTGCGTAGCAGATGTCTTCTTTATGCGGAGTCTCAAGATGCGGAAATCGGCGCTTCAGTATCGCCATTATTCTCTCGACTTCGTCGACGCTAAGAGTCGTTTGAGTTACAACAGAAAGCTTGCCTTGGGGCGCTTCCACTGTCTCCGCTTCTTTGACATTGTCGATCAATGTCATTCTTTCTGGCGCCTCACCCATCGTTCCCTCTGCCTCAACGTGGCCTCGGTGGCCGATGTAAAGCATGTTGTAACCTGCTTTCGCGTACCTTGCGGCCTCTCGATGCACTTTGGTGACAAGCGGACATGTCGCGTCGATAATTTGCAAGTTTCGATCCTCAGCCGCCTTTCTCACTGCGGGGCTTACGCCGTGCGCGCTAAAGACCACGACGGATCCAACTGGGATTTCCGAAATCTCTTCAACGAACACGACCCCTCTGTTCTCGAATGATTTCACTACATGCTCATTGTGGACAATTGCGTGGCGCACGTAAAGCGGGGCACCATGGACTTTCAATGCAAGGTCGACGACTTCGATCGCGTATGACACTCCTGCGCAGAAGCCCCTTGGTGCCGCGAGCAGAATCTTATCCACAATGATAGGATACCGGTTTAGCGCCGAGTACGTGCGTCGAAGAGTTCGTAGATGCTCACGCTGCCGCTGACTTCATGGGCGACCAAGAGCAACGGCAAGCCAGTAGGACTATCTGTTGCGGCCACGAATGTTACTCCTTCAGCACCGAGGTCACCGGCAGATTCCGCAGGTGCAGAGAAGTCTCTGAAGTTCACATATTGCAGAAATGCTGGCTTGGTTGGATCGCTGATGTCGTACATCACGACTCCACCAATTCGTTCCAAGCCAATAAAGGCGATATCCCGGCCAAAGACATTGCCAATTACGACGCCTTCTGGTTCTGGGCCTTTTCGCAAACTGCGCGAGTCTGCACTCTTGTTCGCGGAATTGTTCGAGTTGAAATCGAATGGGTACACGCCTGCAGTGATGATCTCGAAATCGGCTCCGCTGTCGAAAACGAGATTCAACTCTTCATCCCAAATACTGAAAGATCGTGCGCCGAACAGATGAATCTCATTGAACATACCGTCACCATTGGTATCACCGCTCGCCTTCGAGATTCGCAAATCTCCGAACAACTGCTGCAAGCTGCCTGCATTTGGGAAGTTTCGTGGATCGAGTTTCACGTCTCGAAGCCGCACTTCCTCCGAGTATCCAGCCCAATCTCTCGAGTCGCCTTCGTTCGCGGTAACAAGGTATGTCTTGCCACCCGCGCTATAGAACGCGATGCTGTCCGGCTGAAACATTCCAAAAAACGGCCAGTTTCGAAACTCTACGATCCCGTTCGCACCCATTCTGCCCAATTCGTTGCCTGGTCGCGAATGGTCTTTTAGCCCAAGAGGCTTGATCGACTTCACCCGTGCAGTTGGAATGTCAATGACTGCAATCGCGTTGTTCTCTTGCAGTGTGACCCATGCAGTCGTGGAGTCCGATGATATGGCGATGTACTCTGGCTCCAAGTCTTGTGCAATTGATGCGTTCGGTCCATAAATTCGAATTTGAGGATCAAGGTCGTCGCGACGAAAGTCTCTGAAGTGCGCTGTTCGCACATTCTCTTGCTTCAGGCCAGAGATTCCTCCTGACAAGTCGATGACCGTGACCGTTCCTTCCGGGTCGATTGTGTACTCGCTGTTCGGCTCACCTTCGTCCGCAGTCAAGCAGTATCTGCCGTCCGGAGTGAAGCAAATCATGTCCGGCTGTGCTCCAACTTGTACGCTTGCAAGAACACCACCATCTGGATTCATGAATACGGCGCGCCCCGGATTCGTCTTTTTGTTCGCTTCGACTGCCACGGCGATGATGTCTCCGTGCACAGCAACGCTGTTGACGACCCCGCCCTGCGATTCCATAGAAATCGTATGCAACGCCTTAGGTTTACGTGGATCTTTGATATCGACAACATCGATTCGACCCGACTCCGCGTTCACAACATAGAGCCGCTGGGTTCGCGGATGGTGTGCGACGATCTCGGCAGCGCTTTTGCCGAAAACGCCTGATTCATAGCGTCCAATCAGGCGCATTCGAATGATTGGAGATTCTGTCTGTGCGGGCTCGAGGTCGACTTTCGCAGCAATCAAAACCCACGATAAAGAAGCGAGACCAAGCACCATTGAGGCAATTCGGGCGGACATAGAACGCCCGCAAAGATACTTCTTTATTGTTAAGCGAACAATATCTGTCCTACTCACTCAAGAAGTTCGCGTGTGGTCGCGTGATAGTCCGAAGCGTCTACTCCAATTGCCAAAGCCGCTTCCCGAAGCCTTGTATCTAATTCTCTAAGTCTTTCTTTGTCACTGGTGTCATCTCTCCGAGCAAGGCCCTTTTCAATTGCATTCGCGTCGGCAAGGAATGTCGAGCGCAGATGTTTTAAGTATTCAAGTGACGCTTCTTTCAGATCGGCACATAGCGGCTCATTCATCGGAATTCTGATGGACTCCATCTTCCCAATAGCTGGGTCGAGTCGTTTGGCGCCCTCCCGAACATACTCGGCTAATTGCCTCCGGGCTTCGACTATTCCAACGGTTGGGCTTGGTCGCTCAAACGGTGTCTCGAAATTCTCCCTCATTGCCCTTTTGAAGAGATCGGTTGCATCTCGCCAAGATTCAATAAACTCTGCTTTGGACGGCTCCTTCGACCCGCACGCACCGACAAGGGCTACTACGCCAATCGCCACAACCGTACGCATCATTTTATGGAGTATACGGCAGCAATGAATTCTGGGCAATTTTGGCACTCTATGACGTGCATCATATTCACCGATCGCAATCTGACCGTATATGTCCTAACGTAGGGTTCAGTTGACAATGGCAGTCATTGGCGTTGCTCTGGTTTGGCTAACTGCCTTGTGCGGGAGTACACAAGGTCAAGTTGATATTGCCTGCCACGGGGCTTGCTGCGACCGAAATATTCCATCTTGTTACCGAGAACTGCCTGCCTGTTGCATTTCGGAAGGTCCGGCGCATGATTTGCAGTTTGCGCTACTGAATACGCCTTCTTTCGTAATGGCCCTGCCACTGGCCTGGGCATCTTCGTTCCTTCGAGCAGAAACTGTTGTCGCCCAGTCACGTGCTCCCCAGATTTCACAAAAAAAATTCCGAAGGCCTGGCTTAGGCCGAGGCCCGCCCCTCTACGCATGAGTCCTGTCCCTCGTCAAATCTAAACAAAATTCAAGGAGAACAATCATGTTGAAAATAGCAGCGCTGGCCGCCTTGGCGGTCATGGCAGCATTCGCCTTCGCTGGCATCGGCACATCCAGTTCGACAACTGGCGACTGCTGCTGCCGGACGTGTCAGTGCGACACATGCAACTGCTGCTCCTAGCAGCAAGTACAAAGACAGCAACCAGCGGCCGGCGCCCATCTGGGCGCCGGCCCGATTTTTTGGGCAAACTCATGTTTGTAACCGCGATTCCGGTATCATCGCGGTGGATCCAATGCCAAAGAGAGTCCAGGAATTCGTCTTTCACGACAGCGCCACCCCAAAGATAGGCAGCATTGAAAAAGGCGGCAGCGTCATTACCCTCAAGCTCGAGGACGGCATCAACTGGGCCCGAAGCAACGCCCTCTGGCCCTTGACCTTTGGCCTAGCTTGCTGCGCAATCGAGATGATGTCCACCGTAGCAAGCCGATTCGACATCAGCCGTTTTGGCAGCGAGGCATTTCGAGCGACACCACGACAAGCGGACGTAATGATTGTGGCGGGCAGAGTCAGCAAGAAGATGGCACCGGTTTTACGCCAGATTTACGACCAAATGCCAGAGCCGAAGTGGGTTATCAGCATGGGCGCTTGTGCTTCTTCTGGCGGCGTCTATAACAACTACGCGATTGTACAGGGTGTCGATCAGGTCGTACCGGTTGACGTCTACGTGCCAGGCTGCCCGCCATCACCCGATGCACTGCTCTATGGCTTTTTGAAGCTTCAGGAGAAAGTTCGGAATCAGCGCAATCTCAAACTTATCGAGCTGAATCCGAGAACGCAAGAACAGGTGACCGCCTGATGATTACCGAAGTCGGCAAAGACGTTGTCCTTCCGATCCTCAAGGGATTTCTTCTCACAGGAAAGCGGCTGTTTCGTGACAAGTCGACTGTTATGTATCCGGAGCAGAAGCGCGAGTCATACCCAAGAACCCGCTGGCGCCACGTACTTGCAAGATATGAAAACGGGCTTGAAAAATGCATTGGGTGCTCGCTTTGCGCTGGCGCGTGTCCCGCCCGATGCATCTATGTCGAAGCCGCAGAAAATACAAATGAAGAGCGATACAGCCCAGGCGAACGCTACGCAATGCGCTATGAGATCAACATGCTAAGGTGCATTTTTTGCGGATTCTGCCAAGAAGCGTGTCCCACTGGCGCGATCGTGCTTAGGAGCGACTTTGAGTTAGCAGACTACCAGCGCGAAGATTTCGTGTACACGAAAGAGATGCTTCTTGAACCCATGCCCGTTCAATCGGAGCGTTAGAGTTTCCACGACAACCCAAACACGATGTGGTCCATGCTGACTCGAGTGCGAGCAGTACCGTCGACGACGTCGACTTCGAACGACTCGTTGGTGTACTTGTATTCCATGAAGACTGAAGCTTCCGGCATAACGAAGAACTCCAATCCAACCATGATCTGGTAAGTGGGTTCGTCCCATTCATAGTGCTGGAAGCTGTTTCCGTCGATTGTGCTTTCTGGATGCAGCAAAGTCGGTCCAAATCCGAATCCGATGTATGGAATCAGCCTGCCATTCGGATACGCATTAGTTTTCAACGTTTCAAATCGTGCCATTAGGGTAAACGCTAAGTAGTTCACTCCATGCGATATACTGAATCTCTGAATCGAATCTCCTAATCGTTGGGTTCGGTCAACGGGAACGCCATTTTCGTTTCCGGTAACACGCACAATGTCTTTAGGGTTGGCATAGACTTTGGCATGAATGAAATCAACGCCTATCCCAAGCCATCGTATAGCATTCGGAAAGTACAGCACGCGAAATCCGTAGTAGATTGGGTGCGTGAACGATTGATCGCCGTAGTCGACTCCAGAAAAGGTGAGGTTAGAGTTCTTCCCAGGCTGACTAAGGTTTATGTAGCTGTCTCTCGCCGACGACTTTCCGCCGTAAGCTTGGATCTTCCATTCGCCTCCTTGCTGGGAGCATATGGCAGCAGGCACGACAACAATCGAGAATAACAAGGCCAAAAGGGAGCGCATCGCTCCCTATGATAGCACTTGGAAAACGGGACTAAACAGCGAAGTTGGAAGCAGCGAGACCCGTGTTGACTCGCACGTCAGTGTACTCTGTGACTCCTGCGACTTTGTTCTCCGAATTTCGGACCGTGGTTCTCGTCGGTACCCATACTCCGTTGCGTTCGACAGGGTTCTCGTAAATGAAAGTGGCCAACAATTCGCCTTTTCGGTTGTACCACATGCGCCTTGTGATGTAGCGCCTCTGTGGATCGACCCAAACTCGATGCCGCGTCGGGTCGCCAGAAAACTGGTAGTTGACATCGAAAACGTGCAACGAACCCTCCGTTCGAACGTATGTCCCCTTGATGAACGATTGTTTCATCGACTTGGTGAGCAATCCGAAGTCGAGCAAGGTCTGATGTTTGCCTGGAGATTTCGAAACGTCTTCTCTTCCTCGCGCCCCAATTCTTGGCACGTTGTAAGTCTTGGTGGTGCCATTGATAATGTAGGTGATGTTCTCGCCCGCCTGATTCGCATTCAGTCGAATCATCATCGGCTCCTTCCAGAGAACCTTTACTTCCTTGGCCTCATAGCCCAGGGCAAAGTCCGGATTGATCTTGCGAAGCTCGGAGCGCGTTGCGGAAACGACCTTGGCGGTGAATGTAAGATCCTCCAGCTTATTCGAGATGGCGTCGTCGAAAGTCGGCGCTGCAATGGCGACCGCGAAAGCGGCAATCAGAGTCGTCATGAGTTAATTATGGACGTTCTGGGCTCTAAGGTCGTTTCGTGCCCTCGAACGAGGTACCGTCAAGGTATGCCTTTTCGATTCTTTGCCGCCATGGGCCTGCTTGCTGTCTTAGCGAATCTCGCTTGGGCTGCAACGTACACCGTCGCGGCAGATCCGTCCAGCAGGGAGGCGGTCGTTGAGGTCGAAATTGACGGAGCACCTTCCAAGGAATTCAGGATGCCCGCATGGGCTCCTGGCGACTATCGAATCGTTAACTTTGGCAGCCGACTGTCGAATGTCAAGTTCTTCCTAAACGGCGAAGAAGTTCAGTCAGAAACGGGTGCCGACCCCAATTCGTGGACCATTGCGGCTGGTGCCGACCGAGTCACCTATCGAGTGCCATCGAGGACGAGCATTTTCACCGAAGACCTTCGAGTAAGCGCGAACGAGATGTTCTTCAATGGCCCAGCAGTTCTCGGCTGGTTTGCAGGTCGGCAAAATGAGAAGCACACATTACGGGTCGCTTTAGCACCTGCGGGCGCAGTCGCCTATTGTGCTCTCGACCCTGTTGACTCGCCGGATCCGAAGTTCGCAATGTACACTGCGCCGGATTACGACACGCTAATCGATGCACCAGTCGTTGTCGGCACAGCCATTCGCGCCAAGGAATTCACCGTTCACGGCAAACCGCATTACATTGTCGCATTCAATCGCGCGTCGAACTTCGACCTGGATCCATGGGCTTCGGCCGCTACGCGAGTCATCCAAGAGACAGCGCGGATATTCGGCGAACTTCCCTACAAACGATATATGTTCCTGTTCGACATAGGCGGGCCGGGCGGTGGCCTTGAACACGCCTCAAGCACTCGAATGGCATTGCGAACCAATGCAACCGTTCATTCTTCTATCGAGTTTCTCGCACATGAATTCGTTCACACATTCAATGTCAAAAGGATTCGCCCAAAGCCATTCGCTCCTTATGACTACACGAAACCAGCAATGACCGGCGCACTCTGGTGGCTCGAAGGGGTGACCGACTACTATGCACGAATCATTTGTGTTCGCGCTGGACTGAAAGGTAGAGCCGAAACGCTCAATTCATTCGGTCGCGATATGTTCTTGCTATCTCAGCAATCGAGGAGATTCCAAGTGTCGGCTGACGAAAGCAGCCGTCGAGTCTGGGAAGCGAACAACAGTGCGGGATTCGGCATTGATTACTACTTAAAAGGTGGACTAATAGGATTGATGCTCGATCTTGCGATCCGCGCGGAGACTAAAGGTGAGCGATCGCTCGACGACGTCATGCTTGCCCTATACAACGAATCCAAGGATGGCCGTGTCGGATTTTCGGAGACGCGCATTCGAGAGCTCTGCGTTCTGTTTGGTGGCTCTGCGCTCGGGGATATCTATGATGAAGCTGTGCTTCGCGCCGTTGAGATGCCTTGGCAACAGGTATTGCCAAGATTCGGTCTATCCTACGATAGAGGCAGGTTGCAAGACGACCCCTTCGCCAATCCGGATGCGATGATGCTCGCCCAAGGTTGGCCTTACCGCACGCCCTGAAGGTCCATCAGCATTCTTGTCTTGATGTTTTGTGGCGCAGTCGCTTTGATAGTGGCGGAGAAGCGCACAAGCATTCCGGATTTCGTGTCGAACCAGCTGGACGCAGGGCCATCGAGCGTAGCCGCTTCGCTGCCAGTCGACTCGGTATCGATCTTTACTGCGACGAAGTCGCCGATCCGATCGATTCCGGCAAATCGAAACGTCAGCTTCGGCATCATTCCTTGCAGGTTGTATGCTGGGTCCCTCTTGTCCTGAATGTCCGGTACTTCGCCGCCCCAGCTTTGGCCTGGCTCCAATGGCCCCTCAGGGAAATAGGGTGTGGTCGACCCGGACATCCGACTTCCATCGGCAGCGATCGGACGAAACCGCTCATCGAATGCGAGCTTCTTGACTGTCATGAACTCTTTGAGCCTGGATTCGCGGATGATATCTTCCTTGCCCTTCAATCTGCCTCCGCACACAACCTTGATCTCGACATCCTCGAACTTATCGACAAACTGATACACACCATCGCTCGCGTCGACGCAAGTTCTTATCAGCTTGGCCCTAATAGTCGTCTCGATCGTGCCCGCCTCTTCCTTTGAGTCAGGTTTCTGATACTCCTGCAACTCCTCGTCTTGCTCCAGCAGATACACATAGACTCTGCCTGGCAAAACGGAAAGTCGAAGCGGAGCCGAGCCGACATCTCCCGTTGGCTCAGGCTTATTCAGGGCAGTTTCGCTCTTATCTGGCCCTTTGCTGCACGCAGCCAAGAGAATCAGGCTAAAGGCGGCCGGCAGGAGGATCAGGTGGAGCTTCGGGCCACCATGTGCAGCGCGGTGACCATGTGTGCTCAAATTTGCGTGCTTTGACGTGACCATCGACATAGAGGTAGTTGCAAAAGCCGTTATACCGCTCAATGTCGATTACTGGCCTCGCACGCTCAATTGGAATATTGTCCGGATCGGGCGGCCACGTGCCATCGAGCCATGTCCACCATTCGATGAAGTCGTAAGGATAGAGATCTTCCCTTTCGGTCAAGTGGATCGTATCCGAGGGATCTCTAACCGTCGATTCGTGAAGGCCATAGTCGAACCAGCTGTTCACGGCGAAGCTGCATGGCCTTAGGTTCGGGTCGCTCAGGTCCGCCCTTGCTCGAAAGACTCTTGGACTCTCCACGTAGCTCCAGACCTGCTCGTACCATTCGACTGTACCGTCCTGATTGATGTCGGAATAGTCTCCTGGCAGCGCAGTGTACGGCTGGGGATAGATGCCGTCGTTGTCGCTCAAATAGAAATTGACCGCCATTCCAATCTGCCGTAGGCCATTTCCGGCTGCATAAGCGTTGACCTTGGTCCTGACCTGGGTCAAGATCGGCATGAGGATCGCCATCAGGATAACGATGATGGCTATGGTTACCAGCAGTTCGACAAGGGTAAACGCTCTTCGTTTCATCGGTCTTCTTCGACTATTGTCGGCTGCTGCGATGATTACTGGTAGTTAGACGGAATTGAACGCCGTGGTGACAGGGTCCAAAGTGATTTTTTGAAATAAGCGGCAGGGCGGCCATCCGACGGTCCCGCAAGGCCGCCCATCGTGCCCTCTAGTGCATGCTCTTGTCGCCGTAGAGCGTTTGGATGTACCCGATCTGGCCCAAGTGGTAGGTGAAGTTCCACTTTGGGTACTCCATCATCTCGGCTACGGTGAAGTCTCTTCCGCCGTCATAGGGAAGCCACTTCGTGTCCTTGAGCCTTTCATCGGGGATGCTTCGAAAGTAGTCGAACAGCGCCTCCAACTGCCTATTGCACTCGGCCTCACAAGCTTCGATCGTGGTGAATTTGGCCTTTTCGGCCTCGATTGCCGCCATCGTCTCTTCGTTCCATTCCTGTTCTTCGTTGCCCTCAATGGTGTCTCTGGCCCACCCTGGGCAAAGGGCCATTTCTTGACAGATGTCCAGGACTGACCTACCAGAGTCCAGCGGCTTCCAGTCGAGCTTATCGGCCGGAACGGCCTTTGCATAGCTGAACGCCTCTTTGGCCGCCTCGCATGTCGAGCTGATCAAATAGTCTTGCAGTTTCACTTGAGTTCCTCCTACGTCATAGTAGACGTATGTCTATTATATCCTGTTCAAAGAGAGATTAGTCAATGAGGAGCCTTTCGTCGCCGACTCTCCGCGTGACTCTCTTGTCGTCGAAGTAGTTGAGCAGAGGCAGAGCGAACTTTCTCGAAGACTTGGTCACGTCGCGAAACTGGGAGACCGTAAAGCGATCGCCGAGCGATCGAAGCTGCCGCTCGATTTCTTCGAGAGTTTCTTTGGAATAGTACAGACCCTCACCTACTTTGATGACATTTCCCGTTGCAACACCCAGGCGCCACATCTCCTCTACGGCCTGCGGCGGAACGCCAAGCTCAGATGCAATGTCTTTTGCGTCAGGCGCACAGGCCATTCTGGACTCCATAACATTCAAGACACGTTTCATGAGATCGCTTTGCTTCTCGTTGAGCTGCACAATGAAGTCTCGATGCCTCACTTCGTTTCCGTGCATCACAATTAGGTCTTCATCTGCCATTCTCGCAATGAGCCTATCGAATGCCTTTGATTCCCAAGCTAAGCCCGAAGCCTTGTACAGCGCAGACTTGGAAGCCGTAGCCTCCTTAGGATTCAGGCCATGCAACTTCATTAGTGTTTCCAAGACACGTTGGGTCAACTTTGCATAGTTTTCGGGAGTTAGCCAGATGCCGGCAAAACTTAGAATCTTGCCGGAGTTCTTCAGCCTTTCAAACTCATCGCCAAGTTCTTGCGGAGTCCTGCCGAGCGCTTCGCAAATGTCTGGAGTCCATGCGCCCAACGGCCGTTTCACGATTTCGGAAAGGACGCCGTTGATTCCTTTTGCGGATTGGAACAGTGCAATTACATCCTTGTCGCCTTTGCGTCTCGGCTTTGCGTCCGGTGTGATAACTTCTACGCCTGCAATCACGTCTGGCGGCGAGTATCTTCGCAACACTCCCCTTTGGCCTTTCGCACACGCCATCGAAGATTCAAGTCTAAGCTGTGCAAATCCCTCAGCGTGATCGAATAGAAACAGTTTGCCGACGAACTCGCCACTGCCCAAGTGAAGCCGAATTCGTAGCCCATGCTTCAAGCCATTGATGGGTGCTAATCGAACGTTGACGCAAGCTGTATCTACCAACGCTCCTGGTGCACCGATAGCTTGACCTCTTTCCAGTTCATCTTTCTTGGCTCCGGATATGTTCAATGCAGTTCGCTGTCCTGCCTCTGCGACATCCACAGATGCGCCATGAACTTGCACTCCTCGAATGCGAATTTGTTGCCCTCCAGGCATCAATACTGCTTCTGCGCCGCTTTGAACTTTGCCACGCGCGAGCGTTCCAGTCACGACCGTCCCGTGACCCGCCACAGTGAACACGCGATCAATTGGCAAGAACCACGCACCCGTTTCATCCCTTGCGCCCAGTTCGCTTAGCGATTTCGCCAGCTCATTGCGAAGCTGATCCAGCCCAAAGCCCGTTGTCGCAGATACCCGCACAATCGGGCTCGACTCGTATGACGATCCCTGAAGCAACTCTGCGACCTCGGCCTCTGCGATTTCCTGTGTGTCGCTGTCGGCAATATCGCACTTTGTCAATGCAACAACCATCGACCGCGCTTCCAACAGGCTTAGAATCGCGAAGTGCTCTCGAGTTTGCTGCATCACCCCTTCGTCGGCGGCAACGCAAAGCAGGGCAACGTCGACGCCTGACGCGCCTGCAAGCATGTTCTTGATAAATCTTTCATGCCCTGGAACGTCGACAATGCTAACGCGACCAAATTCTTCGAGGTCCATAAACGCGAACCCCAAGTCGATGGTCATTCCGCGGGTCTTCTCTTCTGGCAGCCGATCCGCATCGATGCCTGTGAGCGCGGCGATAAGGGTCGTCTTGCCATGATCCACGTGCCCAGCCGTTCCAATTAAGTAGGCCACGTGTCCATTCTAACTCGAAGGAACGAAGCCGAACCAGACCAATGTTCGCATTCTAATTGGCAGCGACTTCTACGCCGATCCTGCCCTCTGCGACCAGTCTTTCGGCTATTTGCAGACCATTGAGCGCAGCGCCTTTCAGCAATTGGTCCCCGCAAGCGAACATGGAAATCGCATTCGGATTTGAAGAATCGCATCGAAGCCGTCCAACGAGTATTTCGTCTCTGCCTGCCGCTGTCACAGGCATCGGAAAGGTATTGGCATCGCGATTGTCCTCGAGCTTCAAGCCAGGCGTCGTGCTCATCGCTTCTCTCATCGCTTCTACCGAGGGTGCAGGGCCTTCGAACTCGACGTTGATGGCGATGCTATGCGCTCGCATAACTGGAACACGGATGCATGTAATTTCGATCGCAAGGTTGGGCATATCGAGCGTTTTGCGAGTCTCCTGAATGACCTTCCACTCCTCTTCGTTGTATCCATATTCGTTGATGGGAGTGTTGTGACTAAAGAGATTCATCGCGATCTGATGGGGGAAGACTTCCACATTGGGCCTTCGTCCTTCTGCAATGTCGCGAGTTTGCTGAGCAAGTTCCTCCATGGCACGTGCGCCGGCTCCGCTCGCACTTTGATAGGTGCTTGCCACGATTCGCCGAATGCGACCGAACTTCCTTAGTGGTGCGATGGACATCATCAGAATGATGCCCGTGCAGTTGCCAACCGGAAACAGTCTGTGTTCCGGCCTAACTGCGTGCCAGTTAATCTCCGGAATAACGAGAGGCACATTCGGATCCATCCTGAACGCGCTTGAATTGTCGATTACAGTAACACCTTTTGAGAGTGCTACAGGTGCCCACTCCTTTGCGGCGGATGATCCAGCAGAGAAAAACGCAATGTGCACATCGTCAAAAGCAGACTCGCTTACAGCCTGGACCGGAATGTTTGCGCCTTTGAATGATAGCGAGCGCCCAGTCGACCTCGGGCTGGCCAAAGGCCGAAGTGTAGAAATCGGAAAGTGTCGGCGAGCCAGGAGCCGAAGAAACTCGCTGCCCACCGCGCCGGTCGCGCCAAGAACTGCAACACGAAACTGGGTCACGTGCAAAGGTTACCCGCGCCCTTACGCAGCAGATGCAGCAGGGTCGTCCCCAGCAAATTCCACTCGGTTTCGGCCGGCGTCCTTGGCACGGTACAGCGCGTCATCCGCAGCTTTGATCAGCGACTGTTCTGTAGCAGTGGTTGGCCCATACATAGCAACGCCGAAGCTCGCCGTGATCGGTCTGTACGGGTTCTCAATTTCACTGATCTTTCTTCGAAGCTTTTCGGCCAGCCTCGCCGCACGTGCCGCATCGACGTCGAGAAAGATGACGGCAAACTCTTCTCCGCCATACCTCGCAGCAAAGTCAACCCGACGCGTGTTTTCTTTGAGAGTCCTGGCAACGGACATTAGGACTTCGTCACCAGCCTGATGACCAAATGAGTCGTTGAACTGCTTGAAGTGATCGACATCGAGCATTGCAAGGGCGAAGGATCGCCCGCGCATGGCCTCACCGATCAGCGTCGAGAGTCTGTCTTGGAACGCGCGGTGATTGGGAATCTGAGTGAGACCATCTGTGACCGCCATGGCTGCGAGAGCTTCGTTTGCGCCTCGCAACTCAGCCTGCATCTTGCGCAATTCGGTCACGTCATAGGCAGTCGCAATGCCACCAGTGACGACCCTGTCATGACCAAACAGCGGGTACGCGCTCACCAAGTAATAACGCTCTCCGTCGTTCCAATCCTGCTCAAGAAATGGAGTGCCCTGCAACACATTCTTCAATTCCTTTACGCGCTCTTCGGTTACCAACTCTTTCCCAAACAGGTCTGTGATTTCGCGCTGGATCAAGTCTGCAATGGGCTTTTTGAAGGACGAACACAACTTCTCGTTTATCTCAAAGACTATGAGATTGCTGTCAAATGTGAAACATGGCACAGGAAGGTTCTGAAACAATTGTGAGAATCGAGAGCCAGCCACTTCCGCATTTCTTTGTGATCTTTCGAGCAAGCGATTCTTTTCAGTCAGCAACGCCTGCTGCCGTTCAAGTGCAGCGTTCTTTTCCTCAAGATTCACTTGCATTTCGAGAATTCTCTCGGCAACCTTGAGTCTCGACTGCAGTTCTTCTTTGTCGAGAGGCTTGGAGAGAAAGTCGTCAGCTCCAGCACTGATTGCTTCGTGCTTGTCTGACCTCGCGCCGCGTGCAGTAAGAATGATGATATAGGTGTAGCGAGAAGCGCCTGCGGCACGTACGCGTCGACAGAGTTCGGGCCCGTCCATGTTCGGCATCATCCAGTCTGTAATGATTGCGTCGGGTTGTTGCTTCGCAAACACCTCCAGTGCCTCTAAGCCGTCGCTTGCGACGATCGATTCGTGACCAAGCGCCACAACTGCCCTCGCGAGCACTTTCGCTGAAATCTGTTCGTCCTCTACGATCAGTATCTTCATGCCGCATCGCTTGTGCATCGTTCGTGCACAAAGGCCTCCACATCTCTGAATGCAGCTATCAATTGGGCGAGGCCTTGCTGGAACTGAGATGCATCGCCACTTCTCGCGCCAGCTTCAATCACTTCGGCAACGTCCGCGACGTGAACTGCGCCTATCGTTCGAGCACTGCCCTTGATGGTATGGGCAAGCGAGTATGTCGTCTGAATGTCCCCTTCAGAAGCCGCCCTCTGCAAGTCACTGATTAAGTCCGCAGTCAGCTCGCAAAACTCAAGCAGAATCTCAGATTCGAATTCGCTGTCATCACCTGAAATGTGGCTCAGTTGTTCTATATCGATTGGTACGCTTGACATTGCCTTGCTAAGACCTCACCGTTCCCCTTCCAATTGTCGGCCAAACGGCCAAGTGGCTCAAGCCGCAGGCGGACTCCTCCTTGACTTCCTGTAAGAAATGTTGGTGAGCACCTCGGCTATTCGCTCGCCCCTAATGGGCTTCATGATCGCTCCAGCAAAGCCGACGCTCTCAACGCGATTTCCTTCCAATGCTAAATCGTGGGCAGTCATCGCAAAAATTGGAATCGCAGACCCGTTCTGGAGTTCACTCCGTATTCGCCGAGTCGCCTCGAATCCGTCCATGATTGGCATTTCGATGTCCATAAAGATGACATCGAACTCCATGCTAAGAGCTGCCTCTACGGCCTCTTCTCCGTTGGAAGCGAATGCAACTGTGTGTCCCATTCGTTCGATCATGTGACCGGCCACCCTGCGATTCGTCTTGTTATCGTCCGCTACCAAGACGTGCAGTGAATCGAACTCGATGTTGGAGACAACGTCACCGAGAATTGCTTCCTCCTTCTTGCAGATATCGGAGAGCAACCTTCGCAAGTCATCGTATCGAACTGGCTTCCACAGAAATCTGAAAGCTTCATCATCCTCAAAGCTGGTTTGGGAGGCCATCGACCTCAATACGATGGTCCTTGACTCGGCACCAAGGCCTGCTGTCTTGAAGTTGGCGACAGAGTTTTCATCTACAATCCAGATTCCATTGGGTTCTCCTGCATGGTGCAATTCGGCCGGCGTGGCTCCGTCGCGCACGTCGAATCCAAACGACTCACAGTAATGCCTGATTGAAAGGCGGCCCTGCGCATTGCGCCAAATTACGTTGACTTTGCAGTCAGCTTCATGCTGGAAGTACGTATTGATTTGAATAGGAATACCCAGCTCCACAGGAATGCGTACGAAGAACGACGATCCTTGACCAACCTCGCTGGCAACGCTGATCGATCCGCCCATTCTTTCAACCAACTGCTTTGAGATGGTCAGTCCCAATCCGGTTCCGCCAAACCGTCGTGTCGTTGAGATGTCAGCTTGTGAAAAACTCTCGAAAATTGCGTCGATCCTATCCGACGCTATCCCGATTCCCGTATCGTGAATCCCCAACTCGAGAACAGCTCCACCTACAGGTGAGCTCTCCACTTTCGCTTCGACCCAGACTTCGCCTGACTCGGTAAATTTGATCGCATTGCCGATGAGATTGAGCAGGATCTGCCGCAGCCTCAACGAGTCTGCTCTGAGAACATTCTCGATTCGAGGTGAAATCGAGCAAACCAGTTCCAGGCCCTTCTTTTGTGCCTGCGGCGCAAGCAGCGATGCAGCCCCTTCAATGAGGTCCCTGATATTGAACTCTGTTTCTTCGATACGGAGCGCGTTTGCTTCAAGTTTGGAGTGGTCAAGAATATCGTTTATCATGCCGACAAGGACGTCTGCACTTTCACGGATCGTGTTTAAGCAATCTCGCTGTCGCTCGTCGAGATGTGTCGACATTAGAACTTCCGACATGCCAATGATTCCATTCATCGGAGTTCGAATCTCGTGGCTCATCGAAGCCAGAAATGCGCTCTTCAATCTTGACGCCTCAAGAGCCTTGTCCCTTGCGCTCGCAAGCTCAATGTCGGCTTTGGCTCGAACGATCGCCATTCCAGCCAACTGCACAACCATACGCTCCAACGTCGAAAGCAACTCTCGCGACGAGTCTTCAATAACGCCAGTCACTACCAGCCAGCCGATGACGTTCCCGGCATTGTCATGGATAGGGGTTCGAAGAATTGCACCTGGGTAGCCGGGTGTGGCCTCTCTGGCATGAATGGTCCACTCTGTGCCGGGAGCATGAGACGCTGCAATTTCTGAGATGGAACTCAGAGTGTGATCCAAAGGATCGTTCTGCACAACTCTTTGTAGAATTTCATTCTGTGCAGCAATGATTTCGTAAGTTAGCCGCTGGGCGCGGTGAACAACTGCCAGACGCTTATTCGCAACGAAGATTCCAGCAGCTACAAGCATTGCAAGCAATAATGAGAGCACCAAGCTCAAGTGCCATGCAACACGCATCCCTTCTAATCTTGCGGCGAAGTCTTCAGCCGTCAAGTCGACTCCCAAAACGCAAATGAGATTCCCCTGTCCGTCGAACACTGGCGCATATCCGCTGACGAATGTCCCCCAACGATCTTTGTAAGGCTTTGCATCTGCCGTTGCTTCCTTCTTCGCAAAGGCTGCAAGCAGCTCTTTCGAAGCTTCGTCGTATGGGTCCATCAAGTTCGACTTGTCTTCGATACCGTCGCCGTTGTTGTCACCCGGCTCCGCAGCGTCCAATATGAAGTGCACCCGGCCATCGATCAACACACAGGTGTAGATGTAAGCCATCTGGCTATCGGAGTCCCTTATCTCACGCAGTTTGGCAACTGCGTCGACATACTCGGAAGACTCCATTTGTTCGGGAGACGTCAGTTTGCGATGCTCTTCCGGGTTGATGCGTGTTGCAGCCGCCTTGGCCACACGAACCAGACCGTCGCGAACTTCATCAGCGAGCGCGCGCGTGCCAAGCAAGTAAAGCACGGTGCAGACGATGCCGGAAACGGCGAAAACCACTAAGCCGCCAAGCAGTGCGCTAAGCGGCTGTTTCGCCCTTGCGAGCCACGAATCTGAGGTAACCCAACGCCCCATCGAACCCAACGGACAGCAAGAGAAGCCACACCGGGCAATGCGGCGGGAATCCCATACTCCCGTAGGAGTCTATTCCACGAACCGGCAGCGAACTGGGGATTAAATCTTTGTGGAAAGACCTTGGGCCATTACGATCTCTCGCGCGTGATTGACGGTAAAAGCCGTCCGGTGCGTCACGGCATCGATGAGGCCCTCTGCAGACGGGTGGCCGTTCCCCGAGTTCTTCACACCGCCGAACGGCAAGTGAACCTCGGCACCAATGGAAGGCAAGTTCACGTATCCCAGCCCGTAATCGGCATGGTCGCGGACGTAGCGCCATTTTCGGTAATCCTCGGTGACCACAGCCATTGCAAGCCCGTAGTCTGTGTCGTTATAGACTTCGACAGCCTGCTCGACCCCGTCGACGGGAATGATCGCAACGTGCGGGCTGAACGCCTCCTCGCGCAGGCAGAAAGTATTCGGCCGGTACTCCATACGATAAACGAAGGGTTTGACAAAGTGGCCGTTGGCGTAGTCGCCGTCAGTCAACGCTCCGCCGTCACGCAGCACGGTCGCGCCCTCTTCTTTGGCCTTTGCGTTGTGATGGAGGAACTTCTTCACGCCGCCGTCGTTGATCAACGGGCCCATGAAGACATCTTCACGCAATCCGTCTCCGATCTTGATGCGATCGACCATCTCTAAGAACTGCTCTTGGAACCGGTCGACGAGCTTCCGATCGACGATCAGCCGGTTCGACGTTACGCACCGTTGTCCGCTCGTTTTGAACGCGCTCAGCAGAGCAGCAGGAACCGCAATGTTCAAGTCGGCATCGTCCAGAACGATCAGCGCGTTCTTGCCACCCATCTCCGTCGCGACAAATTTGTGTGCCTCGGCTGCAGCCTGCCGCTGGACGATCTTCCCGACCTGGTAGCTGCCAGTAAACAAAACCACATCCACGTCCGGGTGAGCCACAAGCGGCGCGCCTGCCGTCTCGCCCTGACCATGGACGATGTTGATGACTCCAGGCGGAAATCCGGCCTCAGCCATCAGCCGGAACAGGTAATCGGCGCAAATCGGCGTCTCTTCGCTGGGCTTCAAAACCACCGTGTTGCCGGAAACCAGCGATGGCGTCATCTCCCAGAGCGGTATCGCCATCGGGAAATTCCAAGGGCTGATGCACGCCACGACGCCCTTCGGCTTTCTCCGAATATAAGCGTCCTTTTCGGGAATCTCGCTGCTGATGCACTCTCCAATCGGCAACCGCCCTAGCGCCGCGGCAAATTGGACCATGTGCAGCGATTCGATCACATCGGCCCGGCCCTCATTGATCGGCTTCCCGCATTCGCGCGTCACAAGCCGGCTCATCGCCTCCGTGTCTCGCTTGATTAGCTGGGCAAAGTTATCGAGAATCTCTCCGCGTCGCACCCAACTGAGCTTGCTCCAGGCCGGAAATGCCGCCTTTGCTGCGCGCACGGCTGCATCGACATCGCGTTCGTCCGAATCCGGGGCGGTTCCGACGACCTCTTGGGTGTTTGCGGGGTTCACCGAGTCGAAGCGCGCGCCAGATGCCGCGTCCTTCCACTCTCCGGCGATGAGGTTTTTCGCTTCTCGCGGCCCCGTCATATCGCTCTCTTTCTCGCCACTTTGCGTCATTGTTGCCATACAGAAAGGATACCTGTATGAAACGGCGATCGCCCCCTGGTAGTATTCAAAACCATGAAGTTGCTTCCCTTCCTCGCCGCCTTTTCTGTTCTCGTTATCGGTTGCTCGGGCGCCGCGAAATCAGAAGCCAAAGCCGAGGAGCCAGAGGTCATCAAGGGCGATGGCTATACCGTGACCAAGCAACCGGTCGAAGGCCCCGTCGTTCCAGTCTATCCTGACAAGACGAAGCCCGAAAGGGACGAGAAGCCCAAGCAGAGCAGCTACGACACTCCGTACAATCCTGACCCATCCAAAAACGCCGCCGACGGCCAGGCGTTCAAGCCCGTGGAAGCGACTCCGAAAAAGGAAGAGCCCAAAGCCGCCACAACGAGATAGACGCCGCCACGAGGGCGAGCCAGTCCCCTGGTGCCCAAAATTCATGCCTTAGTGCAACTTTCGCCCCTTGGAGTGGACCCTCCACGGACCTCCAGGGATCGGCCGCTCCTCGGACTGGATCATCCACGGATCGACGCGGACGATTCTTTCTCTTCACAATGCATAGTGCCGCGCGCTTGGTCTTCGAACTCACGGCACAGTTTATTTCGGTTGCGCTAGTTGTCTATATTCTTGAATGCCGTAATCCACTTCCAATAGAATCCGAACACCGCGATGCACTCGTCCTGACGATCGCGCGGCAAGAGGGGCGACATCTTGTCGAGATTTCGCATCGCGCGCGAACCGAGTGGAAGGATCTCACGCCAGTTGATTCCCTGCTTGTCGAGTTCTGCCCGTCGCTCCAACGTAATCGTCGAACTTTCGCCGAGTTCTTTTCGAATCCATCCGTAAAGATCCATGATGTGCTGTCTCTTTTCGGCGGTCGCCCAACCTACAGGCTTCATGTTGATGTCGATTAGTTGTCCAAAGAGAATCTCATCGTAAGCAGGCCCGCGCGCGAGTTCATGTGTGAACATCGTTCCGCCTCCTGCGTAAAGCATCTGGATTTGAACCGCGTACTCGCGAAACTCTTTGAACAGTGGTTTGTACTTTTCGATTCTTTCGCGATCGGACGGATTGAGTTCTGGCAGCAACGCTTCGTTTCGCTTCTTCATGCAGTCCGCGAAAACACCAAACGCTTGATTTGTGTCAACTTCGCTTCGACCTTTGTTCTCCCAATAGTGGTCGAGCCACTTTTCGAGTCCCATCTCAACGATTTCAGTGCAGGATTTTCCCAAGTGATCTGCCCCTTGGGCAAATCCGGAAACAAATCCAGTCACAAGCAACATTGCGATTCCAAGTTTCATATTCGATACCATCCTTCCTAACCTTGTAGCCCTTTCGGCCTGATCAAGATACCTGGCAGACGCCCGCTCAGGCAGAAATGTTCACCTTTTTCGAACTCGATGGCCAATGGTCCCGATAGAATCTGCATCCTCGCCGCACGACGCATTGCTCGCAGTTCGGCTTTGGAGCTTTGCAAGTCTGTCGTCCGTGCTGAATCAATGCCGTGTGAAATCGAAATGCCAAATCTTCTGGCACTGCGGCCTCCAGCGCACCATGAGCCTTCGATTCGCCGATCTTCTTGTCGATGAGTCCAAGTCTCCAAGATACACGGAAGACATGGGTGTCGACAGGAATTGCCGGCATACCGAAGCTGAAGCAAAGAACGATTGCAGCTGTCTTGGGCCCGACGCCAGGAAGCGACAGCAGCCACTTGCGCGCATCCTCCATTTTCATTTCTCTCAATGGTTCGAGTGTGTAATCGCCAAACCTATTCTTGATTTCTTTCAACACCGCGATAATGCTCTTTGCTTTTTGATTCGCGAGTCCCGCCTTTCGAATCACATCAGCAAGCTCGTGGTGCGTCAGTGATGCGATTTGCTCCCATTCTGGAAATCGTTCCCGCAATCGCGTGAACGTTGGAAACGAATTTGCATCCGCGGTATGTTGCGAAAGAATGCAGGAAATCAGTTCTTCAAGCGGTTCGAATCTTGGAATGAATCGCGGAGACCCATAAGCGCTTTCAAGCTGATCTACCAGGCGTCGAATTCTTTGCTTTGTCGAAGCCACTTCAACCTTCCGGTATCGGCTCAGGCTCAGGTTCGGGCCCTTCTTCGACGCCAGCCAAAAATTCGAGCAGCGCTTTCCAAATTGCTTCGGCGCCTTCAGCGTTCTTGTCAGCTCTCAGCGCACTAGCGCCATGCAGTCCCTGTTCTGGCGTATGGAACGATTTCTCCTCTGTTGCGATCGCATCGAATATCTTTTCAGTTTCTGCAATTTCGCTCGGCGCACAACTCACAAAAACTGGAACAGCGACTTGCGACGCCCATTGAGCCACGATCCCTTTTTGCTGAAAGTATTCACCGGGAGAGAATGCTATGACCTCGCGAATTTCTTGATTCTCTGCTGCGAGACGAAATGCGAGCGATGCGCTGTAGCTGCTTCCAAACGCAATGATCTTCCCGTAGCCTTCGGTTTTGGCCCATTCGAGTGCTGCCACCATGTCCGCAAACGCAGACTCATAGGACTGCTCTTGGTCGAATTGTTCGGCAGTTCTGTTCTTTCGCTGCCATGCGGTGCCGCCGGATCGCAAGTCGACTGCAAGGCAGTTGAATCCCTCTTTTGCAAGCCTTGGAGCGATTGGAGAGTATTCAGCGGCATTCGCGCGTGCCTGATGAAACAGCAGGATAATCGGCGCGTCTTTTCCTGCTTCCGTCATGTAAAGATCGGCATAGACTCTCGTGCCATCTTTTGCCTCGAATTCCACCTGCGTCGGGCCAGATGTCGCGATTGGCGTTTCCTTGCCCTCTGATTCACTCTTCTTTCCCGTGCAGCCGATCGCAATCAGCCCAACAACCATTGCCAACATGAATGTTCTCAGCACAACTGCCTCCTATGTGTCCTACCCAAGTGTCTCTGCTGCCAAGTCTTCTCTATGGAAATGCCAATACTCTTCAATCTTGTCGAGTATCTTGGCGAGGCCTGGCTCTCGCAACGAATATTTTCGAGCTGTTCCCTCTGATTGCTTCACCAATGCACCGGCGCGCAACAGCACGGCCAAGTGTTGGGATGCATTCGCCTGAGATATACCCAGCTCACTCGAAATAACACCAACCGTCAAAGGTCCCTTCCTGAGAATGCCTGCAATTCTCAACCGAGTGGGATGCCCAAGCGCAGCAAGCAGCGACGCACAGAACTGAACACCTGCCGCTCTTATTTGCTCATCGAACAGCGGATCTACATCCACGAGTTCGCGCAAGCTCCCTGCCAACGTCTCGGCATCCAACGGATCCTCCACCCAGGCTGCGTTTGTCTTACTCGTCTTATCCACTGCCTAACCTATAGATGCGTACGCCCAACCAACGGCACGAAGCGAGAGTCAAACTTGGTTTTCCAGATCTGATAGTAGAGCATCTCGTCCTTGGATCGGATCTCAGGATCGCTTTCGGATCGACTCTCATTGTAGTTCCGGATGTCTTCGTCGGTAAACACGGTCTCCGCATAGCTATTGAGCATTTGCTGAATCCCCATCGATTGCGTATCCTCTGCATCCGGACGATCTGCGACCCATGCCGGCAGAACCGTTCCGAAAGCTCGGCGCAATGCCCACTTCGAACGGCCGTCTTCGCTGACTTTCATGTTGGCTGGAAGCCTCGACACTGTGTGGACGAGTCGACGCTCACAAAAAGGCACGAGCGCTTCCACGTGGTGAACCGCCGTCATCCTGTGGATGCGCTGTAGGTGTGTGCAATGCAACTGTTCTGTCAGTCTCTTGATTTCGTTCGAGAGTTTCTCATGATACATTGGACGCAGATAGGTGTATCCGCCAAACAGCTCGTTCGCTGCTTCGCCGCTTAGAATTGCCCCTGTCGACTCAGAAGCCTTCTTCATTGCAAAGTAGTCTGCAACTGCATGCCTTACGACTGGAGCGTCAAACGATTCCAATGTAAGCACGATGTCTTGCAAGTTGTCGAGAATCTCCTGCTCGCTGACTTCAATATGCGTGTGTTCCGTGCCAAGCCAGGAAGCCACCTTCTTCGCTGTTTGGCCATCATTCGATCCCGCAAGGCCCACAGAGTAAGTCCTGATCCGGCGGTTCTTTTGAGCGAGAATCGCTGCAATGATGCAACTCTCTACGGTGCCGGTCAGATACACGCCGGCTTCTGCGCAAGACTTTGCTGTGCTATGGACCGATTCTGTTACCAACACTCGGACAAGCTCCACGGCTTCGTTCGCATTGACCTTTTCGTTGACTGAGTCAGGCACTTTGAAGTAACGCCTTGCACCGACGTCTGATTCGAAGTAGCAACCGGGAGGAAACTCGGATACAGGCAATTCGGTATCAACGAACGCCTTCATTGCAGTTGCGAACATCCAACCTTCGCCAGATTTGGCGTAATAAAGAGGTTTTGCACCGAGAGGGTCTCGTGCGGCATAGAAGTCGTCACCATGCCGAATGACAAAGGCATAGCTACCCTCGAGGAAGTGAGTGCACTTTCTCTGTCTCATACGATATAGCGAGAGCACCAAAGCAGCGTCGCTCGAGTTTGTCGGTTTCGGCTTGATGTGAGGCCTTAGGCTGTGCGAGTTTGTGATCGAGCCCATGAATGCGATGGTCGATCCTCCAGGTCCGTCCACGATGTCAGGGCGATCTTTGGCTTCACCGATTCGCAATGAACCAAAGACAACACCGTCCTTTGTGACGACGCGCTTCGTTGGTGGCTCTCCGTTTACATGTGCGAGAGCGTCCAACATCGCATCCACCTGCTTTTCGCTTGCCGTATTGACGGCGCAGATCCAACTGTGCACTAACAACCTCCCTTTTGCATGGCGCATTGCCAGGCAGGTTGGTAAAGGCAGGCAATGCCTGCCTCGAAACGAGAACTACTCTGCCGAATCTTCTTCCTTGCCGCGCTGTCCAACAAGCTCCGGCATCGAAGGCTCTTCTTCGGCTGCAGAGGCAGCAGCTTCTTCTTCCTCGGGTGTTGCGATCCTCATAGCGGCCACCGAGCAGATCACGGAATCTGGATTTGTAGGTTCGCAACCTTCAGGAAGCGGCACGTCTCCTGCCGTCACAACGTCACCGATCGTCAGCTCCGAAATGTCGAGCGCAATCGCGGTCGGAAGGTTCCGCACTTGAGCAGTGACATCGATCGATTCAGAAGATTTCAGCAACTGGGCTTCGTGCCTGGCAACCGGTTCAGGCTCCCCGTGAAAAATCAGCGTAACCGAGGTCTGCACTACTTGCGACGCGTTCACCTCTTGGAATCCTGCATGGAGCAGTTTTCGGGATACCGGCTCCCACTGCAGAACTTTTAGCATCCCGAGGTGTTCGTCACCGCTTTGTTCGTCGACCAGCATTAGGATTCCGCCGATTCCGGTGTGATGGGCCGCAGCCTGCAATTCTTTCAGTTCAGCAGTAAGCTCAAGGCTCGGTTCCCCTTTTCGGCTAACAACTGCCGGGATGCGACCTTCGCGCCGCAACTGCCGAACCTGCGCGCCCGTTAGCGAGCTCGCTCTCTTTCTGACTTGCAATCGATGATATGCCATAGATGACTTGCCTCCTTAAGCTTCAGGCGCCTCGATCGACGCCAGGGGAACTTGGGGACACTATATTCGAATATTAGAATATTTGTCAACAGGTGGCCGACCAGACCTTCAGAGCTTGGACCGTTTCTCGGACATCATGGACCCTGACGACTCTTGCACCATTTGCTACCGCTCGGAGCATCGCGGAAATCGAACCGCCGAGCCGCCTTTTGGGATCTTCTTCGCCAACTACCTTGCCAATGAACGACTTACGCGAGACTCCAACTACTACAGGGTAACCCAGGCAAGCAATTTCGCCGAGGCGCGAAAGCAACGAGAGGTTATGATCGAGAGTCTTGCCAAAGCCTATTCCTGGATCGATCCAGATTCTTTCGCGAGCAATTTGCTCTCTCTGGAGCGTCTCGGCTTGTTCGTCGAGATAGTCTCGAACTTCAGAAACCACATCACCGTAGACTGGGTTCGATTGCATCGTCCGAGGTTCCCCGAGCATATGCATTAGGCATAGGGCCGCATCGGTCTGTCGCGCCACTCGAATCATCTCGGAATCTCGAAAACCCGTTACGTCATTGATGATTTTTGCTCCCAACTCCATGCACCGAGCCGCGACTGGAGCTTTGTATGTGTCGATTGAAACAGCCCCGTGCTTAACAAGAGCTTCCACAATCGGCTCAACCCGTGATAGCTCGATTTCAGCAGGGACGGGTTCTGCACCTGGTCGTGTCGACTCACCGCCGACGTCGACGACGTCTGCGCCTTCCTCAAATAGCTGGATGCCCCTTTCGATTGCCAATTCGACATTGAAATAGTCTCCGCCGTCTGAGAAGGAGTCGGGCGTCGCATTGAGGACGCCCATTACTGAAACTCTGTCTTTTGGCAGTTCGTGCACCGCCAAACGTTACCACCCGCTAACGATAGTGGTCGCGGAGGCTTAGGCTGACTTGGCCCTTTACGGTGCTCACATCGAGAGTTCCGTCCCCGTTGCCGATTCGACCGGTGATTCGCTCCTTCGTTCGCTTCTCATCCTCGAGTTCGAAATCGCACCTGGCGCTTCCGCTTAGCGAGGACAAGGCGACTCTGCAATTGGACCCACCGGCGAGGTCAATCAGCACATCCCCGCTTACTGTCCGAATGCTCAGCGCTCCATCGAGCGCTTCGCTGAAGTCGATGTCGACTTCTCCGTCGACGGTTTCAACCGAGAGCGACCTTCCGGAGATTTCCTTACCTTTGACATCGCCACTTGCGGATCGAATCTTAATCGTGCCCGCAACGTTCGCTAAGGAAATGTCACCTTGCTTGACTTCGATTTCGACCGAACCATTCTCGACCTTTGCCAGCGAAACGTCCGCCGACGCCGAGTTGATTTCGACGCTGCCAGCCACTTCCTTTACGGATATGTCGCCTTTGATCGTTGTGATGCGAATCGGTCCTTTGGTTCCATCAATATCAATGTCGCCGCATTCCGCACGAACATCCAAAGAGACTCCTTCCGGCAGGTAAAGCTCGAGGTCTTCACTATCTGCATCGGACGATTGCTTCAATGTGATATTGCCATCGTTTTCCTCAACGATCGGTGTCCAAGCGTCGGCTTTCGCCGATGCTTCGTCGGTACTCTTTCCCCGAAAAGTTGCTGTCGATTTCATGCTGCCGATCGAGTGTCCACCGCGAACTTTGATGTCACCGTGTTTCCATTCGACTCTAAGCGCATTGTCAGGACCCACATGCAAAGGAAGTTCAACCGTCTTGTCTGCTTTGTTTGAAGACCAAAAGACCCTAAAGTCTCCCTTTGTCATTTGCTCGACGTTGGTTCTTAGCGTATCGACCCCACGCATCGCAGCGGACTTGACCGACGATGCAACTTCTTTCCAATTCACGGAGTCGATTCCTTCTTTGGTCATTTTCTCGACGCTATCCATTAACTTCTTGAAAGGGTCGTCCGTTGACTTGGATGCAGACTGTTCCGGCTGGTCGACCGTCGGCTCATGGACTTGGTCGGTCTCTTGGCCTGCTCCGCTGTCGAAGTTCACAAATGCCGCCATGAGTTCGTAGGCGTCATCTGGAGACAGTCGACCATCCTGCACCATTCTAAGAATGCGCATCACCTGGTCTTTCATCGGGCAACCTCCTTGATCGCCTTCTTCGCTTCCTCTGGACTTATCTCGCCTCTTTCCAACTTTGCCAATATCTCCTGTTGTTTCTCATTGATGCCATGCGTTCTCTCAGAGGGCACGCTGTCGTCTGCCGCTGGCTGCAATCCGAGGGTTGCAAGCAATGCGTCTAATCGTCCGCGAGCGGTGGGGTAGCTAATGCCAAGCTCCTTCTGAACGCTGCTGAACACTCCCCTACACCGCAAAAACGTCAGCAAGAATTTCGTTTGATCCGCATCCAGCTTGAGCAGAGGAGAGACGTTGAATCTGCCGCGAACTGTAAGGCCCGCATCGTCGTTTGTAAACTCTGAAATGTGCCATTCCCCAAGGTCTGAAAGCCCCGGGGGCAGTCCATCATGCGACTTGCGATCGGACTTCATGTAACGCGATACGGATGGAATTAGTTTGAGGTTGCGGGTTCAGGAACTGGGTCTGTCTCTGACTTTGACCCAGGGAGATCGTAGACCCTGAGCACCCTTCGCCCGAGCGCGGCCTTGTTCACGTATTTCTCAAACGACCTCGGTACCGATACTTTGTCCGGGTCACCATCACTGATGTACGGCTGCAACTCAATACCCGCCTTCAGCAGCGAGATTTGACTCTCCAAGTAAGAGCCCATCACGCCGATTCTGTCGATCACCATTGGATCGTAGCTTATGTGAAATGGCGATCTGCTTGGGCCTCCCCATGCTTTCAGCACAACCAAGTTCTTGTACTTTGTTCCGCCCTCGCTGCCTTCCTTCAGGTATCTCCACAGCGATCGATTCTTCGGGTAACCGCCACCGGGAACGCAATAAGTGTCCATTGTCGCCCTGACATCGTAAGCGCGAATTCTCCGGATTGCCTCTGCAACTTCACGTTGAATGCTCGCGGCAGACACCCATCCTCCCGCGTTTTGATCCATGTATCGGTGCGTGTTGCTGTGATTGCCAATTTCGTGGCCCCGATCAATCAGGTACTTGACCTTCCATGCCGCTGTTTCCTTTTGGTGAAAGGGCACCGAAGTGCCAATCAAGTAGAAAGTTGCTCGAAACGGAAACTCTGGGTTCCGTCTTGAAAACTCTTCGAAGATCGCTACAGCGCAGTTTGGGTCGACCCTTCCGTCAGGGAGAGTTCTGAAAGTCGTCGCCCTGCCGTCGTCAAACGTTATGACCACCGGGGTCTTTCCAGCTGGAACGTCTATATCGCCAAGTGCGACCGATCTCATCGTGATCGGGTACCAACCCGCGTCCTTCATTGCTTGAAGCTGCCTCTTGAATTTGTCCCGAGAAATGTTGAGGCCGAGGCTGTCGTAGTTCGACGATGCACCAATGTCGTGGTACATGACGATTGGAATACGCCCGACTTCATTCGGCTTTACCTTCTGAAGATCGATCTGCAAGGCAGGAGGAGCCACAGGAGAGACGATCGGCGTGGGCACAGCCAACTCGCTCGTGATCGCGCCAATTTCCTTAGAAGCGACGGCTCGTCCGCCCCTCCACCATTGCGCCGCGAGCAACAAGGGTATGGCGGCCATGCACATGATGAGCAGTGCTGTGAGTCGAAACCTTCGCTGTCCGCGCCGTTTTCTCTGGCTGACCTGCTGACGCGAATTCGACTTCATTTACGCGATTATCCCTCAAATCGGACACTTATCCCTGGCAAAAGAGCGTATGCTAAGCAATTCGGCTCGGCGTCGCTGGGCCGGTTTCTTCAATTGCTCTGGAGGCTAAGAATGCGCATGTCCACTAAGGTCGCGTCATGGCAGATGCCGACGCGAATTCTCACTATTGCTCTGATGCTGTCGCCGCTGGCACTTCTGAGCCTGGGTTCGGGGCCAAGAACGAATTCTGCCAATTGGGAACTGGCCGCCAAATACAGCAACGATCAGCTGAGGCACTACATCTACAGTTCATCGGTCACGCCGGGCTGGATTCGAAACCAAGATGTGTTCTGGTACATGTGGCGAGACAACACTGGGCCGAAGTTCTACATCGTCGACTGCAACGCTCGTAAGAAGGACTTCCTCTTCGACTCCGCGGAAATGGCGATGAAGCTTTCCGAGGTCTTGAAAAAGCCTTATGACGCGCAAACGCTGCCTATCACAACGCTGACGTTTGAGGAGGATGGCAAGTCGTTCCGATTCCGAGTCGACGAGCAGTGGCTGCGCTACATCCTGGACACCAAAGAGCTTTACAAGATCGCACCACCAGCCCAACAAGGCCAGGGGCAAGGCGGAGGCGGTGGCCAGGGCCGATTTGGTGGCGGAGGTGGTGGAGGCCAGGGTGGCCAAGCCCAAGGGCAGCAACAAAACTTCCGAAACTTTTCACCTGATCGTCGTTCCTATGTTTACGCACAAGACCATAACTTATATTTCGTCGAGATCGTTGATGGCAAAGAGTCCGATCCGATTCAACTAACCAAAGACGGCGAGCAGTACTACAGCTTCGGCGCGGCTACGGGCGGGCAGCAGCAACGACAAGATGACGAAGAGCAACAAGAGGAACAAGAAGGCCAAGAGCGTGGCGGCAGACGAGTTCGAGCAAATGTGACCTGGTCTTCCGATTCCAAGATGTTCTACGTCACACGTATGGACACACGCGATGTCAAAGAGCTTTGGCTTGTCAACTCGCTCTCTGAGCCGAGGCCGACATTGATGACTTACAAGTACGCGATGCCTGGCGAAGAAGGATTTGGCATTCAAGAGTTCTGGATTTTCTATCGTGACTCAAAAGACTTCAAGCGAGCGAATGTCGACAAATACAAGCACCAAAGAAATTTCGACGTCGCATGGTATGAGCAGTCAAAGTCGATCAGGCTGGTTCGAAGGGACAGGCTTCAGCGCAACCTTGAGTTCATTGAGCTCGACACCGCAACAAACGAAGCGACGGTCCTTATTTCTGAATCGGTGAACGATGCGTTCATTGAGCGGCAGCCTCCGCGATACGTCGGTCGCCAGCGCGACATCCTTTGGTATTCCGAGCGAACCGGCTGGGGCCATTACTATCTGTATGACAGCAAAGGAAACCTGAAGAATGCAGTCACCTCTGGTCCCTGGCGCGCAGATGGATTCGTTCAGCTCGATGCTGAACGTGGGCACTTGTATTTCAATGGTGTCGGCAGAGAGCCTGGTGAAAATCCGTACTTCCGCCACCTCTACCGAGTCAATCTGGATGGCACAGGCCTGACGCTTTTGGATCCAGGCGATGCTGACCACAATTCCACATTGTCTCCGTCGAGGAAGTATGTCGTTGACAACTTTTCTCGTGTCGATCTGGCTCCTAAGGCTGTGCTTCGTGACGACAAGGGCAACGTCATTTTGGAACTCGAGGAAATGGATCTTTCGCGACTCTATGAAATCGGATGGAAAATGCCCGAAACGTTCGTTGTAAAAGCGGCCGATGGCGTGACTGATATCTACGGAAACATGTGGAAGCCGTTTGATTTCGATCCTAAGAAGCAGTATCCAATCATTCTGCACGTCTATCCAGGTCCTCAAACAGAAAGCGTCAGCTCAACATTCAGCGCTACGGCTGGGAACCAGTACCTCGCGCAGCTTGGGTTCATCGTCATCCAAATTGGTAATCGAGGCGGCAACCCGCGAAGGTCAAATGCCTACCATAGTTTTGGATACTACAATCTGCGCGACTACGGGCTTCCTGACAAGAAACGCGGCGTTGAGGAACTTGCTGCTCGATACCCGTGGATCGACATTAACCGCGTTGGAATCTATGGACATTCTGGTGGTGGATTCATGACTGCCGCGGCGCTCTTGATGCCACCGTACAATGAATTCTTCAAAGTTGGTGTTTCCAGCGCGGGCAACCACGACAATAATGTCTACAACGCCAACTGGAGTGAGCAACATCATGGCCTGAAGGAAGTCGAGTACTTTGACAGCGAAGGCAAAAAGCACACTCGATTCGAAATCAAGGTGCCGGCGAACCATGAAATCGCGGCGAACCTGAAAGGGCACATGCTGCTTGTTCACGGAGACATGGACAACAACGTTCACCCTGCTGGAACGATCAGACTGGTCAACGCGCTGATCCGTGCGAACAAGCGGTTCGATTTCATGTTGCTTCCTGGACAGGCGCATGGATTCGGAAACATGACCGGATACTTCAATCAAATGATGTACGAGTACTTCGCGGAGCATTTGCTTGGCGACTACTACCGAGGGAAGGCCGACATCAACGACAAGAAGTAGCTGCAACCGTGCCGCCAAGTTGTCCCGTGCAATTTGGCGGCATTCTTACATTTGGACCCATGCGTATTCTTTGGTCCGAATGTCGCCGATCCCCAGCTCTCGAGCAGCGTGAACCGCCCAATAAGGATCGTCAAGCATTGCACGTCCGATCATGACCGCGTCCGCTTGTCCCGAGTCAATGATCGCGTTTGCTTGCTTCGGCTCTGAGATCCGACCGACTGCGGCAGTTGGAATTTGCGCATGCCTACGAATCCGATGTGCAAATTCCACTTGGTAACCTGGAGAAATAGGCACTTGTGCGTTCGGAACTGCTCCTCCGGATGAGCAGTCAATTAGGTCGACACCGGCTTGCTTGAGCAGTCTGGATAACTCAATCGAGTCATCGATTGTCCAACCACCTTCGACCCAGTCCGTGGCCGACAAACGAACCAACAATGGCGTGCTTTCTGGCAACGCAACGCGAACTTCTTTGCAGACTTCTAACAAAAACTTCGTTCGGTTCGCAAAAGAACCGCCGTATTGATCGTTTCGCGTATTGGAAATGGGTGAATAGAATTGATGTAGCAAATATCCGTGAGCTGCGTGTATTTCCACAACTTGAAATCCTGCGTCACTCGCTCTTTGCGCAGCACTCGCCCAAAGTTGCACGATGGCCGAAATTTCATTTACAGTCAGCTCATGGGGAGCGTTGTGCGAGTCAACAAACTTCTCGCTCGTCACTCCCTTGGGTGTCCATCCGCCCTCAGAAATCGGAATGCCACCTCGAGTGGGTGACCACGGAACGTGCGTGCTGGCCTTTCTTCCTGCGTGAGCTAACTGAATCGCTGGAATAGCGCCATATCGTTGAATGAACATTACGATCTTAGACCATGCATCGGCTTGCTCATCGTTCCAAATTCCGGTGCAGCCAGGAGTGATTCGGCCTTCTGGCTCGATCGCCGTCGCCTCCACGACAATCATGCCCGCGCCTCCAATAGCACGGCTTCCAAGATGGACCAAATGCCATTCATTTGGAACGCCATCGACTGCGCTGTATTGGCACATTGGAGACATCCATGCTCGATTGCGCGCAGTAACCGAACGAATCGTTATCGGATCGAACAGACTGGGCATCAGGGTATCATTTTGTTTCGCGCTGCCCTCTAGTTTAATGGCAGAACGACTGACTCTGGATCAGTTGGTTGGGGTTCGAATCCCTGGAGGGCAGCCAGACTACTTGCCACCGCCGACGAGATCCAAACCGAGATTTCTTCCCTTCTCGATTGCAGGCACTCCCTCCGCCATCCAAACCGGCATCGGCGCGCCTTTCAAGTAGTGATCGAAAAACTGCTGCATTCGAATTGCCCAATCTTTTTGATTCGGCCTTCGACTTAGTCCGTGACCTTCACCGTTGTAATTGAGCATCCAAACGGGTTTGCTCAGTCTTCTCAAAGCCATGTAGTATTCGATTCCTTGATACCAAGGAACTGCACCATCTTGATCGTTATGCAGCATCAGCAGCGGAGTATTCACTTTGTCAGCCCAAAAAACGGGTGAGTTCTCAATGAACTGCAGCGGCTTCTCCCAAATCGTTCCACCGATGCGGCTCTGTGTGCGCTCATATTGGAATTGTCGACTCATGCCAGTTTGCCAGCGGATTCCTCCGTATGCGCTGATCATGTTGCTTACCGGCGCACCCGCTTCAGCGCAAGCGAACATATCCGTTTGCGTGATCATATAGGCGATCTGATATCCCCCCCAGCTGTGACCCTGAATACCGATCCTCTTCGCATCGACAAAGCCACGCTCGATCAAGTTCTGGACACCAGGAAGAATCGCATGCATTGCGCTCTGTCCCGGGTATCCGATTCGGTATGGAACGTCCGGCGTAAACACAACGTAGCCACGGCTCACATAGAACGAGATGTTAATGGATCCGCTTCCCGGACTTGGATGGTAGAAGTTGTGCAAGTTGTCGGACAATCGCTCATAAAAGTAAACGATCATTGGGTAGTTTTTGAAAAGCGAAAAACCATCCGGCAGATAAAGCACTCCTTGCAACTTCTCTCCCATCAGCGAAGTCCACTCAATCAATTCCGACTTGCCCCAAGTGTACGGATGCATTTGCTTGCCGATGTCGGTTAGCTTCTTCGGATTCGAGAAGTTCATGTCGCTGATCCAGATATCTGGAAACTCGTCGAAGTCAGAGCGCGTGAACGTCACAACGTCCGCGCTGTTGGCCTTTGTTGGGTTCGAGAATCGCTTCGCATCGACCAACAGCGCCTGGGGTCGGTTCGTTTTCGCGACCTCCAATCGATAGAATCCATCGCCCTTGTTTCTGCGATTGAAACCTTTCAGCAACAACGCCTGGTCGAGCGGAATGAAAGCATCTTCCAAGCCGATCCGCAGCACGCGCAAGTCCACCTGCCACGCACGCCCATACTCTCCCGTGATGCAAACCGGGCGCTCACTACCTGTCGGATCGAACGACCAAATGTCGTAACGATCATAAATCAGTACGCGCTCGTCGCCAGGCGTCCAACCCGCGATTCCGTGCGGACTTGGATCTTGCGGGCGATCTTCGAGTTCGTTATACAGTGGAAAGCGAAAACCTGCGCCGAGCGTCGCTCGCTTCCCCGTCGACAGCTCATGCGTCTTCCAAACACGCTCGCCGCGATCCCACCATATCAAAAAACGGCCGCCGGTTGAAAACGCCATCGTGCCTGCGTGCATTTCCATGAACAACCGCGAGCGGCCGGTGCGCAAATCGATCAAATAGACATCGCGATAACTTTGATCGAACGAAACATACTGAGCGTAAGGAGCTGAGTTGGAGCCTAATGCCCAATTGCTTTCGCTTTGCAAAGGAATCGTTACGTCCGGAATCTCCGGCGTTTCGACTTGACGATACGCTCCCGTTTTCAAATCGACGAAACCGCGATAAGTCTTGTTGCGAACCGCAGTCGCCTGCTGCAATTGCATCGGCTGAATTAGCGGATCCTTCCAATTCCAAATGTCGACGACGACACGCTCCGCTTCCGGTGTTTCGTCGCGCGGAGTGTCCACAACGGGCGCAGTCGAAAGCAGCACGCGCGAACCGTCGCCGCTAAAGCTCAGGCCCCCCCGCGAAGAAATCTTCCAACCTTCCGGAATCCCTGCCATCAAGTCGTCCGCGATTTTTCGCGCCTCTGAATCGCCGATTTTCCAAAGATACGCGCTAAGGCCCGGCGTTTCCGAGGCGTAGTCGTCGCGATCCGTGAAAAACGCGACTTGATTCGTGCCTTCGTGAATCGCGATCGAAGTGTATCGCCCCAGCCCAGCCAAGATCGGAACCGCGTCCCCCCCGATTCTGCGCATAAACAATCCATCGCCGTTTCCGTCGCGCGTCGATGTCGAATAGATGATGTAACTCCCGTCGTTCGACCACACCCATTGATCGATAAACTCCAACGTCATCGCTTCTTTCGTTTCGACTGAAAGCAAAATCCATTCGCTGCCGACCGCGTGATTGCGTTTCTTTTGCGGCGCGCCCTCTTCCGGCTGTGGCTGTTGCTGCTGCTGTTGGCCCGATGGCGGCGCTGGCGGCTCCGGTTGAATCGCGATCCAAGTCCCGGCATCCGGCACGCGAATCGTGCGAATCTTCTCGCGCGAATAGATTTCTCCTGTCGACAAATCAAGAATGCCGAGCGAATTCTTCGGCATCTCATCTGGCCGACGACGCGCGCGCGTCGCTTCTGCAACTTCGGCTTTCGAAGGAACGACCGAATACACCAAATATCGCGAGCCGACGAAGCGAGGTGTCGCAGCGCGCTCGATCTCATAAGACCGCGATCCGTCCACCGCAACGACTTGCATCGTCACATCGCCGTCGAACGCGCCATAGATGTATTGGAACCACTTCCCATCCGGAGAAAGCGACGAGCCGCGAATCGTCATCCACGAATCGTACACGTCGTGATCCATCGGCTTCTTGTCCTGCGAGAACGCCAACGAGAAAACCAAAGCGACGAATAGCAAACCGAATCGAATTGCGCTGCGCATATCCTCCGAATCCTACCCCCGCTGGAGCTTCCACCCGTGACCGCGAACCCTCGACAGAGGGAGACAGTAAACTGCGGTGACGGCGATGAGTGACAGCGAGAAGAATCTCGTCGAATGGAAATACTTCCGGTGGGGGCTAGGCTTTCTCGCCGCAGCGTACTTCGGCGCAGGGCAGATACTGCTCTTCGCGGACATCCACTTGATCCCAAGCTGGCAAGGCGCGTACGAGGCCGTCCCAGCAGAATCGCGCGGCTTCGTCATCCAGGCCGCAGTCACCTGGTTCGCGGGCGTCATCGGTCTGGGTACGTTCTTCCTCAACCGCGACCAGAAGCAAAGGCATCTTGAAGCGCAACTCGCTAAGGACCGCGAGGTCGCGAAAGATCAACGCGACCAAGACCGGGAGCACCACAAGAGTCAACTCGACCAACAGCGCCGGATCAGCGAATACGAGGCGATCCAGAAAGAATTCGAAGCGCTCTCCGACGACTTCGCGCACCCAGACCTCCTCCCACGGATCAACGCCGGCATCGGCCTCGCCGACATCGCGAAGCAGCGCGACCCCAGACTTCAAACTAATCAGACCGAAGTCAACGAAGTCGACTACCCCTGGTTCAAGCGCGCGGCGATGCAGCTCTCCGCCGCGCTGCATATCTATGAAGAACCGGAAGCCCGATCCGAAATCCGCAAGGCAATCCGCGAGATGGCCAGCTTCGACAAGAGCGAGCTGCAACCTCTGCTGGACTTCCTCATCCATCAACTCGCGGACGCGAATCGTACCGCGTACAAGAAGTTCACTCGGGTCGTTGCGGAGGGGCTCAGCCGGAAAGATCGCCGTTTGTTTTACGCGATGGCGCGCGCGGTCGACGTGTTCAAAGAGGCGCGGGAGAACCGCCAGTTCCTTCTGAATATGAGAAAACTGGACGAGTGCAAGCGCGAGATGCTGCGGCTAAGCGACATTCGGGAACCCGGCCCGCTCTCTCTGGAGCAACGCAAGTCCTTCCTGTCTGCGCTCGCACTCGTGTCGAATCAACTCCTGGACACCCGCGACGCGATCGCAGACTGCGTCAAGGCAGGGGAGCAAAAGAGCAAAGCAGCTTGGAAGCCCTACCTCGATTCCCTCGAACCCTGGCGGAGGGCTCGAAAGCGACAGCTCCGGCTGGCCCAATGCTTCCTTCCGCGCGCGAACCTGCGAGAGGCTCAACTGCAGGGCGCGAACCTGCGAGAGGCTCAACTGCAGGGCGCGGACCTATATGGGGCTCAACTGCAGGGCGCAATCCTACTCTGGGCTCATCTGCAGGGCGCGGACCTTCGACGGGCTCAACTGCAGGGCGCATACCTACTCGGGGCTCAACTGCAGGGCGCATACCTATTCGGGGCTCAACTGCAGGGCGCGGACCTGCAAAAGGCTCGTCTGCAGGGCGCGAACCTGCGAGAGGCTCAACTGCAGGGCGCGAACCTGCGTGAGGCTCAACTGCAGGGCGCGGACCTGCGAGAGGCTCAACTGCAGGGCGCGAACCTGCGAGAGGCTCAACTGCAGGGCGCGAAGATGATGGGAGTGATACTTGAGCAAGAAGCAGACGCGGAGACGATCCGTGCCGACTTCACCGGCTCAAACTGGCGCGACGCCGACTTCCAGCTCTACAGAGTGGATCTCGCATCCATGGAGGTCAAGGCTATCGGCAAAGAGGACGAAGACGTGAAAGGTTGGCTGGCGATGAACTTTTCGGATGAGCCGCCCGACGGAGAGCCCGAGGAAGAAAACCCCGCCGACGAATAGCCTGGAGCCGCCGCCGGAGAGTTCGGAACGCGTGACGAGGCTTTCGGAACCGCTGCCGGAGAGTTCGGAACGCGTGGCGAGGCGTTCGGAACGGGTCGCGAGAAATCCGAAACCTAAGGAAATCTACAAACTGGCCGAAACGACATTAAGCGCCGCTGCTAACGGCGGCCAACGAAGGAGGTCCATCAAAGTGGCCATCGTTCCGAAACAAATCAATGAAAACATCGAGTTCTATGAGAACCGAACGACACCATGGGAGGACAATGCAACTGCAATCGGATTGACGCAAGTGCAAGTGGACAACCTATTGACCCTGGTCACTGCGGCGCGCAACGCTTACACGGCAGCGCAGAACGCACGCACTGCCGCGAAGGTTGCGACCGTCGCATTGCACAACGCACTCAGTGAGATGAACGAGCTTGGCGCGGCGTTCATTAGCACGATTCGCGCGAAGGCAGAAGCGACCGCGAATCCAAACGTCTACAACCTCGCGCAGATCCCCCCACCTGCCCCCCCGTCACCTTCGGGAATTCCGAGCGCGCCGACGAATGTCAAAGGACAAATCAATTCGAACGGCCATGTGGAGCTTTCGTGGAAGGGTTCGCTTGCTTTCGGCACGTTTTTCTCTGTTTGGAAGAAGCGTCCGAACGATACGAAATGGAAGCAGATCGGAGCGATCGCCGGCAAGAAGTTCGTGGACGAAAACACAAAGCCACTCGTCGAGTGGGCGATGTATCAAGTGTTTGCGCATCGCTCATCGGGAACGAGCGAGGGCAGCGAACCGATCACCGTGTTCTTTGAAGGTCAAGAGCAAGGCCCGGAATCGCTGCAGATCGCTGCATAGCCTTTCTGTTGTCACCTGCGCGATGAGATGCCCCGCTTCGGCGGGGCAATTTTTCTCGCAAAATTGCTGGGATCAATTTGCGAATCGCGCTGTAGAATGTTAGAGTGTGATGGCAGGCACCGACCCCGATTCGATCGGGGCGTTAGCACTTGTTATCTCAAAAGGAGACTGAACTTATGAATGTTATCAGGCACTTTGCCGGGCTGGGGGCGGCCGCTCTATGCGCCCAAGGCGCGATGGCGATCGACTTTTTTGAGTCGGAGCCGAACGACTCCAAGGCCCAGGCGAACTTCATTGCGAACATGATGGCGGGCGACCGCATCATCGGCAACAGCATCAGCGCCACCGGCACGGGTCTCGACTATTTCCGTGTACAGACGGCTGCGGCGGCGCTCGGGATCTACCGGTATCGGCTCATTCTGGACAGCCAGATCGCCGGCCACACGGGGACGATTCGTGGTCTGAGCCAGACCGCCGCGCCCCCTGGCCCATGGGACGGCTCGACGGTCGGCACTCCGAACGCAGGGACTGACATCGCTGTGCAGACGTCGTCGACGACGACGAATCCGGCGCGTTTCAACCAGTGGTACGGCTTCGGCAAGCAGGAGGAGATCTACTATCGTGTGACCGGAACGGCGAGCACAACCGCGGACTATGCGGCGACGCTCGAGCGCGTGCCGATCACGCCGATGGACCTCGGAACGTTCCAACCGGGGCAGATCGACATCACGACGGTCGGCCAGGGGCACACAACTGACACGGACCTTTGGATCTACGACAGCAACTTCGACGCGATCCTCGGATACGGGAACGACGACCGAAGCGTGAACAGCTATCCTGGTTCGCCGTCTTCGTCGCTGCAGTCGCACCTGCGTCGCAACTACACGCCTGGCAGATACTATATGGCTCTGTCGAACTTCCAATTGGCGAACAACATGGGAAGCCCGTGCGACGACAACTTCCGAACCGGCTCGCTGATGGACTTTCCGGACGCGATCGCGAACTCGAGCACGACGATAAACCTAAACATGGCGTTCTCGTTTGAGGATTCCAATGGAATCCAGCAGTTCGCCACGACGAAACTCGGCCCTTATGACGTGAACTGGTTCACGTTCGAAGTGGTTCCGGAGCCTGGAACGATGGCCGCGCTTGGAGTCGGCCTCGCGGCTCTCGCGATGCGACGTCGCAGAAAGTAACTCCATAAAGCCAGAACCCCGGCTCGCTGTTTTCTCCTCCGGTGAGCTGGGGTTTTTCTGCTGCTTTGCGGGTTAATGCGGCGGCTTGACTCGCCTTTTGAATGAATGGCCAGCCGAAACGGATCGCTTGGCTAAACGATTGTTAGCATTCGGTCGAGCGCGAGTTTGGCAAAGTGCTTGACTTTCGGCGGGACTTCGATGACGTTGACGGGCGTTCCCGCGACGAGGTTCTCCAAGGCCCAACATAGAAACGACGGGTGGATGCGATACATCGTGCTGCACGGGCAGATCATCGGGTCGAGGCAGAACACCTTTTTGTCTGTTTGCTCTTTCGCGACGCGGTTGACGAGGTTGATCTCGGTGCCAACCGCCCAAGTGGTGTTGGGTTCCGCCGCGGTGATCGTGTTGATGATGAATTCGGTGCTGCCGACGTAGTCCGCGAGGCGCACGACTTCGATTGGGCATTCGGGATGCACGATGACGTTGACGCCGGGATGTTCGCGCCGCGCTCTTTCTACTTGTTCGACCGTGAATCGCTGGTGCACCGAACAATGCCCTTTCCAAAGAATGAATTTGCTTTCGCGCAGTTTTTCCGGCGTGTTTCCACCAAGCGGTTTGAACGGATCCCATACGCACATGTCTTTGTCGGGATCGTAGCCAAGTTTCGCGCCGGTGTTTCTGCCGAGATGTTGATCGGGGAAGAACAGCACTTTCTCTCCGCGTTCGAGCGCCCACTCGACGGCCTTTGGCGCGTTGGTGCTGGTGCAAACCGTTCCGCCGCGCTCGCCAACGAACGCTTTTAGATTCGCAGCGGAATTGATGTACGTGATCGGCACGATCGTCGAATTCGGAATCGTTTCTTCGAGTTGCCGCCAAGCTGCACGAACCTGAAAGAGGTTCGCCATGTCCGCCATGCTGCACCCCGCGGCAAGGTTCGGGAGGATCACCTTCATGTGATCGGGCGTTAGGATGTCGGCACTTTCCGCCATGAAGTGAACGCCGCAAAAGACGATGTATTCGGCTTCGGGGTGTTTGTTGGCATCTTTTGCCAGTTTGAATGAGTCGCCGCGATAATCGGCGTGCTCGATGATTTCGTCGCGCTGGTAGTGATGACCCAAGATAACGACGCGAGATCCCAGCGCTTTCTTCGCTGCGATGATTCGTTCACGCGCTTGTTCTGGCGTGAGCGACGCGTACTCCTGCGGGAGAGGAGCCTGATACATTTTCGAACTCCTTTTTCGGCCTGCTCGACAGTCCCGGTTTTACGGGACGGGGATGTTGTCTTCGCTTCCGGCCGTACGAGCCCGTTTAGGCCCGTGTTTTCACACTCTATTCTACTCCGCGCCGCTACGCTTTGTCTCGATTGGAGAGAAGCCCAGCCCGTCAGGAACGCGCCCTGCTTTTAGGTAGCCGGCGATTTCCCACTTCTCCAAGTCGAGGACGACGACAGCGTCGGAGACAGAGCAAGCGACGTATGCGAATTTCCCATTGGGATGAATGAGTATGCCGATGGGTTGCGTTGAAGTCTGATTCCCTTGAGCGACAAAGCCTGGCACTTTGATTGCTATCGTGTGCTCAAGTTTCTTAGTCGCCGCGTCGAACACAGTTACGGTGCCGGCGTTTGCGTTCGATACCAGCACGCGCTGTCCATTTGGCGTGAACTTCACCCGAATAGGAAATCCGGGCGATTCGAGCGTGTGCGTCACCTCTTGCTTCTCGATACTGAAAACGGAAATCGTTCCGTCTTGTCTGTTCCCTATCCACACTTCTTTGTTATCTGGCGACACGTCAATGCCTTCGGGTTGTCTGCCGAGCTTTACTGTTCGCGTCTCCATCGTGTTGATGTGGATGATCGACATATCGTTGCTACTCATGTTTGTCGTGTAGATGAACTTCTTTTCTGGCGAAAGCGCGAGCATATGCGACAGCGAACCTTGTGTATCGATCGCATTTTCGATCCGACCTGTTTGAGCGTCGATTACGACCACTTTCCTTGCTGTCTCGCTGGTGACAACGATGCGGTGAGCTTCGAAGAACTCGATACCGTGTGGCCTCTTGTACTCGCCCAGATCGATGAGCCGAAGTTCTCGCATCTCTTCCAATGAAAATACAGTCAGGGTCGATCCAGGCGTGCTTTCACCGTAGTTGCACACGACGAAGTACTTTCCGTCCGGTGAAACCGCCACCTCATGAGGTCCCTCCTTCGTTGCGAATGTCTTAACGACGTCGCCTGTCTGCAAATCGATGATAGATCCATTCGCATCGGCTTTGTTAAGGACGATCAATGTGCCAGTTGTTGCTGGCGGCATTGGGAGCTGGCGCGCTTCGCCAGTTGGAGAAACGTTTTGAAACATAAACCCTAATGAAAGACAGAATCCCGTGATCGTGATCACAGACATATTAGCAATCTCCTTCGCTGCAAGCAGGCCGATCAGTACTCAGCAGTTTCACTATCGCTTTCCTGCAAAGTACCAACCTTTGCGCAATGCGCGTTGCGCATCGGTGGCATCGTCAGTTTCTACGACGACATCGACACGGCGTGTTGCGTGGGTGGGAACGATTTCGACTTTCACTTGCTCTTCTCCACGCTGAACAACTACCTCGACGGCAATTCCAACCTCTAGCGCAGCAATCGCGCTGTTGTATGCCGATTGTATGGCCCTGTTCGACTCACCCATACATGACATGCCTCCCAAAGACACAATGACGTCTCCGCGCTGAAGCTTTTCGAGAGCTGCCCCTCTCACAGCCTGAACCGTCATTCCGCCGGAGTTTCTCGCCGGCACCGCTGTAACTCCAAGATCAGCGAACGTCTCATCTATGTACGACAGTCTGAGGCCGACCTTAGCAAGCTGCTCTTCCACCGGAACTTCGCCCGGCTTCATCACGACTCGATCGTAGAACTCGGCAATGTCTGCTCCACCGAATTCAATATAGAGATTCCTGATTGCATCTTCTTCGAATCCGGGCTGATCGTCTTTGCACATCTCCCAAAGCGCGAGCGTGACATCGTCCAACGAGTGCTTTCCATTCGTTTTGTGACGAAGTTCGATATCGAGGCACATACCGACGATCCATCCGAGGCTGTAATAGCTGATTCTCCAACCTTGGCTGTTGCCGCGATTGTTGTTCGCTTCGCGTACGCGCATGCTCGATTCGTTGGCGCTCACTTCGAATCTCGCTTCGTTGCTTCGAACTGCGCGCAAGTTGCGATGGAGTACATCGTGAAATCTCCGCTCGTCCGACCAGCCGTATCGAAACAGCAAAAGATGTGCGTAATAGTCCGTCACGCCTTCGAGCCACCAAAGCGCACCGGTTACAGGAAGCTCGTTGTAATCGAACGGTCCAAGCGGCTTGGAGCGTATGCGCTTCACATTCCATAAGTGAAAGTATTCGTGTGAGAAAACTCCAATCGCATTCGGTCCTGCTCCGCTTGAAAAGGAGATTTGCGTGCTGGTCAGGTGCTCCAGCCCGCCCGCGCCGTCAATGCCATCATTGACCTGGAAGTGCCAAACATACTTCTTGAACGGCAGTCCCCCAAAGAAGTCCCCTTGCGAATCAGAAATGTGCTTGCACGCTCGCTTGATGTACTCGCGATCGATATCCTTGACGAACGCGCCCCGATAGACGATGTAGTGAGGAACGCCATGTGATGTGTACGTGTCCATCTCAAACTTCCCTGCGGTCACGGGGTTGTCTGCGAGAACATCGTAATTCTTCGCTTCAAAAGCGTTCGTCTCTCCATCGATTTCGTCGAGGCCGCATGAGACCCGCCAGCCTTCAGGAGTTTCCACGCGCAGCTCGACCAACTCATTCTTTCTGCCTACGACATACAGGTATGTCGAGGGCCCAGACCAATGGCAGATTTCATCTGAGATGGCAATATTAAGCGAATACGAGACAATCACTTCGCTCAATCCCTTCGTGTCAATCTTCCAGGTGTTGCCATCGACCTTCTCGAATGAACCAGACGACACGGCAAAGTCGCGAACCTGATCTGGATTGTTGGTCAGCCGATAGGAGCCCGGCGCCCAGTAGGGCATTTGAACCGACACCGAATCGCCATCGACAGGGACGGCCATGCTAATCTTGAGGCTTCGAGACTCGGCGTCCACCTTTGCGGTGTAGTAGATATCCGCCCAAGCGGTTCCAGCAAGAACTACACAGACAAGGAGCCAAACAATCCGAAGAGTGCGCATACTGCGACTTTACTTGGATTCGACGGGCTTTGTTCCGGCTATGCCCTGTGGTCCGTCGTGACCGTGGCGTCAGGCTCTTCCTGGCGATCTCTTTCGATCTTCAGGAATTCCCAATAGCCACACCGCCCACCTGGGTAAGTCCTGCAACCGTGCGGACGTGCTTCGTAAATAGTGCATCGGCGCGTCTTCTGATCCAAAAAGCGGCATGCCGTGTCGAAGTACTTGTCCTTTTTGTGCCGCATGATCGGCTTGTTATAGTCTTCGCTCATGCGGGTGAATTTGCCCTTAGCCTCTTCGACCGACATGTTCAGGTGTTTTGCAATCCTCTCAATGTCGCGCTGGGTAACGAAGATGTTCGGGTAAGTGCAGCACCATGCGGGGCACTTGGAGCAATCGTATAACATTCGAATCGGCTTTTTCATCGGACGGTCTTGTTAGTGACGAGATACTATCCGCTTTTGATTCAGATCTATCACCTAATCGCCGGTAGGGACGATCGCACAGGTTTCAACCATTAACATGACGGTCTTCTCGGGCGCGCGTGGCCGATGCATCACCCCTTTCGTGATCGTCGCACCTTGTCCCGGGCCGAGTTCGAGCGTCCTGTCTTCCATATCAATGAACAGTCTTCCGGATATGACAAAGAAGAATTCGTCGTCGTTGTCGTGCTTATGCCAGTGGAACTCGCCATGCACAACGCCGAGCCGAACGACGCTGTCGTTGACTTGCGTGAGAGTCTGATTCCACCACGGATCGTCTCGCGATGCGACTATGCTTGGGACGTCTATCACTTCCAAATGCTTATGCACAACGTCGAGGCTGATGTTGTATTGGTCAAAGTTCGGCACAGGCGAATGGTAGCAGGTTCGCAAGGCCAGTCAGTTCATTCGCCCACGACCCCTTTTCCGACGGAAGACCAGTCAAAATGACCAGATGAAGACAATGAGAATCGCCGCTCTCGTCATTCCACTCGTTATGGCGGGCTGCATCGCCGGCCAAAAGGTCGCTGACCAGCAGGCCAGCCCGGCGCCGCCCACCGAGCAGGCCTTACTTCGACAATTCGTCGAAACCCATGACCCGATAGAGCGAATTCGAATTGCCGGCAGGCTTTCCGAGATTGCGCGGCGAAGCGGTGGGGAACTGAGCGAAGGAATCGCGCGACAAATGCTCCGGCACGCAGCTGACAGGGATCCGAAAATCGCCGTGCCCGCGAGAACGTTTTTCTACGAATCGGACGAATATTCGAACAAGCCACCGACGTTCGCTTCGCTTGCAGCCAACGACGAAGAAAGGCTGTGCGCGATAATGGGCGCTAAGTATAAGCCCGAATTGGTCGAAGCACTCTTTCGATTGAAGGACCGCACCACGCCACTCGAGGCTCGGTTGGAAATCGCGACCGCAAAGAATCTCTATGAACTGACTCCGGCATTCCTTCCCGCCCTACTGGCGCTCGCGCGCTCGAGTGATGAACCGGACGAACTGAGAGCGGCGATCCTGCGTGGCACGACCTATGAATTGTTCCAATTCGATTCTTCCGCCCTTTCGTTGGCGAACGACAAATCGCCGTTGATTAGAAGGACATTTGCAGAATCTGGGTCGCTGTACGATCCGCGCGTAAAGTCGCTGGTGATCAGGCTTCAGAAGGACCCCGATCAGCGAGTCAGCGCGGCTGCGCGAGCCGCGATAGCGAAGCACGACTATGACCACACAATTGACAGGGACGACCCGCCCGTTCGAGACGGATCCATCTTCTCTGCGCGACTCGGTGGAATTCAGTTGTATCAGGCGAGAGACTCCGTATACTGGGATCGCGATAAGCGGCTTTTTCTGCGTGCTACGAGCGAGTGCGATGGCGGATCCGTCTCGCTGTTCTTGACGGACACGTTCGAACTTTTCAATGACGGGTATCCGGCGGGTCGGTACCTCGTAGAGTGGAAAATTGACACAAGTCCAACCGACCGAGGAATCTCTTTGGGAATGAAGCGAGAACAAGTTCGAAGCGTCTTCGGCCGGCCGAATAAGCGAGAGGAAATCGAGTTGAACGGCACATGGATGGATGCGGAAACGTACGAAACGGTATATCCAAGTGCCGACGATCCGGAATGGGAAGTTTCATTCTCCGCGACTTACTACTATCGCGATAACGTTCTCTGTGGAATCATGTTGTCGAGGAATTCGTGTTGAGAAGCGGAACGCAGATCAGCACCTCACTGGGCGATAATGCACGAGGCCCTAACCCATGGTCCACGATGCGCGCAAATCAAAACGCAAAAAGCACCACGTCCTGATCCGATTGCTCCGAATCGTCGTGGCGCTGTATCTCGCCGCCATCATCTTCGCTCTCTCGTGCGAAAACAGCATGATCTACTTCCCAACACGCTATCCGAACGGCGATTGGACGTTGCCAGATCGCGTGCAGGAAGTGTCATTTAGGACCCGAGACGGCGAGACCATCGTCGCTTGGTGGTTTCCCGCCGAAAACCCGCGCGCGACGTTGCTCTTCTCACACGGAAACGGCGGAGACATCATTATCCGCGCCGGTTTCGCCAACAAACTGCGCGACGAAGGTTACAGCGTTTTCCTTTATGATTATCGCGGATATGGCAAGAGCACTGGATCGCCGCACGAAGCCGGACTCTATCTCGATTCGCAAGCCGCTTACGATTATTTGCGAAACGTATTGCAAGTGCCCGCGAGTGAGATCGTTTTGTTCGGCGAATCCCTCGGCGCGGCTGTCTCGATTGACCTCGCAACTCGGCGCGAGTGCGCGGGACTCGTCTTGCTTTCGCCGTTCACGAAATTCGGCGAGATGGCGTGGAGAGCGGCGCCGATTCCGGTCGGCTGGGTTCTCAGAAGTCGCTATGACTCCATCGGCAAAATCCGCAAAATCCACATTCCGGCCGCAATCGTCCATGGAACCGAAGACACCCTCGTGCCCATCACCATGGGACACGAATTGTTCAACGCGCATCCGGGAAGAAAACAATTCTTCGAAGTTGCCAGAGCGGGGCACAATGACTTGGTCGCGATTGGAAGCGAGCCAATCCTTAACGCTGTTGCATTTGTTGTCAACTGAAAGACTTCGATGACTTTCCACAATTTTCAGCGTGCCTACTGCGACAACGCCTTCTTCACCTGTTCTGCGACTGCTTCGCCTGTGAGACCGAACTGCTCATAAATTGTTTGATAAGGTGCGCTGGCGCCAAAGCGATCAATTCCGATCGCAATGCCGCTATCGCCAATCCACTTTTGCCAACCAAGCGTCGCGCCCGCCTCGACACTCACTCGGAGCACTCCCGGCGGCAAGACCGATGATCGATAGGATTCGTCTTGAACTTCGAACAGCTCCCAACACGGCATGCTAACGACTCGAGTCGGAATTCCATCCGATTGCAGCAATTCGCGCGCCGACAGGCAAATCTCTACTTCAGATCCCGTGCCGATCAAGACAGCATGAGGTGCCCCCCCCGAAGCATCCGCCAATACATACGCTCCGTGGAGCGCATCGAAAGTCGACGGCGAGACAAGTGGCAGCTTTTGGCGCGATAGAACAATTGCCGTCGGATGGTCTTTCGATTCCAACGCGTGCTTCCATGCAGCCCTCGTTTCGTTAGCATCCGCAGGACGAAAGACGTGAATGTGCGGCATTGCGCGCAATGACATGATCTGCTCAATGGGCTGATGCGTCGGGCCGTCTTCGCCAAGCCCAATGCTGTCGTGCGAATAGACGAATATCGTATTCGTTTCCATCAGCGATGCGAGCCGCACCGCCGGGCGCATGTAGTCGCTGAAAATGAGGAACGTCCCTCCATAAGCGCGCACGCCGCCATGAAGATTCATGCCGTTCATCGCCGCAGCCATCGCATGTTCGCGAACGCCATAGCCCAAGTTTCGGCCAAGCCGGTGTGACGCGGAAAAGTAAGGAGCATCATGTAGCGTCGTCTTGTTCGATTCCGCCAGATCAGCACTACCACCAACTAATTCTGGTAGGACGCCCGCAATCGCATTCAATATTTTTCCGCTCGAATCACGGGTTGCCATTGCAGAATCGAAAACCGGCATGGCATCCGCCCATCCCTCCGGGAGTCTGCCTGCGATTCTGCGCGCCAACTCTGGATTCGATTCGAGCTTTCGTTCTGATCCCATTCGCTCATCCTTATGTCGCTTGCCGATCTCTCGCATGTGCGCCAGAGCTTCCTTTGGAACATAGAAAAGGGGTTCAGTAGGAATACCGAGCTCAATCTTTGCCAATCGCACTTCTTCTTCACCCAACGGTGCACCGTGAGTGCGAGACGTTCCGGCCATATTCGGGCTGCCATAACCGATGACGGTGTCGCAAATGATCAGACTCGGTCTATCGTCGCCCTTTGCGATACTGATGCAGGAATCAACATTTTCGACTGACATTCCGTCGCAACGCTGAACGTGCCAACCGCAGCTCTCGAATCGCTTTCGGATGTCTTCTGAAAAAGAAATGTCCGTGGACCCATCGATCGTCACACGATTGCTGTCATACAGATAAATCATTCGTCCGAGACGCAGGTGACCAGCGAGCGAAGCAGCTTCGTGTGAAATCCCTTCCATCAAGTCGCCGTCGCTGCAAATGGCATAGGTCCAATGATCAATCAATCCAGGAAACTCCGCACGAAGTTTCTCCTCAGCGATTGCCATGCCGACGCCAGTTGCAAACCCTTGCCCAAGCGGGCCAGTCGCCATTTCCACTCCCGGTGTGATCGTGTTCTCGGGATGCCCCGGTGTTTTGCTGCCCCATTGCCGAAAGTTCTGGATATCTTCCAAAGACAAATCGTATCCGAGCAGGTAGAGCATCGAATACAAAAGCATGCTGCCGTGACCTGCTGAGAGTATGAATCGGTCCCTGTCGAACCACGTTGGAGCCTGGGGATCAAAGCGCAGGTGCCTTGTAAACAGCGCGTACGCCATCACGGCCGCTCCCATCGGCATTCCGGGGTGGCCGCTGTTGGCTTTTTGGACAGCATCCATGGCTAAGCCACGGATGGTATTGATGGAGAGGTTCGCGAGGTCGGTCGCTTGATCGGCCGGCATGAGCGAATCCTACCCGTCGGGAAGTTTCTTGTTGTCTATGATGTATTGCGAGATTTCAGCCATCGTTCGGTTTTGGTTTCTCGCGAGAAAGTGAATTTTCTTGTGCGCCTCTTCTTCCGTCATGTTCATCGTATCCATGAGGAATCCTTTTGCCCGCGCAACCAGCGTTCTGGCCTCAAGCCGCTTGTGAAGTTGGCGCAAGTCTTTGAATCTCGCCACGGCCATTGCAATTCCTGGCTCCAAGTCGCTCATTCGAATGGGCTTCGTTAGAAAGTAGAACGCGCCCGCTTCTGCAGCACGATTGATGATGTCTTCACCGGAAAATCCGGTGATCAGCATGACTGGGCAATCCGCATTCTCAATGATCTCTCGTCCGGCGTCGATGCCGTCCATGTCAGGCATTCGAATGTCCAGCAAAGCCAGGTCCGGTTTTTCCTTCAGCGCCATTTCCAACGCCTCTTTCCCGTTGCTGGCTTCGGCAACAACCGTGTGCCCGAGGGCCTCCAACTGCCCCTTCAAGCTTTCTCTGGCAATGTCTTCGTCATCCGCAAGCAACAGTCTCAATGACCCCTTACCTTCAGACTCCATATTGCTCATATTGCACCACTCCTGAGTTCGGTATCCTAGCATAGACCATTTTGCCGAGCCAGTAAATTTGCCAGAGACCGAACCACACAGAAATTTGGGAACTAAGCTCAATCCGGCACCTGGGTACACTCGCCTCAAGCAATGAGCGAAGTTGTCTTTCTATCCGGAGCACGTACCCCAATTGGATCGTTCCTGGGTTCCCTGAGCACAGTTCCGGCGCCAAAGCTGGGCGCCGTTGCCATTCGTGGTGCACTCGAACGAGCAGGCTTGGCAGCCGATCAAGTCGACGAAGTGTTGATGGGTTGCGTCTTGCAAGGCGGCATCGGCCAGGCGCCAGCTCGGCAGGCAGCAATCTTCGCCGGAATTCCCGAGTCCGTTCCTTGCACCACGATCAACAAGGTCTGCGGAAGCGGAATGAAGACGGCAATGATGGCCGCTCAGGCGATCATCGCGAATGACGCCGCGCTGGTGGTCGCCGGTGGAATGGAGAACATGAGCCTCGCTCCATACGCGTTACCATCCGGAAGGACCGGGTTTAGAATGGGTCACGCTCAGGCAGTCGACCTGATGATTCATGACGGCTTGTGGGACCCATACAAGAACATCCATATGGGCAATGCAGGCGAGCTTTGCTCTCGCGAGTGTGGCATCCCAAGAGACAAGCAAGACGAGTACGCGGCAGAGTCCTATCGGCGTGCGTTAGCGGCACAAGAAGCTTGTCGCCTTGCCGATGAAATCGTAGCTGTCGAAGTTCCGCAGCACCGAGGCGATCCGATCATCGTGGACAAGGATGAGGAGCCTGGAAGAGGCAACATCGAGAAGCTGCCTTCGCTGCGCCCTGCCTTCGACAAAGAAGGCTCCGTTACTGCGGGCAATGCTTCGTCGATAAACGATGGCGCAGCTGCACTCGTGATGTCCAGCGCATCGCACGCTGCTGACTTGGGCAAAGAGCCCATCGCAAAGTATGTCGCTCACTCTCAGCACGCACAGGCTCCCGAGTGGTTCACGACGGCACCGGCTTTCGCAATTCAAAAGCTGCTTGAAAAAACTGGAAGGTCTGTCGATGACATCAAACTGTTCGAAGTCAATGAAGCGTTTTCTGTGGTTGCACTTGCCGTAGCAGATAAGATCGGAATCCCGCACGACAAGCTCAATGTCAATGGTGGGGCCGTGGCGCTCGGTCACCCGATCGGCGCGACCGGCACGAGGCTGATTCTCACACTCATATATGAACTGCGTCGAAGAGGTGGCGGCTTGGGCATCGCGACTCCTTGCATCGGCGGAGGTGAGGCGACGGCCGTGATGGTCGAAGTGTAATCGCTTCTCAACCCTTTTGATGTCTGAACCGTATTCAATTCTGTGAGCTCCCTAACCTGGCTCAAGCTTGCCCGAAAAGTACCGGGGCTCAATAGGCAACCGGAGTTTCCGCACCTCGAATCGCTGATCGAACAAGAGGGCCAGCACGCCAGCGAAGAATTGCTGGTCGCAAGATGGCTCGTTCCACTCATTCTCACAGTGGTCGGCCTGTCGGTCTTCATTCCCCTGATGATCTTCGTGCATCCGCTGTTTCTGATTGGAATGCTCGGCTTGCCAACGCTCGGGATTGTGTTAGGACTCGTCTTTCACTCGATGGTCAAGTCGTTGCCGCCCGCGCGCATCGAGCTTCGGAAACAGTGCCGTAAGTTAGGTGAACGTTTGCTCGGCTTCAAGAATCTAATTGGCATCGAGCCTACGCTGTCACCAAAGGTCGGACAGCTCTTAGATGAAGCTGCGAAGCTGTATTTGCGGGCTAAGGTACGGGCCGATTCCTCTGCCAACACCAACTTAGCCAGCGAGTCGGTATCCAAAGCAGCGGATGCAATGGAAGATGCGATGGCAAAACTGCTTCAATTGGCTGAACCGGATGGAGTTGCGGCACAAGATGCGGCACTATCCGGAAGTTGGGCGGAGCAAATACTGTCAGAAATGCAACGCCTTGACAAGGCTGTCGAAAGCAGCGATAGAAATGCGCAAGCCTCCCGGATGATTGAAACCGATGCACTCGCTCGCTTGAGGGAAACGCGAGAGGAGATAGAGAATACTGAATCGGCAGTCATGGAACTGCGAAGGTCAATTGATGACTAACGCTGACAGTCCCCCGCACGTTCGAATTGATCCTTGTCAGCCTCATCACACCAACTCCCAATTTGAACCGCTTCACTTCAGATTTCAGTCACTCTTGCAACCACAGAATCTTGCTTCCATTCAGATGAATGGAGACGTTCTGACCTAAACTCAGACTCGAAGACTGCTCCAAATCTATACTTGCTTCCAACGTAAATCGGGGTAAGGCAAGCATGAGCAATGCATTCGAATGCAATGTGACAATGTCTGCAACGGTTCCAATGAAAGACTCTGAATCGATATTTGTTGAGACCGTGATGCTTTCCGGGCGAACTGCGAGATAAGTTGAGCCACTGGGAGCCGACTTTGCAAGTTCGGGTAAGAATTCAGCAACATCTGCAACTGCTACCACATTGCGCATATTTAGGAAACGGGCAGATGCCAGACTCTTCGGGCAACTGACAACGCTTTGAAGTGGCCCCTTCTCAGCGATTCGACCATCTATCATGATCGCAACTTCATCTGCGAGGAAGCAGACCTCAGTTAGGTCATGGCTGACGAGAAACATTGTGGGATTAAGTTCCCGGCGCATCTTTCGCAGAGCATGAAGCAATTCCCGCGAAGCGGCAACATCAAGCGCAGACAACGGCTCATCGAGAAAAAGCACACGCGGATTCACAACCAATGCTCTCGCAAGGGCTACACGCTGCTTTTCGCCTCCTGAAAGTGTCCTGATGTCCTTCCGAGATAGCAGGTGCTCTATGCCCAACACTTTGGCGATGCGCTCTATGTCGCTAACAATTGACTGCTTCAAGTTTCGTGCCTTCAAACCGAACGCGATGTTCTCTCTAACTGACAGGTGCGGAAATAGAGCGAGGTCTTGAGGAATGTAGGCGATGTTTCTGTGTTCTGGCGGCAAGCTGCTGATGTCCTTGTCATTGAGATGGACCGTTCCGCTATCAGGTTTTCGCGAGCCCATAACGGTTTCGAGCAACAAGGTCTTGCCCGCTCCGGACGGGCCAAGCACCGCAAGGCATCCTCCCTCGCGCAACTCTAAGTCCACGTCCCTGAGTTGGAAATCACCGTAAGCCACACTCAGTTTTGAAACGGTGATCATGCTGTGCGTGCTCCAGCGGCTAACCGAACTACTATCAAGACCAATACTGCAATGGCAGTCAGCAGCATGACGAGTGCAACCGCAGACTCAATCCGAACCGCTGACCAATTCAAAACAATTGAAATCGGCATCGTGTCAGTCTTTCCTTTCACGCTGCCTGCTATCGTCACAGTTGCACCGTAATCACCGATCGCTCTGCCCCATCCCAATACAAGGGCTGCGATCAGGCCTGGACGAGCGAGCGGCAAAGTGACTTTTCGCATTGCCGCCCAAGGGCCGCACCCCAAGTATCTCGCCACCTGCTCCAGCCTGGGATCGATCTCTTCAAAGGCCGCTTTCAGAACCCGAATCTGAAGTGCCAAGGCAATGATGAACTGCGCCAAAATGATTCCCGGCACTTCGAAAACAAACCGAATCAAGTTCTCTTGAACCCAGCTTCCTGGCGCAGTCCGAAACATCAGCAGCAATGTCATTCCTATTGCGATCGGAGAAATGATGATTGGAATGTCCAGCAGCGCATCGACAATTGTTTTGCCCGGAAACTTGTACCTCGCCAGTGCATAAGCCGACGGAACTGCGAAAACGAGCGCAAGTCCCGCCGCAACGGTCGCGCAAAAAAGGCTTAGTTTGATTGAATGCTGGATATCCTGTCGGCCAAGCGCAGAGATCGGTTCGCGTATGCCTGCGTAACTTACTTGCGACGCAAGCATCACCAAGACGAGAGTAACCGAAGCTCCAAGACCCGCTACGATGCAGAGCCGAAACAGGTGCCGACTCATGGGGCGTCAGCTACCATCCAGCTGGCAACGGCCACTCACCGCCCACCGGAGTATCTGGCATTGTGTGTTTTCGAGCTTCTTCTACCGTCGTCAGGTAGTTCCATTTTCGATAAATTGCTTGCCCTTCAGGAGAAACAAGAAAATCTAAGAATGCTTGCGCCAACTCTCTGTCGGCGCAGTTTGCACCAATGGCTGCAGGCAAAAACCCGATTCGTGGGACAAGCTCCTTAGGCAAGTAAATCGTTTTGATTTTTGTCGGCTCCCAAGACTCAAACACCTCCCATCCGATGACAGCATCGATTTGCCCCATCGCAACAATCTGAGCAGTCTTTGCGCAGGATTCGGTGTTCGTCGCAATGTTTGGACGGACCTTCCCTGCAAGTCCGGCTTTCTCTAACACCTCGACCGCATAAAGTCCGACGCAGACTGTGTCCGGACGTGCGATGGCAACTCGCATTCCTGGCTTTGCAAGGTCTTCCAGGCGTTCTATACCCTTTGGATTGTCGATTGGAACGTTAATCGCAGGAACTAAGTAGGCGACAATCGTTTCCGAAGCTGGATCGATGAGACCCTCGCGCTTGGCAATCTCAATGTAATCCGAAGACCCTGGAAAGAAGATATCTCCCGTCTCTGCCAGTTTCATCTTCGACAGCATCTCGCCGGATCCACCAAAGTGAACTTCCAGTTTCGCCCCTGTTTTGTCTTCGAACGCCTTTGCCGCCAATTCAGTCGGCGGTTGAGAAGCCGATCCTACGAACAGCGTGAGTTTGCGACCTTCAAATGGTCGTGCGATTTCGTTATTAGTGACAAGCTCGTTCGAATTGCAGCCTACCGTTACTGCCGTTAAGATCATTGCTAACGCGGTAACAATCGATGTCCTGCGGGCCAGCCTGTTCTCAATCTTGCTCATGGTATTCCCCGATATTATACACAGGCCTTCTTAGTCGTTCTTCAGTCTCACAACGCCGCAAAGGACTCCTACCTCCATGGCCTAAATGGCTGGTTCCCGATCCCCGTTTCTTGCATCAGCTTTTCAATATCTGCAACCGTTCTTGGCGCGTCAGCAGAAAGGTTGACTGGTTCGCCGTCCGTGACGAGAATGTCGTCTTCGATGCGAATGCCGATGTTCCACCACTTCGGATCGCAAGGCGAGCCCTCTTTGATGTAGATTCCCGGTTCTACCGTGAGCACAACTCCAGGAACAAGAGTGCCCGGCATGGGATCGTGCACGTCGAGACCGATACCGTGTCCGAAGCCGTGCATATAGTAGCGTCCAATTTGATTGCGCGACTGGATGATGCCCAGTTCAATGAGTCCATCAGCAAGAATCTGACTGATCCGGTTTCCAATTTGCGCGGTCGTAACACCTGCACGGCACATTGCGATCCCTTCATCTGCAGCTCTCAGCACGATTTCATAGACGGCTCTCTGTTCTGGCGAAAACTTGCCATTGACAGGGAAGGTTCTCGTAACGTCCGCACTATATCCCATGTATTCGCCGGCAGCATCGACGAGCAATAAATCACCCTCTTCCATTTTTCTACGGTTTGTATTGTAATGAAGAATCGTAGCGTTCGGTCCCGAACCGACAATCGGTTCATATCCGATGTCCGCACAACCTTCTCGCCGAAAAACAAACCGATAAAGTGCATCGATCTCGTATTCATACATTCCGGGCCTGACAGCACGCATCGCCTCAACATGGGCAAGCGCACTGATCTCTGCTGCCTTCTTCAATAGCTCGATTTCCCAAGGCGACTTAACTTGTCGATGCCTTTGGATCATTTGACGAAGGTTAGGGCCTGCGTCTTTGCCCTCACGATACGCTTGAATGTGCGAGTTCATTCGGCCTATCAGGCCCGGTTCTGGGTTCGGCGGAATGCTTAGGGAGACTTTCTGCGCCGGAATCTTCGACAGCGTCGCTTCGAACTCTCTATTCGGCAGCGCCGATTCGAAGCCAAGAAGTTTGATTGCGTTCTCTGGCCCCATTCTGTATCCCAACCAAGTGATCGATTGCTGCGTCGGAACATTGCAAAACAGAATCTCCGTTACTCGCTTTCCATCCAGTTCAAAGCCGTCAGGAATCAGAACGAGCGCTGCGCTGTCTTCCTCGAAACCCGTTAGATAAAGAAAGTTCGAATCGCCGCGAAAGAAGAAGTCGACATCGTTGTTCCTGTTTCGAATCGGATTTGTCAGTACGACTGCTACCGTCCCTGCGCCTAACTCTCGCTTGACCCGTTCACGCCGTTCACGAAACTCGTCCGGCCTAAGTTTGTCCGGTTCGAAGACCGGGTAATCCTGGGCTGCAACCAGCGCAGAAACGATAAGGACCAAGAAAGTGGCAGCGATACGCTTCATATCGGCTATTGTGGCTTAGACCCGGTCAGGTAGAATTCCTGTCGCGAGGCTCGCTTGCTTGGGAACCATCACTTTGACCCGCTAATCGTAAAGTTCGCGCCGGACGGCGTGGGCGCGCTTCGCCGCTTCTCTACGATCCCCAAGGAGGCTCTTTGACGCCTATGGACGCTTCGTACGTCAACTCCAGATTATTCGCTCTTCGCCACTCGGCAGCGCATCTCATGGCGCAGTCGGTCCTGCAACTTTATCCCGACGCGAAACTGACCATCGGACCGCCGATCGAAAACGGCTTCTACTACGACATCGACTTTGGAGATAAAAAGTTTTCCGAGGATGACTTAGTTCGAATAGAGGAAAGGATGGCGGAGAATGCCGCGCGTGATCTGCCGATCGTGCGCGAAGAGTTGTCTCGCGAGGAAGCACGAAAGCGAATCCTTGCAATGAAACAGGATCCTTACAAACTCGAGCTGCTCGACGACATTCCGGAAGGCGATGTGATCTCGTTCTATACGCAAGGTGAGTTTACAGACCTTTGCAGAGGGCCGCACGTCGCTTCAACAGGGGAGATCCAGAACTTCAAACTGTTGAACGTCGCCGGAGCGTACTGGCGCGGCAGCGAAAAGAACAAGATGCTGACAAGGTTGTACGGAACAGCATTTGAGACTCAACAAGAACTTGATCGATATCTGCACAATCTCGAAGAGGCAAAGAAACGAGACCATCGCTTGCTGGGTCGAGAGTTGGGACTCTTCATGTTTTCGCCTGTCGTCGGTCAAGGACTGCCGCTATGGCTCCCAAAGGGTGCGACGCTTCGCGATACGCTCACAGAGTTCTTGAAAGCCGAGCAGCTTAAGCGCGGGTATGAGCCGGTAGTGACGCCAAACATCGGAAGCGAGAAACTCTACGAAAAATCGGGACATATCATCACGTATCGCGACAAGATGTTTCCCTTCATGACCGACGCTGACGGTGACACATTCATCCTGAAGCCGATGAATTGCCCGTTTCACATCGAGATTTATAAGAGCGAGCTGCGGAGCTATCGCGATTTGCCGATTCGGTATGCCGAATTCGGCACAGTCTATCGCTATGAACAAAGCGGCGAGCTTGCGGGCATGTTGCGTGTGCGCGGATTTACGCAAGACGACGCGCACCTGTTCATGCGCCCCGATCAACTGCTCGACGAATTCGTCGCGACGGTAGACTTGACGATCTTCGTCTGTAAGAAGCTGGGTTTGCATGACTATGCGGTGCGACTCGGCACACGGGATCCATCTTCGAACAAGTACGTTGGCTCGGATGAAAACTGGAGTCTCGCCGAGTCGGCGATCGAGCAAGCTTGCAAGCAGATGGGTTTGGATTTCGAGATTTCGCCAGGCGACGCGGCGTTTTATGGCCCGAAACTTGATCTTATGTTGCGAGACGCGCTCGGTCGCGTTTGGCAGATGGGAACGATACAGGTTGACTACAACCTTCCGGAGCGTTTCGATCTCGAATACATCGGAGAAGACGGCCAGCCGCACCGCCCGATCATGATCCACCGTGCGCCCTTCGGCTCGCTCGAGCGAATGATCGGATTGCTCACGGAGCATTACGCTGGCGCGTTTCCGTTTTGGCTCGCGCCGGTGCAGATCGTTTTGCTTCCGATCGCGGACCGGCATGTGGAGTATGCACAGAAAGTTCGCGAGGAGTTGCTTTCGATAGATCCGAAGCTCCGAATCGCGATTGACGATTCGAGCGAGCGGCTTGGCAAGAAGATCGTAATGAACCAGGCGCAGAAAGTCCCCTATATGTTGGTGGTCGGCGACAAGGACGCTGAAAATCACACTGTCAGTGTGAGGTCGAGGGATGAAGGTGATATTGGCGCAATGGAGATCGCCGCATTTTTACAGAGAGCGCTTGGCTAAGGGTATACTTGCCTCTCCTACCGCTACCGCCCGGACGGGCTGGGAACCGGTCGAGACCGAACGAGGTGAAACGGAATGGCACGCGTTAAGCGAGCAGCTATGGCGCACAAGCGCCACAAGAAGGTCCTGAAGGCCGCTGAAGGCTATTGGGGCAGAAAGAAGAGCAACTTTAAGTCCGCTAACGAGCAGGTGATGAAGTCGGGGCAATACGCCTTTCGCGACCGTCGCCAAAAGAAGCGAGATTTCCGCAGGCTTTGGATTGTGCGCATCAGCGCAGGTTGTTTAGCGAACGACATCAAATACGCGCACTTTATTCACGGATTGAAGGAGGCAGGGATTCAGGTGGATCGCAAGGTTCTCAGCGACTTGGCGATCTCCGACCCGCCCGCGTTTACCGCGCTGGTCGCGCGGGCCAAATCTGCGCTGGCATAACTGCCACGCAACAAGAAGTCATACGGCCCGCCGATCGAAGTCGATGCGGCGGGCCTTTTCCTTTCAATTCCATGAAGTCAGAGCGAGATGAGCACGGAACCCACCTATTGCAAACGGCATCCGAAAGAGGAAACGACTCTTCGGTGCAGCCGTTGCGAGGATCCGATTTGTCCGAAGTGCGCGGTGTTGACGACAGTCGGATATCGCTGCCCGTCTTGTGGCAAGGCCAAGAGCGCAACTGCGACTGTTGCATTGCGGACAATGATCCTCAGCGGCGGAGTTGGATTCGCATTGGGTTTCGTTTCGTCGGTTCTCGTTCCGTCGATCATCGGTTTCTTTGTAATCTTCCTTGGTGCGATCGTCGGAGGATTTATCGGCGAGATTGTAAGTCGTGTTTCCCGAAGGAAACGAAGTTTGGGAATTGCGATCATCACAGGCAGCGGGTTCGTGCTTGGCGCGTTTTTCTTCTTCGCTCGCGATGTTGTGGAGTTTATGAATGCAGGCCTGACGATAGCAGAAGCGATCCGTGTTGTTCGATTTCCGCTGTGGTCGATGGTGTACGCGATCGTTGCGAGCCTGGCGGCCGGCGCAAGGCTTACTTGGTGAACGGGAGATAGTTCCTTGAAAGAAATTGAAGCAGTCGAAGAAAGAGCACAGTTGGAGATTGAGAAGGCGACCTCCACTAAAGAGCTTCGCGACATCGAAGTCCGCTACCTGGGAAGAAGCGGAGAATTGACCGGATTGCTCAGGCAAGTCGGTTCCCTTCCAACCGACCAGAAACCGCTTTTCGGCAAAGCAGTCAACGAAGCCAAGTCTCGCTTGCAAGAAGCAATCGATTTGCGCGAATCCGCTCTTCGTGCAGAAGAGGAAGCGAAACAATTCGCACAGGAGAAAGTTGATTTGACCATGCCCGGCCGCAAAGTGCGGGTGGGTTTGCCCCATGTTCTTTCGCAGACGATCGACCGAGTCAAAAGAGTCATGATCGGTCTCGGATTTCGATACACAGAAGGACCGGAATTGGAAGAAGTTCGCTACAACTTTGCAGCGCTCAACTATCCCCCCGACCACCCTGCGATGGACGATCAGGACACCTTTTACATCGATGATGACAGACTCTTGCGAACGCAATGCACTGCGATACAGGGCCGCACATTCGAGCGAATGAAGCCACCTCTAAGGGTTTTCACGATCGGAAGGTGCTTTCGCAATGAGGCGGTCGACAGGACGCACGGGCACACATTCATGCAAGTTGATGCATTCATGATCGACGAAGGAATATCGATGGCGCACCTACGAGGAACGCTTGGTGCATTTGCAAGGGCGATGTTTGGACCCGAAATGACCGTGCGATTTCGTCCGGACTTCTTCCCTTTCGTCGAACCTGGTGTTGACTTTGCCATCACAAACCCATTCAAGCATCGTGGCGGCGGAGATTGGATGGAGATCGGCGGTGCAGGACTCATTCATCCGAACATTCTCGATGCATACGGTATCGATACCGAGAAGTACAGCGGCTTTGCGTTCGGATTGGGCATCGAACGAATCTGCATGACGCAATATGGCATCGACGATCTGCGGTTGTTCTTCGACAATGACTTGAGATTTTTGGAGCAGTTTCCAGGATGAAAGTTACTGTCGAATGGATTAAGGAGTTCGTAGCTTCCGAGGCGAGTGCCGAGGAGATTGGCGATACGCTGACGATGCTCGGCATTGAGCTTGAGGGCATCGCAGATTCTCCGCTCGGCGCAGTTCTTGATTTCAAAGTGACTCCGAATCGCGGCGACTGTTTGTCGGTGATTGGGATCGCACGCGAACTCGCTGCAAAAGATGCGATTCGATTTTCGCCAACCGAACTGTTCGTCCGAGCGGCCAAGGGATTCCCTCGTGGTGACGAAAACCAATTGCTCGCCGATGCTCGTGTCGACATTGAAGCGCCCGATCTTTGCCATCGATTCACGGCGAGGCGATGGGACGATGTTCGAGTTGTGCCTTCAAGCGAGAAGTTGCAAGCTCGGCTTTCTGCTTGCGGAATGCGTCCGATCAACGTCGTTGTAGACGCTTCGAACTACGTGATGCTGGAGCTTGGGCAACCACTCCACACATTCGATTTCGATTTGCTTCGCGAGCACCGCATCGTTGTTCGTCGTGCAGGTGGAAATGCCAATTTCAAAACGTTGGACGACTTAGAACGCAAGCTTTCCCCAGATATGCTTATGATTTGCGATGGAGTCGGCCCGGTTGCGATAGCCGGCGTGATGGGAGGCGCAAACAGCGAAGTATCCGAGTCGACGACTCGACTCCTTCTGGAGTCGGCACACTTCGATCCTAGTTCGATTCGATCGACAAGAAAGCAACTTGGAATGTCGACAGAGGCTAGCTATCGCTTTGAGAGATATGTAGATCCTGAAGGAACGTTGCGAGCAGAAAACAGGTTTGCCGAGATACTCGAATCAGAGACTGGTGTAGCTCCCGTCGCAGGCATCATCGACCTTTATCCGAACAAAAGGCTCCGACAGCCGATTCTGGTTCGTGAAGCCAGATGGGACAGGCTGCTCGGCATGGAAGTGCCAAGAGCCGTTGCGGCTTCGTCGCTGATTGCGCTCGGGTTTGAGGTGAACGAAACTGACGATGGCCTATCTGCATCAGCGCCGAGCTGGCGATCTGACATCCGTCGTGAGGACGACTTGGTCGAGGAAATTGGAAGGCTTTGGGGCTATGACCGCATCCCAGAGGCGTTGCCCACGGGGGCAACGATGGGTGGCGAGGATGATGAGCCGAACTTCTATTCAATCTGCCGCAATGGAATGCTTCGAATGGGTTTCACCGAAGTGCTGAACCATACTTTGAGTGATGAGTCGCCGCTGGACATACGATCTGAAAGAGTGCGGATGCGTCACCCACAAGCGCCAGAGCTGGCACTACTGCGCTCTTCAATGCTTCCAGGCGTTGCGCAAGCCGTGGCAAGAAACCGAGGTCGCGACCTGCAATTGTTCGAAGTCGGTAGAGTGTTCCATGGCGAACACGAGTTTACGATGCTGGGTTTTGCGATGACGGGGCGCCTACTTGAAGAGGACTGGTGCGACCCAGCATCTCCTAAGGCAGACTTCTTTTCAGCAAAGGGAGTCATCGAAAGTCTTGCCACAATGATTCAGCGAAACATTCTTTTTCGTGAATCTGACGATCCTCGCTTCCATCCAGGCAGACGCGGCACGATTGTTACAGAAAGCGAATCCATCGGGGATTTCGGCGAAGTGCTGCCTGAGATTGCAGCAAAGTTGGATCTTCCAAAAGGCTGCGTGATCGCGGAGCTCGATCTCACTGCGCTCTTCCGCGCTCCTGTATCGGAGTGCTTGTACAAACCCATCAGCCACTTCCCACCCGTGCGAAGAGACTTTTCGATGACGATTTCTAAATCGGTTCCTTTTAAGGACATCGAATCGGCTGTTCGCGGCTCCGCCAGCGAGCTTGCAGAACGCATCTGGCCGATCAGCACATACGAAGGCAAAGGCATTGAGCCAGGAACCCATGCACTTGCCGTCGGATTGATTTTGCGGCACCCGGACCGTACGCTGACCGATGAGGAAGCCAATGCGATTTGCGAACAAGCATGGCGAACGCTCATTCGTCTGGGAGCTACGAGGCGGTAGCCGGAACTTTCGTTCTCTCTTTCGACAGTTCGCGAAGCATGTCGATGCAAGCAATAGTTAGCGCGACCACGAATATCGAGCGCATCGCCAATGGAAGATGAAAGTAGTGGCTAAGCGGATGCTGAAAAGCCATTGGCGCATAGCTTCCCACCGCGGCGATCAACCCAAAAATGGCTGGCAGCCATCGTCGCAAAGCGACTGCAATCCCGCATACATTCGCAATTAGGTCGAAGACAGCTTTCCAATAGAGTTCCATTGCGAAAACGGCCAATCCAATTGATGGCTCGAATAACTGCTTTAGAAAGCGAACGTCACGGTTCGATTGAAAGAGCCATGTGAGCGTATCTCGCAGTCCCCCGCCTTGCCCACGCGCCGCTTGCTTTCTGTATCGGCTGTCGGGCTCGATGTTGGTCAAATGCAGCCACAGATAGATTGCAAGCATCGACCAGGGCAAAACATGCCACAGCCACCTAACATGGATTGCCTGTATCTTCAATGAGATTGCGCAACCCAAGAGTAGAGCAGGGACGACAACTGCTTGTTCATAGGAACACAATGCGAGCGCCAATGCCACCAATGCAAGGGCAGCGAACAGATTGTTTCGCGTGCGCTCAAAACGACAGTAACTCGCTAACGACAATAGTGCGAACAAGCTCATCAGAGTCGCCGTTCTGCCAACCGGCCATCCGATAGATCGATAGTCGAACGTCTGCTGAGTCACGTCAGTCCATTGCAATGCAAGTGCATACTCTCGCCCCAAATAGCCGATTGCGCCAGCGACAAGAAGCCATTTGAGACGTGCCCCTTTGCCGAAAGCAAGCCCGTAAATCGCGACGAATACCGCAATTGCAAAAGCGAGCCAGTAGACTGCTCCTCGAACATGAATGACACCTGAGACCAAGTTGTCGATGCCGCTTTGCCAATACGAAAAGACAAGTGCAGACCCGGCAGCAAGCGCTACATCCCGAAACAGTTCCCACACGAGCCAGAAAAGCAGCACGGAGCAGATAAGCCCGATAATCCAGTTTTGAATCTTGTACTTGTTTAAGTCATCTCCAAAGAGCGCATCGTCTGCAATAACTGAAATCGTTGGAATCGGTCTGTAGAATCCATTGTAAAGCGGCCAATCTGACGCAAACCACTTCCATACGGGCGCTTGTTCATCGCGAAGTCTTCCGACAAGCACGCGCAAGTCGTGGTTCTCGTCTCTCTTTTCTTGGCTAGGCAAGCCCATGTCGTCGTAGCGCAGAACATGATGCAATCCAACGCAGTTGACGATGAATATCGCGAGCAGCGAAATCAATAAGAATCGACGAGGCATACGTTTATGCGCTTTCAAGCGCCCTTTCGAGATCGCTGAGAATGTCGCGAACATCTTCAATGCCAACACTCAGTCGAATCCCTCCGGGCGCAATGCCGGCTTCGAGTTGAGCTTCCGGTGGGACGACGGCATGGGTCATCGAAGCAGGATGCTCGACAAGCGTTCTAATGTTGCCAAGACTGACTGCAAGAGTGACACTCAATGCATTTTCCGCGAGATAGTCGATAACCTTTCTTGCTCGTTGCAATGCATCTTCTCCTTCACCTTTAACTTCGAAATACACCATAGACCCTGGAGCGAAGTTCCCATCTATGTCGCGCATTTGACTCTTTGCCAATTCAACTTGCGGGAAACTGTCAAGGCCTGGATATCGAACAAGTTTCACTTTGTGATGGAGATTGAGAAACTCCGCGATTCTCGCTGCAGATTGCTGCTGCCTCTCAACTCTGAGAGCCAAAGTGGGCAATCCGTAAGTCAATATTTCCCAAGCTGCACGTGGAGAAATCGAGCCTCCAAAGTCCTTGCGGAACAAGAGAAGGTTTGTTTCCATCGACCTGGGTCCAATTACTGCACCACCCATTGTAGTCCCGAAACCACAAAGGTTCTTGGTTAGACTGTGTACAACGAAATCTATCCCGCATGAAAGCGGTCGTTGGCAGAACGGAGTAGCGAACGTATTGTCGACAATCGTGACGATTCGCTCTTCTTCCGACCTGCTTTCGTTGATCCGCCGCACTACATCGACGACCGCACATATGTCTATGAGTTCCATCGTTGGGTTGCATGGCGTTTCAAAGTACACTACTCGTGTCTCCGGTTTGATTGCTGCTTTGATTTGCTCAATATCTAAAAAATCTGCAAAGGTGTGCGTGATGCCGAACCTTGAAAGCCAAGTTGTTATCAATCCGTAAGTGCAGCCATAGATCGTTTTGTGCGAAACAATGTGGTCTCCAGACTTAAGATGTGTGCCGAGAACCGCGCTGATGGCTGCCATTCCAGTAGCAAAGCTGATTGCGGTTTCGCCCTTTTCAGCAAATGCCAAAGTTTCTTCGAGCAAACCTTGGCATGGGTCATCCAAGCGCTCGTAGATGTAGATTGGATGAAGAGTGTCTCTATCTAAGTCCGGATTTGCAAACTGCTGAAACGCCTGTGCTCCGCGCTCTGCCGATCTCAGACGAAAGGTGACTGAAGTGGTAATTGGCGGAGTCAGGTGATCCTCAAAGTCCCACTTTTCACTTCTAAACTTGCCATGAATTAGAACGGAGCGATCTCGATACTTCGAATCCATATGGGTTTCAGATTCGACACAGGATGGGTCTAGACCTGCCTAATCCTCGATTCGGATCGCGCGCGTGGCCAAGTACGTTTGACCAAACATATCCGTCGTCCGAACATGGATCGGGTGAGTTCCCTTGCTTAGCCCACCCGGAAGTTTCAGCTTCCATAAGTGCGGGGAGTTGATCGCTCCAGGGAGTGGTCGAAACGGAGCAGTAAGGCTTCGATCTCGTTCCACCATCTTTTGAAAGGATGGGTCCGGCTCCAGGGTCTTCGTCATCGCAGTCCAGACGCCGTTTGAGCCAACTCTCATTTCGACTTTGGACTTCTCACTGCCACCGAACACGTTGACGTAAATCCAAGTATCCCCGACTTCAGCAAGAGAAATCGATGGCGGCGAAATAATGTTCATCTGCCAACTTGCATCGGCACGAGCAGCTCGAAATTCGATCGAATACTGATTGCCATCAAAAGTGAAAATGGAGTATCCATTTGGTGCGCCGTCTCTCATCGTTGTGTGGGGCACACCGAACTCGTCCGGCGCACCTTGCCACCAACTACCGCACGTGGTAACGTTTATGATGTGGTGATGCGGCTCCGGTCGTTTGAACCCATCCCTATCTGTAATGAATCGGTGCTCTTGAAAGTGCGTATGGGCAGACACAGAGATGCAATACGGTCTCTTTGAAATCAGGTCGTAAATCTCTTGCTTCTCTTCTACATCTGTAAGAGGAATGTGCATCAACAAGACGACTAACTGATGCTCTGGTACTAGGGCAAGATTCCTCTTTAACCATTCCAACTGCACCTTGCCAAGACCGCCTCGATACCGTCCTCGCTCTCCAGTTTCTTCATTCGCTCCGGTCCACATTATGTTGTCAAGCACAACGAAGTGAGTTGGACCGTGATCAAATGAGTAGTACGGTGGGCCGTAAACGCTTTGAAAAGTCTCTGTAGATTGCTTGTCATCCTTCGCATCGAAATTGATGTCGTGGTTGCCGATAACGTTGTACCAAGGAATTCCAATCAACGCGATGACCTGATTGAGCGGCCTAAACAATGAGAGATCATCGAATACGATGTCGCCTAAAGTGACGCCGAACATCGCGTCGGTTTTTCCAATGAGAGGTTCGACAATGTCGTGAGCAAGGTATTCGATTTCTCGCAGGTTACGCGGTTGGGTGTCGCCAAAGAACAATGCTCTGAACCTGTCTGGCTCCGGCCGTCGGTAAAGTGGAAAGTCGATAGAAGCTGGCAACGAACCCGTTGGCGCGACACCTGGATATCGGAACGCCGGAGAACCCGCAGGTTTGTGGATGTAATAGAACTTCGGAAGTTGGTATTCGTCGACCGCAGTCATGTAACCGCGCGGCTTGATCAGAAAGAAGATGGTGTCGCTGTCATATGGCAGCTCCCAGATTCCGCGCCTGTCCGTCAAGACGATTTCGACACCGTTGGACACGCGAACGCCAGGAAGTACGGCTTCACCCGGGTCGAATAGCCCGTTTCGGTTCGAATCAACGAATACTCTGCCAGTTGCCGTTTGGGCTCCTGCTGTTACCGCAAGCGCCGCTAACCAGGCAACAGCCGTCGCTCTGCTCCACATGATTCGACCTTACCCGCACTTATCGTTAGAGGATCATTAATGCGCATAATGGGAGAACATGGCTGGATTCTTCCACGAACGACATTTCACAATCGAGCAGGCTAACTCGCTCATTCCAACCATAACGCCGCTCCTGGTGCGAATTCAGAGGTCTGTGGAACTCCATGAGAGGCAACTGCAACGTGCTTTGTCGGCAGGCCAGGCAGCGCGAACTAACGGCAAGAAGCACGAACCAGACGAACCGGACGCACTCATTGAAATCGAGGACCTGACAGTTCGCGTCGAGTCGTATGGATGCGTCATTCGTGATCATGCCAAAGGCCTCATCGACTTTCCATCGTTGCTTGATGGCCGAGAGGTCTATCTATGCTGGAAGCTCGGCGAAAGCGAGATCACGTCGTGGCATGAAATCGATGGCGGTTTCGCAGCCAGGAAAAGTGTGCATTCCGATTTGCAGTTTCGCTCTACGCTTTAAGTCGTCTGCCGGCGACATTCGCAAATGCGGCTACACGTTCCATCATTTGGCAAAAGCTGTCTGGAGATAGCGTTTGTGCTGCGTCGGATACAGCATCCCCGGGGTTGGGGTGAACCTCAATCATAAGTCCGTCGGCACCTGCAGCGACTGCAGCGCAAGCGAGTGCGGGCACGTACTTTGCGACTCCTACGCCGTGACTCGGATCGACTACAATCGGAAGATGCGTTTGGTCACGCAACACAGGGACAGCGTTCAAGTCGAGAGTATTGCGTGTATAGGCTCGATCGATAGGAACGATTCCTCTCTCGCAGAGAATGACATTCGGATTGCCGTTCGACAGCACGTATTCGGCCGCAAGCAAGAATTCATCGAGTGTCGCAGCCGGACCGCGCTTTAAAAAGACTGGGTGTCCACTTCTGCCAGCTTCGATCAGCAGGGGATAGTTTTGCATGCTGCGTGCACCGATCTGCAAAATGTCAACGTAACTCGCAACAAGTCCCACCATATCTGGAGACATGACTTCAGAGATAGTCTTGATTCCAATCTCTTGACCAACTTGCTGCATTATTTTCAGGCCCTCTTCGGCAAGCCCCTGGAATGCATAGGGAGATGTTCGCGGCTTGAAAGCGCCCCCTCGCAATACCTTCGCGCCGGCAGCTTTAACCGCCATGGCAGCATCTTTCAATTGCTCATAGCTTTCAATGCTACAAGGGCCAGCAATAACAACGATCTCCGGGTCACCAAACCGAACTCCTCCGACATCTACAACTGTGTCTGAAGGATGAAATTCACGCGAAGCAAGCTTGTAGCTCCGGCTGACTTGTGTTACCTTGCTTACACCCGGCAATATCGACAGCCTCTGCTCAAGAGGGTCTCTCAAATCCGTGGGTATGGCAGATGGTATGCCGATCGCCATAACGTTCCCTGGCATGAGCAATGGCTCGAGCCCGTGCTTCTCGATTACTGCGCATACGCCTTGGATTTGCTCCTCGGTTGCGTCCGGATGCATGACGACGACCATCAGACTGCTGTCCTACCCTTTCTTTTCGGCATACGCAAGATTCGGACCGGAAACCCCACAAAATTCAACAAATCTCGATAAAGATCCACGATTGCTTGGAACGGTTCGGCAGGCGTCCTCCTTCTGAGAATCATCGCAAGGTCGTACGTCCAATAAACGAGGGCAGAGGTAGCTGCGACCCCCAACGTCAGACCTTCCGCTACTGTAAGCCTAAAGTGGATTGAAGCAAAAACTGCTACCGCTATTGAAGCAATCCAAGAGAGCACAAATTCGCCTACGAAACTGTAGTCTCGCCCGCAAAGTAGGTTGTACAGCACAAGCGCCCCCCAGGCCGAAAGTAGCGTGTACCCTGCCGCCTCCATGAACTCAGGGAAGGAGTCATGCCAAGAGGCGATCCAAAAACTCAGAGCTGCACCTGCGGACAGCATCAGAGCGACGAGAACAAAGAACTGGAAGACAGGCGCAAGCCGCCGCCCGATCGATAGAGCGATCAACGCAAGAAACGCTAAGGGCACGAGCCTTTCTGGTCCACGCTGAGACAATTCGACCATCGAGCTGGGCCTCAGGCAAAGCGCGACCACTGCGCCTAACATCGCAATCGACAGCAGATGGGATAGTCCCACAACCTTGACGAATCGCACGCGAACGTTGTAATCCCCGTCAGCGACGTTACCGGGAACCGTAATCGGCTCCGGCAGCAACGGTGGCGGAAACGGAAGCATTGCCGAGATTGTACTACTTGAGGTGAAGGGGCCACTCCTCAGCGGAGCGACCCCTTGTATCCTCTCTCCAAACGGAAAGTCTATTCGGAGCGTATTCGGAGCGTTCGACCTGCCACCGAAATGCTGATCGATACCTTGTGTCCACCTTGCACTCCAATCAGGTCTCGTTGAGCATCGGTCAGGTCGCTGACAGAGAGATGTCCCTTGGCCTCATGAATGCTCCACTGTTCAGGGGTAATGCTCTCGAACAACTGATTCAAGTTTCCGCCGAGTCGAATCTGAGGAAAATTGCCAAATCGGTCGGAGTCATTGACATTTGGAAACAACTTCGGCCAGTTCTCCGAAAGAAACCTTTCAATGAACTCTCGTTGCTTTGGGTCAAGGTCTTTTCGCTCAAAAAGCTTTCCGTCGGCTCTCTTCGGCCAAATGAACAACTGGCCACCAGGGAACTCTTTCAACTCTCCCTTCTCGGCCCAATTCTCAAGGAATTTGCGAATCGACTCACTTGCGCCCGACCCATCCCAATCAAGGTTGCCTCGATCGATGAAGAACTCATTCAGAGGAATCATGAATTCAGTTTCGCCCTTAGCAAACCGCTCGGCCCAATCGCGTAGCCGCTTGTTTAGTTCTTCGATTCGTCTTCTATCCTTTTCACTTAGCGGCTCTGAGCCACGATCTCTCTGCTGCGCCGCGCTTGCAACCGAATCCACGTCAGGTCGCAGTGGCTTGAAAATGTAAATGGACCCTTGAGTTTCCCAAACGCCTCCAAAAATCTCCGCTATTGCTGCAAGTACGTCTCGCAGAGCCTGATTCTCGATCTTCATCGTCAGCGCCGCTTCTGGTTTAGCGGAGTTGCTGTCGACTGCAAAGTTGATGCCCAGCGAATTCAGCCACCGAAGAACATCGTCAAATGTCGAACCATGGAAGCTGACACTGACCCTCGCATCCAATGCAGGATCTTGGGCGAATTGCTCGGACCTGCCTGTCTGGGTTTCACTGCTTTCGTTCAAGAGCGCCGCCGGAGAAACAAAGCTAGCGCGAGAATTGTCAGCTGAGAGTTCCTTACCTAGATCTGATTTGGTCCAGCATATGGTGCCCGACGCAACGACCGCCGCTGCCAAAAGACCAACTTGCATTGCAGACATTAGTCAGTACCTCCTGTTCTCTTGAGTGCCGAATTATTAATACCCAACGCTGACAGGTGCCAGTTCCGCCTAGGCGGAACGTCCTGAGAACTTGGGATCGAACCGATCTCGCAAGCCGTCACCAACAAAGTTCAAGGCAAGAATGGTCAGGCTAAGAGCCAAGCATGGCCAGAGCAGCAACGTGGGATATGCAGCCATATACTGCCGCGCGTCATTAATCATCGAACCCCAAGAAGGATAGGGCGGAGGTACGCCGATGCCAAGGAACGACAACGCGCCTTCAGCCAGAATAACCATGGCCATCCCAACCATTGCAACGGCAAGGATCAAGCCCCAGATGTGAGGAAGAATGTGTTTGAACACTACATGGCCGTGGCCTGCACCGAGGACGCGGCTCGCTGTCACGAATTCCTGTTCCTTCAGACTAAGCACTTGGTTGCGCACCAAACGCGCCATCGTGGGCCACCCAACAACTGCAAGCGCTGCGAACACAGGCAGAACTCCTGACAAAAGTGGCGGAAGGCCAGCGAAGAGACTTTCTTTGCTTGCCCGAACTAAACCCATCACCAGGATTGCAAGCAGTATGTCGGGGAATGCGAACATCGCATCTGTAAAACGCATCAACAGCACATTCGCCCATCTCGGACCATAGCCAGCGGTTGTGCCAACCAAGAGTCCAATGCAAATCGCGACAGCCTGAACTGCCACACCGATCATAAGGCTAAGCCGTGCACCGAATGCTAAACGCGAAAAGATGTCTCTGCCCAAATGGTCGGTGCCCAGCCAAAACTTCCCACTGGGCGGCAACAACTTGTCACCGACTTGCGCCGTCACGTCGTAGCGCATTGGGCCAAAGACCGCGAACAAGCAAATCAATGCTAAGAAAGCGACTCCAATGTAAAAGAGCCAGTTTCTTTTCACGCGGAACCCTCTCTAATTCTTGGATCGAGCATCGGCAACAGCACATCGACGATCAAGTTGATCAGGATAAAAAGCATCGCAAAGAGCACAACGGTTGCCTGAATGATTGGTTGATCCCCTTGATAAATGGCATCGATCGACTTGAAGCCGAGTCCTGGAATCCGAAAGAACGTTTCAAGGATGAACGAGCCGGTGAGCAGGTATCCAAAACTTGTTCCGATCGCTGTGACGATTGGTACGAGCGAATTGCGCAGAGCGTGTTTGAGCATCACACGCCAAAACGGTACTCCCTTCGCAAATGCGGTTCTAATGAAGTCTTGACTCAAAGTGTCGACCATGCTTGCACGCGTGAGGCGAGTTATGACAGCAGCTGGTCGAAGTGAAAGGATGACGACGGGAAGTATGAGATACCAAACAACTCCTTCCGGCGGATTGGGAACCCACGTTTCCGGCAATGCTTGCAATTGAATGGCGAATATGTAGACCAGTACCGGCGCAAGCACGAAATTCGGAATGCAAATACCCAACGTTGAAAAGGTGGTTGCAACTTGATCCGGCCATTTGTTGTGCCAAATGCCTGCAATTGTGCCGAGACTGACTCCGACCAATGCCGCAAGTCCGATTGCGAGCGCTGCAAGCAGCGCCGTGAGTTTAAGTCCGCTTAAAACAACGCCCTTGATTTCGCCGTAGGGAGGAAACCACGACTTGCCGAAGTCGAGCTGCACGGCACCGACAAGAAACTTTCCGTAGCGCTCCAAAAACGGCCTATCAAGTCCAAACTCCTTCCTGTATCGTTCGATAATCTCTGGATTACTTGCGCCTTTCTCTCCTGCCATCACAGTCGCAGCATCGCCAGGAGTTAGTTCCGCGATCACAAACGTCACGAATGTTATGAACAAGAGAGTTGGAATTGCCCACAGCAAGCGAGAGCCAATCTGCCATAGGACAGATGCCTTTGAGCGCCGGCTTGAGCGAACTCCGCCAAACGAACTTGCGGAACTACTTGCTCCAGACAACTTCTGTTTCTGTATGCGGCAACGGCCCCATCGATGATCTGCGAATTCCGGTTACGCCAGGTCGGACTAACTCAAGATCCCGCTGGAAATAGATCGGTATCCAAATCGCGTCTTCTACAGCGATCCGTTCAGCCTCTCGATACAGTCTGAATCTTTCTGCCTGCTGATCGATTGGCAGTGAATCGGCGCGATCGCACCGCCAATCAAACTCTTGGTTCGACCAACCCAAAGTGTTCTCTTTAGCTTTTGAGTGCAGCATAAACGAAAGAAAGTTCTGCGGATCCAAGTAGTCGGCACCCCATCTCAAATGAAAGAAGGGCAACTCACCCTTTGTACGCAACTCGAGCAATGCCTTCCATTCTGTTGGCGCAAGCTCAACAGTTATCCCAAGATTTGCGCGCAAATCCTGAGCAACCATTTCTGAAACGACTTTTGGATCGTGACGGTCCGCACGGTAGTACATTTTTAGCGGCGGCATCCCGCGACCGTTCGGATAACCGGCTTCGGCGAGCAGTCGCTTGGCTTCTTCAGGATTGAACTGAATTCCTTTGAAGTTCGGATCGTGGCCAGGCACTGCCGGAGGAACGATGCCTTCTGCTTTCTGATTGATTGAATCGAATCCTTGTTTGATGATTCGATCCTTGTCGATCGCCATTGCGAATGCGCGCCGTACTCGACGATCTCGAAATGGTTCGTAGACTTTGGGAGCGAATCCCACGTACCAAATTGCTGCACGGTCAACGACGACTAATGCTTCCTTCAGTTCCGGATCTCGGTCGACAACCACTTTGTCCTGTCGCTCGATCGGAACCCAGTCCGCTCTGCCTGCTTGGTAAAGCTGAAGCCTGTTTTGCGCGTCCTTTGCGACAAGTCGTTTGATGGTTTGAAGTTTGGGTGTTCCTTTGTGGTAATCATCGAAACGGGTCATGTGGATCTCTTGATTGTCGATGAACTTCTCCATCCTGAATGGACCTGTTCCGACCATCTGACTCACTTCCACCATTGGCTTCAATCCTGCATGGTCCTTGTCAACAACGTAATAGCACGGGTATTGCAAGTACATTGGCCAATAGGCGCGAACCGCTTTGATGCGAACTTCCAACGTGTGCGGATCGATGACTCGGACACCCGAAATGCTTTGCGACCTCCCAGCCACGACGTCTTCAAAGCCGACGATGTCGCTCATGTAACCCGCTTCGGTTTCTGTGCCAACCGTTCCGCTTAGGACATCTGGGTGCGCTGCCCGATCCCAGCTGTACTTGACGTCCTCTGCGGTCATCTCGCGACCAGAGTGAAACTTCACGCCCTTCTTAAGCTTGAAGGTGTAAACGAGACCATCATCGGTCACGCTCCAAGACTCGGCAAGATTTCCGACGAGTTCGTTCTTTTCGTTGTACTCGACCAAACCTTCGAATATCTGATTCAGGACGTCGATGGTGTCCCCATCTTCAACTTGAGCCGGGTCAAGCTTGGTCGGGTTGCTTGCAATCGTCGCCACGAGGACATGGTCGAGCTTGCCCTCTGCCGACGACCCAAACTTGCCTTTGCCGCATCCGACGACCGCCAAAGCCAAAACCGATAGGAGCGCAAGAAACAATCTCATGTCTCTATCATGGTCTTAACGGTCTACGGATTGAAAGGGAGTGTGTTCAAGGACATACGAAAGGGTAACCTCCCCCGAACTCCCATCCATGTCCGAACATACCTCGGTAGAGCTTGGCGAGCGGCTTGAAGAGTTGCTTGAAGAAGGACGAGCCCGCGAGGCATCGGCTTTGCTTGAGAGCCTTCACCCCCACGATATTGCCGCTGTTATCACCGACTTAGCGCCGAAGCTCCGGCCCCAAGCACTGCTTGCTATCGACCGCGAAACTGCGGCAACAGTCGTCGAGGAACTCGACGACGACATCAGAAGCAGCGCGATTCAAAGCATGAGCCCAGAGGATGCCGCCGCAATCTTGGGCGAGATGTACACGGACGAGGAGGTGGACATTCTCCAAGAGTTGCCAGATGAGGCAGCAGAAGCAATTATCGAGCACCTCGAAGCCGACGAGGCGGCAGAAGTCCGAGAGCTGATCGCGTATCCAGAAGACACCGCCGGCGGCCTCATGCAGAAGGAGATCATCACCGTTCCCGCGAGTTTTACTGCCAGAGATACGGTACGAATGCTGCGCGAAAACGCAGAGCAGTTTGCAGAGTTTCCCGTCGGCTACATCTATGCAGTCGATGAGGAGAACCGTCTAAAAGGCGTCGTGACGACACGCGGGCTGATTCTCTGTCAGGCAGGAGCGACAGTTCAAGAAATCATGGAAGAGGCAGAGTCCGTTCCCGCTATGATGCCAGCCGAAGAAGTTGCCAAGCAGATGCGGCGAACCAACTTTCTCGCACTGCCGGTGGTAGATGAGGCCGGTCGACTCCTGGGCGCGGTGCTGCAGGAAGACATACAAGATTACGAACTTGAGGAGTCGGAAGAGGAACTGATGCAAATGAGCGGCATCGTCACGGGAGAAGAAGTGAGGGAAATGCCGCTGTTTAGGCGAGCTTCTCGACGGCTTCTTTGGCTCACTGCCAAGGTGATTCTAAATCTCATTCCTGCGAGTGTGATATCGAGTTACAAAGGAACCGTCGAATTGTTGCCAGCTCTGGCGGTCATCATGCCGATTGTCTCCGACATGGGTGGAGGAGCCGGTTCGCAGGCGATAGCCGTTACAATTAGAGAGCTTGCGATGCAGAGGCTGGACGCTCGCGAGTTTATGACAGTCGTGTTCAAGGAAGCGGGTATTGGGCTGATCAACGGTATAGCACTCGCCGTTCTCCTTGGACTCATCATCGGCTTTTGGCAAGACTCGCTGTCACTTGGTTTGCTGGCCTCAGTAGCAATTGCTGGAAGCAACTTGGTCGCTGTGATTATCGGCGGGTTGCTGCCACTGATTCTTCGCCGAGCAAAGATCGATCCAGCAGTCGCCTCAATGCCGCTGCTGACAACGATCACCGACGTTATTGGCTTCTGGCTTGTGCTTGGGCTCGCTGCTGCATTTCTAATTTGATCGGGGGGACCGGTCGTAGACTGGGTCATTGAGGAGCTCTCGAACCATCGGCCCTTTAGCTGAGCTAACGCCTTCTCCGGACACATACCCGCCCGACTCGCCTACAGTCTGTAGCCAGTTCATTGCACAGATCGCGATAAGCCCACCAGCGACCAGGAGAACAAGTCGCTTCAATATTCGCATGTTCCTGTCCCGGCACTAATTGTGCCAAGTTCACTTAGTCGAGTCGCCGAAGCAATTCGCCATAGGCTATGCCAAACAGCGACCCGGCACGCCTAGCAAATGGTCGGTGACGTTCTGCTCCAGTCGAAAGCCCTTGGCTCGTATGCTGTTCAAGCGCCGTGATCTTTACGTCAAGGACTGAAGAAATATCCACGGCCGTGTCGGGCCGCCTGGTTTGCCATAAGTAGATTGGAACTGTGAAGCCTTGCGATCGACGCAATTCTATGACAACCTTTCCAATGCCTTGGTGATCGGTGTGAAGATATGGCAGAGACGGAAAGACAGGATCGAACGTAAGCACGACATCAGGATCGACCGACCGCCAGATTCGGATCAAATCTCCTCTAAGGTTCGGATCGTTCGACGCGACGCGATCAGGTAGTCCCAAGAAGTAGACGTGGCTATAGCCATTGACTTCTGCGGCGGCAAGCTGCTCGCGCCGTCGTTGGGACGCTAAGTCAGGTGCACCGACACGATTCGGTCCACTTTCGCCATCGGTGGCGACCACGACGTGAGTCTCAGCTCCGAAGTTCGCCAGCATCCTCAGTGTTCCACCGATGTACCACTCAGCATCATCAGGGTGAGCTACCACGACCAGGACCTTCCGAAACCGCAAGAGTTCCGCGCCGCGATCCAGAGCCTCCGCCGGACTTGCAATCGGGACAGTTCGAAGGTAGAGCCAAGAGCAGAGTGCCGTGACACCAAGCAAGATCGCCAACCACAATGTGCGCGACCATCGATTGACCGTCTTTGACCTGGTTGGCAATTCAAAACGCAAAGGCCCGGCTTGGCCGGGCCCCGAAACTTCGTTCATTCTTTGCTTACTTTCCGAGCAGCTTCTTGACTCGCTTGGCTTCGCCCGGCTTGAGTTCAGGCTCTTGCTCCAGTCTGCGTTTTTGGCTGCCGCTCTTGTGTAAAAACATATGATTGTTGTACGCGCGCCGGCGCGTGATCTTGCCGGTGCCCGTTATCTTAAACCGCTTCGCTGCTGTTTTGCTTGTCTTTAGTTTGGCCATCACTGCCTCCGGTCGGCTTCTTGTTGGGGCTAACAACCATTGTCATTAGATTTCCATCAAGCCCTATCGGTTTCTCGATTTGCACTTTAGTTCCGAGTTGCTCGACGAACCATTCGAGCTTGCCTCGGCCGATCTCAGGGTGTGTCAGTTCTCGCGCCCGATGCTGGACTACGAACCTCACCTTGTGACCTTCTTCCAGCCAAGTTTGGGCCTTCCGAAGGTGGATCTGAAGGTCGCCCAGCGCTGTGCCGGGCTTGAACTTTATACCCTTAACGTCTTGCGTCTTGCGCTTCGCCTTGCTCTCTTTCTGGAGCTTCTTCTGCTCGTACTTGTATTTGCCGAAGTCTACAATCTTGCAAACTGGCGGTTGAACCTGGGGGGCAACCATAACAAGGTCCATGTTCGCCTCTTCAGCCATCTGGAGAGCTTTTCGAGTCTGAACGATACCGACCTGCTCACCGTTTGGGCCGATTAGCCTGACATCTGCGTAGCGCAGACATCGTTCGTTGACAAGCGGGCCCGGGTCCGGCCGTGAATCGCGCCGCCGGGCTCTAATCTTTGTTACCTCGATCCATCATGCGAATACTGATGCCGATAGTATATCGGATGTTTCAATGATCTCACACAGCATGGACCCGCGAATACAAATGGTTGGGCCGTAGCCACCCGGCCACGGCCCAATCTGTTGACACCTGACCTTCAGCTTTAGTCGCTGAAGTCGTAGCCTGGGCGGAATAGCCACGCGTGGAAGCCATCCCACCAGTACCAACCCGGGAACCCTTGGAGGTTGTAACCCGTGAACGGGTCGACTCTCCAGTCCGTGAACGGAGGTCCGGGCGAACCGGGTGTGACTTGCGCGCCGACGCGTCGCCACTTTGCGTGGCTGTCGCTGAACGACGCGTTGATGCCACGGTTGTGGATCCACATTGTGCCGTCAACCGCGAACATGGCACCGGATGGCGCCGCCGCAGGTCGATACAGACATGGGGTTACGTCCGCAATATTGGTGCAGACCAGCGTCGGGCTCGAGAGCGCAAAGCCGAGAACGTTGGCCTTACCACGGCCTTCCCAGAGAACGATTAGATCTGCTGGTGAAACGATTCCAGACGCATTGAATGCATGTAGGATACCGTTGTAGGTGTAAGCCACTTGTCGCGGGCGTGCGCCGCCTTCGTTGTAGTTGACGCCAAGTCGGACTTCAGGTCCGGACGGGCAGGCGTAGATGCCGTAGTTTTCAATGTACGGCTTCATTGAGTTCGACCAATGGGTCTTCATTTCCTCGGAGTACTGGACCCCAAGGCTGACTCGCCAGTTGTTCGGAACTGCGTGATAGAAGTTCCATCGGTAAGCGCCCGAGGACTGGATGACCGACATCGCCAAAGGATATCTGTCGTCATGGTCGCCGAGGTACAGATGGAAAGCGCTTCCCCACTGTCGGTCGTTGCTAAGGCAGGAAGTCTGCTTAGCCTTTTCCTTCGCAGTGGCGAAGACAGGGAACAGGATCGCTGCGAGGATCGCGATGATCGCGATGACCACGAGCAGTTCAATGAGCGTGAACGCTCTTCTCTTCATTTGTATGCCTCCTACAATTGCAGTTTGCAAGCAATCAGGTCTAAACAATCAGCCGGACCATCTGGCCAGCCAAACAATCATTCAGACGAATTATAACGCAGATTTGACGTTTCTGACTATCAATTTGTTAGGACTTGCGGAAAACGTACCCATTGCCCAAGTAGTCGATCGCGCCAACCACCCCCGCTACAGCGGCCTCGATCAGCCTTCGGCCCGTCTCCTTGTCGGCGTGGGTCGCGTACCCCCAACTTCCTTCTTCTGTTACTTCGTCGAAGTGGTGGATCACCGTGAGGCCAGCCGGAGCCGGTGGATCGGACTCAAGACCGTCGTCCCGGAGCAGACCAACACGAACCAGGTCAGGGAATAAATGGAGCATCATTGACGCTTCAGCCTCGCAAGCGTGTCGAATGGACTTGAGCGGGCCTCTCAAGACTCCCGCCGCCACATCTCCTAAAAGCGAAAAATAGCCCGCGTGTGCAAAAAACCCCTCGTTGTAGGCAGCCTTGAGCTCCCTCAAAGCAATTCCGTTTGGCTCGGTATTCCCGCCATGACCGTTTATGACCAAGAACTTCCTGAAACCGTGACTCAGCGAGGACTCGATCACCTCGGTCAGCACGGCTATGTAAGTTCCGGCTGAGGCAGTGCAGGTTCCGGGCATAGCCATGTGATGCGAGCTGCAGCCCAGCCAAATGCCGGGATATAGCAAACAAGAGTTCTGGCGGCGCTCTTCGGCAAGCTCGCAAACCTTCGTAGCTAATAGCGTGTCAGTCAGCAAAGGAAGATGAGGACCGTGTTGCTCGATGCTGCCAGTAGGGATGACGCAAACAAGCTCCCTGTCCGCATCGCGGACTTCTCTCCAAGTTAGATTGCCGAGAACCATCGCTTCAGTCTCGATCTAACCCGAGCTGCCGCCTTAGGTGCTCGCACTTGGCACGGAGTTCCTGGTCGGATGCCAACAAAAGTCCGATTTTGCGATGCGCATGAATCACCGTCGAGTGATCGCGATTGCTAAATCGTGCCCCAATGTGCTTCCAGCTTTCGTTTAGATTCTCACGAATCAAGAACATGGCCAAGTGGCGAGGCTGAGCCAACCAGGCGTTCCGCGATGGTCCGATCAGTTCCTCTCGCGAAACGCCTGCATCCTTTGCAACAACATCGATAATCTGCTCTGCAGTTGGCAGCGAAGGAGTATCGCGTCCAAATTGCTTTGCGATCACTGATTTCGCCAAATCGACGCTTGGATCTGTTGCGCCTATTCCTGACAGAATCATCAATGTAGTGAATGCACCAAGCAGCGTTCGCACGTTCCCTGGTACGTTGGCGGCCAGAAATTCGCAAACCTCGTCGTCGATCTTCAGATTCTCGTTGTCTGCTTTCTTGCGAAGTATTCGGTACCGCAAGTCCGTGTCTGGCGGCAAAATGTCCGCGACGAGACCGCTTTCCATCCGCGAGCGCAATCGCTCATCGATCATCAAGTTTCTCGGCGCCCGATCCGCGCACAAAACCAGTTGGCGCCCGTCCTGGACGAAAGCATTGAAAAGATGAAACATCTCTTCTTGAAACTTCTGTCCTCTTTCGACAAACGCGATATCGTCGATGATCAGAGCCCGGCAAGATTCGAACGACCGATGAAACTGCGGAATCGTTCCCGCTTTGAGCGCTACCACGAATCGCTGGCTGAACTCGTGGGCCGTCATGTATTCCACTCGCAACCTCGGATGCTGCTTCTGAGTGAGGTTGTAGGTGGCCCACGCGAGATGCGTCTTGCCGACGCCGGTCGGCCCAAAAATGTAAAGCGGATTGCAGAATTTTCCAAGCTTCTTCGAGACTTCTTGGCAGCCTTTGCAAGCGATCCGATTGCTCTCACCGATCACGAAATTGTCAAACGTGTAGTGAGCGAACTGAGAGTCATGAGTTGCGACACTCGAAGTAAAGCTGACTGCACGATCATCTGCTGGGCGCTCGCGAAGGCGAGCTTCCAAAACTATTTCGAGCAGTTCATCGGACTCTTCGCACAACGCCGTTTCGAGTTGCTTGCGATACTTGTCCCTCACCCACTCTTGCACAAACTTGCCTGGCGCAGCGACGAAAACCAAGTGCTCCTCGCGGCCGGTCAGCTCCAATGACTTAATGAACTTGTCAAACTGAACAGGCGGGATCATCTCCTTAAGACGCAACTTTGCGCGATCGAAATTGCGCTTGAGTTGCCTCATCTCGGGTTCTTCGTCGAACGTAAATTGATCGTCCATGTCAACCGATTGTTAGAAAACGGATCGCCATTATACAGGTGCTGCCGCACAATTGCGCGGGCTGTTGTCCCTGCTTGCTGCCGCCCCGCGTAATCGAAAGAAACTTCGCCACGTATTGCTTCGCTTTCCTTCTTTTTTTGACTTTTTTCCGGAGTGCTAAATGTGTTCACATTTCAAACGGACGGCTGTCTACCAAGATGCCGACTTCCAGTTACGGAAGTAAGTCAGGAGTTGCATCCGATGTATCCTTTTGCCGAATGGTTGGCAAAGTACTCATCGTCCTGAACGGCGGGCGAGTTTCAAAGAAGACTCTCGCACTCTGGATCGCAAGTGCCGATCACGTCATTGCCGCTGACGGCGGGGCCAACGCCCTCGCAGATGCCGAACTCCAGCCCAACACCGTCCTCGGAGACTTCGACAGCATAAGACCTGGATTGGAAAACTTCTTCGAAAACGCGAAGTTCTTGCCCGATCCCAGCCAACACTCCACTGACTTCCAAAAGTCGATCCGGTTTGCCGTGGAGTCGCTTGGAGCGAGAAAGGTCGCGATCATTGGAGCAGAAGGCGACCGCGTCGATCATCTTCTCTCCACGTTCGGAACGGCTGCCCACTTTGCCAGGAAAGCCGACATTCGATTCGTCCTTGAGACCATGATCTGCTACGTTGTGACCGGCGATTCTCACTTCTCGGTTTCTCCCGGCAAGACGGTCTCCCTCATTCCACTCCCTAAAGCCACCGTCACCGCGACTGGCCTCGAGTATCCGGTCGAAAATCTGTCACTCTCCTTCGGGGCAAACGATGGCGTCAGCAATCGGGCAATCGCGGACAGCTTGGAACTTACAGTCCATGACGGAACGCTCGCCGTCTTCATTGAAAGGGTGTCCGGAGTTCTCGATTGGTAACGTTCGCTTGGCAAGACTTCGCGGTTGTTGGGGCCGTGCTTGCAGCATTTCTGCTTCTCGGCTTCAGCGCAAAGATCCGCGACAACACGGCAATCCAGTTGATCGCCGCTGGCCGCAAACTGACCCTTCCGTTCTTCGTCGCGACGCTCGTCACCACCTGGTACGGTGGCATCCTCGGCATCGGAGAAGCGTTCGGATGGTATGGGATTGGCACGTGGCTGATCCTTGGCCTTCCCTATTACGTGTTCGGGCTTTGCTTCGCGTTCTTCATGGCGCGGCGCGTACGGTCAGAAGAAGAAATCAGCCTTCCAGAACGCATCGCGCGCGTCTACGGAAAGCCCGCCGCCATCGTCGCAGCGCTGCTTGTCGCACTCATAGCCGCACCCGCCGCTCACATCTTTATGCTCGGCACGCTCGTAGATCTTACGACGCAGGTCGGACTTGAACTCGCAGTCATCGCAGGGGCGGTCATCGGATCGCTCTTCCTTTACCGAGGCGGGCTGCTCGCCGATGCGCGGAGCAACACGATCTCGTTCGTGATGATGTACGTCTCGTTCGTGCTGATTCTGGTTTTTGCCATCCGAGCCTATGGCGCACCGCCCGAAGTCCTCGCTCAGCTCCCAGCCGACAAGCAAGATCTCATCCCATTCGGTGACATCCTCCACGCGCTCAGTTGGTTCTTCCTCGGAAGCTGGACGTTCGTCGATCCCGGTTTCCACCAGCGAGTCGCGTCCGCCATCGACGCACAAACGTCAAAGCGCGGTGTGATCGTGAGCGTTGGCTGCTGGGTCGTGTTCGACCTTCTCAGCATCTCCGTCGCGATGTACGCCTATCACGCCATGCAAAACCCCGAACTCGGCGCCGCGCTGTTCCCGCTTTTCGGAAACGAAATCCTTCCAACCGGGCTCAAAGGAGTCTTCTTCGCCGGCATGTTCGGCGTCATCACATCGGCGATGGTCGGGTACACGCTCGTCTGCGGCTCTACACTTGGACGCGACATCGCCATGCGGCTCTCGAACGCTCCGGAAACCCGAGCCGTCCTTTTCACAAGATGCGGCATTGCCGGCGCAACGCTGATCGGCATCGTCCTCGCGCTCGCCATTCCGAGCGTCGTGTTCCTTTGGTACGACCTCGGCGCAATCGCGATCCCCGGCCTCTTCTACCCGACGCTCTTCGCCTATGCGATTCGAAAACCGCTTTCCCCACGCGCCGCGCTCATTTGCCTCGTCGCCGGGTCGGGATCCGTGCTTTTGTGGTACACACTCCTAAAACTCGAAGCGCTTGGCGCGAACCCGCCGAACATCGCGCCGATTTTTGTAGGGATGATCTCAGCGACGGCGGCGCTCACAGTTAGCGCAGCGGTCGAACGGAGCAAACGACAATGAACGACGAAACCAAAACCGAAGAAGAAGAACTGACTGAGGAGGCCGAGCAATCGGAATCAGAAGCAGTTGATACACAAGCCGAAGAGACTGAGCCGAGCGCGGAATCACCAGCCTCCGCTGTCCTGCGGCTCATTCGCAGCGGGCAAGAATCAGGCGATACCTATCCGATCAACGGCCATGCGGTCATCGGCAGATTCGATTCGGCCGTAGGCCCTGTCGACATCGACCTCGCACCCCTGCCCGAAGCGGTTTACATCTCGCGTAAGCACGCCAAGATCGAGTTCGCCGACGGCGCATGGACGATTACCGACCTCGGCTCGAGCAACGGCACGTTCGTCCTCGTTCCGGGCGAGGACTTCCAGCGTATCGAACAACCCACGCTGCTCGAAGACGGCGCACAGATTGCTTTAGGGAATGCGAGGTTCAGTTTTCATTTCCCCAGCCATAACTCACAAGAGGAAGCGAGCGTGGAGTAGCATTCAGCCCAGGAGGTTGCGTCTGTGGATGGATTGGCTTCCCTGTTCCTTGTTTGTCTGGTTGCCGTGTCCGTCGCGATGCTGGCAATGATCACCGGAGACAGGCCTAATGCCGCGACTTGGCTCACCATTGCCGCAATCCTCTCGCTGTTCGCCCTGATTTTCTTGATCACCTATGCGTTTGGAGATGACTTCCAAGGCTCGCCGCCATCAGAAACAGGCATGCGTCTACTCAATCTGGCAAACGTTGCCGCGCTCATTCTGATTCTGATTGGGTTTATTCGGTCAAACAAGAAACTTTCACTCGGGTTCCTAATCGCAGTCGCTGCATTTTTCTGGTACTGGAGTATGTTTTATGCGGCAATGTCAATCTCCAGAACTTGGATTTAGGAAACTCACACCAACATGACAGCAAAGCAAATCATCCAAGAAATCGAGCCGCTCGGGACGGAGGGGTATCGCCGCGTGCTGCGCAACCACGGCGTCACCGGCCCGCTCTTCGGCGTCAAGATCGAGCACCTCAAAAAGTATCAGAAGGCGATCAAGAAGGACTACCGACTCGCGCTCGACCTCTATGACACCGGCATCTACGACGCGATGTACCTCGCCGGGCTCATCGCCGATGAAACCAAAATGACCAAAGCCGACCTCCGCCGATGGCTTAAGAAGGCCGAGAGCGACGCGGTCGCCGAGTTCGCGGTCGCTTGGGTCGCGGCAGACGGCCCGCACGGCTGGGACCTCGCGCTGGAGTGGATCGAGTCGCCCGACGAGAAGACCGCGGTCGCCGGATGGGGCACGCTGTCGGGAGTGATTTCGGTGCGCGACGACGCCGACCTGGACATCCCCGCCCTGGGAGAGCTTCTCAAGCGGGTGGAGACCACCATCCACAAACAGCCCGACCGCGTACGGTACAAGATGAACGGCTTCGTGATCTCGCTCGGGTGTTATGTGCGCGAGCTATCCGACGAGGCGATCCGCGCGGGCGAGAGGATCGGGACGGTGGAAGTGGAGATGGGAAACACGGCGTGCAAAGTCCCGTCCGCGCCGGAATACATCCGGAAGGTGGCGAAGATGGGCCGCGTCGGGAAGAAGCGCAAGACGGCTAGGTGCTGAGCACGTCGCAAAGCCACGCGGCGCTCGGGGCGGCTACCTCCCTGCTGTTCTCGGCGTTCCGTCGCCGAACGCGTTGTTCGACAGGTTCACAGGATTGGAGCCGTCGGCGTTCATGATGAAAACCTGGCTAGTTCCGGTTCGGCTGGACGAGAAGACGATCCGGTTGTCGTTTGGCGTCGCGCACGGAGAGCTGTCCGTCGATGGGTCGTTCGTGAGCCGCTGCTGATTCGAACCGTCGTTGTTCATGACATAGATCTCGAAGTTCCCGTCGCGAACCGAAGTGAAGACGATTCGGCTGTTGCCGAGCCAACGCGCACTGCCGTTGTTCTCACCGTCGGGGGTCAGGTAGGTCAGATCGGTGCCGTCGGGGTTGATCGTCGCGACTCGGAACCAGCCGGTGAAGCCAAGCGTGGCGACGAGTTTGTTCCCGTTCGGACTCCAAGCGACCGACGCAATGCCCGAGCCGAAGTTCCCATCCAGGACGAGCGTTTGGTTGCTGCCATCGGCATCCATGACGTAGATCGAGTACGTCCCTGGCGAGCCGGGGGCGCGATCGCTCAAGAAAGCGATTTTGCTGCCATCGGGGTTCCAAGCCGGCTCACGGTCGGAGTCCGAGTTGTTGGTGAGGCGCGTCTGCCCGCTGCCATCGACATTCATGACATAGATCTCGGGGTTGCCGTCTCGCTCCGAAACGAAGGCGATCTTGGCCGAGTCATCATCCAGAACCGCAGAGTGGTTGTCGCCTGAGCCGGACGTGAGCTGCTGAAAGTTGCTGCCGTTCGACCTCATCGAGAATATGTTGTTTTCTCCCGCGCGGAACGACTCGAAAATGATCAGCGCCAACTGCGCGCTCGATCCTGAGCAGGCGGTCAGGGCGCACAGCGAACCCAAGAATCCAAGGCCCATCAGGCGAGAGTAACTCTTGAACACTTTCACATTCTTCCTCCGATGCAGCCTAATGGTTCGCCCAAAGCCCTCCAATGTCCTTCCAAGGCCAAAATGACCCTTCAGCGGATCTTCCATTGATCGGATTGGATCATCCATGGAGAGGAGCGGTTCGTCCGTGGAAAGGAGCGGACGGCCGGCTCCTTTCCACGGACGATTCAAAGTCGGTATTTTCCGTTAGGGGACGCGAAGTAGGCCTTTCAGAGCACCGCAGAAGCGAGCATGTAGATCGCGATGGCGGCGAGCGCGATTTCGACGACCGTAATGAAGCGCTCCGCCGGGAGCCGGTCGATCAGGCGGCGGCCGATGAACGCACCGACGATCATGACCCCGCCGAGACTCGCACCGACCGCGAGCGTGCGCGAATCGACCGCTCCGCCGGCGGCGTAGGTGGCGGTTTTCGCGGCGTGGGTCGCGAGCGCGGCGACGGCGTCGGTTCCGACATAGGCCGCTTTGACGAGCCCGTAACCGATTAGAAACGGCGCGGCAAGCGGGCCAGATGCTCCCGTCGCTCCCGACACGAATCCCAATACGCCGCCGACGATGGGCAGATGGGTTAGCCTCACCGGCTTGTTTGCACGTTGCAGCATTCGGCGGGCTGGAAGCATCAGCAGGATCGCAAGCGCGATCGCGACGGTCGCAGTCTTCGGCGAAATGGACAGAAACACTGCGCTGCCCACCACCGACAATGCGACCGAAGGCAAGCCGTAAGCGAGCGCGGCACGCCAGTCGATGTCGCGAAATGAGAACGCTGCGCGCGAGGCGTTGCCGATGATTAGGGCGACTGCGACGATCGGTACCGCCTGCTCTGCGCCGAAGATGATTGCGACGAGCGGCAAGACCGCCACTCCCGCGCCGAATCCGACGACGCCCGCGATCGACGACGCGACGAGCGCGACGACAACGAGCAGGATCCATTCGTACACAGCGCTGGGACTCTACCACTGACCTCGCTCGCGTTTGTGCGACACTCTTCGCATGAAGACGCTTGGCGTGCTGGGCGGGATCGGGCCGGAATCGACGATCGACTATTACAAGCTGCTGCTAGAGATTCATCGCGCGAAGAACCCGGACGCGGGCAATCCGCCGATGGTGATCCTCAGCCTCAACTTCTATCGGCTCGCGGAGTTCATGCCGACCGAGGACTGGGATGGGCTGGCGGATTTTTTGGTCGGCGAGACGGCGCGGCTGAAGGCTGCCGGGGCGGATTTCGGGATCATCGCAGCGAATACGCCGCATATCGCGTTTGATCGGATCGCGCCGAGGTCGGCAGTTCCGCTTGTCAGCATTGTCGAGGCGACGGCTCTGGCGGCGAAGGGGCTCGGACTGAAGCGTGTCGGCTTGCTCGGAACGAAGATCACGATGAACGCTCGGTTCTATCCTGAAGTTTTCGAGCGCGAGGGGATGGAGGTCGTCGTGCCGGGCGACGCGGACAAGGAGTACGTGAACGAGAAGTATTTCGATGAGCTGTTTATTGGCGTTCTTCGCGATGAAACGAAGCGCGGATTGCTCGGCGTCGTGGATCGACTGATCGACGATTTCGGCGCGGAGGGGATTGTTTTGGGTGGAACCGAGCTGCCGCTGATTTTGCGAGCGGACTCGCACCGGGGCGTTCCGTTTCTCGACACCACGCGAATCCATGCCGAGCGGGCGGTGGACGAAATCCTGGCGGGATGAGCGCAACCTGCCATAATGGAAGGCATAAACACGTCCTAAAGAATAGGAGCATATCAAACCAAATGGCACTAAGAGAAGAATACGCCCCTGCCGAGATCACGCTGACTGATCGCGCCGCGAGTGAAATCAAGAACTTACTGGAAGAGCAGCAGCAGCCAGATTCCGCACTGCGCGTTTGGGTTGCGGGCGGCGGCTGTTCTGGTTTGCAATACGGAATGGCGCTCGACGACGGCGAACCCGAAGACGGCGACATCGTTATGCAAGACCAGGGAATTACGATTTTCGTCGACAACCTTTCGTTGAAATACATGAAGGGTGCGCATGTTGATTTTGTGGACGATGTGCTCGGTGGCGGATTTAAGATTGAGAATCCGAACGCGGTGAAGTCTTGCGGATGCGGATCCTCATTCTCTGCTGACGACGAAGCGATGGAAGGTCTCGACACGCGCAAGGGCGGCGGTTGCGGCTCCTGTGGTTGCGGCTAAGTTAGCGAATTGATAAGTTGAAGGCCGGGCAATTTGCCCGGCCTTTTTGTTTTATGCGTTTTGTTTGTCGACGCCCATTTCTCCTGGCGGACTGAGCACGTCGAGAATCTGCGTGTCTTCGAGTGCGACGACACCGTGGGGAAAGTTCGATGGCAAGTGAATCACTGTTCCTCCTTCGACGATCTCCTCGCGATAGTTCGGACTTCCCTCGTTTCCGAGTTTCCACAGGACCTTTCCAGAAATGACGAACGCGATTTGTTCGTTTTCGTGATGATGCGTTGCGACGTTGCAACCTTCCTTCAGATCGACGTAAGCCCATAGCATTTTTTCACCGAAAACACGCCGCCGCCCGAGCAAGTCGATGGGCGTATCGCGCTCCACATCGTGCAGCTTTCGTATCGTTGCGTCCATGATGTCAGTCTATCCCGCCGCGATGCCTTCGTATCGCAACGGCCCATCAGGACCGAGCGGCGCGCCTGTAGCCATCCACACGAGCAGCATGATCGTCCAGATGATAAGAAATCCGATCGAGTATGGCAGCATCGTCGAAACGAGCGTTCCCATTCCCGCTTTCGGAACATACTTTTTCATCGCGACAAGGATGATGATGAGATAGGCGTTGAGCGGTGTAATGATGTTCGTCACCGAATCGCCGATGCGATACGCTGCCTGCGTCAGCTCTGGGCTAATCCCGACGAGCATGAACATCGGAACGAATATCGGCGCGAAGATCGCGTATTTCGCCGACATCGATCCAACGAACAAATTGAATACGGCCGTCACAAGTATGAACACGACGATGAGCAGCATCCAATGCATTTGCGCAGTAGCAAGCGCTTGCCCGCCCCACATCGCCAGCATCGTGCCGAGATTGGAGTGATTGAAGTAGGCGATGAATTGCGCAGCGAAGAACGCAAGAACGATAATCGGCGCCATTCCTGCCATTGCGTCGACCATCGCCTTTGCAGCGTCGCGTTCATTTCGAATCGTCTTCGCCATCGCTCCATAGGCGAGTGCAGGAAGCAAAAACGACAAGAAGATGATTGGGACGATGGATCTCGCCCATCTCGGCAATGCGTCGCCTTCCGCTTGACCCCAAAGCGGCCAATTCGGAACCAGAATCATTGCAAGCAAAACTCCGAACACGATTGCGAATGTGATTCCGGCTGCGATGAGTCCGCTCTTCTCTGTGGGTTCCAGTATGCGGACGGATCTCATGTCTTGCTTTTCCGGCGGTGGGCCTCCATCTTCTTCAGGCTTTCGCTCGAAGCGTGGCTCGACGAATCGTGCAGTGATGAACCAACCCGCCAGCGTCATGACGACGGTGGAACCGATCATAAAGAACCAATTCGCCGCAGGGTTGACAGCGTAGCTCGGATCGATGATTTGCGCCCCGATGTTCGAGAAGCTCGCGAGCATCGGATCGAGCGCGGTGACAAAGAGGTTTGCATTGAAGCCGGCAGACACGCCGGCGAAGACTGCGGCCAATCCGACAATGGGCGATCGTCCGACCGCCTTGTACAGCGCCATAGCGAGCGGTGGAAGAACAATGTATCCCGCGTCGATTCCCATCGACGACATCACGCCGAGAAACACCATCGCAGGCGTCAGCAAACTTGCAGGAACAAGATAGAGAAACGCTTTCAGCAGCGCGGCCATCATGCCTGTGCGTTCTGCAACTCCGATACCGAGCATTCCGACTAACACGATGCCGAGCGGCGGAAACTCGATGAAGTTCTTCACCAAATTCTGGAACATCCAATAGATTCCGTCTGCGGACAGCAATCCGACGGCATTCAATGGATCTCCGGTCGGTTCCAGTTTCAGTGCGGTTTCACCGGGAATGGAAATCGGTTTTACGGGTTGGATGCTCCAGCCCATCGACGCCCCAATTTGCGAGAGGACGATGACGATCGCCGCTCCGATTAGAAACAGCGTCGCTGGGTCTGGCAGCTTGTTGCCGAAACGCTCGAATCTGTCGAGAAGGGTTGCCCGCCGGGGCTTGTCTGTGGTTGCCATGCGCTTCCTCCGTTCTCCGAACTCTGGCGCGGGAGGTTACCCAGTCAGCAAAAACGATGGCCGATCGACACTTCGATCGGCCATGCAGTAGCAGTTTGCAATCAGGCACTTCGTGCCATTCGATCAACTCAAGGAGCTTTCCAAATGAACTCTCCCTTCGCGTTGATATAGGCTTGCTTGTTGTCCGTTGTGAATACCTCAGCCAGTCCATGTTCGAAATCGAAGGCGACTAAGAACTTCGCTTCGATGACCACTTTGCCCGTCTTGTCGATGTAGCCTTCGCGTGCGTCTTCACCGCTTCCCTTTCGAAACCATGCGAGTCCGCTGTTGAAGTTTCCTACAGGCATCGACTGGTGTTCATCATCCCATGCGTAAGTTGGCGGAATGACAACCTTCCCTGTCTTGTCGAGGAACCCAACTTTTTCGTCCAGCAAGAACCATGCAAGCCCTTCGCTGAACCTGCCGATATCGTCGTACTTTGCTTCGATCACGAACTTGCCGGTTTTGTCGATCACTCCATACTTGTCGCCTTTCATCACTGGGCATAGACCTTCCGAAAACGACTCAAATGGATAGTCATCGACTCGAATGACAACATTTCCACTCTTATCGATGAATCCATATTTCTCGATTTCATACTCGACCGGAGCAAGGCCTTCTTGAAAGTCGCCAGCCCAAACAAACTTGGGCGAGATTGCAACTTGCCCGCTCTTGTCAATGAAACCGAAGAGTTCCTTATCGTAGTCCTGGAATGCGGCAAGACCTTCTTTGAATGGTCGGCAAGGCGTTTCGTCTGCAATGGGATCGAACTTCGGTTCGATCACCATCTTTCCCGACTTGTCGATGTAGCCATACTTCTCACCGTTGAACACTGCCGCCAGTCCTTCGCTGAAATCGTAAGCATCTTCGTAGGTCGCGGGAATAGCCAGTCGGCCAGTTTTATCGATGAAACCGAACTTTTCATCTTTGGACACGAGGGCCATTTCCTCGATCATAAAACTCGCGTATTCGTAGATGGGCTCGACGACGACTTTGCCTGTTCGATCGATAAAACCATACATCCCATCGACATAAGTCGCGAGCAGTGGGGCGGGACCTGCGGGTGTCTGTGCGAGCGTGCCCGCAGCCAAGGCAAAAGTTAATAGATTCATAGTTCTCCTACTTAGACGCCTCGGCTGGTCCTTCCTGTGCGGCCAAATTCCTCAGCTTCTCGAATTCGTAGATTCCCTTGTCATGGCCGTCGCTCCAGGTGAAGCGGTAGGCATATCTTCCGACGACTTCGACATCAAGCAACTCGATGTCTGGGAAGTCTTCGGGCGTCAGGTTTAGACTCTCAGCAGGGTTGTGACCCTTGCAAAGAGCGCATGGGCAGGCGGCACGGAGGGCGTCCAGCCGATGGCTTGTCGTTGCTCCGTCTTGCCACTCGATCTCTACGGAGCTTTTGTCGGCGAGGAGGGTAATGCCCATGGGCAACGGTCTCATAACCTGGCGCGATTATGGGCGTTTCCCTCGGTTCCCTGCCGGTATACTGCGCGAGTTCTTATGACTATGTTAAGCCACGATGTAAAGGATCTCTCCCTCGCCGCACAGGGCCGCAAACGAATCGACTGGGCAGGCAACGACATGCCGGTTTTGCGCTCGATTCGAGAACGATTCGAGAAGGAACAGCCCCTTAGAGGCCAGCGGATTGCGGCTTGTCTGCATGTTACGACAGAGACAGCAAACTTGCTCATCACATTAAAGGCCGGCGGCGCGGAAGTTTCGGTTTGCGCGAGCAACCCGCTCAGCACTCAAGACGACGTCGCGGCGGCGCTTGCAGAGATGGGAATCGGATCCTATTGCATCAAAGGCGAAGACAACGAAACTTATTACAAGCACATTAACCAAGCGCTCGACATCAAGCCGACGATCACGATGGACGACGGCGCAGACACGGTCGGCGTCATTCACAGCGAGCGTCGCGATCTGATTCCGCACATCATCGCCGGTACGGAAGAAACGACGACCGGAGTCATTCGATTGAAGGCGATGGCGGCGGACGGAGTCCTTGCCTATCCGATTATTGCAATCAACGACGCAGACACGAAGCATTTGTTCGACAACCGATACGGCACAGGCCAAAGCACCCTCGACGGGATCCTGCGCGCAACGAACATACTTCTCGCCGGCAGAACTGTCGCCGTCGCAGGATACGGTTGGTGTGGCAAAGGTGTTGCGATGCGCGCAAAAGGACACGGCGCAAATGTCATCGTCACAGAGATCGATCCGACCAAAGCGATCGAAGCGGTCATGGATGGGTTCCGAGTTATGCCAATGGACGAAGCAGCGAAAATCGCCGACGTCTTCATTACGGTGACTGGATGCAAAGACGTCCTTGTCGGAAGACATTTCGAAAACATGAAAGACGGCGCAATCGTCTGCAATAGCGGACACTTCAACGTCGAAATCGATATACCCGCGCTCGAAAAGCTTGGAGCGAAAAAGCAAGCGCGAGAGTACGTCGACGAGTACACCATGCCGAATGGAAAGCGCGTTTACTTGCTCGGTGAAGGAAGGCTCATCAACCTCGCTTCAGCAGAAGGACATCCTGCGTCCGTCATGGATATGTCGTTCGCGAATCAAGCGCTCTGCAGCGAATGGCTCGCAACGAATCACTCGACTCTGCAAAAAGGCGTGTATCCAGTACCAGAAGAAATCGACAAAAACGTCGCTGCGCTAAAGCTCGCTTCGATGAACGTCGCAATCGACACACTCACGCCGGAACAACAGAAGTACCTCGCGAGTTGGCAAGAGGGAACATAGGGAACTTCCCCGCACGGCACCTGCCCGCAACGAGCGCGACCCTCAGAACAAAAAAGTGAGACCCCCGACAGATTGTCGTGGTGGGCTGCCGAGGGCCTCGGGCTAAAAGGCTACGCAGCCTTCTTGCTCTGTCGCGACGTAACCTTGCCGCCTTCCACAACAGCAAGCGTAACTTGCTGCATCGGTAGCGCGATCAAGTCGGTCGCCTGGCCCGTCGTGTTCTTCACGAACCGATAGGCCGCCGCATACCAACCCGGCGAAACGTCCACGTCCTTGGTCGGTTCCTCCGAAGTGAACACGTACCAAGCCTCATGCCGATACGCGAGCGGGCTCGGCTTCCAGTGCGGACTCGGCAGACGCTGCAACAGCAACTCCGTAGTCACACCCGAAGCGTTATCGCCCGATCCCGTAAACCGAATCACGCCCGCGCTCGGCGAAGAAACGGAAACGCCGATCGTATCGCCGACAAACTCCGATGTTGGCGGAGTAAGCGGAAGCGTGCCGCTGGGGTTCAGCTGCAAGAACTTAACTCCAAGCTGCACAAACGCGTTGATCGCCGTCGGGTGATACGACTTGCCCGTGATCGGATCGACGATGTTGATCGTCTGCGCATAGTCCTCCCATGCCTCCACTTGCGGAACGGTCATGGTCTCGAACGTCTTGCCCGACTGCCGAAAGTATCCGCGAATGGCGCGCTGGGGCCCGGTGCGCGGATTCCTCGGCGAAACGTATGGCGTCAAAACGAGCCCGTTCCGACTGCCCTTGATGACGACGTTCCCATCCTTCCCTCGAAGGTCCTGAAACGCCATTGAGAGTCTTGCTTTCATGAAAGCACCTCCTTGCTTTTCGAAAAGTTGGAGCCCCCGCCGCCCAAAATAAGGTCACCAGAAACCCCTCAAAGGAGATTATCGGCGAATGATCGGATGGTATTTATAGCATTCATGAGTCTAAAGGATGACCATAAGTGTCGAAATGCCTTTGCGGACACTCACATCAATAGGTATCTAACCGCTCTTAGTTCAGTGAAACTAGATAGTACTTCTTGGCGTCATAGAAATTGAAGCGAGGGATGATCGCTTCGTAACTGGAGGAAGATGTAAATGAACTTATCGTTTTTTGGGAGAATCGCTCGCGCCATCCCAGGTTTCAGCGCTGCTAGCCTGAGAGTTCTCGCTTGTGTCCTTCCATTGATGGCAGTTGCCACAACGAGGGCCCAAATGCACCCTCCGGGCAGCCCGCCAACGGCAGGGTACGTGAAATTTGACGGCCAGCCGGCCGCAGTCAAGGGCCTAGTCTATAGCGGATCGGAGAAGCCGACACCTTCTTCGCCCGCCGGAACCCAATACGCTCAGTTCGCTCTATCCATCGAATACGACCCCGGCAATGATTGGGAACTCACGGGCGAATACGAATGGGCGCCCCTCTGGTCTTCCCAGTTTGGACAGTCGCAACCTGCATTCGGAAAGCTACTTGTCAAGGGCAATGGAACAGGCCCGACCGACGTCGGAGCCGCTTATGCGCCGGGTGTTTACGAAGTCACTTGCAGCGTTCAGGTCCGAAAGAAGACTGACTCAGGCGATGTCCGCTGGGTCGCACTGACCGGGAACTGCGCGGTCATCGGCGGGCCCTTGATCCTGTCCGTCGCGCCGCATGGTTACAACTATTGGGGGCAGGAGTGGGGCCCCGATCCTGCGACGCACGCGACCAACTCCGGTGGAATCCAACGAACGCTCGGAATGCCCGCGCATGATATGAATGATGCTAAGGAACCTCTTCACCTTCAGTACTTCGGATTCGATCCGAGGGGGACGGTCCCGGTCGATTACCAAGTCCCAAGGTCTCAAGGAAAGGCCTCCTGCATGGGCCAACCGGAAGGAACGGTCATGACTTGGTCGATCGGGAATCAGAATGTGCTGGCGATCACTTCGGGCGGAGGAACCGGTTCGCTCTCGGTCGACGTCATCGCAATTGGGGCGGGCAGCGCAACCATCACGTGCCATTTCAGTCTCAATTTCGTCGGCATGAACGGCAACGCATCAGAGTGCACGTTGGACAACACGACATCCACTCCGATCAGCCAAGAACAACAGCACATAATGCTCCAAAATACATTCAACTCGCACATTCCAACGACACTAACGCAGAAGCACGAAAAAGACTGGAGACCCGTGAACTACACAACGGAGGACCCTGTTGGATCGGGCAATTGGTCGATTGTCAACAACTGGACTTTGTGCGGGAAGGTTGCTCAAATGGAACTCAAGAGCCAACTCGGCGTCGTTATGCCTGGCGTATGGGTCCAAGAGCGATTCACGCCCCCACCCCCTCCTTGGTTCTATGTCAACCCGAATGGCGGACCGACCTGGAGTACGGTTGGTTTGGAGGATGTGACTCGTCTCGGAACGTTCTATTGGGACAACTTCTTCCTGTACTGCAGCCCCGGATCTCCGGTCTTGTCATTCACCCATGAATACTGGGCGGCAACAAAATCGACATCCAGCGGCGGGTTGCACGTCGGAACATTCGAGATAACATTCACACCAGGCACCCAGCCGAACACAATCGGTACGGTAACCCATACGAAGGTGAATTGAGGTAACG
>JAHCHL010000007.1 GCA_026129745.1 Fimbriimonadales bacterium | reverse complement strand
CGTCTGTCGGGATTCCCGGAATATTGTCGGTGACTTCAGTCCATGTTTGTCCGTCGTCGAGTGTCACATGAAGTCGACCATCGTCTGTTCCGACCCAAATTACACCTTGCTTCAGTTTCGACTCGTCGATGGTTGTTATTGTGTGCCCGGTGTCATTTCGATCTGCCGGCATTCCTCGTGTTAGGTCGCCGCTGATGGTATCCCAGTTGTCGCCTCGATTCTTCGAACGGAACAAAAACTGCCCTCCAAAGTAGATAGTTGCTGGATCGTGATGCGAAATGAGCAACGGCGTGTTCCAATTGAACCGATAACGCTCCGCGCCCTGTGCCGGCCGTGGTTGAATGTTGCGCGCTTGATTTGATTCTGCGAAATTGTAGCGACGCAATGCTCCATATTGGCTTTCGGAATAGACGATGTTGTGGTCTGTTGGATCTGCCCAAACATAGAATCCGTCACCCCCACCTACGCGACGCCAGTCCGCATTCAGGATTCCATTCGACCGATAAGTACGGCTTGGGCCATGCCAGCTACCGTTATCCTGCACGCCTCCCATAACGTTGTAAGGCTTCGCCATGTCGTAACCGCCTGCGTAGAACTGGCCGAGCGGCGTGTTGGCAACCCACTCCCACGACTGCGCCCTGTCCTTTGTGATGTAGACGCCGCCGTCGTTGCCGAGAATAATGTGGTTCGAGTCTTTCGGATTGATCCACAACGCGTGATGATCGACGTGAACGCCGCGCTGCTGTACCGGCTGCAGCGTCCGCCCGCCATCGGTCGACCAAGTTAATTGCACGTTGCACAAGAATATGGTTTCTGGATCATTCGGATCGACACGAATCTGCTGATAGAAGAACGGAGGGTTCGCCTGAAAGTCGTTCACTTTCTCCCAAGTAATGCCTCGATCGTTGGAGCGGTAAGTTCCAGTTTGCTGCCGAGTCGGTGCTTGAACGACTGCATAAACGATGTTCGGATCGCGCAAGTAGACGGAAAAGCCGACGCGGCCTAACTCTCCATCAGGAAATCCGTTGCTTAGCCGCGTCCAAGTCGTGCCGCCATCTTCAGTGCGGAAGCAGCCGGAACCTGGACCCCACTCGATGCGTGGTGACGTGCCGGAGAACGCGTCTCTGCGATAGTGATAGAGCGAAGCGTAAAGAATGCTTGGATTCTGCGTGTCCATCGTGACTTCGATGCAACCCGTGTTTTCATCGTCGCCTAACAGCTTCGTCCAAGTTCTTCCGCCGTTCGTCGTCTTGTAAAGTCCGCGCTCTGAATTGGGTCCCCATGCATGCCCGAGCGCGGCGACGTACACGATGTCAGGATTGGTGGGATGAATGACGATGCGTGCGTTCTGTCGGCTTTCCCGTAGACCCATGTGTTGAAACGTCTTTCCGCCATCGACCGACTTGTAAACTCCGCTTCCCCAAGAGCCGCTGCGGATAATGTTCCCTTCGCCAGTACCAACCCAAACGATGTTTGGATTCGATTGGCTGACAGCGACGCTGCCTACTCCAATGGAGGAGTAATTGTCGAAAATCGGTTCGAACGACTTGCCGCCGTTTGTCGTCTTCCAAACCCCGCCATTGGCAGCGGCAAAGTAGAAAGTGTCCGGATTGCTTTCGACGACAGCCAATTCGACAATTCGGCCCGATGGGTTCGCAGGGCCAATGGAGCGCGCATGGAGTCCATCTAACAATTGGCGAAAAGAGGCTTGAGGCTGTGCGCCAGCAGAAGAAATCAAGGTTACAACAAGTGCAGATGCAAGCAAACAGATTGCGGTGGCTCTTCTCATACTGGTCCCTCCGGCCGAGGCAACGTTCGGCCTAAAGCAATGGTAGCAGGATTTCGGAACTGATTACGAGTGATTCTGGCGCTACCGGATGAAAATCATTGGCGGACTGTCCGTTGCTCGATTCTCTTTTCAAACTTGCCTTGAACCACCATATCGACATAGATCCCTGGCGTGTGAATGCAATCTGGATCGAGTTCCCCAATGGCAACAATCTCTTCTACTTCTGCAACCGTTATCTTGCCCGCGGTCGCCATCATCGGATTGAAGTTTCGCGCGGTCATTCGGTAGATGAGGTTTCCAGCCCGATCTGCTTTCCACGCTTTGACCAATGAAATGTCCGCCTTCAATGCGGTTTCCAGCACGTAATGTCTGCCGTCGATTTCTCGCGTCTCCTTTCCTTCCGCGACAAGTGTGCCATAGCCCGTCGGCGTGAAAAACGCCGGGATGCCGGCCCCACCTGCTCGAATTCGCTCCGCTAACGTTCCTTGTGGAACCAGCTCAACTTCTAACTCCCCAGACAAGAACTGCTGCTCGAATATCGCATTCTCGCCAACATAGCTCGACACCATCTTCTTGATTTGCTTCGTCTGCAAAAGAAGCCCCAGGCCGAAGTCGTCCACGCCTGCGTTGTTGCTGATGAACGTCAAGTCTTTGGCGCCGATCTCCCTAACCGCAACGATTAGATTCTCGGGAATACCGCAAAGGCCGAAACCGCCCGACATCAACGTCATCCCATCTCGCAAACCCGCTTGACGAAGCGCTTCGACTGCAGAGGAAACTGTCTTGTCCATCGCCCGGTTTATACCGCAGCCGAACTCCCATAGCGAGAAGGGGACGGCCTAAGCCGTCCCCCACGTCCACGCGAAGCTATTTCCCTCTAAGGAGAACTTCGCGGCTCTCCTTTGCCCTGCGGCCTTAGCCGAAGACAACTGTTTGACGGCATCAAAACTCATTCCGGCCTAAAAAGGAAGCGCAATCCAGCAAAAATGCTGGGACGAGTCAGTACCCCACACGGAAAACTCACACGAGAGAGGGCTGAGGGACTATGCTCGGATTGCTGCTTTACGCTATCGTTTGTTTCACCATCGCCGGCGCACTAACCTGGATCTCCGTGCTTTTCAGCAAGGTCGGATCCACTGCCGACAAGCCGGCGGTGACAAGACTAGTTTTCTTATGGGTTGCCATCTTCACGCTTCCGTATGCCTGGGTCGAATTCAACACCGTTCGACGAAGCAAAGACTTTGCACTGGGCGTTGAACATGCCGTAGACAAAGGCCTCGTGACGGGAGAGCTTGCCTATTTCAAAGTGCGTAACGCAATGGGGGAATCCGCCAAAGTCTTAGTCGTTACCGATGTCGAAGATGACTGGGGTGGCACTTATCGAAATCTCTATCATCTTGACTTCGAACAAGATTCGGATGGGTGGCATGTTCGGCACGTCACTCCTCTCAACACGAAGGACGGCGACTCTGCAGGCTTCTCCGTGCCGCCGTATTGGTAACGCGCTCGACAGGTATCCTGCCGATCGGCATGGTCGAAACGAAACTGCACGAAGCGCTGTCCGAGGCGAAAGGTCGCCTGGACGCTATCGGAGGTCATCTTTGACCTCGCCAATTCAGAACGCGAAGTAGCTGAACTCGAACAAAAGTCCCAACAATCCGACTTTTGGGAAGATCCATCCTCTGCACAGGAAGTCATGAGGCGCATCGCCTCGATCAACGCGAAGCTTGAGCCTTTCAAGGCATTAGTCAAAACGTACAACGACATTCGCGAGCTTGAGGGGCTGCTTGCCTCGGAAGCCGATGAGTCGACCGCTCGTGAGCTTGAGTCGATGTCCGTCCAGTTTCTCAAGGACCTTGATGCCCTTGAACTTAGAACGCTTCTCAGCGGCCCCCATGACGACAAAAGCGCAATCGTCGAGATAGGAGCAGGTGCTGGAGGAACCGAGGCGTGCGACTGGGCAGAAATGCTTTTCCGCATGTACCAGCGTTATGCCGAACGTAAGGGCTACAAGGTCGAGGTCTTGACCGAGACTCCGGGCGACGTGACCGGGATCAGAAGCATCTCTTTTAAGGTCGATGGCCCACTGGCCTACGGATACTTGAAAGGCGAGCAAGGAGTCCACAGGCTTGTTCGAATTAGCCCTTACGACGCAAGCAGCCGGAGGCACACCTCCTTCGCAGCCGTGACGGTTCTGCCTGAAGTCAAGGAAGCCGAGGTCGACATCAAGCCAGAGGAGCTCAAGGTCGAAACGTTCCGTGCAAGCGGTGCAGGGGGACAGCACGTGAATAAGACCGAAAGCGCTGTGAGGATCATCCACATCCCGACGGGGATCGTCGTCGGATGCCAGTCTGAGCGAAGCCAGCACAAGAACCGAGCGACGGCCATGTCCATTCTTGCGGCGCGACTTATCGAGTTGGAAAGGGACAAAACGGAAGAGCACCTGAGAATGCTCCGAGGAGAGACTCCCAGCGCAGAATGGGGACGCCAGATCAGATCCTACGTAATGCAACCCTACACGCTCGTCAAAGACACTCGAACCGGAGTGGAGACTGGAAACGTCCTGGCTGTGCTCGACGGTGAGATCGAAGAGTTCATTACGGCCTATCTTCGAAGCGACCTGAATGCCCGCACGGCTTAAGTTTTGCCGAGAACTGCCGAAACGATTTCACAGGAGCCATGTCTAATCTGTACAGGATGCACAAGCCGCGTCTTTTGCTCTTTGCCGCCCTACTGGCGGTTTCCGGGATTGCGCAGATGTCGAACGACGTCGGCGCAGGCCCGAACGCACGCGCCCAAGCTGCCGCGGACGAGGTTCGATCTGTCGCAGGCGCGGACGCAGCCTTCCTCCCTGCCGCGACTTTCAAGGTTCCGGATCCGGGCGGTGACTTGGCGGCATTCGTACAGTACGGCACCGAAGAGATCGTCGTCGTTTCCCTCACTGGCAAGCAGCTACTCGAGGGGCTTGAGCGCTCGGTAAGCACCTATCCCGACACGAACAACGCCTTTCTGCAACTGTCCGGCATCGAAGTAGTTTTCAGTGCGTCAGCGTCCGGTGCGACTCGGATCATCGAAGCGAAAGTCGACGGAACGGCAGTCGATCCTGGGAAGTCCTATTCCGTAGCAATGCCCGCCAGCCTGGCGCGCGGAGCTGTGGGATACTGGAAAGTATGGGACAAGTCTCAAATCACGAAAAGCACCGGAGTCACACTCGAAGCTGCCCTCAAAGGGAAGACCGGTGCGGTGCGATCACCAAGATACGTCGCTCGTTAGCCGCCGCGGCGCTTGTCCTGACCCCGATACTGTCCGCCTGCGCTTCAATTCAAGCGCAATCCCCGTCAAACGCACAGCATCCTGAAACGCTTTTCGACAAAAGCAAGGCGTGGGCGCATCTAATTGCCCAGTGCGACTTCGGACCGCGTCCGCCGGGAAGCGAAGCGCATATCAAGTGCCGTGACTACATCGTCGCTGAGGCGAAGAAACACACAGACAAAGTTTCGCTTCAGGAATTCAAACATCGCTGGAGTGTCACGGGCAAAGAGCTAACGATGTGGAACATCGTTGCCGAGATGGACTTTGGCAAGCCGAAAACGGTTCTCCTCCTCGCACACTGGGACACTCGCCCAAGTGCCGAACACGACGATGATCCTGCCAAGCGCGACAATCCAATCATCGGAGCGAACGACGGAGCGAGCGGTGTCGCGGTACTTCTTGAACTGATGCGAGTGTTTAAGGAGAACCCGCCGCCAGTCAACGTCACGTTTCTCTTCACGGATGGTGAAGATGTCGGGCCGAGCCTTAATGAAATGCTGTTGGGCGCAAAGCACTTCGCAAAGCTCGCAAATCCGAAAGACTATTGGTACGGAATCCTCCTCGACATGATCGGCGATAAGGACCTTCGCATTCCCAAAGAACCCAACTCTGTCTACTACGCTCGAACGCTCGTGGATCGCTTCTATCGCCATGCACACGCCATCGGACTCGGTGAAACATTTCCTGACGTTCTTGGCCCTTGGATCGAGGACGACCACATCCCGCTCAATCAAGCTGGAATTCCGACGATGAATCTGATCGATTTTGATTACCCGTACTGGCACACAACGCAAGACACTCCAGACAAATGCAGTCCAGATTCGTTGGGCAAAGTGGGACGTGCAGTCGAATCATTCCTAAGGTCTGAACGCCCGTAATCTTTCGCGGTTACACTTGCCGGGATTCGCTTTGCACCCTGCAACTACAGGCTCCAACATCCGAAAACAACGTTGGCATGCGCGAATGGGGACCTGAAATCGAGCCGAACCAGTTTCTTGCAGTCTGTCCAGCTTGCGAACGGATAGAACTCGCTCGGACAGTCTGCTGTGGACGGTGCGGATGGCCAGGGCCCTTCGATCGAGATCGCAATTCCGTTCGCCTTCACCTTGGAATCCTCTACTCCCATAGACGCCAGGTCGCCGAAACCCTGTTGAGGGACGCACGCGCAGCGACAGACCCGTTAGAGTAGCCGGGTAACCTTCCGGGAACCACCCATGGTTCCGATAAGAGATAACTCGCAGCGCAAACACTTCCCATGGGTTACCTACACGCTTATTCTCCTGCTTACAATCATTTACTTGTGGGACCGCGAGTGGTCGTTATTTGGGCCTCGCGTGGTGTTCACCGATCTCGCTGCACGGCCGGTTGAAATTGTCGCGGGGATCAAGTCGTTCAACGTCGAGTCTTTGCTGACGTTATTCACAAGCGCGTTTTTGCATGCGAACCTCGGACATTTGCTTTCCAATTTGCTCTTTCTGTGGGTGTTCGGACCTCGTGTCGAAGAGCATTTTCGTGCGCCAAGGTATGCGCTCTTCTATCTGTTTTTTGGAGTTGTCGCTGCACTGACCCAAGCGTTCGTGATGCCGAACAGTGCGATTCCCATGCTTGGCGCATCTGGCGCGATAGCCGGGATCATGGGTTGCTACTTATTGCTGTACCCAGCGTCCGAAATTGAGGTGTTCGTTCCTCCACTGTTCTTTTGGACATTCCCTGTTCCGGCTTGGTTGATGCTCGGTTTCTGGTTTGCGCTCCAAATCTTTCTGGTGCAGCCAGGTGTTGCTAACTGGGCGCACGCAGGTGGGTTCCTCGCCGGAATGCTTTTGGTGATGATCATCGGCGACAAAAAGAACCATGACAAGGAACAGCAGGAGGCTCTTTCGACATGAGCGAAAGGTTTCGTGCTCCCGTTTGGCTTTGGTCTCTTATTGTTATTGGCGCAATCGTCAGCGCGTGGGTTGCGATTGAGCGTCACCGTGTCGAAGCGTCCGCAAGAGCTGTGCATGTCGCAGTTCCGATCGAAGACATTCGTATGCTCGCATCGGGATCGGGAATGTCCATGGAAAGTGCACTTCGCGCACTGAGAGATGCCGGAATGACGGCGGTGATCGTAGGAGAAGAAAATTTCGATCAGTTGCTTTCCAATGGCGACATGGTCGCAGTAGTCTCAGAGACAGGCGAGAGGCAATACGTCTTTTCGAATCGAGAACGGTTTGAGAGAGTCCGCATCGCGCTCTTGATGCGCTTTCCTCAATCCGTCGAGCAGAATGAAAATGGCATCGCGCTGTATGTTCGTAACGCTGCAGCGGATTCGACAATTCGTGATGCGATGATTGAGTCTGAAAGCTTTGTGTTTCCGGCTCCGGTGTTCGATTTAAAAAATGTCGGAGTTGGATTCAATCGTGAGGCCTGCGCATCTGTCCTAAATGAAGGTTTGACCCTCATCGGCCGAGTGATGAATCCGCCCGCAGCGACAGAGTCGTCGGTTCAGTGGGTCGTTGAGGAAGTCGCGGCAGTTGGCGCGAGTGGCGTCATCTTCACGGGCGATCAAGTCTTGGGTTGGGAAGAAGCGATTCCTTCGGTGGCGGAATCCCTGGAAGAGCACGACATTTGGTACGGCTCGGTGGAATTTGGCAAACAGGCAGGAGACAGACAGCTCAAATCGCGACTTATCGAAACGCATCTTCGTGTTCACAGCGTACAAGCCGCAGAAATGCCGCAAAACGCCGTTCGTTCGATTCTCGATCGATACGTTCGCGCTGCACGCGAGAGAAACATTCGCGTGCTGCTTGTGCGTCCGCCTCGCCCTGCGGACGAAAACCCTTTCGCATCGTTTGTGCAATTCGTCGAGAAGCTAAGAGCTGAATTGATCAAAGAAGGTTCCGGTGTAAAGACTCCTAAGCCGATCGCTGCGCCAGACATTCCGAATGCCGTTCGGTCGGTGCCGGCGTTCTTGGGACTCTTGCTCGCTGGTTGGATGTGGTCGCGGCTTACGAAAGGAGGAGCCCTTCGCTTCGTTGGATTGCTACCGCTCCTTGCCATTGCCCTTTTGCTCGTCGTCGGTATTGCGACAGGCAGGTTCCTCGAACCAAGCCTCAAACTGTCTGCCTTGGTTGCAGCGATTGTGTTTCCCGTGTTTGCAATGACATCCATTTTCACATCGAATGATCGAGGCTCGACGATGAGATGGATTGCGGCATTCCTTGTCGTTTGCGGAATCAGCATTCTCGGCGGGCTTTATGTCGCTGCCATGCTGACTTCGCTACAATATATGGTGCAAGTCGATCAGTTCTTTGGAGTCAAGCTTGCGCACTTTTTGCCCCCGATTCTTGTTGGAGGCTACTTGTTATTGGAATCGTTTGGTTGGAAGCAAACGGCAGGAGCGAACGTCCGGTGGCTCGATGTCGGTTTGTTTACGATCATCGCTGGCGCACTCGGTTTTACGGTGCTTCGATCTGGCAACGAGGCTCCTTCAGCGGTAAGCGGGTTCGAGTTGCAGTTTCGTGAGCTTCTTGAAAGGCTTCTTCCACAAAGGCCGCGAACAAAAGAAGCGCTTGTCGGCCACCCTGCGCTCGTAGTCGCGTTGGGAATGGCAGCGACGGGTCGCAAAAACTATTTGCCGCTCGCCTGCCTCGTCGCGGCCATCGGGCAAGTGAGCATCGTCAATACGTTCTGTCACCTCCACACACCCATCGAGGTCTCTGTCGTCAGAGTGCTTACGGGAATGGTTTGCGGCGGTATAGTCGGCGTCGCCGTATGGATTGCTGTGCATAAACTTTGGAGGGGAACAACATCGCAGAGCTAAGCAAAATTGTCCTCGCAGGCTATTACGGCTGCGGAAACATGGGCGACGACGCCCTGCTCATCGGACTGCTTACTGCCGTCCGAGACTTGCCCATTCGACCCATCGCGCTCGCCGGTGAACCCGAAAAGCTTCAGAGGCTTCTTGGTGTTCCATCCATCGACCGACGCAACTTCGAGGCGATAGGCCGTGCACTCGAAGATGCGGATGCCCTCGTGTTTGGAGGCGGCGGAATTCTTCAAGATGCGACGAGCATCGCAAGCATTCGCTACTACACGAAACTGATTCACTTCGCAAAAAAGCAAGGAAAGCGAGTCGTCATGCTGGGACAAGGTGTCGGCCCGATAACGAGCTACTTCGGAAAGCAAATGGCGACCAACGCACTAAAGCTCGTCGACGAAATCACCGTTCGGGATTCCGGAAGCCTGAACGTTTTGAGATCCCTTGGAATTAAGAGGCCGGTCGAAGTGACGGCCGATCTCGCTTGGCTCGCTGAACCCGACGAAACGCCCGATGCCGTTTTCGGCATCGGCGAAATGAAAGCAGTCGGTATCGCCGCCCGTCCGTGGGGAAGAGGAAAAGCCATTGCCGAGGCCTTTGGCGGGTTTGCTCATCTCCTTTACAAGAACCAGTACGTTCCGGTGCTCGTCGAAATGGATAACAAGATGGACACGACCATCCTCGACCAAATCGCGAAACTGCACGGCGGCCGCGCACCGGACATGAGAAACATTCAGACTCCGGGGGCGCTGCTATCGAGGTTGAGAAGGATGCACTCCGTCGTGGCCATGCGCCTCCATGCCGGAATTCTCTCTGCTTCGGTCGGCGTACCACCTATGATGGTGGCGTACGATCCCAAGGTCAACGCATTCACCTCAGCCATGGACCTCGGCTCGGCGATTTCGGTCGAAGGGCTTACCGCCGATACCCTTTGGGCAAATTTCCAGAAATTCGAGGCTGAAAGGCCCCGAATACTCGAAACGATCAGCCGGAAGGCAGCCGAGCAAAAATCCCTGGCCCTGAAAAACGTTGATATACTTAAGAAGCATTTGCCGTCCTTATCGGGATCGGCGTAAAGCGATTGTGAACAGGATTTGCTGCCTTGTTGGCGCAGCGGCGCTGGCCGTTGCCGCAACCGGCCAAACCGGAGAGCCGGAGCCGGACCTGTTCGAATGGATCGAGCAAAACGTCTTCAAGAAGATCCTTGTCACCGGAAACCAGCGATTCTTGTTGCGGCTTCACAAAATCGAAGGAAACGAAGAAGCGTTCAATGAGCAGTGGAATCGAGGTCGAACGGGCAACTTCATCGACGAGCGCAGCGTTTCAATCAGCGGCAAGAATGTCCTCGGTGTTCTGAACTTCGATGTGCAGTTCGACAACAATCCGTATCGAATGCCGATGGAGCGACGGGTGTCCGTCAATTACAATCGCGACTGGCTGAAGCTCGATGTCGGCGACATCAATGCAAGACTTCCGAGCAACAACGATCTTGTGCGATTCAGCCGAAGTATGTCCGGCGCGCAAATGACAACCACGTTCGGACCACTCAGCATCAGCACGCTTTACACCCAATCCCGATCTGCCGCTCGTACCATTTCAATCACCGGCAATAACACGCCAGGCCCTTACTATTTGCAAGCGGGAATGATCGTCGATGGTTCGTTGCGCGTACAAGTTGACGGTGAAGACAAAAGGCTCGGTATCGACTACACAGTCAACATCTACGGCGGAACGATAACGTTTGAATATCCGATACCCCCCACAAGCACCATCGTATGCACTTATGAAACAATGGGACAAAACCAAAGCAGAGGAGATGTTTACGGTGGCCACGTCGCGTACAAGATCTCTCCGACATTGACCGTCGGCGCAACTCACATCGAGCAAAAACCTCGAAGCGCAACGGGCCTTGTCACAACTACGGAAGCGTTCCAAGGCTATGGAGCGCCAAACACCCCTTACTTTCTTCTCAATCCGCCACTAAGAACTCAGCCGATCATCGTAACTGTTGACGGTGTGCTGCAAGTCGAAGGTGTCGACTACTTTTTCGACGAATTCAATCCGCAGGTCTTTTACTTCACAAGATTCATGCCGCCAACTTCGCTCATTCGAGTCACTTACACACCAGCGCCCGATCCCGGATCGTTCGGAAACGGAAAGAGGCAAGTGAGCGGCATCGATCTGAATTGGCGTCTCGGCAATTCGCAACAATTGTCGGTCGCAGCGGCTCAAAGCAAACTCTATACGCCGACAGGTGTGCAGACAGGGCAAGCGAAGTCGGTGCGATATACGCTCGATCACGGAAGGCTCTCGCTCAATGCTAGGTGGATGGACATTCCTAGCAACTACGTGACCGTCGAGACAACCGGATTCGGAAGAAATACAAGAGGAATCGAAACGAAAGTGAACTATCAGGCCGGTGACGGATGGAACTTTGGCCTGAATGCACAACAAATCGAGATCGGAACTCCGAGATACACAGGTGAAGGATTGGAGACGATCAAGGGCGAGAATCGCGATCTGCGATTTACGGCATCGAGGAGCAAGAGCGACTCGGATAGTATCTACTTCACTGCACTGACTTCCGATGGCGCTTACAATGGAATCAAGAATCAAACGCACGGCGTTCAATCTGGCTATAAGTGGCGATCAGGAAACTTCAGCTTCGATGCGGGCATTGGAGCAACTCAAGTCCGCGCGCCTTCGGACGGAAACGCAAATGCGCCGCTCGCATCAACAAGTCTTTATGGCGGCAGGTTTTCGGCGGCCTACCGCGCTTCCGACACATTGAACTTTAGCGCAGGAATAGGCCTAAACGCCATTGAGTCGAAGGACAAATCAGGATTCGGACATGACTTATCCCTGAGAACTGAATGGATTCCCAATCCAAAACTTCGTATGGAATTGGTATTGGCGGACTCGGATAGCGGCGCAATCACTGGCATCGGTGGTTACACGGGCGGCTACGGATTCGGATACAACGGAAACGGTTTCACCGGTGGCGGCACAGGATTCAACTTTGGGAGTTCGCGAGGAAATTCGAGACTTGCGCAACTGCGTACGTCGTGGAATCCATCGAACGCATTTTCACTCGATCTCAACTTGATGCGAACAGAAGCGAATGGCGACAACTTGTCGAACAGCAACTTAACAGGGGTCTCCCTCTTCGCAAGCTGGACACCGTCGCTGGCCACTCGATTGACCACGAGAGTCGAGCATATGCAAGTTTCGTTCACTAATCAACCCGGAACGAGCAACAACTTGATTTACGGTATTTCTCTCGAACAGGAACTATTCAAAAAGCTTCGCTTCGTCGGCGACTACTCTTTTGTCTCATCGGGCGGAACTGGAATTACTGGATTCAGCCGCGACGTCAACTCGCTCTTTGCGAGCCTGACTTATTCGCTCGATCGACGCCAGCGCGCTTTCGTGGAGTTCAGGAAAGGCAATGTGACCGGTTACCTTCCGGATCGAGAGTCCTACTTCGGTCTCGGATACTCCTATGACATCCTCCCAGGAATTGCACTTCGCAGCACCTATAAGTTCCGAGAGCGAGAAGCGATGGGGGGCGCAGGAAACAACGCAAGCTATCGCAGCCAGGGTCTCGACTTCGAGCTTGAATTTCGCTTCGGCGGGAGATAGTCACCCGAAGTCATAGGAACGATTGCCCGGTACGATGCGTCACCCAATAGGCGGTGTGCCATGCTTACCGCCACACAGCCGCGACATGCACAAGCACATCATTCCTCTGTTCGCCGTACTTGCCTTGGCCGCAGGCGCGTCAGCGCAGTCTCGCGCGTCCGTGCCTCGGTCGGCAATTGTCCTCGACACAGGCGTCTCGAAGGCTGCCGCAGACTCTCAACTGAAGGCGGAGCTGGCAGCCGTCAACGAATCTGTGCTCACTTATCGGGATGCCCGCGTCCGAGCTGGCTACCCTGACTTGCCTTTCATCATGCCCCGATTCGGCCTAATGCGAAACCAGGCGGGCCAAGCGATGTGGGGCGGTTCAAAAGGTAGGCAGGAGGCGCCAATAACGCTCGTCTTTGAGGGCTTCGAGACTGCTCCTGCCGGTTACCAGCAAAGATTACAAGACACGTTCAACGCCGCCAAGCCATTTTTGGACACGATCCTCGGCCAACCGTTCTTGGGCGGGACGATCAAAGTTGTCAACAAGGACCTGACCATCGGCGATCGAGACGCAGTCGTCGGAGGTATCTATCTGCCTGACGACGGAACCGGGTCACAGGCGATCTGGTTCGCGGTCTACTTTGCTCCCGAAACGGCGGTGGTCAACTTCATCCACTGCCTTGCGCTCGCATACATCGGCCCAGCGATGTTCGATTTCGATGCGTGGGGCGAAGGGTTCGCTCGCGCAGCGACGATGCAAACAGTAAGGCTCAATGGAGTTCCTTCCGGCCTCAATCAAACGATTCTGCGGCAAGTCATCGAGAACTCTTATGATGCGAGCAACCATTACAGTTGGTTTAATCAGCCTGCTCTCGGCAATCCGCGATTCATTGCGCCGAACTTGAGAGAAACGCCGTTGCCTCCTGGAGGTTCGCTTGGTGGACTGTATTTGATGCGCTATCGAATGGGAGGAACCGCCTGGGCAAAAGTGATGACCGAGTATCCGGGATTCTTCTCAACCTTCTTATCTAATTACTATGCCGCATTCGACATCGACCCTTCGATCTCCGGTGACGTTGCTGCATTGAAATCGCTGTCTCAAGCAACGATGGACACGTTAGCAGGACAAGCGAACGCGACAATTGAAGGCCGTGTCTTTGAACATTGGCATCGACGCCAATACATTCTCGACACGACGGTCACGAGAGGAAAAAAAGCGTTCGTCGAATCGATTCCGATTACATCAGGCCTCGCCGGACCGGACTTCGGAGTCTTCGCTTTCTGGCTTAGCTACTTCGACACTCTCGCGAACGGCAATGAGCAGCTTCTAAGTGGAACGAGCTACCCGATCATGTGGGACTCGACATTCGCGCGAGTTTTCGACACGGGACAAACGGACCGAATGAACATTGCTGCGGGTTTTGGTGAAATCACACCGAATGTGCCAAACGTGTTTGGTGGCACTTGGTACAAAGCGACCGTCGAAATTCCCGTTTCAGATCGGATCGCGAGAGCCATCGTGCCATCGGGAGCCATCGCAACAGCCCAAAATCCCACGCCCAAGAACTTCTATGGCACAGTGGTCGGCTTCGCAGGAGAAGTGACCGGCGGCAATCCAAATATTACGGGCAAAGTTCGCCTTACCTTGCCGGGTCAGTCTCCGATCGATGCGCCGCTAAGAAATGGCGCATTCGGTGCTATCGTGCCTGCTCCTGGATTCAACGCGCCGAAGATGGCGACCGTGCAAGTAATAAGCGCCGACGGCCAGATCGAAACGGTCTTGCAAACCGAAAGAGTCAACACTTGGGGCGATGGATTAGGACTGGACATTCGGCTCAACGATGAAGGCGTCTATTTTGCGCCTGGCGGACTCTCGCCAGGCATCCAAATGTTCGGACTGCCGATTCATCCGTGGCAAAACGATCATTCACAAGTGCTTGGTTTGTCCGCGAATCAAACGCTGCTCGCAAGATGGCGACAAGACTTGTTTGGTTATGAACTGTATCCAACGATATCGCCGTTTTTCTGGGGTCGCGGATTCTTTGTGCGAATGCCATCTGCGAATCCCACTTTCTCCGTCCAAGGCCGATTGCCGGGAGATCAGCCGCTGAGCGTTCCATTGCAAGTTGGATGGAATCAAGTTGTGAATCCGTTTATGGTCAACGTTTCGCTGTCGGAAGTGACCGTGCAGCGAGCAGCGGACTCCCCGCGCCTGTGGAACGACGCCATCGCCGAAGGTTGGATCGACTCGACAATCTATGAATTCCAACCAGGCGCCGTCGATCCATTCAGCGGAGTTTCAGAAGGTGGGACGATGGTTCCCATCACTTCTTTTCCGGTCGGAAAGGCAGTCTATGTGCGCGCACTCGTCGCAGAAGGAGTAACCATCACATTTAGACCCGGAACGACCCAGGCAGCCGCGACTTCGAATCCAATGCAGCCGTCATGGACCGCCAAGCTGAACGCGAGATTTGGAAACCTCGAGCGATCGTCAGTAGTGTTCGGCTTCGCGCAAAACGCGACAAACGGCTATGACATCGGCCTCGACAGTTTGTTGCCGCCGCTGTGGGGGGGCGCATTGCAGGCCGAGATAGTTTCCGCGGCACCGATGTATCGAGACTATCGAAAATCCGGACGCGACACATGGACAGTAAGACTGACCGGCTTGCGCCCGGGACAAACCTACACGCTGACGATCGAAAGCACGCTGCATTCTGGAATAGTCGTCCCGCAAGTCGTTGTTCGCGATGTCGAAGGCAGCAAAACTTGGAATCCAATCTTCCAGAACCAATACAGCTTCATCGCAACATCTCCAACAAGGACTTTGAGAGTCGATGTAAACGGAGGAGCGAGATGATCCGAATCATTCTTGGACTGATAATCCTTGCAATGATCGCCGGTTGCGGTGGCGGCGGATTCGGCGGCGGAGGAATTCAAGTTACGGGCCGAGTTCTCAGCGTATCGACAGGAAGCGCACCGAACCCGCAAGCGACTGTGCAAATTGGAACGAACACAGCGCAAACGGGAGCTGGCGACGGACTCTTCATCATGAATGTCGCTTCAGGGTCGTCCACAGCGATCGTCTTGAGCGCATTCCCGACATTCACGTTCAACTTTCCGCCCGTCGTCGCGCCGACCGACTTGGGAGACTTCTGGATTGGTCCAGCGTCCGTAAACATCGTCGGACAAGTCATCGATGCAGCGGACAGCCTTCCCGTCAGCGGCGTCCTCGTTCGATTCGCTGGCAAACGCGCAACCACAAATGCAAATGGCGAGTTCACGCTCGAAGGCGTCGCTTACGACCCCAACAACTCATTCGTATTCAGCGGAATCGCGGGCAGGCTCGACAAGTCTGGATACGTTCCTGCAGAGTTCTTCGTCAATCAAGACCCGATTGCTGGCGTCATAACGCTGCCGCCTCTTCTAATCGCGAAGATCAGCGATCCCAATCCTCCACCGCCACCCTTTAACCTTTGGGGCATCGTTTCGCTTCAAGGCGGCGGAAGCTCTGCCGGAACGATCGTCACTTTGTTGCAAAGTGGCACTCCCATACGTCAATTCACCGTAGGAAACGATGGCAGATACCTGTTTTGGGCTTCGCCAAACGACTACACGATCCGATTCGAACTGAATGGCTTCCAGACTCTCGAGATCCAAATCACCGGCTTCACTCAGCCGAATCAAGTCATAAGAAACGATGTCACGCTTGTACCGTAGCCTCCGGACTCCCGCAATCGTAGTCGCGATCGCAGCGGCAATCATTGCGGGCAACTTCGGCGTGCGGAACCTTGCCGCGATCGATCCGTTCGCAAAGTATCAGGCCAATTACTTGCAGCCACTTGGCGGCGGCATCGGTTCACTGATGAAGAACGTCGATGTGAACGGTTATGACGAAGGCAAACTAAGAGTCTCCTTTAACGCAGCCCAGGTTCAGATTCGCAGAGATCAGCAGTTCTTCAGAATGACGCTGCTTCGCGACGGCAAAACCTATAGCGACGGCAAAGTGACGACGGAGTTTGTGGCAGGAATCGCAACTTACGAAGCTGCCAACAATCGAATAGAAGTCGCAGGTGCTCCAAAAGTTAAAAACGAAACGTTCGAAATCACGGGGATGCGAGCTGTGATCGATCAAAACGAAAAGAAGGTCACGGTGGAGCGAGGTGCATCAGGAACGTATCGGGGCGGATCGTTTGCTGCGCAAGCGTTCACGCTCAACTACGAAACAGAAGAAGCGGTTGTCGAAGGTGTGACTTGGAAAGGCCCTGCAGAGAATTGGGAACTGCTCGAAGCGACGAATCAAACCAGAAGAGACGAAGTCGACATTCGAATGAAAGAATGGCGGCACCTCAAGAATCCTGATCGCGATGTTTACATCGATGCGGAGATAGTCGACAAAACTTCGCTGCTGCGTGCAAAAACGATCACATGGGATCGAACGACGGACATCGTGACTGCAGAAGGGAACGTTGAGTATCACGGCCCTGACGCGATCGTTTCCGCGCCGAAAGTGGTCGTCTATCGAAAGGAACGGCGTGCAGTCGCGACTGGCGCGGTCCGATTCTACGTCAAGCCAGAGAAAGATAAGAGAAGCGTGACGTCCGTCGCGGGCATTCCTCCGGCGCAAGTCGAATTGCCGCCGAACCTGCGTCAAAACCAGCAGCAAGACCAGCAGGACCCGCGAAGTCTCGACACCGCTCGCAAGTACCCAATTATCGTGACGTGCACGAAAGTCGAATACGTCTACGCTGAGGGCATGAAGCGAGCAGTGATGACAGGTTCTCCAAAAGCGCGTCAATCCCTCCCGGGTGACGCTTGGCGCGAAGTCACTGCTCCAACAGTCATCTACGAAGAAGAAAAAGAGATCATGACCCTGCTTAGCGAGCCGGGCGGAATCGACGTGAGAATGAAAAACAGCCTCGGCGACGACATCGTTGCTGAAATTCTGGTGATCTCGTCGAAAGAAGGCGATCAATGGATCACAGGAAGGAACGTGTCCGGCGCATTGAAGATCGATGAAAACGAAACCGGCAGACGCACAGGCGGCGGTGGTGGTGGCGGTTAGTTACCAAACCATTCGGTTTAGTTCTGCTTCCGCAGCGATATAGCCAAACGCCGGCCAATTGGGACCTGCGATCACTTTCTCGAAAATCGCCTTCGCTTGTTCGCGATCTCCTTTGATCAGCGCAAACACTCCGAGACCATATCCAGTCGTCGGTTCGTCCATTCCGCTATTCGATTTCGATACCGCTTCTTCTGCGCTGATCTCGCCTTTGTATACAAGCAGTAATCGCAAGTACGCTTGGTTTTCGATAACGTCGAGATCTGCGCGAATCGGTATGAGCGCCTTCTGAGCTTCGTCGTGCTTTCCCAATCTCCGTAAGATCAAATACTTCCAATACGTTTGGCTCACTAATCGATCCGGGTTATTGGACACGTGCATGCCCTTTTCACAAGCAACCAGCGCCTTGTCAAAATCTCCAATCAAATAGTGCGAAAGCGCGAGGTGATACCAAATGTTCGAATGCAATGAGCTGATCGGCACATTGCGCGAATTGGGAACTCCATCCGGTTCGATCTCGTCCTCCGTTCCAGCAATAAGTGCCGCAGCCTTCTCAAAGTCGGAAACCGCTTTTGCGAACTCGCGTACGGATATGTATCGATGGCCGCGATGCCTCAACAGTTTGGCATTCGGTCCGAATTTTTCAAGCCCCTTTGTAAACCAATCGATGGCGTCCCTGTACCTTCCGAGATAGGCGATTCTTCTGCCGACCCAAACGTAAGCGTCGACATCGTCAGGTTTGGCTTCGTGCTCCCCAATTGCTCTAACGAGTTGGTCTTCGAGTTCCCTTTGTCTCTCCTGGCTAAAGGAGATGCGCTGCAGGGGCTTGCCGAGCAGTGATGTCGCTTCGACGGTTCTTGGTTGAGGTTCCATGTTTTGGAGAGAAATTGAGCTGAGCAGAATGGCGGCTACCATGTAATCGCTAGCATGCACTAATTTCGGCGAGATCGTGATAACCGCGAAGTGCTTCCATCGACAATAGGCTCCGAGCGTCAAAGCGATCTAGTATTTTTACCTGGTTCGAAGTTCTGTTTTTTTTTGTTACAATGGATACATGAAAGCGGCTGGGTACCCATGTCGAAAGTTTGTATTGGCGTCGGTACTTCTGTGGGCGGTTCTGGCTGTCTGGGGCTTCGCCCTCATCAAAGAGCCAGGAGTCCTGTCGCCAACCCAAGCTGAAGCGCAGCAGCAAGATGGAGGTTCGAAACCATGCGGAGAACAGATGGATTCACGATCCTAGACACCCTGATCGCCGTACTCATCATCGCCTTGCTCGCAGGGGTTTTGTTTGTCGCGCTGACTCCCTCGCGGGAACAAGCGCGACAAGCTGCATGCATGTCGAACCTCAGGCAGATATATGCAGCGTTGGAACTGTACGCTCAGGAAAACGACTGGGCAGGATCGCTAGAGGGTCTCGGAAGCCTCAAGCTGATTGGAGGTAGTAAGCATCTTTTGCCTTACTTGAAATCGAAAGAACTTTTCTATTGCCCCGATACGCCAGAAGGCGCGAAGGCAACATGGCGGTCGACTTACTCATGGCCGATTTCGGCTCCCCCTGACAGTCCAGGAGCAAAGATGTTCGCTGAGCAGCTACGAACTCACGGAACAGACACTCCAGTTGTTATATGCTCCATACATGACGAAGTCTATTACCTGCCGAGGGAGTCTTCGACCGACTCAGCATTGCTTGGGCGGTTTGAAATACAACTCTGCGTTGGAGGACATGTTAGGAAAACGAGAGTGGACCAGCCAAGGAGCTATCACTTTACGAGAGGAGATCTAAGTCAATGAAATCAGATAGATCAATCGTACTTGCAACGCTAAACATCACTTTGTGTGCAGTTGTATTACTGGGATTAGCAAACATAGCATCCGGAGTGTGGAATCCGCCTACTGGAACAAGCTGCAGTTCTGCATACGCGCATGCCTGCAGTCCCTGCGACAAAGAGACATCTGTCAACACATACAAATGCTGCAATATGGTTTCTAGTGCTTGCTGTCAAAGACTATGTGCACAAGTTTATTGTGAATCGCCGTGCGATGAAACGCCGGTTCTCGAGTACGGAACTGGCACTTCTGATCCTTCGGTGACATGCAACTCCAACACAGGTAACTGCGGCTTTTGAATCTTTCAAAGCGAAATTGGAGTTACCTTCATGTCGACATCATAAAGTCGCAACTGCCATGCTGTGAGCCATGGTGGCTGTCTGGGGCTTCGCTCTTGTCGATAATCCGAGCCTCTGACTGCCAGCCAAAAGCGCAAAAGGAAAGTTGAGGTTCGAATCAATGCATAGGCCCGGCGGATTCACAATCCTAGACACTCTGATCGCGGTGCTCATCGTTGCCTTGCTCGCAGGCCTGTTGTTCGTCGCGCTGACTCCCTCACGGGAACAGGCTCGCCAAGCCGCGTGCATGTCAAATCTCAGGCAGATTTACGCCGCGATGGAACTTTATGCGCAGGACAACGACTGGGCTGTATCGCTCGAAGGTCTTGGCGGCCTCAAGTTCATTGGAAGACATCGCGAGTTAATGCCCTACCTTGAATCGAAAGCTGTCGTCTACTGCCCTGATACTCCGAAGGGCGCCGAAGAAACATGGTCGTCGACTTACGAGTGGTGGGTCATAGGTTCACCGGGAGGCCCGACAGCCGGGATGCTCACTGAACAGTTGCGACTTCATGGCGCCGACACGCCAATCGTGATTTGCTCCGTGCATGACGAAGTCTTCTACTTGCCGCGTGAATCATCGACAGATTCGGCGTTGCTTGGAAGGTTCGAAATCCAGCTCTGCATCGGAGGCCATGTCAAAAAGGCTCGGGCAGATCGGCCGAGAAGTTACCGGTTTACACAAGGATTATGAATGAATGAACAACACTAGGCTGAGCTTTCTAATTGCGATGCTGAACATCCTCCTTTTCGGAGTCGTGTCGATTGGTTTGGCTAAGGTTGCGTATAGCGTTTGGAACCCTCCATCAGGCACAAGCTGCACCGGTGCATACGCGCATCCGTGCCACCCATGCGGCAAGTCGAGTGGGCCTACATACAAATGCTGCAATATGGTATCGAGCGCTTGCTGTCAAAGACTATGCGCAGAAGTACATTGTGATTCGCCGTGCAATGAGGCGCCGGTTCTCGAGTATGGCCCTGGCACATCTAATCCATCCGTGACTTGCAACTCCAACACAGGAAACTGCGGCTTTTGAAACGATCGAAACGAAGCTTGATTCTGTTGGCTATTAGTATTGCGGTCGTCGCAATAGTGACTCTTGTTTACCTGTCGTTGCCCGAATCTGCGGATCGCGTTGCCAGAAAGCACATTGCTTCGCTGCAATCTCACGATTGGCGAGCCCTCTATCGAATAACTCCGCATCGTGAACGAAGCGATGTCGGCTGGACAGAAGACCAATTTGTCCAGTTCTGCTCAATTCTCATTGATGACAATCGACATGCTCTCGACTGGAGTTCGAGAATGAAAATTGAGGACTCAACCATCGATGGCACAAGAGGAAAAGTGAAATTCGAAATTGCGTTCGACGAGACAAGCTGGAACGAATCGCACCAACGAGATCTCGGTCGCTATGTGTTTCATGCAAGGCGCGAATCATCCGGTGAATGGAGAATTGCAGCAGCTCCTGCGATCATTTTTTTGGCGAGACGAGCGTCACCTCGATTAGCGGACTTTCATGCAAAGCTTGCTGCCGCGATGCGCGACTCGAATCTGTTTGTCCTTCCTTCCTTTGAGTACGGTGAGGCTTACACGTATGAAAGATTGCAGTCGGCCATCGAAGGAAGGATTTCACACGACGAGGTCAAGGTTACCGTCGAGCAATTGCGAAGCGAGCACTGATGCAAACTGCAGCATTTCGCGTGTTGCCAGTCGAGTCTCTACAAAACAAAAAATCCCCGCACAGTGCAAATCGTGCGGGGATTCGAATTGAAGGTTTACGGATACTTGACTGAGCAACCGTAAGGCTGAGTCTTCGGTGTGCTGACGGGCTTGCCGCTCGATGCTTCTGCGAAAGCCTTCACCAGGTAGTTCTCAGCTTTCTCGATGTCGGCTGGATTCGAGCTGCGGATGCTGTCGATCGCGCCATCGTAGAGAATCACGCCCTCTGGCGAAATGAGAATCATCTGTGGTGTGGTCTTCGCATCGTACATCTTGCCAACCTTGCCGTCGTGGTCAAGAAGCACGTGCGTCGGAGCAGCCTTCTTTTCCTTCATCAGCGAAATGGCTTGCTCGCCGTTGACATGGCCTTGCTTGCCAGGAGCAGAAGAGTTGATGGTCAGCCAAATGACACCCTTTTCCGTGAACTCCTTCTGAAGCTTCTGCATATTGCCAGCGCCGTAGTGCTTCACCACGAAGGGACACTCGTGATTCCACCACTCGAGAACGACATACTTGCCTTTGAATTCGGCGAGATTGACCGTTTTGCCATCGGCAGAGGTCAATGTGAACAACGGAGCAGCCCCGAGGCCGGCAGCAGACTCAGCGCCAGCTGTTGTTGCGCCACCTTGCTCACCAACCTTGCCGGACGCGTTCATCGTGCAGGCGGCCGAAATCGATATGACAGCGATTGCTAATAGGGTTTTCACTCAGTTTCCTCCTACTGTTTCTTTAGGTTCCGATATTGCTTGTCGACGAACCTATCGACTCTCCGAGGCGAGACGCGCCGCAATGCGATAGGCTTTGGGCTTTCCATCTGTGCCCACAACTAATACGACACCTGTAAGCTCTTCGGGTTCCCTTGTAGAGTATTCGCTACGCAAAAGGGTCAGTTTCAGTTGCCCGGACTTGTCCACAGCCTGATCCGCCCCATGTGATACGACCTCTTGAGCAGTCGAGAAGAAGTAGGCGGACTTAACTCCTTCGCCGCTTATCGGCAGCGTCAGGACGTAACCTCGTTGTGACCGTTGTGCCGACACCCCCTGAAGTAGTTTCGGAACGCGAGCCGCTGACTTTTCGAAGTCGTGTGCTGCCTCGCTTGGAGTCCCCTCGCCAGCAGAAATCGGAAGCTCGATCCAAACCTTCCCGCCGCCCGGGATGCAGGCTTCCTCACAAACGAGCCAAGACACGTCTGCTCCAACTCGGATTCTGTCGCCCACTTTCGCCTCATCGCTGACACGCACCTTTGAATAGAGCAGCACCGACTCTTCATAGCCATAGCCGACCGCACCAGCTCCAGTAAAGCGCATCGGAGCCGGCCACTGGAGTTCACCGAAGTTCAAGCCGGGGCTCTCATGCCAATTGATCGAAGTCGCCAGCCCCGAGTCCCCAGGATTGATCCAGTAGATGTGCCACTTCGGGTCCATGTTGAACCTAACCCCGACACGGATCTCCTGGCCGGGAGCGGCGCTTTGCACATCCGTAACGAGCGTGGCCGTACAGTGGTCGCCCGAAACAGTCGGGGAGGGCGCTTGGAACGCGAGGGCCAGAAATAAGAGAGCCATCATCTCTTTGCTATACGAAACAAGCCATGATCCAGTCACCCGCTCGTTGAACTTTTCAGAAGGTTGGCGGCGTCTCCTAATCTAACGCTCCATGGGTGACTCGGACGGCAAAGAATACAGGGGTATGCTTAGATTCCCCGCGTGTTCGGTGTTGCGTCGGTCTCACGGGGCAGGAGTGGTGTGACAACATGGCAATCTCGCGTAAGCCTTTAGCGGACTATCTGATCGAAAAGGGCTACCTAAACAGCGAACAGCTACAGGAAGCTCTGAAGGTCAAAGAGCAAAGCAAAGTGTCCGATCTCGGTCGGGTGCTCGTCGATCTCGGTTTTGTCGGTGAAAGGGAAGTAGTCGAAGCTCAAGCTCAAGAGCTTGGGGTCAAATTCGTCGACCTCGACTCGGAACAGGTCGATGGTAGCGCGCTCAACGTCGTGCCTGAGCGCATCGCGCGCAACAACTCGGTGCTTCCTTACAAAAAAGACGGACTGTCGCTGTTTCTGGCGATGGCGAACCCTAACAACTTGCAGGCGATCGACGACGTCCAACTCGCATCGGGCTGCCGAGTCATTCCGGTGCTTGCCGTCCGAGGAGCTATTGAGGACGCAATCCGCCGATACTACGGTGGTGGCGGGGCAGAAGGGAACGGAGCCGGGTCGACAGCGGGAGCTGTTGCCGGTGGTGGCAACACAATGGCCGCCGTCAATATGCGCGGTGACATCAGCAAAGCGATTGCCGAAGCTGGTGCGAGCCGCGACATCGTCGTTGAAGATGACGAGGCCGCTGTCGCGCAAGTCGCCGAGCAGGCGCCCATTATTCGTCTCGCGAACGCGCTGATCCAACAGGCGATTTCAGACCGAGCATCGGACATTCACGTGGAGCCGCAACAGCGCGGCGTCCGAGTCCGGTACCGAATCGACGGCGTTCTCCACGAGGCGATGACGATCCCGAAAAACCTCCAGGCGCCGCTTATCAGCCGCTACAAGATCATGGCGGAGATGAACATCGCAGAAAGAAGACTCCCGCAAGACGGACGCATTGAAATTCGGTCGAGCGGCAAGGACTACGACCTTCGTGTTTCGTCCATTCCAACGCCTTTTGGCGAAAAGATCGTCATGCGTATTCTCGACAAGACGAGCATCATGATCGGCCTTGAGAAGCTTGGGTTCACCGAAGAGAATCAAGCGCAAGTCGACGAACTGGTTTCGCAGCCGAACGGTATGTTCTTGTCGACGGGACCAACCGGTGCCGGTAAGACCACGACGCAGTACTCCGTTCTCAACAAGCTCAACTCGATCGAGAAGAACATCATCACGATCGAGGACCCGATCGAGTATCAGCTTGGTGGAATCGCGCAAGTGCAAGTCAACCGAAAAGCCGGTCTCTCGTTCGCAAACGCTCTTCGACACTTCTTGCGACAAGACCCCGACATCATCATGGTCGGCGAAATGCGAGACCTCGAAACGGCAGAAATCGCGATCGAAGCGTCGCTGACCGGACACCTGGTCCTTTCGACGCTTCACACGAACGACGCCCCCTCCGCAGTCGTTCGTATGGCGGACATGGGCGTTGAGACGTACCTCATCTCCGCGACCGTTATCGGAGTTCTCGCTCAAAGACTTGGACGACGAAACTGCAACGAATGTAAGGAAGCGTACGAAGTGCAGCAAGGCGACTTGCGCCGATTCGGATTCAAAGTCGAAGACCCCACTGCGCCGGTCACGCTATACCGTGGCAGAGGATGCGAAAACTGTAAGTTCACCGGATTCCGAGGACGAATCGGGATCTATGAATTGATGAGAATGAACGCAGAAATCGCGGAACTCGTCGTGCGCCGCGCACCGCTCGCCGACATCAAAGAAGCGGCGAAAGCGAACGGAATGAACGAACTTCGAGAAGACGGTCTAATCAAGATTCTTGCTGGCGTCACAACGCCGGAAGAAGTCATGCGTGTCGTCTTCACTGCAGGCTTCTAAAGGAAATCAAGAACAAGGAAAAAGATGGAAGTAGAACTGATATTCGAACTGCCGGGCAGAGTCACGGAGGTTGTCGAAGAAGAAGGGCCGTCCACAAAACCGCGCCCAGTCGACGACCTCCACATCGACGAGCTGCTCAACATCGTCGTTGAGAAAAACTCGTCCGACCTGCACATATGCTATGACGCAGAGCCCGTGATTCGTGTCGATGGAAAGCTCATTCGACTGAACTACGAAAAGCTCGCGCCAACCGACACAGCGCGGTTGCTGTACGCAATCGTCAACGATGAGCAGATCGAACGATTCGAGCGAACGCTCGAACTCGACTTCAGCTACTCGCTTCCGAAGAAGGCGCGCTTCCGTGTCAACTACTATCGCGACAGAGGAGCGATCGCAGGAGCCTTCCGATTGATTCCAAACAGAATCCCGACTGTTCGCGAACTCAACTTGCCACCGATTCTCGAAGAACTTTCTAAAAAGCCGAGAGGACTCATTCTGTGCACCGGACCTACCGGTCACGGTAAGTCCACAACGCTCGCAGCGATGATTAACCAGATCAACCGAAGCAGGGCAGAACACATCATCACGATCGAAGACCCAATTGAATACCTCCACTCGCACAATCTTTCGATCATCAATCAGCGCGAATTGGGCCACGACACCCACGCGTTCGCAAACGCGCTGAGAGCCTGCCTCAGAGAAGACCCCGACGTTATCCTCGTCGGCGAAATGCGAGATACGGAAACGATTGCGCTTGCGATCACTGCGGCAGAAACGGGACACCTTGTCTTCGCCACGCTGCACACGAACAACGCCTCCGAATCGATCGACCGTATCATCGACGTTTTCCCTCCAGGTCAGCAAGACCAGATCAGAATCCAGCTCGCGAACAACCTCCAAGCCGTCATCTCGCAGCAGCTCCTCCCAAGGGCAGGATCGCCGGGACGAATCCCCGCCATTGAGGTCATGATCGCCACGCCCGCCATCAGAAACCTCATCCGGGAGAACAAAACTCACCAGATACCGTCTATGATTCAGACGAGTGGCGCGCATGGCATGCAGTCGATGGACCAAAACCTGCGCGACCTCTACATGAAAGGCTTCATCACCTTCGAGGATGCGATGGCAAGGGCCATCAACATCGACGAACTGAAGAAGATGATCAACACGCCCACAGCGTCCGGTGCTACAGCCGCACCAGGTGCCGCGGGTAGGTAAGGAGTCAACCTAAATGCCGGTCTTTAGCTATACGTTTCGAGACAACTCCGGCGCAGTCCAAAAAGGGACCGCCGAGGCCGACAGCGAGGAGCTGCTAAGGCAACGTTTCGACGAACAGGGGATGCAAATCCTCGAAGTCGAAATGATGCGCGCGAAGCGCGGCAAGGCGCGCTCCTACGGCAAAGTCAAGCTCGGCAAGCTTGCGTTATTTTGCCGACAGTTTTCGACGATGGTCGATGCCGGTGTTTCGCTCGTACGGTGCCTCGACGTGTTGGGCCAGCAGACCGACGACCCCAGGCTTCGAAAGATTCTCGCCGACATCTCGGAAAGAGTCGAGGGCGGTGAGTCGCTTAGCCGGGCCATGCAGCGGCATCCAAAGACCTTCAGCAACCTCTTCATCGGTCTCGTCAGAGCAGGCGAAGTCGGCGGCGTATTGGAAGAAGCACTTCAGAGGCTCTCGCACTTCCTCGAGAAGGACGTCGAACTGAGGCGCAAGATACGAGCTGCCGTTACCTATCCGGTGATCGTCTTGCTGCTTGCAGTTGGAATCGTTCTATTCTTGGTGTCCTACATCATTCCGCAGTTCATTGCAGTCTTCAAGGACCTCGGAATCAAAGATTTTCCGGCAGCAACCCAGTTGCTAATCGACATATCGAACTTCATCACCACGAAGTGGTACTACCTGATTGGCGGACTGGTTCTATTCCTTATCATTTGGAAAGCATTCGTCAGTACTCAGTTCGGCCGCCGCGTTGCCGACCGGGTCAAGCTCAAGATCCCTGTGTTCGGAAAGCTCCATCATAAGATCTGCCTTGCTCGATTCAGCCGAACGCTCGGAACGCTCCTCACGTCGGGCGTACCAATCCTCCAAGCGATGGAAACCGTCGCGGGAACAGTCGGAAACCACATCATTGCCGACGCAGTTCTTGAAGCCCGTGCCAGGATCCGAGAAGGAGACCGAATCGGAGATCCGCTCGAAAGGAGCCGACAGTTCCCGCCGATGGTCGTTCACATGATCTCGGTTGGTGAAGAGTCTGGTTCACTCGACTTCATGCTCCAAAAAATCGCAGACTTCTACGAAGGCGAAGTCGAAGCGACTCTGGCATCGCTGACAGCGGCACTCGAACCGATCCTGATCGTTACACTCGGATTCATCGTTCTGTTCATCGTCATTGCGATGTTCATGCCCCTCGTCGACGCGATTCAGAACCTCTCCGCAGGCGACGCTCTCCAGAGCTAAGCCTGGAATGTCGAAACGGCGCGCCCTAATGCTTGAGTTGGGGCGCGCTGATTCCTTGATTTGGGGAGAATTTGGACATTTGTAACTGATCCGAGCCTGACCTCAATCGTAATCCGTCCCTAACCAGGATGTTTGCCGAGTGGACGGTAGTCATTGGCTTCTATATCGGCGCTGCGATCGGCAGCTTCTTGAATGTCGTCATCTACCGATTGCCCAAAGGCATGTCCCTTTGGCAACCACCATCGCATTGCCCGAATTGCAATCACAGGCTTGGTGTGCCGGACCTCTTCCCGCTGTTCAGCTTCCTTTTGAGCGGCCGAAGGTGCAGGTACTGCAAGAAACCCGTTTCATGGCGATACTTTTGGGTCGAGATCTTCACGGGAGCAGTCTGGGCAGGGTTCTGGTGGCAGAACTTGGTCGCCAATGAGGACCCGGTTCGGTTCATCGTGTTGGCCATCTTCGGGTCGCTGCTCATCGCGGCGATCTTCATCGACATCGCCTGGTACATCATTCCCGACTCGATCAACGCTTGGCTCCTCCTCATTGGCCTGCTTTACAACGTCTGGCTGATCTATGCAAACAGCCCAATCGCATTCACATGGGGAATACCCTCGGCGATAGCCGGAGCACTTGTTGGCACCCTCGCTCTATGGGGCGTCGCATTTCTCGGGCGGCTGTTCTTCCAGAAAGACGCCATGGGCCACGGCGACATCAAGCTCGCACGGGGGATTGGTGCCGTGATCTTCGTAGCACCCGCGCTCCTGTCTTTCGGTTTAGCCATAGCCGTTGGAGCGATCATAGGCGGCGTTCAAGTGATGGCCCGAAAGAGAGGCCAAGCGGAAGAAGAAATCGAAGGCGACTACGATGAGGAACCGGAGTCCATCGGTAGCCTCCTCAAATGCGGGCTCGGCTACGTCCTCGCGATCGACGCCATCGGCCAGCTGTTTCCCAAGCTCGACAAATGGTGGTTTGGAGAAGAACCGCAGGCGGAGGAGAACCCTGAAGACGACTGGCAACCTACGATCACGACGATTCCTTTTGGCCCCTATCTGGCACTCGGAGCGCTTTTGGCGGCATACTTCGAGATTCCGCTGCTCGAACTCGTCGACAGCTACTGGAAGTGGGCGACAGGATCGTAAGTATGCGGGAACATAGGCCGGGCAAGTCCCGTCCTACATTCAGCATCCGCGGAGGCAATTCATGAAGCGCAGAGTCGGCTTTACACTAATTGAGCTACTGACCGTAATCGCGATCATCGCGATCCTGACGGCTATCCTCTTCCCAGTTTTCGCCAGAGCCAAGGTCGCGGCCAAGCGCCAGACCGACATCAGCAGGATGGCGACCATTTCCCAGGCGTTGCTTTCGTATCACAACAGCCAGGGCGGCTACCCTCCTTTGCTGCTCAACTGTGCGGAATACGATCCGATCGCCGCACAGGATCGCAACGTTAACCAACTGAAGAGGGCCTATCTGTTTCCGAGCAGAGTCAAGGACGTGGACTCCTTCACTTCGCCGCTGAACCAAAGCAGTCGCAGCCTGCAGGTAGCGGCATGCTGGCCAACCAACGCAGAAAACCCGAACCAGGCCTTCGGACCGAATATTGTCGTCACTTACCAACATCTCGGCATCAACCCAGCCGCGATCAATGGCGACGCCCCCACCGACCCAGTTCGGTTCTATGCTTTTGATTCGATGGACATCCAAGCCGTCAGAGGACCAGGCTGCTTCGGAACCCAACCGCGATTTGAGCTTCGTTACGCGAGGTTCTGGACTCAGCTTGGATTGCTTGGCGGTGGCGGACCAAACGACGATCCGAGGCAACTTGCATACACCGATCCACCAGCGGATACAACCGTCGTCACCTGGAACACCTATTACCGACGGTATGCGAATACGACGACCCCAGTCCCGCTCCGAGATAGGAACGACATCGTGCTTTATCTCAGTGGCAACGTCCGCAACGTGGACTCGGTCGATGTCTACAACAGGTCTTGGACGGTTGGCGGTAACTAACGGCCTTTGATGAGAGGTTCTCGAAACCAGAGGATGGGTTTCGGTCGAGCAGGAGTGCAGAGAATGAAGCGGCAAAAACTGAATCGAGCCTTTACGCTAATCGAGGTGCTGGTTACGATCGTGATACTCGCGATCGGCATCTTGACAGTCATTCGGATCTATCCGAAAGGCTTCGTTTCCCTTCGCCTCTCCGCTGAGTATGCAACCGCACAGCGACTCGCGCGCGGCGAAATCGAAAGGCTCCAAAATCAAGCGTCTGATCTTCCTGAACAAATCCTCGCCGTTCAGTACCTCTATCAAAACATCGGTGGCAACTGGACACTTGTTATCGTCTCCGATCCGGACTCGCGACAAGACGACCTCGGTCCAGGAGGCAACGAGATACTCGAAAACGGAAACATCGTTATCAACAATCCTGGCGGTCCCGATACCGAAATCTTCTATCGCTACTACAATGATGCGAACCGCTTTCGACGCGTAATCGGTGAAGGCGGAACGATTCCCGCGCCGAGGCCTGTCGGCATTTACTTCGGTGGATTGCGAACGCTCAACTTTGGCCCGATCGTCGACGATGCAAATCTGTTGCTCGTGTACGGGCCGGCAATGGACGGCCGCAGGAACTTCCGCGATCCAGGCGATCCGATTCGAAATTTCGAGCAATGGCAGTTCCGGCACGACGAAGACAACGGACAGATTTGGTTGCCCGGCGTGCAGGGAAGAGCAGTCAACTACAAAGTCAACTTCTCGTATTGGGCGAACGATCCCGTCTACGGTTACCGAAAGGTCGACGTCATCGACGCAATTCTGACCGTTACCGAAACGCCGAACGCCGGCAATCCGCGAGAAGCGTTGTTCGATGTTGGCAACAATGAGGTCTATCCGTTTGACATGAGAGCAGTCGCAGGAAACCCCGCTGACTGGATTGAACTTGTCGACTTCTCGGTTGAGTGCAACAGACTCTTCGACCGATTGCCGGACGCGGCTGTCTTCTCAGGCAGCTACCCTTACGAGTACAAAGTTCTCAGTCCGACGCTCGGAATGATTCTCTTCAACCCGGCTGGCTACAACTTCTATGAAAGGCGCCGTGGTGGAAGAGTGCCGCTGACCGCTCAGATCAATTACGATGTCTACAATTGGCATATCTTGCGTGACGACTTCCGAGGAGATCGAGGTGTTCTCAACCTTGGCCCACGGCCCACGCTGCACAAGCTCCCGCTCGATCAACTCAAATCCTTCGATGCAATCGAAAACGATCGGCGACGACACCGCGGTCTCGACTTTCCAATTCCAGACGGCTTAGGCGGATTTACGACAACGCAAGATGTTCTCCTTGTCGATCTCGACACGGGGGGGGTCGTGCTGCCATTCGTCGATCCGACCAATCCTGCGCTTGGTCGCTCCTACAAGGTTGATTACTTGCGAGGAACGATCGCACTTGCTGGACCTGGCGCAAGCGACGTAGAACTCAGCCAAGCGGGACTTACCATTCTTCCGGTCGGAACGGGTCAAGCGGCAATCACAGGTGTGAACCCTGCCGGACGAAACTTCCGCGTTTTTTACCAAGCGCAAAACGACTGGGCAGTGCAAGTGTTTAAAGCACCGAGCAGATTCAGCGTAACCTATGGACTTCCGCTTTCGGTCGGACAAGCATATGCGTGGAACCCAGTTGACAACATCGGCTTGCCGACACGCATTTACTTCCCGCCGTCAGATGTCGGAAGCAAAGTCGCAGTGCGCGAAGTTTGGTATCGCGACGGAGCCAACGTCTTGCGCGTGATAAGGGACCAAGACTTTCAAATCCGACCGATCATCGGTGGCGACCCATTTCCCATTCCGAATTATGGATTTATCGACTTGCGTGACATCGATCCGACTGCGACATCGCTTGACTATGCAAGCTATGGTTATGCGATCCGGGGAATTAGCGGTACGTCCTTGCGAGCGAGAGTGATCTGGAATGCGGCAACGAAAGACGACCTGGCTGGCGACGGGCCGGCGCAAATTGCAGAAAGACTTCGCTTGCACGAATACTGGACGCAGCAATGGCGCACGGTCGCGGTTGAAACCTATTTGACGAGGCGCGATTCGAACTGAGGACAGGACCATGAAGAACAGAATGCAAAAAGGATTTACGCTGATCGAACTGCTCGTGGTCATTGCGATTACGGCGATCATCCTGACGCTTCTCGCGGTTCCACTTATTCAAGGTTTCAGACTGACACGAGCTGGCCAAGCCTACGCGGAAGCGCAGGACAGGGCCCGCCTGGTCATGGACCGAATCAGCAAAGAGCTCGGCACCGCTGCCGCAGTTCTCGATAATTCATTGCCAAGCGCTGCAGTTGAAGTCAAGCTTCCGCTCGGCGTCTACGCTGGCGGCGGTCCCGCTCCAATTTCGACGACTGACATCGCCGAAGATCCCGCAGCGCGAGTCGGAAGCGTCTATCTGCATCACGCAAAAATCGACATCATCCCTGCGGCTAAAGGTGATCCAGCAGCACGCGACGCGAGCGGTACATGGTTCAACCCGTACATTGGAAGATTCGATCCAACCGCAAAAGGTCCGATCGGCCAAGTGACCATTCCTGTCGCTCCCGGACAAACACTCGTTCGATACTTCATCGGACTTCGAGACCCACGACCGAATCGGAGATACGTCAACTCATGGGAGCCGATCATTTTCGGTGCAAAGACTGGCTTTGAAAACCTGTTCGTGCTGTACCGTGCAGAGGTTCAACCATGGGTTTATGACTCACAGCTCGGCAGATACGTGGGCAACGCGAATTTCTTCCCGATCGATCCGAACGGCAATCCGATCATCGATGATCCGGGATTCTTCGTGTCAGACCCTTATCAGTTTTATGACACGCTCGCCGATCACCAAGCCCGCCAAGCAAATTGGGCCAACGTCGCTGAAGTCGTTACTCAAGACTTGAGAACCGACATGGTCGTGACCGCAATCGACGAATCCACTCGGCTCGCAATCTACGAACAGTATCCGCCGATTCCAGGCACATACATTCCGCGTGTTCGTCCGTTGACGACGTTCCAAGCGCTTCGCGTTAACAACGAACCGGGTACCGGCAACGAAGTGACGAGACCAGGCGTCGAAGCGGTCGATGCGAATCTTCGCGGTGCTCCTGAGTACTACGTTACGGAAATGATCGGCTGGACGAAAGACAGCCTCGTCCGATTCTTCCCAGAGAATCCGCAACTTGGACAGCCTTACTTCCTCGCACGATGGCGACAGCCGTCAGGTGGAGCGAATGTATTCGAACAGTTCGATCAAGAGCTCGTTCACTATGATCCAATCGCCAATACGGATGAATACAACCAAGGCGATGTCGTATTCGATATCAGCGGATACATGAGGGCTGCCGAACAAGGCAACCCACTGATAGGCAACTTTGTCTTCGGTGGTGCGCCGTTGAACACGCTCAAGCTGTATAAAGTCGATGCAAGGCGCGGACGCATCATCATGTCTTTCCCGGCACTGCACGCACTCGGTGTAACACCGGCTACGTCGACCGACGCAGTCAACGCCTCTTACACAGGGTGGCTTGCATCGCCGACCGGACTGTCCTCAGACCCGTCTGGACAACTTGCAAGAAGGTTCTTCGATCTCAGGCAAGCAACGGGCGGAGGAGGCAACTGGTTCAATCCGCTCGCAGCAACCGGGCTTGGATACCCGCTCGACGGACGCATCGTGCCAGGTTCTGAAATTGTCATTGGACCTGATCAAAGACCAGGGCCGAACTTCGGATTGCCAATTCGCTACACTCGCGTCTCCGCATCGGCAAGCCCAGGCATCAATCAATACAAAATCAATTACACCGACATCGCGCAGCCGGACTGGACGATTCTCGGTTTGCCAGATCCGAGCATTAACTCAGATGTACGAACGTATATCGAGCCGCGATATCGCAAGGGGTACGTCGAATTCAACAGCGATCCATCGCTTCCGCTTTCGCCTAACGGAATCATTTCGGTTGAATTCGAATTTCAACTAAACGATCCGAACGACGTGCTGACCGTCGACTACGACAGCGGGCAGCGGATTGCCGTCGAACTCACGCTCAGAAGATATCCGGGCTCTGCAGGCACGGATGCTCAATCGGTAACCGTGAAAGAAGTCATCTCGGTTCGCAACTTCATTAGGTAGGACAGATGAGAGAGAAAACGATACGCAATAAACGGACGAATCGCGGAACGATCTTGGTCGTTTCGCTCTCGATCCTGTTCGTTCTTGGAATCCTTGGACTCGTCTTCATAAGAATCGTCGCTGGTTCTTCGATAACCGCGAGATTTGGATCCGAAGACGCGCTCGCAAATGAACTTGCAAAAGCTGGCGTACGATACAGCTTCGCACAGCTGAGATTCTCAGAAGACGGAGCAGACTGGAGGCCGCAACCTCCGATTCCTGTCCCTGCTGATGTCGATCCAACTCGTCCTCCGGGCCTCGGACCTAACAGCGATCCGGAAGATCCCGCTGCATCGAATCCTGACCCTGACTACTATTGGCTTCGGCGCCAGGTCGATCCCGTGCTAAATGATCCCAACGATCGCGGCGGACCGGATGGCCTTGGCTGCTACACCCGAATCAATTACCGCAACGGCCGTGCATTGATTCGAGTTCGATTCGGGCCGAGCGGACTGGCGCTGTTTACGGGCAATATCGCAACACCGCTTTCCCAGCCAGCGAAGTATCGCGCCTATACAATAATCGACTCTGTCGGTAGACCCGGTGTCTTCAATCCGAACGATCCGACTTCCGCGCGTGTCCCGAATCAGCAACGAGCCAGGCAGCTCACCGCCATCGCATCGATCGGCACGATGGAATCCGCTCGATACATCCACAACAAAGACAATCGAACTGCGCCCATCGAACTCGGCATTCCCGCGAACTTTGGAGCGAATTACAACGGAACGCCTGTTGCCGTTCCGATGATCTGGGGCGGATTTCAATCCCCGACACCTGCGGGCCTTTATCCTGGCAATCTGATAACGCTCGGCGGTCCAATGTACGTCAATGGCGACCTGCTTATTCATGGCGACGTTGAAGCGTTTCTGCACTCCGACCTCGGCGATCAAATCAACATCTATGGCGATCTGAAATTCGCAGACGCGAACAGTTCTCTCCTCATCAATCGCATCAGCGCACAAGCAGGAAGCGAAATCAACAACCCAGTGAACGCAGTCGCAAGCGCGAATCCAAACTTCACAACCGCCGGCGGAGTTTTGCGCGACATTCGCGAACAGGCTGATGCTGAAGGCTATCCGCGAATGGTTCCCAAAAAGGACCCGCCGCTTGTCGACGAAGTCGATCCCAACACGAACCAAGTCCGATTCCGATTGGCGACGCGCGATAGCGGACTCGTTGTCGGACCGCTCGGCTCACAATTCAATCTCGGAAGGCTTGGTTACGGCAGAGGCGTTTACGTCGATAACCGAAACGATACTTACGACGATTCGCAAGACGGCGATCGCAGTCTGCGCTACGACATCATGAACCCGAACAACTCGAACTCGGGAGCATGGAATGGACCGTACTTCACTCCTCGGGCTTCACATGTCCAGCTGTTTGCAGACCGCAACGGAGCAACTGCCGAACTCGGTGGTTTTACGATCACACGCGAACAGCGCACTCCGAGCGGAGGAACGCCGGACACGTGGCGCGACTACGCTGGCGCAAATACGAATCGACATGAGTTGACATTCAAGCTCGGAATAGGAAACGACAATCTCGTCCACATCATCAATGAACTGACTCCGGGCGTCGTGAACTTCGCGGTTCCATCGCAAAGTGACTTCGATCAAGGTCCCATCTTCAATGGCGTCCTATTCTTCGAAGGCAATGTGCGTGTCCGCGGTGTCATTCCAACCAATGCACAAATCACCATCGTCTCAATGGCCAACGCATTCGTTGAAGGAAGCGTGGTGAAGGGCGCGAATTTCTCAACGCTCGCTGTTCTTGCAAGGCAGAACGTCGTTGTCAATACGACGCAGTTCTTCACCAATCAATTCGATTCGAGCCCCAACAACTTCGACCGATTCGGAACAAGTCCTGATAATCCTTACTACATCCCAGTAACAACGAACAATTCGTTCCTATTCGGAACGCAATTCATCATCGATCCGACAACGAGCTTGTCATATCTGCAGGGCTACACGTTCCCGAATGGTGGCGATCAGTTCTACCCAGGACTGTTCCTGGCCGCAAGCGGCGGTAACTCATCGCAAGCGGGAGCGTCGTTCTTCAACTTGCTGATCAATCCGCTCGGATTCCCGAATCCTGAATACCTGTTCGCGGCACTCAACCCACCGAACGCAGCGGCGCCGTTCTATCCGGCGCAGGACCCCATTCCGACATACGGACTTGGTTACACGTTCCAGATTCTTCCGAGTTTCGAAAAGCGCGCTCATCGAATCTTCCCGGCGTCCGGAAGCTACACGCTGTTCGCTGAAGGTTCAGAAAACGAATTCGAATTGAAGCTCGACAACACAGTCGCACCAAGTGGCGGTCAGCACGATCTCGCGATCAGCCGCTTTGCGATTCAACCGTTCGACGTTCGAATCGAAGCGATGCTTTACGCACAAGAAGGTTCGTTCTACGTTCTGCCTGGACCCTGGTTCAATTGGAATCCAAACGACAGGCGCGATGCGTTCGTCAATGCGGCAGACCGGTTCGCACAGTTCGGTGCAAGAGAAGACTTCCCATTCTATGGGGAGCCACTTAACATTCGAATCAATATCGTCGGAAGTGTAAGCGAAAACTTCCCAGCATCGATGGCGGACCAGGCGGAGTGGCTCCGCAAGTGGGGTTGGATGCCGGTGGAATACGGTGGTTCCGGAATTCGTATTCCTAACCAACACAATCCGAACGGATCGACAAACTACGTTCCAAACTTGTTCATCAGCTACGACCCAGTTCTGATAACCGGAAGAGTCGGAGGTTCTTTCGACCCAACCTTGGCACCGTCGATTCGAATCGATGCCTTTGGTCGAGAACTTCCACCCATGCCGAAGTTGCCGGTAGGCACGAAGTTGTTCTACTTCGGAGAGGTGAACCCGTGAGCCTGAAAACTACATTGCGCACCGCCTTGATCGTTAGTGCGTCCATCGCAATTGCGGTGGGCGCATTCGCGCAACCAACATCCTATGCGCGAAAAACGACGAAGATCAACGCAGGCATGCTGCTGATCGACAGCACGATGGGCCCAGGAGGAGTTCCAACCAACGCGGATCCGTATGTCTTTTACAATCTCGAAAGACGAACCGACCTGAAACCTGCCGGTTGGGAATTCGACAACCCGCTTGCAAGCGGAGCGGTCACGCCGCAAATGCAAGCGAGATGGGACGCGATCTACGCAGCGCTAGGACTCGGACCCGGCCCGTTCGTAACAGGCCAAAGGCTCCACAAAAACATGGCGCCTTACTGGGAAATCACGCTAAGCCAAATCACAGCGACCGCGATTTCGCAATTCGACATTCTAATTGTTCACGCGCCAGGAAACATCTGGATCAATCCGATCGACCGCGCCAAACTGCAAGCCTTCTTGGATAGTGGCGGTGTTTTGTGGTTTGACAAATCCACATTCCAAACCGTCGACGCATTCCGCGCATTCCCCATACCGTTTCTCACAACGAATGCGGGCGCAAACCCAAGAACGATTCAGCCCGAACATCCGCTTTTCAACTATCCGCACAAAATTCAGACTGGTGTCGCAGCGAGGCTCGGTTCGCACAACGGGGGCCACGCGATTCAACAAGCGACGCTGGCAGGGTATGGCTTAGGTGGCTACGACAATATTGTCGCGACGCTCAATCCAGACTTCTTCCAAATCAATCCACTCGTCGTAAACACGGCGGGGATCGTGACGGGTGTTGCGCAAATCGGCAATGGCTACCTTGTCGTAACGTCGAGCAACATCACCTCGCCGATCAACGAGCCCGCAGGTGGAACGAATCTCGGTGGCCTCGGGCGAAATAGCGGGCCGATCGCCGGCGAAAACTTCAGAAACATTCCAAAGAATGAAATGAAGTTCGCTTACAACGTCCTCGCGCTTGCGTCCGGACATTCCGCCCTAAGTAAAGGCAGCCGCCGACTCAACTCTTCTTTCGACGACCTTGGTGCGCCGCTTCTCGAAACTTGGAATGACACATCGCTCAACCTGTTCCAAGGTAACGACACGAATTACGTGCCTCCTGCGATATACAAGGGGCTTGTCTTTGTCACTTCAGGTGGCACTCTTTATGCTTACAAAGTCGATCCGAATCGCGATCTCGACGGCGATGGCCTGACCGACGACGGATTCCCTGATTACAGCCTCGGAGCAGGCCGCGACTTGGTCTGGTTTTCAACTTCGATGCAAGCGCCCCTCAGCTCGCCGGTCTGTGCAGAAGTGGCGGACCCGGCGGCCAATGTGCCGTCCGACCAAGTGTATGTCATCGATGGGGCGGGCAGACTCCACGTTTTCGATGCGTTGCCGAAGAGCGGCGGAAGATTGCTTGGGCCAAATCCGATTCCACCCGTACAAACGATAACTGCTCCCGGTGCCGCACCGATCATTGACCTTGGTCAGAACAACCGTGGTCCATATGCACCGACCTTCATGGAAGGCCTGGTCTACGTGTATGACATGTACTCCGGTGGTTTTGGGCAACGACTCGGCCGCGTTTGGGTCGTCAATGCGACCACCCTTCAAAGGATGCAGACCGGTGCGACGCCTTGGGCGTTGCAAGGCGCAGGTTCGCCAAACCTGCCTGAGCCAGGTGGCGCGGCGACCATCGGTTACATCCCAACGGATGACAATCCTGGCGGCCTCGATAAAGTGATGTACGTCACGAATCGATCGACGCTTACTGGCGCGCCGGTTGGCGTTACGAGCCTGTGGATTGGTGCCAAGGGTGAGTCGCCAACTGTCCTGAAAACACCAACGACTGTCAACATCATCACGCGTGCCGCGAGCAAGGGACTGTCGCTCTATTTGCCGGGCGGTGAAAGCAGTTTCGGAATCAGGCTTCGACTAGTCGACGCGACAACAGGAGAAGAACTCGACGCTAGCACGTTTGCAAGCTACTTCACGGGTTCGGTTATTCAATTCGCTCCAGGACAATTGCAGTGCGGCCTAAGTCAACCGATTCCAGATTCCATTGGTATTCGAATCGACTACCACATCGACTGGGGAACGGGCGCAGCAAACCTCGTTGCCGCAGCAATCCGCGGCCAGCTATTCTTGCCGGACGACATCCAGCGTCAACGCTATATGCAGAAGGCGATGGCACTGGCGCCAAGCGGCAATCTCTTCGTCGTAACGAGCAACGAACAAAACAACGGCTCACTATTCTGTTTGAACGAATTCTCGCGAGGACAATTCCAACTCGTATATCGGTGGGATCTTCATGATGGATTCACGATCACGATCAACAATACGCAAAGAGTTCAGGTGCCTTCCGCTATTCAAGACCGCGATGATCTTTGGCCACTGATCTTCCCGGGTCCGAATCCGTATCCAACACTGAGAAGGCTCCACTTCCACGGCAGCCCTGTTGTGCGCGGCAACGTGCTGTACGTTAATGTGTCCGCCGATCAGCAGTTTGGATTCTTTTCAGCAAGAGCGACCTACCTGCTTGCATTCGATGCGAATCCGTCACGAGTCGACATCCGGCTTGGGACATCGCTTCCTGCTGGGCTTCGAGTGCGGCAGCCTGATATTGCAAGAAGCACAAACAAATCGAATCCTGAGCAATTCAACTTGCTTCAGGCCACTCAATCCGATAACGAGCAAGCTTCAGGTGTTATCCGCTTCAGAAACATGATGTCGAGTACTGCCGGGCAAATGCAAAACGCATTCAGTACATCCATGCCGGTTATCGTCGGAGGTAACGGCGTGCCCGATCAACTAATCGATCCGAATGCGACAGGATCGAGATGGAGTCCATTGCTTTGGTACTTCTCGATAACGGGAATGATTACGGATGCCCCCCCGATGCTGATGGGATCCACAATCTATCAAGCTGGAGGGTCGACGCTTCCGAGTCTGCTCAACGGAGTGTTTCCACCGATTCCGCAAGCTGCATTGTTTGCGATGGATGCGAACATTTCTCCGAACGATGACTCGATCGTTACCGTTCCAAATCAGCCAGGCCTAAGGCAATCGCGCTGGGTCATCATCGATCCAAGCGCGCCAGGCGGATTCCGAACGAACCCCAACGTTCGATGGCCAAGCGGCGAAGGCGTGCAAAGCCTCGGCGACTTTCGAGTGCGAGTGCTGCAAACGCTGATTGGAGAAGGCATCGCCGATCAGGGACTCGGCGTAATCGGTGGAGATGGCGCTCTGATCGCTTGGGCGAATCGTGGCATCTACGCGTTCCGACCCGCATACACCGTCGTCGCAGACGAAGGGAGAATTGTCGAAGTGGATTCGGGCGGATTCGTTCGCTGGACGTCCGATCTCAGCTACAACATTCAACGAAACCCGACCGACACAGTTTTCCAGCCATCGAAACTTCAAAGGCCAACCAAGGTTTACAAAACTGGCGAGAATGAATACGTCGTTGTCGACACAGGTGCAGATCGTGTTGTCGTAATCGACAAGAGCGCTGGCGAGCTTCGCTCGATTGCACGCATAAGTCTCGACCAGACCTATCGTCCGACAGGTTGGCTCGAAGGCAGCGTGCTTGAATTGAGACAGCCGCGCGACGCAGCCGTTTGGGGCGACTACGTCGCGCCAGCAGCCAATCCATTCACAGGGCCCGGGCCGACAGGCACCGAGTATTGGGTGCACTATTTGATTGCGGACACAGGCAATCAACGGCTGATCGAACTCGTCGACAGATACAACACAACGGTCGATGCGAACGGCAATCTCGCCATAAGCGGGCCAGTACGAGACGCTGGCGGCACGAATCAGTTCGCAAAGCTCGTTTGGCACACACCGCTCGACCTAAGTGGAAAGGGCTGGCAATACACGGCTATTCAAAGGTTCCAAGTTGGCGTCGATGCGCTTGGCAATCCGCTCTTTGTTTACGTCGCTGGAATCGGCGATGCGATGCCAACGCGAGTCAGCAGCGGACTCGATACGCCGAACGCGACTGGTGATCGACAAGCGGGCGGTGGTCCAGGAGGCTTATTGATCTTTGATGCGGTTTCCGGTCAAGGCAACCAAGTCATCAACGACATCATCCTGCCAGACGGTTCGCAAAAACGCCTCTTTGGCATCAACTCCGTTTCAGTCAGACCCATTGGATTGAATGGCAACTTGCTCGATTACGCAGTGATGATCACCGACTCAACCGGAGTCTACGAAATCAGGCGAGTTGGCGGAGCCTGGCAAGTCATCTGGATGATGTCGAACGTGGTTTATGAAAACTTGCGCGGAGTCAAACTTCGTGCGGTAAGCGCAAAACGACTCCAAAACGGCCAAGTTCTAATGACGAATGGTTATTACGGAAGCACGAATTCCGGCGCGCCATTCTTCGGCGAAGTCGTGCAATGGCGCGACGACTACGACCCACTCTTGCCGAATCTCGGTTTCAACATCAATAGCGTCAGAGCGGAGCTTCCGCCTGTCGTCGGCACACGCGGACTTCGATTGCCGCAGTTTGCCGATAGGTTCTAAGAGGACGAGATCAAAATGATGATCCGAACGAACAACACAGCAGTCAAAGCAGCGCTCATCGCAGCGCTCGCCATTAGCGGCTTCGCATTTGCGCAGGGCCCGAGCCAAACGCATCGCGGAAACAACGAGCGACAAGGCATCAACCCAAACGCACTCGATCCAGGGCCTGGCTTTGCCAACCTTCGCTGGTGGCATCCGCTGCAAAGCACGGTCGGAGGCGACATAACCGTTGACAACGTTGGCGCGAATTACGCCGAGCCTACTGGTGCATGGTTTACGCCGACCGCAGTCGACGAATCTCCAGACTGGAGAGGAAGCGGCGCAAATCCGTATCGCTACGCATTCGTGGTTCCAAGCACAGCAGGCACAGGTGACCCAACTGCAGGTGCAACAGCAACCGCGACGTGGACGCTCAACGGTACGCCCAACACGAATTACGCGCTCTACGTTTGGTTCCCGACAAGTGGCACTCGATCCGGCGGAATCCTTGTTCCGAACAGCCATTTCGCGGTTTATCGTGTTTCATTCGGATCCGGACAAACTTTCACCGACATCATCCCACACCAAGGCGGCGGATACTGGGCAAGAGTTGGACGCAATCTCGGCACGCAAGATCGAATCTTCAACTCCGGCCCAACCGGACAGATAACAATCACGCTTTACAATACGGTTCCGCGCGACGATCTCGATCAACTGATGGGGCCTGTCGCAAACCACATCGTTGCAGCTGACTCTGCACTTGGGGTTCCGAATCCCGGCGCTATTTATGCTTCGCCTGTCGTGCGAAACGTCGGTCCGAATCCATTCGACTCCATTGTTGTATCAGCACGGAACGAATCGCGCGTCGATCCGACAGACCCGGACGGCACACTCGAAATTCTGAACGGTCGCGTTTACGCGCTCTGGTCGGACGCACCAAATCCGAATGCAAGCCTTCAAAGATGGTCATGGGCTCCTGCACTCATTACGAATGCGAACCTGACTTATGACAACAGCAATCCTGCATTCAGCGCTGACCCAGGTTGGACGAACCCTGCGGCGCCTGCAGCGCCTGGATTCTTCGGCGCTGACTACGCGGATGCTCCCGTTTCGCTCGTTTATCCAGGCAGCGCAGTCGCTCGCTGGGATCCGAATCTTTCCGATGACAACTATTACGATGTGTACGCTTGGTTCCCGCCAAGCGGTGGCGGTGTTCTGCAAGCGAGGGCAGCGCGCTACGTCATCGATGAAAACGGAACGCAATTCGAATTCTTTGTGGATCAAGATTCGCTTGGAGGACAGTGGGTTCGCATCGGGAACAGGTCGTTCCGGAACGATCCGCTATCCGGAGGACTCGAAGTCCAAGTCTGGAATTACAGCAACAACCCAGGTGACGGCGGACGCCGAGTCGCTGCTGACGCCATCATGCTCGTTGGTAGAAACACGGCTGCAATCTACGCGACACCGACAGTTTCGAACGTCAACATCAGACGATCCGACTCGACGCTGCAGCCGACAGAAGTAGTTTTCGTTGCGGCAGAAGACGGAAGAGTCTATTGCCTCGACGCACGAGGTAATGGAACCGGAAGCACAACGGTTTATTGGTCCTATCCGTCGATTCCGGACGTCAACGATCCAAGCTGGACTGATCCGAACGACGCAGTCGATGGTCCGGTCGGCAACCGCATTCCGCTGCCCGGATCTTTCAGCGTCTCTTCGATGCTTGTGCACAACATCGGAGGCCGGGACATTTTGTTCATCGCATCCACAAATGGGCGCGTTTATGCAATCGACTGCGAAGGCAGAGGCGACTACGACGCATCGACAGGCGTCATCGGAACGGCACGACGCGAATGGACATGGCCTCGCGCGACATTCAGCGGCGGTGTCGTCACGCTTGACCCTGCAAGACCAGCATTCGTTGCATCCGTTGCATATGACCCCGCGACGAATCAGATCTTCGCAGCAGGAACCGAAGGAAGAATTTTTGCGCTCGACGCAGCCGGAAACAACAATCAGCAGACGACTCTCAACTGGGCTTGGCCCGCGCTGACCGACCCCCCCGTCGGAGCACTCTCTTCGACGCCGACCGTTGGCGGCGGAAGGGTGATTTTCCCGTCATTCGACGGCCGCGTTTATGCGCGAGACGTCAACAACTCGAACGCTGCCGGAGCCAACTGGACGTTCCCGAATCCGCCTGCACCTGGTCTGTTCCCATTCACATACACGTCGGTCGCATACGTCCCACAAGCACGCCTTGGCGCGCCAGCTCCACCGAGCGACATGGTGTTCTTCGTCAACGACAATGGACACATCTATGGCTTGCGCGGTGACAATGGCACGATGCTTTTCGATTCGCCCGAAATTCAAACGGGCATTCAAAGCTCTCCATACTTTGCAAGCTTCGTACCGTCTGGCCTCGGTGTGCCATTCCCGCTGATTACCTTTGGAACGAACGCAGGCCAGTTCCTCGCTATGTATGCCAATCCCGCGCATTCAAACAGCGCAGGAACGCGACTCGCTTGGGGTTGGCAATCGCGAGGCGAAACAGTCTTTGCGTCACCCGCATCGGCATATGGATGGCTCTATCATGCGGGTACGGACGGTTATCTGTACGCATTCTCGACTGGCGGCACGATCTCCAACGACCCAGGTTTCAACCCACCTGGACAACAAATCGCGACGCCCGACGATCCCATCCCCGGATACGACAACATTAAAATGAAATTCCTGTCGCGTCCGAATTACGAGAATTTGCGACAAACTCCGCCTGTTGGCGTCCCCGCAACGCTGCCCGACCTTTATCCGCCGCCGACAGTGCCTGCGCTTGAATGGGGCGAAACGATGTATGTCGTCGCTTACGATTTCGACTATCCTGCCCCCCCCGATCCAGCGCCGACGATTCGGTTCAATGTTCGTGGACCAGGTGGACTGAACATTCGCATCGACAGACCGGCCGAGCTCGTGCCGGGCCTCGCCCCTGGCGATCCGAACAGCGGCTTCGCCGTCGCCGGTATCCCAATTAATGCGACCGGTAACAACTTCTTCACTCCAGGCGACCAAATCCGTGTCGACATCGAGGTGATCGACCAAGGCCGAGTTTTCAATCCGCCGTTGCTCGATGCGAGACTCGTCACCGTCGCTAACCCAATTGCAATCACCACGGTGTCGAGTTACGTCGGCACACCACCTGCGAACAAGTCGATGGGCTGGTCAACCGTAGCGAACGATCCAGAAAACTTGCTCAATGGAAACTTGCCAGGCAAGCCCCTCATGTCATCGGCAGGGCAAGTCATTCACGGACAATCTTCGAACACGAACTTCTTCGTTGCCGATAGAAGCCGGATTCTTGAGCTAACCGGCCAAGGACTGTCCAACGTCAGAATGATTCGTTCTGACGCCGCATGGCAAGGTGGAGCATTTGCAGTTTTCAAACCGCTTCCGTACTTGCCAAGTTGGGAGCAACTGCCAATCGAGATTCCAAACCTCAGCCTCGACTATCCGGACATCGATCGGTCGAATCTGAACTTCATCTCAGATCCCTTTGGTGTTGCACGGAACCCGCTTGTTTCACCGGCGCAGTTGAGACCGCCTTTGAACTTCGATCCGAACACTCCGTTGACTCGCGAAATCCAAGGAGTGCCTTTCCAATTCACGCTCAATGTAGAACGCTATCAGCCCGCGAACTTGACGCAGTTCATAGACTTCGCAGGTGATCCACTCGAAGGCGGCTACCGCGCAATCGCATACATCTTCGTCGATTCGAATAACAACGGAAGACCCGACGGACTCGAAGCGGCTCTGGCAGGTCCACCAACGGTCGCAAGACGTGAAGCGTATCGAGAGCTGAATGTCGGTGGATCGGTTCCAGTCGACGAAAGCATTTCAATCGCTGAACCCACCGTCGATCTCGGTGCTCTGCCGCACAGCCTCGGGTACACAACGATGAACCCGTTCGCGCCGGGCAACTTGTTTGTTCCAGACATTTCGGCGGCAGGCGCGTTCCGACAGTTCTTCCAACCGTTCACCGTCTACAACGAAGGGAACGTCAACATGCTCGACCTGCGTGTCGCAACTCGAGTCGCACAGTTCCCTGGACCGAACTACATCTCCGTCGGATTCAGAGCGGAAGCCAACGACCCGCTCGCATGGCTCGATGGATTCCCGAACATCGTAACAAACATCAACCCGCCGTACGCGCCAAACATTGGTGCGCTCGATGCAAGCGGCAATCCGCGCGCTACGCTGCATAAGGCAAGGGTTGGTGACAGGTTCCCAACCACGCTCACCGTTCCCGACGTTCCATACGGAACGACTCCTCCGCCGAACAGCAGACCCGTCATCGGTGTTGCAATTCCGCCAGGATTCCCCGTCGGTGAACACTCAGCGTGGATCCACGTCATCGAAGACAGCTGGCTCGTCGGCGGACAAAACGACCGTGCGCTGGCGATCGGAACGGATGGACTTCCACTCGAAGCGTATTCCGACCCGACGATGCTGGTGAAATTCAACAATCGCGAATCGAGACTGACCGGCGGACAAACCACAGGCACGTTTACGCACGTCGATCCATCGCTAGCCGCAAGCCCGTTCACGTGGACAAACGGCGCGCCAAGCGCGTTCCGCGATGGCCTCGGCAACTTGCATATGGTTTGGATGTCGAATCGGCCGCAAATTGCGAACACGCCCGCAGTAAGCCAGCCCGTCGACACATGGAACCTGTTCTATGCAGCGTTTACGGGCGCAGCCCCGAGTCAGGTTGGTGGAGCGAGCCCGCTTCGCGACCTCATGGGTTGGACCCCGAACAGCGTGAACCAATTCTGGAACCCGTTCCAAGGGCCGATGCCGACCGAGCCCGGATCAACCCTATTCGCAGGAACGCCGGGCGTCGTCGTCGGAACACCGAACTACAGCCAGCCATCGTTCCTGGTGAACACTCGCCCAACCGGACCCAACCAAGCCGTCAACAGCTTCGTATTCTGGAGCGGCACGGCTGCCAAGGACGCCGGAGCGGGCCCGAAGCGAGAGCATCGGCTGTTCTACGCAACCTACACTCAGCAGCCTGGTGGCGGCGCACCCCAAATCGGAAGCCCAGCCTGGCTGATCACCAATCCGGCGCTGGAAAAGAACCGCATCAGACCGCTTGCATACGGAGCGACAGGGCTCGTCGCCTTCTGGCATGGGAACATGAACGGCAAGTCCCAAATGTTCTACAACGCGCGGCTTTCTGGGTCCGGTACCGGAGACCAGACCGCCAACTGGTCGGCCAACACGCCAATTGATCCAGGTGCGGGCTTTGCCCAAGCTTGGTCGCCAACTCCGATCGAGCGGACGGCAAGAATCGATCTCGTATTCACAGGCCTCCTCAGAGACGCGTCACAACCCGAAGTCTTCTACGGTGCGTGGCAGTCTGACGCTTTTGGCCGACTCAGAAACCTCGAAGAGCAACCCGAAAGAAACCGCGAGACGCTTGTTCGCCAGGCCGATGGAATCTTCCGAGCAAGAGGCGTCAATTGGAACGTCCGCAGGCCACTGGAGGCTTGGATTCGAAGGCCCAATCAGGCGCCGGTCCGAATCGACCTCCCGGCTACGACTCAAATCGACGATGCGACCGGAGTTGTGTCGCGAGACAGTGAACTTGGCGGCAAGATCTACTTCGATCCGCACACGGGAGTCGTCCGGTTCAGCACGCAGCCGCCGCTGGCGAACATGGCTCTCGAGCTTCGCTACACACCGCGAATCGTGCGAGTCAGCGAGCTTGGTGCAACGGGCGGACACAGCAACCCAAGCTCATTCCTCGATACCCGCTTCGACTGGAACAAGCTGTTCTACATGACGTCCGCTAACCTGCCGATCAGCCCCGCTGACACGCCCAGAGTCGCCCGCATGTGGCACTTCTACGAGCGCGGCGCAAGCGGTCCGGGCCAGGCGAAGAGGCCCTACATGAAGACCCAGCGCCTCGCCATTCAAACTGGAGTCCCAATTGCAGTCACGAACGGAGTTGCCAACGTCAGCGTTGCCGGCATGGTCGGACCGTACTATCAAGTCGACCCGACGCGCGGAAAGGTCTACTTTGGCCTGCAAGACGAAGGCCGAACAGTGACCGTGACGTTCCAGTACCGGGGCGACGATGGGGTCCTCAGAAACGCGCAAGTCACCGGACAGGTCGTATGGCAAACCGAACTGGCTGAGCAGCCTGTGCCGATCGAGCAGGCCGTGGACGAAGACACCGTTTTCGCATCGCCCGACCTCTTCGATGATCCGATCAACCTGAGAACTGGACTCGTGTGGTTCTTCTTCACGAGCACGAGAGCAGGATCCCGAGACATCTACTATATTTCGCTCGCGCCGAAGCTTGGCCCGACAGCGATATCCAACTAATCCAAAACGGCCGAATTTCGGTCGAAAATTGCGAGAAGGAGAAGAACCAACCCGGTCTTCTCCTTCGTCCTTAGATTCGCGACGCGCATGCAGGCCGGGTTGACAGGTAATCTGGCCTGCAGATATGATGGAAAACTCCATCATCATGGACCGGAGGACGGATGGCTAAAAGACTAACCGCGGCCGTTGGAATCGACATCGGCACGCAAACCATCAAAACTGCGACGATAAAGGCTACTAAGGACGGATACGCGATCACAGGGCTTGGGATCGCCCCGACTCCAGAAGGCACGGTTGACCATACCGGGATTTTTGACGCCCAGACCCTCGGAGCCACGCTGAAAGGACTCGTCGCAATGAGCTCAGGCGGAGTCAAGGACGCGGTCTTCTGCATCAACGGCCAGGCAGCTGTCGTCGTGAGGATTCTCGAAGTGCCCCGCATGAGCGACACCGAACTCGCGGACCACATGCAGTGGGAAATCCAGCGAAACATCCCTTTCGCTGAAACGAACGTCGTCAGCGACTTCAGGCCGATCGACAACCCGGCGTTGGCCAATACCCAAAACATGGAAGTCGTCATGGCCGTGTCACCTCGGAGCGCAATCGAAACGGTGATGACGCTGGTGAGGAGCGCTGGATGCAAGCCGGCGGCCATCGACGTCGAAGCGCTTGGCCTCGCAAGAGTCATCAAGACCTGCCATTACAACGATTTGGGCATAAAGAATGCCTGCTTTGTTCACATGGGCCACTCTACGACCTCGATCAATATGTATCGGTCGGGTGTGCTCGCATTCCCAAGAACGGTTCCGCTCGGAGGCTCGATGCTTACTAAGGCAATCTCCGACGGCCTCGGCTTGACGATGGCAGAAGCGGAGAGCCGAAAAGTGACTCAAGGTTACGTTCCAGCGACTGCCGCCGGCGGAGGCTTCGGAGCAGGACCGACGATGGTCACCCCCTACAATCCGTTCAGCGAACAGCAAGACACCGGCGAAGACTCCGGCCAAGATGCAGGACAAGGAATGGGTGGCGGCGAAGGTGATGCGGTCTATCAAGCGATGGCTGGCACACTCGAGGAGTTCACGGCCGAAATTCGAAGGTCGATCGACTACTTCAAGAGCAGGGGCGGAGACGTCGAAATGATCGGCATGAGCGGCGGCGGAGCCAACTTGAAGGGTATGGTGGACTATGTCAACCGTTCGCTTGGTATTCCAACGGTGAAGGTAGACCCGTTCGCGAACATAGCGGTCATGCTTCCAGCCGAACATGAAACCTTGCGACAGAACAATGCATCAGAATTTGCAACTGCCATAGGCATGGCGTTGCATATCGCGTACGACTAAGCAGAGAGATCACGGATGAAGCTAAACCTGATCCCGAAAACCGCTGCGAAGGGGGCCGCGAGCAAGACGATGTTCGTCTTCATGCTCGCTGCGGTCCTCGTTTCGCTCGTGGCCGCGTTCATGTACAACCGGAGCCTCCAAGGCACGCTGCAATCACTCAAGGACGACACATCCGCCATGAAACAAGGCGCTGATGAGGTCGTTCGAGCGTCCCAAGAAGCAGACACCATCTTGGCCAACTCGGTAATCGTACTGACAAACAAGGCCCTCTTTGACCAGATCGAGAGATCGAACAACGCCTATCCCGATCTGTATGACGAGGTTCACCAGTACATACCGTCTTTCTTCAGGGTGAGAACGTACACTGCGCAATCATCCGGCGACCGGATGAGCACCATGCGAATCACCGGATACCTCCAGACTTTCCAGCAGTACAGCGACGTCATGATCGCATTGCTCCGTTGCCCAAGCGTCATTGAGATCGGAAGGGCAGGCTATGGCCCGGTTCCCGAAGGCGACACGGGCTCATTCGGATATAACCCAGAGGTGTCCGATCGCGGAGCAATCCCAGGTTGGTCCGAAGTGGTCATCACTTTGCGCGTGGCACACGACCTAAGGGCGCCAGACCCCAGAGCGACGCTCGCCGCGGCGAGCGCAGGCGGTGCTGGAGGGCCTCAGCCCGGAGCTGGCGGCCCAGGCGGACGAACTGGCCCGCCGAGTGCAGGGCCAGGGCCTGCCGGAGGTGCGAGGTAAGCAACCATGTTCAAACTTAGTCCAGTCACATTCCTCGTCTGCGGCATCGTGCTCATCGTCGTAACATGGGCGGGCTTCTGGTTCCTTTCCATTCAGAAAACGAAAGCTGAAATAACTTCTTATGAGGCCTACCTCGAAAAACTCAAAGGCATCACCTCGGAATCGAGCCGAAAGCAGGCGCAAGACCGCGTCAAGCAAGCGCTTGAGATGGTCGAAGAGGCTGAGCAGACTTGGAAAGCCGTCGCTGAGCGCAAGACTCCGCCTTCAGGCAGAATCGACCTAACCGCGCATCGATGGCAAACCGTCGTGAACACTCGCCAGTGGCACGCACAGGTCGAACGAGACCTAAGGCAGTGGATTCTCCAAACCGGCGTGCGAATCGTCGCTGCGGCCCCTCAGGACGTCGTAGACGGAGCCAGGCAGCTCGCCAACACGGTCTACGCAAATGCGGGCGGAAACCAAGTGCTCATGGACGCGATCTACATGCGCGACCGAATGTACTGGGAGAATCGCTACCGGGCAATACACAACATCCCGCATGATGAGATTCGAGTCCCGTTCCCAACCGACCTTGCGAACGAGTTGATCCAGTTCTACTTCAACTACCCGGCTCTTCCATTCCCAGTCGTCTTTATGCCAGCCGGGCGAATTACTGTCGAAGGCACGTATGAGCAGATCATCAACCATGTACGTAGATGGAATGACATCCCAGGATATATAGCAAGCGTTCGCGGGCTGGCGATAACCGGTACCGGAACCAACCTCCGGGGGAGCTACGACCTGCTCGTTGTTGCGTATATCAATACAGAGAACGTCTTTGGTGGTGCACCCGAGTCGCCGTACAGGATCCCGGACATCAGTGCTCCGCAGCAACAGGGCGGGCAGCAGTCCGGCACGATGGATCGGCCCGAAAGAGGCGCGCCAGCGGGCGGATCAGGCGGCCTCGTCGGAGCACCCGGCGGTGGTGGCGGCGCACCTGGCGGCCAAGGCGGCCCGACTATTGCAGCGGCTTCGAGCGCCGGATAATGAGAAGAACAATGAAAACCATTTGGCCAGTAACTGTAAGCGCGGTGGCAATCGTGATTGCCGCTGGTTGCACTTCGCGTCAACCCGAGGGCTACAACCACTTTGGAAATCTCACGGACAGAATAAAGCGTGAGTTCGAGGAAAGAAAGCAGCCCCCACCTCTCGCGGGCACCAAGAGAGAAGCCATTCCTCACACCAACGAGGAAATTGTCGCATCGGCTGACCTGACCTTCCTCAACCGCAGAAACCCGTTCGCCCTGCACGGAGCCGAGTACGCTTTTGAGAACCAAATCAGATGGGGCATCATCGAATCGAAAATGGTCCCGACCTATACGGTGGGATTTCCGGCACCGACTGCCATAACCCCACCTGAAGCGATTCCGATCGAGCCGCAACCCTACCGACGTGTCGCCGGCGTCTACTTCGGAGAGTCTGTCCGGGCTATCGTCATCATGGAGGATGGTCGTGCCGTGCACGTCGTCCCGGGCGACCGAATCGGAGAATGGACCGTCAAGTCAATCGGCCCTGAAGAAATCGTGCTGACTAGACAGAATCGGCTGCCGAGCGAAGTCCGCATCAGGCTTGAAGCTGCTCCTCCGGGAATGCCCGGTTCAGGGGGTGGAGGTGGCGCGCCAGGCGGCGGAGGCGGTGGTGGTGGCACCACGCAACCTGGATCTGGCGGAGGCGGGGGAAGAGCCGGAACTCCAGGTATCGACTAATATCGTTGTAACAACATGCTTTTCTGAACGTTTGACCTAACGGAGGTATCGAAAATGAAAAAGCTATTTGCAGTATTGACCGCAACACTGGTCGGAGCTTTGGTGCTCGGACCAGCGACCGGTAATGCGCAAGAAGACATCCGAAGAAAGATAGTTCCTTCCTTGGAACTGCAAGACGCACCGGTCCGTGAAGCCCTTAGACTTCTGTTCGACGCAGTCGAAGTGTCGAACTACTCGATTAACCAAGATGTCCAGGGCAACATCACCGTCAGGATCAAGGACGTTCCCCTGGAAACCGCGCTCAGAAACATCCTTGAGCAGGTCGATGCGACCTACAGCATCGAAGCGGGCGTCATCAAGATCTTCCGACGCGAAGTCATCACCGAGGGTCCGGCCCAACCGACCGCTCCGACGACACAGTCTGGGTCGGTAACGAAGAAAATCCAGGTCATGCACGCTGACCCGATGCTCATTGCCGTGCTTCTGGGTGGAACCACCCAGAACTTCACGCTTCCTCCGGAGCTGAGCACGCTCTCTGGCGGCTTTGGCGGCTTTGGCGGTGGCCAGGGCGGCTTCGGTGGCGGCGGCAACCAGTTCGGCGGTGGCAACCAATTCGGCGGCGGCGGCTTTGGTGGCGGCGGCGGCAATCGCTTCGGCGGCGGTGGCGGCGGCAACTTCGGCGGCGGCGGCGGCGGCAACCTCGGTCGAGGTGGCGGCGGCGGTGGCGGCGGCGGTGGAATCCGCTAAATCCACAGCAACTATCTATTCAATGAGTTCCAAAGGAAAGACCAAGGAGGACGGAGGACATGCATAGACGAGTCCTAATCGCTGTGCTTGCCACGGTTGCGCTCATCGGCGCTGCCGTGGCGGCGCTTGCTCAGAACGGGCAGGACACCAGGCGATTCGATCTGACACTCGAAGGCGCAGAGTTGCATGAGGCAACTAAGGCGCTTTCTGCTGAAGCTTCGCTCAACATGCAGTTCGTGTTCAGGCCATCGAGCGAGCCATACAACTTGATCACGCTCAAGCTCACGAACGTCACAGTTGACGAAGCGATCAAATACATCTGCGAAGCTGCGGGCGCTGAATTCCGAAAGGATCCAGGCGGCATCTACGTCATATGGCGAAAGGGCACGGAAGTAGCTCCACCAGCAACAACAGGCGGAGCCACCCAAGACGTACCAGTTCAGAGAGAAGAACTGATCGTCAAGAAAATCACCATCAAGCACGGCAACCCACGGCACATCTTTGAAATGATGTTTGCCAACGAAGTTGACATGCTTGGCGAGATGAAGGCGCTTCTCAAGTTCCGCCAGATGAACATCGCGACGTGGATCAACCGTGGTGCCGACCAACCGGTCATCATGTCCCAGTCAGCTTCGTTCACACCGATGAACGTAGCGAGTGGCACGGGAGCACCTGCGACAGGTCTCGGTGGTTCCGACAGCGGAATCTCCGTTCCTGGCGGCTCGAACCAAGTCAATCCTGGCGGCCAGGGTGGCGGTGGTTTCGGCGGTGGCGGCTTCGGCGGAGGCGGCCAAGGCGGCGGCTTTGGCGGCGGCGGCTTCGGTGGTGGTGGCTTCGGTGGCCAGGGCGGCGGCTTCGGACAGGGCGGAATAGGCGGCCAGCTCCAAGGCGGACAAGGCTTCGTTCCCGACGGAATCGAAAACATTGTCTACGACCCGACCGACAACTCGTTCATCGTGCGAGGGACTGACAGCGCAATCGCTCAACTCGAAAGAATCATCCGACAATTCGACAACGTTCCCCAACAGGTCATTGTCAAAGTCGAATTCGTAACGACGACCGCGAATAAAGCAAGCAGCCTCGGTATCGACTGGCTCTTCCAGCGAGGACAGGTGTTCCTTGGCAACACGCCTGGAACGATGGCGAGAGCCGGCGACCCGTTCTTCTTCAACTGGGCTACGGGCAACTTCTCAAGTAGACTGAGAGCAGCGCTCCTCGAAGGCGGCGGCACCATCGTGAACGCGCCAATCGTTAGAACGCTCAACAATCAGCCTGCACAAGTCCTGCAGCAGCTCGACACGTGGATCGTCCTAACGCAAATCATTTCGGTTGGAAACGGCCAGGTCATCACCGCGCCGCAGCTCAACCAGATTTCGATTCAAACCGGACTCACCGTCCAACCGCGTATCAACGCAGACAACACGATCACGATGACGATCAGCCCGATCATCTCGGAAATCGCTGGAACGGTAAGAGGACCGCAGGGCGAGGAATTCCCTGAGATCATCTCTCAGCAAATCTTCGTCACAGCCCGCGTCGCCAACGGTGAAACGATCGTCGTCGGCGGCCTGAATCGAAAGCGAGAAACGTTCAGTACTCAGAGATACCCAATCCTCAGTGACCTGCCGATCATCGGCCAGCTCTTCAAGTCGACAACGAAAAGCGTCGACAACCAAGAGCTCCTGATCCTCATCACTCCAACCATTGTGAAAGAGGGCCAGACAGGCCTCGGCGGCTAAGCTGAAAATACCTCCGTCCTAAGGTTACACTCGGAGCGGCCGGAAAGCAATCCGGTCGCTCCGTTCATTTAGACATGGGCGTCGTATTGATAGGAATGATGGGCTCTGGCAAATCCACCGTCGGAGCGCGACTCGCCGAAGAATGTGGCGGTCGCTTTATTGATCTTGACGACCTCATGGAACAAGTAGCCGGGATGACGAACCGGCAGATTTTCGAAGAACGAGGAGAAAAGGGCTTTCGTGAGCACGAAAAGCGAGTTCTAAGCTCGATAGAACAGCATGAACGGCTAGTACTCGCTGCAGGCGGCGGAACACCTGCATTCCATGACAACTTAGCCAAACTCAGGGCACTTGGCACAGTTGTGTACCTCAGAGTTTCACCCCAATCTCTATTCGAAAGGCTGCGAGACGACAGGCAAGACAGACCGCTCCTCGACGACGACTTGGAAGAAACCGTGCTAAATCTACTTGATAAGCGCGAGCCGATTTACCTTCAAGCCGACGTTACCGTCGATGCCGAACACTCGGTAGAAGACATCGTCGCTGACATACGGAGGAAGGTCGGTTGGTAAACGAGATTGTGTTTGCAGACAGCAGCGTGGCTTTCGTTGGTGAGTTTAGTGAAAGCGATGTTGAGCGGTTTTGCAGGAGTATCGACGTTGGAAAGATCTTTGTCATTACTGATGAGAATGTAGACAAACACATTGCTTCGAGTTTCTCGCTTGGACCCAAGCGAACCATTAAGCCGGGCGAAGCTTCGAAGTCGATTGAAGAGTGGTCCAACATTCAAAACTGGCTTGCTGAATCCGGAGCCGACCGTGATTCGTGCGTCCTCGCAATCGGCGGTGGAGTCGTTACGGACTTGGCAGGATTCGCAGCAGCGACATACATGCGCGGAATCGAATGGATTGCAATCGCAACGTCCCTTATGGCGCAACTCGACGCCGCGCACGGAGGCAAGACAGGGATCGACTTGCCGTCTGGAAAAAACCTGGTCGGCTCTTTTCACATGCCGCGCGCAGTCTGGTGCAATCCAAAGCACCTCGAAACCCTTCCGGGCCGTGAACTGAGAAACGGACTCGCGGAGGCGATCAAGTACGGGTACATCTTCCAGCCACAATTGCTCGAGCAGCTCAAAGCAAACCCTCCTCCTTATGAGCCAATCGTCAAAACTTGCATCGAGCTCAAGGCGAAGGTAGTCCGGGCCGACCCGCGAGAACGAACCGGCCAGAGAGCCGTACTTAATTTTGGGCACACAGTAGCCCACGCTATTGAGTCCGCGATGCACTATCAAGGCATCCTCCACGGAGAGGCCGTCATGATTGGTATGATTGTCGAAGCGAAGATCGGCACGCGGCTTGGCATCTCGGACCCCGAACTGCCTGACTCGCTGAAACGAATGGCAGAGGTGTGTCGGCTGCCAATGGAGCTGCCGAAAATCCTATCTGCCAAGATCCTCGTCGATGCGATGAAGAATGATAAAAAGGCTTCAAACGGACGCTTGGCCATGTCGCTGCTCGAACGAGTCGGCGAGTGTCGCCTTGTCAAAGACATCGATGAATCGATTGTGCAAGAGGTCTTAGAATCCGCGTGAGTGTGTCGTCGATTCGGATAGCTGCCGCAATCTTCGCGCTCGTGTACTTGTTTGGAGCGAACCTCATGCAGCAAGTTCACTACGTTCAGGGATCGCTCGACACATACGACCATTGGATGCAGCCCTTGAACATCGTGATCGCATGGGTTTTGCTCATTGTCGCGGTCATGCTTTCGGTTAAAAGGGACACTTCGGAGGAATCGGATTGATCGGCGACCTCATCCGCATTCGATACGAAGTAATTGAAGAACTGCCTTCAACGGCGGTCTTCGATAGCTACGTCGCCCGCGACAGAGTTCGAAATACAGACGTCTGCCTGCGCATGGTGCGGTTGCCTTTCGCAAATGAACCAGACTTTGTTCAGACGCTCGGCAAAGTCGTCGAGCGCGCCAAAACCCTCGACCATCCGAACATCGTTCGTGTTTACGAAATCGACGAGCACGAAGGACGGCCGTTTGTTGTCTGCGAGTTGGTGCGAGGATCGACTTTGTCAGAGCGCATTCGGCGGCTCGCTCCATTTTCTCCATCTGTCGCTGTCGAAATTGCGATTGGAATCTGCGAAGCGTTGGAGCACGCAGCGACTGCGGGCATTCCGCATGGCGATCTCTGCTCGGACCACGTGATCGCGACGCTCGAAGGCCGAATCGCTGTCATGGACTTCGGGCTGTGGGAGTGCTATGGCGCAAGCGAAAACGCAGGCGCGCTCGTGTTGGGGCGTATGGCGCCCTATTTGTCGCCCGAAGTAATCAACGGTGACATGCCGTCATTGTCGAGCGACGTGTACGCAATGGGTGTGATCCTGTTCGAGCTACTGACTGGCCTCATGCCATTTTCAGGACTGACTCCGGCATCAGTCATTGCCAAACATGCGACACAACCCGTGCCGTCGGCGAGAGCGATGAATCCTGCGGTGCCGCACGTTCTCGACGAAATCGTTCAAAAAGCTCTGGCAAAAGACCCCGCCGAAAGATACTCATCGGCAAGCGCGATGCTGAGCGATCTCAGAAAGCTTCTCGATGCGCTCAGATTTGGGAAGAGACTCGACTTTCCATTGGAAGGAGCGGCCGTCGGTCCGCCGCAAGTCCGCCCAGCGAAAACGCACGCTGAAAAGAAAGCGCAGAAAATGGGCGGAGCCGTGCACGCAGATACATTCGGCAAGCGCGCAGCGGCGGCAACGGCACAAACGGCCGGACCGCGTCGCATTCCGCTCGCGGCAGAACCCCCACCCGACGACGTGCCGTGGTGGCTTCGTGGACTTGTTTGGGCTGGCGCAGGAATGATCGCGCTGTTCGTCATTTGGTATGTCTTCTTCAGCTTTACGCAAAAGAAATCGATCGACGCACCAAACTTGATTGGAATGTCCATGACCGAAGCGCGCAGATTGGCATCGGGACTTGGGCTCGAACTCGTTATTGCAGGCGAAGAATATAACGAAAGATATCCACAACCCAAAACGGTTTTCTTTATGGATCCTGCTGCAGGAACTCCAATCAAAGAAGGCGCGACGATTCAAGTAAAGCTAAGCGCAGGTACACGACTTGTAGAGGTTCCGGATGTTCGTGGTTTGCCGCTCGCTGAAGCGCGCGTCAGATTCGATGCGGTTGGCCTGCAGATGGATCCCACGATTCGTCGTGAAGCGGCGCGTGGAATTAGTGAAGGTTTAATAATCAAAACGGATCCTGGGCCTTGGGAAAAAGTCGACCGAGGATCGCAGATAACGATCACGATCAGTACCGGCAACGTTCAACCCGACAGGCCAGTTGCAAGCGCGGATGATCTCATACGAAACACTTGGTCGCTTCAATTCACCGTGCGATCGACGGACACCGTCATGGTGAGAGTAGAAATGACCGACGCAAGGAACGAACCGCAAATAGTGTATGAAAGCGAGCATTCGAATGGCGATGTGGTCGATTTGCCGCTCATCGAAGGCCTTGGCAAAACAGCGACCTTCCGGGTCTACTACAATAACAACCTCGAAATGACATATCCAAACAGGCGAGGTACGCAAGATTGAACGTCAAGCTCGCACCGTCGATTCTAAGCGCAGACTTCAGCAACATTGCCGACGCCATAACTTCGCTTGAGCAGTCCGAGGCCGATTGGATTCATGTCGATGTCATGGACGGATCTTTTGTTCCGCCGATCACCTTTGGTGCGCAAATGGTCGCTGCGATTCGCCCATTGACGAACAAACCTCTCGATTGCCATCTCATGATTGAGCATCCGGAAACTCAGATCGAGATGTTTCGAAGCGCAGGCGCCGATCGCATAACCGTTCACGTCGAAGCGTGCCCGCATCTCCATCGTGTGCTGCAGCTGATTCGAGAATCGGGACTGAAAGCCGGTGTCGCAATCAATCCTGCTACACCCGTTATCGCCGTGAGGGAAGTATTGGAGCTGGTTGACCTCATTCTCGTCATGACCGTAAATCCTGGCTGGGGCGGGCAACCATTCATCGAAGAAACGTTGCGCAAAGTCTCCGAAGCGCGTACCATCGCACCCAATCATTTCATCCAAGTCGATGGTGGAATCGACTTGTCGACTGCGCCCCGTGTTGTTGCCGTGGGAGCGAATGTGTTGGTGGCTGGCTCCTATACGTTTTCTGGAGACCCCATTGAACGCCTTTCGGTACTTAGGAGGATCTTGTGCGAGTCCTCCGCATCATAACGACTTTGTTCGTTTTCCTCGGAGTTGGATTGCTGCTCAGTTATCCATGGATCGTTGGGTTTGGTCCGGCGGCAGATGCAACCGATCAAGCCAAGAAACTGTACGCGACGAGACTGGCACTCTATGTATCGAGCGTCGCCATCGTCTGGTTCGTCGCGGCCACCAGCGCGATCCTGATGGTTCGGAGACTGCGCAAAGAGTTTGAAGAGCAATCGCTCCAGAATTTAGCTGACTTGCTAACTTCTATTCCGCAACCCAAAACGAAGGAAAAGCAAGGCGATGATTGATTCGAACTTCGCCTATATGCGCGAAGCGATCGAATTGTCAAAGAACGGTTACCCTGCGCCGAATCCGCGCGTTGGCTGCGTTATCGTAAAAAATAGTCAAATTGTTGGCCGAGGCTTTCATGCATTCGCAGGTGGCGATCACGCTGAAATGGCTGCGCTCAAAGAAGCTGGCGACAAAGCGCGCAACGCTTGGATGTTCGTAACGCTTGAGCCATGCGATCACCATGGCAGGACTCCGCCATGCACCGATGCGATCATCTCAGCAGGCATTGAACGGGTTGTTTATGCCGTCGACGACCCGAACCCAAATGCCGCAGGTGGGGCGAATCGCTTGCGCGCTCAAGGAATTGTCGTAGAAGGCGGTCTATGTCACGATGAAGCGGCAGAGGTAAATAAAGTTTTCCTCATGCATTATGAACTTAAAAGGCCGTATGTGCTTGCGAAAGCTGCTATTACACTCGATGGAAGAATCGCAACAAGAAGCGGAGAAAGCCGGTGGATCACCGGAAAAGTGGCTCGCAAGCGGGCACACCAACTGCGCGCAGAGATGGGATGCGTTCTCGTTGGTGCGAACACGATTGTGCAGGATGATCCGTCGCTGACTATTCGTGACATCGATGTGAACAACCAGCCACTGCGAGTCATCCTCGATCCCGACGGAATCACACCGTCAACCGCAAAAGTCTTCAATGAGAATCCAGAGCGAACGCTCTGGGTTAGCCACGCTGACGAAACACGGAATGCGACCAAGCTTTCTCCGCAGTTGATCGACGGCGAATTGGCACTCGGTGATTTGCTGGCCGAACTCGCAGAACGCGGCATGATCGGAGTTCTTGTCGAAGGCGGTGGACAGACACTCGAACCGTTTTTTCGGCACAATCTCGTCGATGAAATCGAACTTCATGTCGCACCGAAGTTGCTGGGAGCAGGGAAGTCCTGGCTTGAGGGCAAAGGCGTTGATGCTCTCGTAGACGCATGGCAGCTGCATCACATGAAAATTGAACCGCTCGGAGAAGACTTCAAAATCTCGGCAAGGGTGTGTCGCTGATGTTCACTGGAATCATTGAAGCCAAAGGGACGCTTCGAAAATCCAACGGCAGAGTGATCGTCGAAGCGAATCTCGATGCCGCGCCCGGTGACAGCATCGCAGTAAATGGCTGCTGCCTGACGCATTTGGGCGGAGACAAACTTTCATTCGACGTCAGCGATGAAACGCTTCGCAGAACCACGCTCGGAGATCTTCCTGACGGAACTGAAGTCAATCTCGAAGCCGCGCTCAAAGCGGGTAAGCCGATGGGCGGCCACTTCGTGCTCGGTCATGTTGATGCCGTCGGCACACTGCTTTGGAGAAAACGAGGTCAATCGGGCGAAGAGTTTCGATTTCAAGTGCCTGACAGTGGCGCAAAGTATCTTGTCGACAAAGGATCGATCGCCGTCGACGGCGTCAGCCTTACTGTCGTCGAACCCAGCGCAAACGAGTTCTCAGTTTGGTTGATTCCGCACACGCTTAGCGAGACCTGCTTCAACGCGATGCAACCGGGAACACAAGTGAACATCGAATACGACGTGCTCGCGCGTTACTTAGAAAGATTGCTTCAGTCTCGAGGTTGAATCTTCCATTCGTCGATCCTCGTGACAATCTCGCCGGCCACAGCATCGGTGACACGCGGACCAACTTCTCCACCAACATTCGTGAAAATCGCCACTGCGAAGTCCTTGGCCGGAGCCAACCAAGTGACAAAAAAGTTCAACGTGTTGCTTCCCGCATGATTGAAAACATCGCCGCCACCCCAGCTTCGATTCGCGCGAATCCAACCGTGTGCGTAATCGCCACCCATTGAAGGTGTGAGCAAAGCGTCGATCTCGTCGCCGGTTAACAGGTTTGGTCCGCGCTTCAACATGAACAGCATCCACTTCCCATAATCCTCTGCAGACATATGAACCGTTCCAGCCGGACCGAGCACTCCGGGATTGTCGATGTAAGGACCCGGTACCGGCTTTCCATTGCGAATCGAATGCGGCCACGGCTGGTCATTCGCGTCCATTGAACCGGCCGCCCCAAATCCAGCCGACTTGATGCCAAGCGGCTCGAACAGCTTTTCGCGTATGACAGTCTCCCAATCTTTACCAGTTGCTTTCTCAATCATTGCGCCAGCCATAACGTATCCAGCATTGCTGTATTCGAACTTCTCTCCAACCGACCCAACTGGCTTCGCATCGAGTGCAACTTTCAAGTAACGTATTCTCCATGCTTGCATCGATTCGTCCTCGCCCCGCCTCGGCGCAGCGACATTGGCAACCAGACCAGAGCGATGCGTCAACAAATGCGACAGCGTAGCATTCTTAAGTTCATCCGGAAACTTCAATTCATCCAAAAGATCACTCGCTTTCTCATTCCAAGCAAGCTTTCCCTCTTTGACAAGAATCGCGCACAAGGCGGCAGTCATTGCCTTCGTGTTTGAACCGATGTGAAACTTATCACTCGCAGTAACCGGAATGTTCTCCCCGAATTTGCGTGTCCCAACAGCAGCGTTAGCCACGATCTTTCCATTCGCTACGATGACCGCCCCAAGCGCAGGAACATCGAACTCCTTTCGCTTGGACTCGAGCAATGTCGAAAGCCGCTCGTTAGGATCGATAGCCACATCCGATACAGCATCGTTGCAGCTCATCAAGAAGACCAAAGCCAATGCACAGGGAGTGTACCGACAATAAAGCAAAAAGCCCGCACCTTTCGGCACGGACTTCTCAAATCTAATCATGAGAAACTCAGTCGCGGGTGGCATAGACCGCGACGCGGCGGCGTTTCTCGGGCCCCTCGAACTTGACATATCCATCCGTCAGAGCAAACAGCGTGTGATCGTTGCCGATGCCGACATTCACGCCAGGATGAAACTTCGTCCCTCGCTGACGAACGATAATCGCGCCAGCGCGAACAACTTCGCCCGCGTACTTCTTAACGCCGAGTCTTTTTGACTGACTTTCCCGGCCGTTCCGAGATGATCCTACGCCTTTCTTGTGTGCCATCGCTCTACTTTCCTGCTGAAATCTTCGTGATCTTGAGTTCGGTCAGCTCCTGGCGATGTCCCCATCGCTTCCGAACGTTCTTCTTGGCCTTGTAGTTGAATGCGTTGATCTTCGGGCCACGCTTGTGAGCGACGATCTCCGCCTCGACCTTTGCGCCCGCTACCAACGGCGAACCGATCTGCGCACTCTCGCCCTCGCCGACCATCAGCACCTGATCGAACGTGACCTTAGAGCCGACATCGCCGGCGACCCGGTTGATGGTCACCGTCTCGTTTTGCCGGACGCGAAGCTGCTGCCCGCCTGCCTTCATAACTGCATACATGGTCGTTATCCTCTTTTGGGGAGAGCGCGATTATGGCCAATTTGGCCCCTCCAAGTCAACACCTGCAATGGCGCAAACACAGCACCACCAAGTATCCTATACCACCTGGCGGAGAGGAACCACCCGAAATGGCTACCATGCACCCAAAGCTGTTCCCACAGGAACGAGCATCGTCGCCCCGATTCGAGGCCGAAAGGCGCGTCTGGGAGGCCCTGAATGCGCAGCTCCCGGATAGCGTCCACATCTTCTATAACAAACCCTTCCTCGACCACAACTTCCAAGGAGAGCCGCGGGAGGCTGAAGCCGACTTCGTCATCGTCGACCAGGCCAACGGCGTCCTCTGCCTCGAAGTCAAAGGCGGGGCGATCGAATACGATCCCGAAACAGGATTCTTCACGTCCACCGACCGGCTCGGCAACAAACACAGGATCAAATCGCCTAAAGAGCAGGCCAAAACGGTTAAGTTCCACCTCCTCAAAGCGGTCCCGCGAGCGATGAACGCGTGGGGTAACCCGCCGTGGGTCCTAATCGGAACTGCCGTTTGCTTGCCGGACGCCTATCGCGCAGGCGACGAGTTCCCAGACATCGACCCAAAGGAAATCATCTACTTCGACGACCTCGATCGCCTCGACACCGTGATTCCTGCGATCTTCGAGTTTCATCGAGGACAAAAAAACAAAGTCACGTATCCAAAGAGCCTCTTGCGAGCGGTCGAGCAGATTCTCGAGCCACCGACCAAAGTCGGATCTCCAACGACCGTCCGGGTTACGAACGCAGAGAGCGCCCTCTTCGAACTCACCGCCGACCAGGTGCGCGTCCTGAATGGACTTCGTTTCGCGCCGAGATTCGCGCTGGCTGGAGGCCCTGGAACCGGCAAAACTGTCATCGCGTTCGAACAAGCCAAGTGGCTTGCGTCGCAAGGGTTCAAAACGCTGTTCACTTGCTTCAATCGCCTTCTGGCGGACAGGCTTGCAGCCAACGCCTTGCACATTTCGAACCTCGAAGTGATGACGTTTCACCAACTCGCCAATAAAGCGTTCGGGTCCAACGCATTCGATGAGAGCGGAAAGCTGCAGGCCGCGCAAGAACCCAAAGTCAAGTACGAAGCGATCGTCGTCGATGAAGCGCAGAACTTCCAAACCGATTGGTGGCTCGCAATCGAATCCATGCTCGAAAACGGAGACTCCCGCCTCAATGTCTTCTACGATCCGAATCAAGAAATCTACGACGGAACGAACGCATTCCCATCCGTATTCGGAGATTGCAACGGGAACATTGTTCCGCCAAACTGGTCTGGGTTCATGCTCACAGACAATGTCAGAAACACGTCGCCGATAATCGCTGCGACCAATCGAATTTCTGACAGGTACCAACTTCCGGACAATGGTGTCGATGGCGAACAAGTCGTACTCATCGCATGTGATCAAGACAATCTCACACAAGAAGTCGCAAATGAAATAACACGGCTCATCGAAGACAAAGTTCCGCCGCGAGAAATCGCCGTCCTCTGTGCTTGGAGCTCCGAGCAAGTCGACGCCTTCATTCGAAAACTTCAACCCCATCTGCAAACACGAATCGCAAGGGAAGCCGGCGACAACGTGCTGATAGAAACCGTCCGGAGATTTCAAGGCCTCGATGCGAGCGTCGTCATCCTCGTCGGACTCGATGCAGTCGCGCACAACGCTGGTGCGATGCTCGTCGCCATGACCAGAGCGAGATCCCGACTCACGGTCCTCGCATCCCCAGAACTTTGCGCAACCATCGGCGAATTCAGAGCGCCGTCGCCTGGCGTCCAGTTCCGAAAACTCTAACCGAGGGTAGCATCGCCAAGCCCATGAAATATCGCCGACTCGGAAAATACGGCTTGCAAATCAGCGAAGTCTCGCTCGGTGGATGGCTGACACAGGGCCGCACACTCGATCACGAAGCGACAAAACAAATCGTCCACCGAGCGTTCGATCTCGGAATCAATTTCTTCGACACCGCCGACGCCTATGCGCGTGGAGAAGGAGAGATCGCCCTTGGATACGCGATACAAGAACTGCGAAGAGACCACCTCGTCATCGCATCCAAATGTTACTGGCCGATGTCCGATTCACCGAACGATCAAGGACTGAGCAGAAAACACATTACCGAAAGCGTTCACGCAAGTCTGCGAAGACTGGGACTCGATTACCTCGACATCTTTCAATTTCATCGGCACGACGCCAACACGCCAATAGAAGAATCCGTTCGCGCGATCGACGACCTCATCAAACAAGGAAAAGTCCTCTACTGGGGAGTCTCCGAATGGACCGCTGCCCAAATCGCTGACGCGAACCACATCGCACGAGCGATCAACGCGAATCCACCCATCAGCAATCAACCGCAATACAGCCTTCTCGCCAGAAACATCGAAAAAGAAATACTTCCGATTTCCGCGCGAGAAGGAATGGGCACGATCGTCTGGTCGCCCCTCGCACAAGGCGCGCTCACAGGCAAATACAAACCCGGACAAGCCCCCCCTCCCGGTTCGCGCGGCGCCGACGAAAAAGCAGGCGTGTTCATGAAAGACTTCCTTTCCGACGACATACTCGCAAGAGTCCAACAAGTCGCGTCGCTCGCATCCGACGCAGGAGTGACACTCGCACAGTTCGCGCTCGCATGGTGCCTGCGAAAACCCGAAATCTCCTGCGTCATCGTCGGCGCGACATCGACAAAGCAGCTCGAAGAGAACGTCGCCGCGTCCGATTGCCAAATCAACCCTGCCCTCTTCGCAAAAGCAGAAGAGATTCTCGCGGACTGACCCGCATCACAACAAGAGCCAAAATCCCAAAATCCCGCCTCTCCGAAAAACCGCAGATACCTTCATAGGAGTGGATCGCAAAGTGTTCTCGAAGAGAGGGGACGATTAGCAAGATGTTTGACTGAGTATGTCGAGGCCCGGCAACGAATCCAAGTCGATCAAGGCCCCCCCCCCGGCGTTCTTTGAGTGCCGCGCGAAGCGTGTCGCACAAAGAACGCGTTGGGGATTGCGGGCAAACTCCGATCAGATACAATGCAAGCGTCCAGTTACCCGCGTTGTGGGTGGTTGGGGATTGCGGGCAAACTCCGATCAGATACAATGTCACAGCATCACCGCTGGCAGAATCGTGTGTTGGGGATTGCGGGCAAACTCCGATCAGATACAATACTGAATCACTCGCTCCGGTTCTATCCGCTGTTGGGGATTGCGGGCAAACTCCGATCAGATACAATCTAAGTGTTAGCCTGCTATACCGTACAGTAGTTGGGGATTGCGGGCAAACTCCGATCAGATACAATAGGCCGCCGAAAAGGCGGACTAGTTTCGCTGTTGGGGATTGCGGGCAAACTCCGATCAGATACAATCGCCAAGTGGAGCGGCTGTTATGGGATAAGGTTGGGGATTGCGGGCAAACTCCGATCAGATACAATATTTGCCCGGCGCCAAGGCCAAAATTGAACTCAAAATCGGCCCGACAGATCAGAAAAAACTGAGCTGATCGGGCTGCTTTTCAACCCGAAAACGCCGTTTTCCCAAATATAGCTCCATCTTCTCGAACTGCTTATCCGTAAAAACCGCTACCCGAACCTCGCCGTCTGGGGGAAGGGCCTCCCGAACCCGCTTCTTGTGGACCTCCGTATTTTCGATGCTAGGGCATGGTCGGGCATAAACGCTGTATTGCAGCATCAAGAAGCCGCTGTTCAGAAGCTTCTTCCTAAAACGCGAATACTCCTTCCGAGCCTCCCGGTCGTCGGTTGGAAGGTCGAACATCACCAAAAGCCACATCGTGCGAAAGCCCCCGAAGGCCATCACCCAATAGGATCCCTACTCTTCGGGGTCAATGACAACAGCAGAATCGCTGGGAATTTCGGCAGATAGCGAAGGAATGACGAGCTTTCGCGCCTCGCCAGAAAGCACCTTGCGGGCGGATGCCGCGTAATAGTGTAGCGCCGTCATGAGGGGCACTCCCCGGCCGTCGTACTCCACGCTCGTTTCAAGGAAGCGCAGGATCGTCCGCTTCGTCGGAGGGTCGAGCGCCACATCCTTGCCCTGCGCTTGGACGATCGCCACGACATGAGCGTCGACCAACGGTCGCAGCGGCTCGATCAAATCGTCTGCCAAGCAATACGCGTTGTACTGATTCTTGTGGTGCACACCGATGGCAGGATGCAGGCCGGCTCCGACGACCGCTCGCGACACACATGCCCGTAGAACGATATAGCCGTAGTTCAGAAGTGTGTTGATCCCTGGCTCCTCGCGGTCGCGCCGAAACCCATCGCCAAACAGAATCTCGAAATACATTCTTGCCGCGACGCCTTCGACGTTGTCTGGATCTCCGCTTTTCACCGTTTCCTTCAGCTTCGCGAGTTTCTGAATGCGAGGATTGACACGCTTCGCGAGCTTGGCTTGCTCGCCGACTTTCGCCTGAACGATTTGCTGCCACATCCGCTTTTTCACCGGCTCGCTTGCACCGATCTGCGCGTTGAGTGTCTTCGTGTGCAGACTGTTGGCATCGAACGGCACGAACATCGACGTCGGCATGTGCTTCTCGTTGCAAATGATCACCGCGACGTTCGCTTCTGCACAAGCGACCAATAGCTGCTGCGTGTAAACGAGAGAATGGTTGTCGAGAATGAGCACGCCCAAATCCTCGATCGGAACGGTTCCGACCTTTTGGCCTTCTCGCTCAATCACCAGTTGCTGATGCTTGATCGACAAGAAACACGGAGTCGAAATGTCGACGATTCGGCTAATCATTGCAACTGAACGTACGACCGATGGGGTCTACTTGGAGCTTTGTGCATTGCAGCGTGTTTGGTGATTTGATCAATCGTTGTTCATTGTCGTCGACGTCAGCTGAATTGGCATTTCTTAGTACAATCTTATTGTTAGTAGCAGCAAGCAGCTGCACTCTGTAAATACCGGACTTCTTGTCGTCCACAACTGCAACACAGTCGTTCACAGCCAAACTCATCACAAACCTCCAATCCGGTCCGTGATCGCGTTGAACGATTGGCATTTTCGCCCGCCTCGCTCTTCGTGCCGCCTCCATCGTTGTTACAAACACTCCACGCCGATCGCCGACTTTCCACCTTTTGCCATCGGCGTCGCGATGCTCGCGTAAACATTCAAGTATCTCCACGTGGTGGTTGTTTCCATATGGAAAGTACTTGTAGGCGCCGTTCCCTTCGTCGATTGCATGCATCGCTTCGAAACCTCGCTTCATATAGAGCCGAACTCTTTTGACCGGAACCTCCTTGCCATATCGGTTTACGATGGTGATCGGATTGTCTGGATCGCCGAGTGCTGCCTTGATCGCATCCTTCTCGTTTCCATGCAGTGCGATCCGGTCCATGACTGCCTTCTTGATTCGATCATCGATGATGCGTTCGACTTCGCCAGGAGTTAGATCTTTGCTGATCGCTTTGCGATAAGCGAAAACCTGCTCCCCTGTTTTCGGATGTCGGATCAGCCCATACGCCGTGTCTTCGTGTAGCGCACCCGACAATTTGCGAGTGGGTGCATGAGACACGACCAGTCTCCGAATGTGCTCCTCGACGTCATGTCTAAACGAAGGCCAAGGCTCAGAAACATGGATCGTCTGATGATCGAAATTCCGCTTGAGCGTCAAGCTTCCTCCCTTCGCAGTCACGTCTGAAAGCTTCTTCAGCAGCGACATCGAAGTCAATGCGATCACAATTGCATCGATCGCGTGGTGGCGGTGATCGTCGCGAGACTTTTCATCGGTCTCGCCGATGACCGAGTTGAGGCCCCAGTTCCAACGTAATGCGCCCGTGGCCTCTCCCTTTGTGACTTGTACGCTTTCTCTGCCGACAAGCTGCATCAAATAATCCTTGACTTGCCTGCAGATGTACCGAGTGTCGTTAAGTTGCCGAGAAGCGAACTCGTCGAAGTTGACATGATCCATCTCGAACCGCTTTCGCTTGCCGATTGGCATATCCTTCATGTTTCTCAGGCGTTGCAAGATCTCTTCGTATTTCGGTGTTCCGCCGTAGGCTTGCACTGGCGTTCGGTTCTTCTTGACGAGCCGATTCTCATGAGCCATGCAAAGCGTCTTGTTTTTGAAGGAATCGTCAAGGCATAGTGTATAAGGAATGATGTGTTCGACGTCGACATCGGCGCTGAATAGCATGTTAAGTCCAATTGTCGTGCCGGTGTATGGGCAGGTGCCACCACACTCCTTCCATAGCCTGTACTTAAGCTTGTCGTCACGAGATGGATTGACAATGTCCGGCCTTGCCTGCTTGATTGCCTCTTCTGCTTCTTCGTTCAGAAGCTTAAGTTTTCGATTCATTTTTTGAATTTCTTCCTTCTGATCGCGACTCAGCTTCATGTCTCGCGCCATTTCGACGCGGATCAAGTCAGGTTTTCCATATTCTCGCACGATCGAATTGACAACCTTGCGTACTTCTATGAGTGCCTTGTTGACAACCGGATTCCTTGCATCGGGAGGCTCGGGCAACCTTTCGACGAGTTCCAGTTCCCGTTGATCGTCTCGCTGATATCCCAGCGCCTGACATGCGTCATGGTAATCCAATCCCTCGCGCATCTTGTCGACAAGCCTTTGCATCGCCTTCGCGCTTAGTGAAGCAGTGCCAGGGATTAGCTGAAGGATCGCTAACTCATAGGCTGTTCGAGAGTCGAATCGCCAATGTCGCCGCAATCGACGGTACAGGGAGTCGCGTCGTGGAATCGTCAGGAGATCGGTTTGTAGGTCCCTTTGTTGATCGAGTGTCAGGTCATCCCAGTTGGGCAGAATCTTTCGCAGACTAATCAATGTTCGATTTCCGATAAGTTTGTCTTTGCCACCTTCTTCCAAATTGATTTCTAATGCGCCCGCCTTTGGCAGCTTGAGCGCTTTGCGAAACGCAGACCAAGTCATCGATCCTTGGGACTGAAGCATCTGAAAGACATGCAGCAATTCATCGTTTGACAGCTTTCTCTCTTTTTGACTAACTTGATCGAAGAGTCGAATGTTGGTCAAGTCCTGCAAAATGCGAAAGTCTTCGGCCACTACCAAAGCTTTCATGGCTCGCTTGCGCTTTGGCTCGAATCGGCAAAAGCCTATGCTCGACTTCTGAATCTTCAATGGTCGTTGATCGAAGATTGCAGAATGAATTCGGACCTTCAGCGAATCGCCAAGCAAGCTGCTATGAAATCGTTTTTGGGATTCCCAAATGGCTTCGAACTCTTCCTCATACATGGCGCGTTCCGTGTGAATGCGTCGCACGCCTCTGCCGGACTCGAGTTCATCTGCCAAGTACTGGCCGAGAGTTCGTCCTCCCATCTCCTCTCGTAGCTGACGAATGCTTGCGAGCATTTCGCCTTCTTCTTTCTCTTCCGCGGAGACGCCGCGAGCGCCAGCTTGGGCAGCTTGCTTCTCTTCGTCCTCTTGCACCAATTGTAGAACCTCTGGATCCGCTGCCAACTCACCCAGCAGCGTTTTTCTATTGCTCTTGAATCCGCGTCGCCGGCATAGGTGGTAAAGGGCTCTCCCGATCTCATGGGGCTCAAGTCTCCGAGTCAGTGCGTCCCTTCTGAGCAGATATGGGTTCCTGCCATGGTCTGAAAAGAGGTCTTCGCGTTGGACGACATCCTCCGGCAGCAATCCAGCCGCAACCAAAGTGGAGATCAAGTTGTCCAATCGCATCCGCCGTCGCCGAATGGTCTTTCGCTGACCACGTGCGGCGCGGCGCGCAACGTTCTTAGGTGTTTTCGTCTTGTCTTCGACAGGAGAAGCGAACACCCGCACGCCACAGGCTCGAATCGAACCCTCTCCGGATTCATCCAGGTCGAGCCAAGCCCAGCCGATTGAGTTTGTCCCGAGGTCGAGTCCCAATGTCGATTTCATCATCCTTCACCCCTTGAAAAGTTTGAATTGTTATGCTATCATAAGTCTGTATCTGATCGGAGCCTGCGCCCGCATCTTCAATAAGAAGCTTTGCTTCGCAGGATATCCCCCGTCGGGGGTAAACGAAGGGTCTTGTTAGGTCCAACCTTTAGCCTTCCATAGGGAAGGCTTTTGGCTTTAATGCGCCTCCGTCAAGATGCGAATGGCCCCTGTCCTATGCAGGACAAGGGCCACAGGGAACAGCAAAGTTCCGGATGGATCTCAGCTCTTCCGTCGCCGCCGCGCCAGCAGTGCCGCCGCGCCGACCATCAACGCAGTCAATGTCGCCGGCTCCGGAACGACGCCAATGTTCAGGTCATCCATGTATGCAATGCCTAAACGGTCTGTCGAAGCGAAGTAGTCCGTGCCGAGGTTTATCCCGAACTCGCCTGCGCCGTTCGCGTTGACCAAGTTGACCGCAGCAAACGTGTTGCTCAGCGTCGCATTCGAGATCGGCTCATGTACTTCGAGCGCGCCGCCGACTCCGTCATACATCAACCGAACTCGGATCCAGTTGCCGACGAAGTTCGAGTTCGTCCCGACAAGGCCGCTGTTTGTATAGGTGTTCGACCAAGCAGTCCCACCACGAACAGTTCCATCCCCGCTGACCGTCACTCCCAAATTCATGCCACCGAGCGTGCTGGTCGGCAAGTTCATCAAGTACAGACCGTACAGTCGATTCACGTTGGCGTCGATGTTCATCCACACCTCAGCCATCAAGGGAGTCGCCGCGGTGATCGCTCCGTTCTGACCCGGCAGCGCGCGCCGCACGCTGTAGAAGCTCTGCTGATTAGCGTTGTTGTCCCAGAACAAACTCTGGGCACCGGTCCGCGCAAACGCACCCGAAATGGCTTGACTTACACCTGCACCAGATCCGGCAAGCCAGTTATCCTGCCCGACGATGGTCCCGGGAGCGAACGGTGGGTTTTCGAAGCTTGTTGAGTAGATTGCATGCGCGGTTGCCCCAATGGAAACCGCAGCCAATGCAGTTAGCAGCTTGAGTTGTCTCATGTTTCCTTTCTCCTTATCAGATAGAGTCACATAGCCCAATTGCTACAAGATAATGATATCGCAACTTTGGCGGATTGGCCCAATGATTGGACGTTGGGATGAGTCGGTCTCGCAAAATTGCCAGGTCACACCCTACCCATACCGCATTCCAGACCGGTTGACATTCGAAATTTTGGTGACCTTATAGGCAGACTCCTTAGGTGTCGAAACGGCCAAAATCCACACCGCCAACAAAGGCCATTTAACAATTAAATCGGTGACGACAGTGACGAGAGGCCGAAATCGAGTTCAAATCGGAGAAACTCGAAATGGCCGCAGTGACGACTTAACAGTTTAACCAGGGTTTCAAACTCGAAATCCACAGAAAAACGTCAACTGCCCGACAGCCCTAAGCCATAATCAGCCCCGTGTCGGCACAGCATCAGACGACCTTCGAAACCCAGCGCGGTATCTCGTCCGTCGAGGTGAGCCGAGGCCACTCCCTCGTCATCGTCACCGGAATCCCCGAAGCAGAAGCCGACGAAAAACGCCTCTTTGCCCTCCGGCGCCTCGCACTCGCAGGCCTGTCGATCGACTTCCTCAAGCTCTCCCTCGACGGCTTCTCATTCCTCGTCCCCGAGGAAGACGGCGCAAAAGCCGAAGAGGCCCTCTGCCAGGCAGGCCTTACAGCCAAAGCCGTCAAGAACCGAGCGATCATCACCGTCAAAGCCCCAAACATCCGAGACGAGAGCGGATTGGTCGCAAGAGTCGCCGAACTCGTCGTCCGCTCCGGCGCAAGCATCGACAGCGTCGGCGATATGCACTCCTCGGTTCTCTTGGTCGTCGACGCCTCAGTCGCGGACAACGCCGTGAAATCGCTCGAAACGCTGATTGGAAAGGTGGACGCTGTCTAATGCAAATCAAAGTCATGAAGTTCGGCGGAACAAGCGTCGCAACTGCCGAAGCAAGACAGCTCGCGGCTCACAAAGTGGTCGCTGCAAAAGAAGCGGGCTTCCATCCTGTCGTTGTTGTCAGCGCAATCGGTCGCCAAGGAGCGCCTTACGCAACCGACACGCTCATGAGTCTGCTCCACGAAGTCGATCCGCTTGTTCTTCCTGACGCAAGAGAAGTTGACTTAATGCTTTGCTGTGGCGAAATAATGTCGACTTGCATTTTCGCTCAAACGCTGAAAAGTATGGGTCACGCAGCAAGCGCAATGACTGGAGGCCAAGCGGGACTCGTTACAGACAGCACGTTCGGAAACGCAAGAATCATCGAGGTACTACCAGACGGTGTGTTCTCCGTTTTGCGACAAGGAAGAATCCCTGTTGTGTGCGGATTCCAAGGGAGATCGAAGGCAAGCGAGAATGCAGTTTATGGCGAGATTACAACGTTGGGTCGTGGCGGAAGCGATACGACGGCGAGTGCTCTGGGAGCGGCTCTCGGCGCAGTTGCCGTCGAAATCTACAGCGATGTCGATGGAGTCAAAACAAGCGATCCGGCAATGGTCCCGTTCGCACCGACGCTGCGGAAAATGACATACGAAGAGATTGCTGAGATCGCGCATCAGGGCGCAAAGGTCGTGCACCCGCGAGCTGCCGAGATTGCAATGAAGTTCGGCATTCCGTTGCACTTGAAATGTACGTTCACCGACGAGCCTGGCACAGAAGTCGTGACTAGAGACAAGTTTCCTGGCCGACGTGTAACAGGAGTGACCCATACAGGAAAGCTTGTTTACTTGCAGTTTGAAGCGCCATTCGGGGGCGACAAAGGCGTACTGGAATCGAAAGTCTATCAGTTGATGGCGGATTATCGAATCAACTTGTTCATGCTAAATGTTCATCCAAACAGCTTCGGATTTGCAGTTCCAAGAAAGCAACTTCCAAATGTCAAAGAGATCCTTGATGGGTTGGTCATTCCTTTGATCGACGGGTCGCCGAGAACGTATATCGTGCAAGTGGGCCGTGCAGGCTCCACCGAAGTTGCAGCGCAAGAGCGCATGCTTGCAGGGAATTCATCATTCGGGGAGATTAGAAAGTGCGCTGCGAAACTTACGGAAAACTGCACGATGGTGTCGGTAATCGCCCATGACTACTTAAACCAACCAGGGATCTATGAAAGAGTCATGCAGTGTCTTAAAGATGCAAGTATTCATGTTCTTCAATCGAGCGACAGTCCACTTTCATTATCATTGTTGGTTAGCGAAACTGATTGTGAGCGCGCCGTTTGTGTGCTTCATGATGAGTTCGAGCTAACAGAAGCGATCTAACTGCGTCATCTCTCACTTTTGGCCCGTCTTAACTGGAGTAGGCGGCTCGCCTGGACTTATGCCGCCAGGAGGCAAAAAGTGAAGAAATGGCTATCAATGGCGGCATGCGCCGCCCTGATTCTCGCAATCGGATGCAATGAGGCGGAGAAGGAATCCGCCGAGGGGTCGAATGTTGGCGCCTCGAGTGGCTCTTCATCGTCCGAGAACTTGCAAGCGTCAACGGTCAAGTGCGAAATGTGCAACATGGACCACAAGAGCGAGGACATGAAGGAAGTAGATGGTAGGCAGTACTGCATCGATTGCGGTTGTGCAGAAAAGGCTGCAAACCCGGAAGGGGGATCGGCCAATGACAAAACCAAGCCTGAAGGCGGCGATAAGCCCAGCGAAGGGTAATCTGCACAACAAAAACATGAAGCGGGCTGATGTTCAAGCATCAGCCCGCTTGTTTTCAATTGGCGGCAAGTTACAATGCCATCGGCATCACGACGCATAGGTAGCCGCTGTTTGGCTCACTTGGTCTGATCACTGCTGGCCTGTCGTTCTCTGTTAGCTGGAGCAAGACACCGTCGGTTTCGATAGGGCTCAGCGCCTGCAGCAGGAAACCGCCATTGAAAGCGACTTCCAAGTCGTCGCCTTCTTGGACGATGTCCATTTCGTCTTTGCCCTCGCCGACGCCCTCGCTTCTTGTTGAAATCGTCACGACGCCGCCCTTTGCACTTAAGACAACACGCATCGCCGATTCTTTAGCAAGAACGCCAGCACGTCGAAGGCAGGCCGCAAAAGTGTCTTTGTCAATGAGCCACGAGCGAGTGTGCGAAGTCGGTATGACACGATCGTAGGGAACGTAATCGCCGCCGAGTAATTGCGTCACGATTCGCGCACCATCTGCCTCGACCATCATTCGATTATCGCCGAATGTCAGCTCAAGTTCGCCGTCAGGTGCAATTGGCAATCGACGAATCACGCTGATTGCTCTTTCAGGAACAATAGCTTGGATTGGTTGTCCAAGTCCAGGGAACGGCTCTGATCGAACTGCCAGTCGATGAGTATCCGTCGCCACAACCTGCAATCTCTCACCGTCATATTTGAACAATACACCTGTCAAGTAAGCCCTTCCATGACTTTCCCGCGCTACAGCAAAGTCAACAGACTCAACCATCTTGACGAAATCCGATGCCTTCATTCGAAGCTTAGCATTGACGCTAACGGAAGGAATTTCCGGAAAGTCTTCGGGCGTCATGCCGACGACTCTATACTCACTCGCCTGCAGGCTCAGCCTGAGTGACGTTCCGTTGGGTTGCTCAATATGCACTTCACCTTCCGGCAAGGAGCCGAGGATTTCGTTGAACAACTTCGCATGGACCGCCAGCGATCCGTCTTGAGCGATCTGTGCCGGCATTTGGCGCTCAACCCACATTTCGCCATCGCAGCCAACGATTCGGATACGACCTTCTTGCGCTTCGAACAGGATGCTTTGAAAGATGGGAAGAGTGCTTCCGCGACCAGACGCGGCGACGCCGGCAAGCTGCACGGCGTCCAACAACTCTCTGCGTGGACAATCAAGGGTCACGGCTTAGGCCTCCTTCTGAAGGGGCAAACGAAGTTGCCCGGGTGAAACTTCAAACTCATTTGTGTCGCGAAGTCCTGCAGACTCTGCGACGATGCGGCTAAGTACTCGGCACCGCTCGTCTTCGCTCATGCTGTCGCCTTCGTAGGCAAGCCACAAGGCCTCTCGCGATTGACGGAGCGAAGCGACTTCGGCCCTCAACTCTGGGCTTTCGAACATGGCCTGCTTAAATTCCGAGGCCAGTTCCATGGGCAAATCGTCGTCCAAAAAGAGGTCGATCAGTTTCTTTGCTTCTTCAATATTCATAAAGCTTTCTCCATAGAGGATCCGAGCTTGTCTCTCAAAGCCCTTCTCCCGCGATACAGTCGCGATTTGAGCGCAGGCACCGAGATGCCGAGCACGTCAGCGGCCTCCCTGGCCGAAATGTCTTCAAGGTCGCAGAGAATCAACGGCTCTCGATAGTCCTTGGGCAAGTCGCTCAATGCTTGGCGGACCGCTATCCTCAGAGCTGCTTTGTCCTCTCCAGAGCCGACAGTGGCGTCGGTGGGCAGCTCGAGCAGTTGGTGTTGCCTCAATTTATCGATGCATAGATTTCTCGCTATGCGGAAGAGCCATGTCCTGAAGGCACCATCGGCGCGCAAATCTCGTGACCTTCTTAGGACACGAAGGAACGTCTCCGCTGTGGCGTCCTCGGCATCGGCGCGATTGTTGAGCATCCTGAAGGTGTAGCGGAATATCCGCTCACCATACAGTTCATAGATAGCCCCAATCGCGGCCGCGTCCCCTTTCGCCAATGCGTCGAGCAGGCGCTTTTCCGCTGATGAATCTTGTTGCAACGTGATTCCTTCCTTAGGACGCTCCAGGCGTCCCATTAGCCGCTGGATTTGGTCGATATTACTCGCATTCTAACAAGCGCTGGCGGATCCAGCCAAACCCAGGGCCAAGTTCATTTGAACGGTCCGATTGCGGTGGTCGTCAGTGAAGCGGGCTCTAAGAACTCCACCGCGAGATCTCGGACGTCGCCGGGCTGCACGGCCCCTATCTTATCAAGGGTCTCCTCGACTGGAATTGCTCGACCATAAAGCATCTCATTTCGGGCCATGCGAGTCATTCTCGCACTCATGCTTTCAAGTCCGAGAACGAGATTGCCTTTGAGCATCCTCTTGGTCCGGTCCACTTCTTCCTGCGAAGCCAAGGAGTCGCGGATCTTGGCGATCTCTTTTCCAATCACTTCCCGGACTTCGCCAAAAGTCTTCGGACTGGTGCCTCCGTAAATCGTAAACGCTCCCGCTTCACGATAAGGAGCGACATAGCTGCCAATCGCATAAGCTAATCCCCGCTTCTCACGAATCTCTTGGAAGAGTCGGCTGCTCATGCTTCCACCAAGTATCGCATCGAGGACCGACATCGCATACTTGCGATCGTCATATACATTAACTCCATCTCCGCCTGTGCAAAAGTGAACTTGTTCGACATCTTTTGAAATCAAATGCTCGCCAGCCTCGCTTGTTGGGGGCGGGTCGTTCGGAAGTTCAAAGTCGTTAGCGAGAGATTCAAGATTCGTTTCGGCGAGATCTCGCACTTTGACTGGATCGACATTGCCTGCCACGGCGACAATGGTCTTTCCGCCAACGTATCGCTTCGACATATATTCCGCTAAGTCTTCGCGCTTGAATCTGCCCACAGACTCATGCGTTCCGATGATTGGCTTGCCCAGCGGGTGATTGCCCCATCGCATTCTCGCATGCAAATCATGTATGTGATCTTCTGGTGAGTCCTCGTATTTTCGTATCTCTTCTTGAACCACCGATTTTTCAAGCTCGAGATCGTCCGGTGCCAATTTTGAGTGCGTGAACATATCCGCCAAGACATCAACGGCATTTGCGATGTCATCGGCAAGAACTCGAGCGTAATAGCAGGTCATCTCACGGTCTGTGAATGCGTTCATGGAGCCGCCTCTTCCTTCAATGTCCTGCGCTATTTGCTCAGCGGTCCTTCGCTCTGTGCCCTTGAATAGCATGTGTTCAATCAAGTGACTGATGCCAGCTTCAGTTGGAGACTCCATTCGACTTCCTGTCTGGCACCAAATTCCAATCGCGGCAGATTGAACGTAGCTAATAGGCTCGCACAAGACACGCACTCCGTTCGGCAACACAAACTTATGAACACTCGTCGACATTGGGCGCAGTTTGACAGGTTCTCACCGGTAAGATACTCGTATGATCCTTTCGCTGATCCCTTGGACTACTTCGCTCCTAGTCGGAGTCACTGAGATTGCCTCACCTGGCATTCCGGGCCCGCTTGTCGTATTCGGTGAAAAGGCGGAGGTCGTCGTTGCAGCGAAGCAAGGCCAATTCATGGAGCCAGTTGTAGCAAGAGCTGAGTTCGGGCGAGGAAGGGTCGTCGCTTTTGGCCACAACGGCTATTTTGGAAATGGGGCGCTTGCAGAAGGCCAAACACGCCAATTGATGAAGAATGCGATCGCTTGGGCGAGGCAAGGTTCAGGACCGGTTGGCGTTCATCGGGCTTCTGACATGGTATCGCTCATTCGTTCTGAAGGCATCGAGGTGCGAAGCCTCGCTGAGTCCGATTTGTCGAGCCTGGAAGGTCTGTCGCTGATTATTATCGATCCTACGAACAGCGCCATCACACACGCTGCGCCCATTCAACGCTTTGTTGAAAATGGCGGTGGATTGATCATTGCGAGCCTCGGATGGGGTTGGCTGCAACTGAATCCAGGAAAGAACCTGCGCGGCCATCCGGGCAGCAGCATCACAGAAAAGATGGGAATCGTATGGGCGGACGGATATCTCGAAAGGAATGCTGGCTCAGGTTTCTTGGCTGCGCCCGGTCCAGCGACAGCACACGCGGCAAAGGCGATCGAATCCCTCGCTTCTCAGGCCGCAGATGGACAGACTGGGCAGACACTTACGCGAGTCATTGCGACATTGCCAACAGACCATGCGTTCATCCAACGGCTTGAAGCGGCAATGGCAACTTTGCCTGATGTCGTACCTACTGATAGGAAACCGATCAGGCCACAGGATGTGACTGCTCGAGTTGCTCTGTCGCTGCAGTTGAGACGCATCCAGGAGGCTGGTCCTCGCGAGGTTCGCGCTCATCCTGCAAGCGCCGAATTTCCGGGTTTGCCTGAAGCTGAGTCTCAGCCTGTATCGAAGACACTCCGTGTCGACACAAGCAGGTCTCGATGGCACAGTACAGGCCTTTATGCGCTCCCAGGCTCGCTCATAAGTGTGCGAACGACAAGCGCTGCGATCGATTCGAAGCTGAGGTTCCGAATTGGAGCGCACAGCGATTCGCTTTGGCATCTGAATGATTGGAAGCGTGCACCGGAGATTACTCTTTCGGTGCCTATTGCCAACGCTCAATTCGAGATTGCGAGTGCATTTGGGGGGCTGATATACATCGAGGTGCCGCAGAACTCGCGACCTGGAACAGTCGAGTTTAGAATTGACGGAGGCATTCTTGCTCCACATTACGTGCATGGAATGACGACCCTTGAGGAATGGAAGTCTTCCCTTAGAAACAATCCTGCTCCTTGGGCCGAATTCGAGACTTCTAAAGTGATCCTGACAGTTCCGTCGCAGTTTATTCGTAATCTTGATGATCCCAAATCACTCATGGACTTTTGGGATCGCGTAGCTGACGCTTGCGCAGACTTGGCAACGATTCCGAGAGATCGAAGCAGCGCCGAGAGGTTTGTAACAGATATTCAGATCAGCGCGGGCTATATGCACGCAGGATATCCGATCATGACGCATCTCGACGCTGCGCCGAGGTTTGTCGATCTCGCATTTCTGACTGACAAGGAAAAGGGCGGAGATTGGGGGATGTTTCATGAGATCGGCCACAACCATCAACATCCGGACTGGACGTTTGGCGGAACTGGTGAGGTGACAGTCAACCTGTTTACCCTTTACATCATTGAATCGGTTGTTGGCAGAGTTCCTGGATATCATGTTCGTTGGACCGATGAGCAACTCCTCGAGACTTTTCGCAGACACCGCGAGCAAGGAGCCTCTTTCGACAAGTGGAAGTCGGATCCATTTCTTGCCTTAGCAATGTACGTTCAGTTGCAGCAAGCATTCGGTTGGGACGCATACAAGAAAGTCTTTGCCGAGTACCGGGATCTGGCGCCGAATCAGCGACCTCGCAACGACGACGAGAAACGAGATCAATGGATGGTTCGATTTTCGCGCGCAGTTGGAAAGAACTTAGGGCCGTTCTTTGACGCTTGGGGTGTACCGGTTTCTACGGCTGCCAAGGAATCCATTCAAGAACTTCCTGCTTGGGACTTTCCTCGTTAGATGATCCGAGACCGCAGTTCGCCGAGTCGTTCGACTTGCAAAACAACTTCGTCGCCTGGCTTTAGGTAGCCTCGCTCGTGCTCCAGCAGGCTTCCAGTTCCAACGGTTCCACTTGCGATGACATCGCCGACCGAAACCAGGGAAGACTTTGAAGCTTGCGAAATCATTTGGGCGAAAGTCCAATGCATGTCGCGCAGGTTGCCACCGCCAATCAGGTCACCATTCAAAATCACTTTCATTTCAAGGTTGTAATGCGCACCGTTGTCCGTTGAGATGATTCTGCTTTCGAGTTCATCTGGCGTGACCAGATATGGACCAATCGACGTTGCCGTGTCTTTGCTTTTCGCGTAGCCGAGACCTGTTCGCGCTTCGCGGCGCTGCACGTCGCGAAGGGTCCAGTCGTTTAGGATTGTAAAGCCGAGAATGTGGGAGTCGGCTTCTTCGACTTCGATGTCTTTTCCTGATGCACCGATTACCACGGCGACTTCCAGCTCGAAGTCGAATTCGTCTGTGAATGATGGCTTTTCGACAGGTTCGTCTGGTCCGTAAATCGTCAATGGATTGAGATAGAAGTAGGCAGGCGCTTCATACCACTCTCTTTGCACGCCTTCGCGTCCAAACTTCTTGCGAGTATTCAGAACGTGCTGTTCAAATGACATAAAGTCGCGGATCGTCGGTGGGCGAGAGATCGGCGCAAGCAACGTTACGTCGTCTGGTTTGTAGATTCCGATGGGCTGTTGGCCGTCAGTTTCGTAATAGTGTCCGTCATGGAAGAGGCCGGATCGTGGCGTCGGATCGTCGTGGAGTCTGAATCTGCAGAGCTTCATATTGAATGAAAAGAAATCGAACGCCGATTTGTTCTCGGCGTTCGATTTGTATCGTCGAAAAGGCTCAGAGCGTTCCTCGGAGCGCTTGCTCTCTTTCGATCGCTTCGAACAGCGCTTTGAAGTTTCCTTTTCCGAACGACTTTGCGCCGTTTCTTTCGATGAATTCAAAGAAAAGCGTTGGCCGGTCCTCGACAGGCTTGGTGAAGAGCTGGAGCAGATAGCCTTCATCGTCGCGGTCGACGAGGATTCCAAGTTCTGCAAGCTCTTCGAGTGTGTTGTCGATTTTGCCGACACGTTCGTAGACGGTGTCGTAGTAAGTCAGAGGTACTTGAAGGAACTCGAGGCCTCTTGCCCGGAGTTCTCGAATCGTATGGGGCAGGTCTTGGGTATGGAGCGCGATGTGCTGCACACCAGGGCCGCCGTGAAACTCAAGGTACTCATCGATTTGGCTCTTCTTCTTTCCTTCGGCGGGTTCATTGATTGGCATCTTAACTCTGCCGTTTCCGCTTTGCATCACTTTCGACATCAACGCTGTGTAGTCGGTGCTGATGTCTTTGTCATCGAAGGTCGCGAGCAATGAGAAGCCGAGAACGTCCTCGTACCATTTGACCCAATAGTTCATTTGGTTCAGCTCGACGTTCCCGACGACATGGTCGACGTATTCGAGTCCGATTCCATCGCCCTTTAGGTTCTTTGGCTGGAACTTTGGCAGGAATGGGCCGCTGAACTGATCGCGATTCACAAACGAGTGGATCACATCGCCGTAGGTTTTGATTCCGGCCATTCGGACTTTGCCGAATGAGTCTTCGAGCGTGATCGGCTCGTAGGACGGCTCGGCGCCGCGTTCGACGGCTGTTTTGAAGGCGTGGTCGACGTCATCGACCTCAAAGGCGAGGTCGCGGACGAAGTCACCGTGGACGCCGATCATAGGCCCCGCTGGGTGGCCCGGCTTGAGGGGAGAGGCGAGGAAGAGCCGGACATCCCCTTGGGAGAGGAGGTAGCCGCTCTCGTCCTTATTGCCTGTTTCGAGGCCCGTGAAGGCCGTGATGTCGAATCCGTAGATTTTGTGATACCAGTAGGCCGACTGCTTGGCGTTGCCGCAATAGAACTTCAAGTGGTCGACTTTCCGGATGGGAAAACTGTCGCTCATGGCTGGCTCCTGTTCGTTGTGTTTGCTTTATGGAATTATAGCCGAGGGGGTCGCACTGGCGGTCCGGGTGGCCAATGTCCTCGCGTCACCGGCGTCACCGCCATCACCGCTGTTTTCGCCGTTTTTTGGTTTCCGAGTGTTTCTCTGGTTGACGATCGTTTTCGGATGCATTGGCTTCTTTCGCAGGTCGGATCGTGTGCTCGTCACCGCACTCTTTTTTGTTTGTTCTTTCATTGGCCAGATTTGAACTTGAATTGTTAACTCGTCACCGCCGTCACCGAAAGCACTGCCATTATTGGGAGAGTGGTTTGGTGATGGGAGCATGGTCGGAATGGGCGTTTTCTGGTCACTTTGGGACATACGGTTTCTGTGTTAAAGGTCTCGAAACTTGCGAAAGTCAACTGGGCATGGACGGTTCGGAATGATCTTCGATTACCGTGTTGGCTCACCGTCAAAAACCAGGTTGTTTCCCGAGGTCAGTAATCGATGCGTATAGGGCATGGAAACGAGTTGCGAGTAATTGGTTTGTCATTTTGATTTGGTCTTGGAAGACCATGGTCGTGAAAGGTCCAAAGTCTTTTCACAAAAGCGCAGAAACAGTAGAACCTCGGCGTCGCCTGCCCGCTTTGCGCAGTTTTGAGCTGATCTTAGAGCGGACCTGGCAAGGCGGCGCGGCATATCCATACCTCCTGCCACACTTGCCATTAGTTGCTCTCGCTCAATGGCTCTATCGCCGCTCTGGTAGCGTCGAAAACCGATAGAGTCTCTGATGTTGGCTAAGTTCTTTTCACAAGCGTCACTTATAGTTGTACTAAACTTGGTCTTGGTAGGCACTAATTCGCCCGCAAGTTTGGCCTTCGCACATTCAGCCGCCTCCTTACCTGCTGCAGTCAGCTGGAATCCTGATTTCGAACTTCCTCGCAGCCAACCTCGGTCGGACCTGCAACGAAGCCAGCACTTGTTCACACGTGCAGAATCCGGCCATTGTGGATAACTTGGTAGTCCGAACTTTTCTGGAAACCGGTTGAAGCAAGTTGCAACAAGATCCTCAAAGGCGAACTTTGTGCTGCTAGCGACCAGCTCACTTGCACAAATCATGACGAGCTCATCCAATGATAGTCTTATCAGTTCTTTACGTTCCATACTGTCGTGTGACGTAGTCATAAATTTCTTTAACGCACTTTCGGCGTAGTTTGTCTATGTGAGCAAATGAACTTGCTGCGGCTGCCTCAGGGGTGTCGCCATACTCCAACGCTCCTCTCTCAATATCTCGTAAAACAACTGTCCGGCACAATCCCTCAGCAAGAAGTTCGACATATAGCGTTTTCGCTGCTTCGCTCGTAAGCCAAGCGTCAGGGTAGCCAAGCGTTCGCTTCAATGTCGGGAATTCAACATAGATTCGGAGGACCCTTGTCCCAGGGTCATACCAAACCCTTTGAGTCGGATCAGGCGATAAGTCCGGTTCAATCCGTTCGAAAATGCCGCCGCGAGGGGAGCCTGGATCCTTATTTCTATTGGATTTACCTGGCTCTGCGCAAACTATTTCTGCGACGGCTCGCGAACTCTCGGAAACTGCAGATAAAATCCAATAGGACCCCAATTGGGCTTCATTCGGAACAACGACAGTAACATTTCCACTCAAAATGTCTCTTCTTACAGGATCGCGGGTTAGCGTAACTTCATCATCAACACTTGGCAAGTGTGCAGAAGCCTCTCCATCAACCCCGGTCAGTACTACAAATCCTTGTTCGATCTTGGTATTGCTGGGAAGGTTGGAGATTGGACAATAGATCTTAAATTTTCTTTGAGCACCTGGTGGCATGTTGCAGAAGAGAGGTCGGATAGCAAGATCGGCGAGCGGAACTGGTTCGAGATCTGTACCGCCCTCAAGTCCTGGCTGTAGCTGCGCTCCAAGTTGTTTCGCAAGCCTATTCAAAAACTCCGCGTCTCTCTTCAACTTGCTGGTTCGGTCGGGGTCCCTATCAATCTTCGAGCCAGCAAGTTGCGCCTCCTTTTCAGTAATCAACGGTGCAAGCGTTTTCTCTATCGTGACAGCTAGTTCTCTGCAGGATGTTGTACGCCAATCCAAACCGCTCCTGTTCGCCTGCAGCATGGAACTGTCATCGTTGCGAAGGTTTTTAGCGATAAATGGAGCTTCTACAATTCCGGAGAAGTAACAAGAGCCTGGTCTGGCTTCCAAGAAAGCTCGCTTCTCAAGCGGAACACCTTCACTCTTGATTACTATTCCTGCATAAGAGTCGGGTTCGTCGCCCTTACCTGTTAACTGATTCTTGGATTCGTAAATTGCGATATCAATGAATTTGCTTGCTTGAAGATGAATCCTTTCTTCAGCACACTTTTCCATTAGAGGCTTTTCCGGCCGAATAGCTACGGGTTGATTTGACTTGATAACAGTTAATGTCTTCCTGTCGCGTCCCGTTCGTCTTTCTGATTTGTAAGTCAGTCTGCCTGTACGTCGTTCCCAAATGTCTCTGAGCGCGTAATGATTTGCAGTTAGGTTCAGGAACTTGTCAGGTTCTGGCACAATTCGCTTCGCACCAGCGCGATCAAGGGTTCTAATGACGACAAGTGTGCCATCGAAGGTTAATCCTAAACTCGCGGCTTCGTTGAGACTAACCTCCTCCGGGACCAATCTTTTTGGAGCAATGTCCTGGCTATCTTGTTTTATCGAGGTTCGCAAGACCTGATCGTGTTTTCGGGTTATGATATCTCCTTCGCCCAATGCTATAAGCGCTTCCTTAAGCCCTCTACCAAAGAAACCGCGAACGCCCTTGGTAGTCTTAAAATGGCTTGACTCACGCCCAAAAGTTGTTGCGACATCCAATTGGTCCCGAGTCATCCCTCCAGCGTTATCGAGAACACGTATCTCGCGACAGTTTCCGTCTCCATCGCGAACGTAGTGCAATACAATTTCTCCTCCTTCCCGTCCCGATCTCCTGAATTCATCATCCGAATTCGTAACAAGCTCTACGATGGCATCCAAAGGGCACTTTATCGTTTGTGCCGACTGCTGCGCGATGAAGCGCGCAATGTCAACCGGCATTTCCTCCCAATCGGGCATGTGTTTCCCCCTATTACAAAAAATTCGCTAAACCGGTTGCCCGGCTATTCGCATATTATGTCATGTCTCTAAGCCAGTGCAAGCACACCGCACAGATGGGAATTTTTGTCTTTTCCCGGAATGTTCCGTTGGCTATGGGCGTCTAACCCCCTTTATGATGTGGGCTAGTACCCGAAATGCTTCACGACCGCCTGTACATACGAGGACCTGCAGGTGCACGAATATCCCGGGTTCCAATCTAATTGCCGTGATGCTAAGCGGTTCTCCTGCAACAGATCACGCCCTCTTCGCAACTTCGATTCGGATGAATTCTGGCAGGTAGGATGGCGTGCAGTTTTTGGGGACGCGTTCGTCTTTATAGAGTCCCAACTTCTCCCCGAGTTCGATGCATCTCGATCGGTACTTCGGCTCATGAATGCCGATCCAGCCTGCGCAAAAGTTCATCGTCCATTGCACGTCCGGGTCTTCGGTCGCCATGTTCTTTTCGAGAGATTCCATCAGCGCATCCGTGTTGCCGGGGGGAGTTTTGCCTGTCCATCGCAATCGCGCTTGGTGGTACCAGAACAAGCGTCGCTTGATCGGATTCTCCGCTTTCTCCCATGTCGTCATCAGCGCAGCCAGGTTTTTATTTTTTATGAGTTGGTTTGCCATGAACCAGTCCGCAATCTGATTGCGTTCTTGCGAGTCGTGCTGCATCATGTCCGACAACAGTTGGTCGACCACATCTTCCGTGATGAGTTTGTTGTCGAAGATGAGTGTTGCGAGGAGGCGTGGAAAGTACTGGCCGGCCGACCAAAGTTCCATGGCGAGCTCGTGGTCTTTCTTGATGGCGCCCGCATGCTTTCGGATGTCGCCCATCAGAACGTTTCCGTTCGATAGATTAGTGACAAGGTTTTTGGCTTGATTCGATAGAGTCATGCTGTAATTCTCCACCCGGCTTGGATGTCTACCAACGCTTCGGGAAGATTACCGTAACTTGAGCATAGCTGCAAAAGCAAGCCGGCCGAGGCAGTCGCCCCAGCCGGGAGATGAGATGAGTTATCACAAACTCACATTGAGACTATATCGCTCCGCAGAGCTTTAAGTTTCCGATGTGGTTAGGATTCGCTTTTTCCCAGTTGAGAAGCGCGCGGCGCAGCGCTTTGTGGGTTCTGTGCAGTCTGCTGCGGATCGTTCCGATCGGCGCTCCGACGATGTCGGCGATGTCTTTGTAGGGCATTCCTTCGACGTCGGCGAGCAGGACGATCAGGCGCTGATCGGGAGAGAGCGTTTTGAGGGCGGCTTCCATTTGTTCGCCAACAATTGCGCTGAATAAGTTCTCTTCGGGATTTGGCATGTCGTCGGCTTTGTCGAAGTAGAGGTTGTCTTCGCCTTCTTGGGGGATCGGCGCGTCGTAACTGACTGTGGTAACTCTTCGCTTGCGGTATCGGAGAAGATCGAGGAAGAGCCGAGAGAGGATGCGGAAAATCCAGTTCTCGAAGGGTTTGTCTCCTTCGTAGGTGTCGAAGCTCCTCAATGCTCGGAAGTAGGCCTCTTGGGTCAGGTCTTCGGCGTCGGTGGCGTTGCCGGATAGCCTGTAGGCCATGTTGTAGACCTTTTTGTAGGTCCTTTGCATCAGCTCCTCGAAGGAGGGACTCTGGCGAAAGTCGAGGCTGGCTGTTTGGGTGCTCATCGTGTCTCCTGCGCCCTGTGGGGGCGTCCGTAACTGTCAACAAGTTTGACGTCTCGGAGGTTCCTGGTGTTCGAGGATAATCGTCAATAACTGTATATGTTCTACAAGTCTTGTAGGAACGTTGTGAAGTATTGTCAAAAGCATGGGTTGAGATGAACCAACAACCTTACAAAGTCTTCCCGGTTAGTCAGCGGAATGCCGGCGTCTCCTCTTTGGTTGCCGTGAGGATGCAGTCGATCGCGTACACGATCTTGATTGCAATAGGCAGTTTGCGCCCGATAAGACCGATGTCTTAGCCCGGAATACGAACAAAGCCGAGCAGTCGGGGCATTCGGCCAAGGTCGTAGGTGAACCGGGCGACTTTGGTGGTTCGATTTCCTTCGATCGTTTGGATCCATTGACCATGGCGCAGCTCGACGATTCCGACGTGGCCGAGCGGGCCGTCTTTTCTGCCTCGCCACCAAACGACAATGTCGCCGGGCTGCGGGTCTTTCGCGAGCAGACCCCGCGATAAGCCGTCTCGATAGAAGGATCTTGCTCGGATGAAGTAGGGGAGGGGTGGCATAGTGCGGTTGATCCTTGCAGATTCGCGCAGGCACCATGAGACAAATGCCGCGCACCAAGGCTGCGGGGGGCGGATTCCGCTTGGATTGAGGTACTTCTCTACAAAGGGGCCTTGGTTGTTGCCTCCAATCTCCTTTGCTCCCGCCTCCAGTTCCTGTTTGGCGACCAAAACCATCGTTCTCCTCATCGACATGCTGTAGAGGTCGCGGGAGGGGGAAGTTGTCAACCTATGGTAAAGGCCGGTCGCCACTATTGACCGGCCTTGAAGATGGAGAGGGGTCGGGGAGCCTCGCGGAGGCTGGGTTTGCCTCGACCCCTGGAGGACATGCGCAGTTACTTCGACGCGGAATCTTTGGGCGTGTTTCGTTGTTGTGGATAGGTAGGATGCGAACGGGTCTGAAGTCCCGTCAGAATAGCGGCTTGCAATGAGGCCAGATATCGTCAACCGGATCGTCTTTGTTCTCGCATGTGCAGGGGGCGCGGTCGCGCTCATCATTGGGATGTTTCACCTGTTCGAAGCGAGCATTCCTTGTGGAGATGTGGCGGCCGGGGCCGTGTCGGGTTGCGATCAGGTCGCGAAAAGCCCGTGGGCGAAGGTTGCCGGAATACCCACGGCTTTTATTGGTGCAGCCCTGTATGTTCTTGTAGCCATTTTGGCGATCGTTCGGGAGTCAAAGGGCGTTTCTGCCACAGCGAGGCTTGGCAGCGCGGTGTGGGGTTTGCTCGGGGCTGGGACTGTCGCGAGCATCTTTTTGCTTGTTCACGCCTCGCTGGAGGTGCAGGCTGTTTGCATTTGGTGTTGGGCGAGCGGAGTAATCATGCTTTTGGCGTTTGTGGCACAGACTGCCGGTCAGATTTCGCGCAGAGAATCCGGAGCGACAGGTTTGCCGATGGCTGCCCTGGGAGTTTTTGCGGTCTTGTCAATGGGCGGTGCGGGAGCGTGGGGATACATAGCCGCCAAGGAGAGCGCGACCGTTGGGATGCAAGTCGTGGATGTCAAGCCCGCGGAAGACGTTCAACTGGTGCGGCCTGACAGTCCGTCGATTGGACCTGAGGATGCGCCGATCGTCATCGTCGCGTTTTCGGACATGCACTGTCCCAGCTGCGGTCGCAATCATATGTATGTCAAGCAACAGATGGAAGGGAGGCTGAAAGGCAAGATACGGTTGGTCTTTAGGCACTTCCCGCTTTTGGGAACACATCCGAATTCCGGGACAGCGGCGATCTTTGCCGAGTATGCAAAGTCGAAAGGCAAGTTTTGGGAATTCGCCGACGCGATGATGCAAAACCAGGATTTGTCGAGCCCCGAAGATATGACTGCGTTGCTTGCCGCGATCGGGTTGGACAGTGGGGAAGCGATGGCGTTACTAACTTCAGAAGAGTTGCGACAGCCGTTTGCAGAGTCGGTTCATCGCGATCGTCTCGATGGCTATAAGCTCGAAGTGAGCGTTACGCCAACTTGGTATGTGCGATATCCGGACGGCTCATTTCTTTCGTCGACGGGCGATGGGATCGAGACCCTCTTGTCTGATCGTGAGATCCAGAGACGGAGCGGCCCTGCCCGGTAAACTCGGCTGAAAGTAATGTCGAAGCGCCGAGTGCTCGTTGCGATGTCCGGCGGGGTGGACTCAAGCGTGGTCGCCGCCCTGATGGTTCGTCGCGGGTACGAAGCAGTCGGCGTAACGATGCAGATATGGCAAGAGAGTCAGACGGACCCTCGGCATTCTGGCTGTTGCTCATTAGGAGCGGTTGAAGACGCACGTCGGGTTGCCGGCAAGCTGGGCATTCCGTATTACGTCGTCAATATGCGCGATGAGTTTCGCCAAACGGTAATCGATCATTTTCTCGACGAATATGAGTCGGGTCGCACGCCAAACCCGTGCGTCGAATGCAATCGTCACGTAAAGTTCGATTTGTTGATGAAGAAAGCGGACGAGATCGGATGTGAGTTCTTAGCGACAGGCCACTACGCACGCGTTCGCAATTACAACGGCAGGTGGAGATTGCTTCGCGCGCGATCAAAGGAAAAGGATCAGAGCTACGCGCTTTACATGTTGAATCAAGAGCAACTGCGTCGAACAAGGTTTCCATTGGGAGAACTTCCAAGCAAGCACGAGACGAGGCAAATCGCAAAAGAACTCGGACTTTCTGTATGGTCGAAGCCGGATTCGCAAGAGATTTGTTTCGTTAGCGAGGCAGGAGGATATCGCGAGTTCTTGCGGAAGTCGAGGCCGGAGTCCTTGGAACGTGGCGAAATTGTCGACGCGTCCGGAAAGGTTTTGGGCGAACACGGGGGCGTCGCACTGTACACGGTTGGTCAGCGGCGCGGTTTGCGACTTAATGTCGAGGGCAAGCCGATTTACGTATTGCGCGTGGAGCCAAGGTCGAATCGTGTCGTCGTCGGTTCCGATGAAGACTTGTTGCGCAAGGAAGTTTTGTTTGACGACGTCGTGCTCTCTGCAAATGCACCGATTCGCGTCATGGGAAAAATCCGATACAACATGCACCCTGTCAAAGCGACGCTTTATCCTGGATCACCTGCAAAGGCGGTATTCGATGAAGCTGTGCGCGCCGTCACGCCCGGACAAACCGCGGTTTTCTATCGAGGTGAGAGTGTAATCGCAGGGGGCACGATCATGGGGTCAGGCGCCTGATGGAGTATTTGGCAATTGGGTTGGCGGTATTGACAGCGGCAGTTGGTGCCGCGCTGGTCTTCAAAGCAGTTCAACTCGCCAAGCAATTTGCCAACACCCAGGATCGCATTGCACGACTTGAACAACAGATCAAAGACATGGCCGAGCGCGAAGTCGTGCCAACACTCGATGCAGCCCAATCAATCAGCCGTCATGTCGATCGACTTGTACCGCCAAAGAGAGAGCCTGAAGTCGATGTCGCGTCGCGTGTTGACGGTTGGGCTGACTATCTGCCCAAATTGGTCGAGATCGTTTCTAAATTCTCCGAGGCGGCACCTCCGCGAGAATCCAGCAGGAGTTCGGATAAGGGCGTCGAAGGTTAAGCTGTTCCGAGATTCCCAGCCGCTATGGACCCATATATCATATTGCTCAGTGTTCAGTCGGTTTTGCTCGTGCTCTTGCTCATCGTAATGTCAGTCCTGTTGAGCAGACTCGCTACGACGGGCGAGAAGGTCGATGAGTTGGTGGCTCACGTCGACAAATTGGTAACGCAAGACGTACAGGCAACACTTAGTGAAGCAAGGAAGGCGGTACAGAGAATCGACGGACTGGCCGAAACTGCGACAGGGACTCTCGCTGCGGCCGAGCCTGTCGTCAAGGCGGTTTCGGAGCTTGCCAGGGTGTTCCAGAAGCCCACAACGCCGCTCTGGATGGACGCAATCCGACTCGCAATGGGCGTTTTTGGGGTAGTAAGGAGTAAGAAGTCTGGGGAAACCAAAGCTTTGCCCGCCGATGAATCGGCGGAGGAGAAATAAATGTCAGAACAACACGATAAGAATGTGATGCTGTACTTCCTTGCCGGAGTTGGCCTTGGCGCCCTCGTCGGCGCGGCCGCTGGCCTGTTGCTTGCTCCAAAGTCCGGAGCGGAGACGCGAGAAGATCTCGCCCACAAGTTCGATGAGCTTAAGCACAAGGTTACGGAATGGGCTAAGCATCGAAAGGAAGGCAAAGTCGCCATCGGCAGCGCCAGTTCGGACGAAGCCGGCGCGTAAACCCTTGCCGATAGGCTCTTAATGGGATCGAGAGTACTGCTGTGGCTGGCGATCGTAGCGGTCGTCGTGGCGTTCTTGTACGCAGTACGCTCGATTCTATTGCCTTTCATCGTCGGCATGATCGTGTCGGCGATCGTCGATCCGCTGATCCGCACGTTGCGCAAGCGCGGATTCAAGCGCTGGGCTGCTGTCTGGATCGTATTCATTGGATTTTTTACGGTCGTTGGAACTGCGGTGGCCTTTGTCGCTCCGAGAGCGGCCGCTCAGCTGGGTGAAATCCAAGAGGTAGCGACTGGCTACGTATACGACACAGTCTTGCCTGGCCCACTCATTCGCTTTCTCGGTGATCCGAATGTCGAGCGACAACTCAGGAATAACAACTATCCGTCCAATGCCATCGACCTAAAAGCTTGGCTCGCGGATCCCACAAAGAGCGATGCTTACTTCGCACCGTTCTTCCGTGAGATGGATTCGTCCTTGCGCACCTATGAAGTGCCCTTGTCGCGTTCCCAAATACTGTCGCAATGGGACGATCTCAATCGACCCGGCGTCGTCGATCAGTTCTTTGCGAGAAACAAGGGCTGGTTGGAACGAGTTGGTTTGCCAACATCGGTTGAAGAAGCGGATGAGAAGTTTCAAATACGCTCGCAAATTGAGAGTTCGATTCAAGGATTTATCGGCAGCGCATTCGGTGGCGCCCAAGCGATCTTCACTTATTTGACTTCGTCGATCATCTTTATCATCTTCACGCCGATACTGACTTTGTTTTTCTTGTTCGATTACGACAACTTCAGAAGGCGATTCGTCACTTGGATTCCGCCAGCAATTCGTCCTGCGGCAACCGATTTACTCGGAGATATCGGCATGGTGATGGGATCCTATGTGCGAGGACTGACGACGAGCATCGCGCTCTATGTCACCGTGATGGCGATTTTGATGTCGATTCTAGGAGTGCCATTCGCTATTTTCTTGGCATTACTGTTCGGCGTTTTCTACTTGATTCCTTACATTGGAAACTGGATATCCGCCGCGCTGCTGTTCTTAGCCGCGATATCGAGCGGAAACACTCACGTGCTATTTGTAAACTTGGGCGATCCAACGTATTATGCAATTATCTGCGTCGTTGCTTTCATAGCTGTTGGCCTTTGCTGGGATATGCTGATTCACCCTAATATCGTTGGGAAGTCAGTCGACTTGCATCCCATTGTTAGCTTCTTCGTGGTGTTTTCGGGTGCAGCGTTGTTCGGACTGCTCGGAATGATTCTCGCGTTTCCGATCGCCGGAACAATCAAAGTGATTCTTGATCGATTGATTCGTTACACGACGACGACTCAATCTGGCGAACTCGACTTGCCACGGATTCCATCAAGGCATCAAAGTTAAGTCGCTACAGTTTTACTGGTCGCTGCGTTCCTTTCCATTGTGTGGCCATATCTCGCACCGTAGTTAGCAACTTCACAAACTCGTGACCTTGGTCGGTTAGTTCGTACTCGGTGTGCGGCGGAACTTCAGGAAGTACGGTCTTTTGCAATAAGCCGTCCTTTTCCATTCGATTGAGGCAGCGGTGCATGACTCTCGCAGAAAGCCCATCCTCTTGTTTGAGTATTTGGCTTGGTCGGGTGACGCCGGAACTGAGTGAAACAAGAATGCGTACCGACCACTTGCAACCGATTAATTGGGCGATGCGCTCAAACGCGGTTTCAGGTTCCATGAACTGCTCCTTAAGAATAACTCGTTGCCATGATATTGCATGGTGACAAAAAAGTCAATAAGCGACTTTCCGGTTATGTATTGCATTCCGCTGACTGTCTTGCCACACTCTTTATTATCCGGCCCAAAGGGCCGACGAGTATCAAAGATTGGAGGAACAGTCATGAGTAAGACAGTGACGTTGAAAATAGCGGTGGGAGCGATTGCGGCAGCGTTGATAGCAGTGGCGCTGGCGGCTCCCTTCAGCCCGGCCAGTTCGCACCAAGCAACCGAGGCGCAATCCAAGCCTAAGGCAGAGTACAAGAGCTTCGGCAAGCCGGATGAAGTGCGCCAGTTCCCAAAGGGCCGGCTGGAACTCATCAAAGTCGGCGGCGCAACAATCGGCCGAGCGGTCTTTGAACCCGGTTGGAAGTGGTCTGAGTCGGTCCAACCGCTCGTTCACACGAAGAGCTGCGAGGCACCGCACTACCAGTATCACGTTGCCGGCGTCCTACGGGTGAAGATGGACGACGGAACGACGTTCGACTGCAGACCCGGCGACGTTTCATTGCTGCCATCGGGCCATGACGCATGGGTCATTGGAGACGAACCTGTGGTCGTTGTGGACTTCCAGGGCATGATCGACTACGCCAAAGGGCGCTAATTGCTCTTATCCGGCCGCCGACAGATCAGGATCGCGGACTGGTCTTCGGCGGCCGCCTGCTTCGATTTGAGGGGAACACAGGGGGATCCAACTCCGTACAGGATTTCATGAGAAGACTCATTGGAATCTTCGCAGCCGTTCTCGCGGCTGGATTTGCGTTTGGGCAACCGATATCGGCGGAGCAAAAGGCCGAGGTTTTGAAAGCCGTGGAGGAATTTGTCACGACTCGGGCCTTTGTTCCGGGCATGGACTTTTCGAAGTGGCCGAGCTTTATTGAGAAACAACAGGCAGCGGTCGACGAAGCGACCGAGATACCCGCTTTCACCAATGCAATCAACCGTGCGCTTCGAGAGTTCGGCGCAAGCCACATTCGACTTGTTACTCCGCGGGCGGCGATTCAGCGAACGCAGACTTCGACAATCGGTGTCGGCGCAACCGTTCGCAAAGAGGACGAGGGATTGGTTGTGCGCGCCGTTAGCGACAATGGACCGGCCAAGGAAGCAGGATTGCAAATTGGCGATGTGATAATCGAAGTCGATGGCAAGCCTGTCGAAGAGGACACGACGCTCGACGGCGATGAAGGCACGAAGGTCGAACTCAAGATCAAGCGCGCGGATGGCAGGATCGAAGTCGTCCAAGTGGAGAGAAGGAGATTCTCGACGGTTCGCCCAGAGACTCTGACATGGATCGATGATGAAACCGCCATTCTGAGAGTGTTCACTTTCAATGTGGGATATGGGCGCGAAAACCTTGAGAAGCTGTTTGCAGAAGCAGCGAAGGCGAAACGGCTGATTATCGACTTGCGCAGCAACGGCGGTGGCGCGGTGAACAATTTGAATCACTTTCTCAGCCACTTGCTTCCCAACAACACGGTGATCGGAACATTCGTTTCTCGTCAAGTTGCCGACCGATATGCGCGGGAAACAGGAAAAGACCCGTCGGATGTATTCGCAATCGCTGAGTGGTCGAACCAGAAGATGAGAACCCGTGAGCAAAAGACGGAGGCGTTCAAAGGCCAGATCGCAGTGTTAGTCAACAGGGGTTCTGCGAGCGCATCTGAAATCGCTGCTGCTGCCTTGAAAGAGCAAGGCAATGCGGTTATCGTGGGTACGCGAACTGCTGGCGCGGTGTTGGCTTCGGTGTTCGGCCGGTTGCCACATGGGTTCCAACTTCAGTATCCGGTCAACGACTATGTGACCGCGAAGGGCGTCAGGCTCGAAAGGAATCCGGTTGTTCCGGATGCCGAAGTCACGCAATCGGGCAACCCTGATCCTGCCGTCGCGAAGGCGATCGAACTCATGAAAGCGAAATCGCTTGTTCCGGATTGGCTGAAGGCTGCTTAGGGACGACTCTAAAAAACCAAAATGGCGTGACGACCCGATTGGGTCGCCACGCCGAGATCGTTTGCTAAGAGCCCTACGACTCGCCGCCGGAGTGGCTGCTGAACGTTGGCTCGAAAGGAATCAAGCCGAGTCGCGTCGCGGCGCGAAACGCTTGGACGCGGTTGTTCACTTGCAGCTTTCCATAGATGTTGGCGAGATGGAAGTCAACCGTTCGCTTAGAAACGAACAGATGCTCAGCGGCTTCCTTGCTGCTGTAGCCTTGCGCAATCAGCGATAGAACTTCGATCTCTCTCTTGGTGAGGCGAACGGGACGTCCGTTCGACTCCATTCTAGACGTAGGCATTGCCATGATTCACCCCTCGCTCCAGTTGGCTGGACTTGCCGCCTGAAGGGGTCATTCCATACTTCGGAAGAAATCTGAGACGCGCGGCCACAAATTTCTATACTTTCGAGTTCGGACCGTCATCTACGGGCCATCAATTCCCTGAATCCGATGACGGCGGCTTTCCTCCAGATTCTCGGTCGAAACGTGAACTCCGTTTATTCCGACGATAGTTCCTGGGAATGGTTCCCCAGTATGATTGCCAGGCCCCCCTGGGCGGCCGATGTCCTGAAAAGCGCGGGCTCTCGGTAGCCGTACATTCCATATGACGCCCGAACGGATGCCTCAAATTCCAGATAGAGGTCTGAAACAACAAGAGCGACGCAGCATCCGCCGAATCCCGCTCCCGTCATGCGGGCCGCCACACACCCGGGTGCGTTCCACGCTGCTCGCGCCATGGCGTCGAGTTCGCGGCAGGAAACCTCATAGTCGTTTCGCAGGCTCTCATGGGACTCCCTCGCGAGTCTGCCGAGAGCGGGCAAGTTGCTGGATTCGAGCGCGTCCCGAAATGCAATCGCCCTCGCATTTTCCGAAACAACGTGGCGTGCGCGTTTTCGAACCACTTCGTTCATTTCAGCAGATTCAACTTGGTCGAGGGTCACATCGCGCAGCGACTTGACGGCAGGATCGTGCAAGACAATGGCATCGACCGCTTGCTTGCATTCTCGGACTCGGTCGTTGTAGGCAGAGGCAGCGAGAGCTCGCGGTTTGCGAGTGTCGAGAATCGCGATGTCGATTCCTGGCGGAAGGCTATGCGCCCAGTATTCTTGAGATCGCGTGTCGATGAAAAGCGCCTTGCCTTCTTCTCCTAAAGCAGACGCCATTTGATCCATGATCCCGGATTGAACGCCAACGTATAGATTGTCCGCTTCAGCCGCCATGAGGGCGAGCTGTTTGGGTGTGAATCCGTATCGGCAAAGTTCGTTCCATGCGGTAAGGAAGCACAGGTCGAGGGCAGCGCTCGAACTCAGGCCCGATCCTGACGGGATGTGCGAATTCAGCACTCCTTCGAGGGCCGGAGGAGTTTCGCCAGTATGATCTTGGAGCCTCTTGGCGCAAGCAGCAGCGTATCGCGCCCAATTTCGACCTTTGACAGTTTCTCCCGGGAAGAATTGCGCGGACGGTCCAGCTTGATTCGACAGCACACGAAAGGAGCCGGCAGTTGTTCTCAGCAAAGCGTTCGTTCTGCGATCGATTGCGGCAGGAAAGACGAACCCTTCGTTGTAGTCGGTGTGTTCACCAATCAGATTGACTCTTCCCGGCGCAGACGCGAACAGAGTTGGCTTTCCAGAGAAGTGCTCGCGCCACATTGCGTCGAGCGTTGAGTCGTGCACAAAGTGAGAGTACCGCATGATCGAATGCCCGGTAAGAGTTTCAGGTTAAGCGTTCAATTCGCGTGGAATAAGGCAGTGGACGCGGGGTTGGGTCCTAGCCGCCGCCCGGACTTGACTCCCGTCCATGAGGCCACATGTTGGAGAAAAGACGCATGAAAGCCAAACGTGGATTTACACTTGTCGAAATCATGATCGTGATTCTGATCATTGGCATTCTGATTTCGATCGCATTGCCGCAGATGATGACGGCGCGAAGAAAGTCTGCGCTTCGAACATGCCAGAGCAATCTTCGTCAGTTCGATTCAGCGAAAGTTCAGCTCGCCATTGAGATGCGACTGTCGAACGGAACGCCTGTTGCGTTTAGCGACATATCACCTTACATTCGTGGCAATCCGCAATGTCCAATGAGTGGAACTTACGACTACGGCACAATCGGCACACTTTCGAGTTGCAGCCTTGCGGAGCATCCGCATCCTGAGCAATAACAACTGATTTTTTTTTGGGGGGGATGATGTATCGGTCGGCGCAGTCATGCGCCGACCGTTCTATCTGTTTAGTATGCAGGTGGTGTGTGTGGAACGTCGTCTTCCTGCACGTCCGCGACTGCGGCTTCCGTCGTTAGCAACAGTCCCGCGATCGATGCAGCGTTTTGCAAGCAAAGTCGGACAACCTTGGTTGGGTCGATGATTCCAGCGGCCATCAGATCATGGATCTTAAGTTGTCCCGCATCGAATCCGACTGTTCCGGATTGCTTGCGAACCCTTTCTACGATTGCGCTGCCTTCGACACCAGAATTGTCCGCAATGGTTCTAAGCGGCGCTGCGAGCGCCCGTTTGAGAATGGTTGCACCAATTGCTTCGTCACCGTGGAGATTCACCTTGTCGATCGCATTCGATGCACGCAATAGAGCCAATCCACCGCCGGAAACGATGCCTTCCTCGAGGGCTGCTCTTGTAGCGTTGAGCGCGTCCGTGATTCGCTCCTTGCGCTCCTTCATTTCCGATTCAGTGACTGCGCCGACTTTGATGACCGTGACTCCTCCGACGAGTTTGGCGAGACGCTCGGAAAGCTTCTCTTTGTCGTAGTTGCTCGTAGCCTTTTCGATCTGTTGCTTGATTTGCTTGATTCTGCCGTCGATGTCGGACTTCTTGCCTTTGCCGCCGACTATTGTTGTGTGCTCACGAGTGACGACGATTCGCTGGCAGCTTCCAAGCATGTCCATTGCGACATTTTCGAGAGTCATGCCAAGCTCTTCACTGACGACTTTTCCGCCAGTCAGAATCGCCATGTCTTCGAGCATCGCCTTGCGGCGATCGCCGAAACCAGGAGCTTTGATCGCTGCGCATCGGAATCCGCCTCTGATTCTGTTTAGCACAAGCATCGCGAGCGGTTCGCTTTCGACATCTTCGGCGATGATGATGACGGGTCTGCCTGTCTGCGCGGCCTTCTCCAGGAAAGGAAGCAAGTCAGGGACGTTGCTTATCTTCTTTTCATAGAAGAGGATGAGAGGATCTTCGTAAACGACCTCCATGCTTGTCGCGTTCGTCACGAAGTAAGGGCTGATATAGCCCTTGTCGAAGCGAAGTCCTTCAACTTCTTCGACGATTGTCTCCATGCTCTTTCCTTCTTCGACCGTGACAACTCCATCGAGTCCCACTTTGTAGACCGCTTCTCCAACTTTCTGTCCGATGTCGTCGTTTTTGCTGGAGATTGTCGCAACTTTGATTGCATCTTCGACGCCTTTCAGCTTTCGGCTTTGCTTTTTCAATTCTTCGACGACTGCGTCGGCCGCTTTGTCGATTCCACGCTTGAGCGCGATCGGGTTCGACCCGCTGGTGACGCTTCGCATTCCTTCGTTGAGAATCGCTTGCGCGAGAATGGCGCTGGTCGTCGTTCCGTCGCCGGCTTGGTCGTTGGTTCGGCTGCTGACTTCGCGAATCAGCAATGCACCCATGTTCTCGAATCGATCCTCGAGTTCGATTTCCTTCGCAATGGTGACGCCGTCGTCGACGAGAGTCGGGCCACCGAACTTCTTGTCGATACCGACCGTACGACCACGTGGGCCAAGCGTTACGCGCAATGCATCCGCCATTTTGTTGACGCCCGATTGGATAGCTGCGCGGGCGTCCATTCCGTACTTGAGTGACTTGGCTGCCATTACTTCTTGCCCTTCTTCGGCGCTTTCGCCTTCTTGTCGTTCGACGCAGGTTTTGCAGATCCGCCGTCGATGACCGCAAGCACGTCGTCTTGACGCAGAATGACGACATCCTGCCCATCGACTTTGACTTCGGTGCCTGAGTACTTTCCATACAGGACGATGTCGGAGACTTTGACTTCGAGTTCCACAACCTTTCCGTTGTCGAGCTGCTTGCCTGGGCCGACCGCGATCACCTCTCCGCGGAGCGGCTTCTCCTGGGCAGAGTCGGGCAGAACGATGCCCGAAGCGGTGACCGTTTCTTTCTCCGAAGGCTTGACAATGATCCTGTCGTGAAGAGGTTTCATCTTCATTTCAAAAAACTCCCAAAGAACTGGATTGGCACTCGAGTGGTTAGAGTGCTAATGCTTCGATTATACATCGAAGCAGGAGCGCGAGTTGCGGGAGAAGAACCCATGTAGGTGCCCGATAAGCAGTCTGAAGAATTCAAGGTCTCTGGCGACAACCTCCTCGCGAAGGTGAAGGAACTGGTCCATGAGGGAAATGTGCGCCGGATCATCATCAAGAATGAGAAGGGCGACACGCTAATGGAAGTGCCATTGACGATTGGCGTAGTTGGCGTCGCACTGCTTCCCATATGGGCGGCGATCGGCGCACTCGCGGCATTGGCGACGGACTGTACGATTGTCGTAGAGCGAAGAGACCCAGACGAGAAGTAAGCCTTAGACTTGCCGGATCGGCATGATGACGACTTCTGCGCTGATGGGGCCTTTGTCAGTCTGTATTGAGACGATATCGCCATCGCGCGCGACTTCCGCTCGGATCATTGCGGCTCCGATCGGGCCGTAGTCTGGGGAGTTGGCATACGACGTTACTTTGCCGGCGTCCTCGCGGTTCGGGTGCGAGACGTTAGCGCCCGCCGCAAATTCGTCTTCTGCAATAAGCCCAACCCAACTGCGGTTCGCGTGTCCGCGAGCATGGATTCGCTGCACGATCTCTTGTCCGGTGTAGCAACCCTTGTCAAACGAGATCGTGCGTGAGATGAAGTCAGGCCCCATCTCCATCGCGAGCGTTCGTTCGTCGATGTCCTGGCCGTAGACTGGGATTCCGACTTCGATTCGTGCCGCGTTCCATGCGCTGTAGCCAACGGGTTCGATGCCGTCCAGAATCTTGACAACGTCTTTGACCAATTCGGAAGGAAAGAGCAAGTCCCATCCGCCCATCCCCGAGCGGTCGTGCCGCAAAAGACGGACTTCGCCCTTCTTGAGCTGTACGACGCCTGCGCTGAGCCGTGGCAGTTCGATTCTGTCGCCGAGGATCTCGGAAGCTGTCGGTCCCTGAATCGAAATCAGTCCGTGGCTGCTCGTCAGTTCCTCGATTTTTACATCCTCTAAGATCAGCATCTGTCGCAGCCTTTTCAGGGCGGCTTCGGCAGACGTCGACGGAAGCAGCATCGCGAATTCTTCGCCGAGTCCCCAAAGCCCTATGTCCGCTACGATCTGCCCAGTTGGCGACAGGATGCAGGCCTGGGCGTAGGTCCCATCACCGAAGTTTCGTAAGTCCTGAGTGATTTGGCCTTGGAGCCAGCCTTTTCTGTCTTCTCCCGTGAGAATGGCCTTCCCAACGTTCGAGAAGTCGATCCATCCGCAGGACTCTCTCAGGAGGCGGTATTCCGCGTCTGCCGAGCCATAGTCGGCCGGGAGGTCTCCATTCCAGGTTGCTCGGTGGGATTCGTGCAAGGACTTCAGGTCTGAAATCATGTTCATCTCATTTGTGGCGATCGGACGCTAAAATGCCGGTGTGGGTACCGGCCACTCTTTCTACGATTCTATCCCCTGGACGGTGGCGAAGTGATACCGCTACTTCTGGCAGGATTGGGCGCCCTGGCTGGGTACGCGGTCGAATCGGAGGTTGGCAGGTTCGAGCGGCTTGCCGCCAGCGAATTGGCTTCCCATCTTCAGGGCGACGAAAAGTCGGTGAAGGTCAAGGCGGACATCGACGGCATTTTCGGCGGTGCATCTGGGCGGCTGCATGATGTTTCGATTCTGGCGAGCGACTTCTCGGTTTCAGGTTTGCCGTTGTTTACAGAGCCCGATCGTGCCCAAACGGGCTACATCAGAACCCTCAGGCTGTCGCTGTTGAACTTTAATCTGCGTGCGCTTGGCGTTGAAGAACTCTCCGCGACCATCGTCGACTGCCGCTACGATTTCGGGCTTGCGCGGAAGGAGGGGAAGATCAGGCTCAGCAAGTCAGGCGTCGGCCCGGGATATGTGCGCATGAACGCGACTGCCTTGGAGCGTTTCATTCTTCACAAGTATCGTGAAATCAAGACCGTTTCAGTCAAGTTGGAGAACGACAAGGTCTACGTCGAAGGCAAAGGCGACTTTTTGCTGTTCTCAACTGAGTTCTATGTTAGTGCAAGGCTTGTTCCAAAGAACGGCGTCGAACTTTGGCTCGAAGACGCATGGATGCTGCTTGACGGACGCCTGCCGCTGGACGGATCCGGAAGAATTCTTTTGGACAGCCTGAATCCAATTCTGGACATCGACGCCGACTTACGACTTTTCGGCGCGTTTCACATTAGTGAACTGAAGAGCCGAAACGGACTGCTCGAGCTGTGGGGAGAGGCGAGGATTCCCAACGACCCCAGGCGATAGGCGCATAATCGTTCGATGGGCGAGTATCGATTTGAGAGCGTGCCGGTCGCTGCTGTTCTCTTCGGCTTGCTTGGAACGCTCTTCGCGGTTGGAATCGGCGCATTGCTCATCGGCCGTTGGGTCAGGGGGATACCAGCTTCCGCAGTTTGGGGACTATCGGGTGCAATCGGACTGGGCGCGATTGGACTATTGACTTTCTTAGCCGGATTGGCAGGTACGTTCGCGCATTCCTGGTTCTTTTATGTTGGTGCAGTTGTTTGGGTTGCGGTCGGCGGTTTTGGACTTTTGAAGCATCGGAACGACTTGAGCCCAAAAGAGGGAACGGATTCTCAAACGAGAATCATCGTCGTTATAATCGTTCTGTTCTTACTGTTGCGTCTTCCCGCTGTGTTTACGCCGAGTGCCGGAGCAGATTGGGACACGACGAGCCATCAATTGGCCATGAGTAAGATCTGGCTTCTCGAAGGCAAAGTCAGTTATCTCGCTTGGATGAATCACAGCAACATCCCTGCGACCGTCAACATGCTTTATATCTGGGGATTAGAGTTTGGCGGACAAGCGGGCGCAAAGATGATCGCTTGGTGTTTTGCGATTCTCGCATGCCTTGGAGTCGGCGGATTGGTCGCGCACAAGTTCGGAAAAATAGCCGGGCTATGGTCTGCACTCGCATTCATTTGCGTTCCCGTAACTTTATGGGAGCCAGGAACCGCGTATCAAGACGTCATTCACGGCTTTTATGGAGGCGCTGCGATCGTCTTGACGGCGCTATACGTTTCAGACAGCGAAAAGAAGTGGCTGTACTTAGCCGGCGTTATTTTGGGCCTGTCGCTCGCGACGAAGTACACCGGTTTTCAAGTCGCGTTCGCAATCGTTGCCGCACTCTTGCTTGTTGGATTATTCGGCAGATCTACGCGCAAATCCGCTATGGCGAGTGCATCGATTGTTGTTATTGCGTTGGTCGTTGCGAGTCCTTGGTATTTGCGGAACGTGATCAATACTGGCAACCCGGTTTATCCGTTCTTCTATAGCGTGTTTGGTGGAAGCGACTGGACTCAAGATATGGCTCACGCATACGCGACCGAACAAAAGACCTTCGGCGTTTGGACATTCGACGGGAGCGAATACCAAGAAGCCTACAAGGGCGCGGACGGAAAGAGCAAGCACCCATTGGTGATTCCTGGTGCGATCACTGCTTTGGCTGTTCAGCCGCACAAGCAAATCAATGGCGGCGCGTTTTGGGGAGCAATGGGGGGGCTGCTGGCGCTTTCGATGTTGCTGTGGTGTTTTAGCGGAAGGATGCGAAAAGAGCACGCCTTTTGTGTCTTGGCGATATTCATTTGCTTGCTCAGTTGGTTCTATCTGACTCAGCAGTCGCGATACATCATAGCGCTCATGGTTCCTGGCGCATTCCTTTTAGGAGGAGCCATCTCAAAGCTCCCATTCAAAAGCATCGCCATTGCGGCGATTGGAATCCAATCCGCTTTCACGTTCTTTTGGTTCGCGGGAGTCTACACGTTGTTCGTGCCTGGTGCGACGAGCGAATTTGGAAACGCGATCAAATTCGTATCGAGTGGCAAACCCGATTCGGCGTACTTGTCCGGCGGCGACTTCGGTGGCGGTCCGATGCGTCGGTTTCCATTCTGGGAAGCGACGGCGTTCATCAATGAAATGGCGCGAGCTCAACCTGAGATGCGGGTTGCGCTTCTCGACGAGGTCAGAGGATTCTATCTGGACGTCGAATACTATTGGGCGTCTCCGGGTTTCAGTTTGTTGATTCCATGGAACGATATCAGCAAGCCGGAACAATTGATCGATGCGCTTGCGAAGTTGAAAACGACGCACGTTTATTTGAATTACGATCAGAGCGTTATCGGTGGCAGGGAACAAGCACTGCAAATTGCGTACGCATTCTCACCTGAGCTGTTCGCCCGGAGTCCAGGCGACGATAAGATCGCACCCTTTAGAAAAGTTGTGATCGAAGCGTATCGAGCGGGCCTGCTTCGCAAAGTCGCCACTTTTGACCAGCCTGCAATCGAAGGCGCCGTTCCGCTCGCCGTCTTGCTCGAAGTCGTCGACAAAAATTAGCGCGTGATCGTTCTCAATCGTGGAATGTGGAATGGCCGCTTCCAATTGTAGGTTAGCCCGTCGTATCCATGGATTGATTTGGCAACTTTCAGCCAACCTTCGATCCAATGTGGGTCCTGGAGCGTGTCGCAACATGAAATCATAACAAAGTCGAGATCTTCCTTCTCCAGTTCAGTCCTGATATCGAGAACAGTATTGACAGAAGCGACATCAAGAGCGCCAGTTGGATTGTTCTGCTTGTTCGAATTCGGTGTGAGGTGGACTTTGCCTGGCCCGCCGTGGCCATAAAACACGACGGCGTCGGCCTTTGAGATCGCTTCGATCGCCTGCCGCGGCGAAGGCGAAACGAGAACGGACACGCGATACTGCTTGCCGAATTGCCTTCTTCTCGACAACAAGAAGATTGGCCAGTAAAGCCAAATTGCTCCAAGCGCGCCTGTCACATCGCCACGAATGACGACCAGGGATCTCTTCATGTTTATTGGCCTCGGTAGGTTCGCGGAACTCTGGACATGATCCTTGTCGGCATTTCGTGCGGAGTCGTTCCGACAAGCGCAGCGAGTTCAGTCGCTGGAATATCTGATCCAAGCAAGATCGCTTCGTCAGAAACGGTCGCATCAGGAATGTCCGTTACGTCGACCATGATCTGGTCCATGCACACGAGCCCGCGAATAGGCGCTCGCTTTCCTCTGATTACGACGCTCCCTTGATTGCTTAGCGCGCGGTGGTACCCGTCGCCGTAACCGACGCCGAGAGTCGCAATTCGGCTCGACCTGCTTGTCTCATAGGTGCAGTTGTAACCAATTTTGCGGCCTGCTGGAAGTTCGCGCAGTGCCATAATCCTCGCCTTCCAAGTCAGCGCAGGTCGCAAATCTAACGGAGTGTCTCCGACATGGCTGATGCCATAAGCGAGAATGCCGACTCGCACCATGTTCATTTGAGATTCTGGGAAACGAACCACTGCGGCGCTGTTGCCAATGTGGCGAATTCGCGGCTTGATTCCAGCGGCTTCGATTTCGCACACTGCTTCTCGGAATCGCTCGAATTGCCATGCGGTGTAGTCTCGCGGTCCACCACCAAATGCGAAATGGCTCGACAGCGCTTCGATTTCGACGTTTGGCAGGGAAGCGATTCGAACGGCAAGCTCCTTCGCTTCTGAAGGCTGCACGCCGAATCTGCTCATTCCTGTGTCAATTTTGATGTGCACTTTGGCGATACGGCCTTGTTCGGTCGCGGCTTTCGAAAGCGCACGCGCGATGTCGAACGATTCGATTTGGGAGCGAAGATCGTAAAAGACCACTTGCTGCGCTTCCAATTCAAGCGCAGGTGCGAGCACGAGAATTGGGCTGTCGATTTCAGCTTCTCTAAGTGCGACACCTTCTTGTACCGTTGCAACGCAAGCCCAATCGGCACCCGATCGCAGCGCCATTCTCGAAACCGGAATCAGTCCGTGGCCATATGCATCCGCTTTGACAACCAAACCGATCATCGTTTCCGGTGCCAGCGCGGAGCGTATCTCTGAGAGGTTGTGCCTAATTGCAGCGAGATCGACTTCGGCCCAAGTGCGTGGGTAAGTTGTCACGCGAGTTCCACCCAGACGTGTCTTCCGACTTCTGGTCCGACTGTAAACGGCTTGCCTGCAACTTCTATTCGCATCAAACTGTCGATGGGCGATAATTCAAGAATCTTTATCTTCGAACCAGGCAGCATTGACAAGTCTTCGAGAAACTTAAGGAATTCGTGACGCTCGTTCGTTATCTTCACAATTCGATGCGGCACTCCAACTTCGGCTTCTGCAAGTCTGAAGCTGTTGTCTGGCGCATCGAGATTGATGGGTGTGCCATGCGGGCAACGTTCTGGCCTGCCGAGTTTTGCGTACATGATCTCGATGACATCCGAATCGATGTAGTGCTCAAGTTTGCAGGCAAGCTCATGCACGTCGTTCCAAGGCAATCCGACAGAATCGACGAGAAACTTCTTTAGAATGCGATGGGTTCGGCTAAGCTGCTTAGCAAGCCTTTCGCCTTTCTTTGTGAGCGAAACGGATTTGTAAGGCTCATATTTGGCGAGTCCCATTTGGTGGAGCTTTTTCACCATCGATGTCGCACTTCCGGCTGAAACTTGCATGTAATCTGCGAGCTCGCCTGTTGTCACTTGTCCAATTGCTTCTTGCAGTCGGAAGATTCCTTCGACATACTCCTCGACGATTTCCGTCGTCCCGCGCTTTGTCTTGTGGTGGTCTCCAGGTCTGCACGACGCAGGGACGCGAAGCGAGTGCTCGCTGACGGCCATGGCAGGATTGTACCGGCAAGAAGACTAAGGATCGTTATTGATTTCTTCTTCGATGAGCACTACGGCGGGTGCAAGCGGGCCGACTTCACCCTCGACGCCTTTCAGCAGGACGATGTAGACCTTTCCCGCTTCGAGTACGACGTTTGTGGTTGAAAACAAGTTGCCGAACTGCGCGCCGGCGATTCGAACGTCGATGGTGTAGGTTCCTGCAGCGAGGAAGCCGACCCGGGTCTGACCAAATCCAATGTCCTCAATTTCTGGGGCGATTTTGCCGGTTCGATAAATGTCGACATTGGGCGTTTGAGTGCCAGCCGCACGCATATAGCCGTGAATCCAGATTAGGCGGGCGTTCGATCCGCCCGGTGTCGTGCGTTGGACGGTGACCGGCACAAGCCGGACACCAGGTTGCTGGGCTCCGGGAGTCTTGAAGCCCAGTGCGAAAACGTGTGTGCTTGTCTTGTTTTGTTTCTGAACGGCTATCGAATCAAGCACATTCTGGGTGCCACCTTCGAATGCATCGTAGAACGTCCAGTTTTCATTGTCTTCGAGTTTCACCCACGTGCTGGAAAGCAGGTAAGCGAGAGCTGGAGTGTGGATGCTGTCATTGACGTAATAGTCGGCAGTTGCCACGTCAGGCACGACGTTGGTAAACCTATGGTAGATCTTTACCTGCGTCTGGCCGCCACCGCAGCCAGCCGATAATCCGGCGAGAATCAGGACTATGAGAAATAGATGATGAAGCTTCAAGACAGGTCGAACACCTCTCCCTGGATCAGACGCCCGATTCTACCTGGATGATCCATTCATTGGGCGAGAAACTGCAGAAATGCTTTGAATCCACCCCAGTTCTCGTTAGCGGTCGGCAGTATCTGATCGGGTGGAAGCAAGAATCCGTTTTGTCCCGTGTCTCGCATTTCGACGGTGAATGAGATTGCGCCAAGGCCGTCCCATCCCCAGTCCTTGCTCGTGCCGCCAGCAACGTACAACGTCGTCGAGGCCTGGCCATGTTCGTAGTTGATGCCGCCAGCGTTGAGGAGGCCTTGGCGATAAGCGGCTCCGGCGTTGAAGTGCCAGGTTCGTTCGGGTTCAGGCAGCGGGGTTGTCGTATAGGTCCAGGGCCAGAGGATCTTTTGGCCGTAGCTGTGGTAGTCGATGAACCCATAAGCTTCGCCGCCGATCGAAGCGATGAAGTCTCTCAGGCCTGCCGTTTCGGGTTCACTCCAGACTGACGGCCCTCGGTAAGTGTCTGAAGATGGGTTGCCGCTGCTGCCTTGGCCGCCCCAGCCTTTCGGGTAATTGCGGTTTAGGTCGACTCCGAACGAGCTGCCGTTATTGCGGCGGTTCTTGCGCCACATTCGGTTGTTGGTCCAGGAGAACTCATAGCCGTCGGGATTGAGGACAGGGACGAAGTAGAACTCGAATTGGTCGACGAGGGACAGCAGAACTGGGTTCAATTGCGGTTCAGTGAGCAACCTTTCGAAGAGGATCAATGTGACCGCAGGGCTGATCCATTCTCTGGCGTGTGTGCCTCCCAGGATAATCATCTTCTTCCTCGGCGGCGCACCGGGGGCTTGGTAGGGAGTTAGCCTGAACCGGTAAACGTAAACTGCGCGGCCGTTCCAGCTTGTCGCTATTTGCTGGCGTGAGACTCGATTTGGGTTTGCGGCACGGAATCCCTCATAGACCTGAATGATGTCGTTGTAGCGCAGGTACTCGGTGTGCCAATTGCCGTCTCCGCCACCGTAACGCTTATCCCAGCCGACGGGGTCTGGCAATTGGGAGACGATCTTGAAGGGAAGGTTAAGGGCGAAGAGCTGGGGCCAATCGCGGGGGCCAACGATGAGGTCGGTCATCCCCAGGGTCACGTCTTCGGAGAAAAGCCCGAGCGGACAATCCGAGACGCGCTGCGCCTGGATGTCGTCAGCCACATAGACGGAAACACGATGCCAGCTTGTGGCGTGGCTGGCGGCGAAGGCCGCCAAGAACAACAGAACGAACAGCTTGCGCACAATAGCCCTCCTGCGAACTGCTATGAATTGTAGACGGATTTTCGAGTTCTATCGTGCGAAGTTAAAGTGAATCGGCTGGGTCCTTGCGGTCCCAGCCGATTCGGTATCGAGTTCAGTCGACTGCGGAATTACTTCCTGCGTCGGCGAGCTGCGAGCGCTGCGAGGCCGAGGCCGATGACAGCCATCGTTGCAGGCTCAGGAACTGCGGTGCCTTCGAAGTTCCAAGACACAGCGCCACCGGTATCGCCGCCAGCGTGGTCGGAAGCGATAATGTACCAGTCGCCGTCAAGCGCAACACCATTGAACACGTTGAAATCAGAGAGCATGGTGTTGTTGCCACCGGTTGTTGCGCCGGTTCCGCCGTTGCCGGCTGCGCGATATAGCCCGGGCGGTACGACTTGCGTTCCGGACAAGCCCGATGCAACTGAAGCGAGCGTCGGATTTGCGGTGGTTCCATTGAACTCGTAATTGCCGTTCAGGTCAGCGCTTGAACCGAATCCACCGGTACCAGGCCGCTCAAACAGCACGACTTCAGGTCCACCGACCTTACCAAATCGCATCATCACGTCGCCCACCCAAGAGTGAGTCGCTGAGAAGACGCGGACCATATCGATTGACTGAACGATAAGCCCGGTGCCGGAAACGTTTACCGACCAAGTGGTCCCTGCAGGAATATTGTCAGGGATCGCGCCGCCAGGGCCACCATATACGAACGGGAGCGCAGAGCTCGCGATCGCGGCGACACCAGCCATTGCTAGAATTTTCTTCATTAGAGATATCTCCTCTCTTCAAGATTTGCCCGGTCCATGGAGTCCGAGCCGATAGCAGTATATCAAATTTTCTTCCAAATCTGTTGAATCTGTGCCAGATCTGGCAGATTTGCTTGGGGGCCTTGGTCTAATCGGCTTCGATTTCCCCGTCGTCGCTGTCTTTGACGAGCCTGGCGATGCTCTTGACCTTGTCCTCGGGCTGGAGGTTGATCAGCTTGACGCCCTGGGCGATCCTGCCGACCGTGCGAATTTCCTTGATTCTGAGTTTTATGGCCTTGGCCCTTTCCGTCATCAGGACGAGTTGGTCGTCGTTGTTGACGATTTCGGCGCCAACCACTTTGCCTGTTTTGGTGGTGACGTTCATCGTTTTGATGCCCATTCCGGCCCGGCCTTGGGGGCGGTAATCGTCGAGCGGCGTTCTTTTGCCATAGCCGTTCTCTCCGACGACCAACACGCTGAGCGCTTCGTCTTCGACGATGTCCGCCGAAACGACTTCGTCGCCTTTGCGAAGCTTGATTCCCCGGACACCGCCGGCGGCTCGGCTGCGGCCTGTCAATTGCTTTTCGTTGAAGCGAATGCTCATGCCCTCGCGGGTAATCAGGAGGATGTCCTGTTTGCCGTTGCTGCGAAGCACCCACTTGAGTTCGTCGCCTTCTTCGATGTCGAACGCTCGCAATCCGTTTGCGCGCAAGTTTTGGAATGCGTTAATCGGCGTGCGCTTCACTTCTCCGAGGCGCGTAACCATAACGAGATAGCCTTCGCCCTTGATGTCTTTGACACTTAGCGTAGCGGTCACTCGCTCGCCGCTTTCGATTTGGATGTAGTTGATGACAGGCGTGCCTTTCGAGTAGCGGCCGCTTTCCGGTATTTCGTAGGCTTTGAGGCGATAGACGCGGCCTTTGTCTGTGAAGAACAAAATGAAGTGGTGCGTCGAAACTTGGAAAAGGTGCGAAACGTCGTCTTCCGCTTTCAACTGCGTGCCGACAACACCTTTACCGCCTCTGCGCTGGGCGCGGTACGCGTCGACGCTCATGCGCTTGATGTATCCGTCGCGACTGATCGAGATGATCGCCTCTTCGTCTGGGATCATGTCTTCGTCGCCGATTTCTTCCGCTTCGACGTTGAGGATCTTCGTTCTGCGCTCGTCACCGAACTTTTTGCGCAATTCTTCGAGTTCTTCGCACAGAATCTTGTCGACACGCTTTGCATCGCTGAGGATGTCCATCAGGTTCGCGATCTTTCGCAAAATGTTCTTGTACTCTTCTTCGAGTTTCTGCTGCTCCAGTCGTGTAAGTCTCCGAAGCTGCATGTTAAGGATGACGTTCGCTTGGAACATCGTCATTCCGAAGCGCACGACGAGCTGTCTTCGCGCATCTTCCGGATCTTCGGCGGCGCGAATGATCTTGATAATCTCGTCGAGATTCGCACGTGCGATCTGATAGCCTTCGCTGATGTGTGCGTCTTCGAGAGCGCGATTGAGATCGAATCGTGTTCTGCGAGTGATGACGTTTCTTCGGTGCGCGATGTATTCGTCGAGAAGTTGCGTGAGCGGCGCGACTCGCGGAACGCCATCAATCAAACTGAGCATGATCGAGCCGAACGTCGATCTCAATGAAGTGTGCTTGAGCAGGTAGTTAAGGGCTTTATTCGGGTTGCCTTCGCGTTTGACGAAGATTTCGAGTCGCATTCCGCGGCGGTCGGAATAGTCTTCAACATTGCTGATTGCATCGAGCTTCTTATCGCGAATAATCTTTGCAATCTGTTCGATAAGCGTTGTCTTGTTGACTTGGTAAGGAATTTCGCTAACGACGATGACGCTGCGGCCGCCTTCTGTTGGCTCGATCGCGGTCTTCGCTTGCATAACGACGCTGCCACGGCCGGTTTCATACATATTTCTGATTCCCTTGGTTCCGAGAATCATGCCGTAAGTTGGGAAGTCCGGTCCTGGGAGTACTTTCAACAATTCGTCTACCGTGCACCTAGGCTCTCTGACACGCAATAGAATCGCTTCGACAACTTCGTTCAGGTTGTGCGGCGGCATATTCGTCGCCATGCCAACGGCGATTCCTGTTCCACCGTTACAAAGGAGGTTCGGGAACTTGCCTGGAAGCATCAGCGGCTCATTCTTTGTTTGCAAATAGTTTGGCGACCAATCGACGGTCTCTCGCTCAATGTCTTCGAGCATCTCCATCGCGATTTTGCTGAGCCGCGCTTCCGTGTATCGCATGGCCGCGGGCGGGTCGCCGTCGATGTTTCCGAAGTTTCCTTGCGGGTCAATGAGCGGATAGCGCATGGTGAAGTCTTGCGCCATCCTGACGAGCGTCGGATAAATGACTTCATTGCCGTGCGGATGAAAGTCACCGCTGGTATCGCCGCAAATTTTTGCGCACTTTGTGCGCTGTCTGTCTGCTGTGTATCCGCCCTCCAGCATCGCATAGAGAATCCGTCTCTGGACAGGTTTTAGCCCGTCCCTGACATCTGGCAACGCGCGTGCGATAATCACGCTCATCGCATAGTTCACATAGGAGCGCGACATCTCCTCATGGATCAGGGTTTTCTCGACGACGGACTCGTTTTCGGGCAAGCGAATATCTCCTTTGGGGTCCTAAGCGGGGGGCCTATCCTTAGTGACGGATGGGTCCTTCGGAAGGCTTCCATTCTACCTGTTTTGAGGCTCGAATCCCCGCCTCAATTCGCCATTGAATGTATACTTGCTCCAGATCCAAAATGGTGAAGAAAACTCGCAGTGCGTCAAGCAAGAATATGTCTCGAAGCCAGGCCAGAAGCCTTGTTCGAAAACTCCTCGGGACGTCGGCATATTTGAGGTGGAGGAGCCTCGACAAGCAAACCAAGTTATCGTCGAGTCGATACAAGAAGGGCTATGAATTTAGGTTCCCGGTCAAGACAGTCAGTGCATCGAGAGAACTCAAGCAAGCGCTCGCGCTGTTAGGAATCAAGTCGGGCAAACCGTTCAAAAAGGGCCTGCAGACGATCGTTCCGGTTTATGGTTACGAACAGGTCGAGAAGCTGATCGAGATGAGCGAGCACTGGGAACTTGTTTAGGCTTGAATAGACTTTAAGGGGAATCGCAACCCGGGGTCCCGTCCGTCCGTGATTCTACAGGAGAATCATCATGACGCTTGCGCTTTTTGGTCTCGTTATCTTTATCTTGTCTTTTGTAATCGGCGGTTTGAACAGACAGACTTCCGAAAAGACCAACCTCGCGCCGTCGGCTTGGTTTGCCAGGGTGATCGGCGGACTCATGTTTTTTGGAGGCGTGATCTGGGCTTGCGCTGTGATCGTTCCAGCAGGCTATAAGGGTGTTTTGCTTCATTTCGGCGCCGTCAGGGGGCAAAAGTCAGAAGGGTTTCACTTGGTGGTTCCTTTTGTGCAAGAAGTCGTTTTGATGGAAGTGAGAACGCAGAAAGAGCAGAGCGAGGCTTCGGCTGCGTCGAAGGATCTTCAAATCGTCAGCACGACGCTCGCGCTGAACTTTAGGATCGACTCGAATAAAGTGGCGACCTTGTATCGCAACGTAGGCAAAGAGTATAAGGCCCGAATCATCGATCCGGCCGTACAAGAGTCGATCAAAGTTGTCACCGCACAGTACACGGCAGAAGAGCTCATCAAGCTACGCGCCAGAGTTAAGTCCGAAGTTGAGCAAGACATCACGGAGCGTCTGGGCGCCTACAATATCATCGTTGAGCCTGCAGGTCTTTCAATCACAAACTTCGACTTTTCGCCTGAGTTCAACAAAGCAATTGAGCAAAAGCAAGTTGCGCAGCAGCAAGCCGAACAGCAACGCTACATTCTTCAGAAAGCCGAACTCGAAAAGCAGACCGCGATCACGATCGCAGAGGGCAAGTCGGAAGCCGCGAAACTGAATGCGGAAGCGCTGCGAGTGCAAGGCGGTTCGCTCGTCATTGCGAGAGAGTGGATCGAAAAGTGGAACGGAACACTACCTGCCGTTTATGGCGGAGGCCAAGGCATGATCATCGACCTGGGAACGCTGCTTCGCGATCAGCCGGTGGCTGCAGCGCGGTAATTCAGAACTAGTCCGGCCTTCCGCTTCATGGCGGAAGGCCGGTTCTCGTGCAGTCAGTTCTTATGATCGAGGGAAGACTTCCCAGACTGCATGGTCGATTCTTGCTTCCCATCCGAATCCGAATGCGAGCTGGCCGTCGAAACGTGCCCTTGCACGAATTGCATTCGTTCCAGATTGGACGAATCGCTGCAGGTTCTCCTCAGCGAACACTTGGATCGTGTCTGTGCCGGAAGAGACAGTGCGGTAGTCAGTTGCCACCCATTTGCTGTTGCTCCAATCCCAAAGTTCGACCATCTTTCGAATGCCGCCGGTGCTTGCGTGAGATTCAAGTTTGAATCCGATAACGGCGGGATTCGAGACTTGCGATGTTCCGTTGAAGATGACCATCACTTCCGATTCGCCGAGCGCGAACGGCGGCACTCCGCGGATGACCAGACGACTGTCATTGCTTGTGTGTACGTCGGTCAATGTCCCTGAGATGTGCGTGCCGCGCTGAATCGTATACGAAGTCGGCAGCCGCTCGACGCCGGAGAATCCTATGTTCACTTCGAGTGTCATTGTGTTTCCGGCAATCGATACGACTCGAACGCTTATGGGCCGGTAGTTGTCGTTCCACTGTTGACCAACTTGCAATGCGGCGTCCAAGAAATTGTTGCCGAGAGTGAAGTCGAGCAAGTGCGTCCTTGTATTGCTGTTGTTCCAATGGAAGTGCGCGAGCGCGCCGGTGTAGTTGATTCCGTTGTTGTAGTTGATGTCCGTGTCGTATCCGATCGGTCTTCGCCATTCGAAGTAGACGAACTCAGTTCTTTGAGTGCTTGGACCGTATCCACGGAACACTTTTAGCGCTTTTGGCGCCGACGAGTACAGCGTATACGGAGACAGTGTGTAGAAACCGCTTCGCGTTACGGTGACGAGTTGGCCAGGATCGAACCAGCCAAGATTTTCTTTGTGTCGTGCATTGTACGCGCCGAGGTTCCAGTTGCCCATCGTGTCGAAGCGGTCGTTGTATTCGTCCATTGTTCCGCCTCCGCCGTTGGTGTCGAATGTTCCAAGGGTTTCGCCGACGTAGGATCTCGAGCTGGCGTGATGTTGGGCGAGGTTGTGACCGCCCTCGTGGGTGCTGATCGCGATGGCCAAGCGGTTGTCGTTGTAGTACTCGGATCGGCACCATGATGTCGTCGTCAGCCAGGGGCCTTGAGGCGTATTGAGCGTTTGGAAGCCAAGTGTTCCCAAGCCGCCCCAACTGCATCCTCCGCCACCTGGGACCAATATGAACAACCTATTGTAGTTGGCGAAAGTAACGTGTGGAGACGCTGCTTGGATTGCCAGATTTCTCCAACCATTGGGGTCACAGCTTCTGTTCACTGGAAGTGTGTACCAGCCAAAGACATCGACATCGATCCACATCTTTCCGAAGGAGGTTTCTTGGAACCATCGGTTCACGCTGCTGACCGGGTTCATGAACTGATCCCAGACGATTCCCGGGGTCGTGTTTTGAGTCGGTGCGTCCTGGAAGTTGATCAGCAGCACGAGGATTTTTTGCTCGCCGGTTGGCAACGTATTGCCATTCTCAGGCAGCAGTTCTTCCAGAACTTCGATCACTTCGCAATTCATATCGCGAACGATTCCGCGTAGCGAGACCCAAGCGCCTGGCTGCGGGTGATCCATGCCTTCAGGGAATGAAAGGTTCATGACCGCACCCGACGACAGCGTCAACGTGTGTTGCACTTCTTCGCGACCTTGGTCGATGTAGCACGCCACCGTCTCCATATACTCTCCAGAGATAACGGTTGGTCTCTGGGCACTTCGCGATTGGGCTACAGCCAAGGCGGCCGTTAGCAAGACGGCTGCTGAGACAGCCAAAAATCTCATTGCACGCATCCTGTTTCCTCCAAAACCGGCGACTGGGCCGGTTTGCCACTAATGACGAAATTGGAAAGTTCCGGGTTCGCTGAATCGTCCGACCCGAGCGTTTCCGGGATCGTCAGTTGCCAGTATGCTTGTATCGAACGACCTCGACATCCCATGTTACGACGAGGCCGTTTCCAAGGTCGGATTCGATTTCTGCGAGGAAGGCGTCGATCCTTTCCGGCTTGTCGTAAATCTCGATTCGAACAGGCAAGTCTGACGAAAGTCGCAGGATCGTCGCTGTGTGAATGCGACTATTTCCGCCAAATCCCATCTGCCCGTGAGTTACTGTGGCTCCGGCCATCCCGAATTCCCTGGCGCGTTCGACGATATGCGCGTAGGCGGACTTGCCTTGAATGCGATCCGAATCGCCGAGAAAGATGACGAGCGCTTTTCCTTTGCTTTCAAGGTTCATGTTCTGCCACCGAGGATTGCTCTGGCAAGCACGAGACCCATCCACGCCGCGATAATGGTCCCGAATGCATTGCCCAAGAAGTAGTAAGTAGCTCGCTCATACTGGCCTCGTGAGAGCAGCGACAGCGACTCCCAAGCGAAGGTCGAGTAAGTCGTATAACCGCCGACCATGCCGATTCCAACGAACAGGCGCCAATTCGGATGCCAATTGGTGCCAGCCATCAATCCTAAGAAGAGGCCGAGAAAGAAGCTGCCCGATAAGTTGATGCAGAGGGTTTGCCATGGGAAGTGAATTCCAGAACGGTCCTGAATCCAGCCCCCGATCCAATATCGAAGGTTCGCTCCAATAAAGCCGCCTCCCCCGACGAGACCAATTGTGATGAGGTGTTGCATTTGCGGAAGGCTATTACCGTCTGTGGATTATGAGCCAAATCGGGTTCTGGCGGTCCGGCGCCCACATAGAACCTGTTTGGATGGCCGACTTCTTTTCCCAAAGGATTCCGGGATCGACTTGGGTTGCGTGATGCTTTCGTGGGCGACTAAATCGCCGAACACGCCCCAGCGCGGCGGACGTCTATAATCGAGTCCGGCCTATCCGGTCCTGCGCCTGAGGCCACAAGGAGACAAGTTTGAAAGGACTTCGCGTTGTTTTGCTCGCATGCTGCCTGGCGGTCGCTGCTTTGATGGTTAATGGCGGATGCGGTGGCGGCGGTGGCGGCGGATTGCCGAACACGTTCGTGCTGGTTAGGGTCGAACTGCCGGGTCAAGATCCATTGAACATCGATGTCGGCACATCCGTGCAGTTCGTTTTGGCGGGTTACGATGCAAACTTCACGCGCTTTGTTTTGACGACGGATACGTGGAACCTTTCGAACGTCCAGGGCAGCCCTGGGACCTTGAATTCAAACGGATCGTTCAATGCGACCGGTGTCGGCACAGCGCGAGTGAACGCGACTTGGCCCAATCACGTCGTTCAGGGCTTGAACATCGCAACGCGGCCATTCCAGGCGAAGATTTCTGGAACAGTTCGAAGCGAGTCTTCGAATAACGGAATTGCCGGAGTCATCGTTGTTTTCTATGACGACACGAACACGGAAGTCGGACGCGCGACGACCAACTCTTCAGGAGCGTTCCTTGCTTCGGTACCGACAACGACCACGAGAGTGAATCTTGATCGCGCGCTCATGCCGCCAGGTTGGTATGCGGAGTGGCTTTATCGGGGCGTTCGTTACAGTTCTGTCGTGACGAATTGTCACGCGGTGATCGTACTGAGCACTCCGCTTGCGAATGGTTCTACGAGCAATATGCCCGACGCAATCAGGCTGACTCCAACAATAGAACCCCCCCCGCCACCTCCAAATGGGTGTCAGTAGGCGTTAGCTTGATCGCTCCTTTACGGCCTTTGCTAGATCAAGCCGCGTAATGTGATGCAGCGAAGGCAACTGGGACAGGAATACAACGGCGAAGATGATTGCGGCAGAAATGATGTAAGAAGTGGGCTCCACGACCAATCGCATTGAGAAGAGTTCCATTTGCTCCTCTGTCTGTGCAGCAAGTATGAAGTACTCGACGAATAGTCTTCCAAGAGGGAGACCGATAACAACACCAATGGATGCGAGAATGAAGTTCTCTAAAGTGATGAGTCCAATTATTTGCCTGTGAGAGATACCGATGGTTCGCATGGTGGCCACTTCTTGGCTGCGCTCCAGGACATTGATTGTAACCATATTGAAAACGACGGAGAATGCCAGTGCTGCTCCGAATAGCAGCATAATGTTGAAGAAGACCACCGACGTATCAGTCAAGTCGTCGATCATCTTGCGCAAATCACCAACAGAGAAAACAGCGCCAGCATTCGGCAACGACTCCATCTTTCGTCTCAGCTCTGCTTCGAATTCGGGTTGGATTTTGGCTCTAACGGAGGTCACTGCACCGGGTGGAAGAGAAAGCTCGCTCCTAAAAAGCCGCCAGACTTCTTCTTTTGGCATATAGGCGACAGTCCCGAGAGGCTCCCAGTTGAATCCTGCAGCTCTAACAACAACCGATTGCGGTTCATCAACGAGTTCGCTCTTGGGCAATGAGAATAGGACGTTGTGGCCCGACTCAAGCCCGAGCCGCTTTTGCAGAGTCGGCCCGAACACTGCGCCCGACTTTCCAAGTTCGACGCTGTTGCCGTTTTCGTCTTGTAGGCCGAACAACTGTCCACCTTGTTGTATGCCCGTCAGGATGGACGTGTACGTCTTGTCCCCGCGGCGAAAGTCCATGGGCAAATCAAGGGTGCCTTCGGCCCAAATCACCCCTCGCATGCTTCGCACTGCATTGACGTCGCGCTCGGAGCCGAACCCAATGAATCCAAGCCTTAGATCTTCTCGGAACACTCCTTCAACCATAAGATCAAGTGCCGCGTTCATCGAGTCGAGCAAACCTTGTGCAGTTAAGATCAATGAGAGTCCAGATGCGATTCCAAATAATGTGGACAACGATCGCTTTGGCTGTCGAAATACATTTCGAAACGGAATTCGCCAAATTAGGGGAACTCTCGGAAACAGTCTGTCAAGTCGAAAGGCTCCGATTGTTTGGGGTTGCAACTGGCGCATTGCGTCGGCAGGGCTAATGGCGGCGGCCGCACGAGCGGGAAAGAAACCGGCAATGAGACATGCACCAATCCCAGCGAGAATTCCGACTGCAAGCGGTCCAGTTGGTGCCTCGACTTTCATGTGCGGCACTGCGATGAAGTCAAGATAGTAGCGGGTCAGCCCCTGGGAGAGCCACAGACCAACGGCTGTGACGATGACTCCTGCAACCAACCCAATGAGCAGCGAACCGCCCAAATAGTGAAACACGATCTTGATTCTCGAAACTCCGAGCGAGCGAAGCAAACCGATGATCGTTCGCTGTGTGTTCACCAGGCGAAGCAACAACGCATACACTGTAACTGCGGCGACACTTAGGAAGAAGAGAGGGAATAGAATGGAGTAGAGCCGGAAGCCCTCGAGATCTTGCGTCAACAGTTGGTGGCTTGGTTGATCTTCGCGCAGGACAGGATCCTCGGGCCGGTATTCAGACAGCGCGTTCGAGACCGCTCTGAGAGTATTTGCGTCTGGCCTTCCAGAAACCGTTCGGAATCGAATTTCGTTGATCAGTCCGCGCTTGCCGACAAGCGAACCGAGCACGTCTTCTGGCATGAACATTACGCCAAAAGTGTCTGGCATTGGTAACAGATCTTGTTTGCTTTGAACAACGTAGATGTATTCCGGACTGCTGACAATTCCTGCAACGCGAAACCTCGCCTTGTCACCTCGCCGATGGACCTCAATCGAGTCTCCTGGTTCAAGTCGATGATGTTCTGCAAACTTCTTCTCTAGCAGCACTTCACGTGCGGCAACTGTGGAGAATCCTGAACCACGCTCCAGCTTGTATCGATTTACACTCGGTTCGCCGATTCCTGGAACAGAGATGATGCGGCCAATCAGTCGCTTAGATTCGGTTCCAGGAATCTCGACACTGACATCTTCTTGAATGCGGCCTTCTGCAGCTGCAATTCCGGGAACAGCCAAGACACGATCAACCGCTCGCTTCGGAGCGGCATGAAACCGTATGCCTGCATCTTCAAAGTCGAGCAAGTCATATGAGTATTCATAGCTTGAATGAAGATTCTGGTATGCAATATACGATGCACCGAAGAAAGCGACTCCTAGCACAAGCATCAATACCACGGCAGAGTACTGCCACTTCTGAGCAAGCAATTCTCTAAGCAGCTTTCGAGTCAGCACCGCTTACCACTCCATTTCAGCAGGATCAGTTGGTGAATCGTTTCTTTCGTCGGAGACAATCTGTCCACTTCTGAGTCTAATTACTCGGTCTGCACATGCCGCTATTGCGGTATTGTGTGTGACGATGACAACCAATTGGTTGTGGTGATGCGTTAGGTCGTGTAGGGTTACAAGAATCTTCCTGCCCGTTTCAAAGTCCAACTCACCTGTTGGCTCGTCGCACAGCAAAATCTGTGGGTTCTTGACAATTCCTCGCGCAATCGCGACTCTTTGCTGTTCACCTCCGCTGAGCTCTCCTGGAAAGTGGTCTGCACGATCACCGAGGCCTACTGACGCCAATACTGAGGATACGTCATGTGGCTCATGCACCAGCTCTGCCGCCAGCAGCACGTTTTCTTTTGCTGTCAAGGTCGGAACAAGATTGAAGGACTGGAATATGAATCCGATTTTTTCGCGGCGGAAGTTTGTGAGTTGCGACTCGGACATTGCCCCGAGGCTTTTTCCATCCACAATAACTTCCCCTGATGTTGGTCGGTCAAGCGCGCCGATCAAGTTCAGCAAGGTCGTTTTGCCACAACCGCTTGGACCAAGCACTACAACGAACTCTCCAAGATAGAGCGACAGATCAGTCTCGTGCAGTGCGACTACTTTCACGTCCCCTTTACCGTAAACTTTGGACGCCCCCCTCAGTTCGACAATCGGCATTGTCATGTCCGCGCTCGTCTAATTTGAACGTTCATTCCGTCAGAGAGCAAGTCTTTGCCGCCTGTTACCACGGTTTCTCCTTCTTTCAATCCATCGAGAACCTCTGTATGCTCAAAGTCTGAAAAGCCAAGCCGTACACGCCGAAGCTTCGCAAAATTATCCTCGATGACCCACACGGCAGTCCCCAATTTGTCGATGAATACGGCGTCGCTCGAAATGACCAAAACGTCCTTCGCGGCCACACCGATGCCGCTGACGTCGACTTCCATGCCTACACGAAACACGCTTTCTGCATCGTCGACTATTACGCGCGCTCTCAAGATCCGAACACGAATGACTGCATCGGGTTTGATCTCGGCCTCTGGAGCAATGCCCACTACTTCGCCACGAAACGTTCGTCCCGGGAGTGAAGCAGTTGTGACTTCGACCGCTTGCCCAACAAAGACTTTTGCGCTGTCCTGGTCCGCAATCTCCGCTTCGACAAAAGTTGACGATGAAGCTGACAACTGAATGACTGGAGTTAGCGGGGATGCGTATTCGCCGACCCTTGCATCGATCTTTGCAATGACGCCGTCTGTGGGAGCCTTGATATGCAAGTCATCAAGCTGGCGGCTGATGCGTTCAATTGTCGCGCGCACTCTTTCGACTTCGGCACGCACTGCATAGACTTCCGCGTCGAAAACAGCCAACTGCGCCATTCCGGACTCAGCCACTTTGACGTTCGCTTCTGCAGCGGAAACGCTTGCTTTGGCAGCCTCCATTTCTTCAGCCGTTGGCGTCGCCTCGAGCGCAGATACGGCCGCTTCGGCGGCTGCAACTTCAGCGATTGCAGCTCGAAGTCTGCTTTCAATTGCTTCGAGTTCGGCACGGGCAATTGCATCTTGTGCAAACAGTCTTCTCGCCCGATCCAGATCTGACTGCAGCTGATCTCTTTGTGCCCTCGCTTGCTCAACTCGCTGTTCTGCTTGAAGTATTAGCTCCCTCTGCGGCCCTGCCATGACTCGTTTGAGTTCGGCCGTTGCAACTGCGAGCGACTTCTTCGCAGCAGCAATCCTTGCGTCGATTTCTCGCTTCGCGGATTCGCGTCTGGCTTCGATTTGTCTCAGTTGCTCGGAAGTCACTCGTTGCGCCGCTTGTGCTTCTCGTATAGCTGCCTGGACATCAGCGCTATTTAGGCGAATCAGCGTGTCACCTTTTCTTACATGCTGTCCCTCAGTCACCAAGACAGACTCAATGGTCCCTGCGGCCCTCGGAGACAGTCCCGTCGTTTGCCCCTTGACAACGCCCGCTGCCGTGTAACTTGTTTCAATGTTCCCTTTGGTTACGACGCCGACTTCGACTTGTGGCGGCCCGGTATCTCGTACCAAGAAGAATGCGATTGTTCCAATCGCAACGATTGCCAGAAGGAGCCAACTGGCTTTGCGCATCATAGCTGGGTTTTGCAGTTCCTTGTCATTTTGCTCAAGCCTCCAATAATAGGCTCGTTCACTGCGTCAGTATATACCTGCCGAAGAAGCGGGCGTCTAAGATGAATTCTCGTATTCCGCGACAACATCTTCTGTAGCGCCTTCGTTTACGATTGCACCTTTGTGCATCCATATCGCACGATCTGCGGCTTCACGCACGGCTGCCATGTCGTGCGACACAAAGAGGATCGCGCCTCCACTCTGCTTGAACTCTGAGATACGTTGGAGGCATTTACGCTGAAACTCCAAGTCCCCGACTGCGAGCGCTTCGTCTACAAGGAGAATCGAGGCATCGACATGAACGGCCACTGAAAATCCCAATCGCAGCAGCATGCCGCTTGAATACGTTCTAACCGGGGCGTCGATGTAATCGCCGATTTCGCTGAAAGCGACAATCTCTTCCATGCGCTCAGCCACTTGCTTTCTTGTAAGTCCCAGTACAACGCCATTGAAGACCACATTCTCTGAACCAGTCAGGTCAGGATGAAAGCCTGCACCCAATTCGAGCAATGGAGCGACTCGGCCGGACAGCGCAATTTCGCCACTTGTCGGCTTATAGACGCGCGCAAGAATGCTGAGCAATGTGCTTTTTCCAGCGCCGTTCCTTCCGACGATCGCAACACACTCACCAGGCCTGACATCGAGTGAAACATTCTTGAGCGCCTGCAGTCGTTCTCGATGGCGGTTGCGCCACCAAAGCAGTGCTCCTTTCAGTGACGCATATCCGCTGTGCGACACGATGAACTCTTTGCAAAGATCTCGAACTCTGATCGCAGACTCGTTCATGGTCTCTCCACGAATTGCCACTTTTTCTTGTTGAAGAGGTAGTAGCCAAAGATCAATGTGCCGAAGCAGGTGACGGCGCAAATGGTCATCAACACTGGATCGAGTGGCAGCACGCCGGCGTCATGGGTTTTTCCATCGCGAGTCATGACGATTGGCTGCGGATCGAGCATGACTTTTCGATAGGCCGTCATCAGCATCGCAATCGGATTGAGGTTATAGATGAAATAGACAGTTCCACGATGTTCGTCTGGAATCCCGGGCGCGTTATAAACTTGTTCGACAAAGTACACAATCGGTGAAAGGAAGAACAGAAGATAAAGTCCGACGCTAACAATATATTTGACGTCTTCATAGAATGTATTGAGAGCGCTGATAATCAGCGCGAGTCCCAATGTTAGCGCCAGCTGCATGAGCATCAGCATCGGCAGCCAAACGACGGTTGCGCGAAATGGGCTTTCTCCTGGATTCATTATCCAAACGAATAGCAGGTAAGCGAAGAAGACGCTCATCGCCAAAATGAAGTGCGTGAAATTGGCAAGCACGGATCCTATGGGAAGGATCTCGCGAGGAAAGTAGATCTTTTTTAGAAGCGAGATCTGCTGAAGGATAGACTGACTAGAGTCCATCAGGCTCAATTGGAAGAACATATAAGGCAAGTACGCGGCCAGAACATAAGCGCTGTAGTTAGGGACTTGCTGCCCCATCACGTACTTAAACACAAGCGTCATCACGAGCACGGTGACGAGGGGGTTGAGTATCGACCAGAAGAATCCGAGAGCAGAGTTCTTATATCGGATTCGGAGTTCGCGGACGACAAAGGTCAGCAATAGCTCCCGGTACTTCCAGAGCTCCTTTAGCTCGCCGCGCATGGGTTGGCAGTGTACACGATGGGCTCGAATCTACTTTGAGCCGATCGTCTTGTCCATGCGTTTGGCAATTCGCGAGTCTAGGGAGATCGAGCCCATCCCTGTCAGCATCAGTGCAATTGCCGCAATCATGAGGATCATGGGGAATTCAAACCCTCGATCCGAGTTCCAGAATCCGTTAGGCAAGTGGACTTTGAAGGTGGCGACAGCCATGGTGCAGGCAATGCCGAAGGCGGCTAATCGACCGAACAAACCAATAATCAGCCCGAGGCCCCCCGCGACTTCGGCAGTAATGGCCAGATAGCCAAGCCAAGGCGGAATCCCTTGCACTTCCTGCCACCGCTGGATGGTCGTGTTCAAGTCCCTGTCGCCTCCGAACACGCCAAGCTTTTGAAGCCCGTGCGCAAACATGACGGATCCAAGGCCAAGCCTAAGTACGAGAAGGCCAACGCCTGCTGCGCCCGCAGTGACGGATTCTTTTGACATCGCCTTTGTGAATACGTAATCGAACCGACATCGGGTTCACTCGTAAGGATCGGCGTCCGGGGCAACAGGGTAGCTGCCCAGAACAACGCATTCGAGCGTAAGCGCCTTCAGCCCTTGGATCGCGGCGGCCAAATTCGCTTGTGTATGGTGGCCTTCGCAATCCGCATAGAAGATGTATTCGAACGTCGCTCGTTGGGCGGGCCGACTTTCGATCATCGAAAGGTTGACTCCGTTCTTGTCGAATGCCCCCAATGCTCGATAAAGTTCGCCTGGCCTGTTCCGCAAGTTGAACATTAGAGAAGTTTTGTCGTTGCCTGTCGGCGCAGGCTCGTTGTATCCAACGACCAGGAATCGCGTGCGATTGTGGGGATCGTCTTCAAGGTGCTGCGCAAGCATCGGCATGCCGAGTTCCTTAGCGGCGAGATTGCTCGCGATGGCCGCAGCCTTTGGATCTTCCTTTGCCTTTTGTGCAGCCAACGAGGTCGGAACCACTTCAACGATTTCTGCATGCGCGAGATTCGTTCGCAACCAGTTGCCGCACTGTCCGAGAGGTTGGGGTCCTGCATAGACTCTCTCGATGTCGATTAGGCTCGATGCGAAAGACAGCAAGTGATGTGCAATGGGCACATAGATCTCCGCGCAAATGCGAACGTTCGTTTGGGGAAACATATCGAGCGTTTGTGGAACAACGCCTGCGAGCGAATTTTCAACGGGCACAACCCCGTAGTCCGCCTGGCGATTCTCGACGGCGCGAAAAACATCGGCTATGCTCGGCTGTGAAAGGTAATTCGAGCTTGTTCCGAAGCCTTTCATTGCTGCTATGTGTGTGAAAGTGCCTGACGGACCCCAATAGGCGATATCGAGGGTCTTCTCAAGGCTGCGTGCTGCGCTGATGATCTCGCGAAAGACTGCTCGAATTTGCGAAGGTGTCAGCGGGCCATCACTGATTTCTTGCAGCCTGCGATGTATTTCGACCTCTCGCTCTGGAGTGTAATACGGCCGATCGTCAGACTCTTTCAGGCGGCCAGCTTGGATCGCGAGTTCGGCGCGCTTATTGAGCAGTTCAAGCAGTTGCTCGTCCAGCGTGTCGATCTCCTTTCTAACGTCGGAGATGTCTTTTTCGTCCATCGGAAGAGCAGAATACCGAAGGAAGGGTAGCTTCGTTCGTCGAATACCACTTTCATGTCGCGGCTGCTCGCAAAGCTTGACAATGTCGACGTGCGCTGGTTTTACGGAGCGCTGTTGCTTTGCATCGTGCTCGCATCATTCATTCGGGTGCCTGTCAAGCTCGAACCAAGCAGCGAAGCGCGCGGATTCTTCGATCAAGTCGAACGACTCGACGGCTCGAAGCCAGTTCTCATTCACAGCGATTGGGACCAAGGAACGATTGGTGAGCTGCGCGCACAGTTTCGCGGCGTGGTGCGGCACTTGTTTCGAAAGAACATTCAATTCGTCATCGTCAGCGGCATCCAAACCGGTCGGCAGTTTTATGAGCCTGAAGTCGAGAGTCTTGCACGCGAGTTCGGCAAAGAGTATGGGAAGGACTGGGTTTCATTCGGATTCAAGGTTCCAGATCCGAAGGGCATCGCAATCGAAGCGCTTGCAAGGGACTTTCCGGCTCAGGTGAAAGAGGATGATCGCGGACAACCTGTCAGCGCTTATGGATGGCTTGCAAAAACTCGAGTCGCGGAGGACTGGGCGCTTGTCGTCAACATCGCGTATGGTCCCTATCTCGAATACCTCACTTATTTCCATGCGGCAGCAAGAGTGCCGGTAGTCGCAGGAATGGCATCGATTTGGTCGACGAACCTTTATCCGTATTTCACGGCCGGGACGCTGAAGGGAATGCTTGTGGGGGCGCGGGGCGGCGGAGAGTACGAGCAGCAACTGGGCGTCTCCGAGTTCGGCACGCGCTTTCTTCTCGGCCAATCCGCAGGGCACATCATCTTGCTTGTCGCAATCGTTCTTGGAAACATAGGTGCAATCGCAGTCAAAGCGAAGCGAAAGAGAGTTGACACGTGATGGTTTCCGAAATCGGCGGTTGGATTGCGGCGTTTTGTGTGCTGATGATTCTCAGTTTGCTGTGGAAAGAGAATCGCGTGTATCGAATCGGCGAGAGTCTCTTGCTTGGCCTTACAGTCGGATTTACGTTCGCGATTTCTTGGTTTGAGTTTTTGAAGCCCAAATGGTGGGACCCGTGGACGCAAAACTTGGCCACGATTGGGTCTGCAGACATTGCATGGACAGGCATTGTTGGTGGAGCCTTTGCGCTCGCGCTTGGACTTTGTTGGTATGGGATGTATTTCAAGAAGACCGAGTGGGTGATGCGGCTTGTGCTTGGCGTTGTCATAGGCGCAGGCGCAGGCCAAGCGATCAAGAACCAATTCACGCAGCAGATGCCAGTTGTGACTGCGTCTTTTCGGTCGCCGATCGTCATTCAAGAAGGAAGTGTTTCGGCTCCGCAGTCGATCAACAACACAATTTTTCTGGTTGCGCTGATCAGCGTCATGATCTTCTTCCTGTTCAGCATCGATCATAAGTCAGCGGCAATGCGCGCGATTTCGAGAAGTGGACGGTTTTGGCTGATGATCGGATTCGGTGCGTACTTTGGGAACACCGTCATGACGAGGCTTTCTGCGCTCATTGAGCGCGTTTGGTTTGTTGTGCAACAATTCACCGGGATGAACTGACACGGAGATTGCCTGATGCTACAAAACAAACTTGTATCTGCACGAGTATCCGGGCCTGAGTCCCTGAATGCGATGCTCGAAGTCCATCCTGGCGTCGAGGTCGAATCCTTCGAGGACTCGGATGGCCTGTCCATCGAGTTCAAGCAGGGATCATGGATTCGGGAAGCTTTGGCCGCTCATCCGAGCATCGAAGGGCCATATGGGCTTGTCGAATTGATGGACAACAATCCCCTAGTCTGCGCGGACCGTGCTTCTTGTCCTGGACCGGCTGCCACGCTCGCCCTTGTTGGATTGGGGCCTCTAATCCGAGCGGGATTAGTCGTTGAAAGGCCTTCGATTCTGTTCAGTTTCGATGCGGACTATGAAGAGGTCGACGCTGCATTAGCAGCGATGGGTTGGCCGGATGGCGCAACTTGCGCCGGCGATCCGATCGCACTCGGAGGAGTTGTCAGCGCGACATGCCTATCCGCCATTCGCATACCTATGGACGCAGAGGAAATCGACGAACTTTTCGAAGAAGCCTATGGCCGTTCATTTTTTGTGCGAAGGACGGAACTCGACGCCATGAACCCGGATCAATTACGAGGAATGCCGTATGCCGAGTACGCACTCGCACTCACAGAAGGTGAAGGAGGTCTGGGACTATTGCGAGTCCAAGTGCTGGCAGACATAAACGGCAAGTGCGGTGCAGCCCAGCTGGTGCACCTGTTCAATGTGATGTCTGGATTCGAAGAGGACCTCGGAATCAGCAATTGAGTTTTGCGAAACATTTCGCCCGCGACTGCGTCCTACGAAATTAAGACGCGAGCTGTGGAATAAGAGAGTTAAGACCATGATTGGGTCGGATCTCGGCATAGCCGAAAGCGAGCGAGATAGACGATGTCGCATTGGCGCGTTAGCGACGATCATCCGCTCCGGGAGTTTTTCCGGGGCTTGGTGCACGGCAGTCTTCATGTGAAGATGGGCCTGCGCGACCACGATATCGAGGATTACCTCGCTGGACTTATCACTGAATTCATGCACGCAGAATCGAGTGTGCTCCATGTGCGAAATGCAGCAGTGGAGGATCTCGTTGAAATGGTGAATGAAAGCGATGTGCTGCTGAACGCCGATAGCTTTGAACAAGAGCGCGAAGTCCACAAGCACATCGGTGATTACGTGCTTTTTTGGGGCGGCACCTTCCCGGAACATCTCCAGCTCCTAAGGCGGCAAGGCAAGGCTGCTGGCATGGTCGACCACGTGACTCTCGGCCGCCAGAGCTATCACGTTGTCAGCACGTTTGTGCATGGCGATCATGCGAGCGAGGCGACCCTCTTTCGGAAGTTGAGCGACGGGTTTGAGACGTATTTATTCGCGCTGCACCTCGTTCGAGAGGCATGGGAAGGGGAGTCCAAAGAGTGGTCGCAAGGCTTTCAAGCATAAGGTAGGCTCTTGGCATGACGCTCAGCGAGGTCATGCATGTTCACATTCCCACATTGGGCGTCGAATCGACGGTTCGGGACGCCGTCGACAAGATGGACATTTATCAGTTTCCTGCGCTCGTCGTGGTCGATTTGGATCGTACTCCGATCGGCGTTGTAACTGAAGGCGACGTTTGCCGTGCGGCATTGCAAAAAGGAGACATCACGGGACTTTCCGAAATGAGAGTCGTCGACATCGGAAGTCGACATCCGATTTGCGCGGGGCCTGATCTCGAAATCGCCGAAGCGCTTCACTTGATGCTCAGTCAAGGTGTTACAATTCTTCCCGTCACTTCGCAAGAGCGACTGCTTGGAATCGTTTTGCGTGTTGACTTGATGCAAGCGCTGCTTATGGACGTGGCTTCGCCCTTAGCTGAGGAGTGAGCAATGCTGCATCGCCGCCGCTTACTTCGATCCTCATCCCATATGCATCGCTCAAGTTGATTCTAAATGGCTTTCGCTCACCGTGCTTCAAGGCATCGCTATTCCAAACTTCGATGCCATCGAGCAGGATTCTTATTTTCGCACCTTCGCCGAGTCCGAATGCAGTTGCTTCGAGAGAGACGAATGTTCGCGAGAAGATGTACTCCACAAAGCTTCCGGCCGCCAGGGACATTCCCGAAATGGGCGAGCCGTCTAAAGTTAAGGTTTCTCCGATCAAAGTTTGATTGATCTTTGGCGCGGCAAACTTGGGACCGAACTCGATGAAAGGCGTTCGATGGAGCGCTATGTCGACGGGCCAGCCAGGGTTGAGCGTCATGAATTTCGGTTCTCCAGGGGTGCCGGAAAATCCAACAGGGACGGCAACGTACGAGTAGTGCGCGAGTGGATTGATCTCTTCGTCCGAGAGCACGAAGTCCGCCGAATATCCCAGCAGAGCATCGTTTTTGAACAGATAATAACCCGCGTTTGGGAAGCGCTGCGGACCCTGCAATGTAAAGGTTGCGGCCCAAGGAGTTGCGGCGGTTGCCGTGATGTCAAGGGCATTCGTTGATATGAAATCACGATGGGATTCGAACTTAACTTCAAATTCGATAAGTTCACCTGCATCCCCCGCAAGTTCTATTCGATAGAATCCATTGTTCGAATGAATCGCTGCAGACCCACTGATTGCTTTTATCGAAGGTGATTCGAATATGTGATCTACACCTTGCGAAATGAACACGTTGAATGGCTTGCCGCTTGGCGCACGAACTGAGCACTTTAGCCTTTGCGAATCTTCAATCCACTCTTCATGAAGCGAAAGCTGGGACACGCCCGCAACGTGAACATCGGTGCCGATTAATTGCGGACGGTTTTCCTGCTCGCGAATGATGACAACTCTTGCCGATCTTGCAGGTAACGTCAGGATAAGCGGCCCTGCGAATGCTCCCAAGTTTCTGTTTCGCCAAAAATCAAATGCTACGTAGGTTGCGGGTCGAAGGCCAATCGCCTCAGGGTCGATACGCACCGACTTCACTCGATCCCAGAGATTGAAAACGCAGAGAGTGACTGACTGAAGCCCTCCTTGCGCCGAATGAATGGCGATGATTTCCGGCACGTCTCGAGTAGGTTCCGCTTCGATCCGAGCAAGTTTCGGCAACCCTTGGCCCGTCCGAGTCTTCCAGGGCTGCCAGGCTGGTCCGTCAAGTTCGATGATCTCGCCGCATAGAGCCGCGAGGGTTGCCAATGCCGCTGCCTCGCCTTCGGATTCAGGCAGGGGGGCCTTGATCGGTGCGCCGGAATGGGCGGCGCCTCCAAAATGATCCGAGAACCTGGCGAGACTGGCGGCAACTGCGTTCGCATTCGCGGGAATTTTTCTTGGAATTGGATCAGGCTTGATCGAGCGAATCGAGAGCGCGCTAATGGATTCGGTAAATTCAGCACGAACCATCAAACGCCCGCCCGAAGAATAGACTCCGCCCAGTGCGTCGCCGAACGACCAAATCGTTCCGTCCGGCAATCGAATTGCATTCGCTGGCCCTTCATGCAGTTCGCCAGAAATGACGCAGACAATGTTCGGTTGCGAGTTCGTCCTTGCCGGCTGCGAATTAGGTGGCGCAACGAAAAGAACTTGCAGTTCAGCAGGCGGCGAGAGCTTGTAGCTTGACTGATCGCGTGCAACTCTGTAATGTCCGTCTTTCCACTCAAACGACCATGTGTCGCTTTCGTATGTTGCGCTGACTTCATGTTGAACGCCACCTTCGATTATCGCAACAGGCTCAAGCAATTGGATAGGAAAGAGTGATGCCAAAACAATTGCTATCATGTTTTCTTGTCCACTCCACCAAAAATCATAGCGACAATCGCGCCGCTTGCGAATCCAAGTGCCGCACCGGCAATCACATCTGTTGGCCAATGTACTCCACGATAAATACGCGAAATTCCGATCAGTGTTGCCATTGAAATCAGCAAAACTCCAGCGAGTCGCCGATTGCCGGGCCAAAGCATCGCGATGGCCACCGCGATTGCGAATGAGGACGTGGCGTGTCCGCTTGGAAAGCTTGACAACATCGGCGTTTCCGGCGGATGGACGATTGTCTCTTGTAGATTCGTCGGCCTGAGTCTGTGGACTGTGGCTTTGATGATATGTAGAATTATGCTGCTGAAACCTAAAGCGATTAGGGCGGCCCAGGCTGTCTTCCTCAAGTGAGGACGAAAGAACAGGGTGCCAACCAGCAGCACTTGGACCCAGCCGAGGCCCAGCGAAGTGATCAGCCAGAAGATGGGATCGAGCACCGGTGCGTTGAGCGATTGATTGATCGCTCGAAACACCTGATGGTCGAATTGCCAGATGATCTCCATCCGGTGGCCAGTCTACTCCGAGGGTAAATTCGACGAGATGAGCCGCGAAATTCTTGAGACGTTTCCCAACCCAAAGCCGGAGAGGGATTATACGATCGAACACACGACGGATGAGTTCACGAGCGTCTGTCCAAAGACAGGGCAGCCTGATTTTGCGACGATCGTTCTGACATACATTCCGGATGAGTTGTGCGTCGAACTCAAATCGCTAAAGCTTTACTATTTTTCATTTCGCGACAAAGGCATTTTTTATGAAGCGGTTGTCAATCAAATTCTCGATGACTTTGTCGCAGTATGTTCGCCGAGATGGGCAGAGGTGCGAGGAATGTTCAATATTAGAGGCGGTATTGCTTCGGAAGTTTCTGCAGAATACGTCAAGCCCTAGTTCATGCGATTGAGACGACTATATTCTGCATGACGACAAAGCGATGGTCATCAGAAATCTTAAACTAACATCATCCCATGCATTGTTTGGCACAGAGGCGACTTGAGGCTTCATGACCACGCAGGTGTCGCCAACTCAGATGGCGTTGGCGTCGTCATTCTCGACGAAAACATCTTGAACGCAACATCGATCCGGCGGCGAGCTTGGTTTGCAGAGAACGTTCGAGCGCTTCGTCGGGCGTACCACACGCGAGGCGGCAAGCTCATCGTACGATCCGGGGTCCCTTGGGTGGAAATTCCAAAGGTTTGCAAGGAGATCCAAGCCAAGGAGGTCCATGCGCTGCGGAGCTACACCCCTTACGGTCGCACCAGGGACGCTAAGGTCAAGGGAGTGACCTGGCACGGTGGCTGTTACGTTCACGAGCCAGGGACGATTCAGCGCCCAGGCGGCCATGGGTACAGCGTTTTTACTCCGTATTTCAAGAGATGGTCCAGTTTGCCCATCCCAACTTCAGTGGAAGCACCTGCTCGATTCTCATCCTCGAAGGTGACCATCGGCGAAGGCGAGATACCGAGCTTCGAGTCGGACGTTTTATTGCCGAACCCTGGGGAGGATGCCGCGATTGCAGCGCTCGACGAGTTCGCGCAAACGAGATTGGAAAGATATGAGTTCGATCGAAATCGCCTCGACGGCTCCGGTGGTTCTCGGCTGTCGCATTACATTTCGATAGGCGTTCTTTCACCACGGTTCGCATTGCACAGACTTCGCGAAATGAATCGCGACGGTTATCAAAAGTGGATGTCTGAAGTCGCTTGGCGTGACTTCATGGCGGATCTGCTTTGGCAACAACCGTCGCTAATCAAAAGGGCGTACGACCCAAAGTGGGAGAACTTGCCGTGGCAGGATGACGAAACGAGTTTCGAGAGTTGGAGATTAGGAAGAACGGGCTATCCCGTTGTCGACGCTGCGATGCGCGAGTTGCGAGCAACGGGTTTCATCAGTAACAGGGCGCGGATGATCGCAGCTCAGTTTCTTGCTAAGATATTGATGGTTCCATGGCAAAAGGGAGAGAGTGTTTTCAAGAACTGGCTGCTCGATGGCGACACAGCACAAAATGTTGGCGGATGGCAGTGGAGCGCAGGACTTGGCGTCGACACAGCACCTTACTTTCGCATATTCAATCCTGTCGCACAAGGTCACACACACGATCCGGAGGGCCAATGGATCAATCAATGGGTGCCCGAGTCCGGTGGTTCCCCTGAACCGCTTCCAAATGCGATCATCGACTTCGCAACTGCGAGAAAGCGATACATGGACGCGGCCTTGAGAATTGGTGAGCTTAGCGGATCCTAAGGCCTGCACGATCGTGGCGCGATGTTCAAAGCGGTATAGTTGATTCGGTGTCATCCCAATTCGATGCAAGCGTGGCGGCGCTGCGAAGCGCCATCGAACAAGGCGAGAGCTTTGTGATTATTCCGCATGTCAATCCAGATGGCGATGCCATCGGATCCGCGATTGCTGTGTACATCGCGCTAACCAAGAAGGGTAAGCGAGTCGAGCTGATCGGTGCAGATGAAGTACCAAGAAACTTGCGGTTTCTACCACGATGGGAAGAGTTTCGATCGGCGCGAGAAATGTTTCCAGATGATGCGCCCACTGAGAACATGCCGAAGGAGATCGAGCATTTCGATCTCGCAATCATCGTCGACCTTAGCGCACCTCGGCGACTTGCGCATGCACGGCATTTGATTCCGCTTGCAAAGGCTGTCGCTGTAGTCGATCATCATGAACTTGGCGATGACGTCGCTGATGGCATACTCGTGGTCGATTCGAGCTACGCAGCGACTGCCTTACTGCTCTATCACATTTGGGAAGCGATCGGCTTTGAATTCGATTCCGACATCGCTCAGTGCTTGCTGACCGGCATTGCAACGGACACCGGTGGTTTCAAGTTCCAGAATACCGATGCGCGAGCCTTGAGAGCGGCGGCGGACTTAGTACAGCGCGGCGGAAACCTGTCGCTGATACACGAAATGGTGTGGGATAGAAAGCCTGAATCGGCACTCAAACTGCTCGGAGTTGCCTTGAACAACTTAAGGATTGCCGCCAACGGCAAAGTTGCTTATAGCACCCTTTCTTTGCAAGAGTACGAATCCGTTGGAGCGACCGATGAAGACTCTGAAGGAATCGTCAACGAGGTCGGAAAGGTGGACAGTTGCGTTATTTCTGCATTGTTTCGAGAGCACCTGCCAAACCGCATCCGTGTCAGCGTCCGGTCTCGGGGTGACATCGATGTCGCGGAGGTCTGCAGGAAGTTCGAAGGTGGCGGTCACAAGAACGCTGCGGGCTGCACGTTCTCTTCGTCGCTCGAGTCGGCAATCGCTGCATTGATGCCGTCCTTAGAGGCAGCAGCCCTTTAGAGTGCTTCGATGACTGGGTTCGCCATCATCGACAAACTGCAGGGAATGACTTCCCACGATGTTGTTTACAGAGCGCGAAAGATACTCGGCATCAAGCGAATAGGGCATGCGGGCACTTTGGATCCGATGGCGACGGGTGTGCTTGTGCTTGCAATAGGATACGCTACGCGGGTTCTTCCGTATCTCGAAACCGAACCAAAGGTCTATCGGGCGCAAATAACATTGGGTGTCGAAACAAACACTCAAGATGCGGAAGGCGAAACGGTTCGAGCAGCTCCTCATGAAGGGATCGCGCTTGACGATGTTCGCGTCGTTGTTTCGGAATTCGTCGGCGAGATTGAACAAGTACCTCCCATGTTCAGTGCCGTGAAGAAGCAAGGAAAACCGCTGTATGCGTATGCACGAAAAGGAGTCGAAGTCGAGCGTGAAACGAGAAAAGTCAAAGTTTATTCCTTTGAGATCGACAGTTATAGGGGTGCCGTCATTGAGGCATCGATCGTTTGTTCGGGAGGAACCTACGTAAGAACGCTTGCGCATGACCTTGGCCAAAGGTTGGGTTGCGGGGCGCACTTGTCTGCACTCCGTCGAACTGCAGTCGGCAAGTTTGCAATTGAAAACGCGATATCACTTGATCGATTGGATTTCAGTAATGTCATCAAAGTGGAGACCGCGCTTGAACCGCTTCCTGCGATTCGACTGACAGCAGATCAATCGCAGCGTATCCGCCATGGCCAAGCAATTCGATTGCTGCAGCTGCCTTCCGAGAAGCGAGCGGTGTTTCTCGACGACGCATGCGAATTTCTTGCCATTGCAGAGAACCGCGAAAACACATGGCAGCCACTATGCGTCGCACCAAAGGAACGAGGCGAACGGTGAATGAGAGTCGTTCGCCGAAAGTGTTCATCGTCAGAGATGTACCTCGGCGCGATCTGATTGTTGAGGTGACGCTGTTTTCACTTTGGCTGGTCGTGATTGCGTTCGCGATCTATCTGGCTCCAAGTCCAAGCGGCACGGGCACTCATCTTCAACTAGGCCTTGCACCATGTCCGTGGCTCACCATCTATTCAAAGCCATGTCTAACTTGTGGGATGACGACGAGTTTTTCCGCGATCGTTCACGGTGATCTCACGCTCGCGTTCAAAGCGCACCTGTTTGGTCCCCTCGTATTCGCTTGGGTTTCGCTCGGCGCGCTGTACTATGGTTCAAAGTTTCTGTTCAGATACAAAGTAATCGCTCCGACAAGGGCCGTTCTCTGGATCAATCTCACGTTGCTAGCAGCCTTTCTGGTCTACGGCGGGTGGAGAATGCTGCCTTGAAAGGCTGTTTGGAGTAACATATCGTCCCCGCGCCGGGCGGGGCAAGCCGCTATGTCTAACAAGCCGGACGCATTTTTGCGCTGCGAAGGGTGCAAGAAGGTTCTGTTCTCTAAGGAGTTCGTCAAGAACCTTCGCGTCTGCCCAAATTGTGGGCATCACTACCGGCTATCTGCCGATGAGAGAATTGAAATCACGTTCGATGAAGGCAGCTTCGTAGAATTGGACGCCGATATGAAATCCGAGGATCCGCTGCAGTTTCCGGAGTATGCAGAAAAACTTGCGCGCGGATTTGCATCCACAGGAAGGAACGACTCCGTTGTTCGCGGAATGGCGAAGCTTGGCGGTTTTCCCGTTTCAGCAGCTGTCGCAGACTTTCGGTTTATGGGCGGCAGCATGGGATCCGTCGCCGGCGAGAAAATCACCCGTACATTAGAGACGGCAATTGACGAACGCATCCCCGCGGTCATTTTCACGGCGACAGGCGGAGCAAGAATGCAAGAGGGCTTGCTTTCGCTGATGCAAATGGCGAAGACTTCAGCCGCTTGTCGAAAAGCTTACGATGCAGGCGTTCCGTACATTTGCGTCTTCACTGATCCCACGATGGCTGGCGTGTTGGCTTCCTATGCTAGCTTGGCGGATGTAATTCTCGCGGAACCGAAAGCGCTTGTTGGCTTTGCAGGTGCGAGAGTGGCCGCGCAAGCGAGCGGTGGTCAGAAGCTTCCAGACAATTTCCAGACATCCGAGTTTGCATATGAACACGGAATGATCGACGCTGTCGTCCAAAGAAAGGATGTGCGAGCGACTTTGATCAATTTGGTGACGCATTTCACAGGTGGCAAACATGGCTAAGTCCTGGATGGAGTGGGAAAAGCCGCTTCTCGAACTCGAACGAGGCATTTCCGAGTTGCGCGAAAAGCAGAAGTTGCTCCCACCCGACAAAGCTGCAGCGATGGAAGCGCAAATTCAGCAATTCGAGCAGACGCGAGACAACTACATCCGAGTCAAGTACGGGAGGCTCGGCCCGTGGGAGCGCGTTCTTGTCGCGCGGGCAGACAACCGGCCGTACACTCTGGATTACATCAGAAATATCGTCACGGATTGGGTCGAATTGCACGGAGATCGACGCCACGGTGACGACAAAGCGATCATCGGCGGAGTCGGCAAAATTGGCAATCGTTCGTGTGTTATTGTGGGACACCAAAAGGGAAGGGATCTCAAGGAAAGAAAGTTTAGAAACTTTGGGATGGCGAAGCCCGAAGGCTATCGAAAGGCGATTCGCCTATTCGATATGGCCGATCGATTCGGTCTGCCGGTTGTTTCGTTCATCGATACGCCTGCGGCGGATCCAAACTTGGAAAGCGAGCAGCGCGGGATTAGCGAAGCGATCGCGGCCGGCATGTTCAAGATGTTTAGCCTCGGCGTTCCAACTGTCGCCGTCGTGATTGGGGAAGGCGGAAGTGGGGGGGCGATTGGAATCGGAGCGAGCAGCAGGGTGCTTATGCTTGAGAATGCGATTTATTCTGTCATTCCGCCGGAGGGCTGCGCGGCAATACTTTGGCGCGATGCAGCGGCAGGCGACAAAGCTGCAGCGGCCTTGCGCTTAACGGCTCAGAGTGCACTTGAGCTTGGTCTGATCGACGAGATCGTGCCCGAAGCGTTCGGCGGAGCGCATCGAGGGCCCAAGGAGACGGCGGAAAACGTCGAAAAGGCCATCCTTGGCCGATTCGACGAACTTGACAGGATGTCCCCGGACGAGATCCGCGAGGACCGCTATCGCAAGTACCGCAACATGGGTGTCCAGATCGAAGCCCCTATCGGCGGCCGATCCGGGTAGGCGCGAAACGCATCACTTCGTCACGATAAACCGACGCCAATCCGCGGAACGGATTGTTCGCCAAGTGAGCGCGAACCTTTTTCATCGCTTGGCGAAAAATCTGCGCCGCGCCTTGCTTCGAGTGACCGTGCTTGCGTCCGATCTGCTCCCACGTGTCGCCGGATGTGCGCGCCAAAAAGACGATCCGTTGCTTTTCGGTCAGGCCTGCGCCTTCGACAACTCGTTCGAAGTCACGCTCGCGAAGATACAACGTGGCTTCCGAAGGAACGCCGATATGCGGCTTGCAATTGCTGTCCCGCTCCCGGCTCCGCCGAAGCTTTCTCTCGAAAATCGACTCGACATAGTGAGGCCGCTCCGGGGTTCGAGAGACACTCCCGAGCAACCTCTCGGCTTCTTCCGAAACCGAGTTTCCGACTTCCACCATAAACCCCCTTCATCCGCTTTGATCGTTGATGTAATAGTAGACAAGATTCTACTATAAAGTCAACCACGATCGCGCTAGATGCGGGGAGCCAGTTTGAGAGATTTAGAAGCCTTCTGGAGGTTTGCCGTTGGCAAGCACCTTTCTTTCTAATTCGAAGTTTTGAACATTCGCGCCTCGGCTCACGCCAATCCGTACCTTCGTGCCAACTGGGCCAGTCAGCATTCCTTCGATTTGGTGTCGCGGAATGGTCGTCAGGCTGCGTCCGTTGATCGAAACGAGAATGTCTCCAACTTTGACGCCTGCCGCTTCGGCGGGGCTGTTGTCAACAACGTGATAGACTTCGACTCGATTGTCTCGGTTCGTCGCCGCACGCATTCCCGTCTCGCCGACGAAGTCGTCCGCGACCTTCCCCGTAAAGTTCTCAAGCCACACGTGCCTGCGTTCGTAATCGATGATGATGTTGAAGTTCTTCAAAAACCCGTATCCAACGGTTCCATCGCCTTCTGCACTTGAACTTGGCAAGTCGATGATGTTCCAAATGGAAGTTGGCACCGGCACACCATAAATCTTGGCGTCGTGCACCCAGATCGACCAACTTTCGACGGCCCCAGAAGCTACTCCAGAATAGGATACGTGCTTAGGTTTATCGCGCGGATTCCAAAGGCCGACTCGCTCCAAAACATCCTTGTGCGTCGCGATGTAGAATGCATTGCCGGTGTCAAGCGCGAGCATCAGCTCTTTCCCGTTTGCTTCGACAGTCATTTCAAGCGAGCCTACGCCATGCGGCTCCAATTTTGCTAAGAATGTCCTTTTGTTGTCAGGGACGCGCTTGGTTATGTCAAAGCTCTTTGGGTGGAAAATAAACTTGCTCTTTTCAAAATTGATTTCGGTTACGTAGTCGATGACGACTGCCAATCCCATAACTCCGTCGCAGTGAGTGCCGTACGATTCCGTGTAACGGCCTCCAGGCATCATGACTGCTCTTTCTTTCAGGTTGGTCAGTTTCAGGTCGCCCATTTCGACTGTATGAAGGTCGACTACGGGGACTTGGAACTGCCCGACGAAGTCGCGAAGTGTCATCGTGCCGCTCGGTGGGCCCATGTCTATCCGGCTGCTGATTGTGATGTAGCCGCTGAAACCGGTGTCGAACATGAACGACGCTTTCTTGCCGTTCACAATGGCATCCACTATGATCGCGTGTTCGGTGATTTTGAAAGGCGCCTCAAAGGCCTTTTCGGAAACGGTAGCGGTTGTGTTGGAAATGGCTAAAGCAGCAAGAATCAGCATAGCGAGAGCACCTCAATCGTGACCGAAGTCAAAGATATCTTCACGATATTATACGAATTATGGGCGTTAGTGGGTTACTCTCTCCTCGACCCGACGAGATAAGCCAAGAACATGATCGAACCCAGAAGGGGTACGAACGCGATAAGGCAGACAGGAAACAGCAACAGGATGCCCAGCACGCCAAGCGCTACGTACGCTTGGGCCGGCCGCCGGTCCATCAAGTCGATAACCCAAGCCCCCGTGAGCAGAAACCACGACAGCATGTAGAGTGTCGCTGAACTGAGTCGGTCAAAAGTGCTTTGCAGAGGACTGCTAATCAAATAGCTCAGCTCGACGATCATAAGAACCATGTTGATCGCGAATAGCGCGACGAGTGCGACTTCCCAGAATCTGCCCATTCGTTCGACGAACTGAATCTGGTGCGGTTTCTTGGTTGCAATCGTAGGTCGATAATAGTCTTCAGGTTGCACCTGAACGGGCGGAGCTGCCGGCTCGGCGATCGGATTGCCGCCCTGGTAACGCAGTTCAGGCGGCCGCCACCGATCTTGTTCGATTCGGCGCATCAGATCCTTTGCCTTGCCGTAGTCAGGGTCTAAGGCAATGGCTTCATTCAGTACTGAGCGCGACTCGGCCTTCCAACCGAAACGATAGAGGTGAGCGGCAAGGTTGTAACGGCGCTTTGCGTTGTTAGGTTCGAACCTAATTGCCAACTCGAACATTTCTTGTGCCTCGTCTGGCATGTCGCAACGGCTCAGCGCTGCCCCAAGCACAGTCAGTGCATCCGGGTCTTTTGGGTCGAGGTCAACAGCCTGTCGAGCGAACTCGACCGCTTCGCCGAATTGCCCATTCTTCAGACAGCTTCGCGCCTGCTCAATGAATTCGGCTTTTCGATCGATCAATGCAGGTTACTGCTGTGGCGGCTGTTCGCCGGGCGCTTGGATCGGCGGAGCTTCGATGTCGCTCTTGCCTGCCGCACCATCTCCTTCGCTCTCTTCAGCCTTATAGCGGTACGCCGAGCCACGGTTGTCGCCAAGCGACGTCGTGTATGGCGCGACTTCCACATGGGTCTGCTCTTCCAGCATCTTAAGCAAAGCAATGGCCCGGCGGTGCTTTCCGTCGGTTCTAATGGCTTCCTGCGCCATGGACATCGCGTCATTCTTGTGCCCGGCGTGGTAATGGTGCAATGCCAAGTTGTAGTAGTGAGATGCCGTGTAAGGCGAAGTTTGAATGGCTCTTTGAAGGGCTTCGGTTGCCTCCTCTTCTCGCCCGGCCTGGGCCAGCGCGATTCCGAGCACGGAAAATCCGTCGGCGTTTCGGCTATCGCTATCGATGGCTTGGCGAGCCAGGTCGATGGCGCCGTCGAGGTCTCCGGATTCAAATCGGTCGACGGCCTGAGTGACAAGTTCCTTGGCTGATGTATCGGACATATTGGTTTCTCGCTCCACCGTATGACGGGTTTAGTCGGAGGATTTTCGCTATACTACACCGAATTCCAGACAAAAATGGGGCACGGTCGCCCCTAACCCGAGAATCTGACTCGGTCCGGAGGTGTAAGTCGATGAAACAGAAGTTGTTGATCCTGGCTCTTGCCGGAGCTGTGCTCGGAGCAGCAGGATGTAAAGATTCAAACGATCCCGGCGGTGGCGGCGGAACCGGCACGGGTGCAACTGCGATGTGGGTTCCTCATGAGAGGATCGATTGGTTCGATGCCGGCATCGCAAAGTCGAGCGTAAGACCGACGTCAACCGGTGCCGGAAACGTAACCGAAGGCGACACAATTCGCGTTGGAATGATTGCAAGCTTGTCAGGGCCAGAAAAGCCTTGGGGCGAAGAATCGGTCAATGGCGCACGGCTCGTCATCGACGAGTTCAACGCAGCGGGCGGCGTAAACGGCAAGAAAATCGAGCTGATCGTCGAAGACACGGCAGGAGACCCTGCTCAAGGCAAGTCCGCAACCGAACGACTCATCGGTGAGCGGAAAGTCGTTGCCATTCTCGGTGAGATCGCTTCGGGCGTGACTGCTCCATCGGCTCAAGTTGCGCAAGAGAAGGGCGTTCCGATCATTTCACCAGGCTCCACTCGAATCGATTTGGCGAACATCGGAAACATGTTTTTCCGAGTTTGTTACACCGACGACTTCCAGGGTGCGATGATGGCGAAGTTCGCATACGATAAGCTTGGGCTTCGAAACGTCGCAGTTCTCACCGACAAGAAGCTGCCTTACTCAACTGGACTATCCGATGCGTTCAAGACTGTCTTTACGAGTCTCGGCGGCAAGATCGCTACCGAAGCGTTCTATGAGAAAGACCAGACCGACTTCAAAGGTCAGCTAACGAACATCAAGGCCGCGAACCCGGATGGTCTGTTCTGCTCTGGATACTTCACCGAAATCGGCCCGATCGCTCGGCAAAAGCGAGATGTCGGTCTCGATGTGCCGATGTTTGGTGGAGACGGTTGGGATTCCAGTGAACTGCTCCAAGCGGGCGGCGAGGGAATCATCGGTTCGTACTATTCGAACCACTACAGCAACCTCGAAGACAGGCCTGAAGTCAAAGCGTTCGTCGAAGCGTTCAAGAAGCGTTTTGGACGTGAACCAGCGAACGCGATGGGCGCGCTCGGTTACGACGCTGCAGCAGTTCTTTGCGACGCGCTGAAGCGAGCAACCGGCTACGACTCAAAGTCGATTCGCGACGCAATTGCAGCGACGAAGGACTTCCAAGGCGTCTCCGGATCGATCACCATCGGTCCTGACGGCAACGCTCAAAAGGCCGGCCTCATCCTAACAGCGAAGAAGCAGTAACGAACACGAAGTTGGTTGCTGCACCGATGCAAAGGACTGCACAGATCTGCGCAGCCTGTTCAGAAAGTGAGCAGGCTGCGCGGCTGCGTTTGCGAGGGCCATTCTCGCGATGACCGACCGAGGAGCAAGCATTAAGTTTGGGCTGGCTGCCCTCGCAGTGTTTGTCTTGATGGCATGGGTTTTCGGTTGGTTCCCTCCGATGTGGGAGTGGCTGAAAACAAGAAACTGGGGGCTGCTCGATCAGCAAATAATCAATGGTGTTCAGCTTGGATCCATTTATGCGTTGATTGCTCTCGGCTACACGATGGTGTATGGCGTTCTCAGGCTGATCAACTTCGCACACGGCGAGGTCTACATGGTCGGCGCTTTCATAGCCTATTACATAGCCGAAGTTTGGTTTGAAAAGAACTCGATCAATATTTGGCTGCTGTTAACCATGATGATTTTCGGCAGCATGATCGTATGCGCCGCTTTAGGTGTAACCATCGAACGAATCGCCTATCGTCCGCTGCGAAACGCTCCGCGGATCTCAATTCTCATTACTGCGATTGGCGTTTCCCTCTTTCTACAGCAGTCTTTGCTCCTCGTATTTAGAGTCTCGCCGCCGCCAAGCATCACCGAGCAAGTCAACCCGTTCGATCGCATCAAGGTCGACTGGCCGCTGTTCGGTGAACTCACCTTTGCAGGTGGACAGCTTGCAATGTTCGGAATGTCCATAGTCTTGATGATCGTTCTGTGGTGGTTCGTGACGCGCACGAAAACCGGACGCGCAATGCGAGCGGTTTCTCATGATTTCAGCACTGCCGCACTGATGGGAATCGACGTCAACAAAGTCGTTACGATAACCTTCATCATCGGGTCTGCATTGGCGGGCGCTGCGGCGATGATGAACGCGACAGCGTTGGGAACTCCTCTAAAGACCGACTATGGATTGTTGCCAGGCGTCAAGGCATTCGTCGCTGCGGTCCTGGGTGGAATCGGAAACATTCCGGGGGCAGTGCTGGGCGGCTTCTTGATGGGCGTCGCGGAGCTTATGGTCGTTTGGGCTGGCTATGACATGTATCGCGACGCCGTCGCTTTCGTCATCTTGATCTTCGTTTTGCTATTTAAGCCGACTGGCTTACTTGGTTCGACGGCGGTGGAGAAAGCATGACGACTGCACGCATTTGGCTTGTGCGACTGCTGAGCCTTGGCGCAGTCATCTTGTTCTTGTGGCTTCTGCAGACAAAGATTTCGCCTGCGCTTGGCTTCCTCGACAATCGACTCATTCAAATCGGTCTGCTGTATGCGACGCTTGCTGTGTCGCTCAACCTCATCAACGGTATCACGGGACAGTTTTCGATTGGACATGCTGCGTTCTATCAGATCGGTGCGTACACGAGCGCGATAGTCTCGATACACTATTACCGCACCGGAACGATCGAGCCGTGGGTTTGGTTGCTGCTGATGATTATCGTCGGCGCCGTTGCCGCTGCGATGGCTGGGTTTGTCGTCGGTCTACCGTCTTTGCGACTGAGAGGAGACTACCTTGCTGTCGTGACGCTTGGGTTCGGTGAAATTGTAAGAATCATCATTCAGGCGCAAGAATCGCTCGGCGGGTCGTATGGATTGACGGTCAGCGCATCGAATAGCGACGCGCCACTAAAAATTGCTCCGATGTGGATGTTCGCGGCGCTGGCGATTTTTGTGATCGCTGTATGCCGCAACTTATTAAAGACTGCGCACGGCCTTCCATTCTTGGCAGTCAGAGAAGACGAACTCGCGGCCAGCGCGATGGGTGTGAATACGACGCTCACCAAGGTGACCGCGTTCGTGCTTGGAGCCGCATTTGCCGGAATGGCTGGTGCGCTGTTTTCCCATTACGAAGGATTCATTACGCTAAAGCAGTTCGACATGAACCAGTCGTTCTTGATTCTCGCAATGGTTGTCATAGGTGGCACGGGTAGCATCACCGGCGCGGCATTGGCCGGGTTCTTCTTGTACTTGCTTCCTGAATCGCTGCGAGACTTGCCAGATGTTTCAGGCTATGCCGTGTTTGGCTTTGCCATTTCCGTCGTGATCGTCCTCATTGTTTCGTCGAAAACAAGAAGGTACGTCAGGCTGACCTCTCCTGGCGCAGGCCAGACATTGTTCATGATTTTCGGACTCGTCGGTGTTCTCGGAGCGCTGTTTATGGGTTTCTGGATTTGGTCACAGGAAGTTCCGAGGATGACTCAATTCAGTGTGAGCGTATTAGCAGTGGGACTCGCATGCGCGATGCTGTTTACGCGAAAGAGAATGCCAAATCTCGCGGGACTTGGTTGGATAGTCCTATGTTTCGGCGCCATCATCGCATTGACGTATCCGGCGATCCAAGGACTGCAATCAAACGCATTCACGTCGAATCTGCTCGGAGAAATCAGTTATCGAGCCGGAAACTTAAGGTTTCCATTGTTCTCAGCAACGCTCGTCGTCGTTATGCTGACTCGTCCGCAAGGTCTACTTGGACACCATGAATTCAGTTGGGACTGGGTCAAAAAGCTATTTGGGCTTCCGCACAAAAGCAAGGAGCTTGCAGGATGAACTTGCTGACGGTCAATCGTGCGACGATTCGATTTGGCGGACTTGTGGCGGTCAACGACGTGTCTTTCGAGGTTCCGCAAGGTCGGCTGTTCGGGCTGATTGGCCCAAACGGTGCCGGCAAAACGACTTGCTTCAATCTCATAACGGGAATCTATCGGCCAACTTCCGGCGACATTCTTTTCGATGGCGAGTCCATCGTTGGCAAGAAACCGCACCAGATTGCAGCGAAGGGAATCTGCCGCACATTCCAAAACATTCGTTTGTTTGGCGATCTCTCAGCTTTGGAGAATGTAGTGGTCGGCGGATTTTTGCGACATAGAAGCACTCTCCCCGAGGCGCTCGCACTGATGCCGAGAGCGATACACGAAACGGAGGGCCTCGTCGAGTACGCGATGCACTTGCTTGACACCTTCGGACTCGCCCATGAAGCGAATTCGCGCAGCCGGGATCTCGACTACGGCAATCAGCGCCGACTCGAAATCGCAAGAGCGATGGCGACGAAGCCGAAATTGCTGCTGCTCGATGAACCTGCCGCTGGAATGAATCCAATGGAGAAAATCGGATTGATGGCACAAATTCGCCGGCTTCGGGACGAGTTCGGGCAAACGATTCTTTTGATCGAGCACGACATGAAAGTCGTCATGGGCGTATGTGAAAGCATATTCGTTCTCGATCACGGAGCGGAAATCGCTCACGGACCGCCGGAGGAGATTCGCAACGACCCGAAGGTGATCGAGGCGTACCTCGGAGAGCCTGTGTGATCCTTTCGGCAACCGTCGCCATTGCAATCGCTCTGACCCAAGAGTATCCGTTTCGTTCGGAGGGTCCGCTCGAGATCTCGAATGTCGAATTTCCCCAGACGACGCAAATGTTCTCCCCCGTTGAGATTACATTCGACTTGTCCGGAACTTGGAACAACCCTTTCGACCCTAATCAAATCGACGTGACCGCAACGGTTGTCGGCTCACAAGATTTGGTGAGCATCGTGCATGGCTTCGTCGTTCGCGACACCGAGATCGATATCGCAGCGAATCGAATGGGTGCGTCAAGGACGCTCAAATGGAAAATTCGTTTCACTCCATGGAACATCGGTGGGTACGGTGTTTTCATAAGAATTGCCGACATGAAGTCGACGATCGAGCACCCGAAAATCGGCATTCGCGTCAACAATGGCGAAGGTGGCTTCTTTCAAGTCGAACGAAATTCGCGCTACTTTATGAAGTCGCGTCGATCAGCTGTAT
>JAHCHL010000006.1 GCA_026129745.1 Fimbriimonadales bacterium | reverse complement strand
GACAACCTTGCCTATGGCAAGCCGAATGCGACGCAGGAAGAAATTGAGAATGCTGCGCGCATGTCGCATGCGAGTGAGTTTATCGAGAACTTGCCAGAAAAGTACGAGACGAAACTGGGCGAACGAGGCGCACGGCTTTCAGGAGGAGAAATGCAAAGAGTTGCGATTGCTCGCGCGCTGCTTGTCGACCCGACTTTGCTGATCCTCGACGAAGCAACTTCTTCACTCGATCCAGTAAGTGAAAGGAAAGTTCAATCGGCGCTCGACGAAGTGATGCACTCCAGAACGACTCTCCTAATCGCTCATCGGCTGAACACAGCGGCACGCGCCGATAAAATCGTCGTTCTGAACAAGGGCCAAATCGTTGAGATGGGCTCTCATGACGAGCTCGTGGCAAAGAACGGAACTTACGCCGGAATGTTCCGAGCGTTCAGCACAGGGGTGTTCGACGGCGAGCTGTAATGCCCGCCGGGAGGGTAACGCCCCTCCCGGCGCAGGAGGTGCACTATGGAACTGAAGGATTCGTGGCCAGCCTCATGTCTGCTGGTCGGTGAAGGTCGTCTGTGGCCCGTCTGACCTCATCGAGGCATGCTCGCAGCCGGTCGAGCCGAACAAGCATTTTCGATCTCGCTTTTGGCGTTAGCTCATCTTGAAGCGAAAGCACACCGGCTTCGAGATCATGAAGCTCGGTCGCAACAGCGTTCTCAAGGTCTTTCAGTCGGCGAGACTTTTGGGCGATGTCGTCATGTGCCCGCAGGATTTTCTCCAAGCGGTCATTTACGTCTCTGCGCGTTAGCAAACGGTAACCTCCATGGTTGGTTTTCATGGAGCGTCCGGTCGGGCGGGCGCTCAGATCCGCCTACGGGGTTAGCTGTCGGGTTAGGGCCATGAGCTACCCTTCCCGGTTGCCCGGGATACACCCCTTTTTTGAGTGGTTCCCCCGCTCCGGGCGTGGCCCGGATTCGGCTACGTCAATATTGACGTAGTTCCATGAGTTTTGGTGCGAATTTCCGCGCCAAGTTGGCGAGTTTTTTCAAGGCATTGTGCAACCCGGTGTTTTTGCTGGCCCAAAGAAAGCTGCCCTTGCCAGCGTCGGCAAGGGCAGCATGGATCTTCGCGGAGCGACGAGTTATCTGCGCGCCATCAGCAGCCGCAGTACATACCAGAACATCATCGCAATCGCGGCGAATAGTTCGAGCGCGGCAGCAACGTACTGGTCGGTTCCGAATTGGTGCAAGACCTTCGAAGTCGAATACAGCACCGCCCCTGCTGCGAATACGATCATTGCGACCGAAAACCACAGGCCGAGGTGGAAACCAAACAGGACTCCGCCGACGATGAGGGCGATCGCACCGATGCCGACAATAGCGAGAATTGGTCCAAGGAACGAAAAGTCTTTCTTGGTCGCGAACACGTAGAACGTCAACCCGCCGAAGGTGCTGAGTGTAAGAATAGCCGCTTGAGACAAGACGCCTGCGTACTGGGGAAGCGTCGTCGCTATGAAGATCACCGGAGAGAACAGAATCGCCCATGCCAGCGTGTAAACAAACAAGCCGAGATACTGCGTCCCGATGCTTCGACTCGATTGAGCCATCCAAGTTGCGAAATAGCCGGCGATCATGAATCCGCCAAGCACAAGCAGCCAAGCGTACTGCCCGCCGCCCATGACAATTTGCGCGAACCGCTCTCCCAAGCCACCTTCCAAGAACAAGTAAGACAGCAGCACGAACACTCCTATGGCTGCCGTCAGGTGTGCGTAGGTCTTTCTGATGAAATCGACTCTCAGGTCGACCGATGCGGTTGCCGCCGTCATCCCGTAGTTGGTTTCTGACCAATTGTTCATTTCACTTAGCCTCCTCTGGGGCCTTGAGTCCCTGTGGATCCTGACGAATCAGGTTGTAGATCTTCGCCTGTGAAGATTGTACTTCGAAGCCAAGGCGGCAAAGATGTGGCACTATCTTTGAACCACGATGTTGCGCCATCTCGGATTCTTGGCTCTCGCCTTTCTGTCGGTTGGTTGCGGGCGCGGCAGTGGCGCGGTCGAGGCGAGTCCGGCGGTCGAAACTGCAGGCGTTCCCATCGACCTCGTATTGATCGATGACCACGTCCTCGTTCCCGGAATGCCAGTCAACACCCGTGACTTGCAATACCGCATGGAGGACCTTCAGCACCGCCTTTCGGTGGGGAATGAAGCAGATCCTAAACGCCCCAAGATGGAGGCTACTCTCGCATTTATTGAGACTATACGAAGCAACTATCCGCAATGCCTAAGGTTCCGTGTCGTTGCCAATGGGAGGTTCATCTCGCTCGAGCCGCTCGACGATCTAAGCTTCCCAGCTCCCAATAACAAGTCTGTGTTTGATGTGATCGTCATCGGCGGTGAAATCGAATCGGTTACCACGGCTATGGCATTTGCTCGTCGCGGCAAGTCCGTTGGGTTGATCTATGCAGGGCCACTCGGAGGCTTGTGTTCGGATGAAGGTGGCAATTTGCGATTCTTCGACGGCTACTGGATAACTCCTCGGCCAGACGAACAGAGGGAGCTGTACCGATCCGCCTTCCGAATGGGTGACTTCGTCGCATTGCCAACGGATATGCATCGAAGAATGAGGGATTTCATCAGCTCGCAGTATGCAAATCGAATTGAATTGATCGAAGTCGAATCGTATGAAGGGCTGCGCGTCAATCGCAGCGGCGACCGCATCGAATCGATCGATTCGCAGGAATTCGGAAGATTCGCCGCTCAAACATTCGTCGATGCAGAACCTGAATCCAGAATCGCAGAAAAAGCAGGATTGCCGTTCAATTCGCTGACGCCGAATTTGCCATACGGATTGGTGTTCGACGTCCCACAACTATCAAAGTCCGACATCTTGTCGCTGATTCGAAATGCAAGACTCTCTCCGGAAGCGATCGCAGCATTCGCAGGTGTCGACCTCGCATTGGCGAATACGAGCTCTTTTGCGAAGTCAGCTCTGGAGAAGCTCAGGAAGGATATCGCCACCGACTTCGCGCATGATCGTGGAAACTACTGGCTTGGCTTCAAGGCCGCTGCTGAAGGCTTCAATCTTTATATGCAATTGAAAGGCATCGATTCAAATGACGAGCGGATGAAGTTTCTAAATCGCGCACGCAGAACGAGCGGATTCAATATCGCCCTGAATGGCGATGTCGGCAACTTCAACAGCATTAGTTACTCGTTCGGTTTCACTCTTCTGCAACATGCGCACTCGCTGTCGAATGATGAACGATTGCGCGCCATCCGTGAAACTGAAGTCCCCGAACTTCGGAAATTCCTGAGGTATGTAACCGGCAACGAAGGTCTTATTGTGCGAATGCCGGAGCAGTTCTATGTGAGAAAGTCGACGGCACATTTCAAAACCAAACAGCCCTATGTCCGAACAGATTTCAAGCGCGAACAGCCGGAATCAGGAAATCGATGGATGATGTATCCGATGGATTATCGAAGCATTTCACCGCGCAATCAGCGCGAAAAGGTGCAGTTCAACAGACTTTTCTGGTCGGGCGATGTGGTCTATTGGCAATGCAGGCCAAATGTGTGCGACACGGAAATCGAGAACCTCTTTCTCCTTAACAAGTCGATGCTGACTCCCGAGTTTTCGGGCGCGACAAGAATTTTGCAGAACTTCATAACGACAGGTGTCGCGCTGGCAGAGCGACTGACTCGCTAAGGATGTCGCAAATCATCGGCGTAGACATTGGGACGACTGCGTGCAAAGCGATGCTGATCGATGAGCATTGCCGCATCATCGCGCAGCACTCTGTCGAGTATCCGATGCTGTCACCGAGGCCGGGTTGGACTGAGCAGAACCCAGACGATTGGGTTGCAGCCGCAAACGCCTGCGTGGCTGCACTGGGTAAATGCGACGCGCTGGGTTTCACGGGTCAGATGCATGGCTCCGTGTTTCTTGACGAGCGAGAAAACGTTATACGGCCGGCATTGTTGTGGAACGATCAAAGAACGGTTGCCGAAGTGCGCGAAATAGAGTCTGTTCTGGGAATCGAATCAATCTTCGCCGCAACGTGCAATCCGCCGCTTTCTGGATTTCAGGCGCCGAAAATTCTCTGGCTGAGAAACAATGAGCCGAACAACTTCAAGCGGCTTGTATCGGTGCTGCTTCCAAAGGATTACGTTCGATTGAAACTGACGGGAGACAAAATGACGGACTGTAGCGACGCGAGCGGGACAGGATTGTTCGACGTTCCAAATCGCTGCTGGGCATCAGCACTGATTGAGAATCTCGATTTAGACGCAAATATCTTTCCGCCGTCCTTCGAGTCTTACGAATTGCCCGGCGCCGGTGACCAAGCTGCTGGCGCAGTCGGAGTCGGATCGATCACAACAGAAGTTGCGAACATCAGCTTAGGAACTAGCGGCGTCGTTTTCGCTTCACAAGAGGATGCGAGCTATGACGCGACCGGCCGAGCGCATACGTTTTGCCATGCCAACGGCAAGTGGCATTCGATGGGAGTCATGTTAAGTTGTGGAGGCGCAATCCGATGGGTGCGCGATGTCTTTGGCTTTCGTGACTTCGATGAGATGGCGAGCTTAGCTCGAAAGGCCCGTGCTTCCGACGCCCGCTTCTATCCCTATCTCGCTGGAGAACGAACACCGCACAACGACCCGATGTTGCGTGGCTCATTCAGCGGCTTGGCGCTCGCGGACAGTAGGGCAGAAATCTCAAGGGCGGTCTTTGAGGGTGTCACGTTCGCGTTGACCGACTGCTTTCGCGTCGTAAGCGGCCTTCGAAAGCAGCCGATTGCAAGCATTCGCGCAACCGGCGGCGGATCCAAAAGCGATTTTTGGTTGCAGATGCTTGCCGATGCACTGGCGATTCCGGTTTGCAGGGTTTCGACCGACGGAGGACCGGCTCTGGGCGCCGCAATCCTTGCCGGAGTCAAGTTAGGCACATGGGCGTCTCTCGAGGAAGCAACTTCGAACATCAAGCCAACGGAAATCTTTGAGCCTGACAGTGGTCGCTCAGAACTGCTCCGTGCCCGTTACCATACTTGGTCGACCAACTTGTCGAACATGGAATAGCCCGCGAGTTAGGGGGTGTTTCAACATGAATCTCAAGATCATGCTCGCATTGAGCGTTGTCATTTGCGCAGCTTGCGCTCAGCCTGGACCATCGAGCGAACCAGCTCCTCTTTCGGTCAAGAAGAGCAAGGTGCAGCAGGTGTCCAACGTCGGATTCGCAGGCAGATGGACGGCCGAAATCGTCATGCCCGAAGCGGACCCAAAGGACCCATCACAAAAGATGGCCCTCGAAATGGCAAAAGCCCTTGCGAGCAGCATTTGGCTCGAGCTTCGCGAGGACGGGACGTTCATGCTGTCGATGATCCTTCCAATCGAAGGAACTTGGAAGCACGTCGGCAACAAGATCGATCTAAAGCCGACGTCATTTTTGGGCATGTCCTCCGAAGAGCTGAAGAAGAAGGCGAAAGAGTCCGGCGAGGAGTTCAAGTTCGAGTCCGAAGACATGTCACTCGAAGTCTCTTCGGATGGCAAGACGCTTCACCTTAAATCGGATAAGCCTGAAGAAGGCGAGCTGATCTTCAAGCGACAGGATTAGCCCAGAAGCATTGACAATCGTCGGTTTCCTTGCTATCTTTGTTTCTGATGAAGTGGTTGGGAGTTGTCGCCGTTGTTGCTGCCAATCTTGTGCTTGCCGGGTGCGGGCAACTTGAATCCAAAATTGTTGGGTCCTGGTCGGGAAGGTTGCTGAGCGTAGAGCCCGGTTCTACCGGCTACCCGATGACGATCAGCTTCCGGAGCGACAGGACCTACTACATGACGCTGGCAGGCGATCACTTCCAAGGCGATTGGCAGGTTGAGCACAACTGGATTTCGATGAAACATCGAACCGTGAATAATGTGCCTTTAGAAGACTATTTGTCGGAACTTGCCAAAGAAGGCGTCGATCCGGAGTTCATCTCAGCGCTGCGCGCAGGGCATACTGCAGTCCTCGAGGAAGACGGACGGCTTCGCCTGACTTCGATGGGCGAACATGGATTCAATGCGCCACTCACACGCGACCGATAGGCGCATAATTAGCGGTGATTCGCTTCTTGCCGTTCCTGTTCGCTGCAATTCTCTTCGGTTGCTCCGGCCCAAGGTTCTTGGGCACCTACCACGCTGAAATCGATACGTCCCAAGTCGCGATCGACCGAGCCGAAAGCGCAAAGGAACTGATGGCATTTTTCGAAGGCCTTTCAATCGAGCTAAAGCCAGGAGGTAAAGCAATCGTCAGGCGCGGGCAAGAGACTCGTGAGACGAAATGGAAGTCTGACGGTGACTGGATCACCATCGAACCTCCAACCGAAGGCGGACTTCCGCTTACCCTGAAGATCAGCCCCGACGGACGCAAAGCAAAACCCGAATTCACCGGCGGGCTTGCTCAAGAGATGGCTGGGATCGGCATCCAATTCGTCAAGCGTTAGCTCCGGTAGAATCGCACCATGAAGCTGTTCCTCGACACCGGAGACATCGCCGAAGTCTCCAAAGCCGCCGAGTGGGGAGTGATCGACGGCGTGACGACGAACCCGACCTTGATTGCAAAGACAGGTCGCGGTTTTCGCGAAACAGTATTGGAAATCTGTTCACTCGTTCCCGGCGGAGCAATCAGCGCAGAGGTTGTTGCAACAGAATACGATGAAATGTTGCGTGAAGCGCTTGAGATCGCATCGTGGAATGAGCAGATCGTTGTCAAAGTGCCGTTGATTCGAGACGGCATTCGTCTCACTAAGGAACTGACCAAGCGCAACATTCGCACCAACGTCACGCTCGTTTTTTCTGTATCGCAAGCGCTTTTGGCGGCAAAGGCTGGCGCGACTTACATCAGCAACTTCGTTGGCAGGGTCGACGACATAAGCGGAGACGGAATGGCTGCGGTCGCAGAAACGGTGGCAATGGTTGAGAACTATGGTTTTCCGAGCGAAGTGCTTGTGGCAAGTGTGCGACACCCGCTGCACGTTGTTGAGGCAGTACAAGCCGGCGCTCACGTATCAACGATGCCGTTCAAGGTTTTGGATCAATTGTTCAACCATCCCCTCACCGACATTGGACTCAAACGATTTCTCGACGACTGGAACGCGGCCGGATTAGAAATTTTCGAGCGCGTAGCTCGGTGAAGCGCAACCAAGTCCCAATCCGGAATTTGAGCGCAGGAAGACTCGACGTCTGTCCCGAACATTCCCGCCGGTGAGCCTACAGACTCGATCGCTCGGATGGCAGCTAGGCATGGCCGCTTATTGGTTCGCCACTTCGATGAAGTGGTTCACGATGTTCCTCTTACTGGGGCTTGTCGTAAAGGAGATCGTTCCAGGTGGCGAAGAAGGAACGCTCTGGGGAAGGGTCGTTTTCATTGGAGCATGCTGGGCGGCGATCGGCCCAGCAATTTTCGGATTCCTAAGTGATAGAACTCGCACGAAGTATGGGCGTTGGAGGCCCTATGTGGCCGTCGGTTCTGGCCTGACTGTCATAGCGCTCATCGTGTTGGCTCAGGCCGACAAGTATTGGGTTATCGTTGTCGGGTACTTCGTTTTGCAAGTTGCAGACGACTTAGCCACAGGGCCATACAGCCAGTTAGTGCCAGGCCTTGTTCCCAAAGAGCAACGCGGAAGAGCGAGCGGAATCATCGGAATGGTCGAGTTTGCCGCTCAGTTGGTCGCGGTTGGAATTGCTCTTATTGCTCATATCTTGGGTGACATTCAGATGTCGTTTCTTGTGATTGCTGGAGTCAATGTGACTTGCGCTGCCATCACGATACTCACCGTTCGAGAGGACCCGATAGTCAACGCTGTCGAGAGGGTTCCCATTTGGAAGGCATTCTTGTCACCGTGGAAATCGAAAGATTTCACTTGGGCATGGGCAACAAGATTTTTGAACGCGCTCGGTTTCTACCTGGTGCTGACTTACTTGGCTTTGTTTCTTGCATCAACATTTACGGATTTTTCGGTTTTTGGTTTTCAGATCGCAAAGGTCGACGACGATACGACCGCAACACAGGCTGCGACAAGGTCGGTGCTTGTGCTGGCGTTGCTCATCGCAGTATGCGGCGCAATCGGCTCAGTTATTGGAGGTCGTGCCGCCGACAAAATTGGAAGAAAGCGCGTGATCTACCTTGCAGGCACGACGATGGGGGGTCTCCTGATTCCATTCGCACTTGTTCATTCGTTCACATTGACTTTTTGTTTGGCCATTTTTTTCGGCATTGCCTACGGCGCATTCGTTTCTGCGAACTGGGCGCTGGTCTCAGATGTCTTGCCAAGTCAAGACGATCTTGCGAAGGACATGGGCATTTGGCAATCGAGCATCGCGATGCCACAGATCGTAGTCGGACTGCTGGGAATGGTTGTCGATTGGGGCAACCGAGCTTTCGAACCAGGTGGCGGATATACGATCATCTTTTTGCTCGCTTCTGTCTTCTACTTCATATCAACGATTCTTGTGCGAATGATTCGGCGCACCATGTAGTATTGAGAGAACTGTGAGCGGACTAAGCGACATCATCTGCGCCCCGATAACCGGGCCAATGCGAGCACCCGTCGCAATCATTCGAGTCTCAGGAACTCGCAGTTGGGAGATTGCAAAGAAAGTCTTTGCGCCGCTTCCGGATACAGTCAAGCCTCGCCACGCATACTACGGCGAAGTGTTAGCGGGGGGGCGTAAGTTCGACGACGGAATGCTTGTCTTGTTTGAAGAAGGGCAAAGCTACACCGAGGAAGAGTCATTCGAGATCAGTTGCCATGGCAGTCCTCAAATCGTTCGAACCCTCATGGAGGAAATTGTCAGTCGAGGTGCGCGAATCGCGCGTCCGGGAGAGTTTACAGAACGAGCATTTCTGAACGGTCGCATCGATCTCACGCAAGCAGAGGCGATTCGCGAAGCGATCGAATCAGCGACCGACGCCCAGGCAAGGCGGGCGAACCTCCTTCGCGAAGGTCGCCTTGCAAAAACCGTTGGTGAAATCGAAGACGAAATCGGTCGCGTACTTGCGCTTGCCGAAGCGACAGTCGACTTCTCAGAAGAGATTGGAGAACTGGATCGGGATTCGACAGTGGACGCGATCGTTCGAGTCATCCAGCGAATCGACGGTCTGCTCGCGCGCAAGCATTCTGCGAGGTTGATTCGTGAAGGTATGCGGATTGCTTTGGTCGGTAGGCCGAATGTCGGCAAGTCTTCGCTTATGAACGCCCTGCTGGGTCTCGATCGAGCCATCGTCACTGCAGTTCCCGGAACGACGAGAGACACGATCGAAGAGACCGTATCGATTCGCGGACTTCCCGTCGTGCTGACCGACACGGCAGGGCTTCGCGCAACCGACGACCCTGTTGAGAAGATAGGCGTCGAACGGTCGCGAAAAGCCATCGAAACAGCCGATGAAGTGTGGTTCGTGTTTGAAGCCCACAGAGGTGTTACTGAAGAGGACCGTCAGCTTCTGGCCGAAATTGGACGAGGCGTTCTTATGGTCGGAAACAAGGCTGACCTTGGTACGATGGGAGCGGGCGCGATCGAAGTCTCGGCGATCACGGGCATGGGAATCGAGAACCTCGAAGGGCATGTGATGGAGGCCTTCGATTCCGGCAATGAGTTGCCTCTCACGAACGAGCGGCACCATGCCGATTTAGATGAAGCGAAGATCTCCTTGCAGCATGCTGCGGAGACGCTAACCGGCGATTTACCGACCGATTTGGCCTGTGTGGATTTGCGCGGGGCCATTCAGGCCATTGGCAGGATCACGGGAACAACAGCGACCGACGAAGTCTTGGACAGAGTCTTTCGGGATTTCTGCGTTGGAAAGTGACTCATGAACTTTCCCGTCGATCGACACCGGGTGTGGCAAGTGAGCGAGTGCCCTGCCCATTCGTAAAGGCGTCGTTAACAATCACTGGGACGGCCCGAAATGTTAACGAAATCGAAGAGCCGTTTCGGTATATTTTCCGTGAGCCGGGTCATCCGTGCTCGCGTTTCCAAGCCAGGAGGTTAGTCGATGAAGATGGTTTCGATTGCATTGCTGTTGGTTGCCGCAATTTGCATTTCAGGATGTGGCGACAAAGGAGGTTTCGCAGGCTCCGGCGAAGGCGGCGCAGCACTTCGTGGAAGCATCCAGGCCGACGGCTCCAGCACCGTCCACCCTTTCACCGCTGCGTTCGCTGAAGAGTTCCGAATGCAGAACCGGGGAGTTTCCATTACGGTTGGTGAGAGCGGAACCGGTGGTGGTTTCAAGCGTTTCTGCCGCGGCGAGACCGACATCAGCAATGCATCCCGGCCCATGCGCCAAGAAGAGATCGACTTATGCAAGGAGAATGGCGTCGAATTCATCGAGCTCCCCGTTGCCTACGATGCGCTGACAGTGGTCGTCAATCCAAAGAACACTTTGCTTGACTCGATTACGGTCGAGGAACTCAAACGAATCTGGGAGCCAAACTCAACCGTTAAGACCTGGCGCGATTTGAACCCAGCCTGGCCCGATCGGCAGATCCTACTCTTTGGCCCGGGACAAGCTTCCGGAACATTCGATTACTTCACGGAAGCTATCGTCGGCAAGGCAAAGTCTAGCCGCACGGACTACAGCGCGAGCGAAAGTGACAACGAACTGGTAAATGGAGTCGCCGGAAGCGACTGGGCGCTGGGATACTTTGGTTTCAGCTACTACGATCAGAACAGGTCGAAACTCAAAGCGCTGAAGATCAACGGCGTCGAACCGAGTTTTGAAACTGTCGAGAACGGAACTTATCAGCCTCTGAGCAGACCACTGCTCCTTTACATCAATAAGAAAGCTGCAGAGAGGCCTGAAGTGAAGGCATTCATTCATTTCATCCTGGATCCTGCCAACCGCGAAATCATGAAAGAAGAAGGATTCGTTCCTTTGCCGGACGAAGTCTACAGTCTGGTGCGAGCAAAGTTCGATCACTTGAAAACAGGAACCGTCTTTGGTGGAAAAGAAGCAGTCGGCCTAAAGCTTGACGACTTGCTGAAGATGGAGAGCGGCGAGTAGCGAGTTGCCGCTCGAAAATCGCTCATTGAAAGCTCGTTACCGGCGCGAATGGATCGTTCGTGCCGGTACGTTCCTATGCGCAGCCATCAGCATTCTCACGACGATTGGGATCATCTATGTTTTAGTTTCGGAATCGATTGGCTTCTTCAAAGAAGTGTCAGTGATGAAGTTCACGACAGGAACGACATGGGGGCCACCCAACGAGTTCGGTGTGTTGCCGTTGGTTTCGGGCACGATGATCATCGCCGTCCTCGCCGGAATCATTGCTATTCCGTTAGGATTGCTCGGCGCAGTCTATCTTAGCGAGTACGCGAACGAAAGAGTTCGCCTGATTATGAAGCCGGTACTCGAATTGCTTGCTGGCATTCCGACAATCGTCTATGGTTTCTTCGCAGTAACATTCGTTACGCCGCAGTTAAAGAAGCTCTTACCAGATCTGCCAGCTTACAACGCGCTCAGTGCCGGGATCGTCGTCGGCATCATGATTCTACCGATCGTCGCTTCCTTGTCTGAAGAAGCGCTCAACGCTGTTCCAAGAAGTTTGCGCGAAGGCGGTCTCGCGCTCGGTGCGACAAAAGGAGAAGTCATTCGCGGCATCGTCATTCCGGGTGCTCTCTCGGGAATCATGTCTGCGTTTCTCTTAGCTCTCGCAAGAGCGGCCGGAGAAACGATGGCAGTAACGCTCGCTGCAGGACAAATGCCAAATCTGACATGGGATGTGACGCAAAGCATGCAGACTATGTCTGCTTACATCGTCTCGATTGCAAAGGGAGAAGCGCCAGCAGGATCTGTCGAGTATCAAACATTGTTTGCGGTCGGTCTTGCGCTGTTCGTCATAACGCTCACGATGAACATGCTCGCGCAGAAACTCGTTACAAGGTATCGGCTGAAGTATGCCTGACATAACAGTCCCAAGCAACAATCTGACCACGCGGCTCCCTATCTTGCGTATCTTGAAAGAGCGGCTGTTCATCGTTCTTTGCATCATTGGAACTGTTTTTGGAGTTCTTGCGCTTGTCACACTATTTTATCAAGTATTCGTCGATGGCTGGCATAGACTAAGCTGGGACTTTCTCACGAGCATGCCATCTCGTCACGCTGACAGAGCTGGAGTTTTGCCTGCGCTGGTTGGCACGTTGTGGCTGCTTGTGTTGACCACGCTTGTAACGGTTCCATTGGGAATTGGAAGCGCCGTCTATCTTGAAGAGTTTGCGCCGAAAAACAGGCTGTCGAAACTGATCCAGGTGAACATCGCCAACTTGGCAGGCGTTCCGAGCATTGTTTACGGACTGCTCGGCCTTGCCATTTTCGTTCGAACGCTCTCACTGGAAAGAAGCTTGGCCGCCGCTGCGCTAACGATGAGCTTGCTGATTCTGCCGATGGTGATTACAGCGTCACAAGAAGCGATTCGCGCAGTGCCAAACAGCTTTCGAGAAGGATCGCTTGCACTCGGCGCGACTCGGTGGGAGACCGTCCGAAACGCTGTCCTTCCGAGCGCATACTCGGGCATTCTCACAGGAGTGATTTTGGGTCTCTCTCGTGCACTCGGCGAAGCCGCACCCCTCATCGCCATCGGCGCTGCAACATTCGTGTCGACCGTTCCCAAATCTCCAATGGAGGAGGGCTTTACCGTTCTCCCAATCCAAATCTTTAATTGGGCTGACAGACCGAAGCGCGAGTTTCTTGAAAACTCGGCGGCAGCGATCATCGTGCTGATGACCGTCATCCTCGTTTTCAATTTGCTTGCTGCCATCTTAAGAACCAAGGCAAGGAAGAGAACGAGGGCCTAATTCCCCAGCCAAGTAAACTCGGCTCGATGTCGCCAGAACTCGACTTTGCTATTCAGACTGCCCGTCTGGCAGGCGAGACTGCCATGCGCTACTTCAAGTCTGGCGTCGGATTCGACCGGAAGTCGGACGATTCACCAGTAACGATAGCGGACAGGGAGGTGGAAGAGTTCATTCGCCAAAGGATCAAAAAAAGCTATCCGGATGACGGCGTCGTGGGCGAAGAGTACGGAAGCCAAGCGAGCGGATCAGATCGAATCTGGGTAATCGACCCGATCGACGGCACCAAGTCGTTCGTCTATCGCGTGCCACTCTTCGGAGTGCTGATCGGGCTACAAGTGTTCGGCAAACCGGTCCTCGGTGTTGCCGACTTTCCAGGAGTCCAAGAGACCTATTGGGCCCAGACCGGAGAAGGGGCGTTCCGAAACGGCGCACCAATACAAGTCAGCGAACAAGGGCTTTCAAATGGTCTGCTGGTATCGGGCAGCTTTCAGTCGCTGGCGAGGCGCGGCAGGCTCGATGGGTTCGCCAAATTGGTGCAAAGCGCCTATGTCAGCCGTACATGGGGAGACGCGTATGGACACTGTATGGTCGCCGACGGCAGGGCGGTTGCTATGGTCGACCCAGTCGTCAACCTCTGGGACACCTGTGCGCTTTACCCTATCGTCAAGGAAGCAGGTGGTCGATTCACCAACTTCAGAGGTGAAGACGGCCATACCTTTGGAGAAGCGGTCAGCGCGAGCCCGGCCGTGTTCGAAGAAGTCATGGCGGCGTATACGGAATGAAAGTGATCGGAATCGACTACGGAACGAAACGAATCGGCATTGCCGTCGCCGAAACCCAGCTCGGTTTGGCGTTCGCTCGCCCCGTCATGGATTCCAAAGGCAGCACAGAAGCAGATGCGAAGGCGATCGCCGAACTCGCTCGAGAGGAAGAGTGCGGGTTGGTGGTTGTCGGTCTGCCGCTGACCCCAAGCGGCGAAGAAGGTGAACAAGCAGCCATTTCGAGGGAGTTCGGCAATGCACTTGCCAACGAGGGTGTCTCTGTCCACTTCGCCGATGAGCGGTACACTACAGCACTCGCAAACGTCGCCCTCGAACACTTGAAGTCTCGTAAGCGAAAGCTGCTCGCAGACAGCGAGGCAGCGAGAATACTCCTCATTCAGTACCTTTCAGAGCGCCATGCATAGATTCCTCTTCCGAACCCTATTTGCAATTTGCATGTTGGGAGTCACGGCCGGAATAAGTTACTGGATGTTGGCGCGGTCTCTCGCACCAGTCTCGACAGTTCCGGAGACGCGCTATCTGCGGATCGATCGTGGCGAGACGATTGCGGACGCGCTCAAGAAAGCAGAACGAATCGGCGCATTGCGAAGCGCTACAGGCACGCAGCTGCACATTCGTTTGTTCGGTGGCCGCGCCGACGTTGCCGAAGGAACATATGAGATCAACACGGCCCTTAGTGGCCGTGAGATTGCCGAGGTTTTACTGTCGCAAAAGCCGTTGCGACAAAACGTACTGATTCGCGAAGGACTTTGGATGGAACGAACTGCTGAAGTTCTTGCAGCTAACAACGTTTGCACAAAAGAAGAATCTTTTGAAGCGTTTAGGGATCCTTCTCGCTTCAGCAACAGCGCAGGTTTCCCATTGCCAAACAGCGATCTCGAAGGATACTTGTTCCCGGACACATACGACCTTCCACCGCTGTTTGGAGCGGATCGCGCAGTTCGAAAGATGCTCGACGCCTTTCGAAAGAAGGTCTATGAACCGCTTGGAAAGCCCGAAGCCGACAAACTGCACGAATGGGTCATTGTGGGCTCAATGATAGAGTTGGAGGCAGAAAAGGACGACGAACGTGCTCGAATCGCCGGTGTTATCTATAACAGACTTGCAATCGGAATGCGGCTGCAGATCGATGCCACCGTCGCGTATGCAAAGGGTACGATGGGTCGACTTTATTTCAAAGACTACGAAATCGATCATCCTTACAATACTTACAGAATCGCCGGTCTTCCACCTGGTCCGATTTGTTCACCGGGCGCAGCCTCGATCATCGCTGCATCGCAGCCTGAGAAGCACGACTATTTATTCTATGTTGCAATGCCAGGAGGTTCGCATTTGTTCGGGACAACATACGATGAGCACCTCAAGAACATAGAAACTTCGCGCAAAGCGTTTGCAAATACTGGAGGCGGGTCTGAAAGAGGCCGTTAAGTTCGATCGCTCGCGAACATTTGCACCGCTTAGGCGATTCTGTCCCACCTATCGCGTCAGCAGCCTGGATAGCATCGATCCAAATGTTTTGTGGGACATGAGTTATCGAGCAATCTTGCTTGATGTCGACAACACGCTCATTCCATGGAAAGGCATGAAGTTTCCTGATACGACGATGGACTGGATCGCAAAATGCCGGGAAGTTGGCCTGAAACTCTGCATTGTGAGCAACACACGAAACAAGCCACGACTCAAGTTGCTCAGCGAAAAGCTCGGCATTCCGCATGCCGAAGGCCCAATGAAACCCGGCCGGGCTGCATTCGTGGACGCGATGCGAATAACGGGTGTCCCTTCGGAGGCCACCATCATGGTTGGAGATCAACTCTTTACAGACGTATGGGGCGCGAATCGGCTTGGCATTGCGTCCATTTGGGTAACGCCAATGGCGAAGCGTGAGTTTTTTGGAACCAAGTTCAGCAGGCTGGCAGAGCGCATGATAACCAGGTTGCTAAAGAGGCATGCGGAGTGATCGACTACGTTCGGCTGGCGCGCCCAAGGCAATGGACCAAAAACCTTTTGGTGTTTGCTGGACTGATCTTCTCGGGCTTGTTTCAATACGCCGACGCAACAGTTATGGCTCTTGTTCTGTTTGCAGCATTTTGCCTGGCTTCGAGTGCAGGCTACATTTGGAACGACTTGCTGGATGCTGCATCGGACAAGCTTCATCCTACGAAAAGGAACCGGCCGATTGCTTCCGGCAGGGTGTCGAAAGTCGCAGCGTCGCTGTTCGGTTTGACTGTGCTCGCGATAGCATTTGCTGTCGCACTCTTTGTCGATTACGGATTGGCACCGATTACCCAAGATGCATATGAGTCGGCACGAGCTTCAATTCTTAAGATTGACCCAGGGATCCCAACAGCGACCGTTTGCATTGCTATCTATCTGACTAACCAATTCGCCTATTCGACGATTGCCAGAAAGATTGCGATTCTTGATGTTTTCGTCATAGCGATCGGTTTTTTGATTCGAGCCATTGCCGGCGCAGTTGTCTTAAGCGTCACGATCAGTCAATGGCTCCTCTTATGCACGCTGTTTCTTGCTTTGTTTCTTGGCTTCGCAAAGCGCAGAAATGAATTGATGGTCGCTTCCGAGTCCAGGTCCAGTCTTGGTGGTTACTCGCAAGCGTTGCTCGATCATCTGATATCCATTTCTGCGGCTGCTTCTGTAATTGCGTACAGCTTATACGCAATCCAATCGTCTACAGCCCAAGCCCATCCGTTGCTGGCGTTGACGATCCCGTTTCCGGTATTCGGGGTGTTTCGATACTTGCAGATTACTTTTCGAGACAACGACAGTGGCAGCCCCGACGCAGTCTTATTGCGCGATCCTTGGATATGGGGAACCGTTTTGATTTGGGGAGCATTGAGCGTGCTCGCAATGTCTCATGGTGTCAACTGATGTCATCGATGCTTGAGAAAGTCACGGCACACAAGACAGCCCGGCAGTTCGTCAAGTTTGGAATTGTTGGCGCATCGAGCACAGCCATCGACTGGGGTGTCCATGCGCTTCTGTATAAAGGTTTCGGGGGGGCTTGTGTTGCGCCGATCAATGCGTGGCTCAGCGATCTCATGCCTGCCCTTTACTCAAGCCCTGACTTCGACGGCGCATTTACACTTTTCAAGGCGATCTCATTTTGCATTGCAACATTGAACGGATTCTATTGGAATCGACGGTGGACTTGGCGGATTCGAGGGAAGGAGCGACGCGGTACACAGTTACTTCGCTTCTTTGTCGTCAATGTCATCGGCTTGTGCATCAATACAGTCGTAGCGAGTCAGATTCATAAGCCGGAAGGCGACACAAAGAACTACCTGTTCGCACTGGCGGCCGCAACGTTCGTGACCATGTTCTGGAACTTTTCGGGTCACAAGTTCTGGACCTTCCGCCAAAAGCCAGTTTCAGGTGACAATCACACGTGATTCGCTTTGCGCTGCTTGGTGATCCGGTCGCACACTCGCTCTCGCCGCAGATGCAGAACGCTGCTCTAAATCAGATGGGCGTAATCGGGGAGTACACAGCCATCCAAGTCGATGCGAAGAGCTTCGAACGTGTTGTCGAGGAGTTGCGAGAGCAGAAATTCGTTGGAGCCAACGTAACGATTCCGCACAAGGAGCTAGCATTCAACATCGCATCGGCTCGAGATGAAGCTTCGACGGAGCTACATGTCGCGAACACGCTGAAATTTGGTGACGAAGTCGAATGCATCAACACCGATGTCCCAGGCTTTTTGGCTGCATTGGGGGCATGCGATCCTGGCACGGCGCTGGTGTTGGGCGCAGGTGGGGCCGCAAAGGCTGCGGTGTGGGCGCTGGCAAATGAAGGTTGGAGTGTTCGAGTCTGGACACGAACACCGGAAATGGCTCATTCGATATGCATCTGGGACAACGTCGTAGCAGTCGAAACTCCAGATGTAGGCGATTGCGATCTGGTCGTCAATGCAACGCCGGTCGGCCTCAAACCTGGAGAAGTGCCGCCCGCAAATTGGGCACAGCTTAAAGAAGGAGCAGTCGTCTTCGACCTGGCGTATCGAGACGAACCTACTGACTTGCTGAAACTGGCAGCCAATGCTGGCGCGAAAGTTATCGACGGCCGTGAAATGCTTGTTGAGCAAGGCGCGCTGAGCCTTGAATGGTGGCTCAACAAGACCGTGCCAAGAGACGCAATGCGCAGGGCAGTCGGTCTAAGTTAGCAGGACTCAATCCTGGCAGCATCGAATTACATGGCATGAGATTGAATCGAGCCATGGCGATCTGCGCAATAGCAGTGCTCGCTCCACTCGTTGCTGCACAAACCTTCCAGAGACCCGATGCCTATCTTCTAAAAGGCGCAAGAGTCGTTGTGTCGCCTGACAAAACATTGGAAAACGCAGACGTTCTGCTTATGCACGGAATCATCGCAGAAGTCGGCACTGCGCTTGTTGCACCACCCAATGTGCAGGTGATGGATTGCGCAGGACTGACTGTCTACCCAGGTCTTATTCACCCGCTGTTTCGAGTGAGCGTCGCAGGGCTTGGCCCTTCGCAAGAGGATAGAACGCCGGAAGATGCGATGGAGCGATGGAAGAATTTGCTGTCACGCAGATCCATTGCATCAGTCAAATCGGAATCGGCTGCAATTGCGAGCCTTGCGAACAACGGCTACGCTTTGATTCATGCCTATTCGCAAGGCGGACTTGTAGGTGCCCGGTCTGCTGTGTTCAGTGCAGCGTCTGGCCGAATCGATTCGGCTGCGACAGTCAAGACGGACTTGGCCGTTCCACTCGCATTCGGAGGAGCCGGATTCGGGGGCTATCCAAGTTCCACGATGGGGGGAATCGCCTTTGTAAGACAGACCCTCTTAGACGGCGGAAGATATGGACGATTGATGCGATCGTTCCAAGCAAACCCGTCAGGATTTCCGAGGCCAGGATTCGACGAGGACTTAGAAGCGGTCAACAGCGTCGTGCGCGGAGAAATGTGGGCCGCTTTCGATGATCTCAACGAACTTTCAGGATTACAAGCGCTGCGAATTGTCGATGAATTTAACCTCAAGCCAGTTCTTGCGTTTCGGCGAGATGCTGGCTATCTGAAAGACCTTCTGAAGAACGTTCGTGGATACACATTGATTAAGGACGATCTGCCAAGTCGCCCGAACTTGAACGCCGATTCAGGCAACTTGCTTTCAAGCCTTCGCGCGTATTTCAATGAACATCAAGTTGCGGCTGAGCTCGATGCAGAAGGAATCGAATTTTTATATGCTCCAGGGTCACCATCTTCGCCCCTTGATGGCCTTCGAAAGATGGTCCGGTCTGGCCTCAGTAAGTCCGTTGCGCTATCGAGCATAACAACGCGATCTGCTCGCATGCTTGGTGTGGAGCGAATGGCGGGCACAGTCGAGAAAGGGAAGCTGGGAAGCGTTCTAGTCGTAAAAGGCGATTTGCTCGAGTCTTCAAGTGAAATCATCGCAGTCTTCCAAGAAGGCAAAAGAGTCGTTCATCGTCCGCCATCGGACAAACAACTCGAATCGGATCCGCCGTTGCCGATGTTGCCGCCCGACTACAGGCCCTATCCAAGGCCTGCGGAAACTGAGCCAGCATTCAGACTCTTTAGAAACGCGACGATCTGGACGATGGACCAGCAAGGCACGTTGAAGAATGCAGACATTCTTATTCGAAACGGAAAGATTGTCCAAGTAGGCACGAAACTTCAAGCACCAACTGGATGCGAAATTATCGACGCAACAGGAAAACACATCTCTCCTGGTGTTTGGGACTGTCACAGTCACACGGCGATTTCAGGAGGAGTCAACGAAGGAGCCAACCGCGTCACCATCGAGTGTCGAATTCAAGACGTTATTAATCACCGCGACGTCAATATCTACCGTCAGTTGGCAGGTGGTACGGTTGGCGCGCTTCAGCTTCACGGATCCGCAAACCCAATTGGTGGTCAATCGGCGACAAGCAAATGGAGATGGGGAAAACGTCCGCAAGAGTTTCTTGTTCAAGGAGCACCGGAAGGCGTCAAATTCGCGCTTGGTGAAAACCCTTGTCGCGAGGATCAGCCGACCGGAGGACGAGGGCAACAAACTGAAGCGCAACAGATTGTCAATCTCGCGAATGAACGTCCTCGGACGCGCATGGGAGTCGAAGCGAACTATCGAGAAGCTTTCGATGAAGCGAAAAACTACATGGACGAATGGGACGCATATCGGGCCGGTCGAATCAAAGTCGAACCTCGTCGAAATCTTCGTTTAGAAGGCATAGTTGAACTGCTGAAGAAACAGCGATGGGTGCACAGCCACGGCTATCGACAAGACGAAATGCTGTCGCTCATACGAATCTGTCAACAGTATGGCGTTCGCCTTCAAACGCTTCAACATGTTCTCGAAGGATTCAAGATCGCTGATGAAATGGCTGCTGCGAAAGTCGGCGGTTCGACATTTGCAGATTGGTGGGGATACAAACTCGAAGCCTATGATGCAATACCGCACAACCTTGCACTGATGTTCGAGCGCGGCGTTTCGGTCAGCGTAAATAGCGACAGCAACGAACACGCAAGAAGACTGACGCATGAAGCTGCGAAAGCAATACGCTATGGTGGAGTGTCGCCGGAAGTTGCGCTGAGTTTTTGCACGATCGAACCGGTTCGACAGTTGGGCATTGATCGCATTACCGGCTCGCTCGTTCCGGGAAAAGACGCCGACTTGGTCGTATGGTCAGGCGATCCACTCAGCATCTACACAAAAGCCGAGCAAACATATGTGGACGGAATCAAGCTGTATGACATTCACGACGACATCAAACAGCGATACGAAAGAGAACAATACATAGAACTCGCTCGCGAAAAGTTTGCTGAGCCAGAAGTCTTGCCAACGCAAGAAGTTTTCGAATTAGGCGCAGTACCCGCAATGCCCCTTGTCACCGGTGTCGCAGGAAACGCGAAATATCCGAGAAAGCCGCTGCACATTGTCGGCGCGACAGTCCATCCAATGACCGGAGACCCTTTCGTTGGCGATGTTCTTGTCGGTTCAGATGGGCTCATAACGGCGACCGGAAGAGTCAGTGCGCCGCGTGACGCAATCCGCATCGACGGAAGGGGCAAACATGTTTATCCAGGAATGATCGAGTCCTATTCGCAGATCGGGCTTGTTGAGATCCCGCGCATTCCAGTAAGCGTCGACTCGAGCGAAAGAGGGGACTTCAACCCAGACCTTCGCCCGGAGCGATCGATCAATCCAGACAGCGAGGTAATCGGAGTAGCGAGAGTAGGTGGTGTCCTTACTGCGGTGACAAGGCCGAGCGGTGGGACGGTTCCAGGACAAGCCGCGTTGCTCAGTTTGGATGGCTACACATGGGAAGACATGACGATCCAAGGTGGATTCGCAATGGTTCTGGAAATGGGCGGCGGCTTGGGAGCTGGTGCTGGAATTGCCGATTCGAGACTGCAGCAACTCGATGGCTTTCTGAGAGAAGCGAAAGCCTATCAGGAATCGAGGGAGGCCGCCGCGAGTGGTCAAGGGCCGGTTATTCCATTCGACAGGCGACTCGATGCGCTCGTTCAATTGGCCAACGGCCAAATGCCGCTCTTGCTTGCCGCAGACTCAGGTGCCGTTATTCGGAGGGTTGTCGAATGGAGTGAGAAGACTGGAATCCCGGTGACGATTGTCGGCGGAATGGGAGCGCTGTCCGTCGCCGATTTGCTTGCAGCGAAGCATGTACCTGTCATCTTGACCCCCATCTTCAGGTTGCCGTTCTCGAATGAAGCACCTCACGATGAAGTCGAATCGCTGCCCGCTCAATTGGTGGCTAAGGGCGTCCGAATCGCACTCTGCACGAACAGCGAACACAATGCTCGCCAGCTTCGAGACATAGCTGGCTATGCCGTCCGGGGCGGGCTCGACCCCGAAGACGGAGTTCGGGCTGTAACCTTGTGGCCGGCCCAAATACTTGGACTTGGGCATCGGCTTGGCTCAATTGAGCCAGGCAAAGAAGGCACGCTTCTTTTGACCGACGGAGACTTGCTTGAGACCCGGACTCAAATCCTGAAAGCCTGGATCATGGGCAGGGAATGCGACATGACAAATCGACAAACAAGGCTGTGGGACAAATACAGAACACGGCCCAAGCAGCGTTAGCGGCAGTGCTCGCAAACGCCAAGGACCTCGACGCGGGTCAGATCGGATAGAAAGCCCATTCTCGATGCGGCGACCCCGATCTCTGCGAGTGCGGGATTCGGTATCGGCAGTTCCTCGACGCATCCGCACTTCTGGCAAATGAGGTGTTCTGTACCGTGCGCTCCAGAATGATGGCCGGTACAGGCCAGATACCCGTCGACGGTGCCGATGTGGTGTGCAAGGCCGGCTTCCACGAGGGCGGCGAGAATTCGATAGACGCTGACTACGTCGACCTTGCCCCCTTCGCGCTGCACGTTGTCCCGGATCTGGTAGGCCCCAAGCGGACGTCTCGATGTCGCCAAAGCCCGCAAGACCTTGCGTCTCGGCTCCGTAATCCTCATTCCAAGTTCCTTTAGGCGCGCAACTGCGCTGCGCTCGAAGCGCTCGATATCCGACTCGGAAACGAGGTTGCAGGCACGGCCTTCAAGAGTCATAGTCTTGAAACGGATCCTATTATGGACTTATAGGGAAGGTTGAGAACTTTTGCCAACTACTGTTCCCGGTGAATACTTTTCCCCTTCAATGCACGTCTCCATGTAATAGCCGACCTCGTTCAGGGTCAGTAATCCGCGTGTCTTGGGCGAATCGGTGATAGACTAAGCTTGAACCTGTCCGAATCCCGGTGCTTCCGGAGATCCGGACTCAGGGAGGACAATCAATGGAATTCTACAACGTCAAGACGAAATCGAAAGTGGACGTCCCCGAGAGCGCGATGGTCAAGAAGAAGATGGTCCGCAAGACCAAAAACGGGACACAGACCCGTTATGCGCTCATCGCGGACTACCAGGGCAGCAAGCTCTATCGGTTCGTGAACGAGGCCACGTACAAAGCGACGAACGTCAAAGAAGTCTCTTAGGCTGAACTGGCATTTGACACTTTTGTAGCGCCGCGGCGGCGACGTCGTGGCGCTTCGTGCTTCATTTTGCCATTTGTTGTTTCGCGTCGCGAATGTCGGGTACGTCGCCGTGATTGGGTCCGGTGCTGTCTCCTGAAAGGAACCAGGCGATTAGGATTCCAACCAGCAATAGCGCGACAGCCACTCCGATTAATTGGGGAGTGAATTCAAATTTCGGTGCCGCTTTCTTGCCCACGCGAGTAGCTTACCCTCCGCTTCGCACGACCTAAGCCGCAGTTCGGAGAGCAGCAGGCAGCAGATCCAGCGAGATAACGGAAGCACTCTTTCCGGCAAGCACGACCGCCCTTTCGATGACGTTCTCCAGCTCACGGACATTCCCAGGCCAACCGTATCGAAGCAGCGCGGCCATCGCCGAATCGTCGATCGAGGCAATGCTGCTGGAGTTCGCTTCCCTGAACTTGTCGAGAAAATGGTAGGCGAGCGGCTCGATATCGTCGACGCGTGATCTCAATGGCGGCAGCTCGATATGAAGCACTTCTAAGCGGTACAAGAGGTCTTGCCGGAAGCTGCCCTGGGCGACGGCCTCATGAAGATTGCGGTTCGTCGCGGTAACCAGCCTTACGTCCACCTTCGTTGAAGCCGTAGCACCCAGCCTTTCGAACTCTCGCTCCTGCAAAACGCGCAGCAGCTTGACCTGTAGACCGGTCGGTATTTCTCCCACCTCATCCAAGAACAGAGTTCCACCGTCGGCCGCCTCGAACCTTCCTGGCCGCGCAGATTCGGCACCGGTGAATGCCCCTTTCTCATGCCCGAAAAGCTCGCTCTCCAAAAGTGTCTCAGGAATAGCGGCGCAGTTTATTGCGACGAACGGAGCGGTAGCGCGAGAGCTTAGGCGGTGAATTAGCTTTGCAATGACTTCCTTCCCGGTTCCGCTTTCGCCCGTAAGAAGCACGCTTGCCCGCGAATCGGCGACCCGACTCACCATGTCGATCACTTGAGTCATCGCCTCCGAGCGATAAACGACTCCTTTGAGTGCATCTGCCTCTGGGACCTTGGGTGCTCGGTCTTTGCTCGATCCGGCCTTGACCCAGAATGCGATGAGCTTCTTGAGCTGCTCCAGGTCGAAAGGCTTGCTGATGTAGTCGGCTGCGCCGAGCCTCATCGCTTCGACAGCTTGAGGAATCGTTCCGAAGGCCGTCATGATAATGAAGGGAGTGTCTGGGCTTTTGGCCTTGACGATCTGAAGCAGGTCGACTCCAGACATCCCCGGCATGAAGACGTCGGAAAGCACCACGTCGAACTCGTCTGAGGAGAACTTCTCCTCTGCTTGTTCACCCGTTTCGGCAGTTATGGCGACCATGCCGGCTCGCTCGAAAGCGGCCTGCAAAATCTTTCGAATGTTCGGTTCATCGTCGACGATCAGAATTTTTGCTTTTCGCTTCATGGCCTTGTTCTCAGTGGTAGGCAGAGAGTGAATTCGGTTCCAACTCCGACGCGTGAAGTAACTTCAACGGATCCTCCATGCGCCTCGATTACTCTGCGAACGTTGCACAGCCCAAGACCCGTGCCTCGGCTCTTGGTTGTGAAGAAAGGCGTGAAGAGGCGCGCCAGGTTCTCTTCTGGTATTCCGATTCCGTGATCTTCGACCCTGATCAGCACGCAATTTTGCTGGGCTTCCGTGCTAATTCGAAGTTCACCGCCTCCGACCATCGCTTCGGCTCCATTGAGGATCAGGTTCCGGATAGCCTGGCTTAGCTTCGCTTTGTCAGCCAAGATGATCGGCACCTGGTCGCCAGGCTCGAAACTGACGCGAGTTCCGGATTCAATAAGCTGAGAGTCCATTTGCATGAGCAGCTCGCTGACCACCGCGTCGATCGAGGCTTCGCCAGGGTTTAGAGCAACCCCCTTCGCAAAGTCCAGGAACTCATCGCACAGGTCGTTGAGTTGAAGCGCTTCCTGCTGCACAACTTTGGCCCATCCTTTCGCGCCATCGAGCGTTTGCTCGTCCAAAGCCATTTGTGCTGCGCCGCTGATGCTGGTGAGAGGATTCCGAATCTCATGGGCAATCGCGGAAGTCATTTGCCCAACCTCCGCAAGAGTTCTCGTCCTTTGAAGCTCGCGCTCGATTTCAATATCGTGCGTTATGTCATCAATGATCAAAGTGATTCCGAATGCTGCTCCTTGCGAGGCGCGCACCTGAAGGTGCCTTGAATCAGGCTCCTCGATCGTTACGCGCGACTCGTTGCCTGAGGACGCGGCGGCGAGGCACCGGTCAATCGCGGCCTTTCCTTCCGGTGAAAGATTTGTGGCAAGCGTTTCCCAGTCAGTTGCCGGATGATTGAGGGGTTGTTGGAGCAGCCTGAGTGCGCTCGCATTGGCCTGGACAACCCGTCTCGCGCGGTCCAAAGCAATGACGCCGGAGGGGAGGCTGTCGAGGACCCTTCGATTTTGCTCTGCAAGCGCGGCATAGCGGTCTGCATCCGCTTTGTGCCGGGCTACCAGCGATGCGTTGTCAACGGCAAGGGCGAGGTGCCTTGCAATGGCTTCTGCTCCCTCAAGGTCGTTCGCGCCATAGCCTTGTGCGCCGGTCGACCGGCAGATGTTGAGAATGCCGACGCTCTCAGCTTGCAGTGTAATGAGTGGGACGACCATCGATGACCCGATCGTATCCTTCGCAGGGTGGTTGCTCCATTCCGCGGTCCCGTTCAGGATTATTGGGGCTCCATCAGATGCTGACGTCCCGGCAATGCCCCTATCGACGGTAACCGAAGCGGTCCAGGGAAGCTGTGCCCGTGGGCCGGACTGAGCGGCAAGAACAAAGGTGTCAGTCCCATTGATCCTGAGAAAGAGCGAGACGCCATCGGCCTCAAAGGTCGTGCGGCAGAACTCCGTGACCCTAACCAGGTAGTCCTCTAACGAGCCTTGGATGGAGAACAAAGGGAGCAGTTGTGCGAACGTGCTGGGAACGGACATTCCCTTAGCATTATCGGAAGCACCTCCAGCAGAAGATTAGTAAGCTTCGTGCAGTCCGAACCCGTTGAGAGCCATGACGGTGTCGTCCTTGGGTCCGTTGACGACGCTGTCGAAGCTTGGGCTTTCGCCACCCTTCACCTTTTGCTCCCAGCGATCGATCGACACGCTATACGTGTGATCGTCGAACCCCAGATAAAAGAGAACTGAGGACCTTAGAATCTCATCAGCCGAAAGTGGAGTTGGCTCAAGGCTGTTGACCCAGCTCTCTCCTGCCTCCTTGACCACAACGAGGAAGCTTTCGCATGGGTTGGGCTTGATGATTGCGATGCCTCGATGAACATGCGGCAACTCCAGCGGAATCTCCGCCGGGGCTATCATCGTGGACGCTGCAATGGCGACAATCAGCATGTCTTTGCCTCTTTAGACATTGCCAGTGTATCAAATCGTGCGCCAAAATGCCAACAGGCGCGGAAAAAAGTTCCCAAATTGGGTCTAATTCTCAGGGACGAAGCGTCTACAGGGCAGCAAACCTGCTCTCAGGAGGATCGTACGGATGCGAAAGTGTTTTGTTTTGACAGTGGCCGTGGCCGCAATTGCGGGAGCCGCGAGCGCCCAATCGCCATCGCTGGGCCTAACAATCAGGGCCGGAGCCTTCTTTCCAACGACTTCGGCAGCCACAGCCGCGGGCGAGCGGTGGTATCACGCTGGTGCCGAATTCGACCTTTTCAAACTGAAGCTTCCTGCGACACCGGTCGGAGCTGCCATCAGTATTTCGATCGACACATATGGGCGGGCGGGGTCCAGCAGTGTGCCCATCCTGGCGAACTTCTCTGCAAGGGCAGACCGGTTCAGGTACTCGGTTGGTGCGGGAGCCAGTTTCGTGCGAAGATCTGGATTTGATGACTCAGTCCAGTTTGCGTACCAGGCGTCCATCGGTTACGACGTCGTCAAAGGCCCCGTACCAGTGATGCTCGAAATTCGGTACTTCGGGGTTGCAAACTCAAGCAATTTCTTTGACGGGATCGCGGCATCGGTCGGGGTTCGCCTCTAACCCTGGCAAACGAGAACTGCGAAGAATATCGGGTCCTTTGAGTGAACTAAAGGCTGTTCTCTGCGTATCTCCCAATGGAGTCGCAATCGATGGGGATTCTCCTCAATAATATGCGGACGACTGTAAGACATTCGGGGGATTCGGCGTTGGATCGCACGATAATTAGCCGATGCAAGAACCGAGACGCCGAAGCCTTCTCGATGATCGTCGATCAATACCAGGCGCGAATCTACGGATTCGTGCGCAGGATGTTGCGGAACACGGAAGATGCTGAAGACGTTGCTCAAGAAGTCTTCATCAAGGCATTCGAGAACTTTGACCGGTTCGACGGCAGGGCATCGCTCTCTACCTGGTTGTTCAAAATTGCTTCGAATCTCTGTATCGACAGAGCAAGAAAGAGGGGTAGGCGGCCAGAACTGGTGTCACTTGAACCAGGCAACGGAGAGGGCATTCACGATGCTGCAGATTCAAGATGGGACCCACAGAGTTCGGCAGTGACGTCCGAGATGGAGCAGGCGATTGAGGAAGCGCTTGCACAATTGTCTGAAAAGCTTCGAAGCGTTTTGCTGCTGCATGACCTCGAAGAATTGAGCTACGAGGAGATTTCGAAGGCAGTCGGCATTCCTGTAGGGACCGTCAAATCGAGACTGTTTTTGGCAAGAAATCAGCTTCAACAGGCCTTGAAGCGATACCTTATCGGAGAAGCAAGGCAATGAACCGCGAAAAGATTGTTCAGAAAGTACAGCATGAAGAAAGGCTGACCCCAAAGGAGTCTGCTTTCCTTGAAGCTATGCTTGAGGAGCAACGTGGCCAAGAGGCTGTTGCGGTAGTCAAGTCGCTCAAAAGAGATGAGCCGAGCCTTGCGTGGAGATCCTCAGTCAACGAGCGAATTGCTAAGTCGGCCGTCAAGCCTCGTAGGTCGAGGCAATTCATCAAAGTCGCGCCACCTGTGGTACTGGCCGCCGCACTAACGGCTTGGTTCGTTCTCGGTTACGGTGGCAGCGAAAACCTTCCTGGAGCCAATAGCACGAGCATAACGAGCTTCCTATACGAGTGGCATGAGGAGGCGTCTGCTGCCGTGATCCTTCCCGATGCGGGCACGGATCTGGATGGATTTTTGAATCGGACAGGACACCAGTCCAGGAGCGATGTGGACGAACTGCTCTATGGAGGGAGCGTGATCGAGCGATTGTGAAGCGGCTCCTAAGCACCCTTGGACTCCTCACCCTGGTAGCCGTTGCATTCAGCCAGCGGCCCGGGCCGCCACCCGTTGAGCAAGGCCAGCGCCCCCAAGATGGTCCTCTGCGAATCCTCAGGTGGGTCATCGAATCGGCTCCGAAGCAGCGATTCAGCGGCCAAAGAACGATGGAACTGGTCGTCGAGGGCCGGCCCGTACAGCTCGTCGAGTTCGTTTGGCGCGAGGGTCACAGAACCCGAATCGAGTATCCCGAAAACTCGCCCAGGAAGGGATTCATCATTGTCGAACGAGAAGGCGAGCGCCTTGAATTCGATCCGGGCCGCAATGAAATACGGCGAAGAAGGGGAGACATGGGTGGCCCCGACTTCGTCCTCGAGCGTATTCGGGGCGCGTATTCCCAGGGACACGTTCGGGTGTTCGAGTTTGAGTCGGCTGACGTTGCCGGACGAAAAACGATTGGCCTGTCCGTTAGCGATCCCCAGGGTAATGTTGCGCAGAAGTTTTGGATCGATCGGGAGAAGGGGGTCATTCTGGCTGCCGTGCAATACGGCCGAGGCGGCGAGCGCAGAGGCTACTTCGAGTTTACGCGGATCAACTTTGATCCCACATTTCCTCAGGGGGCGTTCGATATCGTTAGAAGGGGCGCACGGATCGTCGACGAAGTCGACGGGCCGCAAGTGCCTTGGAAAGTGGTCTTGCCCACTTGGCTTCCGGATGGATTTAAGGAGACGTCTCGGAATGTTCGTCAGGCTGGAGAGCAGAGAGTGCTTGTGATCCACTTTAGCGATGGTAGGCGGCACATGACTCTGTTCCAAGCTCCAGGGCGCAGGGAGTTTGTGCTACCCCCTCGTGAGGCAAGCCAGGGAAAGACGCTGATGTCGGGCAGGGTCGGAGACGTTTGGGTCGCCGTATTGGCTGACCTCGATGCGCGGGCAGTCGACGCCGTCCTCAAATCGTTGCGTGCCTCCGATTAGCGCGTATTAAGTCCATAATGACGCGTATGTTTCGCTCTCGCGGACGTCGGGAGTCCAAGCTGAAAAAACCGAGTCCCCGGTGGTGGCGTTGGACGAAGATCGGCCTCTGCTGGTTAGCTTTTGCGTTGTGCCTCACGTTTATTGGCGGGTCGCTCTATGCCATGAGCATCATGCGAGCATTGGAGCCCCGCGTGGCGAAGCTGCAGCAGTTTGGAGCCGAGCTTCACCGAGATCCAACGATCATCTATTCATCCGATGGCGTCGAAATAGCGCGGATGGCACAGGAGCGGCGCGATCCCGTTTCTTGGCCGGAGCTGCCCCAACTCGTCATTGACGCCACAGTCGCAGCAGAAGACAAGCGGTTCTGGACGCACAGAGGCGTCGACCACACCGCCATCATCCGTGCTTTCTGGTCGAACTATCGCGCAGGTGATACGGTTCAGGGCGGATCAACAATCACTCAGCAGCTTGCAAAGCGACTACTTACAAGCGGCGAGAGAACGTTCAGACGAAAGATTGAAGACGCTTGCCTTGCCGTTCTAATCGAACAGGAGTACACAAAAGAGCAAGTCTTGACGATGTACCTCAACCAGGTGTTCTATGGTGCTGGATCATACGGAGTCAAAGCTGCGGCAGAAACTTACTTCGGGAAAGACCTGCACAACCTGACGATTAGTGAAGCAGCTCTCCTGGCGCGCCTTCCGAGAAGACCCTCGACACAAAACCCATATGTCAATCTTGATGTCGCCATCAAGAATCGAGATTATGTGCTGAGCGTCATGCGAGAGGAGAACCTAATCAGCGAAGAGCAGTATCGCGAGGCGCTCAAAGAAGAAGTGAAGCTGCAACCGAAGCCGATTCAAACAACCGGCATATCGCAAGCACCGTACTTTTCAACTTGGATTGTTTCACAACTTCGAGAGGAGTTTCCGAACGAAGACTTCGCAAGGGGCGGATTCAAAATCTACACGACTCTGAACATTGACGCGCAACGTGCAGCAGAAAAAGCGTTGCAGGAAACCTTGAATCAGTACAAGCGACAAAAGGTAACGGAAGGAGCGATTGTCGTTGCGGACATTAATGGCCAAGTTATGGCGATGGTCGGTGGAGCAGACTTCAAGAGGTCGCAGTACAACAACATTACACAAGGAAGAAGGCAGCCTGGGTCTGCGTTCAAGCCATTTGTCTATGCTGCCGCAATGGAGATGGGATACATCAAGCCCACCAGCATGATTTCGAACGAACGATTCGTTTGGACTGACCCAAGCACTCGAAAGTCGTGGATTCCAAAAGGTGGTGGAGGCGGTGGATTAGTCTCTGTTCAAACAGCGCTTGTTCGATCGATCAATGTGCCCGCAGTCCATACGACGAAAATCGTCGGCGCTTCGAATGTCGCGCGCTACGCACGCGAAGTGTTTGGAATTCGGTCGAAATTGGATCCTGTTTTGCCGCTTGGATTAGGTTCGAGCGCAGTAAATCCACTTGAAATGGCAGAAGCGTACAGTGTATTCATGACGGGCGGTAACCGCGTAAAAATGTACGGCATCAAGCGAATTGTGTCGCCGAGCGGCTCGATCGTCAAAGAGTTCACTCCGCGAATTGTCGCCAATGTGCTGAGCGAAAGTACCGCGCTCCCGCTAAGAGACATGATGCGCCGAGTCGTACTCGAAGGAACAGCAACAAAAGCAAGTGGAGTAGCCAACGCGGCCGGAAAGACAGGCACGAATGACGACTACCTCGACGCATGGTTTTGCGGATTCACCGACAGGCTCGTTGCCGTCGCATGGGTTTCGAACGCAACCTACGATCCGAATCGGAATCCGCCATGGAAGTATGGAAGCATGAGTGGTGTCTTCGGCGGAGATGCGCCCACTTTCATGTGGGCGCGCACAATCAAGCCGATTCAAGAACTTATCGGTGAAAAGCCGAGCGGAAGAAGGCCAAACAGTTATGGTGGTGGCGGGGCAACGGAAATGACGGTACTGGTTTGCTTGGAGACGGGCTCTCGTGCGGTTCCGGGACATTGTCCGCGCACGGAGACACGAGTGATGCAAGCTACCGAGGCGAGAGACTTGCCCACTTGTGGAGTTCATGCCCCCATCGAACACGAACCGAAGCCGGTGGACCCAGGAGATCCGATCGATCCGCCGCCGCCAAGTCGCAATCCTCCAGTAAGCAACGACCTGGTCGAATTTGAGATTTGCATTGATTCGAACGCGAGAGCGACACAGTATTGCCCCGTTCGTCGAATTGAGAGCTTTCGCCGAACGGATGCACCGAGAAACTTTTGCAGAATCCATGCGCCGGAGGTGCTATGGCTGTTAACGCGCACAGGCCGCGACGCAGAATCGATCCGGCACTAGTTTTGATGCCCGGCATCGTTGCCGTTGGCCTTGTCACTCTTCTTGTCAGGCTCTGGTTCTTGCAAGTCGTTCGAGGTGAGGAACTTAGCCTGGTCGCAGAACGCAGAACTGTGTTGACTGCTCCGGTCATTGCTCCTCGAGGCCAGATTCTCGATCGCCAGGGTCGATTGCTCGCAGGAGTCAAGCCTACGCTCGTCGTGATGGTGCGACCCGTCGATCTAAAAGACAAAGATGAAGCGATTCAAAGGTTGGCAAACATCATACAGATTGACACGGAGGACATTAAGACAGCCGTCGCCAACAACCGTTATCGCGGCAGCTTGCCATTTGTCATTAAATCGGATGTGACTCCATCCGAAGCGATTGCCATTGAAGAGCAAAAGGCGTTTTTGCCGGGCGTTTCCGTGCGCCAAACAACAGTGCGATACTATCCTTTTAAGGAAGCGGGAGCGCATGCAGTTGGATATGTCGGCGGTTTGGATGAGGCAGATCAAAAGCGCCTCAAAGAAGCCGAAATCGAAGACCTGCCGAACTTCATCGGAAAAGTCGGAATCGAACGCAGCTTTGATATCGAATTGATCGGAACTGCCGGCACAGTTAAAGTCCAAGTCGATCGCAGAGGGCGACAGCTTTCGGAAGTTGAGACGGCGCCGCCAATTCCAGGCGACAAACTGGTTCTCGGCCTTGATCTCGATTTGCAGGTCGCAGCGAGGAGTGCATTGGGCGGACGACGAGGTTCGGTGGTCGCCATCGATCCTTCGACTGGTCAAATACTATGCATGGTTAGCAGCCCCGATTACGATCCAAATCTGTTTGCAGGCCGAATCACTTCGGCTCAAATGAATTCACTCCTCAACAACCCGGCGAAGCCATTCCTCAATCGTGCTGTGGCGGCAGCTTATGCTCCAGGATCGACTTTCAAAATCGCAGTTCTCATCGCTGCAGTTCGCGCAGGAATTGTAAGTCCAGGCACAACTCATGTTTGCGAAGGATCAGCACGTATTTTTGATCGAACTTTTCGGTGCCTGGGAACGCACGGCCGAATCAACTACGAGACTGCGATGGAGAAGTCGTGCAATGTTTTCTTCGCGGAAGTCGCGAAGCGTTTGACCTATCAGCAGATCGCCGAAGTAGCCATGGAGTTTGGACTTGGCAAGAGGACTGGAATCGACCTAGTTTCTGAGCGAAGAGGACTTGTCCCAACAGAGCAATATCTAAAAGATAGAAACATTCGGTGGTATCTTGGCGATACGGTCAACTTAGGAATCGGGCAAGGCTACTTAGAAGCGACGCCTCTTCAAATGGCGAACTTTGCAGCGATCATTGCAAATCGTGGCTACAGTTTCAAGCCGCACATCGTTCAGAATTTTTCGAAGTTCGGGGAGAACGAAAAGCCCAAGTACGTCAAGCCGGAAATGCAATACACCGTACAAGTCGATCCGCTTTGGTGGGACCGAATTGTGGGTTCGATGCAGCGAGTAGTTGCAACGGGTACCGGGGCGAGCGCAAGGATTGAAGGCATCTCGTTCGCAGGAAAGACGGGAAGCGCAGACACTCGCCAAACTCAGCGGGCCCACGCTTGGTTCATTGGGTTCGCGCCGGTTGAAAAGCCTCGAATCGCGATTGCTGTGGTTCTTGAAGCAGCAGGCCGAGGCGGAGAAGAAGCTGCACCGGTCGCACGGTCTGTCGTTTCGCGATATTTGAAAAGTGCGCAGTAATTCTCAGATCGCAACGAGTTCTGCAATTAGATCATCGACTTTCTTCGCGTCATCTTCACGCTCTTGGCTCTCGTAGAGGCTCTTGAGTCGCGTCGCGATCGAACGAAGCTCTTCGAATCGAGCTTGAGCAATGTTTAGCGACTGTCCACCGAGTTCGACATCCGCATACTCCATATTGCCGCCCGTCATTCGCTTCAGTTCTGCATATGTCTTCCTGCGATACTCAGCCAACAATTGAACAGCACCTTCGAGCATCTCGATCTCTCTAGCAACTTCAGACTCCTCACGTGCCCTGTCGGCAAGATACATTCTCGCCTCTAACGTATCGAGGTTCACGAGCCAAGGCAAGGCGCGCAACGAGAAAAAGTCGCTCTGCTCCATTGCAACAAGTTGCTCAGCAACTTGACTTGCGCTTCCGTCATCATCGATGGCAATGTAGAATGAAAGAAGCTTTCGCTTGTAAAGTGGATTTGCAGGGGCGAGCAGCGCAGCACGGCCGTACTCTGACCGAGCTTGCTGCAGCATCTTGTTTGCGAAGAGCGTGTCAGCGTATAGCGAGAGCGTAGTTGCGGTCGCCCGGAGGCGAACTGCCGACTCCATAACAGTCCTGGCTTCTTCGCGATCTGCTTTCGCCTCTTGCATCCGACCCGATTGCTCGAATGCATTCGCTCTCGCGAGTAGGAGTCGCGCAAGCGAGATCTTTGGCGTTGCATCGAGAGGGTGAGAGCTTGCGGACTTTAACAGTTCAAATGCACGCTCGGGTTCTCCGCTTCGCACCAGCGCGGACGCTTGAGCAACTTTCGAATCACTTATGGCTGAAATTGGCAAGTACGCCAGAACGAACCCAGACAGCAACAGTGTCGGCGCGGTCCTTGTGGCTGTAGTCAGTCTCTCTGGCCGCGCACCATCTGGTGCGAGCAGCAAAGCGATCCCGAACAGCGCAAATACGGACAAGGCAAATCCAAAGTAACTGAACGAAGACTCCACAACCGCGTTTGCGCCTGCTGCAAACACGCTTCCAAGAATCGCGTTGCGCAACAGATTCTCGGGAGGTGGGATTCCTGCGTTGTACTTGAACGTCGCTGCGAGCCAAAAAACGATAAACGCGAAAAGTGCAATGAAACCTGCAACGCCAACTTCGGCAGTAAGTTGCAAGTAGGAGTTGTGTGCCAATGCCGAACCCTGCGTCGTTGCATATCGAGGAAAAGAAACGCCGAATGCGCCGATTCCGACACCCAACAGCGGATTGTTCGAAATGACCGTGACCGTGTCTTGCCACAGTCTCTTTCTAAAACCTACCGACTGCTCCGACTCGGCTCCTGCAGCGAACACGCGGCTCGAATCGGTCTGTTCGCTCGGCTGTGCAGGTGCCTTTACCAAGAACAGGATTGCAATCGCTGAAACTGCGCATAGCAGAATGGAAGGCCAGCCTGCAAGCAGGATTCGAGACTTCCTTTGAAGCACGTTCGCAAGGGCAAAAACCAGCATGCCAACCCCTGCAGACGCAAGTCCCCCTTTGCTCGCTGTTAGCCAAAGTGCGACGACTACGATTCCGCATCCGATCGAAATTGGCAATCCGACGCCCCGTCTGTCCATCGATGTGATCCCCAACCCGACGCCTACCGGAAGTGCGATGGACAGCATCCCAGCGGCAGCATTAGGGTTCTGCCATCCAGCGAACACTCTCCAGTTGGGCGTCGTGGCGACGTTCTGAACGTACTCCCACACGCCAACGCAAGCCATGACAACACAACCCGCGAACCAAACGGTGAGCGCGAGCCTGGGGCCTGTCGTTCTTCCAAGGACTGCTACGCAAACTCCACAAGCAATCAAATAAACAGTCCAACGGCAAAGCTCCAGCATCGCATCATGCCTGAATTCGCTCGCAATGGCAGAAACGAAAATGAAAAGCCAGAACCAGACAAGCGGAATCAGTACTTTCGGCGCAGGTAGCATCGAAACGTTGCCTCGCATTGCAACCAGAATCGCAGCAAGCAAAACCGGAATGGCTACGATAAGCTGCTCCATCATCGCAGGCAGCGCACCGGAGTCCAATGATGGATCGAGAGGCAGTCGCCCACCCAGAATCGGCGCAATAAACAGGGAAGCTGCAAGCAGCACGGAAGCCAATCGATCGGTACTCACAATCTGCCCGTCCTTCGTTTCCAATCGTCAATGCGATTTTTGGTTGTAAGGACAGTCTTTCTGAGCCACAAAAATACATGAGCTGATGCGAGAATGAAGGGCCTAAAAATGACTGGTGTTTTTGGCAAATAGTGTTTCTTGTAGAAAAGCATCATGCTTTTGTGAAACTGAACGATCATCTTATTGGCTACAAGATCAGTGCTTCTACCTATCGCATGAGTAACAACTGCTTCGGGATAGTAGACGACCCGAAAACCAAGCTCATGGGCGCGATAACATAAGTCGACATCTTCCATATACATGAAAAACTGCTCATCGAATCCTTGTGTCTTTTCGTAGCACTCGCGCGACATGCAAAACGCCGCGCCGCTCACCCAATCGACGTCTCTGGCTTGATCGTGTGGCCAGTCTTGCATAAGGTATTCCCTGCTAAATCGATTGTTCGGAAACAATCTTCCTAATGGCGTGTTGCGAAATACGGCTGCGAGCGGAGTTGGAAACTTTCGACATGAGTACTGCAGTGTGCCATCAGGATTGAGAAGCTTGGGTCCGACGATTCCGACGTCTGCATAGGCACTCATGAATTCGCTCAGTTTCGACAACGCGCCAGGATGGACTTTAGCGTCGCTGTTGAGCGGCATGAGAATCTCGCCGACAGCGTGGCTCATGGCAGCATTGTGCCCTCCACCGAACCCCAAGTTCGATTGCGACCTAAGCAGTCGGACCCAAGCAAACTCCGATTCGACCATGTCTGCGCTGCCGTCTTCGCTTGCATTGTCCCAGACGATCACTTCGAACTCCACCTCTCCTCGAACGGCATCGAGACTTTGGAGGCACGCGCGAAGTTCGTCGCAAGTGTTCCAACTGCAGACCGTGACGCTAACCCTTAAAGCCTGCATCCCATCCTCTGGCACGCACCAGCGCACCAATGTAAATGACAGCAATCAACGGCAAGAAAAACACGAAATTCCATGGCCTTACGTGCCACTTTAGGAAGTAACGAATCAGGCTGCGATGCGACTCCCAAATCATCGACTTCTTGACTTGCTTGGTGCTCTCGCCACCATAGTGAACCAGTTGCACTTCAGGCGTGTACCAAATGAGCCAACCTGCTAAGTGCATTCGATAGAGCAGATCGACTTCATTGAAGAAGATGGGAAATCGCTCGTCAAATGCGCCGACCTCATTCAAGGCTTCCTTTCGGTAGAGAATAAAGGTGCCCATCGGCTGTTCGGCAATCCCAGGGCGGCTATAGTCGAAGTACTTCATCCGGTATGCCCCAAAAAACTTGCTGTTTGGAAATCGCTTCGCGATCCCCGAAATCTCCCAAAGAATAGACATCGGCCTGGGAAATCCACGGATGTTCGGTTGATGGGACCCGTCGGGATTCAGGAATCTTCCAGTCAAAGCCCCAACAGCTTGCTTCGCAATCATTGTTCCGACCGCCTTAGAAAGCGAGTCGTCGAAAAACTCTGTGTCGGGATTCAGGGTCAGAAGGTAGCTTCCTCTCGCCATGTTGAAGGCGAGGTTGTTGCCTGCTGCGTAGCCGAGGTTTCGATCAGACGCCACCAACCTCACCTCTGGGAAGTCCTTGGCGACCATCTCGGCTGATCCGTCCGAGCTGGCGTTATCGACGACGACCACCTCCCACTCGATCCTGGGCGGATAGCGATGGATCGACTCGAGGCACCTTCGCAAATGCTCTCTCGTGTTCCAGTTGACAATTAGGATGCTGAGCATGGCGAAACTGCAGGAATTGGGAATCTTAGCCGATGATTCAGCGTATAGACCCAAGTGTGCGCCGCTGCCGGAGGATGGCGGGGCGTAATTGAACCCGTACCCCCTTTTCGGGTACCCTGAACTTCGCTGAGGCTCGCGTCGGTTTTCGGCGTGGGAGGAGAATGTGCTGAAAAAGCTATTTGCCACTGCCATTGCCATCGCCCTCGTCTGTGGGGGACTCATATCCGAAGCATCTGCTCAATCATCTAAGGTCCAGGTCAAGGCCGATACGGTCAATGTCCGTAGCGGTCCGAGTACCTCGTCACGGGTGGTTTCGACCGTGTCCAAGGGTGCAGTCGCTACCGTTGTTAGCCGTGAAGGGGAGTGGGCCAAGCTCAAATTTTCCGACGGAAAGACCGGTTACGTCCGCCGAGACCTTTTGACGACGGCCAACTCCACCGCCACCCAAGCGTCAAACTCGACCAGCCGCGTCGCCATCAAGGGCTCAACCGTGAATGTCCGATCTGCAGCCTCCGCGACAAGCTCGGTCGTTCGAACGGCGACGCAGGGCACGATCGCTACTGTGGTCAGGCGCGAGGGCGAGTGGGCGAGACTGAGATTTTCCGATGGGAAGGAAGGGTACGTCCGACGGGACCTCTTGACATCCAACCTTTCCACCCAAGCCTCCAACGCTGCGCCCAGTCGAGTAGCCATCAAGTCCGAAGTCGTGAACGTGCGCAGAGGCCCAGGAACGAACTCCGGGGTTATGACGACGGTGCGAAAGGGAACGGTTGCTACGGTTCTGGGTACCGATGGCGAATGGGCGAGACTCCAATTTGCAGGCGGGACTGTCGGCTGGGTTCGAAGAGACCTGTTGACCTCCAACCTCTCTACAGTCGCAGCTAACAGCGGACCAGAGAAAGTTGTCACGAAAGCGGACAATGTGATCGTCCGGGCATCCGCGAGCACCTCCTCGCGACAAGTGGCCAAAGTCGCCAGGGACACGGTTGCGACGGTCATGAGCCGCGAGAACGGCTGGACAAAGGTCAGATTTCCCGGCGGCACGGTTGGGTTCATTCGAAATGACTTGCTCGCGTCGGCTCCGAGCGACGGAAAGCCGACCCATTCAACGGCTGGCGAGAAGATCAACTACATCTCCACGGCCCTTGTCAAAGTAAACGCAAACAACGTGGCCGTCAGGAAGTCGGCGAGTACGACTGGGCAGAAAGTGACTCAAGTCGATCGTGGCACCGTGGCGACCATCCTCGACCGACAGGGTGCTTGGTACCGGGTCAGGTTCGAGCACGGCACCGTAGGCTTCGTCCGTGGCGACCTGCTGAACCCATTCACACGAACGGGATCCGGCTCGAGAACAGCGTCCAGTGCCTACGTCGCCTCGAAGAGCGCACCGAAGCTGGCTATCAATCCGAACGATCTCAGAGTCGTTGCCGAGGCCAAAAAGATGCTCGGCACACCGTACGTCTTCGCAAGCAGCACGACCCGAGGTGTGGATTGCTCCGGCCTCGTCCACTACCTGTACCGAACGTTCGAGGGAGTGACGCTGCCGAGAACGTCACGCGACATGGCAAGCGCAGGAGTCGCCGTTTCGCGTGAAAATGTCAGCCCAGGTGACCTCCTGTTTTTCCACACGCGCGGAAGCTCCAGAATCAACCACGTTGGAATCTATATCGGCGGCGGCAAGTTCATCCACTCCAGCAGCAGCGCAGGGAGGGTCGTCGTCGGAGACACCAATGGCGGCTACTATCAGACCCGCTTAGCAGCGATCCGACGAGTAAAGTCAACGCTGAAGAAAGTCGACGGGGGAACTTCGACAGCCCCCAAGCCGGCCGCTGAGAAGCCCAAGGAGCCGGCTGCTAAGCCAACCGAACCAGCCACCGAGCCAACGAAAGACAGCTCTGACGGAGCCAACAGTTCGGGCGACGGCGAGTAGCTAAGGTTGAATTCCAAGCGTCCGATGCCCCAAAATGGGGTCGTCTTTGCCCCGGTCGTCTAGCGGTTAGGACATCGCCCTTTCACGGCGAAGGTCGCGGGTTCGAATCCCGTCCGGGGTACCAGCCATTTTTGATCCATTCGAAGCTTTCGGAGCATCAAGTCACTTTTTGCGTATTGACCATCAAGCCTCGCGACGGTTGTGTACAATCTGCGAACAGATGCTTACCTCACTTCATTGTTTAGTCTTCCTCCCACTGATTGCCTTGGCAGCGCCGCTTCCTCAGAGCGGAGGCGAAAAGCCGGCGTTCACCTTCGACAAGGTCGAGTACTTCCATCGGTTCACCAAAGACAATCTTCACGAGTTCACGCCAAAAGGCCAGACAGACTTGAAGAAGTGGACGAGCATGTTCACAATCAATGACTATCCGAACGTAAAGGATGGCGAGGCTCTCGCTAAAGCTGCAAACTCAGTTCTCGACACTTACCAAGCGAACAATGCGATCGTGATTCGGACTGCGTCCGTTCCGAGAACGGAAACTAAACCGGCCGAGCACTTTATCGCCGTCGTCTTTCCAAGACCGGAGTTTATGGAAGCGGCATTTGCAAGGTTCCTCATCGACAAAGGAGTCGGTGTGTCAATGGTCTACTCGTATCGAATCTATGGAAGCAATGTCGGCGATGCGATGAACACGTGGCTAAAGAACAACGGCGAGAAGATCGAGAAAACATTGATGGCAATGCCATCCGTGCCTAAGCATTAGTCAAGTAATCATGTTCACCACTCTGGTCGCCACCGCACTTCTCGTACTGCCAAATCAAAGTCAATCGGCAGCAGAGTTCTTCGCCCGATACCCGAATGTTCAGTTTTCACCCGTGTATCGCGAATCGCTCGAAACCTTTCTCGCGGTAGAAGACGCATATCGCCGCAGGGAGTTTGCACAAGCGTCCAAAACGCTGAACGCATTCTGGAACAAGTATCCACCTGGTACTGAGATCTGGTCAAAAGAGTATCAAGATGCACGGGCGATCAGTCGAAGAACCGGAATCAACATCGGCCTGCCGCCTTGCTATTACGCTTTGAGAATGCTGGACGTGTGCATCGAATATCGATTGAGAGAGCCGCGTTCGGTCGAGGCATCTGCTGCCACGCTTAGCATTGTTCTTATCGGCAAGACAAGAGGCGTTCAACCAACGACAGTTGCCGAACTCGAAGCAGGGCGAGGACAGGAAATTGAAGGAGTTATCGAGCCCGCGCTCCGAAAAGACAATTACGCAATCATTCGCCAATCGCTTTGGCTGTTTGAAGAGTACGTTGAAGCCGCAACGCAGGGCGAGCTGAAGCTGAGACTCAATTTCGTCGAGCTTCCCGATCTCGAACTCCCTATTCGAGTCAGCCATCGTGGCCTTCGGCTTGCTGGGCTTGACGACAGAGCTTGGTCCATGATGTGGAAGCAAATACCGGATAGAGACCTGTCGATCACCGATTGGTGGTGGATTCTTTACCCGTCAGCGGTGCCAGACCAGCATCCTGAATTTGCCACAACAGAATTCATTACAGGTGGTATGGGAGTCGGTCCGGATGGTCTGTCGCCATGCTTCATCATCGACGACCGATGGCTCACGCGAAAGCCTCCGCACATCGGGAATGGTCCATACACTGACATCGAGCGGCGCGCCTACTTACCGCAATGGCTGCAACACGAGTTCTTCCATCATCTATATCGGATCTATCCTGAACATAAACTCGAAGTTCGGGGTCACGACTGGTTTGACCGATCGACTTGGCCGGGCGATTTCGAGGGCCGGTTGGAACCAGACTACTACGCAGAGTCACTAAAGAAGCGATTCTTGGACTCAAGCCCTTCGCTCGCGTCTCGCTTGCTTTATGCCCCGCCAAGTCCAGACCTTCTAGAGACGATCACAATCGAACAGCTGATTGGCGAATATCGCCATGAACCCGAAACCAACAATTGGCATCGCGGAACGATCAAATTCGAACCGGAGGGTTCAGGACATGTGCGATGGACAAACGCAGCAGGAGTCTCTTGGCTGCTTAAACCGGAACTGCACAGGGGAGTATTGAGAATTGGCCCAGATTGTCCGTACTATAAGCCGGATGCGGCACCGGATTTCAAAGTGATATTGAAGCGCGATGCCAATGGACGATACTCAAAGGAAGTCGAAGGCTTCAGTTTCCAAGGTGGACTTTACAGGAAACAACGCGTATAGGGCGCGCTATTCCAACTCCAGCACCGTAAGATCGATTTGCAATAAAAAGTGTTGAGCCCAGTGACTCATCTCAACGAACTTTTCTTCGATACCGCATGAACACTTCGTCACCAACAGATTTGGATTGAATCAATTGGTAGACTTGTATGTTTTCCCGCGACAGCGGTTCACCGTCCGCATAGGTGGGAGTGTCTTTGCCAAGTTTGATTTTGGGTGCGACAGTTAGGAACAGTTCATCGACTAATTCTAATGCAAGAACTTGCGCATTCAGTTCGCTTCCCCCTTCCACCAGCAATCGCTGTACACCGAACTCTTCGCGAATCGCACTAAATGCACTCCGCAGATCGACTTCAGATTCACCGACGCGCAGAGTGCGAATTCCGTCTTGGACAACTGCCTTTTCGGAACAAACCACGATCGCCTTCTCTCTATCGTCGTTGAAAAATCGGCTGTCATAAAGCAAGTTTCCCGATTTCGTCACGACAAACCGCAGCAAGTGCGACGGATAAGTAATCTTCGCTGAGCTGCGCTGAGAGCCTGCTCCGATGATAACGGCGTCTGCAGCCATTTCGATCGTTCGCATCGTCGCGTGATCGACTTTGCTTCCCAAGTCTTGAACATCTTGTCCGCGTTCTCCGGTGATAATCTTGCCGTCAATCGTCGTTACCATGTTGACAAAAACATAGGGTCTATCCTTTGGCGCACCTGCGATTGGAAAGTCGAGTGACCGATACACTTCAGCAGCCTCGAAGTCGACTCCTGTGTGACTCGTTATCGCGCGCTCCAATACTCGCCACGGCTGTTCCGAATACCTTTCATTGCCAATCCAGAAGGTGGGCAAGTGCCATACGCCTGCTTGGTGTGCAGGCTTGTCAAAAGGAACGATCTTGTCCGCAAACCGCTTTTCAACAATTGCAGCCTCCAGCCCATCGAGATCGTCGATAAGCCCGGCCGCCAACCTCCGCAGCGTTTCGGTCTGCGAAATATCCTGGCCTTGTTGCCAATAGGCGAAGTAGATCCGTTCGACCAGCCCATCGACCGCTCCAAACTGTTTCGCGTACTCAACGGCTTGAAATGCCGGATTGCATGAAACCAAGCCCACCGCCGGCCTCACATAGTCCAAGCCCTCGGCGGCGAATGCAAGCCCTGCCCTAGACGGCACCGGCGGCACCAGCGGCGGGCGCATTTCGGGCTTCTTGGGCTGCGGCAGCTCAGGGTGCATTTCGAACGCCAGCCAGTCAATTTGAGCGCCATAGCGCTCCCGCATCCTTCTCGCCTGGAACATCCCCACCCAGCACCAAGAGCAGGTGAAATCGTGGGCAACAGGAATCCGAAGAGCCATTTCGGAGCCATTCTGCCCCACTCCGGCAGGGTAGAATTGGTGTCCGGCGCCCCAAGAGTTTAGGCGCCCTCAGGAGGTATCCCCACAATGAAAAAGTACGCGCTTATCTTTGCGCTCGCAATTGCCTGTGCCTTTGTCGTTGGCTGCAACAAGACCGACGAAGCGGACGCCGGCACAGACACGCCAGGGACCAGCAAGCCCGCGGACAACGGCGAAGCCAAGAAGCCTGATGCCCCGGTGGCCGGAGGCGGCAACCACGTCGGTACTTGGACCTTGGTGCACTCCGACGAGGCCAAGAAAATGTTCGAAGAACAGAAGACTCAAGGAGTGCTCCCGAAAGATGCTGAAATGCCCGTCATGAGCTTCACGCTCACCGCAGACGGCAATGCGACGCTGTCTGCCGACTTCATGGGCGACAAGTTTTCTGCTAAGGGAACATACACCGTCGAAGGCGACAAGATCGTGATCAAGCAGACCGAAGTTCTCAAGAATGGAAAGCCGGACACTGAAGCAAACATGGAAGATATCGTGATCGTTTGGTCAGCGGATAAAACGATGCTTGAATCCGAAGGCGGCGGTGACATGAAAATGCAGTTCAAGAAGTCCTAACTCAAAGGACTCGCTTTGATCTTTGACCAACCCCGGGGGTATTCCCCTGGGGTTTTTCCTTTCTTGGCGAAGTTCGGAAACAGTCTGTCTGCGCCTAGTGCAGCAACTCGAACAGACTTGAACTCTGAAAGATGCAGCCCAAGCCTCATCGCCGGAAACTTCGCGATCTCATCTCTCTCTTTCGGAGTTCGCATTGGAACAAAGATGCCACCAACTTTGACAAATGCTGCACTAATCTCAGCTTGGACTGGAAATGGAGCAATCGCCCTTCCTGTAACAACGTCGAACGATTCACGAAGTTTCGAATCGTGTGCTGCTGTCTCTGCGCGAGCGTTGATGACTTGATACAAGACTGGCAGAGTGCTATTCGGACCGAACACGCGAGCCATAAAGGAAACCGCTTTGTTTGATGAATCTATGCAGGTAACTCTGAGATCCGACCGCGCTATCGCAAGACATGCTCCTGGAAATCCAGGTCCGGATCCTATGTCGAGGACGTTGCTTCCTTTGGGGATCATTGGCGATATCGCAAGGGAATCGAGAAAGTGACGCGACCAGCATTCATCCTGTGGAACTCGTGTGAGATTCATCGTCGCATTCGCTTCATAGAGGAACTTCTCGAATAGTGCAAATGCTTCCAATTGGACACGCGTCAATTGAACCCCGAGTGCGGCTGCATTCTCTGAAAGTGCTGCCCCGTTCACTAACTGTCTTCCGCAGTAGGATTGATACGATTCATTGCGATGTCGACGCCCTCCGCGATGATTAGCTCACTGGCTTCGGCAGCTCGTTCTATTGCGTCGCGAATCAACGGAATTTCATCAGGATGAAATCTCGAAAGTACGTGATCGACACCCGTCGAGCCTGGACCACCTATTCCGATTCTAATGCGAACGAACTCGTTTGTGCCAACCGAATTCAAGATGCTCTTCATACCGTTGTGGCTTCCTGCGCCGCCTTTTGGCTTAACTCGAACGCGGCCGAGTTGTAAATCCATGTCGTCGTAAATGACAACAAGCCTTTCGGATTTTATTCCAAAGTGTCGCAAGAGCGTCTGAACGGCTTCTCCACTCAGATTCATATAGGTCATCGGCCTCACAAGGGCGACAGGGGTGTTATCGATGTTGCCGATGCCGTAGTGCGCTCTGAATCTTCGCTGGTCGCACTTGATTTTGTGTCGCGACGCAAGTTCCTTGATCACTTCGAAGCCGACGTTATGGCGCGTGCCGCCGTATTCGCCGCCCGGGTTGCCGAGCCCAACGATGAGCCACTCCGGTTCGAGCTGAACTTTTGGCTTTCGCCTGAACACTCGGCGATTATAACGCGCTACGGGTCAGGCGAGAACAGTTCGACTCGAACCCTGCCTGGCCATTTCACGACGCTGCCGTTGAAAAGCAACAAATGCGCCGAAAACCTTGCGGCCTGCGTTTGATCGCCCTCGAACTGCCCGTATTTCGTCGCCCATTGCCAATGGCATTCGCTGATTGGGGTTTGATCAAGCCACTTGCCTGAGCCTGTATTGGGCCACGGTTTCCACCATCCTAATTCAATCGCGACATCCCAGTTCGGAACCCAGGTATAGCTCACGCCGGTCGGTAAGTGTGCGCTGCCTTCCAAGCGCATCGAGTCTGGATATTGTCCGCGATTTGGATCGTGTGGGCAAATCAGAATTCGTGGATCCGTAATGTGGCTCGGATGCATGCGCGACAACCTGTCCGGCATGCGGTCGTCATAGCTCGCCAAATACATGCTGAATGCCATGCCGATCTGGCGCATATTGCTTAGGCAAGTCGTGTCCTTGCCCTTGCGCTTTGCCCCCGATGCGACCGGAAAAAGAATCGCAGCGATTACAGCGATGATCGCCACCGTAACCAGCAACTCGATGACCGTAAAGCCCCTTCGGCTCATACCTCTCATTCAGACGTGCACTCGAAAGGCGAAGTTACGTCAGTGGGCCTTGGACTTGATGGTTGCCGCGGCAAGCCTCGCTTCTCGCTTAACATCTTCATGCGCGACGTTCGCGAGCTCTTCTTTGAAACTCGAATCCCTTTCAAAGCCACCGCGCAGTTGCCACCACGCAAGCCAAAAGGCGCGGTCCCAAACCGCCACGTGACCTTGCCCAAACGGCACAGTACCTTCGGGGCCTCCTGAACCTACCAAGTACTGACCGATCAGCAAGGATTTCGCACGGTCGACGTCCGTTTCACTGATGCTTTGCTCGGCGGCGACGAGCATTTCCTTAAGTGTTTCCTCTCGTTCGCCAAACGATGGCGCTCTTACGAATGTGAAATGAAAGATTGCATGACTCTTGTCGTGTCGAATAGACAAACTGCTTCCCGTTTGATAGGCCCATCCCAACTCGTTTCGAATCATACGATGCATCTTGCTGCCAGCGCCCCATCCAATGGCGCCGCAATAGACAAGCCAGGCGGCAAATCGATCGGATGTTACCGGTGGACCTTCCACAGAGGCCATCACTGTCGCATGTCGTCTTACAGGGTTCGGTCCGAACTGGCCGCGCGGAATTCGAAATCCAGGAGCAGGATCCAATTCCCAAAGTCCGAAAGATGAGGTAAGTCTTCGTTCGACATCGGAGGGAGGGACTCCGCCGACGATGGCGATCGCAGTTCGGTCTGGACGAACCACATGTTGCCAAAGTGCTCTCGTCACATCCGTCCGCATACTAATCGGCCCTCTTGGTCCCACGCCGAGATCGCCTCGAAACTCACGCACGGATGGATACCAAGGCATAAGTTCGCGTCGTTCGAGATCTTTCTGAAGATCCTTCGATGCTTCAGCAAGCGCTTCTTGGCTGAACGACGCTCGTTGTGTAAGCTCGGACAGCAGCGTCGCTGCTAATGAAAAGTGTGATGGGGCCGTTGTAATTTCGATGCGAACGGTATCGCCTGCCAACTCTGCTTCGACTCTGCCACCGACAAGCCACGATAGATACTGCAGTCTTTGCGTAGAGAACGTTTGTGTCTCACGCATGATCGCTCTGCAAGCTATCTCCAGCGCGAGCAACCTGTCTGGTGATTGGTCGTCGCACCGTGAAAGCGAAACGAGCGTCACAAACGGTGAATCCGGATCATAGTCAACGATTACGGGCAAGCCATTGCCGAACGTAATGAGCTGTGGCGCAACCGCGATCGCCGCAAGCACTCCGCTCATCTTTTGCTCCAAATCAAGACTACAGCATTCTCCGGTGAGAACAAGCGCAGCGCTTCGACGACTTCTTCTTGCGTGACTGCATCGACTCTTTCGAGTTCCTTTGTGCCGAAGTGTGGGTCCCGAAATAGCACTCCAAGCCCAAGTTGAAAGCCAATCGCACTCGGCAGCCTTTGCGTGGCTCTAACGTTTGCAAGCACCGCAGCCTTCGCATTGCGAAACCTCTCTTGCGTCAGTGCCGTCGGAGCAGCGCGAAGCATCTCCATGACTTCCTTCTCGATCTCGATCGCGGGCTTCTTCCCTGAAATAGAAACGGTCAGAAGTGATCCAGACTCGGATGGTCCGAAAAACACTCGTGAAACAAGTTGCGAATCGGCTAAGGTTCCATATCTTCCTGCAATGGATTCTATTGCGATTCGAACCGCCGAGTAATTGCTACTGCCGATGCCCGGTGCAAAAAAACCGAAACCCACTCGTTCTGTGTCGTAAGGTGACGTTGCTGCAGTTCTGCCGTATTCGATATCAGGAAAGCTTGGCAGAGACATTCGCTTGCCTCGTGGAAGGTCGTTGAGTTGCTCTGCAATTTGCAGTGCTACTGCTGGATCGAATGAGCCGGTGACGACAAGAACAATGTTCTCCCCTGTGTAGTGGTCGTTTAGGGCAGTTTTGACTTTCTCAAATGAAAGCCGCTCGATACCGCTTGAAGAACCTGATGTACGCAACGCCCATGGCGATTCGCCAAATGCTTTTGACCACAATTCACGGTCCATCGCGCTGTCAGGATCTAAATCTTGAATGGCTATCTCTTCAAGAATAACTCGCTTCTCAATCGAGAGTTTATCTTCGGGAATTCCTTTGGAAACGATAAGCTTGACTAGTTGATTGAGGCCCTCTCGCCAATTGCTTGCAGGTCCAGCGACATAGAATCTCGAAACCTCCCGAAACGTCGTGCCGTTCATCCAAGAGCCGTTCGCTTCTGCGGTAGCCTGGATCTCGCCGTTTCCCGGAAGAAACAGCAAATGTTCTATCAGATGGTGAACGCCGTCAGTTTCCGCGCTTTGATAGGCGGAACCGCTTCTCACAAGAACCTGCGCCGCATAGCCCTTGGAATTCTGTTCAGGATATAAGCAAACCGTTGCACCGTTCGAGAGTGTGTGAATGGCCGGTGTCGATGGAATTGCAAGGAGGATTGCTGCAGTCGCTGCAATCATGGGCGAATCACCAAGACGCTGCAGTGCGCACGATAAACCAAGTGCTCGCTCACGCTACCTATAAAGATCCTGCTTAGCATCGAATGGCTCCTCGCGCCGCAAATCAACAGATCGGAAGAGGATTCACGTGCGTAGTCGACGAGGACTTTTCTCGGATCGCCTTCAAGTACGACCCTGCGAAAGACTTTTGCTGCGGTTGCGATATCTTCTTCGACTTGTTTGAGCCGGACTTCGTACCACTGAATGACTGCTTTCTCAGGGTCCTCCAAATCCAAGTTCTCGTCGCTGACAATTCTCTTTGCTTCGATCGACTGAATAGCTTTGAGGTCTGTTGCCACAGTAACAATGTCGAGTGATTCGAATTTGCCCGGCGCAAGTATCGGAACCAGATCCCTTGTCTTAGCCGACTCTTCAGACAGGTCGGTCGCATAGATGGCGCGAAGCCCCTCGTGCTGTGAAAACTTGTTTCGTTTCACGACAAGGATGCTGCTTTTGGAGTGATGCAATAGAGCCCGCGCAACGCTGCCCATCAAATACTCTTCGACAGCGCTCACGCCAATTGCGCCAAACACCGTCAACTGGGCCTCCTTCTCTTCTGCAAATTCAGAGATGCGCCCAGCAGGATCGCCTTCAAGGGTCACTGCTTCTGCGTCGAATCCTGCCGAACTCAACCTTGCCGCCGCTTCCCCAGAAGCAGCGATTGCCTGCTCTCTTGCGGATTCAATCGCCTCTGCGATTCGATCGCCAAGAATTCCGCCCAAGAACGGATGCGCCGTGGCAGTGACAGCAGACACAGGAGAGTAAACGCTGCAGCAGTAGACCTTGCTGCTCTTGAGAATCGGATATCTCAGTAAGTAGTCGACGGCGAATCGGGCGTTTTCAGACCCATCGGTGGCGAGCACCAAAACCATAGAAGTCGGATTTTACGCCATTCGCTACTTCGAGGCGACGAAGTAATCGCCCTCCGGAGCTTTCGACACTTCTTTCAGCATTGCATCGGCAAACTGCTCCAAAGCCGCGATGTCCTTCTCGAGGTCGTTGCTCGACGGAGACAGAAGGAACCTGAAGAACTGTCCATCCACGCTGGGCCGGCCAGAAAGTTTGGCGAAAGTCATATCGACTGGCATCATGAACCCCGAACCGCGAAGTGTATAAGGCGTGCGATAAAAGTACATCGCGACGGCCTTTCCGCCAGACCTCTCGAGATTCAAGATGGTTGCGGGAACTTTGTCGCCCACGACTGGAACATTGACGTCCCTCGTCCAGACGTCTTTGAATATCCATCCTTGAGCGCTGAAACAAACCTGTGGATCATGGAACGAGACCCGTGAGTTGCCTGCTATCACGAGAAACTCGTAGTACCTTCCGTCAGGCCCCTGAAACTGCCGTCCGACTATTCCAAACGGTTGGAGGATCTTGTAGGTCTGATCGTTCATCTTGACGGTCTGAACAAATCGGTATCCGGGCAATTCCTTTGGTATCTGTTCCTCCATCCACTCCTCAGTCCGGGAGACGTACTCGACCTTTGGAACAAACATGGCGATGACACCGCCGATGACGAACAAGACGATGGCAACTTTAATTCTGAGCAACATCAGGTTTTCTCCTTTCAAGAGCCTGCACGATAAAGTGCAGGATGACGAAACACACGATCAGCGTTATGTAGCCGCTCCAATCATGAAAGACCATTCCAGCATCTTCCCCGTACTTATGGAGGAACTGTGCCCACCAAGCATCTGGGTTGTTTACAGCCCCTTGACCGACAACACCGATCAGCATGATTCGAAGCCCATTGATGAACAGCGCAAGAACAGGGTTGATGACGAGCAACAGCAACAAGTTCTTGAACAGCCCCAAGTTAGAGATCATGATAAAGAACGTTGTAAATGCAGTAAGCGACAAGATGAGTTTGAAACCGCTGCAAGGACCGCCGACATTCAACTCGTAGCTGTCGAGGTGAATCAAAGTCTGATAAGCCGGAGGGATGTGCGGGTTGTATCCGAATATCGAAAGAATCGCGCTCGCAACTTTCGTCGATAGCAACTGCAGTGGATTCGTCGTGTTGTCAATCAGAAAGCCGAGAACCGGCATCATGAAAACGAGAAAAAGGAGCGGTCCCACGCAAAGCTTTCCGACACGCTTCCCAAAACAAAAATAAACTGCGCCGATGAGCGAAAGGATAAAGCCGCCTGATGCGAGTGACAAGTTGTCGATTCGTTTTGCGGCCACCACTATAAGCAGTCCCAAGATCAGGACGACCATGCCTCCCATCGAAACGCCGATCGACTGTTCACGAATCTTGTCTCGGCGAGCGTAAAGAATGTACAGGGTCAGGAATGGGACCAACACTCCGTGCGAGTAGTACCCTTCGTCGTCGAACCAAACCGACGGCAAGCCGCTCAAGAAAGACCAACCGAGGATCAGCGCCGCCAAAATGCCACCGAAGATCCAAGGCACAGCCACTTTGGGCAGCTCGACTCCGATCAACGGAATTTGAACTGTCTCCTCGGCTGGCCTCTCAGAAGGCTGCTCGTCGCTCTGCTGTGGTGCTTCTTCAGGCAGTTCCGTCTTGGCCATTCTCTCTTTATCTCCGATACGTATAGGGGAAGGTCGTTGTCCCGCTGGGGATGTGCAAATTATGTGCCGAAGCCCAAAGTCAATACGCCCCGTCCCCCCGAAGTACAGCCGTCGGGGTCTTCATAAGGATCTTCAGGTCGAGCCAGAACGACATGTGCTCGACATAGAATGAGTCGAGCGCCATCCAATCCTCGAAGCTCGTATCGCTTCGCCCGCAGATTTGCCAGAGGCAAGTGATTCCTGGCGGTACGCTGAGGCGGCGGAACGCTTTGTCGTCATATTGGTCGACTTCACGGGGCAAAGGCGGTCGGGGGCCGACCAAGCTCATATCACCGTAGAGAACGTTGAACAACTGTGGTAGCTCGTCGAGGCTGTATTTCCGAAGGAACCGTCCAATTGGCGTTACACGAGGGTCGTTCTTCATCTTGAAGATCGGCCCGTCTTTTTCGTTCCCTTTTTCGAGGAGTTCGGCGAGCCTTTTGTCGGCGTCACGATACATCGAGCGAAACTTCAAGAAGTCGAAAGTGACGCCATATCGGCCAACTCGCTGTTGCCGATAGATGACAGGACCTGGGCTCGAAAGTTTAACCAAGATCGCAATAGCCAGCAGAATCGGCGAAAGCGCGATGATGAGCGTGATGCTGCCGATGAAATCGAGAATGCGCTTCCAGAATGCGTACGGTACACGCACACGCGGAATACGTGTCGAATAGGCAGACTCGGATGGCGTCCTCGTTCCCATATTGAGTTTAGGGCGAGCACACGCGCGCCCTAAACCATACTACTCTTCGTCTTCCTCTTTTGTTGACCCGTACTGTTGCGGTTTTTGAGTTGAGGAGGAAGTTCCAGGCCCAAGCGCAGCGCGTCCAGAGCCTGAGTGGTACCGGCTGATCGTGGCGTCGTAGTTGCGCCGGTAGTTTTGATAGGATGGACAATCCACGGGCCGTGTCTTGTTGAGAACCATGCCGATCACATTGACTCCAAGGCGCTCAAGGCTCTTGTGGAATTCGTACTCCGCTTCGCTTGCCGATCGTCCTGCCTCGTGGATCAGAACGACGTTTTGGACGTTCTCCGCAAGCACAATCGGGTCACCGAAAGTGCTTCCTGCAGGGCTGTCGAAAACGATGAAATCTGCGCCTTTGCTGATTTGTTCGACAAACTCGTCCATGGCTCCGCTGCGGAGGAATCGAACCGGGTTGACAGGCGGCTCACCGGCCGCGATGAACAGGAGCCCTTCCACGCCAGTAGGCTGAACAACGTCTTCGATTCCGGCTGTGCCGCCCAGGATTTCAGAGAGACCTGCACGGTTTTGAAGTCCGAAGTGATTATGCAATCCCGGCTTTCTCAAGTCCGCATCGATTAGCAGAACTCTCGCCCCGTCCCGAGCAAGGCTGATCGCCAAGTTCGCTGCGATCGTGCTTCGGCCAACCGCAGGCTCCGCGGCTGCGATCAAAATCCCTGGACCCTGGAGCTTCTCTTTGATCGCCAAGATCTGAGTACTCAAGATCTGATAGCTTGCTGCCAGAGGACTTGGTGCTTCGACATCCGGGTTGAGTCTTTGCTGGCTGCTTCGCGGCAGAGCGGCAATCACAGGGAAGCCAAGCGCGTTTTCTGCGTCGCTGGCAGTGTACGCAGCTTGGTCGATTTGGCCGAGGCTTGCGATCAGGGAAACAGCAACGATCAAAGACAGGAAGAAGGCGATTGAAGTCTTCAAGACGAGGCCTGGATCAACGGGCTGCACGTTTGGCGGGTCGAGGAAGTAAACGCCTCGCGACTCGTTCTCCTTCGCCTTAACTTGTGCCTCGCTAACCTTCTGGGCGAGATTGTTTACCGCCACCGCTTGTGCCGCTATTGCAGCCTGCATTCCACCGAGCTCTTTCTGAACTACGGGCAACCTATCGAACTTCTGCTGAAGATTCGCAAGTTCGGCATTAGCCTGGCGCAATTCTGCTCCTGCAGCTGCAAGAGCTTTGTCACCAATGAAGATATCCTGCTGCCGTTGAACTTCAGGGCCGCTGATGTCGGAAGTGGAGATACTTTCTACGTGTGTCTCGCCTCTTGCTTCCATTTCGCGCAAGTGGTTTTCCTCGACTGCAAGCTGTTCCTTGATTGCAATAATCTGAGGGTGCCTTTCACCGTAAGTCTCCAGGGCAGCAGACAAAGATGCTCGAGTTGCAGCGACGCGCCGCTTGACTTCGTCGTAAGCCGGATTCAAAGAACGTTGGCGAAGGACGTTGACATCGAAGAATGGATGGTTCTCGTACTTTTCGGCAACCCGCTTGGTTTCTGCAGCTGCGGCGTAATTCTTTTGCGCTTCTGCAATGCGTTGCCGAACCAACGTCATTTGCCCGACAAGGCCAGAGGTCTGGACATCGTAGGCTATCGCTTCTGGATAGCGCTCCATGAACTCCTTCTGCTCCTGAAGCTTCTGATCGTAGATGCGCTGCTGCTCCGCAAGTTGGTCCTTGATAAACTGAACTTGGTTCTCCGCCAATTCACTGTGCAAGTTTCGGTATCTCGCCAAAAACCTGTCTCGGACGACTTCAACGACGCGCTTGGTCTTTTGCGAATCATCACCAACATACGCGACTTGGATGAATTCCGAACCACGAACCGGTCTGACGTCGATGGAGCGGAAGAACTTGCGTTCATTCTCTGGGCTGATCGGAGGAAGCACGCGTTCTGCGGCGAGCTGCTCATAGGCCGACCTAAGCACCGAATAGGACGTAATCGTGTTGGCAAGGTTGGTGACGCGGATTTCTTGCTCGTTCACGGCGCCGCCCATCAATTGGTCGGTATACAGGACGGGCAAGTTGATGTCCCTCGGGCGTCGATCCGCAAGCGTCATCGAGCCTTCGTATTGCTGAGGAGCAAAGATCGTGTAGAGCAGAGTGCCGACCGTAATCGGAATCACGATGAGGGCCAGAAGCCACCATCGCTGTTTCAGTGATCTTAGAAATTTTCCGCGTCCCATGTTGATCCTTTTGGTTTCTTTACGTCAGAACCTCGGCAAGAATCCAAAGTTCCTGCTCAGCAGGCTGCTGATAGTGAATGCGATGTTGGCAATTGCGTTGGCTCGGCCTAAGTCAGGATTTCGAGTCGAAGGAACGTATACGAGATCGCCGGACATCAGTTCGATGTTCTGACTGTAGTCGTTCTTTTCCTGGAACCGAACGAAGTTGACAACAATCCTTCGGTATTCGAAAGGTCTGCCCTCAACAGGCCTTTGGATCACTACTTCCGAAAGCTTGCTTCGATCTTGGATTGGCCCGTTCGCAAGGGCAATGGCGTCCGACAACATCATCCCTTTTGTCCATACGAACTGTCCAGGCCGTGCCACGTAGCCAAGGACGTTGACCCTAGGAGGTTCGGCTTCTAAAATCGTGATCACGTCTCCGTCCTGAAGCTCATAGTCTTGGGACGTGTCATGCCCCTCTAACAGCGTTTCAAGGTCCAGGGGAATCAATTCTCTGCTGCCCTTTCTGCTCAAGGTCGCGTGCTTCAAGTCGGAGCTGCGTGGGACAGGGCCGCCTGCCTGGGCGATAAGTGACCGGATCCGGTCGCCAGGACGGAAGTCGTATTCGCCGGGCCGCTGGATGATTCCTACGACGCTCGCCTTTCTTGGCCTAAATCGGACGATGTTCACCGAAACCTTAGGGTCCTTGAAATAATCCGGCTTCAGACGGCTTGTTAGAAGGACTTCGAGGTCTTCTGTCGTCAGGCCCTCGACCTTGATAAAGCCCAAGAAGGGATAGCTGATGGTTCCATCCAAACTGACGATGGCATCGATGCTCATGTCCATCTGCCCGTAGACGCGAATAGATATCACGTCTTCGGGACCGAGACGGTAAGGCGTTGATGCTTGTTGAGCGTACGCCCCTGCAAACATCCATGTCAGCAGCGCGAGGGCTACCCAGATTCTGGTCATCACCACTCTCCTGTGGGTTCTGGCGCAAAAGCGCCGACTCAAGAGTCGACGATTGCGGGCAGGCGCCGCTCGAAACCATCGATCTCTCATCCGAACTTCCATTGTAGCAAATTCACGGGCTAGACGCAAGGTTTCGCCGTGCTCCTTCGATCACGACGGTAACCTCACCCTTCAAGTTCGGCACATCTTGAGCCAATTCAGATAGACGGCCACGGATGACCTCCTGGTGCAACTTGGTCATTTCACGGCAAATCGCCGCTCTACGATCACTAAGCGCCTCCAGAGCAACAGACAAAGTTCTACCAACTCTTGCGCCTGACTCGAAGAAGACCAAGGAATAGGTCGAGCTGGCGTACGGTTCAAATTCAGCAAGCTGGCCCCCTTTCTTGCGAGGCAGAAACCCCAAGAAGGCGTACCTTTGGGCGAAGAAACCGCTGAGTGCCAGCGCATTGGTCACTGCTGACGGCCCTGGGATCGCGTCTACCGTAACGCCAGCTTCATAGGCAAGGTCAACCAGCTTCGCGCCCGGATCGCTGATTCCCGGTGTGCCTGCATCCGAAGTGACGACGATTGTCTCACCTGCTTCTGCTCGGCCAATGACCCTCTTGAGCGCGGAGTCTGAAGCGTGCTCATCGATTCGGATCGTGGCTTTTTTCAGGCCAAGCGAAGACAAGAGCCGGCTCGCTATCCGAGTGTCCTCTGCGGTGACAAGGTCGCAAACCCGCAATGCATCGATCGCCCTCGTAGAGAGATCGGACAAATTGCCAATTGGCGTCGCGAGGACGATTATCCGCCCGATTCCGGAGCGGGAGTCCCTTGCGACTCGCGCTGGGCTGCCTGCTCGGCCTCTTCCTGAGCCTTTCGTTCTTCCTCTTCGAATTTCTTGGCCTCTTCTGCGTTCTCTTTGGCGATCGCAAGCTCGCTTTGAATCTGCTCAATCAACGGTGAGTTCGGTGATGCGAGATTTGCGACGGTTGGGAGCAGATTTTGAACGCGTTCTACATTGGGGAATGTCTCTGGACTGTAAATCGTCGCATTTGTCGCTATGTCGAGAAGTTGCCTTAGCGCTTCGTCACCCATCTTTGCGGCGATCAGAACGTTGATGTATTCAAACTTGAACTCAATGGAGTTAACGTAGTTGACCGCGTCTGCATAAACGCCGAGGCGCTCTTCATTAAGACGATCTTTGTCTGGTCCGGCTGCAGTCAACGTGTCAATTTGATTGAAGCAAACGAATCGCAAGCAGGCAACAAGCTCCGGTGAATCCGCGCTCACATCATGCAATTCATCAAAAATTCGACGCAATTCTTCGATCTTCTTTGCTTGGTTTTGTGCACCAGCGAACTCTGCATAACGCAATCCCGTTGTTTGCATGATCTCGTCGTACTCGTAGAGCAATCGATAAGCCGAGTTCTTCCATTCGATCTTCGCAACTTTGCGTTCGTTTGTAAGCAGCTCCATTAGCTTGGAGGTCGCATAAACCTGCTTCATGTCGCTCGCTCTCTTTGCTTTTTGCGCTTCGAAATCTTCAGGAACGGCAGGCTCGACTTTGATCGATTTGTAGATCGAAGCCCCCGTTGGCAATTCGATCACTTCCGAAACTTCTCCCGGCTTGAGATCCAATATCGCTTTGTACGTCGAAGCGACCTCTATTGAGAACCTCTCTTGAGTTTGCTGTGCGAATTCAGACGGCTTCTGATCGCCTTCTGGCGGCTTCAGATCGCTAAATTGGTCGATCGCTTCAGAAAAGTCCATTCCTGCGCGAATCTTGTTCAAGACTTCTTGCGCGCGATCTTTCGGATTCTCGGATTTGCCTACTTCAAAAAAGATCTGCTGAAAAGTGTACTTGTCGTAGCTTCGCTTCAACGCTTCGTCTGATGTGTCTAATTCCGCTTCATATTTCTTTGCGAGTTTCTGTTGCGCCAAGTCTGCTTGAAATGAAACGAGCCTTGCGGGATTCTCTCGCAATGATCGTTGATAGAGTTCGACTGCGCTTTTGCGCATATCGGCCAACGATTGCCCAGTCGCTTGCTCAAAAAACTTTTCATCCGACAGCGCCTTCCTCTGATTGAACGCTGCAAGGGCTTGCTTGTATTGCTCAGAGTCTTCGCCGTGCTGCTCTTTTACGGAATTCAACTGAAACTCTTCCAGCATGGTCTGAAACTCGCGCTGCTGAATGAACTGCTTGTATTGATTGTTCACTTCTTCCGCGGCTGCTTCCGGCAGCCACTTCTCGACTGTCTCAGCATCGGTCTTGATTCCCTGTCTGTTCGCAATCGAGATGATGACCCCAGCCGCAATGGAGCTGTCGACAGCCCTTGAGTTCGCGTTTACGATGTCATACGGCCCAATGTCGGTAGCATTGCCACCTGCTTGCCGCCTCTCTTCGATCATCTGGAGCTGGATGGTCTGGACCGCCGCAGCGACAGTCGTCTCCGGGATCGTGATCCCATTGACTATGAAAGCTGGCGGCCCGGCGACCGCTTGTCGCTGATCGGGAGTACCGCCGGTAATCACGAGGCCCAGAATGAGGCCAATGGCGAGGAGGCCTGCGGCTACGAGGCCACAGGATGCGAATTGGTTTCGAATCTTGGTAATCGACAAGGCTGATTAGCTCCTAAGAACCGGCTGGGAATTGAAAAATTATGACACGCCTCGCCCAATAATCCCGTCTGGGTATTGACAAGTAGACGTTCGTGCGTATACACTTGAGCCAGGAGGCAGAGGCGACCACATGACTAGAGGACTAACCAAGCGCCAGGAAGAGGTGCTCCGCTTCATTTGCGACTACGTCGAAGAGCGAGGGTTTCCACCCTCGATCAGGGAAATTGGTTCGAAATTCAGGATCGGAAGTCTAAGAGGTGTCACAGTCCATCTTGACGCCCTCCAAAGAAAGGGCTTCATTACCAGGGGCTCCAATCCAAGGTCGATCCAACTCACCCACCCATCGTATCAACCCTCACAGAAGTCGAAGATGATCCCGATCGTGGGCACTATCGCGGCTGGCGTGCCGATCACCGCCGAAGAGAACGTCGAGGATGTGATTCCGGTGCCGAACGAAATGGTCAGGAACATTGAGGGCGCATTCCTATTGCGCGTTAAGGGCGATTCCATGACCGGCGAAGGCATCATGCCCCGTGACTTGGTCCTGATCAAGCCACAGAAGGTCGCCCGGAACTCAGACCTCGTCGCGGTCATGGTCGATGATGAAGCCACCGTCAAGCGAATTCAGTTCGAGAAAGACCACGTCAAACTGCACCCGAGCAATCCAGCCTATGAGCCAATCGTCGTGAACGGCGAGGACGCCCGAATCATTGGAAAAGTGGTTGGACTGTTGCGTGACTACGAAGGCATGGCGTTCTAAACTCAGGTGACCTGATCGAAGAGTTGGGTGAATTGCAGGGAGTCACGATGCACTCAACGAATGATAGGGTCGCCCATGAAAATTGGACTCTTTCTTGCCCTATGGGGTGACAAACCGCTCGAAGAAGCTCTCGATGCTGCCAAAGCCGAAGGGCTTGAAGCAGTCGAAATCGGCACAGGAAACTATCCTGGAAGCCCGCACCTAAACGTCGACAAACTCCTTGCCGACAAGAGTGCGCAGAAAGACCTGCTCAAGAAGATCGAATCACGCGGCCTTACGCTTAGCGCGCTTTCTTGCCACGGAAACCCGCTCCACCCGCAATCGAAGATTGCAAAGGCGCACCATGAAACGTTCGTCAAAACCGTTCAGCTCGCAGACGCGCTGGGTGTGCGAATCGTCAACGGGTTTAGCGGCTGTCCCGGCGAAGGACCGAACTCGAAGTTTCCGAACTGGGTCACCTGCGCATGGCCGGACGAGTTCCGTGACGTACTCGAATGGCAATGGAAAGAGAGCGTGTTTCCATATTGGAAAGACCAAGCCGCATTGCTGGCAAAACACAAAACGAAATTCGCCATCGAAATGCATCCGGGATTCGTGTGCTATTCCAACGATACGTTATTGAAATTACGCAATGGAGTTGGAAAAAATGGCGAATGGATCGGAGCGAACTTCGACCCTTCGCATCTTTGGTGGCAAGGCGTCGATCCAATCGCGGCCGTGCGGCAGCTCGGCGAAGAGGACGCGCTGTTCCATTGCCATGCGAAAGACGCGAGAATTGATCCATACAACAGCGCACTGAACGGAAACCTCGACGCGAAATCGTACGCGCAAATCGCAAATCGATCGTGGGTGTTCCGTTCGGTCGGTTATGGGCATGGCATCGAGTGGTGGAAGGATTTCGTCTCGAATCTGCGCATGGTCGGTTACGACTACGTGCTTTCGATTGAGCATGAGGACGGCTTGATGTCGTCGATGGAAGGGCTTCGAAAGGCGCTCGAAGTGCTGAAACAGGCCGTCATGTCAGAACCAGCAGGGGAAATGTTCTGGGCGAAAGAATGAAGCGACTCTAATCGCACGCGAAGGGACAACGGCAACGCGTCCCTTCGCTTTTTCCGCCTCAATGACACCGGGTACCCAAGGCGCCCTTTAGGAGGCAGGGGCTCTGACTAGCCTCTGATCACATGATACAACGATTTCGTTACGAACCGAGCACTTCTTTCAAAAATAGTTTCATCGCTTCCCATGACCTGCGATCAGCATTTGCGTCATAGGCTGCTCCGCTCGTGCGATTTGCACCAGCGAACGGCTGCGTAAAACTATGAACCGCTCCACCATAAGCCACAAAAATATAGTCGACTGCCGCGCTTCGCATCTCTTGATGAAACGCTTCAACATCTTTAGGAGGAACAAGCGGATCATCCGCGCCGTGCAAGACAAGAATCTTTGTGCGAATGTCTTTCGCATCTTGCGGAGTAGGAGTATCGAGCCCTCCATGAAAACTGACAACTCCCTTGACGTCTGCGCCACTTCGCGCAAGCTCTAACACAGCCGTCCCGCCGAAGCAGTATCCTATCGCTGCAATTTTTGCAGAATCAACGCGTGGATGCGAACGAACAAATGCAAGCGCAGCATTCACACGCTGCCGGAAGAGCTTGCGGTCATCCTTATACTTCGCACTCTCAGCCATGTTTTGTTGAAGCGTTCTCGGTCTCACGCCCTTTCCGTAAACATCCGCACAGAAAGCTGCGTACCCCAATGCGGCAATCTGCTCGGCTCGCTTCATTTCATAGTCGTTGAGGCCGTCCCAATCGTGAAAGATGATGACCGCCGGGGCCTTCGGCTTAGTGTCGTCATAAACGAGATAGCCCTCCAGCGGAGTCTCACCGTCCATGTACGTTACTGTGCTCTTGATGATGTCGGCATTCGCCCCAGACAGTGCGAGCAGAAACAGTGTGATCATGGTATTCCTCATAGACTTAACCATACGACGCCCGTAAACCCAGCATCGTTTTGCCCTAACTCCGACTGAGTCCACTTATTGCAGTTTGAGTCAAACTACCGATCCTCTCATGGAATCACGTTCGCGCTTTCTGGGTTGCTTGCTTGGCGGAGCCGTCGGCGATGCGTTGGGAGCGAGCGTCGAGTTCATGAGTTTCGAGCAAATCAGAAAGGCGCACGGCGAAACCGGCATCCGCGACTTTGCACCAGCTTATGGCAAAGCAGGAGCGATCACCGACGACACGCAGATGACGCTCTTTACGGCAGAGGGAATCATACGCGCGCTCGTTCACGGCTCGATCAAGGGCTATTGCGATCCCTTCGAAACGATGCGAAGGTCATACTTGCGATGGTTCATCACGCAAAACGAAAGACCTCCCGTCGAGTTTCGTCCTGACGGATGGCTCATTACACAAAAGGAACTGTTTCGGCGCCGAGCCCCGGGCAAGTCGGTGATGGCCGCGCTGCAGGAAGGCGGATACCATCCGAATGACCCACCGGGCAATGACAGCATGGGCTGCGGCGGGGTGATGCGCGTTGCACCGGTCGGTCTCTTGATGGAGCATCCGTTCGAATTCGGATCGAAAACAGCAGCCATAACCCACGGCCACCCTCTCGGACAAGCGCCAGCTGGATGCCTCGCTGTATTGATTCGCGCGATTGCTGAAGGAGCCGATATTGAAGACGCGACCAAAGCAGCGCGCGAGTCTGCAAAAGAGTTTTCGAAACAAGTCGATTTGATCGATCAAGCCATTTCGCTGTCGCAGTCCGACGCCCTTGCATGGAAAGCGATTCACTCGATAGGCGGCGGATGGACGGCTCCCGATGCGCTCGCCATCGCAATCTTCGCATGCTTGCGCGGACAAACGCTCGAGGAAGCGGTCGTAATCGCCGTCAATCATGATGGAGACAGCGACTCAACCGGATCGATCGCAGGACAGATCATGGGCACGCTGCAAGGAAGCGAGGCAATTCCTGAGCGCTGGATTGAAAGCTTGGAATTGAAAAGCGTGATCGAACAAGTTGCGCTTGATCTGTATGCGTGGCACGAATCTCCGCCAACTGCAGAGCAAATCGCTGCGGATTGGTGGGTCCGATATCCAGGCAGCTAACTCTTCGACATTCTGCGCAAAACCATGTGCAGAATCCCGCCGTTCCGATAGTAGTCGACTTCCACCGGAGTGTCGATCCGACACACTGTTTCAAACTCAAACGAACTTCCATCAGGCCGTGTCGCATGAATTCTGATTCGCTGCCTTGGCTGAATTGAATCGCTAACCGGAATGTCGAAAGTTTCATCACCCTTGATCCCAAGCGATTCCGCACTTTCGCCCTCCAAAAACGTTAGCGGCAGAACGCCCATGCCAACTAGGTTCGAACGATGAATCCTCTCGAATGACTCCGCGATAACCGCTCTCACGCCGAGCAGAAGTGTTCCTTTGGCAGCCCAATCGCGCGAAGATCCCATACCGTAGTCTTTCCCCGCAATCACAACCAGCGGAACTCCGGATGCCTTGTAATGCATCGCTGCGTCGTAGATGCTCTTGACTGCACCATCCAAAAAGTCAGTTGTCCAGCCCCCCTCCGTATCCGGAGCAAGCCTATTGCGAATGCGAATGTTTGCAAACGTTCCTCGCGTCATCACGCGGTCGTTCCCGCGTCGGGAACCATACGAGTTGAAGTGATGCGGGCGCACGCCGAGCGACATCAAATACCGTCCAGCGGGGCTGTCTTGCTTGATCGCGCCTGCCGGACTGATATGGTCGGTCGTCACGGAGTCTCCCAGAAATGCCAAACACTTCGCTCCATTGATGCTTTCGATTGGCAACGGGACGGGTGTGAGACCCTCGAAGAAAGGAGGCTCTTGGATGTAAGTGCTTTCCGATGGAAACGGATAAATCAATCCTGTCGCAGTCTCGATGCTCTGCCACTCTTCTGACCCTTCGAAAACGTTCGAGTATTCGTGAATGAACTGCTCGCGAGTGACGCTCGAGTGGATGGTCATCTGTATTTCATCGGTGCTCGGCCAAATATCGCGCAGATAAACTGGCTGCCCGTTCGTGCCTTCTCCTAATGGTTCCGTCGTCAAGTCGATATCGACGGTTCCGGCAATCGCATAGGCCACGACAAGCGGCGGAGAAGCGAGATAGTTCGCTTTGACATCCGGATTCACTCGCCCTTCGAAATTCCTGTTGCCGCTCAGCACTGCGGCTGCGACTAAATCCCCTTTCTGTATCGCTTCAGAAATCGGCTCAGGTAATGGCCCGCTGTTTCCGATGCAAGTCGTGCATCCGTATCCAACCAAATAGAATCCAATTGACTCCAAGTCTTCCATCAATCCTGCTTTCTGCAGGTAATCCGTAACGACTTTGCTTCCTGGAGCCAGCGATGTCTTCACCCACGGTTTCCTTGTCAAACCGCGTTCGCGAGCTTTCCTCGCCAATAAGCCTGCGCCTATCATGACTTCCGGATTGCTCGTGTTGGTGCAACTTGTTATCGCGGCGATCACAACGTCGCCATGATCGAGCGTGAAGCGCATTCCTTCATGCTCGACCTCGACACCACCTATGCTCACATCTTCTTCTGTAATGGTTGCGACGGGCGCGCCCCCTTCGCCTTCCCATCGGCTGTTCGAATTTCCTGGAACGGGTTTTCCGTAGTCCTTTTGCAGCCGGCTTCGCCACTCGTGTTTCATTCCACCAAGGCCAACTCGATCTTGCGGACGCTTGGGTCCCGCAAGCGACGGTTCGATAGCGCTCATGTCCAAATGCAGCTCGTGCGAATAGCGAATATCAATCGAATCGTCTCTCCACAAGCCTTGAGCTTTGTAATACGCTTCCACTTGCTCCACAAGATTCTCATCGCGACCGGTTAGCCGCAGATATTCGAGTGTCCGCGAATCAACGGGGAAGAATCCACATGTCGCACCGTATTCAGGCGCCATGTTCGCAATGGTTGCGCGATTTGCGACCGGCATCGAATCCAATCCGTTGCCAAAGAATTCGACGAACTTGCCGACCACTCCATGTTCGCGAAGCATTTGCGTAACGGTCAAAACTAAATCTGTCGCAGTCGCGCCATCTGGAAGTTCTCCAGTCAGCTTGAAACCGACAACTTCGGGAAGCAGCATATAGATCGGCTGGCCCAGCATGCATGCCTCTGCTTCGATTCCGCCGACTCCCCATCCCAAAACCCCAAGCCCGTTGATCATGGTCGTGTGGCTGTCTGTTCCAACCAGCGAATCGGGAAACATCACGCCATCGGATTCCCACACCACTTTTGCCAAATACTCCAAGTTGACTTGGTGCACAATTCCGGTTGCAGGCGGAACGACACGAAAGTTGTCGAACGCGCCTTGGCCCCATTTCAAAAACTCGTATCGCTCTTTGTTGCGCTCGAACTCGAATTCAGCATTGATCCTCAACGCATCTGGAGAGAGAAAGGCGTCGACTTGCACGGAGTGGTCGATCACCAAATCGCAAGGAATCAATGGATTCACTTTATTCGGATCGCCACCAAGTCTCACCATTGCATTGCGCATGGCTGCCAGATCCACTACCGCAGGCACACCGGTAAAATCTTGCAACACGACTCGCGCAGGCATAAAAGGAATCTCAACTTCCCCGACGTTCTTTGGATCGTAGCCGGCTATCGCTCTTACATGATCTTCTGTGACCACGCGTCCGTCGAGATTTCGCAGGCAAGATTCGAGCAGAACTCTAATAGAATAGGGGAGCGAATTGACTCCTGTGCCGAGAGATGGTAGGTGGAAGTAACTGCTGTCGCCGAGGGTGGATTTCGCATTGAAGGGGTCTTGGGACATGGCGTTATGTCTTATACCCGCCCCAGCCGAACCTAAAGTGTCAGCTTTACTGCAAGAATCGCTGCCCCGCAGAGAACCATCGCGAATAAATACAGCACCCAAACGGCTTGCCGTTGTGAGAGACCTCGTCCAAGGAGCGTATGATGGACATGGCGCTTGTCGGCTTGCGTGATGGGCACACGACCAAGCATCCTGCGAATTACGACTATGAATGCGTCGATGATCTGCACTCCGAAAATGGTGAGCGGAACCAGAAATGCCACAGCAGCGGCGGTCTTCATCACACCGTTGATGCTCACAGCTGCCAAGAAGAATCCTAAGAATTGCGCGCCACCCGTGCCCATGAATATCTTCGCAGGATGATAGTTGTATCGAAGAAAGCCAAGACAAGCTCCGACAGCCGACGCAGACAACACTCCGACAAGCGGCTGCGTACCGTAGGCGAGAACAAGCATCGTCGCCGAGCTGATCGCGGCGATGCCTGCAGCAAGTCCGTCGATTCCGTCAATCGTGTCCATCGTCTTTGCGATTACGAAAACGAACGCAGCCGTAAAGAGCACGGAATTGAGTTCTGAAAACTGAATCCATGAACCAGGCTCGCCGTGCGAAAACGGCCGCGAGATGCCTTCGACTCGAACGTCACCGAGCGCGGGATGTGCGAGAGCGATGCCGCAGCCGAGCAAGAACACAGCTTGGAAAAGCGCGGGAACATTGAATCGGTCATCGATCATCCCGAACAGAACGACTGCAAGCCCGATTCCCATAATCCAAATGGACTTTAGCGTGTAAGGGCCAACTGTGACCACTTCAGCGGCTACACTTGATCTAGGATAGATCACGAGCCATGCGATGAGCACAGCCATGTAAATCGCCAGTCCGCCCCATCTCGGCGTTGGTGTCGTATGGATCCGCCTCTCTTCGCCAGGCATGTCGACTGCACCCGCTTTCTTGGCAAGCCTCATAACGAGCGGTGTCGCGATGAGCGCGACGATAAAGGCAATGAGGGCTGCGCCGGCAAACGTCATTGGCTCAATTCAACGATTTCACACTTTCCGTCAACGAGTCGAACCAACTCGGTGCCGGCATGAGCGAACAGTTTGAGGGCTAAGTCATCTGGGTAATCGCCCTCGAACACGACTCGAGTGATCCCTGCGTTGATCAGCATTTTCGCGCAAACGTTGCACGGCTGACACATGACATAGATTGTGGCGTCCTGGCACGAAACGCCGTTCGCTGCAGCTTGCGCGATTGCGTTCTGTTCCGCATGGGCGGCGAGCTGACACTTCTGGGTGATGTCGCAGCCCCACTCTTCGCAATGCGGCACACCGCGCGGGGCGCCATTGTAGCCAGTGGCGAGAATGCGCTTGTTCTTCTCGATTACTGCGCCCACACTTCGGCGGCGGCAGGTCGCCCTGCTCGAAACCGTGTGGGCGATCTTCATGAAATAGTTGTCCCAGGAAGGGCGTTCGGACATCGAGGCCATTATGGGCCGAACCCGAACAAAGGTCAATCTAATCCAATCGGAACTCGGCGGCGACCGCGCGATGATCCGAAGGCCAGGGATCGACGGCAATGTGCGAGTGAGGACCCGACTCTCCGACCACCCACGCACCGACTGCGGTCAGCCCACGATAGAGCACGAAGTCGATTCGATCCATCACGTCGTCTTCGTCGAGTTTGCCGAAGGGATAGCCTGGCGACCAAGTGAATCCTGGAGTCTTCGCAGGTTCGGGGTGAATCGTGCGAAATACGTCCCGCAACCCAACTTCTAACGCCATGAGAGTAATCGGCCACTCGAACTCGACCCCGAAATTCCGCCCATTCGTGGAAGTAACCCAATCAAGGTGCGACGGTGTGTTAAAGTCACCGGTGAATACGACTGGCCTTTCTTTGTCTTTCGATGCAAGCGATTCGAGCATCGCCTTCATTTGCCGCAATCTTCCAGAGTCTTCTTCCACTTTCAGAAGTTGTTCGTTGGTTGTCGCCTTCTTGTCGCGAACCTCATAGGGACCATAAGGAAACGGATTCAAGTGAGTGTTGAGAAAAATGATGTCTCGGCCGTTCGGCAAACGAATGATCGCACCTCCCCACCTCGAACCTTCTACGGACCAGTCTTCGATGATCTCGAATCTGGTCACGATCGAAGCTTTGTCGCTTCGGTTCCAGCCCAAGCCCTTGGCAATTGTCTCTAAGCTGTCGTCAGGTTCTTGAATGCCAACGATGTCGGCATGGGACTTTTTGATGACTTCAATGGTCTGCTCAATCGGTTGGAACTGAGTTCCACCGCGCCAAATGTTGAATGTCATGGCACGAAAGACAGTCACCTGCGGTTCCGCACCTAGTGCAATAAGAGTTAGGAGAGAAAGCACCAATAAAGTGTACCAGCAAAGGGCATTGAGCAAAAAGGTTTATCCCGCGGTAATCTGTTTCTTCTCTAATAGTGATTGGTAAAACTCGTTAGTCCGTTTGATCAGTTGATCTAAGGTCAACTCAGAGACGACAAAATCTCTTGCATTTCGAGAAACCGTTTCTCGAAGCGGTTCGTTTGTGGCAAGGATCTCAAGCTTATCAGCAAGATCCGTTGGATCGCTGGTTTCGAACAGTAAACCAGTTTCACCGTGCTTTATTGCCTCTCGATTGCTTGGAATGCTCGACGCCACAATGGGGCATTCGCATGCCATGGCTTCCAACAATGAAGCGCTGAGTCCCTCAAAGTTAGAAGGATGACAATATATGTCCGTTCGATTGTTGAGCAGATCCACGACATCATGAACATGACCTGGCAATGAGACCACCGTTTCAATGCCAAGCTCCTTGACTAATGCCTCTAATGACTGCCGTAAGTGTCCTTCACCATAGATTGTGACTTTGAGATTGGAGAATCCAGGCCTGTCGAAAAGCAATTTACTTGCCCTTATAAGCACTTCGAGATTCTTTTGCTCGACGAGTCGGCCAGTAAAGGTGACGTTGAGTCGCCCGTCATGAAATCGTTTAGATCCATTTGGTTTGAATTTCTCCACGTCTACGCAGTTTCGAATAACTGTCATTTTGTCTTTAGGTAGGCCAGTCGAAAGCAAGTCGTCACGAACAAATTCGGAAACTGCCACAATTCCATCATAGTGTTTGCGGCAGTAGATTGCATACTTGCGTTTGAGATCTCTGACCAATCGGAATCTTGACCGTTGATGCAATGGATTGCCCATTGTGTTGACGAAAACCGTGCGAGGACATGACTTTGCAACCTGGTTCAAGACCCTCGAGCTTGGCTCGAAGTAGGCGTCAACGACATCAAAACTTCCATCCCTGATGAGTTTGAGTGATTTTCTGTAATAGGCCAGGCGATCGAATGGCTTCAGACCCAGGCCAAATGGAAAATCGAAATGAATCTTGGTATTCGGAGCAAAGGCAATGGCCCTGTCTGCAGCTTCCTGATTCCATATCCCGTCATAGACGCACTCGGCGTGGTGCCCTGTCAAATTTAACTGCTCACAATGAGAAAGCACCATGTGCTCCAGGCTGCTGAAGTTCTGAATGGGAAAGCCCAAGAATCTAAGTACGCGCACGGGATGGTCTCTATTGGGACTCAAGATAATACACGATATAACTTGGGTAGGATTTCAAAAGAATCTGATTGTGTCGGGAGGCAAGTGTTGGTAAACAGCTCACTCGGTAGGGCTAGCAATTCGCCGAGAATCCTTTATTGTGCTCAGGTCCACCTTCCTTTCTCGGCGGACATCGTTCGGTGCCTTTCTGAGATCTCAGTTGTCAAGCTCCGAACAACCGAGCGCCAGCTTACTTACCTTGACTGGGACTCGTGGCGCAAGATAATTCCAATTCAAGTGGAGGTCGATATCGAGCGCGACCTTCCCGACAATGTCGAACTTTCATGGAGCTTCTACATTCGGCAACTGAAATCGCTGAAGAAGTCGATCAGAGAATTCCAACCCGACGTTCTTCACTTGCAAGAATCGTTCGTAGCCAAGCAAGTAGTTACTTGGCTCATGGGTCTCAAGTCACTCAAGTGCCCACTTGTCCTTACGGTGCACGACCCTACGCCTCATCTTGGTGAAGGAGTTCAGCCCTGGGGCAAACGAAAGTTGATTCAAACTGCGTTTCGGAAACGTGCAGACAGAATCGTCACGACCGCACAAGCGAACAAGGTGCGGCTGCAACAGATGATTCCGCATATCGATCAAGATCGGATTGCAGTCGTGTTGCACCACGTGCTGGACTACTACAAGCTCTACACGCCACCCGATGCCAGACAGCAAGATGCGAATCTGCTCTTCTTTGGACGCATGATCGAATACAAGGGAGTTGATGCGCTTGCCGCAGCATGGCCGATCATCAGGCAAAGGAATTCGAACACGATACTGACAATCGCAGGCACCGGCCCTGCACTCAATGAACATATCGGATCATTTCAGAATGACGACCGGATCAGAGTCATAAACCAAAGAACATCGAACGAAGAAGCCGCCCGACTCTTTACCGAGTCGACAGCGGTGCTTTTGCCTTACAAAGGCGCAACGCAAAGCGGCGTCATCGGCACCGCGCTTGCTTTCAATCGGGCCTGTGTTGCTTCGAATGTCGGTGGAATCGGAGAAATCTTGGAAGATGGCGTCACAGCGACTTTGATCCCCCCGAATGACCCGGATGCGCTTGCGAAGGCGACACTCGACATCCTCGCAAACCCCGAACATCGAAAGAAAATCGAAAGAAACGTCGAATCGCTCGCAAATGACCGGCTCAGCCCCACCAAACTTTCCAAGGAACTCGCTAAGCAGTATGAAGCCGCCATTGAAAGTCGGCGCAGAGCGTAAACTACGCTGTTCGCCCAGGTGGTGGAATGGTAGACACAGGGGACTTAAAATCCCCCGGGGAAACCCATGCGGGTTCGAGTCCCGCCCTGGGCACCAAGATGGCAGCGCCGATGACGAATCGAGAAGAGATTTGCCGAGTTACCAAACGCCTTTATGATCGCGACCTAATTGGTCCATCTGAAGGTAACGTGAGCGTACGCACGGATTCCGGCACAATCATCGCAACGCCGAAGGCGAAAGACAAAGCACGCCTTTCTCCTGAAGACCTCGTCGAATTGCAACTGGACGGTTCGCTGCTGTGCGTTGACTCCTCTCCAGAACCATCGTCAGAAATCAAGATGCACCTTCGCATCTATCGTGAGCGGCAAGATTGCAAAGCGATCGTTCATGCGCACCCAATCTTCGCAACAGGACTCGCGACAGCTGGCAAATCGATTCCTGACGATGTGCTTCCCGAATCCGGCTACTACCTGGGCCGTGTCGCATTAGTCCCCTTCGCTATTCCAGGAACAGACGCGGTTGGCGAGGCGATCGCACAGTTTGCTAAGGAACATAAAACGTTCTTATTGCAGAATCATGGCGCCGTGACAATCGGCGCAAATCTCGAAGACGCTTATATGCGAATGGAAATACTTGAGCGCGTCGCGAAAACGCTGTTCATAGCTGAAGCTCATGGTGGAGCACAAAGGCTTTCAGAAGGTGCCATGGCCTGGCTGAGCGAGGTCGGGTTGTCTGGAGAACTCTAAGCACGCCGCGTCACATCGATCACGACGTCGCGAATGCCAGGACGCTGCCGTAAGATCTTCGACAGAATCTCCAACTCCTCTTTCATGTCGAACGTATGCCCTCTCATCGGCTTGACACTCCCACGAAGGTAAACCACGCCGTGAACGATTGAAATCGTCATCAGCGAAGTGTCGATTGGTCTCCGGGCGAACTCCTTGCGGACCATCCGTGCGGCTTCGAGATCTTCGGGCTTAGGCATGACTCCATTATACGGCCCCCTTCGCCGAATCAGGTAAGAACGCTCCGATGCTGACCGTCGCTTGCATGAAATGGGGGGACAAATATGGCCCTGAGTATGTAAACGTCCTTCGCGCGATGGTGCGGCGAAACCTCCCCGCGGATCACCGATTCGTTTGCGTGACCGACAATTCCAAAGGAGTCGATCCAGGCATCGAAGTCATTCCTATCCCGTCGACTCTCGACGGACTTGGCGGGCCAGAGCGCGGCTGGAAGAAACTGCTGCTCTTTGATTCGGAACATATAGATCTCGATGGCAAAGTCCTCTATATCGACCTCGATGTCGTCATCTTGAACAGCCTCATGCCGTTTTTCGAACACCCAGGCGACTTCTGCATCATTCGAGATTGGTCGCTCGACGGCATCATCGGGAACTCATCGGTCTTCAGATTCGAAGCTGGCACGCTCGACTTCGTTCTTGCCGACTTCATTGCCGAATCGCAAAAGTGGCGAGAAAAGTTTCGAAACGAACAAGCGTATCTGACACACGCTGTCCTAAATAAAAAGAGAGTTGAATACTGGCCACAAGACTGGTGCTGCAGCTTTCGAAGACACTGCACTCCAGCATTCCCAAAACGCCTATTTGTGGAACCGAAGGCCCCCCCAGGTACCAAAATCGTTATCTTTCACGGTGACCCGAAACCGCACGAAGCAGCAGAAGGAAGGCGCGCGAAAGGTCGCATGCCATATAAACCCGCAAAGTGGCTTCTCGATCATTGGCGACTCGATTGACTATCGCCAATTTTCGCGGACAACGTTGTTCAAGAACATCCAGTCCTTGATTGCCCAAAGGGGATAGCGCAACGTTACCCGCTTGAAAAAGGAAAGCGGACTCAAAATGTCTGTCATGCGCGGATTGCCATGAAACTTCACAATGGCGCTTTGTTCTAACTGCTCCTGCGCGGCAACTGGATCCTTCCGATGAAGCTTTAGCAAAGATCGATACGCCACGATCAGCTCTTCAGGAAAGTAATCGACCTTCGATTCAAGCTTCTTTCGCTTGATAACGGCATCGATGAAGTTCTGATCCCCTGCAAACTCTTCTTCCCCGTATTCGCGATCCCGAAACGTCTCCCAAATGACTTGCGACATTTCGCTCCTTGTTATTCGCATAACGCAAGAGTTGAGTACGTCATAGTTCCAATCCTTGACTGCAACGAGATCTGCTTTACTCCGCTGAGCGAACTCGAAGAGCTTCCCGAGGTTGGATCGAACGACAAGCGTCATATCGAAGTAATAGAACTCTGTTGCAGGCATTTCGTCGACATCGAACAGCTTGATCTTGTTGAACCAGCCTTCATAGCCCCAACTCGAACAATCGACTTGCCTAATGTCTGCAGAGAGTTCTCGCTTTCGATCAGTGAAGCAAGTAAGCTCGAAAGAGCCGTGGACGTGCCGAGAAAGCATGTTATAAAGCCTTTCCACGTAAAAGTCCGAATACTTTGAGCCAACGTTCAAACAGACTATCTGGTACATGTGCTACTGCTCAATGAGCCCTGCGTTGCGCGCAGCTTTCCACCGATCGTGCATCCAAAGCCACTGCTCCGGGTGCATACGGACTACATTCTCGATCATCGCATTGATCGCAGTCATGATGCGCCGAACATCTTCGTCTTTGTCTCCGCTCAGCTCCGGCATGTCGAGTCTCTGAATCACTCCCTTGTAGGACCCATCTTCCATCTCGATACAGAACGAACCGAGTATCGGCACGCCAGTCCGCAAGTGAAATACTGCTGGCCCCACTGCAGTTCCAGCAGGCTTGCCAAAGAACGGAACGTAGATTTCCCAAGTGTTCTGATCGGGAAGAATGGCCACAATCTCATTGCGCTTCAATCGGGAAAGAATCTCCTTCGCTGCGCTCCCGCGAGAAAACACTTCGACGCCTTGCTGGCTGCGCTTCTTGTTGACGACCTCCGTAGCCTTCGCATCGTTGGCGTCTCTTGCAACAACGCTTACTTTGTAACCTCTTGTCGCAAGATAGTGAGCGCCGCGTTCCCAATTGCCGAAGTGCGCGGATATCAGCAGCACGCCTTTGCCTTCTGCCAGCGCCGCATCCAAAAGTTCTAATCCCGTGGCGTTGACGCTTCGAAGGACCTCTTCATCCGACATTCGGCTTGCACGCAAAAACCGCATCGCAGTCTTGCCGAAATGTTCAAAGACTTTCTTAGTTGTATTTTGAATTTCTTGATCCGACCATTCTGGATAGCACATTCTGAGATTTGATTCTGTTCTTGTGCGATGCTTCTTACTAATCCGAATGGCAAGCCTGCCAAGCCATGTTCCGACGCGATCGACTGCGCGCTCTGGGAAGATCCGTGCGAGCCAAGACGCGCACGACACGATGCACCCGCCCGCACGATACACAATGCGGCGCTTCAGGCTTGGAGCTTTTCGAGAAGCCAACTCTCGACAGCCTCCTTGTCGTCAAACTCGACGTCCATTTCGAGTGCGTAGAAGGGCATGGAACTTGTGCGCAGTTTAACCGCATCCTTCTCAGTAACGACGATCGGCGCTCCCGATGGCAGTTCGCGATTCAATGCATCGTGGTCCCCAAACGAAACTCTGCTGACAAGAATCGCCCCCATGTCCTCCAAGGTCTCAAAGAATCTGCTGGGTCGAGCGATCGCACAAACAGCATGAACGCTTCGGCCCATAAGCCATTCGAGAGGAACCTTCTCGCCCGAGTGAGACACAAGCCCAGTGAATCGTCTGCGAAACCGAAAGTCGGGCAATCCGAAAACAGACTCCCCTTGCTCACTGCCGATCAACACGGCAGTTGCCCTTCTTGCACCAATCGTCGGCTCGCGCATCGGCCCGGCAGGAATGCACCGCCGGTTGGCTGCAAGCGGATCGTACAGCAAGAGGTCGACCGCCCGGCCAAGCGGCAAGTGCTGAAAGCCATCGTCGAGCACCAGCGCATCGAAGCCCTCGCGAACCGCGATTTCCGCAGCAAGCGTCCGCCTCCGACCCACGATCAATGGCACGTTCGGCAGTTTCGACCGAATCAGCGCAGGCTCATCACCCCAACGGGATGGCTCCAGCTCGCCGGCAGGAGCGAGCGTTGCAGCCTGAGAAGCTGGGCTTCCATAACCGCTCGCACTGACTGCGACCTTCAGGCCGGACGAGCATAGCATCCGCGCGATCTCGATCGACATCGGGGTTTTCCCAAGCCCCCCGACCTCCAAGTTACCAACGCCGACAATCGGGATTGGAAACTTCTTCCTTTGCTTCAGCCCGACCGAGTAGACGCCCGCATAGACGAGCCAGCCCATCGCATAAAGATAGGAAAGGGGAAGCAGCGACGCAGAAATTGCGCGATCGGTAGCAGTCCGCAGTTCCCAAACTCGCTGCAAGTCCACGCCTGATTATGGCGTCGGGTACAGTTGCGCCCGTTCGCGAGCCGGTAGCTCAGGGGTAGAGCAACGGCCTTTTAAGCCGTGGGTCGTGGGTTCGATCCCCACCCGGCTCACCACTCTCGCGGTAAACGCCCATCAGCGAAAAGCACCGGAAACCCACCCGTGTGCCAAAAAAGAGTTCTGCCAGGCAATTCGCCCGCGCGTGCCAAGCCCAACAAACCTGCAAATGCCTTCCCCGTGTAAACCGGATCGAGAAAGATCCCTTCCGTGTCGACGAGAACTTCCATCGCCTCCTGCGTTTCTTGGGAAGGCACTTGATAGCCGCCCGCGCAATACTCGGTCGTCAACCAAAAGTCTTCTGCGTTTAGATTGAGTGACTGCCCCAACAAAGCATCCAAGTCCCCAGCGAGTGCGGCGAAGTCTTCGACCATTTCCGGCTCGTCGTCGGTGCAGATCCCAAGCATACGCGTTCTCAATCCCTTCAAGCGTCCCCCATACGTTAGCCCGGTCTGTGTCCCCCCTGAGCCGCTCCCGAAAACAATCTGGTCAAACTCGTCTTGTTGCATCGCAATCTCATCGAGTGCGGCGATGAATCCTTGCGCGCCGATGGCCGTGCTTCCTCCACCTGGAATCGAGAACACGTTTCTGCCTTTCGACCTTAGGTCCTCAGCGATTCTTTGAGCCTCCTCTTCGACCTGATCGAATGTCATGTCCGGCAGCAAGTGAACGTTAGCTCCGGTCCATTTGTTCAGAACCGCATTTCCCGTCCAGAGGTTGCCGTCCGGCCAGCCATCCGGTCTTGTCTTTCGCGCTTCATCGGGATAGGGCCACATCGCAGCCGCTGCATGAAACTCGATTCCGAAAACCCTGCAAGCAGCGCCGCACTGTCGGATCCAGTTGCTTTGCCAAGCGCCTCGCGTCACAACTGCGTCCGCGCCGACGCGCAATGCTTCCGCCATCAAGAACTCCAGTTTCCTGCCCTTGTTCCCTCCACCCGCGAATCCCGTTAAATCGTCGCGCTTAATCCATATTTCACAACCCAAATGCTCAGACAGCCGGCTGAGGCGATGCAACGGAGTTGGTGAACAAATGATTGAGATGCGTTCGGTCACATAGGGAAGTATGCACCGTGGATCGCTAACCCGTGCCGGAATCTGCTCCCGGTCTGTTGCCGGAATCGATCTTTTCCAGTTGATCGAACGTCAGCCAAACGCCCCACATCGTAAAGTAAATCTCTGTGATGCCTTCGCTTTCAAAGAAGTGCCGGTACTCCTTCGCCGCTGCGCGCATCGATTCATAGATCCTCATCGAGTCTCTGGCGCGAACGTACAAAGCAAGAATTCGAAATAATGTGTTCATTCCAGCAGCGCCGGGCGGGTCGGCGAAATACTCGAAAGCGCAAGTGAATCGATGAACATCGTCGACGATGAATCTGATTGTTTTTCTCGCGGAAAAATCGTCGACGCGAGGCTCGACTTCTTCGCGGATCTTCAGAGGCACTTCGTGCAGCACCTTTTCATGAACCTTCGCAAACTGATCGAGGGTTATCCTCTTCTTCTCGATCTCGAAAAGTTTCGAATACGCGGTCGCAGAGTCTCCAGAAACGATTGCGGCGGCAAACTCGGAAACTTCGCGATCCAGCTTCTGTCGAGGCCACACGAAATAGACCATCGCCCCAAAAACAGCGACCACGATCAGCGAGATAGCTGCGAGCTTAGACTTCTTTGACATGAGCTCCTAAGACATCGGCACGCACTGGTCACCATCGCACTCGAGTTCGTTGTCATTGTCGTAAACGCAAGTATGCGGGATGCAAGTCTGAGAAGCACACAACTCAGTCTTGGCAGCGTTCTTGTAACACCAGACAAAACGATAGATCCTCTCACAACAGCGCCATTCATTAATGTCGCCTCGGATCCACTCGACGCAATCGCGGTAGCAAACTATGCCAAATCCACCGTGCCCATGCTGGCATACTGGCGCGCCGGATGCGTTGCACTTAGACGTTAAAGGGCAAGTGTAAGTGCCGGTCGTTACTGGGCAATCGAGCCCCCCGCCCCCTTGCCCCATCAACACGCCGCTCACAGTGCCCAAAACTGTCAGTGTCGCAACGATGATTGTATTCTTCATGGTTTCCTCCTTAGGTTTGATTACGGTCCAAAACGAATTCGTCTCCATGCCTCGAAGTCGTACCAGCGAAGCCACTGCTCGTCACTGAATCCTTCGCCTAATACGTCTGCCCAGATTCCAGTGATAAGTTTGTTATTGAGGCGTCCATCCATCGTAGTCCAAAGGACACGGTGGCGTTCTCTCGGATTTTCCAGGTTGTGTCCTGCAGGATTGTGACCGGTGTCGAACAAAACGGGCGTATCCCCTAACATGACCTGCGAAAGTTGCAAAAAGCTTACTGCACCTATGTAATACGCTCCCTCGTCTCGTGGTTGAAACCCGTAAATGAGGCTTAAGATTGGCCCCGTGTCATTGATTGTCAGCACACAAGATGCATAGTACAATGTCTGTCGCCTTCGCGGCTCTCGCGGTGGATCGAGGTAGGGCGCTGCAAGTAGTATTCCATGATTGGGCGGCCCAGGTGGGAATCCCAAATAGTCCGCCCACCCAGAAAGCGCGTTCTGATTTCCATAGTCTGCGCGATATAGCTCCAATGCGCGATGCCATTGCAACATTCTTGTCGAACATTGAGCTGCGACAGCCGACGACTTCACCTTCGTGGTGATCACATACGCGATCGTTGAAAGAATCGCGATGATAACCAATACGGCAAGCAGCTCAATAAGCGTTGCCGCTGCGTTTCGGTTCATTTTCATTGCTTCAGAACCTCCTTCGAAAGTTCGGCCAGAGAAGGCTGGGTCATTACCCATTCTACGACCTTTCCGTCAGAAATCTTGATTGCCCGAGGGCAGAATTGACCGCATACCAATGCCCACGAATCGGAGTCGACGACAACTTCCAACCCTATCTCCTTGGCGAAATCGTTGACTGATTGATCGGCACCCGATGCCAGGATAATCGGTGCAACTCCGGCGTTCTGAAACACATGAAACACGTTCAGAGCGGTAGTCCTGTCGCAACCTCGGCAGGTGCCAACTGCGAACAACCAGCCCTGAGCTGACTTCAGCTGATCGGCAGTCACCGATACGTTTAGCTCCATACCTACTTCGATCGGTTGAAGTGTATTGTTGCTATCAGCCACATGCATCGACGCTGCGTGCTGCCTCCTAAGCTCTATCAACTTCACTAATGGTGAGGTCGACCAGAATGCATAAAGAAACACGCTTCCTGCGATAACAACAACATAAGCGATTAGTACTCTCGGACCCCCAATGACGCTTGTCATTTATCAACCTCCAGATAGCCTCTTCTTATGGTACCAAGCCTCGGACAAATCTGCGTGCCGAATACGTCCTTCCAACGGTGATCCGATTCAGCATAAAGCTCTTTCTCCAGCCCCGTCGCTTTTTGGAAGTCGATTGCCTCCTCTAAGAATCCCCGATAACTAACAAAGTCAATCTTCGCCTTCTGCTCAGGCGACATTCCACGGACCAACTTATGGCAATCGCCACATCCGCACACACGCAGGATTCGAAGACCGTCCTCGATGAGAATTTCAGTCACTTCTCCTCCGGGGACTTTCAGGGCTGTAAGTGAGCTACCATCATAGGACTTAGCGCAAGCGCAACAAACCGCCCAACAGGCTAAGAGTACCGGGAGTACCGCCCAAAGCCTTATCGGAACTCCATGACCAATTTGAGTACCTTTCACTTATCTACTGCCAATTCAGGCCAATTCTAGCAGAGATAGATAGATAGAGTCAATACTCGAATTTCCCTTTCGGCAAGGGACTGGAGGAAAGAGCTTGCTACCGAAGCCTCCGGCCACTCAACCAAGTCGTCGATACCGCATTCGACAGTGGCAGCCCCTTCCCGCCAGTTGCAGAAAAAGCTCATCTTTCGCAACTGGTGTCATAGGCATGTATTGTTCTTAATGCTAAATCCTGTCCGCCTGTTCCTCGCACGAATCGTGTCACGTTCTCAATGTTGAACGCATCACCTCATGGCACCAATGACACCAACTCATCCAGTCTTATAAGTGCGAACGGAATAGAGCGAATCCTAAAGATCTGCGATAATGCGGGTAGAGTGTCAGCGGAGGGCGACAGCCCCGTTCGACATTCGATGCCGCACGACACGCCTCTCATCACTCTCATAGTTGTAGGTCTCGGGCTTGCATTCATCTTTGGACTGATTGCTAGCCGGTTCAAGATTTCGCCGTTAGTCGGATACTTGCTTGCAGGAACACTGATCGGCCCAGGAACTCCTGGTTACGTTGCGGACGCGAAACTTGCGCAACAACTGGCAGAAATTGGAGTCATCCTCCTCATGTTCGGGGTCGGGCTTCACTTTTCTGTTAGAGATTTGCTTTCCGTACGTCGAGTCGCTATTCCAGGAGCGATCGGACAAATGTCCGTTGCAACCTTGCTTGGATTGGCACTTGCGCTGTACGAAGGTTGGTCTATTGGCGCTGGGATTATCTTTGGCCTCGCGCTTTCTGTCGCAAGCACCGTCGTGCTCCTTCGCGCATTGCAGGAAAACCGCATTGTTGAAACCGAGAGGGGACGAATTGCAGTTGGTTGGTTGATTGTCGAAGACATGGCGATGGTCTTCATTCTCGTGTTGCTTCCTGGCATCGCGGGCCTGTTAGGCGGCGTAAATAGCGCAACGAGCGATTACGGAGTTTGGTTTTCCTTAGTCCTTACAGTAGGCAAGTTTGGAGCATTCCTTGGTGCAATCTTCATCATCGGCCGACGGACTATTCCATGGTTGCTGCATGCCGTTGCAAGAATCGGCTCGCGTGAACTATTTCGTTTGTCAGTCTTTGCAATCGCTCTTGGAGTCGCTTATATCTCAGCAGAACTGTTCGGAATGTCTTTTGCGCTGGGAGCGTTCTTCGCAGGAATGTTGCTCAATGAATCGAGGCTTAGTCATCGTGTGGCCGAGGAATCCCTGCCGCTTCGCGACGCATTCGCGGTGTTGTTCTTCGTGTCGGTCGGAATGCTCTTTGATCCTGCGGTAGTCACAGAACGCCCGCTCGCTCTGCTGCTAACTGTCCTGATCATCGTTGTCGGCAAGACAGGAGCGGCTTACCTAATCGTTCGATTGTTCAAGTACCCGTCGCACACAGCGCACACCGTCGCCGCGAGCCTCGCACAAATTGGTGAGTTCTCATTCATTTTGGCGGGCCTCGGCCTTACTTTTGAGATCCTGCCAAAGGCAGGCCACGACCTCATACTCGCTGGCGCGATCATATCGATCTTATTGAATCCAGCCGTATTCAAAGTGTTAGGCCGTTGGAAGCCGGATCCCGAGAGGGCGGTTTCGCCAGATTCTGATCCGCGGTTGTTTGTGGCAGGACAACTTTCGAAGAAGGGCATGAGCACAATCGGGACATTTTCGGGCCATTCGATTTTAGTTGGACACGGAAGAGTTGGAACGCTGCTGACAAAGGAACTCGACAAAGAGGGACAGCAGCTTGTGATCATTGAGGAAGACAAGGATCAGCTTCGCAACCTGCCTGCATGCGTTGCAGCTGCCATCATCGGAAACGCTGCGAATGAGGGCGTACTCGAGTCTGCCGGGGTGGCTGATGCTGAGTGGATCTATGTAGCAATCCCTGAAACATTTGAAGCAGGCCAGGTAATCGAACGGGCGAGACAAAAGAATCTGAACGCAATAATACTTGCGAGGGCGCACTCAGTCGAAGACGAAGAGTATCTCTACAAGTGTGGCGCGACAAACGTAGTCATGGGCGAGCGAGAAGTCGCAAAGAACATGGCTCGCATCGCTTTCGGCAATTAGGCAGCCTGCAGAATTCAACTGTCGCTAATAGAGGATTTCATGTGATCGAATTGAATTGATTGAGAAGAAGCCGCCAAGTCTGCACCGGCACCGACTGTGAATGGCCCTTCATTGAGAAGGCAATGGGTTGACATTTCTCGTTCGAAATGACTTAACCGATGTGAACGCCATCGCCAAGAATTGCTCGATAATCGTCACTCTTGCCTATTTGATCGCGAATGGCAAAAAGTGCTGTAATTTCGGTGACGGCGGTGACGAGTTAACAATTCGAGTTCGAATCAGTACGAAATCTCATCACCAAAAGTGTCGCACTTATGAGAACAGCCGACGAGAGTGCAGCCGATCTGTCGATCCAAACGAATCGAATATGACAGCTTAAGTCAACTAAGTAGAAGAGAAAGAACTGCCGCTTTGAGGCAACGTGCAAGTCGAAACGCCATTTCATCGCAACCGTTGACTCCGGGCGTATATAGAAGCGGCGTAGCCAAGTCCAGCGGTACTTTCCTGGCCCAGCGGCGTCAAAATAGAGTCCGATGCGTCCACTGAGCGGATTTCTGGCGCTTCTCCTGCTCGTCCCTTCCCTTGGGGCGCCGCATCGTGACGACGAAAAACGGAGGCAGCAGTCAGAATCCGACACGAAGCTCGGACGCGATTACGTCACCGAACTTGAAAAAGAACTTAAGCTGTCCGAGGACGCTGAAGCCATTGCCAGGGTCCAAAGAATAGGCTCCGAATTCGCCGAGATAGCGAACACACACCATTTTGGCGCGACATACGGCGACAGAGATCACCACAAATTCGAATACACGTTCAAAGTCATCGAGGACGACGACGTTAACGCTTTCTCTGTTCCAGGAGGGTTCATCTACATCTACAGAGGGTTGCTGAATGAAGTCGAAAGCGACGACGAACTCGCTGCCGTCATCGCACATGAAGTCGCACACGCCGCAAACAGGCATGTTGTTACGCTGATCAAAGAACGAAGCCGTGTAGAGCTTTTGACGCTTCCCGTAATCATCGCTGCGATTCTCGCCGGTGGACAAGCCGCTCCCGGAATCGTGACAGCGGCCCAGGCGCTTCAGCAATCGCTGACAAGCGGATGGAGTCAGAGCGCTGAACTGGATGCAGATCGAACAGGCTTCTACTATATGACTAAGTCGAGATTCCACCCGGTTGCGACGTTGACTTTTCTTGAGCGTCTCGCCTTCAAGGAGAAAACAAGCCCACGAATCGATTGGGGAATCTTTCGAACCCACCCACCAAGCTCCACTCGTGCTCGTAAATTGATCGATCTCCTAAATGAGAACTCGATTCCAATCGAGAGAAGCAAGGTGACGGTCTCCTTCGCTGCAGTCGCAGAGAAACTTGAAGATGGCGTGCTTGTTAAATTCGGCGGAAGATCCCTCTTCATGTTGCGAGGCAGCGATGCAGAACAGCGCTCTCAAGCTGCGGTCGCTGCACTTAACCAGTTTTTCGACTCCGTGCCGGAAGCGTTCCAAGCGCGGGCAGTCGGTGCGAGGCTGATCGGCAGAAATCAAACCCTGGTTGAGTTCACAAATGACGATGCGGAAGACCCGGTCGCTCTCGCTGGCGCAGCGCTCGAAGCGATCAAAGCCGCCTCATTTAGCCTTTCGATGAGGATCTCGCGCTGAGTGAAGCTTCCACGGCTTCGACGATCCTGTCTGCCAAGTCTGGGCCGTGCATAGCGAGGGTCGCTTCGTAACCGCCGACCTCGTACTCTTCGCGAGTCAATATGTAACCGAGCCACTCATTGGCGAACGAAACGACAATCGGCACGTCGATCCCAGCCTTCTTGGCGGCTGACTCGATCCGTAACCCGACCGTGGTTGTGGGCTCGCCAGGAATGCCGATGAAGGCGACTCTGCCAAGTCGAACGATGATTACGTGGGCCTTCTCCGGAGCAAATTGCCGAACGAGCGTCGTCGCTAACGCATCTGGAATGCCGTTGCTCTTCGCAAACTCCGGGTGTGCAACCGCGGAGGGCAGTCGCACATCGGCGCGAGAAACGGCCATCTCGACCGAATGCAGCGGATCTTGGGAAGCGATAAAACCAGGTCGCCATCGGAGCTGTTCGAGCGCAGTCCTCATCTTCTCAACGGGATCTGAACCCCTCTGCGATGTAGGCGGATCAGGGGCCAGATCGCCAATTGCGCCATTGAAAAACATTCGGGTTGTCGCCCAACCCGTCCATGCCCCCGGCCAGTCGCCGGAAGTCGTGTTCCAGTCATGACCGAGCAAAGTTGGATGAGCTGCAAAGTGCAGAACTTCCACTTTGCCGCCGCCAAAGGGGAATGAAATGTTCCTTGCCGTCTTCGGCGGTGCTCCCGCGCCGCCCTCAGCTGGTGCCCGGCGAAACCTCGCAAACGGTGAATCCGCTTCGACCGTCACAACCGGACCAACCTGGAACAAAGGCCTCGTCTTCAAGATGAGATCGGCTATTTGAGTCGAATACCAGTCAAGCCACCGACTGCGAAAAGCCGCAATGCCGGGAATCTTCGTTCGCATTCGATCGTTGAGCATCTGGCTGTCAGGAGCGCTGTGGGTGTGAGTCGCTGCCAACAAGATCTCACCTCGGAATCCGCCCTGTTCCGCCTTTCTGGCAACTTCCCGGTACAGACTGCCTGGAACGGTCAACATCTCGACTGAAACCAGAGCGACCCTTGAATCGCCTTGCCGCAAAACCAGCGCCCTGGCAGAGAGTTTGTCTCCGATCCCGTCCATGACCTTGTCCTTTCGCTCGGTGTAACCGCCAAGCGGAAGCGGTTCGGGAGGCGAGATGTCGCCAAAGCCATACCCAGCGTAAAGCGTAGAATCGAGCAGACCCACCAGGCATAGGCCAATGAAACCGATCATTGCCCTGAGTCTACCGGCCCTATTGCGGATTAGGCGCCAGATCGAGTATCATTCCTGCTGTTCTCCCTTCCCCTTAGCGGAGCGGAGCACTGCCATCCGATGAGTCAAAGCAGCAAAAACCCAGCCGGTGTCCCGATCCCCAACATGAGGAGGGGAATTAGAGCTTACTTCGCGGACATCGCCTCAGAAATGCGGAAGGTCGTCTGGCCGACCCGCGCGGACACCGTGCGTCTGACGGGCCTTGTCCTAACTGTTTGCGGCATATTTGTCGTTTACCTCTACATTTTTGGGATCATCGTGGAGTTCGTAATCAATTTCTTGGTGTCCGGGGGAAAGAAGTAGATGCCGATTTCTTGGTACGCAGTTCACACGATTGCTGGTCACGAGAACAAAGTCGAGCGAGTGTTGCGCCGTTTGGCGATCACAGAAGGGCTTTGGGACAGGGACATCTTTGAAGTTCTGATTCCAACGGAGCAGACATTCTCAACACGCGCCGGAAAGAAAGAAGAGCGAGAACGCAAAGTGTTTCCTGGCTACGTGTTGATTCGCATGTCGCTAACGGACGAAGTGATGAAACTGATTCGGCGCACTCCAGGAGTGACAGGTTTCGTCAGCAGCGGACAGCGACCAGTTCCGATGACAGACGAAGAGATCAAAACGATTCTGAATCGGATCGATGAAAGCAGGGACAAGCCGAGGGTTCCATGGCAGCGAGGCGACACGGTTCGTGTGACAGAAGGGCCGTTCGCTGACTTTCCTGGAAAAGTCGAGGAAGTTCTACCGAACAACTCAAAACTCAAAGTATTGCTTACGATTTTCGGCCGCGACACCCCGGTCGAATTGGATTTCACTCAAGTAGAAAAGGTTTGACGGTAACACACACATGGCAAAGAAAGTTCTATCGATGATCAAGTTGAACATACCAGCGGGGAAAGCGAATCCAGCTCCTCCGATTGGACCTGCATTGGGACAGGCAGGGATCAACATGATGGAATTCATAAAGAAGTTCAACGAAATGACAATGGACCAGATGGGAAGCACGCTTCCTGTCGCCATTACCGTTTATGAAGATCGGTCGTATTCGTTTGTTGTTAAGCAGCCGATCGCGAGCGACTTAATCAGGAAAGCAGCCGGAATCGAAAAGGGCAGCGGCAATCCGTTGAAAGAGAAAGTTGGCAAGCTCACAAAGAGCCAATTGCGCGACGTTGCTCAGAAAAAGATGGCTGATCTGAATACCGACGATGTCGAGCAGGCGATGCGCGTGCTCGCTGGAACCGCTCGAAGCATGGGGGTCGAGATCGTCGACTAATCGAATCGAAGTCAGCACAAACTCCCGTGGAAGGGAAGAACCCGCACGGACCACCAAGGAGAAAATAATGAGAAAGAATATTCGGAAAAAGCCTCACAGCCCACGGTACACGGCACTGCGCGAAAAGGGCGATCGACTTACACTGCATTCGCCAGAAGAGGCTCTAAAACTTGTGAAGGAAACGGCAAACGCAAAGTTTCCAGAGTCGGTCGATCTGGCCGTTAGGCTAGGTATCGACTCAAGAAAGAGCGACCAAAACGTTCGGGGAATCTGCACATTGCCTCACGGCACCGGCAAGTCGAGGAAAGTTGCAGTCTTGGCGAAGGGAGACCAAGCGACCGAAGCGGAACAGGCTGGTGCCGACATCGTTGGTGGCGACGACTTGGTCGAGAAGATCGCGAGCGGATTCAAAGACTTCGACATCGTCATCGCGGCAGAGAACATGGCGCCGACGCTTGCCAAGATTGGTCGATTCTTGGGGCCAAAAACTCCAAACAAAAAGAGCGGCACCTTGACGAACGACGTCGGAACGGCAGTTAAGGAAATCAAACAGGCATCGCGCCTCGAATACCGAAACGACAAGGCGGGCATCGTCCACATGACTTTGGGTAAGGCAAACTTCTCCGAGGAGCAGTTGCTCGAGAACTTCAATGCCGCAATCGATGCGTTGATCAAAGCAAAACCGCAGGCTGCGAAAGGCAAATACCTTGTTACCGTCACATTGAGCAGCACAATGGGACCTGGTTTTCGTGTGGATTCCGCTGCAGCTACAAAGAGCTCAGGGCACTAAGCGACATCGCGACCTTCGTCGAACAAGCTTGTTTTCTGGAAAGCTATTCTTTCCGGAGCGGCGTTCTTCGCTTGCCAGACCCCGCCAGGAACGACAGCGTGCTTTCCGAATCTACTGTTAACGCTATCCGCTGCCTTCGACAGTCGCACGCGATTGTTGTCGCTGTCAAATAGCGATAGGGAGAGCTGACCTGCAGGCACCAAATCTTGCAGCACGACTCCTGCTTTGATTGGTTCTGCAATGTCGTTTCTTGGCCATTCCTTTCGAAGGGCATCTAGGAACGACATTGTGTCGACAGTTGGACCCAGTCTGACTTGCGATTCCCATCGGCCCTTTCGTCCGCGGACCGCAAATGCGACAGTTCGAGCTGCATATCCTTCGCGTCGCAACCTTGCGGAAGCCTTCTCGGTCAATCGCTGCAATACTGCGTAGGAACCTTCTTTGGTTCGAAACTCAGGTGGCAAAACATGTTCGTGACTCAAGGAACGCCGCTTCGTTTCAATGTCGGGAAGGTCGGCACCGCGCAGCAAGTGGTACCAGCGCGCACCAATGACGCTGCCGAATGCTTCACGAAGCTTTTGCTCACTCGCTCGCAGCAACTGGGGAATGGTGTAGATCCCCGATAAGTTCAGGCGAACCGTCATTCTTCGATTGATTCCAGGCAGAGCACTGAGCTTCCAGCCCCCAATTCTTTCTTCCAATTCCTCGGGCAGCAGCAGCACGAGTCCGTTGGGTTTTTCTAACTCCGTTCCGATCTTTGCGAGAAATGCATTGGGAGCAATGCCAATGCTGCAATGCAAGCACTCGCCCACTCGATCATAGATGGCTTCCTTGATTTGCTTTGCAAGAACGGTTGCCGCATCCTCAGTTGCCTCCGACGCTAGCAAACGAATTCGCAGCTCATCGATCGAAAGGGTCTTGTCGACAGGCAGGACGGTCTCAACGGCAGCGACTATCTGGTCATGAAACTCTACATATCGCCTATGGTTGGCGCGGACAAGCTGGATGTCTGGGCATAATCGCTTCGCTTCTGCCACCGAGCACGCCGTGTAGACTCCGTGGCGCTTCGCCTCATAGCTTGCCGCGATGACGCAGGAGTTGTCGGACTCCACTTGCACCACCGCAACTGGACGGCCCCGAAGTTCCGGATCGGATTGCTGCTCGACCGACGCGAAATATGCGTTCAGGTCAAGAAACAGCCATCGAAATGGTACACGCTGGTCATAAGAAGGTAGATTCATGTCTACTATTACTGTATTATACGTCTACCTGCATCAAAACGCAACCCAAAACCTCGCTCCTCTCTGAGAATTCTTTGAGCTGGGCGATCTAACTCGACGGGCTAAAGTGTCCTTCGAGCTCACCGACGATCTCAGAGGCGGCATTGGGTCCCCGATACACAAAGGATGTGTAGATCTGAAGCAGATTCGCTCCAGCGTCGATTCGTTCTTTTGCAACCTGCCCCGAATCGATGCCTCCGACCCCGATGATGGTCGGATCGGGCCCGATGGCTTGTCGAACAATTCTGCAGACGGCTGCTGCTCGACTGGCCAAGGGTGGACCGGACAGTCCTCCATCCTCTTCCACAGCCATGGATAGACCCTCTCTCGCCAAGGTCGTGTTCGTTGCCACGATTCCTGCTGCACCGCTTTCGATTGCCCGAATCGCCGTTTCAGCCAGCTCGTCGTCATGAGAATCGGGGCTTATTTTCACCAGGATAGGGGTCCTCGTCGATATCGAAACGAGCTTGTCCAAGATCCGCATAATCGTATCTGCCGACTGCAAGTCTCGAAGTCCTGGAGTGTTGGGCGAACTGACATTCACGACAACGTAATCGCACAAGTGATGGACCGCGCGCATGCAATTCGCATAATCCTCGAGTGCATGCTCGTTGGGTGTCCACTTGTTCTTCCCGATGTTCACACCAATGGGTATCCGTGTTTGTCGCGCCTCCAATCGATTCGCAATCGCGGCGACGCCATCATTGTTAAATCCCATCCTGTTGATCAGCGCACAATCGTTCTGCAGCCTGAAGAGTCTCGGTTTTGGGTTTCCTGATTGCGGCAGCGGAGTTACAGTGCCGACTTCGACGAACGAAAAGCCAAGGGATTCCCAATGGTCGAGAGCGGTTGCGTTTTTGTCGAAGCCTGCGGCGAGTCCCAAAGGGTGCGGAATCTCTTTTCCAAAAATAGATGTTCGAAGCAACGGACTTGTAACGGTTGCCGATCTCACAAGACCTGTCGATATGGCCCACATCGCAAAGTTATGCGCGCGTTCTGGATCCATGCTGAACAGCAGTTTCTTCAGTATCGAGTAATTCACAGATACGCCCCGCGCAATCCTAAGTTGTTGACGACTTCATTCCCACTCGAATCGTCGAGTCGAATACCTGCTTCGACGTTGTCGTGAATGCGATTCTCCCGAATCGTATTGCGGTCGCTCCGAACAAGTTCGATGCCGACTCTGTTGCCTTGTATGTCGTTGCCGACGATGCGATGCGAATGCGGCCTGAATTCGGGTGGAGCCGGTGTTTCTTGGTTGCGAATTCCGTGATCTTGGTCGGCGGCGATTCTTATTCCGATTCCGTTGTTCAGAAATCGATTTGCTTCTATTTGCCAATCTCGGCTCGTGTCGCGGTCGGGATAAGCTTCTCTGAAGTTCTCGACGAAATGGCTCCACAGCAATATGCCATGCCCATTCGACTGAAAGTGATTGTTCTTCACCATGAATCCAACGCCGTTCTCGACAGCGATCCCTGCCTGTCGATTCCATAAGACTCGATTTCCATCGATAACGAAGTCTTTGCTGAACCCACACCAGAATCCGTAGTTACACCGATCCGCGAAATTGTTTCGATAGACATTGCGCTCGCAAAAAGTTGATTCAAATGCGATATTGGGACTTAATGACGCGTCGTTCTCTTCGAATAGATTGTCATTGCAGCCGCAGGGTTCACCGTCCGGCGACAGTCCTGCCAAGAAGAAGCCATCGCCGCCGAGACGAGCCGTGTTGCGAATGAACTTGTTTCGCGACGAATTCTTCACAGCGAGAAAGCCTGTTGCGTCCGCCCCCATATGCCCAAAGTGAAGTCCTCCTTCACGTGGCTCGAATCGGCAACAGTAATCGCATGAGTTCTCGTCGAAAAGAGAGTCGCAGGTTTCAAAGAGGTGGATGCCAAACCCGCTGTTGTAGTTGCAGTCATTCTTGGATACACTCAGATTAGAACATCCGTACGTTAGCAGTCCGTTCATCTGGTGCTGTAGATTGTTGCTTTCAACCGTGCTGCTTTTGCACGCAGAAAGACAGATCGCTCCACCGTACGCCTGTTCAGACGGAAGCCAGATGTCAAGGAATACCGTATTAGGTGGCAGTTCGGCAGTAGAAGAAATGCTGCATCTCTTGATTGAAAGCTCGGTGCACTGGCTTGCTCTGATGCCGTGATAGTAGTCTCGGATGGAAAGGCCCTCAATCGACACTCCCTCCAATCCGCTTGCGCTCACCGCCACGCCTTCCTTGTTGGCTCCGACAAAAGTTACGCCCTCCGCCAAAACTGCGACGCCCGACCGCAAGATCGATATCCCGCTTGGAAGAAAGTAAACGCCCGGCTCCAAGCGGGCGCTTTCCGTAAGCTCCATGCCATTTGTCGGCCTTACAGTTTTCATCGGTGGGGAACCTACCCTAAAGAGGTATCCTTCGGCACCCCATGTCCTTTAGGCAACGAACTCACACGTGCGGCGAACTTCGCGCAGAACACGTCGGTGAAACGGTCACACTCAATGGTTGGTGTCACCGAATTAGGGACCTTGGCGGTCTGTTCTTCGTAGACCTAAGAGACCGTACTGGAATCTGCCAACTCAATTGCGATGTCAATGCCATTGTAGGGCTAGAAAAACTCCGAAGCGAGTTTGTAGTGGCGGTTACTGGCAAGGTGGCTAAACGAACTCCAGAAGCGGTTAACACAAAGATTCCGACTGGCGAAATCGAGCTGATCGTCGAAGAGCTGGCTGTGCTCAACGAGTGCGATGTTTTACCGTTTCCTGTTTCAGATGAAGAACAGATGGACAAGGTCAGCGAAGAGCTGAGAATCAAATACAGATATCTTGATTTGCGCCGCCCATCGATGTACCAGAAGCTCGCAGTAAGGGCAGCCCTTGTATCCGGAATTCGAAAGTATTTGGACGACCGAGGATTTCTCGAAGTGGAAACCCCGATCTTTACAAGAAGCACACCGGAAGGTGCGAGAGACTATCTCGTTCCTTATCGATTAGAACCAGGCAAGTTTTATGCATTGCCGCAAAGCCCACAGCAGTACAAGCAGCTTCTGATGGTCGGCGGAATCGATCGATACTATCAGATTGCCAAGTGCTTTCGAGACGAGGCGCAAAGAGCTGACAGGCAACCGGAGTTCACTCAGCTCGACCTCGAAATGTCATTTCCAGTACAAGAAGACATTCTGCAACTGACAGAAGGGTTAACGTGTGAGGTTTGCAACTCCGTTATCGAAAAATTCGGACTCGACTTTGAGCCAGTTGGGCGCTTCCCAAGGCTGACTTACGACGAGTCGATGACGAAGTATGCGACCGACAAGCCCGATTTACGCTTTGATCTGGAAGTATTTGACATTACAGACATTGCGAAAAAGTCGGCATTCGGAGTGTTTCAAGCAATTGCTTCCAGCGGTGGCATTGTGAGAGGAATCCGGTATCCCGGCGGAGCCGAGTTGTCCCGCAACCAAATTGGCGAACTGGAAACATTTGCAAAGGAGTTTGGAGCAAAGGGTCTGGCAAACATCCCGGTTGTTGGTGTGAATCCTCTCGATGCGAAGGGCATCGCCAAGTTCTTCTCACCCGAAGAACTCGCTGCAATACTCGATAGGGCAGGCGCAAAACACAACGACTTGCTGCTATTTGTAGCTGATGTCGAAGAGAGCGTGCTAAACGTTCTCGGGCGTTTGCGAAACTTGATTGGAGAACGCTGCGGATTGAGAGATCCTCGAAAACTCGTGTTTTGCTGGATACTGGATTTCCCCCTTGTGTTTTGGGACAAAGAGAATCAGCGATGGGAAGCGTCGCATCATCCGTTTACAGGACCCAAGAGTTCCGATATCGAATTCTTGGAATCGGATCCCGGGCGAGTGCGCGCCGAATGTTATGATGTGGTTTGCAATGGCGTCGAGTGGGCGAGCGGAAGCATTCGAATCCACAGGCCAGACATTCAATCACGCGTCTTCAATCTGTTGGGAATCGACGAAGCTACGCAACAAGCGCGATTCGGCCACATCCTTGAGGCGTTTCGGATGGGCGCGCCGCCACACGGGGGAATCGCGCCGGGAATCGATCGGTTGGCTATGTTCCTCTTGGGAGAGGACAACATTCGCGAAGTGATGGCTTTTCCCAAGATTGGCGGCGGTTACGATCCGCTGATGGACACACCAAGCGAAATCGATCAATCGCAATGGGACGAGATCGGCTTGCAGCTAAAGAAACCTATCAAAGAATAGTCAATGCACCTTGCTCAGGGCTTGTTCGATGTCTTCAATCAGGTCTTGTGGGTCTTCGATGCCGACACTGAGCCGAAGAAGCCCAGGAGCGATTCCTCTTTCGCTTCGCTCTTGTTCCGATAACATAGCGTGCGACATGGCGGGCGGATAGCCGATGATCGATTCGACTCCGCCAAGCGACGCCGCGACCTTGACAGTCCGTAGAGAGTTGGCAACCGTACGCGCGCCGTCTTCTCCTCCCTTGACGACGAAAGCGAGCATTCCGCCAAAGCCTTTCATTTGCGATTTTGCAAGGTCATGTCCTGCGTCACTCGACAAGCCAGGATAGTGTACGAGCTCGATCGCTTGATGCCCGTCGAGAAACTTTGCAATTGCGAGTGCGCTTGCGGACTGGTGCAGGACTCGAAGTTCAAGGGTGCAAAGGCCTCTTTTTAGTAGCCAGCTGTCGAACGGGCTTGGCGTGTTTCCAACTGCCATGGCGTATTCGCGAAAGATACCGAACGCTTCATCATTCCACATGAGAGCACCACCCACAACATCGCTATGGCCATTCAAGTACTTGGTTGCCGAGTGCATAACAACGTCGCAACCCAGCTCAAGCGGATTCTGCAAAACGGGAGTTGCGAATGTATTGTCAACGACGACAACTGCGCCAACATTCTTTGCGAACTTCGCACAAGCGCGCAAGTCCACTACTCGAATGGTTGGATTGGTCGGAGACTCAAGCCATACGAGTCGAGTCGATTCTCTCAATTCTGAAGCGAATGCATCAATTTTGCACGCATCCGCATAGGTTACGTCAATCCCGTATTCGGTGATGTACTTTGAAAGCAGCTTGTGCGTTCCACCGTATACATCTCTTGTGCATAGGACGTGGTCGCCTGGTCGCAGAATGGAGCATACCGTTGCGATTGCGGCCATTCCGGACGAAAGGTGCAGCGCATCCGAAGATCCCTCGATAGCCGAAAGCGTCTGTTCCGTTGCCGTTCGAGTCGGATTGCCATAACGTGTATACATGGGAACAGCCTCTGTATCGAAGTCTTGCCACTCGAATGTTGCCGACTGATAAATTGGCGTCGAAAGAGGACGGAACGGGTTGTCGGAATGTTGTCCGGCATGCACGGCTCGCGTTGCAAATCTCATCGCGACAAGAATACCGGTGAACGAGAAAAAGCGGCGGAGCCGATTGGCTCCGCCAAAGTGTCAGTGTATTGCTGGGTTAGTTTGAGTGATCGATGACGATATCGCCTGCTCGAAGTCGACCTTCGGCTTCGAACAGGATCTCATCGTTTGGCCCGATGGCACGAATCCCGAAGGCGTCTCGCCGGTGGTCGTCCTCTACCGAGTCGCCGAGGCCGGTTTCGCGAGGATGTCCGTTGTCGACCGCATAAACCAGGACTCTACATCGCACCGAATTGCCGCCCCGCTCTATTGCTCCCGGCCCAGAGAATCTGACACCGTTGCGGCTCCACTCCGCGTGGCGCACTTGCGGCATCGTGATTTTGATGGCGGGGTTTTCGGGTCTGCCGGCATGGAAGGTTATTTCGCCGCGAACTATCTCGCCGTGCGTTCCAAGGCGGAACCAAAACGCGCCCGGCCCGAGTTCGCCAACGTTGATGGCTCCTCGGCCCTGGGCCGTGCTGGAAGTTACGGCAAGGGCTACCGAAATCGCGGTTAGCCCGATTGTGATTGCGATTAGTGTTCTCATCTTCATCTCCCTTGAATCAAGGTTGAAGGCTTCGACGAAAGTCAATCGCAAAAGTTCAGTGCTTACTTCGAATGTACAGGAGATGCGACGCCTTCGGCAATGGTAAAGATCCTGTCTGCGTCTTCGAGCATCGACGGATCATGGGTTACCATCACGACTGCTCCTCGATGGTGTTGCCTAAGCAGCGAAACAACGGCCAGCCCCCCGGAGTGGTCTAGTGATGCAGTCGGCTCGTCCGCGAACACGACACTCGGGCTAGACATTATTGCTCGTGCAACACAGACTCGCTGCTTTTCTCCCCCTGAGAGCTCGCTCGGCATTCGATTCATGCGGTCACCCAAGCCAAGAGAATCGAGGAGTGACTCCGCGCGAGTGACCGAGTCGCTCGAAGAGTTGTCGACAAGCAGAACGTTTTCGAGCGCCGTCAGGTAGCCGACAAGATAGGGTTGCTGAAACACGAACCCGAACTCCCGCAATCTGAGATTCGATCGCTCTTGATCTGACAACGACTTGTATGACTGTCCGCGAAATGAGACATCGCCAGAAGTCGAGTTTTTCAGCCCTGAAAGCAGATAAAGCAGCGAAGACTTTCCGCTTCCGCTGGGTCCGAGTATTCCAACGAACTCGTTGTCTGAGACTTGCATATCGATATCGCGGCATGCGTGTATCTCGCGGCCATGATCGAAGTAGACAAGACTCGCGGACTTTGCAACGATCATGCGACTCTCCTCTCAACGACTGATATGGGATCGAACTTGCGAAATCGCCACCAAACTGTGGCCGCTGCAGCTGTTAGAATCGCGATTGGAACGGGAATGGAATAGGCGTACGCTGCTGGATCCATGGGGTCGATGTAGAAGCCTCTCGGATCCATCAATACGCTTCTAATGACGCTCAGAAGCGCACACGCTGATGCAACTCCGAACAACCACCCGATAGCGACGACCAGAGACGCTTCATAGATGGCGCGCTTGATCAACTTCGATTGTGTAAAGCCGATTGCTTGCAATAGCCCGAACTCCACAATACGCTGACTCAAGTAAATGTTGATTAGCATCGCCATCATTAACGTAATGACCGTGACCAACAGCGCGACCACGACATTCAGAATCTTGAACAGAATCCGAAACGTCTCCTGGGTGTCTCTTTCGAGCGACGGAAATGTGAAGACGAGCGCTCGCTGACTTTTCAAAGACTCCTCTGCCCACGCGTCAAGTTTTCGCTGTTCACTTAGATTGGGAGTGGCGAAGATCAAAACATCGACAGGTGGAAAATGATTCTCCTTCAGATATTCATACGATGTGAACGCAAACCACTCCGAGCCTGAAAGTATGCCGACGATCTTCACTTCGAATGGGGAGTAGTTCTTCTCGTCATCCGGTCTAAGAAGCACATCGCCAAGAGAAAGTCCAAGGTTCCTCGCGACTCGTCCGGAAATGACCGCTTCGGGCTGCCCAGGCTCAGGAAAGCGACCCTTTGCAAGTTTCAAGCCGATCTTCTCGACCAGATAGGATGCATCGGCATTGGAGACCCCATGCAAAACGAACGGCCAAGGTCCCACGATGCTTCGAACATTGAATAAAACAGTCCGAGCAACGATGGTTCGCTCGATTGGTATTGGGCTCTGTTCAAAGTGTTCTTTCAGTTCAGGGAAGTAGCTCATGTCTCCCCTTGGAGTCGCGCCCGTAATGTGCTTGCTGTAACCATATACATTGCGAACGGAAAGCGGGATCGAATTCATGACCGAAACAATCCCAGAAATGAGCAGAACCGCAAGCACGATCACAAGCATCAAAGGGAGTGACTTGCCAACGTTTCTAACTGGGAACACCCACGCGGCAAGCGGTTTTCGAGATGCGTAGCGAGGGTTGCCACGAGTCGACCGAGTGGACACACTCGATTATAACGCCTGACAGGATATACTCGTAGCCGGAGAATCACCCCATGTCGGTTAAAGTCGGAATCAATGGATTTGGGCGCATCGGAAGGCTGACCGCGCGCGCCATCATGCAAGAGTATCAAGGAGTGTTGGAAGTCGTCGCAGTCAACGACTTGAGCGACCCGAAGACAAACGCACACTTGTTCAAGTGGGACAGCACGTACGGGCCCTATAAAGGTGAGGTTTCAAGCGAGGCTAATGCGCTCATTGTCGATAAAAAGGAGATTCGGTCTTTTGCAGAAAAGGATCCATCGAGCATCGACTGGTCGGCGCTTGGAGTCGAGGTCGTTGTGGAATCGACAGGGGTCTTTACGGATCGAGACGGCGCTGCAAAGCACCTCGGAGGAACCGTGAAGAAGGTCGTCATCAGCGCTCCAGCCAAAGGCGAAGATGCGACTCTCGTCTTAGGCGTCAACGACGAAACCTATGACCCGGCGAATCACCATGTGATCAGCAACGCCTCTTGCACGACAAACTGCATTGCCCCGATGTGCAAAGTTCTCGATGACGCATTTGGGATCGAAGCAGGTCTGATGACCACGATTCACGCATACACCAACGATCAGAGAATTCAAGACCAGGTACATCGTGACTTGCGTCGTGCGCGAGCCGCAGGGCAGAACATCATTCCGACAAGCACGGGTGCCGCAAAAGCAATTGGCCTCGTCTTGCCACAACTGAAAGGAAAGCTTCATGGATTCGCTGTCAGAGTCCCTATCCCGACCGTAAGCATGGTCGATTTGACGGTGACACTAAAGAAGAGCGCGTCGAAAGATGAAATTAACTCAGCGATGATGGATGCCGCGACTGGCTCAATGGAGGGAATTCTGAGGCTCGCTGACGAGCCTCTTGTAAGCAGCGACTTCGTCGGAATTGACTATTCCTGCATCATTGACTCCGAACTGACAATGACGATGGGCGACAATATGGCGAAAGTTATCGGCTGGTACGATAACGAGTGGGCATACGCCATGCGTGTCGCAGATCTGATTCAAATGATGAACGAAAAAGGATTGTAATTGTCGTCGACGCACGGCTTGATTGAAGCTGCATTTCGAGAGCTTTCTAAGAAGTCAGGCTTCGTCGATCGCCCGGATCAGAAACATCTTGCTTTGCTAATCGGTGACTGTATCGCCGAGCGTGCTACTGGAGTCTTCGAAGCGCCGACTGGCCTCGGTAAGTCGCTGGCTGCGCTGATTCCTGCCATCGCCCATGCAATTCATTCGAACAAGAGAACGGTCATTGCAACTTACACGAACGTGCTCGCCGAGCAGTACTGGAGAAGTGATCTACCGCTTGCGCTTTCCCTGTTCGATGGCGAACAGCCAACGACGGAGTTCCTAATCGGAAGACAGCGGTATGCGTGCATCGTAAACGTCGAGCAGAACGCTCCGCAACTGATAAAGCCCTTCGTGTATCGTGCCGACAAGGGCCTCGAATCAGAGTTTCGGCAGCTCATTAGCAAGCGCGGAAGCGACATGTCGAATCTATGGGAAGAGATCTGTGCTCCGCCAGTCTGCGCCGCAAGACTGTGCGATCGATACGACAGATGTTTCTACTATCGCGCACGCCGCTCAGCGGAGCGCGCGGAAATTGTGATCACTAATCATAGTGTTGTCCTTCAGGATGCCCTTTTGAGACACGCCACAGACGGTGATATGTCGCTCTTCGGAGAGGTTGACTTTGTAATTCTCGATGAAGCGCACGACTTTCCGCAAGCTGCGCAAAGCGCCTTTGAATTCGAACTGAGCGAAGAACGTATCGGAGTCGTAATCGGAGTTGTCAACAAGGCTGAAGAAGCGATTCTCCAGATTGCGGCCGAAGCGGATTCGCTTGGTGGTTGGACGGAAGCCTGCGAGAGTTTTCGCGTAGCCCTCGCTTCCTGCGCAAAGTCGCTGCACGACTATGGCATAGAGTTGCAAAAGCCGGGAATTCTTGTAGCAGCTCCTTCAGAAGTGCGACAGCATCCGCAAGTTGTTGCCATGTCGACTCAGGACCTCATCGATAAAGCACGGAGCATCGCAAATGAGGTTGCAGACTCTGCTGATAACTTCATCGAAGTCATTGGTCGAATGATAGAAAAATGGGGCGAAAGGCGACTGGCAGACAATGCGAGTGACACTCTTCGGAACTATGCTTACTTTATTGAAGAGTTTGGCGCGGGATCTCGCGCGCTGTTCTCGCCTGCAGGCGTTTCAGTCAGCTACAGTCAGATCAACATGGAAAGAGCAAAGCTGCGCTATGACACGATTGCGCTTGCTGAGCCCCTTTCGTCGATGGTCTGGGAGCGATTTCCGACCGTTTCGATGTCTGCCACACTTGCAATCGACAATGAGCTTTCGTTTTACAAAGAATTGACCGGTTGCGTCCCCTCTTTCCAGGAAATCCTGCCCTCACCGTTTGACTTCAGGTCCCAGGCGGCACTGTACTTGCCAAAACGAGGGACGATCCCAGACCCGAGCATAGCGAGAAAGCAGGGTGTGGAGAGCGAGTACTTCGATGCCGTCGCGCGCGAAGTATCCCAAATCATTAATGCAATGCACGGGCGAACGCTCGTGCTATTTCATAGCCGGCGCGAAATGGATGAAGTCAGAGATCGAGTTGAAGTTCCTGATGAACTTCCCATTTATGTTCAAAGCAGATTTGGAGTCGCAACCGTCGGAGAAACATTCAAGGCTGACGTGCGCTCGTCTCTGTTCGCTCTTCGATCGTTTTGGACCGGATTCGACGCACCTGGAGACACGCTTTCCTGCGTTGTGCTCGTTCGCGTGCCGTTCGAAGTTCCTGTCGATCCACCGCAAGTTGCACGTCAAGCATGGATCGAGTCGAAAGGCCAGAATCCATTCATTTCTTATTCCCTGCCGCTTGCCAAGATGCTGATGCGACAGGGTGCCGGTAGACTCATCAGAAACCAATCTGATCGAGGAGTTATCGCGGTGCTCGACGCAAGACTAACAACCAAGCGATATGGACAAGAGATTCTCGACAATTTGCCTGAAGGCATGAAGGCCTTTCACGACATTTACGACGCAATTGCTCACGTAGGCTTAGGAACCGACATTGAATAGAGAAGTCTCTAATCTGATTGACAGCCTCCAATTGTTTGAGCATCCAGAAGGGGGTTGGTATCGGGAGATCTATCGTTCCCCCATCATCGTCTCAACTCCATTCGGCGCCCGATCTGCCGCGACGACGATTCTGTTCTTGCTTGATTCTACGACGTTCTCTGCGTTCCACAAACTAAGACAAGAAGAGATATGGCAATTCTGCGAAGGCGATCCTCTAGAGATTCACACTCTGTCTCACGATGGCTTTCATGAGCAGGCAAAAGTTGGACCTGAGAATCGCGTTCTCGTTGTTAGACCAAACTACCAACAGGCAGCGAAGACGGCAGGAGCATACAGTCTTTGCACCTGCACAGTCGTGCCTGGCTTCGAGTTTCAAGACTTTGAGATGCAGAATCGAGAGGTATTGCTGCGCGATTACCCGCAGCATGCGGAACTAATCATGAGCTTCACCCGCTAAAGCTTCTCGCTTGGCGATTTTCCTATGTCTGATGAACTCGACCGCAATAGGAATGATCGTTACAAGAATGATTCCGAGTATAGCGACTGCGAAGTTCTGTCTAACGATTGGAATCTGCCCAAACAAGTATCCTGCCCCCACACAAACGACTGTCCAAACAAGCGCGCCAATGACGCTGTAGCGAATGAATCGCCCGAATGTCATGTAACCCATTCCTGCGACGAATGGACACATCGTTCGAATGAGCGGCACGAACCGTGCGATGATGATCGCCTTTGGCCCGTATTTCTCCATGAACGCATGAGTTTTGTCGAGGTTCTTTGGATTGAGGATTCTTGAATTCGGGTTTCTGAAGATCCGCGGCCCAACCCACTTGCCAATCGTGTAGTTCGTAACGTCTCCGCATAGCGCAGCACACGGAAATAGGGCCATAAGAATCCCGACGTTGAGACCGCCTTCGTGGGACAGCACTCCCGCCGTAAACAACAGCGAGTCGCCTGGCAAAAAGGGGAATATGACGAAACCAGTTTCTAAAAAAACGATGCCAAAAAGGACTGCATAGACCCAATAACCTGTCTGAGCGATTATTTCGCTGAGGGTCTTGTCCAAATGGATGATCTGATTCCAGAACTCACCGAGCCACTCCATCTTGATTCTCTACGCCAGTTGATCAGGATTCAGGCCCATTAGTTCGGGCAAAACGAACAATCCGTCCTTTCGGACTAATTTTCCGTCGAACCAAACCTCTCCGCCGCCGTACTCCGGACGCTGAATGACCACCTTATCCCAGTGAACCGCCGATTTGTTTCCGTTTCCGCCGGGTCCTTCATAAGCGTTACCGGGAGTCAAATGAAACGAGCCGGCAATTTTCTCGTCGAACAGCGTGTCTTTCATGGGGTGGAGAACATAAGGGTTGAATCCGAGAGACCACTCACCGAAGTAGCGAGCACCTTCATCTGTGTCGAGGATTTCATTGAGTTTGCCTGTGTTGGCGCCTGCTGTGGCCTCAATGATTCTTCCGTCCTTGACAACGTACCGAACGTCACTAAACTCGGTGCCTTGATATAAGGAAACGGTATTGTATTGCACGACTCCATTGACGCTTTCCTTCACTGGGCAAGAGAAGCACTCTCCGTCAGGAATATTTCTCAGACCTGTACAAGGAACTGCACCTATTCCTTTGATAGAGAAAGTGAGGTCTGTACCAGGACCTTTCAGATGTACCATGTCCGCTTTATTCATCAGCTCGACAAGCGGATCGACTGCCCGCTTCATCTTCGCATAATCCAGCGTGCAGACTTTGAAATAAAAGTCCTCGAACGCTGCAGTACTCATGCCTGCGGACTGGGCCATCCCTGGCGACGGCCACCGAAGCACCACCCATTTTGTTTTTGGGACGCGAACTTCAAACACGACAGGAACTCCGTATAGTTTCTGCCATGATTGCAACGTTTGGCCAGGCACGTCGGACATCTCCATTGAGTTGTCACCGCCCCTTAGGGCGATGTAAGCGGTCATCTGTTCCATCTCAAAGCGTTCGCACTTTGCGATCGTTTCAATGTTTCTTTCTTCGATACCAAGCAGCATTTGTCGCCGGACCACAGAACTCTCAAGTCGAGTTACAACTTGAGCACCAGTAGCGTGTGCAGCCCGCACAACTTCGGCGACTGACTCGTTTGGGATATCAAATGCATGGATGAGCACTGTGTCGTCTGGGCCAAGACTTGTGGAGTGACTGCAGAGCATTTCGGCAAGGCGAGTTACGCGGGGATCAAGCACACTTGGAAGCATACCCCGGGGTAAAATTTATAGTCTCGTGCGAAAAATTCTTGGCATTCCAGTTTGGGGCGACCCGCACGACGAAATCGCACTTAAGCAAATTCAAAACTGCGCGAAAGACGCCGTCCATGTCGCTCTTATGGCCGATCACCACGTTGGTTACGCTGTACCGATCGGAGGTGTCGTCGCATATGAAGACAAGGTCAGTCCTTCGGGCGTCGGATTCGATATTGCATGCGGGAACAAGGCAGTACTTACCGACGCAAGCGCGAGGGATGTCAAACGGGACATCAAACAGATCATGGATGACATCTTCAAAACGATATCGTTTGGTGTCGGAAGGCGAAACAACGAAGAAGTCGACCATGAGCTATTCGATGACGACGCATGGTCCATTGATCCAGCTAATAACCTCAAGGACATGGCGAGAGCTCAGTTAGGAACGGTTGGCAGTGGAAATCATTACGTCGATATCTTCATCGATGAACAAGACAGAATGTGGATTGGAGTTCACTTCGGATCGCGCGGACTCGGACACAAGATCGCCTCCAACTTCATAAAAGCTGGCGGAGGCCGAGATGGGATGCATGTCGATCCAGTATTGCTCGACATAAACTCCAGTCTTGGTGCGGAGTATCTCCAGCTGATGAATCTCGCTGGCAGATACGCGTATGCAGGTCGTGATTGGGTGTGCCAGCGCGTAGCTAAGATTTTGGGGGCGAACATTATCGAAGAAGTCCACAATCATCACAACTTCGCTTGGACCGAAGTACACGACGGCAGGAATCTGGTTGTGGTGCGAAAAGGAGCAACGCCGGCATTTCCTGGTCAGAAGGGCTTTGTCGGTGGCTCGATGGGGGACGTTTCGGTAATTATCGAAGGCGTCGAAAGCGATCAGTCAAGCGAGTCGCTCTATTCGACTGTGCACGGAGCTGGGCGCGTGATGTCTCGCACGGAGGCGGCCGGAAAGAAGAAGGGCTTCAAAGGAAGGCGGCAGGGCGGTAGGGTGACCCGAAAGATGATGCTAGATTGGATCAACGAGCAAGGTGTTGAACTTCGTGGCGCTGGGACCGACGAGTCGCCGCACTGCTACAAACGACTTCCTGAAGTCCTTGAACATCATAAAGACACGATTCGAATCCTTCACACTTTGCGGCCCATTGGCGTTGCGATGGCTGGAGAAGACGAATTCGATCCATACAAGGACTAAGCACTATAGTGGCTCCTATGAGTCGTTTCGCCTCAAAGGAATGTCGGGCATGGGCGGCATCTCGGGTGTTTCTGATTTGCGGTGCCCCATGAATCCCATTGACCTCAGCCGACGAACTCGCTCATGTGTCGGTGGATGCGTTCCAAACAGATTTGTTCCTTCGAGACCCGTTTCTCGATGCAAGGGATTCACAATGAACAGATGCATTGTCGCTCGATTTGCGGATTCAAGGACATCAGGGTCCCCTGCAATTTTCTCCAATGCGTCCGCTAGTCCATCAGGATATCGCGTTAATTGTGCCGCTGTAGCATCTGCCATATACTCTCGTTTGCGACTTACGGCCATCTTGACCAACATTGCAAAGATCGGCGCAAGGACGATGAACACGATGATCAAAATCGCGAGAGGCCCCAAATTGTCCTTACTTCTTGATCGCCTTCCTGAAGTACGCAAAAGTCCTCTGCTGAATGTGTCGCTCAATAAAGTAATCAATCCGACTGTAAGCGCGAGTGTCATCATGAGCCGAGTATCGTAGTTACGGATGTGGGCAATTTCATGCGCCATCACACCAACTAACTCGTCGCGATTCAGTTTTTCAAGGATTCCAGTCGTGAAGCAGACTGCGCTTTCGTTCGGTATCCATCCAGTTGCAAACGCATTGGGTGACCCATCATCGATAATATAGACCTTGGGCATCGGAATGCCTGCAGCGATGCTCATTTCGTGAGCGACATTCAGGAGAATTCGGTTCTCATTGTCGTTTGCTTCTCTCGCGCCCATCATGTTGAGAAGCATAGAGGTTCCCTTCTTCGGAATGAACGCAATGTAGATGAGTCCGATTAGAAGCGCGCCCATTCCGCCAATCCACCACAACTCTTCAGCAAAAAAGAATGTGATGCCTGCGCCGACCCCAAACAGAATCGCCTCCATCAACAGCACCAAAAAGAATGTGGCGCGTTTATTGGCGGCGATCTCGTCCCAGAAGTTGCGGCGCACCGAAGTGCCTACGTGAACTCGACCTTCACGGGTTCGCGCGCCTCGGGCAGTTCAATCTCGAACAATTCACGTGGCTTGAAGCTGAACATGGACGCAATCATGTTAGAAGGAAACGTTTCGCGCTTTGTGTTGTAGTTCATGACAGAGTCATTGTAAAACTGTCTGGCATAAGCTATTTTGTTCTCTGTGGATGCAAGCTCCTCTTGCAGGTTCAGCATGTTTTGGCTTGCCTTCAAATCTGGATAATTCTCAGCAACTGCATAAAGTCCGCCGAGTGCCCGCGTCAATGCAGTTTCAGCTTGCGCCTGCTGCCTGACGCCATGCGCATCCATCGCAGCGGCACGAGCCTGCATGACTTTCTCCAACGTCTCCTGCTCAAACTTCATATATCCCTTGACTGTTTCCACAAGGTTAGGGATCAAGTCGTACCGTCGCCGAAGCTGAACGTCGATTTGGCTCCAGGCGTTGTTCACCTGTTGGCGCGAGCTTACTAAGCCGTTGTAAAGAACCACAACGACTATGAGCAGCAGCACGACTGCACAGATAAAGATGATCAGACCAGTTGTCATTTTTTTCTCCGATCCAATTCTACAAGACGATTACGATTCAAAGAAGCATCCGGTTTCGAACGTAAAATCAGGACATGGCCGAAACCAAAAGGCAGAAAGTTGCTCTCGAAAGGCTGAATCAAGTCGTGGAGGCAGCCTCGCGGCTCCCCGATGACCCCGGCTTGCGACATACCTTCGAGATGCTTCCAAGGGCGCCGATAAGGCTCATCTGCTCAGAGATGGACAAGGGTATCAACCACGGAAACATTCTCAGGGTAGCGGATGCGTTTCGTATCGAAGAGGTGTGCTTTTCGCCGGTGCCCACGAAGGAGCGGGATTTTTCGGGCTGTTCGGCCGCGGTTCAGTGGGTGCCGACCCGGTGGATGCCCACCCGTCAGGCCATCGAAGAGGCGAAGAGAGTCGGCTGCCATGTTTACGCCTTGAGCCTAACCGATGAGGCTATGCCATTGGATTCTGTCGAATGGCGATTTCCAGCGGCCATCGTTCTCGGTCGAGAGTTGGAAGGCCTCGAGCGCGAGCTTCTGGAATTGTGCGATGAAGTGATAGCGATCCCTATGTACGGGATCGTCACCTCCCTCAATGTGGCGGTATCGGCAGCACTGGCCGTTTCGAGCTGCCTTGCTGCTTACCGAAGGGAGAACCCAGACTTCGTGCCAGCCCGACAAGCTTCAAAGGATCTGGTCCAGAAACACCGAACGCCCATCGACAGAGCCGATGGGCGTCCAGACGAATCGCTTTCGTAGCGAGGTTTACTTCGCCTCGCCACCTTCCGCGCTGCTCGTACCGCTGTCGGTGCCAGCGTCATCGCCGCCGCCGCAGCCCACAACAAATGCGCCAAGGATGGCGATCGTCGCAAAAATGGCTAAGATTCGTTTCATAGAGTCACCTCCGTTCCTGATGGTTTACCGGGTTTCCGGCTCGGCTGCACCCTGATTTCAAGGCACGCCGCTGGTTTATACCCTGCAACGGGCCGAAACGATTCAAGTATCCAGAATTTGGTTCAAACTTTCCTCTGGTATGATCCGCCCTGATGAGTCGCACGACAGCGACTGTCGCAGGGATCGCGACATCGGCAATCTTGGCCGCGCTGACGCTCTCCGTGTTCGCACGGAACCAATTCAATGGCCCAGAAGGAGCGTTACGGCGGTTCGTCTCCGCTGTTCAAAGGGCGGACCTCGATCGCGTAGTAGAAGCGTCGAAAGGCCGATCTCGGTTCGCGCTCGACCAATTGGCTGCCGAAGTGCATTCGGTCCTCAGGGCCGGTGGCAGGTTCGAAGTTGTCGAAGTTCGAATTCAGGACGGTCGGGCATTCGCGAGAGTCGATATGACGGTGAACAGAAGGGCCGCCACGACAATCTGGGTCCTTGCGCGAGAAGGCCGGCGATGGTACGTGGATGTCGATGCCAGCGCAAGGCTGCGTGGTTGGCCCGTATAAAAGAAAGCAATGATAAGTCGCCAAAGAGCTTGGATGCGAATCAACGTCATCGTAATCGCTGGAATATTGGGCATTTTGGCCGTTGTTTTCCTCTTCCTGTCGGAATCACGCTCGCCGGAAGCTGCCGCCCAGGAATTCATGGAAGCTCTCGCGTTGAAAGACGTGGATCGGCTAGTCGAGCTGAGTTACCTTGAGGCTGCCGAGCCCCCCTTGCGAGATCAGTGGGAGTTTTGTGTCAACAAGGGCGCGAGGAACTTCGTGTTCATGTGGCAGTTTTTAGGCAGTGAAAGCGTTAGTGAAGATACACAGGTTCTGAAAGTCGTAGTTATGGAGTTTCGCGGTCCTCAAGGTCAAGAAGGCGATGTTGTCAACCTACCCCTCCGAAAAATCGGTGGCGTTTGGAAGGTTGAGCTGGCCGGCCTCGACAGGAACTTCTTCCCCTATCTGCCCACTTAGTACACTCCTGACGTCAATGCCGGCATGGCATCCCCTACGAACGGCATCTGTATCGCCCGCACACTCCTTGGGCTTAACGGAAGCAACAAGTCGCGAAGCGCAATTCTAAGGCATTGTGGACGCGGGTAAAACCTATATCGATGAAGAAACCAGCCCCTTCAAGGCCCAAAGGGCCGTCCAAGCGACCAGTTGCTCCGGAAGATCTCACGCGTTACATTCTCTGTTCTGATCCTCAAATTTCACCTGACTCTCGACATGTACTATTCACCAGAAAGCACGTCGGCGAAAAAAACGATTCGGTCTCAAACCTATGGATTTGCGATGCAACCGGTGGCAAGCCCAGGCAGTTCACTCAAGGAGGCAAGGATGGTCAAGGCAGATGGTCACCAGACGGTACTCGAATCGCTTTCATCAGCGGGCGAGAGAAACCAAATCCACAGATTTTCTTGATTTCAGCTGAAGGTGGTGAAGCAGCAAAACTTACTTCATTCCCAGAAGGATCCATTGGAGACTTCAAGTGGTCGCCGGATGGAAAGAAATTGGCGTTGACTTTTAGAGAAGCCGACCCCGAGTGGACCGAGAAAGCAAAAAAGGAGAGAGAAGAGAAGGGCCTGAGTATCCCAGCGAGAGTCATCGACGACGTATGGTATCGGTTGGACGGTGACGGCTATTTCAATGCCCAGAGATTTGCCCTCTACACCGTCGATACTGAAACAGGTGAGCACAAGAAGCTGTTCGATAAGGACACGCTTGGTTGGATCGAATTCGATTGGGCGCCAAGTTCAAAAGAGCTCGTTGTATCCGCGAATCTCGACAAGAACGCAGTATTCAAGCCATGGCGAAGAAGGCTTTATCGCGTTGACGCCAGTACGGGAAAGCATATCGAGATTCCGAACCAACCAGATGGTGAGAAGAGCAATCCGCAATGGTCTCCCGACGGCAAGTGGATTGCATTCAGTGGCGTCGAAGGGCAAGAAGACTTGTGGAGCGCACTGAACGACCACTTGTTCGTGATGGATTCGAAGAATGGAAAGCCACGCGACCTGACAGGCTCCGAAGACTATTGCATGAGTGTCGGTACGCTAAGCGATACTCGCGAAGCGGGATTTGGATCGAATTATCGATGGTCGCCCGACTCGAAGAAACTGATTGTGCAAATCGGATGGCGTGGTGAAGTACACGTCGCAACAATCGATATCTCAGGTGGGAAGTTCAAGTTTCTGACAAAGGGAGCTTATGAGCATATGCTTGGCAACCTATCGAAAGATGGGAAAGCAGTTTCGCTTGCGATTGGTCACTCGATGTCTCCCCCAGAGATTGGAATCGGCAAACTCGGGCAGACGTCGATTGAGACAAAAACCCTAACCTCGTTCAACAAAAAAATTCTCGACGAGTTGTCTCTTTCAAGGCCTGAGTCGCACTGGATTGAGTCAGCAGACGGAACGAAAGTGCAAGTGTGGGTGATGCTTCCACACGGATATAAGTCCGGCAAACTACCTGCCGTGCTTGAGGTGCATGGAGGACCTCACGCGCAGTATGGAGTGCCGTTCTTCCACGAGTTCCAAGTCCTCGCATCCGCAGGATACGCGGTGTTCTTTTCGAATCCGCGCGGAAGCAAAGGGTACGGCGAGGCGTTCTGCAATGCGATCAAAGGAGATTGGGGCAACCGAGATTGGATCGATGTCCAAGGCGTAATCGCCTTCATGAAGTCTAGACCATTCGTCGACTCGAAGAGAATGGGAATCATGGGAGGCAGCTACGGCGGGTATATGACGAACTGGGCTATTGGCCACACGCAAGAGTTTGCAGGAGCAATCACGGATCGCTGCGTTAGCAATTTGTTGAGCATGGCGCTAAACAGCGATTTCCCGTTCATGCCAGACAGGTACTGGAAAGGCAATGCTTGGAGCGAGCCAGATACACTCTGGAACTCCAGCCCGATAAAATACATAGGAAACTGTAAGACTCCGACAATGATTATTCACAGCGAAGGAGATTTGCGCTGCAATGTGGAACAAGGCGAGCAGGTTTTCACTGCGCTAAAGGTTCTTGGCATTCCGACTCGGTTCGTGAGATATCCTTCGACGACGAGCCACGGTATGAGTCGAAGTGGCCCCGCTGACTTGAGGGTGCACCGTCTCAACATGATTCTTCAGTGGTGGGCGAAGTACCTCGCATCAAAGCAGACAAAGACAAAGGCTACGAAAAAATCATGAGATTTCGACGAATCTATTGGGTAACTGAGCAGATCGACAGCGATGGTATGAGTCATGTCACAGGTGTTTTTACGTCCGTGCACGACTTAGTCGAAAATGGCGTCGGATTGCGTGACATATCGGACAAGCAATCGGGATATCGCATCTCGCTTGTGGAACTGGATTCAAAGGAGATGCCACTGTGTGTCTTTTGCTCTCCTGACTTCGGGGATGTAGAATCGGCATTGCAACCGTTTGTCGAATCCGGAGAAATGACTGCCGAAGAAGTTGCGCGAATTCGCGAAGCTCTGAAGTAAAAAAGACTCCCTTCGAAGCAATCTTCGAAGGGAGTTTGATCGTTTGCAGTTAATTGTTTCCGCTTTGAGTTGTGCCGTTAGGCTTGCTTTCGGAAGGTTGAGTCGGTGTGCCAAGAATGTCAGCAGATCTCTCTTTGACGGCAGTCTGGAAAGTCTCCCAGGCCTGTCGCAAGTGATTGATGTTAATTTTGACGTTTGCCGTTGACAGCTTCTCGACGATCAGTTTTTGAACATCGTTCTGAACTGACCCTTCTCGCACCATCAGCTCACGCAGCAGTTGTTCTTTTTCTGCATTCGTAAACTCTTTCTTGGTCTCAGGCGTTTTTGCCTCAATGAACATTTTGATTCTGCGATTCTCAATGACAACCCAGTCTGAGACTCGTCCATCTTCGGTTCGGTTGATGGCGTCGCGCATTGCCGGTGCGAATGTTTCGATTGGGACTGGTCGAGGCTGAGCAGCGCCGTCCGGGAACGCGCCGTTGTTCATCCTTGCGTTCGGCATTTTGCTGCGGCTGGACGCGACGGAAGCAAAGTGCAGGCCGCCGCGCAAGTCTGCATCGACTGCTTGTTGTTCGGCCTCTGTTTCCACCACGATCCATCTCATAGTCACAGTTGCCGGGACTCGGCTCACGGCTGGGTTGTCCGCGATGTACTTATCGACATCTGCCAAGGTCTTCTCCGGAACTCCGCGAGTCGTCAGACGCTCTTGGGCGAGCTCGAGCAGTATTTGTCGATCAATGTCCGGCATCGTCAAGCCCATTTGCTTTAGCTCGTTGATGTAGGAAGGTCTCAGTTCTTCGCGGAACTTGCGCTCCTTCTGGACGTCTTCAGATGAGGGCAGGACCTTTTCGTCTCTGGCGGCTTGTAGGATCGCTTGCTCGATCATCACCATTTGCAGGGCCTGGTTGCTCATTGGCTCCGCAAGGCGCGCCTGGACGACGTTTCCGTTGCCGTCGACCACTCGCACCACTTGCATGGTCTCGAGCTTCTTGTAATAGTCTTCCCTCGAAATCGGGGCCTCGTTGAAGGTACCGAGAGATGAACTGCCACTTGCAGAGCCACCGCCGCATCCGGCGAGCACGACTAAGGCCGAAATGGCGGCAGTAGCGGAAATCATACGCTTCAGATTCATAGGTTTTGCAAAATCTCCATTCGGAAGTGCGGGGCAGAGAATACCCCTCACGTTATGACGCCGCTTGGCGCTTGGGCATCCCACCTAAGATTCGATTCGCGCAAGTTCTATGCCAAGGCAGAATACATCAGGCCGAAAGGTCTAAAGGCTCGTCTTCGGCGCTGACAACTTGGATGCCATCTTGCGCCTCCTCTACGGCCTCGGCTTCTTCGTGCAATTCCAGGACGTCCTCTGGCTCTTCCGGATGGTTTTCTCGCTGCCGCTTTCCATGGCGGTCCTTGCCTGGTTCTGGCGCAGTGACACGCGGGTTCATGCTGGAATAGGGGTTCACTCGCTCGATGTCTGGATCGAATGCCATAGCAGTGCCCCTGGACTAACAGGCAAGGAAATCGCCGCCTTGCCCTTGCATGTGTGAACGAATCCTCAGCATGGCTTGTGTGTGAAGCTGATAGACTCGGCTTTCAGAGACTGTCAGGACCTGACCAATCTCCTTGAAAGTAAGCCCTTCGTAGTAATAAAGCGCGATAACGAGCCTCTCGCGGTCGGGCAATTTATCGACGCCTTGGCTAAGAACTCTGCGAAGTTCACGGCCTTCAGCCTCAGCTTCAGGCGAGGCATTCTCGTCGACGATGAGATCGATAAAGTGGATGTGATCTTCTCCCTCGCCATTGGATGAAAGCACGTCATCAAGCGACATGACCCCTGTACGCCCCGCCTGCTGAATGATCTGATTCACTTCCTCTTCGGTCATGCCCATCGCATCGGCGATCTCGTCGATCGTCGCCGGCCTTCCAAGAGTCCCCTCTAAAGCATTGGAAGTACGCTCAAAAGCCCGGAGCTTTTCACGGATCGACCTGGGCACCCAGTCTTCGCTCCGCAAGGTCTCTAAAATCGCACCCCGGATCAAGGCGATTGCATAAGTTTCGAACTTGACCTCGCGGCTCGGGTCAAACTGGTCGACCGCCTTGAGAAGTCCGATCGTGCCGGCACTCGCCAGGTCTTCTTTGTCCATGCCAGCCGGCATATTGCTGACGACCCGCCCGGCGGTGATCTTGACGAGGTGATAGAAGTTCTTTATGATCTCGGCACGTGCCTCGAGATCGCCGTGCTGCTTGAAACTTATCCAAAGGTCATCCAGTTGTGGTTTGGTTAGCTGGGGCATACGCTGTTCCTCTCCTCGGATCAGGCGGCTCTCCTGTCCTCCTGATCGTTGGAAGTCGATTCCTCTTCGCTGGTCGCCATAAGCTCGTCGATGGTCGTGATTCGAGTTGCAATGAAGACGTACCAGGCTTGGGTCAAAAGGGACCCGATTGCGAATGCAATGGCCGCTCTAAGGATTGCGGTTCCTGGCTCGACTTTTCCCAGGACCGATGCGGCCAAAGAACAAAGGGCGCATAGGAGGCCGATCAGCTTAGGCAACGCTGAGCCTCCTGAGACATGCTGTCTGGCGAGATTACTGCCATCTCCAATCATCTTCCGAGCCAACGGGAGTGAGGATCCCTCTGCCACTCTTCCTCTTCAATTTACGGCACATTGTGAGGTTTTCCTTAGGTAATTCTTGAAGTAATTTTCGAGAATTTCCCTGGATCTGCCGCGCCACCTCAGATCTGGCCTGCTTTTTCGAGTACGCGCAAGGCGATCAAAGGCGGAGGGACTTCGCAGTATTGGCTGATTCTCTCAAGGCACCGCGCCAAGTTCCTTTCCCCGAACTCGTCCAGTTCCTGTGAACTGACTTGCCTCGCTACAAGGTCGATCGCTTGGGCCATGAACCTCGCCCTTTGTTGCGGTAGATTCTTGTTGCTGATCGCTGAGTAGATGCGGCTGAGGTTATCGTAAACCCCATCCCATTGCCTCGCCGCTTCGGTGTCGCGGCGGGTACGCTCGAATTCCTTCGTCTTCGTCTTGGTCGCTTCGGCTTTGATCCGCTTGAAGGCTTCCCAGTCATTGATCGTTACGCCGTTCAGGAGGAAGACCTTGACCTTCTCCTTGAGACGCTTCTGCATCTCCTCTTCGATGATTCTCTGGGTTCCAGGTGTCTTCAAGTGCCCAATCAGGTCCTGGTCTTGTTGCCGGAAACCGATCACTAACTGCCCGTCTTCGACCGTAATGGGGATCGCAACGTTGAGGGCAGTCCAAACCCCGACGCCGGTGACCCGGTTCTTTATGTCTTCGAGAGAAGCGTTCCAAGCGTCGTAAATGTCCATTGCGCCGGGATTATGCCCGAAATGGGATTATCGAACGGATATCCTATGGGCATGAATCCGTATCTTGTTCCCGCGCTGAAGATGACCCCGATGCTGATCGCCAGGCTTTTCAAGGAGTTTTCGCCAGGACAATTCGATCTCCGGCCTGATCCTGACCGATTCACTGTTCGTGAAGCCACTGCCCATTTGGCAGACTGGGAGCCGATACTTAGGGATCGAATACGCCTTGCTGTCGAAAGTCCAGGGGCGACCATTGTCGGAATGGATGAGTCCGAGAGAGCATTGGAACAGGGCTACGCCTCGATGGATCCTTTCACGTGCCTGGACTCATGGACGGCAGAACGCAGCAAGACAGTCGACTACGTCTCGAGGCTCGGTCCTGAGGACTTCTCAAAGAAGGCGGTACACAGCGAACGGGGTGAGTTGACCGTTGCCGACCTGGCAAACATGATTCCTTGCCACGACGTTTATCACCTCGACCATCTGGTGTGGATGCTCGACAGGTCCAAAACGATCGATACTTGGTAGTCGATGAGTCTATGAACTCCCCTCGCGCTCGGGGTAAAACTCACACGGCCTGATGAACCCCTATTTGCCAATCATCATCCTCATCGCAATCGCCGCAGTTATCTCAACGGTGATGGTTGTGGGTTCTTGGCTTCTGGGGCCGAAGAAGACGACGCCCTACAAATCTGCCCCATTCGAGTGCGGCGTAACGCCTCTTGGATCTGCGAGGGAGAGATTTCCGATCAAGTTTTATCTGACGGCCATGCTGTTCATCCTCTTCGATATCGAGGTTGTTTTCTTGTGGTCTTGGATGGCGGTGTTCAAGGATTGGGTGGACGCTGGAAGTCCGATGGCGGCGTACAGTTTTTGGGCAGTGATGGTGTATATGTTCTTGTGGTTCCTCGGTGATCTTTACGTCATTCGTTCTGGCGCGCTCGGCTGGGAAGAGAGCACGACTTTGAATCCTGAGAAACTAAAGAACACAACTGAATTCGAAGACGAGACTGTCGTGATGGTCGAATCGCAGCCCGCAAAGGTGGGTATCTAAATGCCGGCACCTGTTTTTCAAGGCGAGCGCTTAGAAGTCATAAAGATTAGAGAACGATTTCCATCCGCGATCATCAAGGTAAAGGAGTTCCGCGGCGACACATACATCTGTGTTACAAGGGAATCATTGAAAGAAGTTTGCGAATTGCTTCGTGACGATCCCGAGCTTGAGTACAAGATGTTCTCGGAATGCACTTGCGTCGATTACAGCAAATGGGAGCACGAGCGAGATTTGTCTGATCGATTTGAAGTGGTTTATAACTTGTTCTCGCTCAAGTACTTCTCACGCATCTTCGTAAAGGTTGGTGCATTTGATGGAGTGACCGTTCCTTCAATGACAGCCGTTTGGCCAGGCGCTGAGTATCCGGAGCGAGAAGTCTGGGATCTGTTCGGCGTTGTCTTCGAAGGCCATCCTCAACTTGAGCGATTCCTCTTGCCGGATGATTGGGTCGGTTTTCCATTGCGAAAGGAGGTCCCGCTCGGCGGTGAGGATGTCGACTTTGCTCAAAACACAAAAGGGCCGGCAGTTGAAGACGTTTCGATGCCTCATGCAGGTGAAAGTTTCGAAGGAAAAACCGGTTCGGAGGATGTAAGCGGAAGATGAGCTCGCAAGAACTGGAGTTCATGCCTTCGACGGACACGATGTTCGAAAGAACAGGCGAAAACACCATCGTCGTTAACATGGGTCCGCAACACCCAAGCACACACGGTGTTCTGCGCGTCATTTTAGAGCTTGAAGGCGAAACGATCGTCGGTCTCGAATGCGTGATTGGTTACCTCCATACCGGAATGGAGAAGGAAGCTGAGTGCCAGCAATACTTGAAGTGCGTGACGATGACTGACAGGATGGATTACCTGTCAGCGAATAACAACAATCTCGCATACGTTCTTGCAGCAGAGAAATTGCTCGGAATCGAAGTGCCTCAGCGCGGCCAAGCACTGAGAGTCATCCTTTGCGAACTGAGCCGCATCGCAAGCCACTGTGTCTGGCTCGGCACACACGCGCTCGACCTCGGCGCAATGACACCATTCTTTTGGATCTTCAGAGAAAGAGAGAAGATTCTTGATATGTTCGAGATGTTCTCCGGCGTTCGCATGATGCCGAGCTGGATCGTTCCTGGGGGATTGCGCGGTGACATGCCGGAGGGATTCGAAGCCAAACTTCGGTCGTTTATCAAAGAGTTTCCACCAGCGCTCGCAGAAGTCGAAGGGCTTCTTGTCAAGAACCCAATTTGGATCGAACGCACAAGGGATGTTGGCGTGATCTCCGCAGAAGACGCACTTGCACTCGGGCTATCTGGGCCGATCACTCGCGGCTCAGGAATCGCATGGGACATCCGAAAGAGCAACCCTTACTCCGGCTATGAAAAGTACGACTTCGCAATCCCAGTAGGCAAGAACGGCGACGTGTACGACCGTTTTCTCGTTCGACTTGCCGAAATGAAAGAGTCTATAAAGATCCTCCAACAAGCGATCGACGGATTGCCAGAAGGACCCTGGAACAGCGACGATCGCAAAGTTGTTCCACCCCCCCGAGAGGAACTCGATACTTCGATGGAGTCGTTGATTCATCACTTTAAGCTGTGGACTGAGGGTTTCCATCCGCCAGTCGGCGAGGTCTATCAGGCCATCGAAGGGCCAAAAGGTGAGCTGGGCTGGTACATCGTGAGCGATGGATCGAATTGCCCATACCGTTGGCACGTTCGACCATCGTCGTTTATGAATCTGCAAGCACTGAAACCGATGTGCATGGGGCGCATGATCGCCGACGTAGTTGCAATCATCGGAAGCATCGATATTGTCTTAGGAGAAATCGACCGCTGATATGGATGTCATACAGATCTCCGACTTGCGTGGCAGACCGCGCGCTCCTCGACCCGAAGAAGTCAATCTCAACTTCAGCGAAAAGGCCGTTCGCGAACTTGAACAACTCTTGAATCACTACCCTGACAAAAAGAGCGCGATTCTTCCGTGTCTCTGGATAGCACAACGCGAATATGGCGGTTATCTTCCGTCCGAAGCGATCGCAGAAGTCGCGTTACGCCTTGATCGAAGTTATGCTGAAATCGAAGGCGTCGCGACGTTCTACACGATGTATCATGTCGGGCACCCTACAGGCAAGCACTTGATCGAAGTATGCACGTGTTTGTCATGCCACCTTTGCGGCGCCTATCGGCTCGCCGATCACATCAAGTCAAAGCTTGGAATCGACTGGGGCGAGACTACGCCAGACGGAATGTTTACAATCGAAGAAGTTGAGTGCCTCGACGCTTGTGACCGTGCGCCAGTGCTGCAAATATCGGATCAGTACTATGGCCCAGTCGATGACAAAACTGTGGATGCAATCTTAGAGAAGTTGAAGAGCGAGACCTCTCCGTCGACCGTTAGGCTTGCCGATGAGATCGTGCAGGCGCAATTGCACAAGCGAGACCAGGAAAAGGTTAGCGGCAACTAATAGTGCCAATCCAGGTCTGTGACTTCTTTAGCGTGCTTCTCGATGTACTCACGCCTCGGCTCAACCTTATCACCCATAAGTTTTGAGAACATTGTCTCGGTCTCGAATTCATTCTCCGGATTCAATTCGACCTGCACAATCGATCTCGTATTTGGACTCATTGCCGTTTCTTCAAGCTCTTCTGCGTTCATTTCTCCAAGGCCCTTGAACCTTGTGACGATTACTTCCTTCTTTCGGAGTCCCTTAATGATCTCGTCGCGCTCTTGTTCGTTTTGAGCATAGTATCGTTCGTCTTTTCCAACCTTGATCGTGAATAGTGGTGGCTTAGCGAAATAGACATGGCCGTGCTCGATGAGAGGCCGCATATAGCGATAGAAAAACGTTAGTAGAAGCGTACGAATGTGCTCACCATCGACGTCTGCGTCTGTCATTACAATAATTTTGTGGTAACGCAGTTTGTTGATGTCGAAGCCTGTCTCCGGTTTGCCGTTTGTTGAGTTTTCATCTGCCTCGTCGTGACTTCTACCCACACTGATATCAATTCCAGTTCCAAGCGATGAGATCAGCGCTTTGATTTCCTGATTGTCGAGAGCCTTATCAAGCCGGGCTTTCTCAACATTTAGGATCTTTCCACGAATGGGAAGAACGGCCTGAAACTTGCGATCGCGGCCGCCCTTTGCAGGACCCGCTGCCGAATCTCCTTCGACAATAAACAGCTCTGCTTTCGACGGGTCTTTTTCGATGCAGTCTGCAAGCTTGGCAGCTAATCCGTAATTATCAACTGCGCCGCTCCTGCGAATTGTCTCTGCAGCTTTGCGCATTTCTTCTCTCACTCGCTGCTCGACTTGCGCCTTTTCGACAATGACTTTTGCGAGTTTCGGGTTCTCTTCGAGAAACTCTTGCAGCCCTTCACCTACGATCGAATTGACGATACCTTCGACTTCGCTATTCCCAAGCTTTGTCTTAGTTTGCCCTTCGAATTGTGGACGATAGAGCTTTACCGCGAGCACCATCGTCAATCCACCACGAACATCGTCACCGAGAAAGTTCGAATCCTTCTCCTTGAGAAGATTCGCTTTGCGTGCGTAAGAGTTGATTGCGCGAGTCAGCGCAGTCTTAGCGCCAGTTAAGTGGGTGCCACCTTCGATGGTATGAATGTTGTTTGCAAAAGATAGAACGGTTTCCTTGTAGCCGTTGTGGTATTGAAGTGCACATTCCACTTCGACTTCATCCCTGACTTTTTTGAAATAGATTGTCTTGTGGAGAGTGATTTGTGCTTCGTTAATGTCCTCTACAAGCGCACGAATGCCAGTCTCGAAATGAAACGTTTCATTATCCTCGGAGTTGTTTTCGTTGATGAAAATCAACTTGACTTGCGGATTGAGGTAAGCCAGCTCCCGCATTCTCGATTTGAAAATGTTTGGGTCGTACTTGGTCGTTTCAAATACTTTTGGATCAGCCATCCATCGCGTTGTCGTTCCAGTAGACTTCGACTTACCAATTTCCTCAACATCCGCCTCTGGGACACCTCGATGGTAGCGTTGCTTGAAAACCTTGCCGTCCCGCTCGACGATGACTTCGCACCACTCAGAAAGCGCATTCACACATGAAACACCGACTCCGTGCAGTCCGCCGGATACGTGATAGCCTCCCCCTCCGAACTTGCCTCCCGCATGCAAAGTGCACATGACAACTTGCAGCGCCGAAACGCCGTACTTCGGCATGATGTCAACAGGAATGCCGCGTCCATTGTCTTTGATACTGACGGAGTTGTCAGTATGCAAAGTGGCGATGATCGTATCACAGTGCCCCGCAAGGGCCTCATCGATCGAATTGTCGAGAACTTCGTTGAACAAGTGATGCAGGCCGCGCGATGCAGTATCGCCGATGTACATAGAAGGCCGTTGACGAACGGCCTCTAAACCTTCAAGCACTTGAATGTTTTCGGATGTGTAACCCGATTCAACTTTGTCTGCAATCGTTTCGCGATCGATTTCTTCGGGCGAACTGGATTGCTGGTTTTCCGGCTCAATTTCGCCGTTAGTTTTCTTTCGTTTTGCCATGAATCTCTGCTGCCCTGCGTGGGCGGAAATGCCTATCTAAGGACGTCTGCTTGTCCCCTTTCAGACGCACCAGAATTATACCCCGTATCCGCCTCCTCCTGGGGTCTGAATGCGCACCAAATCTCCCTTATTGAGCCTAATCGAGAACTTTGACGGCATCTCCTTCCATTCATCGTCTACTCGCACATCGCATCGCCCAGGTTTGCCGCTTTCTCCTCCTTCAATTCCCGGCGGCCCGTTCGAGTGTCTGTCCGCCATAAGAGTGACATCGATCGAGTCTTCAAGTAGCTCGAATTCACGTATAACCCCATCACCACCTGGGTGCTTGCCACCGCCTCCCGAACCTCGACGGAGTTCGTACTTCGTCACTCTTATCGGCAATTCGATCTCAAGTGCCTCAATGGGAGTGTTGCGGGTATTCGTCATGTGTGTGTGAATTGCGCTGGCGCCGCGACGAACTGGACCGCCTCCTGCTCCGCCCCCTATCGTTTCGTAGTACGCCCAGCCCTCTTTCCCAAATGCGATGCTGTTCATCGTGCCCTGACTGCAAGCTGGGATTCGTTGGGGCATCGCAGTGGATAGCGCCTGGAGGATCGTGTCGACAATGCGCTGGCTGGTTTCGGTGTTTCCCGCGACGACTGGCGCAGGATAGGTCGCATTCACCAGAGTGCCCTTCGGAGCCTTGACAGCGATTGGACCCCAGCATCCTCCATTTGTCGGTGCATCTGGCGCAAGGCAGCGCACAACGTAATAGCAAGCGGATCTCGTGACTGCTTCGGTCGCATTCAATCCGATTGGCCGCTGAACGTCTGTGCCATCAAAATCGAAAGTCATGCAGCCATCGTGAACCGTTACGGCAACCATGATTGTTGCAAGCGGATTGTCTCCGGGCATGCAGTCGAGCACGTCAGTCGCTTGGTAGACGCCTTCTGGAATCGACCGAATTGCAGCTGATGTTGTTTCACTCGCATATGCCAGGCACTCTTCGAATTTCGCCTCCAGATCAACACCGAATTTTTCGGCAAGTGCAACAAATCGACTGCTTCCGACATTGCATGCCGCCATTTGTGCAGAAAGATCGCCACGTCGTTCCGAAGGGTTCCGCGAGACGGACAGCAGCTTGTCGACAATCGTCGGCGACATTTCACAGGGACTGATAATTAGGCCTTCCATTTCAATGGAATCAACAGGCGCAAGACTTCCAGGCTTGGAACCACCAACGTCAGAGTGGTGTGCTCGTGTCGCAACATATCCAACTGTCTTTCCATTCACCTCGACGGATTGCAGAATCGAGATGTCGGGCAAGTGAGTTCCGGCAAAGTACGGATCGTTGGTTATGTAGAACACTCCAGTACGGATATCTGGGCCTTCGGCCAGCCACTTTTTCATCAAGAACTCCATTGCGCCGAGGTGTACAGGAATGTGCGCGGCTTGCGCAATCAGCCTGCCTTGGGCGTCAAAAACTGCGCAGGAGTGGTCGCGACGCTCCTTAATGTTCGGTGAGTGCGATACACGCTCTAAAACGACCCCCATCTCTTCTGCAATCGACGCAAACAGTTCAGTAAACAGTCCAATGCGAACAGGATCGAACGACGTCATAGAATGTACTTCGACAAATCTACATCTTGGACAAGGTCGCTTAGTTTGTCTCGCACGAACTGACCGTCCACGACAATCTTCTTGGGACCTGCGTCAGGAGCGTCAAACATCGCATCCTCCAGAAGCTTTTCTAAGACTGTGTGCAATCGTCGTGCCCCGATGTTCTCGGTCTTTTCATTAACTTCATGGGCCATCCTCGCAATCTCGTCGATTGAGTCCTCCGTGAACTCCAAGGTGACTCCCTCGACCGACAACAGATGAACATACTGCTTCGTCAGTGCATTTTTTGGTTCAGTAAGGATTCTTCGCAGGTCAGCTTCGCCAAGGTCTGTCAGTTCGACGCGTATCGGAAGCCTGCCTTGCAGCTCCGGTATCAAATCGCTCGGCTTAGACATATGGAATGCGCCGGCGCCAACAAAAAGAATGTGGTCCGTTTTTACTGGGCCGTATTTGGTGACGACAGTCGATCCTTCGATGATCGGTAGGAGGTCGCGCTGCACGCCTTCCCGAGAAACATCTGGCCCTTGACCGCTGCTTTTGCCGGCAATTTTGTCGATTTCATCCAAGAACACGATGCCGGTCTGTTCAGCTCGCTCAATGGCTTCCTGCGTCACAGAGCCACGATCGATAAGCTTCTTAGCCTCTTCCTGCATCAAAATCTCTTTCGCCTCTCGAATCGTGACTCTTCGTTTGACGCTCTTCGCTGCAAAGGGTCCGCTTAGCTGCTGCGTGATGTCAAGCCCCATCTCTTCCATTCCTTGAGGAGTAAAGACTTGCAAGAACGGATTGGTCGCTTCTTCGACTTCGATCTCGACATATTCGTCATCGCGAACACCGTTGACGACCTGATCGCGCACCTTTGCCTTTTGTCGTTCATAGGCCTCTTCTGTCTTCTTTCGATCTTCGTCCACGTCTTCGCTCGCAGTTTCTCCACTGATAGACTGCCCTGAAGATAGCTGCTCAAAGGCTTGAAAAATGTTTCCCGCAAACGTCGGCTGCCGATCTTCTTTCAGCGGCTTGACGATCATGTCGACGATGCGGTCGATTGCGCGCTCCTTCGCTTTCGGTTCGACCTCTTGGATTCTTTCGTTTTCCACTAAGCGAAGCGAAACGTTGACGAGATCGCGAATCATGCTGTCGACGTCACGCCCAACGTATCCGACTTCCGTGAACTTAGTCGCTTCAACCTTAACGAATGGAGCGCGAGCCAATTGCGCGAGCCGCCTCGCAATCTCTGTTTTGCCAACTCCTGTTGGACCAATCATCAAAATGTTCTTTGGCATGATGTCGTCCCTTTGCTCTGCCGGCAGACTTTGGCGGCGGAAGCGATTTCGCATAGCGACCGCGACTGCCCTTTTGGCTGCTGCTTGTCCAACGATATAGCGGTCGAGCTCGGCGACGATTTGGCGGGGTGTCAAGTCTTCAATCGGTACTGGCATGGAACGGTCAAATCTTACCAGGAAGGACTTGCCCTAAACTGCGTTGAATTCCATTGCCGAGACGCAATTGACCTGCACTCACTGTCGGAAAGTATCGAAACAGATGCACAAAGGGGAGCAAAGTGTTCGAAGTGTCCATGAATTCAACGTGCGAACGTTTGGCGCACGAAGTGAGTCGATGCAATAAGGTCCAATGAATGACGCTGAAAACAGATTGCCGACGCTGTTTTTGGTATGCCTGATGCTCTCTATACTAGGAGTCATCCTTTTACTCTTTGCGCTCTCGCCATTGACAGTCGAACCCACCACTGAGATTCGGGTCGCTGGACTGATCCCAATCTTCGGCTCGCCCGTTTTTTCGGGACCTGCTGGCTGATTGGAGCCGGCGCTCGTACTGCTTCGGTGGCAAAAGGCAGATCGGGAGCCAGAATTCGAATCGCGGCCAAAGTCGACAAGGTATAGGTTACGGACAAAGGGCAAGTTGTTCCACCTGGCACAACGGGTCTCACTAAGTCAGGGCTTCATGTAGTCTTGGTCAGTCCGGATAGGCGCACTTACGAGTGCGAAACCGCCCTCGAAATCATTCGCGAGTGCATTGAGGGGTTCTGGGGATGGGCAGAAATTCAGGGAGACTGGCTTGGAAGTTATGGGGACCCGCAACTCTTCATGCAATATAGCGGTCGCTAATTCGTACTTCGAAGGAGCACGCGGCCCGGTCGATGACCGGTCAACTTCTCTGATTGCAAGACCGGGGCGCCATTGACGAACACATGTTTGACGCCAATGGAAAATTCTCGCGGATTTTTTGTGTCCGCCTTGTCTTGAATTGTCTCAGGATCGAAGACGACAACATCCGCAAACGATCCAACAGAAATTCTCCCTCGTTCTTTCAATGCGAATCGCCGTGCTGGCATTCCGGTCGCTTTGTGTATGGCGGATTGCAACGTTATCGTTCCTTGTTGACGAACATAGCGTGCGAAGAACCGCGGGAATGCGCCAGCGCCTCGGGGGTGAGAACCGCCGATAGCTCCATCCGAGCAGAACATGACATATGGTGAGTGGATAAATTGCCTCAGATCTTCCTCTCGCATCGCTGTGCAGACAATCGATTCTGTACCGAATCCAGCCGGCCCATGCGTGTTGCGGACAATGTGAATGATGGTCTCAGCCGGCGACTTTTCAATTTTTCCAGAAAGCTCTTCGATTGTCATTCCCTCCCACGTGGGATCGGGAGAGTAACGGCTAAGCAATACGTTTCGTGGCCCGCCAACTTCTGCAAGCGCTCGATCCCAGACTGCAGGGTCGTTCCAGTTTCTGTCTAACGTTAGAACAGTGATCGTCGACTGCCAATAAGTGTAAGGATAGACGTCAGCAGTAATGTCGAGCCCTTCTCGTCTTGCAGCCCCAATCAATCTAAGCGCATCGCTTGCCTTTCCCCATACCGATGCCGTTGCCAGCTTGATGTGTGAAATCTGGGCTGGAATCTTCGCTTCGCGAGCAATGCGAATCAATTCGTCAATTGCTGACATCGCTCCGTTGCCTTCGTCTCGCAGGTGCGAGATATAGATGCCCCTGTACTTCGCCGCTACTTTGCACAGCTCGATCAACTCCTCGGTCGTCGAGTAGTAACCGGGATCGTACTCAAGTCCGCTCGATAGGCCCAATGCTCCTGCTCTCATGTCCGATTCGAGCAGTTGCTTCATGCTCTCGATTTCGTCGACAGTTGCTGCGCGCTTGAAACCATCGCCCATGACCTTAGAACGAATGACGCCATGCCCCGCGAAGGCAGCGAAATTGATGGCAGGCCGAGCTGCGCGCAATCGCTCAAACATTGCGCGAATGGGCGTTTCCCCGCCTCCATCTTGGCCAACGATCGCGGTAGTGATGCCTTGCCGAACTTGGCTTTCTGCCAGTGGCTCCTCGGGGATGCCGCGATCCGCATGGCTGTGCGAATCGATAAACCCTGGGGCAACAACAAGCCCTTTGCAACGAAAGACGGTTTCGCCCACTCGCGGAGATAGTTTCCCGACTTCAGTGATGCGATCGCCAACGATTCGCACGTCCATCACTCGACCTGGAGCGCCCGTTCCGTCGAAAACGAGTCCGCCTTCGAGCAGGTAAGAAGTCGGCACCAGGGCAATGGCAAAAGCGATCGAGAGCACGCTTCAATTCTAACCTCAATCCAGACCGCAGTTCGAGTTGCGGCAACGCAACCCGCGCCGTGCCAAAATACGCGACCAATGAAGTTTCAAGCGCCACGAGGGACCGAAGACATCCTCCCTGGCAAGTCAGAAGTCTGGAAGTGGCTCGAAGACACATTCCGTCGAGTTGCGGAGCGTTACGCCTTCGCAGAAATTAGAACTCCTACTTTCGAAGACATTGAGCTATTCAAGAGAACAGCAGGCGAGACAAGCGATGTCGTTCAAAAGGAGATGTACGATTTCATTGATAAGGGAGGGCGTCACATCGCGCTTAAGCCGGAAGGAACCGCCCCGGTGGTGCGTGCCTACCTTGAAAACAATTTGGGAGGGCAGGGACAAATCACGAAGCTCTATTACATCATGGCTTTGTATCGCTATGGCAGGCCGCAAAAGGGCAGATTGCGCGAGCTTCACCAAACGGGCGTCGAACTGATCGGTTCTTCTCAGCCAGACGGAGATGCGGAAGTAATCGAATTGACAACTCGTTTTTATGAGGAAATTGGGCTGCATGACTTAGTCGTTACTGTCAACTCGATCGGAGAGACGGAGTGCCGAAACAGATACCGAGAAGCCTTACTTGAATTCGCACAACCGATTCTCCTTGACATGAAGCCCGATGAAAGAGCCAAGTGCGAAAAGAACCCTCTTCGCTTGCTCGATACGAAAAGCGAAGACCTCAAAGCAAAACTTGTGGACGCACCGGACATCCGCGAGTACTTGGAAGCCGATTCACAAGAACATTTCGAAAAGGTATTAGATAGGCTCGACGCGCTTCGGGTGAGTTACCGTGTCGATTCGCGCCTCGTTCGAGGACTCGACTATTACACTCGAACGGTTTTCGAAGTGGAGTCAAGCGAACTTGGATCGCAGAGCGCGCTTTGCGGTGGAGGTCGCTATGACAAGTTGATCGAGCAGCTTGGCGGACCACCGACTCCCGCTGTAGGAGTCGCAATGGGAATTGAGCGCGCGATCCTTGTTTTGGAAGCGCTCGGTAGGAATCCATCGGGATTGACTGGAATCGAAGCATTTTTTGTGTGTTTGACCGAAGACAGAAACCGCTTTGCTCAGATCCTGCAAATGGTAAGAAAGGAAGGATGCAAAATAGACAGCGATCTCGAATTTCGATCCGCAAAAAGCCAGTTTAGACAAGCGGATAAATCCGGAGCGCAGTTTGCAGTAGTGATCGGTGATGATGAACTTACCACAGGAGCAGCGAAGATAAAGAACTTAAAGAACGGCGAAGAATCCACAGTTCCAATGGCTTCAATATCGAACGCGATTCGTGGAAGCAAGCAGTGAAGGTCGCAGTTGTCGGTCTTGGACCAGCTGGAATATACGCCGCAACGCTCCTCGAAGGTGCTGGCGTGGAAGTCGAACTGTTTGAAGCGCTTTCAAGGCCGGGCGGAAGGCTTTGGACGATCGCCGATGAAAGTGGACCCCTCTATGATCTGGGTGGTGAGTGGATCGATGCGGATCATGCAAGATGCTTGGCGCTGATCGAGAAGCAGAATCAATTGCCACGAAAGACTTGCGGCGAATCGCTTGTCTGCTACAAAGGAGAAATAGCATCGGAACGAAATCTCTGGCCAGACGCCGCAAGGGATGCACAGCGTATTGAATCTTTGGCGGCCGAGTATGCCAACTCACCTGCTAGCGCGCCATATTCTATCGATAGTTCTCTAGCAAGGTTTCTCAATGACACCTGTTCATCCGAGCGCGGCAGATGGTACGCAGAAGCGTACTATCGTTCAGACGAAGGCGAGGACACTTCGAAAATCGGGCTGTTCGGTTGGTTAAGCGGGTTCGTCAATTACGTTGGGCGCGAAGAAGGCACGTTGAGCGCGTATCGGTTTCCGGGCGGCGCAGGCGATTTCTTTGGTTCGATTCTGAACACGCTCGAAGCAAAGCCGAGATACCACTCAGTCCTTCAGTCGGTAAAACAATCGAACAATACGGTGACTCTTTCCTTTGAAGGTGGATTCGAAAGTGTTGCCGATCGAGCAATTATAACAATCCCCCCGAAGTGCCTGCTAAATGTTGCATTCTCGCCAGCATTGCGTGAAGAGCAACTCAATGCGCTCCATGCAATAGGAATGAGTAGAATTGTGAAGTTAGCGCTTTGTTTCGATTCGCCATTTTGGGAGGAAATGGGTTGGAATGGAAGCATGCTGTTCGATTCTTTCGCGCAGCAAACTTGGCACGGCTCGCTTTCTGATAAGCCCGTCCTAATGGCTTACATTTGCGGTGATGATTCTCGCCGAATTCTGCAACGACAGGATCCTATTGAGAGTGTGGTCAATGAGATTGCGAATGTGTTTCCGCGAGCAAAGACCAGTTTTCTTCATGCAAGGCTTTATGATTGGGCAACTCACCCGTTTTCACTAGGCGGCTTCTCGCACATACCCCCGAGCGTAAGCCCGCAAACACTGACATCACTCCGCGATCCCAATGGAAGAGTCTGCTTCGCCGGAGAACACACGGCCGAGTGGCTCGGCTTTATCGAGGGGGCGCTCGAAAGTGCAGAGCGCTCCGTGGCAGAAGTACTGAGCTAGTTCCCTTCGCCCTTCAAGTACTTGTCCAGCCATGCGATCCAGCGTGCCCAGAGATCGAGATTGGACTCTTTGGTGGCCGGGCTGTGATCTTCGTATGGGTACATGTAGAGCGACGCAGGCTTACCCATCACTTCAAGCGCGTGGTAAAGCCTCTCGGAGTTGATTGGAAATGTGCCGACATTCTGATCGTCCATGCCGTGATACAGCAGCACCGCACCCGTGATTCGCTCCAAATACAGGAACGGAGACATCTCCAAATAAGTCTCTCTCGCATCCCAAAGCATTCTCGACTCTGATTGAAACCCTGCCGGTGTCAATAGACGGTTGTATGCCCCATCACCTGCAATTCCCGCCTTGAAAAATGGTGTGTGTACCATCGCGTTCACTGCGCTAAATGCTCCATAGCTGTGACCGCCGATCGCCAGCCGATCGATGTCGATCATCCCTTCGCGGTCGAGAGCCGTAATAACGGTGTACAAGTTGCTTCTCAGATCGGGAATGTACCGGTCGTTCATTCTTCCGGTCGGCCCGACAATTGGACAATCCGGTTCGACGACTGCATAACCGAGCAGAACGAGCATGCTAACGCTACGAGTCCCGACACTCGGAAATGAATTCTTGTTAAAAGTTCGGTTGCCGTTGTCATATGCTCTTTGATCCGTAAACTCGCGCGGATAGAACCAAAAGAGAGCCGGCAGTTTGTTGCCTGGAGTCCAATCTTTCGGAAGCGTTACATTCACCCAGAACTTGAACCCGTCTGCCCGGGTGACTTGGGTGCGGAACCGTTGCGCATAGGTCACATCTGGCGCATAGTCAATGTTTTGGGTCAACGGTATTTCGTTGCCGTTAGAATTTCGAAGAAAGCAATTGGGAATGGCGTAGCGTGACTGTCTTTGAATGATAATCTGATTGAAGTCATCGTCGAGAACGCTTGAAACGGTCTCATAAGCATCTTCGGAGCTTTCAAACATACGTCTCTTCTCTCCAGAACGGATATTGACGGAATCAACAAATGGACGCGGAGCTTCGTTGACGGGGTCACGCGAATAACGAATTCCTGAGAGATACACCGATCGTCCGTCCGATGAGATTCGCACACAAGGCACGCCAAGCGGTCCCCGCATCGACATAAGACTGCCCGGATTCTCATAGAACTCTTCGGTTCTCCGGCGCGAAATCGTGTATTGAGTCTCTGGATTGTCTAAGTGAACAGCATAAACGTGCTCTTGCCCAGATGCCGTTTCTGTTATGAAAAGCCACTTGCAATCCGCCGAATAGTCCACCGAATTGATTCGGTTCTCGCTTTCGTATACAACCTTAGCGGAGCTTTCATCATAAGGTGGAAGCCATTGCATAACCCGGTCTTTACGTGGCGCCTGTTCACCCTGTTCTCCGCTTCCGCGTCCGGCAGCAGGCTCCATTTGCAGAAAACTCATTCCGTTCCCATCGGGTCTCCAACTCAGGCTCCTTCGAGACTCCTCTTGCTGCTGTCCGCCCCGGCCCGCTCCTGCTCCACCGCCGCCTCCGCCTGCTCCCTCCCTAAGCGGAGTTCGAGATATCACATGAACTTCTTTTCCTGATGGATCCCAAAGCGCCTGAACCGATCCGAACGAAGAAACGGGAACGATATAGGAGAAAGGCTTCTCGAGGATCGTTACTCGAAACACGGAACCATCCGGTGCGGCGTTGACCGACCGAAACATTGCCGGTGCCCCGATCTTCTTCACGTTTCCGGTCGCCACTTCAATCATAGCCAACTGGCCTGTGAGATAGAACTCCAGCATTTCTGCTTCCTTGGGACCGGATAGCAAAGAAGGAAACGTACGCAATGTCTTGTTGCCAGATTGCGTGACGCGAACAAGCGGTTCTGTCGGCACGGGATTCGGTGTAGGTGCGACTCCACGATTCTCCGGTACAAGCACCGCAACGATCCATTTATCGTCTGATGTCCATTCGATTGAATTCACAGAGGTCGCCAATAAAGGAGAACTCGACAGCCGCCTCGAATTCCCTGTGGCTGTGTCGGCGACATAAACATAAGACGCGTTTTCGAAATTCGCAATGAAAGCGATTTGCTTGCCGCTCGTGGACCAGGTGGCGCCTGTGAAAGTAGCTCCTGAGGGGATCTTAACGTCGGTGCTGCGTCGCTCTCGCCAATTGAACAAGCTCATTGCGACCGAACCGCTCGTAGTCATTGTTCTTGCACGATTCGCGATTGGGTCGATTTGAACGCCGCCAAGGTTGTAATGCGGCCTTGCGAAGTCTGCAAGGGCAGGAAGACCACCTGTATCGACTATAAGAAACTGAGTTCGATCCGGTGACAAGTTCGTCAGATTCACATTTGTGTGCCTTGGAGCAGTAACGATGTCTGTTATTGCCTTTACAGGTTCTATATATCTCTCGACAGTTAGGGCATCGTTCTTCGCTAAGCCAGGCGAAGTTGCGAACAAGATTAAGCCGACGCATAACGTCAGCGCATGTCTCAATCTCATTTTGTGCCTCCTATTGGCCGCCTGTTCCTCGCGGGAACAGTTCGCCTCTATTCGCTGCATAGTCAGCAACGAGATAGAAGAGTCGAGCCGCACTCACAATCTTGTCGTAATTGATTTTGTCAGGAGTGTCAGTCGGCTGGTGATAGTCTGGATGAAATCCGCTGAATAAAAACGCAACTGGAACGCCCTTCTGCGCAAACATATAATGATCGCTTCGAGTGTACACGTCTTCTTGGTCATACTCAAACACCAAATTGATGTGCCCATTCAAGTCTACGATCGCATTGTGAAGCTCCATCGAAATGCGCTTGCTTCCCACGAGATGAATCGTATTGATGTTGTCTTCAGGTTTGTCGTTCGCAGTCTCTTCATTCCTTCCAACCATGTCTAACTGCAATAGCGCAGTCGTCTTCTCTAAAGGAATGATTGGGTTTTCCGTGTAGTAGCGCGAGCCGACAAGCCCCATCTCTTCTCCGGTGAAGAACAAGAACATGATGCTCCGTTTAGGCTTAACCGGATTTGTAGCGAACGCCTTCGCAATAAGCAACACTGCCGCGCAACCCGACGCATCATCGTCCGCTCCATAGTAGATCACACCGTTGCGAACACCTAAGTGATCCAAGTGCGCGCCAATGCAAACGACTTCCTCTTTCAGTGTTGGATCGCTCCCTTCGAGCAACCCGACGACATTGGGAACCGTTCGCTGCTCAGTCTGTATCTCCGCGGAAAGCGACACATCGATGTCGCACAGAATGATCTCGGCTTCGTCGCCTGCGAAAGCTGAATCGACCGAAGAGGCATCGAGACCGGCCAAAGTAGTGAGTTTTCGCGCACCCTCAGGCGTTATGAATCCGTTTGCTCGGGTCGCCTGTCGTGTTTGGCCTCTACCGCGAGTCCACTCGCTTTCAGGCAAATTGGCTGACACTCGCAACACGCCTGCTGCGCCCAGTGCATTCAAACTCTGCGGCCTTGCGAGAGTGCCATCTAATGGTGCTGCGATGATAACGATTCGCCCTGAAAGCGACCCAGCATCCCCAATCCTTGCATCTTTGTTTCGCGTGCGAACAATCGCGAGCTTGCCTGATGCGTTGACTCCTGTTGCGCCCGTTAGCGCAACGTCCTTGTTCCCCAGCTTTATATTGCCGCTCGATGCAGAAACCGAATCAGGGTCGATGCGATTGAACGTAAAAGGAACTCCTTGGAAGTAAGTGCCGTTGTCGCCGATCGGCTTCAATCCAAATTCTTTGAGCTTTCCTGCCACCCATTCCGCTGCCTTCTGAAATCCAGGCTGCCCCGTGCCGCGACCTTCGAATTCCTCGCTCGCGAGCCGATAAACCCAGTCCTTTGCGTCAGCGACGCCGATGGCCTCGAACCCCTTGGCAACCCTATCCGGAGGAGGAACTGCACCGGAATACTGGGAGAGAGCAGAAGAGAATGAGAAAGCCGCGACAGCCGCGACCGCAAAGTGGGTCAAGAGAGTTCGCATGGTCGTATGTTCGACCTACGAGAGTCGAGTCCTGCCCGGTTCCTTTGTGCAGCTATTGGGCAGGAGCTGGCACCTGCTTCTTTTTGGTGCTTTGCAATGGAATCGTCTGAACTTGCCGCGAGCTTAAATCCTTCAGGATCTCGATTCGCACCTCGCCGCCCATTAGCATCGGCATGTCTTTCGTCCACATGACGATCGTCGAATTTGGATCCTCTGGCGCAGGCTTCTTATACTCAAAAAACTCGATGCACGTCTTTGCGGAATCGGCAGACATCGACGCTTTGATCTCATCGATGCTTGAGGGGAACTCTTGGTTCGCCTGAAGATACTTCTCGAATGCTCCGACGATTTCGGGCGCAGCTCGCTCGATTCGTTGAAGCTTACCAAGTGTATCGCCAAACTGCTGGCCTTCATCGCTGCGCATATACATGGCCGCGATGATAACGACCACGATCCCGCCCAAAACAATGAGGCCGAGAATTCCCAGCGCTACCCATAACGCGACATTGCTCCCAGTTCGTTTCGCCATTTCTATCTCGGAATGAAGTCAGTCTTGCCGGAGACTTTACGGCAAAACGCCGCCATCAGTTGCGCGCATTGCTCGACGTCCTTCAAATTGAGAGTTTCGACCGGTGTGTGCATATATCGAATCGCAACTCCTAAGAGCCCGGTCGCCATGCCAGGTCCCGCAACCTGCATTGCGTTCGCATCGGTTCCTGTGCCTCCCGGCTCAACCTCGATCTGCACATCGATCTTTTCCTCTTTGGCGGCCTTCATGATCAAGTCGAAAACGACGTGGTTGATGTTCGCGCCGCGAGCTACCACGGGTCCGCCGCCCATCTTCGCGTCCCCTTCTTTCCGCTTGTCCACGCTCGGATAGTCGGTTGCATGTGTCACATCGACAGCCAAGCCGACTTCAGCCCCGGTCGCATACGCGCTCGTCCTCGCACCGCGCAGCCCAATCTCCTCTTGCACCGTTCCAACAGCGATCACGCCGACATCTTTGTCGGGCCTCTTCTCAGACAGGAGGCGCGCCGCTTCAGCCACGATGAACGCCCCCATCTTGTTGTCGAACCCGCGTGCCGAGACGACGTCACCGGCGAGCTTCTGAAACTCCCACTGATAAGTCACCACATCGCCCAGATCGATCAGCTTCATGACCTGGTCCTTCTTGCCCGCCCCGATGTCGATCCAAAGATCGCTGATCTCCGGCTTGATCTCCCGTTCCTTTGTCGAAAGCAAGTGAATGGCTTTCCTTCCAATTACTCCTGGGACGCGCCCCTTCTTCCCGTGAATCCAAACCCGTTGCCCAACCGGAATCAGGCTGTCATGCCCCCCGATCGTGCGGAAATAGAGAAGTCCCTCCTCGCTGACGTAGTGCACCGCAAAACCGATCTCGTCCAAGTGCCCCGCCAGCATGATCTTGCGCTTCGCGTCCGGGTTGATGATCGCCCAAACGTTCCCCATAACGTCGGTTTTGACCTCGTCCGCGAATTGCTTCGTGTACTTTCGATAAGCTTCGGCGGCGGGCATCTCATACCCGCTCGGAGAAGGGGCGTTGACGATCTCTTTGAAAAAGGCGAGGCTCTCTTTGCGCACGCCGGATTATGGTCGAAAGCTGAGAGGGTCGCGACCTAACCGCGTCGCCGTCTCCTGATCGCAGCCAATCCAAGCATCAGACCTGCAGCGATCATCGTCGAAGGCTCCGGTACGATTTGAAAGTCCAGCACATAGTCCGTAGGATCGCCCGTCTGCTGCAGCCAAAACGCATAGTCGGATCCGGTGAGCGGCGGTGTGAAGCCGATGGCACCCATCCCTTCACCCATCATCGGAAGGATGTCCATGCCAATTTGATAAGTGCCGAAGAGCGTCCAGCCAAGCAGGTTCTCCACGTTCGGATTGTCAGGGTCCTCGGTGATGAACGTTCCTTCTTGAACAGCGATAAATGAGTAAGGGTCTTCGCTGACGTAATCGACAAGAATGATCGCCGACAGAACCATCCCAGGAGCAAGGCTGAAATGGAAATAATCCCTATCGTAATCGCCGGTCGATCCGATCAGACTGTTCGATCCATAGTTCACCGTCAGTGTGTTAGGCTCTAAATGATTGCCAGACAAATCGCCATGTATGGACTCGTCCCAAATTACAGCAGAATTGCCGTGAACGACACAACACAGGATTGCGGCCAGAGTGAGTGATCTCATCACTGCTTTAGAGGCAAATTGAACGGGAAAAGTTCACCAAACCAATACCAGACTTTGATTTGAAACGCTAATGGGGCCGCCGTTTACCAGCCAAAATCGCCGTGCAAGCGCGAACGATACGAGCCTTGCGCTCCGATTTGTTTTCGGATTCCTCGATCCAATCCGTGAAATCGCGTTTCTCGTTTGCGGAAAGCGAGCTCCATTTGGCTTTCGCTGCTGAATCTTCGCCAAGCGCTTTGTAAAAGTCTATCGGGACAACTGCATAGCAACAAGGCCGACGCTTGCCAGAAGCAAGACTCTCGCAGCACCGCTCGATTCGCCGAATACGCGTGTCTGCCTTCTTCGCTTCGTTGATCCAACTGACGAAGTCTCGCCTGCTGATGGGGGTAAGACCCGCCCAAGCGGCCTTTGCTTTCGGCGACGCATCGAGTGCGGCCATTAAATCGGCAGGCACATTCCTTTCATGATGGACGCCAGTTTTGTTGCTGCTCACAATCGCTATTGTGCCGCATCGATTCAGAGCTTGGGAAGCGACCATGGCAATTCACGGATCGTGCGGTAACCTCGTCACTATGGATGTACGCACCGCCCTCAAGTCCCAATACAAAGGTGGGCTCGAAATGTTGCGCCAATGCATCGACCATTGTCCGGATCATCTTTGGCAGAGCGGCGCCTACCCGCGCACGTACGACCGCATCGCCACGCATGCCGTGTTCTTCACCGATCTCTACTTGAGGCAGAACGTTGATGCGCACGAAAACTGGCAGGGCATCACGCCGGATTATGCGAACCTGGATGACGATGCGTCTCCAGACATGCATATCGACAAAGAACGTTTGCTGAGTTATCTTGAGTATGTGTATGGCGACGTTGACAGAGTTGTCGATGATCTCGATCTGGATACCGAAGACCCGGGATTTTTTTGGTACAAGAACATCAGCAAAATGGAACATCAATTGATGAACCTTCGCCACTTGCAAGGCCATGTCGGACAGCTATCTGAATTGCTGATGGCGCATGGAATCGACATTGACTGGGTCGCCAAGCATCCCAGAAACGCATAACGATAAAGCTGCCGAGACAAAGGATAACTAGGTTCACGGCGCTCGTTTGTTTGACACAGCATGGTTGTCATACGGCAGGTGGCCTGGTTTACCCCTTCCAGTGTGGCGGATTCACCTCTAGATTACTAAAACCGGGTGGCACGGACAGATTCGATTGGAAGTCGATGCCGTCGAGACATGGTGACGAATCTGTCCGTGCCACCCGAGCTCACGACGGTAAGCGGTTCACGCATCCGGCACTAATCTCACGCACCCGGCGTTGTCATTATTCTGATCTCGCCAGCTTCTGCGTACTCTCCATTGAAAGTCACTCCGACCAATCACCGCTTCTATTCAAGGTCTTGTTAGGCCTTATCGTGCTTTCGCCGAATGCAATAAACCAGTGTTCGTCAAATGCCAAGTTTTGCTCCAATTTAGGGTAGTTTCGTCGAAGGGTTGTAAGGACACTGCGATAGAATTTTAGGACCTCGTGCCTAAGCTCAAAGTAATCACACCTACTCACAGCGTTGACGCCTTCTTTAGATACTAAAACGGTCTCTCCACTTTCATTGCGAGCAAATGTCAATGTCGCACAATCTATGAAGTAGTCTGATGATTCACAATCTGGATGCAAGTGTACGATCATTCTATAGAGGATTGCTGCGATTTCAAGCACGCTAATTGCGTCATCTTCCTTGCTGAATCCATAATCGGTTCCATCGATGAGAAGCTGCACGTCGGCGGGCCACGCATAGACGTCCGACATTGACTCGAATGGATCCAATGGCAGGTCTGTAGCTGGACCTTGAGAGACTTGTTGTTCGTTGAATTCGATAGTCACTGACATACGCTAGTAGATCGGATAAGCAGTCACAAGTTCGCCAGATGGTTTCAAGACCACACGAATGCCTTGGGCATGCGCACCCGCTCGCATGTCCCACCCAATTACCTGATTGAAATAGTATTCGAAGACTAGCCTACCACTCTTATCCGCAGACGGTTTTGCACTTCGCACTGCTTCATCAATCAAGAGCCTTATCTGAGGCAGGGACAGGTTCGAACTAAACTTGCTTTTTCCGGGAAACTTTCCGAGATCAATGTGTCTTTCTACAACGTGACTCCATCCTTTCGTGCTGTATCCAACCTTGCTGATCCTGTTTGATGCAGCTCCAACTTTCGGAACGAGATTCAGCGTCATTCCCAGTGCTTTCCGCGCACCGCCTCCCGCCTTTGCCGCTGCCCCGACGGCAGGTATCGGAATGAATGGGTGATTGATAACGGCATCTAAGGCTGAGCTTCCGACGCGCCGAAATGCCTCCTCAGTCGACCCGCCGGCGTAGTCACCTCTCCCCGGCGCGGATAACATCCCGTGATACTCTGGCTTGGGTTCCGGTCCTACGATGTATCCGCCGCCGTTGGCGACAGGGACAACCGGTGCGATGCTCGGACCGTCAGGGCCGCCAACGCCGACCGGGTTGTTCGAACCACCTCCATGACCGTAACCCCCCGACCGCGCCCCAGCGACGATGATCGACATGAACCTCCCAGTGCTCGGATCGTAAAACGCGCCGTTGCCCGAATAGATCAGGCCCGAATCGCCTTCTGTCTCGCTGCCTGACCCGCCAAACGCTCCGAATGGCGAGTTGGTGGACCCGGTGGAGGAGAGTTGGTTGCCCCAGGCGTCCCATGTGCGGGTCGATGCGGTGGTTTCGTTGGATGCGGTTTCGCGCCCGTTTTCACCTTGTGCGCCGAAATGGTAGAACCGGCTGACGCTGCTCCTCCTTTCGGAGATTCCGGGCGTGTAGGCAGCGCTGCCATCCGACAAAACCGCAGCGCCGGACGACGCTCCAGCCCGCGCGAACGTAAAGCTGCCGCTCGAGTCAGTCTTCGAAACTCGCGCCCCGAACGCATTGTATGAAAACGAGTTCGTCGAGGTATTCGGATACGTGATTCCTGTGAGCCTGTCCTCATAATCCCACGACAACGTCGTCGTGCCTGCGCTCGTTGTGACGGAGGTGGTTCTTCCCGCAGAGTCATACGTAAACTCCTTCACAACCTGCGAGTCGATGCCGACTTCGAGCAGCTTGTCCGCCGAGTCGTAAACGTAATCTTCCGTCACGCTGTTGACGGTTCTGGTGAGACGGTTGCCATTCGCGTCATAGGAATAAGTCGCGAGATATCCAGTGCGAGACTCTTCGATGAGCTGACCGACCAAATCGTAATCGAATGTCGTCGTCACACCGCCGCTCGTTCGTTCGACGATGTTGCTGACATCGTCGTATTCGTAAGAATGAGAATCGATGAGCGATGTCGCCGAATTGCGTATCTCGATTCCTAAGAGCCTGGAGCGATTGTCATACGTGTATAGCTCATATGTTCCGTTCGCAAGGTTCTTCCTCGTCAAACGCGACGCGTCGTCGTAAACGAACGTCGTTTCTTCTTCGAATGGATTCGTTAATGAAACCAATCGCCCGTCGTCGTCATACTCATAATCCGTCACTCCGACACCATCGTGATCCATCGAGACCAAACGTCCCGCAGCGTCGTAGTCGTAAGCTATCTCCGCTTCGGGAGTCTCCAATAACGTCAGCTGAGAAACGGCGTCATAAGTCCAGCTCGTCGTCCCCGTCGCGTCCGTCATCGACGTCAACTTGCCCGAATCGTCGTAAGCGAACGAAACGTCGGTTCCGGTCGGATAGTCGATGTCCGTCAGTCTGCCCGCATCGTCGTAGACATACGCGATGACTTGCGACAAAGGATTCGTATACGCGGTGACGTCGCCATTAGCGCTATACGTCCATTGCTCCACGCTGCTATCGGGAAGCGTCAAAGACGCGACTTCGCCTCTGTCGGTATAGGTGTACGTTCTTGTGTAGTTCCTGCCGTTCGTCACCGACGTCACCCACCCGGCGGCGTTGTATGCGAACGTCGTCTCTTCTTCCAAGGGGTTCGTGACGGTGATCAGTTTCCCCGCATCGTCATAATCGAAAGACCATACGTTGTTCGCCTCGTTGATGACCGAAAGCACCAACGAGCCCGGATCGAAAACCACAGACGACTCCGTTTCATCAGGATTCTCGAACACCTTCGCCCTACCCCACGCATCGTAAACGACGCTGTACGTATTGCTCTCGGGGTCTGTCGCGCTGGTGATCCGCGACAAACCGTCATATGAAGCGCTCGATGTCATATTCAGTGGCGACGTCGCTTCGACGATGTTCCCGTGCGTATCGTAATCCAGCGTAACGGTCTTATTCAGGGCGTTGGTGATCGAAGTCAGTTGGCCGCTCCCGTCGTAGGCGCAGTTCACCACTTCCCTTTCAAGAGGATCGATCACCGTTTCCAGATTGCCGTTCTGGTCGTATTCGAACTCCCAAACGTTTTCTAGTGGGTCCTCGGCGGTCAGCAGATCGTTAGTGCCGTTGTAAGTGAACGTCGAGCGCTTGTTTAGCGGGTTCTCGGCCCAAAGGAGGTTGCCATTGGAATCGTAATCGAATTCCCAGACCTTCCCTCTCTTGTCCGTGACTTCGATGAGGTTCTTATCGTTATCCCAAACATAGGAGACCGAAAAGCTCGCAGGATCGACCACGCTCGCCAGCATTCCCGACGAGTAGTTGTGCCGAACCGTTTTGTTTATAGGATTCGTGATGTCGGTGTAGGTGGAAGAATACGTATACTCCCAGCGGTTTTCGAGTGGGTCTTCCCATGCGGTCAGCTTGGAGTTCGTGTCGTATTCCATCGTCCAGACCTTCCCGCGAAGGTCGGTCACCGACGTGATGTCGTGATTGCCGTTATACGTGAACTCGTAAGAATGAAACGCGCTGTCGAGTTCCGGCAAAGTCACTTCGATAAGCTCGCCACTCGAATAGGCGAACGTCCATTCTCTGTCCAAGGGATCCGTCACCGTCTCGATCCTGTCGCTTTGATCGTAGGTGATCGTCAGCGTTCTTCCCGACGAGTCTTCGACTTCGGTGACGAAGTTGTCCTGATTCAGAGTGAGCGTGATCTGGTTGCCGTTCCTATCGGTGACGGACGTCAAAAAGCCGTCCGAGTTGAACGAGAACACGATTTGGCTCTTGGTGGTCAGGGTCCACGTGCCGTTTTGGTTCTTGACGAGGGTGTCGTGAATCCCCGGCGGCGCCGTGAAATCGCCATACATGTTCTCACTGAACGGCACGAGCAAGCCATCGGCCCAGCGGACTATTGCAGAGGAACTCGGCGTGTAGTCGATGGCGACTCCAAACGTCCAAGACCATCCGTAGCCGAGTTCCCGGTTGTATTCGGTTTGGGAGTTGTGAAAGAGCGTGAAGTCGACTGCAAGCCGCCCTTTGGATGGCCACGCTACGAGGGGGAGCGTGTGCATCCGGTTGCCGGTGTGGGTGTTGACCATGCCTCCCGAACCGGGTCCGCCGCCAGAGCCAGAGCCTCCGCCGGAGCCTCCCATGCCTCCACCGACGCCTGGACCTCCACCTGGGCCACCGCCTTCGCCGCCACCTCCTCCTCCGCCTTCACCGCCGCCGGGAGGGCCGCCGCCTTGGAGGCCGAACATCGATAGGACGCTGACCGCCCAGAGTGAAGATCCGGCTGTCTTCGGATCTCTGCCGAAGGTTCCGAACTGGCCGAACCTTCCAAACCGGCCGTTTCTGAGGTCACGAAGCGTTTGCGGGGACCAGTGCCCCGCCCTGTAGATGACATCTTTTCCGGGACTCTTCCCAAGGAATGGCACCTTGGGACGATCGGAGTACTTAGGGGCGATGATCCACCTGCCCTGACCCTTCAGAAAAGCCTCCACCGCCGCATGGATCCCCGCCGCTGAAGCTGAGAAAGCCAACAGCATCGCCGAGACGACTGCAAAGACTCGCATTGCTCTCATTTTTCTTCCTCCACCAGCATTCGCGGAGATCCCACCCCGCAAATGCGCCTGCTCATCAATATAACACGAATTTTTGGTAACTAGTACTTCCTTTTGTAAATATTTCACTTCCATTTTATCCCTCCACTGCTTGCCGTGGAGGGCGCCGAAGCCTGGCCTTAGATTGCAAACTGCCCGGAAGCCCTTTCTTCAAGATCCAGCGTTAGGTTCTCATTTTAAGGTTGACGGGACTGGGTAGTAAGGACAGACACCTCAGCAAGCTACATACATAACACTCCATAGCATCCGCTCGTCAACCGATTCCGAACGACCGACAACTGCAAACCCATCGAACCGCCTACCCCGGCCCAACACCCACGATCCCAGTTGACAATTCACGAACAAAAGGCCTTAAACCACGTGAACGCCAGCAATTGAAAACACCCCCAAACCCCCCAACCAACACCAAAAACCCAAATCCCCAAAATTGCAGTGTTATCGGTGACGGCGGTGACGCGTTAACAATCCAAGTTCAAAACCAAAGCAAAACTCGTCACTCCACAACCATGTGAAGCAACGAGTCTGCAATACAAACGAACCAACCGAATGATCAATCAACCCAAACCGTCAACCAAGAACAATGCGAGTTGATCGATGCGTAAAAACACAGAGACGCTTGTCGAAGTCTGCATCGTTTCGACGACTTTGTTCGAGTCAGTTGCTCGACCAAAGGTCTTCGGTCGAAACGACATCGCCGGCAAGCTTGTCGATGGTTCTTTTGAACACCTGCGCGGTGAGCGTGCGATTCTCCATTGCGAATCCGAGCATCAGCTTGTCGGAAGCCGTGATGTAGAACTGCGTTGGCTGAATTCGCGAGTTGGCCTTTAGCATTTCGCGAAATTTGGCCGCAGGCTCCGAATCCTTGGGAGCAGGTCCAAGAAATACGGTTAGCCAAACGTAGTTCTTGCTTGGGCTGATTTCGGCGGCAACATAGATGTCGAGTTCGTCACGATTGACCTTGAACTCGTACTTCTCTTTGCCGACCTCACTGTCGAGAACTTTTAGCTCATGCCCGAGCCCCTCAAGGATGGTCTTTAGCTTTGGGCCATCGAGCTGGTCCTGGAGGACAGGGGAGGAAAAGACGAGGGCCATGGAAGCCGTCGCAAGAGTCGCGGCAAACATCCAGGCACGAGTAAGGGGTTTCGATTTCATAGGAATATCAGGCAAATAGACGATTGTCCTGGCGAAATCGTCTGATAGAAACTTCTTTTGGGTAAGTTGAACCCAATGGCCGCGCCAGCATCGACCCGAAAAAGACGTCCACGCCCCACCGAAGACCATCTCCCGGTGTTGCCCGTGCGCGACGCGGTGCATTTTCCGAGCCTGATCAACACGTTGCTTGTCGGACGCGAACTATCATTGAGGGCGCTTCACGCCGCTCTCGACGGCTCACGACAAGTCCTGGTATTGACCCAAACCGACGTGTCTGTCGAAGAGCCGACACCCACTGACTTGTATCAGGTTGGCGTCCTCAGCGAAGTCGTCCAAGTCTTGCCGATGCCAGACGGCACGATGCGCGTTGTATTGCGAGGCATCTCTCGGTTCCGAGTCGAATCGATCGCTTTTGGGCAAGGCTTCATTCGCAGCAAAGGTTCTGCGCTGATAGAAAAGGAAGCATTTGGTCCGTCGGTCGATGCGATGATGCGCGAAGCGATGCGGCTGTTCGAAGAAGTGACGCAACTTGGAAAACAGATTCCATTCGAAGCGTTGCAAATGGCTGCGCATATCGAGCAGCCCGGAGCGCTTGCCGACGTAATCGCGCACCACTTACCAATTCGCCCGCAGCAAAAACAGGACATTCTTGAGACGGCAGACCCAACGCACAGACTGTCAACTGTGTTGGGACTGTTGTCCCGCGAGCGAGATGTCCTTAACCTGCAAGCGGACATCCGAGGAAGAGTCGAAGAAGAGCTTGGCCAAACACAGCGCGAGTACTACTTGCGCGAGCAACTGAAGATTATTCAGCAAGAGCTTAACGAAAGGGACGAACGAGGCGACGAAGTAGCGGAATACGATGAAAAGATCGAACTCGCCTTGATGCCGGCAGAAGTGCATGAAAAGGCGGAGCATGAATTGCGACGCTTGGAGCGTGCGCCAAGCGCAAGCCCCGAAAGCATGGTGATTCGAACCTACCTGGATTGGTTGACTTCTTTGCCTTGGAGTGTACTAAGCGACGACGCGCTCGACGTGCGTCGTGCAAAGGACATCTTGGATCGAGATCACTTCGGGTTGGAGAAGGTCAAAGATCGCATCCTCGACTTTCTCGCGGTACGTCAGATGAGCGGATCGCTGCGAGGTCCAATCTTGTGCTTCGTTGGTCCACCTGGCGTTGGAAAGACAAGCATCGGAAAGTCGATTGCTGAAGCGCTCGGTAGGCAGTTTGCTCGGATATCGCTCGGTGGAGTTCGCGACGAAGCAGAGATTCGCGGACACCGAAGGACATACATCGGTTCAATGCCTGGCAGGATTATTCAGGGAATCAAGAACTGCGGTACTCGCAATCCAGTCTTCATGCTCGACGAAATCGATAAGATGACTTTCGATTTCAGGGGAGATCCAACAAGCGCGCTTCTGGAAGCTCTGGACCCGGAGCAAAACGACAAATTCACGGATCATTACATCGAAGCTCCGTTCGATCTTTCAGCAGTTATGTTTATCTGCACTGCCAATCTGTTGGAGAACATCCCATGGCCTCTTCGCGACAGGATGGAAGTCATCCAGTTTCCAAGCTACACGGAAGAAGAAAAGATAGCGATTGCGCAGCAGTATCTGGTCTCGAAAAAAATCGCAGAGCATGGCCTGAAGAAGTCTCAAGTGGCGATACCGAAGGCGGTGCTTCGCGAAATCGTTCGTGAATATACTCGTGAAGCGGGGGTCAGGAGCCTCGAGAGAGAGATTGCTACTCTTTGTAGAAAGACTGCACGAAAATTCGCAGAAGGAGCAAGGAAGAAGGTTTCAGTAACCGCGAAAAACTTGATCGACTTTCTTGGGACGCCGAAGTATGGATGGGGAGTGAAAGAGCAGCGCGATGAAGTCGGAGCGGCGACAGGATTGGTTTACACCGAGTTCGGCGGAGATGTCGTGTCGATCGAAGTCAACCTAATGCCATCGCAAAGCCAGGAAAGCCAACTAACTTTGACCGGGCAACTCGGCGATGTGATGAAAGAGTCGGCACATGCCGCGTTGACGTGCATTAGGTCCCGCTTCCCAAAGAACGGACCATCGGATGTTCACATCCATGTGCCAGCGGGGGCGGTCCCTAAGGACGGGCCTAGTGCAGGAATTACGATGGCAACAGCGTTCGCATCGGCCCTAACTGGCAAGCCAGTTCGCGCTGACGTTGCGATGACTGGCGAGATTACATTGCGAGGCAAAGTGCTGCCAGTCGGCGGATTGCGCGAGAAGATCCTCGCCGCACACCGGGCAGGCATTAAGAACGTAATTATCCCGGTCGACAACAAGCGCGACCTGGCAGATGTGCCGAAGCAGGCACTGGATAGTTTGAACATTCACCTTGCTAGAAAGATCGACGACGTGCTTAAGATCGCTTTGGCATGACGTTCTGTCATAATCACTTACCGCTTTGAACAATGGTCGCGCTTTACTTGAAGCCCTTGATGAGCGTGTCTTGGTATGCGACGGTGCGGTCGGCACTCAGATCCAAGCTGCTGGGCTGTCCATCGAGGACTTCGAGGGCTTGGATGGCTGTAATGAAGTCCTCAATTCAACGCGTCCAGACGTGATTCACTCGATCCACAGTGCATACATCGAAGCTGGCGCAGAGATCATCGAAACGAACACTTTTGGTTCACTGCCTTGGGTTCTCGATGAATATGGTATCGGCAGCCGCACACGCGAACTGAGCTTAGCTGCAGCGAGGATTGCAAGGGACGCCGCAGACAAAAGTGGCGTTTTCGTATTTGGTGCTATTGGCCCAGGAACGAAGCTTGGGCTGTTGGGCCAGATCAGTTTTGACGAAGTAGAAGCCGGTTTTTGTGACTCTTTCATTGGTCTTATCGAGGGCGGTGTCGACGCACTTCTTCTTGAAACGCAACAGGATATGCTGAACATGAAGGCAGCGGTTGTGGGCGCGCATCGCGCGTTGGATGAAGCCGGCATGGACTTGCCGATCTTCGTGCAAGTAACGATGGAGCAAACCGGCACGATGTTACTGGGAAGTGAATTAGGCGCTGCCGTCAACTTCTTAGAGTGTTTTCCAAGAATCGCCGGCATAGGTATCAATTGCGCTACTGGACCAGAGGAAATGCAGCCTCATGTTCGGTTTCTATCTCAGTATTCGACGCGAATCATGAGCGTGATGCCGAATGCGGGTTTACCTGTTATGGAGGGCGGGGTTGGAGTTTACAAGCTTTCGCCTGAAGAGCTTGCAGACTTTCACAGGAAGTTCGTTGAAGAATTCGGCGTGTCGATTGTTGGTGGTTGTTGCGGGACGACACCCGAACACATTCGTGCAGTTGCAAGTGCCATTCGAGGCACCAAAAGGGCACGGCGAACACCTCAAAAACTTATCGGCTGCTCTTCGCTCTACCAGTTTCAGCCTTACGACCAATCGCCATCATTCTTGATCGTCGGTGAGAAGACGAATGCGAACGGAAGCAAGGCATTTCGCGATGCTCTTGCTGCGCAGGACATGGACACATTGGTAGAAATAGCAAGAGACCAAGAGCGCGAGGGGTCCCATGTTCTTGATGTGTGTACCGCATATGTCGGCCGCGATGAAATTGCGGACATGGAATCTCTTCTTTTCCAATACGCACAGCAAGTAACCATTCCGCTCATGATTGACACGACAGAGTGGCAAGTTGTCGAAGCTGCTCTTAAACGAGTCCCCGGGAAAGCGCTCATCAATTCAATTCACTTCGAAGACGGCGGAGAGCGGCTGCAGCACGTACTCTCTTTGGTCAGGAAGTACGGAGCCGCTGTGGTGGCGCTAACCATCGACGAAGATGGAATGGCGAAGAGTTGCGAAAGGAAAGTTGCAATTGCCGAGCGAATTCTCGAAATGACGCGAAGCTACGGTCTCGATGACGAAGACATCTTCTTTGACTGCTTAACCTTTACGTTGGGATCAGGGGACGAAGAGTTTAGGAAAGCTGGAATCGAAACTCTGGACGCGATCAGAGAGCTAAAGAAGCGAAATCCAAGGGTCAACACGATTCTCGGCGTCAGCAACATTTCATTTGGGCTAAAGCCGGCGGCTCGGCATGTGCTCAATTCAGTCTTCTTGCACTATGCCCGCGAAGCTGGACTATCAAGCGCAATCGTTCACGCGGGAAGAATCATGCCAGAGAGCCGGGTCGAACCGGAAGTCTGGGAGATTGCCCGAAAATTGGTTTTCGACGAGCGAGACGAAGGTTGCGATCCGCTAATTGAGTTCATGGCACGCTTCGAGAGCGTGGAATCCACTAGATCGCCCGAAAGCGACATGGATCTCCTTTCAGTTGAGGAGCGACTCAAGCGACACATCATCGATGGAGTGAAAGCAAACCTTACAAGAAGCCTCGACATTGCACTCGAAACGCATGCGCCAATCGACATCATAAACAACATCCTGTTAGATGGGATGAAGGTTGTAGGAGAACTCTTCGGCGCCGGAAAAATGCAGTTGCCGTTTGTGTTGCAAAGCGCCGAAGTGATGAAAGCCGCAGTCAGTTACTTAGAGCCGCTAATGGAAAAAGTCGAAGGCGACGAACGAGGATCGATTCTGCTTGCAACCGTTGCAGGCGATGTTCACGACATAGGCAAGAACCTTGTCGACATCATCCTTTCGAATAACGGTTATCGAGTCGTTAACATCGGAATCAAGCAACCGATCGGAAACATCATTTCTCACGCGCATGAGAGCAACTGTCAGGTGATCGGCATGAGTGGACTTCTCGTGAAAAGCACGATCGTCATGAAGGAGAACCTGATTGAACTGAATGATCGGGGGCTGGAGCACTTTCCTGTAATTTTAGGAGGTGCCGCATTGACAAGGTCGTATGTCGAAGAAGACCTTCGGCGCATCTACAAAGGCCAAGTTTTCTATGCGCAAGATGCATTCGACGGCTTGAGGCTGATGGAGGAGATTGGTGCTGGCACCATTGCAACCGAAGATACCGAGGCTGAGGGTTCGATTAGGAGAGTCAGCAGCCACAGGCTGCCGGATTCGGATCCAGAACTATACATATTTACTGGCGAGAAGAGCGATGTCGCAACTGATGTCGAGATCCCGATCCCACCATTCTTTGGAAGCCGGACTATTACCGACATTCCCATTGAAGAAATCTATCCATACATCAACGAGATTGCTTTATTTAGAGGGCAATGGGGATTCAAGCGTCCTAAGGAAATGGACAACATCGAGTTCAATAACTATCTTGAAGAAAAAGCAAGGCCTGAGTTCGAGCGAATGAAGGACGAATTGAGCTCGGTTCTAACTCCACGGGTCGTGTACGGATACTTTCCGGCCCAATCGTGTGGCAATGACTTGATCGTTTACAGTGAAGACCTGCAATCTGAGCGTGCTCGATTTCGCTTTCCGCGCCAGTCTGACAATCGCCGACTGTGCATTGCTGACTTCTTTGCGTCTGTCGATAGCGGTCGAATGGATACAGTTGCTTTTCACTTGGTCACTGTCGGAGATGCGGTATCGCAATTGGAGCGCAAGAAGTTCGAGTCGGGAGAATTTCAAGACTATCTCTACGTTCATGGCATGGGCGTGGAAACTGCGGAGGCCCTTGCTGAGTACTGGCATAAGCGCATTCGTGAGGAGCTCGGAATCGCCAACGAAGACGCAAAGGAGATGCGACTGTTGTTCAGCACAAAGTACAGAGGCTGCAGATATTCATTCGGATACCCAGCGTGTCCGAATTTAGAAGATCAGCGCATGATCTTTGAGCTGCTTCATCCCGAGAAAATCGGAGTGGAATTAACCGAAGAATTCATGCTTGTGCCGGAACAAAGCACGAGCGCAATCATTTGCCACCATCCAGAAGCGAAGTATTTCAACATCAGGTAGCTGAGCCTTTTGCCCTAGTTGTCGCATCGGTGAGGTAGCCTTAGCACGGAGAGTGAACCAGTAGAATGTCGCAAGAGCTTCCATCTGCCCAAACCGAACCCGGCAAGCCGGCAAATCCGCAGTCTGATAAGATCGTCGGAATACTAGCTACCGTTGTTTACGGAGTCTGTTGTGTCTTTCAGGGCTTCGGAATCGTGATGGCCGCATTCGGAACTCAACCAGAAGGTGCACCCGAGATAACGGCGACACAACAGGTACTGGTCGTCGCCAGTATCATCGTAACGATTGCTGCTGTTGGTTCAGGAATCCTTGTGTCAATGAGTAGACAGCTTGGATTTCGGCTTGGCGTCGGCGCGATGATTGCAACCATTGCGATAAACGTTGTCTCGATCATGTCTATTCCGGAACAATCGAAGAACGCCGCCGAGGCCGCTGCGAAGCAGGCAAGTGGCGCACCGCCGGTTTCTGCAGAAACGATAGCAATGATCTCATATACGATTTCAGCCTTCGTCATCCTGATCAACGTGCTTTATCTCGCTTATTGCGCTTCCCGCATGCTATCGAAAAAACTGACGTAGAATTAGGATTGTGCGGAAACTTGTATTCGCTATCACCGTCGGCGCGACATTTCTTGCAGGAACCACTTTATGCAGGGCTGAGTGGCAGCCAAATCAAGTCGATCTGCAGGGTATCGCAAACTCAGCGAGCGGACTTGCCGAATCAGCTATCCGGTCGATCGTGCGCCTTGGCGACCTTTCTGCGGTCGACTCGCTTAAGAGGATTGCCAGCGACCCAAAGTCGTCCCTTAGAAACATTGCGACTTGGGCGCTTGTGGAACTGATGGCATTCGACCCTGTCAAGGAATGGGTAGCGGCGAAAGCGGTTGAAGAGATCGGTCAGCCCGCAGCCGGATTTCTGATTGGTGCATTGACTCACAAGGACAGAAACGTCCGCTACCGCGCGGCCGCCATATTGGGACGAATGGCTGAAGACCGAGCGGTCGATGCGCTACGCAAAGCGGTCGACGATACAGATGTTTTGGTAAGGCGGCATGCAATCGTCGCACTTGGGTTCATCGGAGATAAAGTCGTTGCCCCGACGTTGATTCGTGCAATGAAAGACAGCGACGGAGTCGTTAAGGAAAACGCCATCTGGGCATTGGGGATGATCAAATCGAACGAGTCGATTCCACACCTAATTGCCGCACTGGATTCCGAGAATCGCAACATCCGATTTCGGGCTGTCAATGCTTTAGCGCAAATTGGCGGCGAGGCCGCCATCGAAGCCATCTCAAAGAAAACGAGCGATCCAGATCCAATGGTCTCTGAAACCGCTCGCAATGCACTGAGAAGACTAGTGCAGAGTTAGTTCTCGTGATCCTCCTCCGGAGTAGGAAGCAATGGCTCTGCTTGGAACATGTTGATTCCGCTCTTCACGAGCGCGACCAACTTCTCCATCAGATTCTCCTCTTCGATTTGTTCGCTGATAAACCACTGCAAGAACTGCAGTGACGTGTGGTCCTTGTCCTTGAATGCTTGGTCCGCCATGTCATGGATCTGCTTCGTCACTTGACGTTCCCAATCGAGGGAAGCCTTTACGGGGTCAAGGTCACTCTTGAAGTCACTCGAAACTCCCTCAACAGATGGGACTATCGGTCGAGAGTCCACTGAGATTAGGAAATCCAGAATCTTCATGGCGTGGAATCTTTCTTCGGCCGCCTGACGCCTGAAAAACGCGCCCCAGCCATCCAACTGCTTCATATGGAAGTAGATTGAGATCGCGAGGTACTGCTGACTCGCCTGGAGTTCGTGCCCAATCTGCTCATTCAACATCTTCGCAAGCTGCTTACTGATCATGTTCTCAACTATATCCCAAAGCGCCAGGTATTGTCGTAACCATGAATGTGCTGGTTATAGGAGGTTCCAGATTCATCGGGCCACCTGTTGTACGACGCTTGATCGCGTACGGGCACAACGTGACTCTCTTTAACCGCGGGCAATCACCGACTTCCACGCCACAAGAAGTGAACACCATAAAGGGAGACAGGCGGAATTTGGCACAATTCGTTGCGGCGCTCAGGCAAACGAATCCCGATGTCGTTCTCGACATGATCCCTGTGATAGAGTCAGACGCAACAGAGATCATGGAAGCGTTTCGAGGATTTGCAAAGAGGATTGTTTCCATCAGCTCAATGGACGTTTATCGTGCATTTGGGCGAATCTTGGGTACAGAAACCGGTGATGTGGAAAATGAAATTCTGACTGAGGAGTCGCCACTTCGAAAGAACTTATATCCTTATCGAGGTGAGATTCAGAGAGGGAACGATGATCCGAAACGACTCTTGGATCACTACGACAAGATTCCCATCGAACACATTGTTCTAAGCGACAAAGAACTTGTCGGTACTGTATTGAGGTTGCCGATGGTGTATGGCCCAGGCGACTATCAGCACAGATTATACGGTTATCTTCGAAGCATGGTCGACAAGCGGGACTTCATTCTGCTTGAGGATGGTTTGGCCGGTTGGCGCTCAACGAGAGGATATGTAGAAGACATTGCTGACGCGATACTAAAAGCAGTTGTGGACGATCGCACCGCCAGTGAAGTATTCAATGTTGCTGACAGCAAGTTTCACTCTGAGCGTGAATGGGTAGAGCTCATAGCCAAGGCCATGAACTGGCACGGAGAAATCCGCACAATCCCTTCGGATGCGCTCCCTGAATCCCTGCGATCGAATTTTGACACTCGCCATCACCTCATGGTGGATTCTTCTAAGATCCGTAATACGCTGGGATGGTCGCACAGAACTGATCTGATTGCAGCGATCCAAAATACGGCTGAGTACGAGCTGCTAAATCCCCCTGATTCGTTCCGCGTCCGCTACGACGAAGAAGACGTTGCTTGGAAATCGTTCACAATGAAAAAATGATCGCATTAGCAATCTTCCTGGCGCAGGGAGAAATAACTTGGACGGAGATTGTTCCCGCAGGCTCCAAAGTCTCACAGGTCGCACGAGGCTTCAAGTTCGTCGAAGGTCCGGTTTGGACAAAGGCTGGAGTGTTAGTTTTCAGCGACATCGACGGTGACACAATCTACGTTTACAATCCTTCCGGCGAGTTGCAATCTTGGCGATCGCCATCCAATCGTGCAAATGGAAACGCAATCGACTCTGACGGAACGCTCATTACTTGTGAGCAGGCGACGCGCCGAGTGACTCGAACAGGATTGGACGGCAAAGTGACAGTCTTGGCCGATCGGTATCAAGGAAAGCGATTCAATGCTCCAAACGACCTAGCAGTTCGCAACAATGGAGACATCTACTTCACTGATCCTCCATACGGAATCCAGCAGTCGCAAGAAGAGCTTGGGTTCTATGGTGTTTTTCGGATTAAGACCACTGGCTCAGTCGAGTTGCTTGCAAGAGATATGTTGCGACCGAACGGAATTGGATTCTCGCCTGATCAAAAGACTCTGTACGTTTCTGATTCAGCCCGCGGACACTTGAGAGCTTATGGAGTGAAGAGCGACGGAACCCTCGATGTAGGACGAGTATTTGCCGACATGAAGGGAACAAAACCTGGGGTGCCGGATGGACTTGCCATCGATCAGCGTGGCAACATCTATTGCACAGGAAGTGGCGGAGTTCAAGTGTTCACTCCTTCGGGTAGGCGGATTGGAATAATTGAAACTCCCGAGATTGCTGCGAACTGTGCATTCGGAGGGGCTGACAACAAGACGTTATTTATAACCGCGAGAACAGGCTTATATAGTATACGTTTGGGAGTGCCAGGACTTCGCTAACCCAAGTCGCTTGCGAGCATGCGGTGAAACTGATGGACACCGTTCTCTCGTTTTGGCGAGTACCTGCCCCGATCATACAGTCGCGATCGAAGGCCTCTTTGCACAAGCTCAACGACAACCTCGTCTTCTCTCTCCACTCGATCCAATGCGGCACCGGCTCCGATGCCAATCTTCGATTCGTCCCACACGTATGGGATAAAAGACACCTTAGTCCGATCGTGTGAAACGGGTCTCACTACATTGATCGACAGCCCCCACGGGTAGAAGTTGAACATTGTGTTTGGATATAGCCAGAAGTAATAGGCAGCTATGCTTTGTCCGAAATCCGGTGAGTTCTCAGGAAGATCGAATGCGAACTCGCCATCCCCAGCTATCCCGATTTGTACGTTCCCCGAATCGAACAACTCTGAACGATAGTTTCCATAATCTAATGTTGCATTGAGCGCTGCATGTATAAATGGGATATGAAAGCCTTCCAAATAGTTGTCAATGTATAGAGCCCAGTTCGCATTGATGAGATACTCTCTAGCACGAGAAGGATCATGCCAGAAGTTCGAAATCGGCATCCAACCTATGCGTTCGACCATAGGCTTCAAGTAGTCCTCAAGAGACATCTTCGGAGTTACCGCAGCGAACAGAAATCGCTCCCAATGGCCGAATGGAATGGTTGGCAAATGATCGCTATCGGATGGAAAACCTTGGACGTCCTCAAACTCAGGCATGAACTGAAACTTTCCATCCAGTCCGAATCGACGGCCGTGATATCTGCACCGCAGGTATCTGTCGTTGCCTCCGCTCTCACAAACGAGGTTGCCTCGATGCGTACAAACATTCGACAGACAATGGATTCGATCATCGACGTCTCGAGTGAGGACGATCGGCTCGTTTAGACATCCGTCTAAGAGCACTAGTGGATGAGTCTGGCCCGGGACCTTGACAAGATCGGAGTCTCCAATGAATTGCCACGACTTGGCAAAGACTTTTTCGATAGATTCCGAGTAAAGGTCTGCATCTGTGTAAAAACGAGAAGGCATCGTAGCTGCCTTCCTGATATCAGGGTCAATGTTGAATCTCATGATCTACAACAATAACGTCCCACTTTCCATGGCCAATCAACTGCCCATTTCTGTCATAAGCTCTTGCAGTCAGTGTCACTGAACCGAGCTCAGTTACCAGTTGGTGTAATTCAATCTTCGAGCCAGGTTCAAAAACTCCGTCATCCACTTTGCTTTCGTCGACATAGAGTTCAATCCGCACAGCACCGGGCAAATCTCTTAGATACAATGACGATTGCAGGGTCAAAGTCATTCCTGATCCCAGGGGGGCGGGAGGAGTGAGGTCGTCAGGTCCGGAAATGCTGGACAGAAAGTATGGGTCTGAAATGGCTCTTCTGTAAGCTTGAAGCACACGAGGATTACTTGTGACTGTATAGTCGTTGTTTCTACGGTGTGCGATTGTTAGGGCATTCGCATTGAAGTAGTTTATGCACTTGACTCGCGGATAGCGAGTCCTAAGGGCAGTATAGAGTTCCGTGATGGACTGGACAGCGTAGTCGGCTACGGACCGATTCTCCAGTGCGGAAAAATTAGTGACTCCGTACTCGCATATCATGATGGGCTTTCTACGCGAGTAAGTGTTATAGACTTGGTCCAACATGTCAGTAGGCCGAACATGCCTCGCAGGCGTCCGAGGGTTTTGATTGAAGTAAGTGACATTGTACATGTTTACGCCGACCCAATCGACGTAATCATCACCCGGATAGTATGCGTCGATGTTGTCGCTCGGAGTCGTGTAAGGACACCAGACAAGTACCACATTCGGCGCATGTCTCTTAACTACGTTGTAGACAATCCGCCACTTCTCGATGAATTTCCTTGGATTGCCACCGTACTCAACCCAAGCTCCGTTCATTTCCGATGCGTAGCGCAAGAAAATGGTTGCGCCAGATGCAGCCATATCCTTAGCCAACTGGTTGAGATACTCATCGTCTTTGACCGCATCAAGGCCTTGATTTGGCTCCAATGCAATGTGCACGATCTTGCCACGAACCTTAAGCTCTGCGACCCAGTTCTTTGGCAACGGCCTTCCATATCCAAGATAGAAGAAGTACATGGCATGGCGCTTTCCCGTGATTGCGTCGAACTCCAGCGGATCGGCATGGCTTCTTCCATCGACCACTCGGTGGCTCTTCATAGCTGGGTCTTTATCGATGTAGGCGCCGATGAGGCAGCCCTCAGCAGGCTCAAACATGGCAAGCCCAGAAGGTTTTGGTTTGGGGTTCGACACCGATAGGCCAATTTGGACCGGAGCTAACGACTCTGCTGCTTCTGACCTGGAGCATCCAGGCAAAGCAAGTGAAAATGCGACGAAAAAAAGCGCAGCCGCGTAGCCCATACGGCGTTCCCCTCCGGTCACTCGTGAAGCATACCTTCTACTCAGGGTAAAAGATCAAATCCATTGGTATTGCCAAATGAAACGCCTTTTGATCTTGATCACTTCAGTCGCGGCTTCAGCGACAGTAATTGCCATGATTGACCGATTGCAGTATCCAGAATCGCGAAAGGTAGACTTCGTCGATGACTACTTCGGAACGCTGGTCGCAGATCCCTATCGGTGGCTTGAAGACACGGAATCTGCTGACACTCGAGCTTGGATCGAATCACAGAATGCCTTAACGTTTGGCTTCCTTAAAAGGATTCGAGAGCGTGGTGCGATCAGAGATCGACTCACCAAACTGTGGAATTACGAGAGATTCAGTACCCCTGTCGCCGAAGGCGGCAAGTACTTCTTTACGCGAAACAGCGGGTTGCAGAACCAAGCCGTCCTTTACGTTGCCGATGCACTCAACGCTGATGCGAGGGTGCTCCTTGATCCAAACAAGCTCAGCAAAGACGGAACGGTCGCGCTTGGACCTTGGTCTCCGAGCCCAAATGGCAGATATCTCGCATACGCCATCCAAAGCGGCGGATCGGACTGGCTTGAGTGGAAGGTTAGGGACGTCGCAACAGGCGAAGACATTGGCGAATCGATCAAATGGAGCAAATTTTCAGGAGCATCATGGACTCAAGATTCGGAAGGATTCTTCTATTCAAGATACGATGAACCAAGGCCAGGCGAAGAACTACTCGGCGTCAATATTTATCAAAAGCTGTACTACCATCGTGTGGGGACCTCCCAATCAGAAGATGTCCTTGTATACAAACGAGACGATGAAAGAGAGTGGGGATTTGGTGGAATTGCGACCGAGGACGGGGATTATCTTGTCATTATCGTTTGGAAAGGCGCAGAATCCAAGAATCAGCTGTTCTACAAGCGGCTTCGTGCCGGCGACTCTGATGTCATTGAACTCATACCCAACTTTGAAGCTGAGTACAGCTACGTAGCGAACGACGGCAACATCTTTTATGTGCAGACCACTCTTGATGCTCCAAAGGGGCGACTCGTTGCAATTGACATCGACAATCCTGATCCAAGTAATTGGAAGGACATCATTCCAGAGGGCGTCTATCCGCTGGAACAAGTTTCATGTGTTGGCGGCAAGTTTTTCGCCAGATACTTGAGAGATGCCAACTCTCTCGTTCGCATATTTACGAAGTCTGGCAACCCGGATGGAACGCTTCGATTGCCTGGTCTCGGTTCGGCATCTGGATTTGGCGGTAGGGCGAGCAGCAAAGAAACATTTTATTCCTTCTCAAGCTTCACCACTCCCAACACGATCTTTCGATACGACATTGTGTCCGGCCAATCCTCAGTATTTAGAGAGCCTCAAGTCGATTTCCGACCATCTGATTATCAAACGCGCCAGTTCTTCGCCACAAGCAAAGATGGCACTCAAATCCCTCTATTTGTAACGCACAAACGGGGAATTGACTTGAATGGTGAATTGCCGACATTGCTGTATGGATACGGCGGATTCTCCGTGAACATGACGCCTTGGTTTTCCGTTTCGAGTCTTGTATGGATGGAAATGGGCGGCGTATTTGCAGTAGCAGTCCTGCGTGGCGGCGCCGAGTATGGCGAGGAGTGGCACCAAGCAGGAATGGGCAGTCGCAAGCAGAATGTTTTCGATGATTTCATCGCGAGTGCAGAGTGGCTAACCGAAAACAAGTACACAAATTCTAACAGGCTTGCAATTCAAGGAGGCAGCAATGGCGGCCTGCTAGTTGGCGCGGTCGTTAATCAAAGACCTGATTTGTTTGGCGCCGCATTGCCCGCCGTTGGTGTCATGGATATGCTCCGGTATCACAAGTTCACAATTGGTTGGGCATGGATACCGGAGTACGGCAGCTCTGAAAATGAGGATGAGTTCCAAACGCTTTACGCGTATTCACCACTACACAACATTCGCGAGGGAGTATCGTATCCGGCAACGTTGATTACGACAGGAGACCATGACGATCGTGTGGTGCCTGGCCACAGCTTCAAGTATGCTGCGACACTCCAAGCAGCGCAATTAGGCGACGCGCCAATTCTCATTCGAATCGAAACGCGTGCCGGACACGGTGCCGGCAAGCCAATGTCGATGGTGATCGACGAGATCTCCGACACCTATGCCTTCTTGGTCAAGACTCTTGGGATACGGCTTCCAAAAGGGTTCGGTGAATAGCCAATGATGATCCTTCATGCTGCACTTTTATTGCTGCAATCGCAGCCACTTCTGCATCAGCCCGACACCACTCAGCTTCACGATCCAATGAGGCCTGTGTGTGAACTGGGCAGGGACTACTTCGTACTTCAGTATTCGACCTCAACGCCGACAGAGACGATCGTGCAGGTCCGCGAAGGCAATTTGCTTGCATTCAATATGCCACAAGATCCTTGGACGGATTCGAGAGAGTACAGACTGAGCGGCACTACAAACTTCCACAAGATCAAGATAGATGGATTGAAGCCAGGAACGCGATACTTCTTCCGAATTTATGACCCTGGTGCAACTCCGACGTCATTAGAGCGATCATGGGGATCGAATCCCCCATGGCGAAGAGAGTACGCGGTGGCGACGCTTGCACCAGCTGGGCGCAAGACTATCGTTAGAATTCCTGTGAAAGTACTTCTAATGTTGAACGCCGTTAACGTCGATTCAGCGCACAACGAATCGGGGTTGATCGCAGAGCTCCCCGAAAAAATGACTGAAGGTGAAGTGGCATTTATGAAGGGCGAAATGGAGAAAGCTGCGCTCTTCTTCTGGGTGAACAGCGGCATGCGATTGTGGATTGATTTCAAGTTCTTCATTGACGACAGATGGCAAAGATGGGGAAATCAACCACCGAATGCACACCCGTTCTTCAATAATTGGCCCGTTTCGCGAGGATACGCAGGAGTTGATTTTGCCGCTCCAGGTGGAGGCGCATTCAACATTATCGATACTAAGGACCCGCTCCGCGAAAACAAAGATCCGGTTCAGGAAGAGACGCCTTATGCTGGTCAGATTGAAATCACATTCGTCCGGCGATGGGATACAGCGGCCAAGAAATGGACCTATTACAATTCAGGCGGAGGCACTTTTGGAATAGACAATTTTCCGAGAGGATTCCCAGGTCGGAGTCAGTATCTCGGTGGCGGAGATGTCGCATGGCTTACTTGTCACGAATTCCACCACCAACTTGAAAGTTACAGTGCGTTCGCGTTGTCCTTCCGTGAAGATGACCGCATCGTTTTCAATCATTACGAACCAAGACAAAGAGTCGCACGTGCAGGCGGCGGATTTGATGAAACGACATGGACGACAAGCGGACGCCACGGCGAGCACTGGGACGGAATGGCTTTTTGGGATCGCACGCTGACCGACATTCAGTGGCTGCGAATGTGCTTCGGTGAGGCAATAACAGTCGTTGATGCTGACGGCGATGGATTTCCTGATGACGATCCGAGGCTGCCGTTGGATGAAAAGCGATTTGGCTCAGACCCAAAGAATCCGAAAACAGACGGCCTGATGTTGGACTTACACAAGGTTATGCTCAGCACGTGGACGCCAAATCCACTTCAGTCGAGTTGGGTAAAGCCTGATCCGCAATACTTCAACTTCGATCCGCAAAAGAAGGATTCAGATGGTGACGGTCTCAACGACTTGGTCGACCCATACCCATTGTTTCCTTACTCACCGCTGATTGTATCGATGACACCTATCATCGATGGCAATGGCGACGAATGGAGTCATGTTCCTTTCGCAGGCACAGTGAACCTCGGAAGCATTGAAGTTCAATACAAGCAAGCGCACGACGAGAACGCGTGGTACGGCATGCTTCGATTGTCGGGCAACTGGCGCAACGCCGACCTGGTTCTCGATGGCGAAGGCTATGGCCTGTTTTCTCGCAACGGTGTAATCGGCTTACGAATCAACAAGACGACCAATGGAGCGGAAGTTGGAAGGCTTTGGGACGAATTGAAGGGAGTGACATGGGTCGCAAATCGTCAAGGTGATATTACCATTGTCGAGATTGCTATTTCGAATCGTGGAGACAGCATTTGGTTTTGGAATCGCGGAGGCCGCGAAATCGGAACGCAGCTGAATGTTTATGATCCTGAAGGCCGTGGCTATGCGATGTATGAATCGTATCGGTTCTTCTATGCGAGAATGGTTGGTCCATACGGCAAACCACCCCTTCCAACCAACGCACCATCCGAACTGACTGCTGTTGAAGCTACCATCTTGCGACCAGGCGACAATCGGATCAAATTTGAGGGAACTGGCTGGAGCACGACTCCAATCGCATGGATTCATGAAGGCGGATCGGAAGCAAGTTTGTACATTGATGGATTGAACGCTGTTGAGTTCGACATTTGGATCGAGATTGAAGCAAGGCAAGACGGGATACTCGGGGCATTCGTACCGGCTACTCGAGGTATGTCTGCGGGCAAAGATTACATCGTGTTCGTTGGAGGATATGGAAACACGGTTACTCGATTCCGACTCTTTGGATCCGAGCAATCGGATGCTGAAACAATGATGAAACCAGGAGAAAGAATGCGATTGCAATTCTCACGGCGGAGTGGCGGAGTCTGGCTAATAGTCAATGGCAAGCCAACCATGTTCGCGGCTGACCCGAATCCAGATGCAGTCATCGACCGTTTGGCGGTGATTGGCGGATACAACGGCAATCAAAGGGTTTACGAAGTCAGATACCGAGTTGATGGGCAGCAATAGCTGTGAGTGCTCAAGGTATCATAGAAGCCTATTGTCTTCATACGTTAGAAACATTGGAATAATCGCTCACGTCGACCACGGAAAAACGACCTTGGTCGACGCTATTTTTCGTCAGGCTGGACTCTTTAGGGAGAACCAAGCAATCGTCGATCGCGTTATGGACCGCAACGACCTTGAAAGAGAGAAGGGCATAACGATTCTTAGCAAAGTTGCAAGCGTCCGCTACAAAGATTTCAAGATTAATATCGTCGATACACCAGGGCACGCAGATTTTGGTGGTGAAGTTGAGCGAGTGTTGTCCATGGTCGATGGGGTCTTACTTGTCGTTGATGCGTGCGAAGGTCCGATGCCTCAAACGCGATTCGTTCTAAAGAAGGCATTTGAGAACAGACTAAAGCCGATTGTATGCATCAACAAAATCGATCGAGAAGGTGCAAGGCCGCTTGAGGCATACGACAAGACAATCGACTTGTTCATCGATCTTGGAGCGGACGAAGAAGACCTCTTCTTTCCTCATCTCTATACAAGTGGCGCTGGCGGTTTTGCACGGATGCATCCCGGCGGTGGCGAGCAGGACATGAGAGAGCTTTTTGAGATGATCATCAACGCTGTTCCTCCCCCTGCTTTGTCCGAAGGTTCCTTTCTTCTGCAGGTCAACAATCTCGACTACTCTGAATATCTCGGAAGAATCTTTGGCGGCAAAGCGCTGCGAGGAAAAGTTAAGGTCGGCGACAAACTTGTTAGAACTCGAGAAGGAAGGCAGACTAATTTCACGGCTACAAAGATTTGGATTTATGAGGGCCTCTCATTGAGTGAAGTAGCCGAAGCTGAAGCCGGAGAGATTGTGATGATCTCCGGCCTAGATGATGTCTTAGTTAGCGACACGATCGCCGACGCAGCACAGCCTGAGGAACTTGCGCCGATCCAAATTGAGCCGCCGACGCTCAGCATGGAGTTCTATGCGAACCAATCACCGCTTGCCGGAAAGGACGGTGGGAAGTTCTTGACTATTCAGAAGATCCGGGAACGGTTGCAAAAGGAAGAAAGCGTCAACGTAGCAATGCGGATCGATCCTGAAGCTCCGTTGGATACGGTCAAAGTCTTTGCAAGGGGAGAGTTGCAACTAGCGATACTGATCGAGACTATGCGAAGAGAAGGATTTGAGATGGCTATCAGCCGGCCTAGAGTGATTCTTCGGAAAGATCCGGACGGTCAAACACTTGAACCGATTGAAATAGTAACGTTGGAATTGCCTGAAGAGGCTATGGGTCCAGTAATGGAAGAGATGAGTCGCCGAAGGGGCGAGCTGCGCAACATGACCAAAGATGATCGGGGCGGACTGCATTTGGAGTATTCGATTCCCACAAGGGGCCTGATCGGCTTCCGGTCGAATTATTTAACCATGACGAGAGGCCTAGGCCTCATCTCACAACTGTTCGATGGATATTCACAGTATCGAGGAGAAGTTGTGTCGCGCACTCGAGGATCGCTCATTGCGAAAGATCCAGGCAAGATCACACGATACGCTTATGAAGATATTCAGGAGCGCGGCCAGATGTTCTTTGACGTTGGTACTGATGTTTATGGAGGAATGATAATCGGCGAGTGCTCGCGTGACGAAGACATGGTGGTCAACATCATCAAGACGAAAGCGGCCACAAATATTCGATCTTCGACAGCGGAAACTACGACCGTTCTCGATCCGTTCCGTGAGTTCTCGCTCGAAGAAGCGCTATCTTGGCTGAGGGATGACGAGTTACTGGAAGTGACGCCCAAGATGCTTCGCTTTCGAAAGCGAATTCTCGACCATAGTCAACGCAAAGTCAGCGAGAGGAAGGCCGAGGCTCACGTCTAACCGACCGCCTGGTCGCTGCTTTCAGTAAACGTGCCCGGCTTTCTCTGAACAATAATGAAGCTTTGGGAAAGCGAGCGGCGTAACTGTTGAACCCAAGCACCGTCGCTAACGCGATTGAGCAAGTGGTAAGTCTTCAATGTCTTCGGGTGTCCGTTGCCATTCATTTGTGCTACTTCGAGTGTAATTGCAAACTCGCCGGGGTTTTCCTTCATAAGTTTCATGACGGCTAGTAATTCGTCTGGCGTCGCCTTGAGAATCTTAACGCTGATTACTCCTTGAAGGGTGCTGTCGTCTTGGCCAGTAGGGTTTGGGTTGGCTGCTTCATCAAGTTGCTCGACTTCAAATGCAACAACACCGACCATGCGCTGTCCAGTTCGCAATTCACGTTGCTTTATCTTTCCGCGGACGACGATAAGTTTGTCCTTAGCGAGCAGATGCTTGTGCGACTGATAGCTCTTTCCATAGACTGCAACGTCGACTTGACCCGTCAGGTCTTCGAGCGTGAGAATCGCCATGGGCTCCTTGTTGTCACCGACTGCCTTGTTTTGGACTCTTGCGATGACTCCAGCTATCGCAACGCGCTCGCCATCGGCGAGTTCTTGTACAATTGAGGCGGTGTGCGTTGCGGCCGCCATGACAGAGCGTTCATGGCCGCGAAGCGGATGATCACTCACATACAGCCCCAGAACTTCCTTTTCCATTGAAAGTGTTTCTTGTTTTGTGGGTCGTGGCACTTCTGGAAGTATCGGGAATGCACCGGTTGCATTTGATTCGCCATCTCCGTCGCTGAATAGTGCTGCTTGGCCCGCTTCGCGCTCACGTGCAACTTTGTCCGCGAATGCGAGTGCTGTGTCAACGACGGAGAGGAGCTTTTGGCGGTTAGCATCGATAGAATCCAATGCTCCTGCTTTGATCAACGCTTCAAGGCCTGTGCGGTTGAGTCCTCCATGTGCTTTGACGCACACGGCAACATCGAAAATGTGTGTAAAAAATCCAGCCTTCTCCGTCCTTGCTTTGAGTATGGACTGAATTGTGGAATCGCCGATGCCTTTGATGGCACCGAGACCAAATCGGATCTTTCCATCTTCTATTGTAAAGTCAACCGACGAGCGATTGATGTCTGGCGCCAAAACTTCGATGCCCATTCTCCGGCACTCTTCTACGAGGCCAACGACTCGATCCTCTTTTCCTCGATATGCACCAAGCAATGCTGCCATGTATTCGACTGGGTAATTGGCTTTCAAGTAAGCAGTCTGATATGCAATGAGCGCATAACAAACAGCGTGCGCCTTATTGAACGCATAACCGGCGAAGGGCTCGAGCAACGTCCAGACTTTCTCGCAAGTTGGTTCGTCTATTCCATTTTTGGCTGCCCCCTCGACAAACTCGACCTTCATTGAGTCCAGCAGCTTTTTGTCCTTCTTGCCCATTGCGCGGCGCAAAATATCTGCTTTGCCGAGACTGAAGCCCGCAAGTGCTCGGACAAGCATCAACACTTGGTCTTGATAAACGATTACGCCATGGGTCTCTTTTAATATTGGCTCCATAAGCGGATGTAGGTAAGTCGGCTTGATTCGCCCATGCTTAGCTGAAGCGTAAGTCGAAATGTGTTCCATGGGACCAGGTCTATACAAGGCGACAAGCGCCGTAATGTCTTGAATGGAGTCTGGCTTTAGCTGTGTTATCGCTCGTCGCATGCCTTCTGATTCAAGTTGAAAGACACCGGCAGTCTCCCCCTTGCCCAGCATTTCGTAAGTCTTTTTGTCATCGAGCGGAATCGCTCGTATGTCTAACTCACCTTTCTTGTTTTCACTGATGTTTTTTGTGGCATTTGCTAACACAGTCAAATTGCTGAGCCCTAAGAAGTCCATTTTGAGCAAGCCGATCTTTTCGAGGTCGCCCATTGGGAACTGGGTGATGATTTGGTCATCCGACCCTTTTGCCAACGGCACTCGCTCGCTCAGCGGTTCCTTCGAAATGACGATGCCTGCGGCATGCACACCTGCGTGCCGTGCAATGCCTTCAATTCGTTTTGCGGTTTCAATTAGGTTTTGGGCAGTCGAATCGCTCTTGTGTGCCTCACGAAGCTCAGACGAAGTTTCGAGCGCTTGGTCTAATGTGATGCCGACCGGCAGACTGGGAACCATCTTTGCGAGTCGATCAACATCGCCTGCCGGAAGACCCAAAGCCCTCCCTGCATCACGGATTGCCGCTTTTGCACCCAAAGTGCCGAATGTAATGATTTGAGCAACGTGATCTTCTCCAAACCTCTTCTTCACATACTCGATCACCTCGTCACGTCTGGCATCTTCAAAATCCATGTCGATGTCCGGCATCTGAATGCGCTCCGGATTTAGGAATCGCTCGAATGTAAGGCCGTAGTAAAGGGGATCGACGTCAGTTATGCCGATACAATAAGAGACCAATGATCCTGCAGCGGAACCACGTACTCCGAAATAGATCCCGTTGCTCCGAGAGAACTGCGCAAACTCTCTGACTAGTAAGAAGTATTTGGCGAAGCCTGTCTGCTTGATAACTTCGAGCTCATAGTTCAATCGCTCTTCCGCTTCAGGAAGGTTGTCTGAAATCAATTGCGGCAATGCTTCAAGGCTAAGTTTTGAGAGATATTCGTCCGGTGCAATTCCATCAGGAATGATTGGATCTGGAAGTTCGGCTCTGTCTTCGCCAAGGTCAACATCGCACATCTCCGCGACCATGAGTGTGTTTTCAATCGCCTCGGGAGTAGCATGGAACAGATCCTCCATTTCCTCACAAGACTTCAAATAGAATTCTTCAGTTTCGAACCGCATTCGGTCTCGCTCAGAGACTTTTGCATTCGTTTGTATGCAAAGCAGGACATCGTGTGCTTGATGGTCGGTCTTGCACAAATAATGGGAGTCGTTTGTAGCTAATAGCGGCAAGTTGAGCTTTGCCGAAATCTCAAGCAAGCCACCGCGGATAGCTGCTTGTTCCTTGAGCCGGTGGTCCTGCAGTTCAACAAAGTAGCTCTGCTCGCCGAAAATGTCCTTGTACATGGCGGCCGTATCAAGCGCACGTTGAAAGTCGCCAGCCAGTAAGTATTGATTGACTTCGCTCCCCAAACAAGTCGTCGTGCAAATCAATCCCTCTGCGTGCTCCCGCAATACTTCATGATCGATTCGCGGATAGTGATAGAAGCCTTCTAAACTTGCAATCGTCGCAAGCTTGCAAAGATTTAGGTAACCAGTTCGGTTCTTTGCCAACAGAAGCAGGTGATAAGAGTTTCCATCCTTTCTTCCGGACCGAACTTTACGACCTTGTGGCGCGACGTAAGCCTCCATTCCGATGATCGGTTTGATTCCCTGTTTCTTGCATTCCCCATAAAACTCCATAACTCCGTACATCGCGCCATGGTCGGTGATTGCAAGTGCGGGCATGCCCATCTCTTTCGCTCGAGAAACCATTTGAGGAATCCGCTGTGCGCCGTCGAGCAGTGAGTACTCGGTGTGGTTGTGCAGATGGACGAAAGGCTTGTTCATCGGGCTCGGCTTGTTCAGTATGACGCGACAACGTTCCCCGGAGAAATGTCTTCCCCGTGGCTGGTTCGTTTCGGCAAAGATTGAGACGATGGCTGGGCGCGCGTTGGTGCACAGATTTCCTAGATTAATCGAAAGAACTCGCTCTATTGAGCCGATCCAAGACCGCCGTCCACGCAGGCTCAAGCGGTGGCTTCTCGATAACAACTGCATCAAGCCCCAATTTGTCCAGCTTTCTTAGGGCAACGTAAAGTTTCGCAGCGTATTCCGTCGGATCAGCCGGCATCGAAATGGTTTCTGCGCCTTCCATCTCGTGGAGTCCGATCGGCATCCACCCGACCTTGTGGCCCGTTTCGACCAAGGACTCGACGAGCTTTCTGCCGTCGCCTTCCGAAAGGTGTATCCGGGTACGCGGCGCGTAGTGTTTGTGGCCTTGTCCCGGAGACTTTGGCACACCAGCAACTTGGCCAATCCCTGTTTCCCCAAGCACTCCTTCAATGTCTGAGGCCAGGACAGAACCAGGCCTTAGAATGCTTGGCGGGCTAGAAGTTAGGTCGAGTACGGTGCTTTCGATGCCCTTGGGGCATTGTCCGCCGTCGAGGATGATCTCTACCTTGCCGTCGAGGTCCTCGAGAACGTGTTGAGCAGTGACTGGGGAGACACCGGTCGATCGATTTGCGCTGGGAGCAGCAATCGGGACGCCAGCGGATTCGAGCAAGGCCATAGCGACCGGGTGAGCTGGGCAGCGCAAGCCGACTGTGTCGCCACCGGCCGTTACCGAGTCAGGAACTGACCTAGATCGTTTCACCACAAGGGTCAGGGGTCCGGGCCAGAACTTGTCAGTGATTCCTTTCGGTACATCGCCGAGCCGCGACGCCATTTCATAGCCTGAGACATGCACGATCAGCGGGTTCGTCTCCGGGCGGCCCTTTGCCTGAAAGATCTTCCTCACGGCATTGTCGTCGAGGGCGTTTGCGCCGAGGCCGTAGACGGTTTCAGTCGGGAAGGCGACGAGGCCTCCGGCTCGCAGGACCTCTGCTGCATGCCGAATGTTTTCTGGCGTAGGTTCCAGGACCTCGGTCTTCACGCAGCGAGTTTACAGGAGTGTGGATAAAATGGATCCATGAAGTGGCTCGTTCCCGTTTTGATGCTCGCGATTGTTGGTTGCGGAGGGGCAGCAACCTTGGCGGAAGAGGAACCGCCGAAGGCTGAGACGGCAGGAGGCATGGCGACATCTCCGGCCGCTGGACCTGTTGCGCCAGTGGATTCGCAGTCGAAGCTGGGCGGAGGCTGGGGCGGCGGGGGCGTCCAGGGCCAGATTGCGAAAGATCGCGCGAAGTCTGCTGCGGCTAAGGCAGGAGAAAGCTCAGTCGGGCGATACGGCGAAGCTGAATAGTTATTGACCGCTTCGTTGGCGATACTTCTTTGCTTGATCTGGATCAACCTTGCGCATCCGGCGAAGGAGCTCATTGTTTCCACCAGGTTTCTTTACGTCGCGCTTTGGCGGTCCGCTTTCGTCTCCGGGCTTGCGTTCCGGTATCGGAATGTCGCGTTCGCGCCGTTCTGCATTAATCCGCATCATAGGTCTTATACCGTGCTTTCGGTCCAAAACGTGGCACTTGGGCGGTAATCTCCAGTCATGAGTTCGATTCGAATCGTTCGAGCCGATCTTAACAGTGACGAGCAACTGCGTACTATCTGCGGCCTCACCAACATGTATGCGCTCGAAGCTACCGGTTTGCCTCTCGCACCCGAGGTGCTCGATAGGTTGCCTGACGCGATTCGATGCCATCCTGCTTACTACGCATTGATCGCCTACGACGGCGACGAAGCAATCGGGATCGCAACTTGCTTGCTTTCGTTTTCCAGTTTTTCAGCTAAGCCTATCCTGAATCTGCATGATTTGGCTGTGAACCCGTCGCACCGCAATCGCGGTATCGGACGCGAATTGCTTTTGGCAGTCGAAGACCTTGCTCGAGATCTGGGCTGCAGCAAAGTCAGCCTCGAAGTTTCAGCTTCCAATCCTGCGCGCAGTCTGTACAAAAGGTCCGGTTTCGATGAGGTGTCAATCTATTGCACTAAACCGACGGAATAGCAGTCACTCATTCGTGAAACGTGGTTGACGGTTTGGGTTGATTGATCATTTGGTTGGTTCGTTTGTATTGCAGACTCGTTGCTTCACATGGTTGTGGAGTGACGAGTTTTCTTTTGGTTTTGAACTTGGATTGTTAACGCGTCACTGGCGTCACTGAAATCACTGCATTTTTTGGGATTTGGGTTTTTGGTGTTGGGTGTGGGGTTTTTGGGAGTTTTGGTTTGTTGGCGTTCACGTGGTTTAAGGCCTTTTGTTCGTGAATTGTCAACTGAGGTTGGGGGGTGTTGGGGCGGGTTAAGACGTTGGAAGGGTTGGGATCTGTCGATCGTTTGGAATCGGTTCACGCGCGGATGCCTTTGAGTGTTTGCAGGTTGCTGTCAAAGTCCAGGCTCTGTAACCTCGAAGGCAAGCGGTGGCGGGATAAGAAAGCTTGCACCTCTGCACAAAGCGATGATGCTCCGCTGCAGCGTTCACGGACAGATTCTATGGAAGCAGTGCGTTTCCGAAGTGCATTGAAGCATCTGTCCGTGGCACCCGGTTCTGGCATTAGGAAGGCGAAGGCGCCATGCAGGACGAACTAAACCAGGCCACCCACCGGCCATGATACGAGGCGGAAGAACTCAGGAGCAAGTCCGTGATCGTGGGAACCGTACATCGGAGCCAATCCCCACGGGACTTGCCCCAGCCACCTCGGCCAAGGAAAGTGAAGTTTTTGCAAAAGGAAGTACCAGTTACCAAAAAGTAGTGTTATATTGATGAGTGGGCGCATTTGCGGGGTGGGATCTCCGCAAATGCTGGCGGAGGAAGAAAAATGAGAGCAGTGCGAATCTTTGCAGTCGTATCGGCGATGCTTTTGGCTTTCTCAGCGTCGGCGGCAGGGATCCATGCGGCGGTCGAGGCCTTTCTGAAGGGTCAGGGCAGGTGGATCGTCGCTCCTAAATACTCCGATCGTCCCAGGGCACCATTCCTTGGTAAGAGTCCAGGAAAAGATGTAGTCTACAGGGCCGGACACTGGACACCCCAGACGCTTCGTGACCTCAGAAACGGCAGGTTTGGAAGGTTCGGCCAGTTCGGTACTTTCGGCAGAGATCCGAAGGCAGCCGTGTCATCACTCTGGTCGGTCAGCGTCCTTTCGATGCTCGGCGTCCAAGGGGGCGGAGGACCTCCCGGCGGCGGCGGAGGAGGGGGCGGCGAAGGCGGTGGCCCAGGTGGAGGTCCAGGCGTCGGTGGAGGTATGGGCGGATCTGGCGGTGGCTCAGGTTCCGGCGGCGGTCCAGGCTCGGGAGGCATGGTCAACACTCATACGGGAAATCGCATGCACACGCTCCCCCTCGTGGCGTGGCCATCTAAGGGACAGCTTGCCGTCGATTTCACGCTCTTTCACAACTCTCAAACCGAATACAACCGGGAACTCGGCTACGGTTGGTCCTGGACGTTCGGGATCGCCATCGACTACACGCCTAGTTCCTCTGCAATAGTCCGCTGGGCCGATGGCTTGCTCGTGCCGTTCAGTGAGAACATGTATGGCGATTTCACGGCGCCGCCGGGGATTCACGACACTTTGGTCAAAAACCAGAACGGCACTTTCACGCTGACCACCAAAAGCCAAATCGTGTTTTCGTTCAACAGCGCGGGCTTCCTCACGAGCGTCGCAGACAGAAACGGAAACCAGATCACGCTCACACTCAACCAAAATAACCTCGTCACCGAAATAGAAGACCCGTCGGGAAGATCGCTTTCCATCTCCTACGACCAGAACGACCGCATCGTATCCATCACCGACCCGCTCTACCGAACGTGGACCTTCACCTATTCCAACGGAGAGCTCGTCGAAGTCTCCCTCCCTGAAATAGACAACCAAGTCTACTCGTATCAGTTCACCTACAACTCCAACCACGACATGACCTCCGTCACCGACCTGCGCGGCAAAACCTGGACGATGGAATACGACAGCCTCGAGCGGCTCACCGCATGGGAAGACCCCGACGAAAACAGATGGGAATACACCTACGCCTCGACTTACACCGACATCACGAACCCACTCAACAAGACGATCCGCCACAACTACTCCAGCGGCATGCTCGCGAGCACCGTGGACGAAGCCAACTTTTCCGACGCGTACGTGTGGGATTCGGACAAGAACCTCGTGGAATACACCGACCGAAGGGGAAAGGTTTGGGAGTTCGATTACGACTCGAATGGCAACCTCCTTTGGGCCGAAAACCCACTGGATAAACGCGCAACGTTTACCTATAACTCCACCAATGACCTCCTCACAGCAGAAGACGCGCTGGAGAATCTTTGGGAGTTTTCGTACGACCAAAACGGCAATCTCGAATCCGTCGTGAACCCGCTGGAAGCCCAGATCGTTACGTGCGCGTATGACGGCTATGGACAACTGACATCGGTCACCAACGCGCTGAATAAGACCGTAACGTTGACTTACGACTCGCACGGCAACATCACCGCCGCGACGTCGCCACTCAATAACACCAGCACCGCGACTTACGACGCCCTCTCGCGAATCACCAGCGCAACGGATCCGGAGAACAACACGTATTCGGTGGTCTACGACGCTTGGGGACGTGCGAAGGTGTTCGTCAATCCCGACCAGACCGAGTCCTCCGTCGTCTTCGATCCCGGCTCTTTGGTTTTGGAGGTGATCAACGAAGCGAATAACGTCTGGTCGTTTGCATACGACGACGTCGGGCGCCTCGTCTCTGTCACCAACCCGCTCGAAGAAACCACGTCGTTCACCTACAACGCCGTCGGCTGGGTCACCTCGGTGACCAACGCGCGGAATTACACGAGAACCTACGCCTACACCGATCGCGGCGAAGTGTCGTCTCTAACGCTTCCGGATAACTCGGTGGAGCAATGGACATATAACGCGAACGGGCAGGTTACGGCGTACACGAACCCACTCTCCCAAGTCATCGCCTACGTCTACGACGACGCGGGGAGACTAAACGCGATTGATTATCCGACGGGCACGGATGTCGCGTTCTATTACGACGATGCAGGTCGTCTCACCTCGATGACGGATGCGACCGGCAGCACGGCATGGACTTACGACGCGGCATCGCAGCTAACTTTGCTCGAAACTCCCCAAGCCGAAATCGCCTACTCCTACAACGACGCGGGACAACTCGTCTCGATGAATCACGATGGAGTCGGTGTCACCGAATATGAGTATGACGACGACGGAAGGCTCGTATCGCTCACCAACCCGTTCGATGAAACGACCACCTTCGTCTACGACGACGCCTCGCGCCTAACGCGCAAGAACCTCGCGAACGGTGTCTACGAACTCTACACCTACGACAACCGCTCGCGGCTCATCGGAATCCAAATCAAGAACAGCGCGCATTCATTGATTGACTCGCACGAGTACGAATACGACGCTGTATCGAACTATCGTCGAGCGCACGAGCGGTGGAGTAACGACGGAGTTCGGCTATGACTTGGTTGGCCAACTGATATCCGAAACTCGCAACGGCTACTCCGCAAGTTACACCTACGACGCCAACGGCAACCGTTTGACGAGAACGGTGAATTCGGTGACTGAGGAGTATGAGTACGACGGCGCAGACAAGCTGCTCGAAGTGAAAGTCAACTCGCAAACCGTGAAGGCGTTCTCGTATGACGCGGCGGGCAGAACGACCAGCATCACGACCTCTGCCGGAACGACGACGTTGTCGTGGGATTATGAGGATAGGTTGGTTGGGATCACGTATCCCTCCACCGCGACTAACTCGTTTTCCTACAACGCCTTCGGCGCAAGAGTCACCAAAACCGATTCCAGCGGCACCTCGACATACGCCCGCAACGGCGTCTCCGTCGTCGCACCGGTTCTTAGCGACGGCTCACTCACCTACACCCCCGGCATCGTCCCGCGACGGCACCAACTCCACCTGGTCGCACGGCGACATCAAAACTCCTCCGCCAAACCGCCGAAAGCGAAACCACATCCGCAACCAAACACTACGACGCATTCGGAAACGAAACCTCCTCCACCGGCACCTGGCACGGCCCCTTCCAATACGGCGGCAACTTCGGATATCAAACCGACGCCCATTCAGGCTTGAAGTTGTTAGGACACCGGTACTAGTCGAGTACCGGGAGGTTGTCGCGGGATCATGGACGGCTTTGGAAGCAATTGGTACATCTATGGTTTAAAACAATCCAATCACGCTAACCAGACCGAGATGGACTCGAGCCAATGGTGGCACTTCTGGAAGATCCATGGTTGGATGATGGACCAGCAAAGATAGTTTATCGAGGATCGCATTCGGACGCATGGCTCAACAGCGCAGCGAACTTCTTTGCAGGTTAGGGAGACGTTTTTGACGTTGGGTAGCTGGGTATGTTAGGAAATGGCTGGGTGTCGATGGGATCGTAGACCGTGAAAGCAGGCCGTATATCGGGCTCACCGTTAGTGCGGGGCACGGCCTTGCTTTCGGCGCGGCAGGCGGCGCAAGACTCGCCGGCTGGACCAGTAAGGTCGGTGTACACTCTGCGCACCACAGCTTCGGTAAATTGGGTAAGTTGCCACACGTTCAAGTTACAGTTTGGAAACCTGGCGTAAAGGGTCGGATAAACACCTCAGAATTCGTTACCACCCATACAGCTACCCCGGCCTTCTGATCGAATCAGTCCGCTGCCGCCACCTATGGAAGATTGCGGAATCCGAATCTGCCACTACCCGGGATCGCACGATTACAAGAGGTTGCAGAGTCATAATGTGGGGCTTTTAGACGATTTTTGTCAGATTTTTGGATGAACAGCATCGAGTACGATCTATTGAATCTCTAATCCCGAGCAATTATTGCTTGCCAACGATTGCGTCATGTTTCCCTCTTTTTCAATTTGGATGACTTGATCGTACAGGAAGGTTCTATTCGTTTTGTGATTCTCTTTCAGGGCGGCTGGAGAGGGGCGGTCGATCTTTGGTAGTAATGATCATTCGAAACGTTACGAGAATGGAGGTCAGGGACACCCAGGCGTGTGAGTTGGTACGATGTGAACACTCTAAAGTGGGAAGATGGTTGCCCGCTACCCGTTTGCGACAAATTCCGCTCGAATTGAAAATCTGGGTTTCGTCACTGCATATTGCTTTGCTAAGCTGCGAAGATAAGAGAAAGAAGCAGGAAGTTGATAGCTTGAAGACAGGCAGAAACGAAACAATCAGTACCAATCGAAAAAACCACGGGTAGTTTTGGATGTATGTCGGCCATTGGTAAGTGTTGGCCTCAATAATCATGCTCTGGATTCTAAAACAGACGATTAGTTTGCATCTTCTTTCAGCCGCTTGTTTTGCTTTAGAGGCTGGCACAGTTAAGTGTTCATTGAATGAATGAGATACCTCGATTTGTTTCCATCCCGAGTGAAGCAGGCATCGAGTTCCAGACTAAGGCGCATTCAGTCGTCGCAGGCTGCTTGCTCGCCGGGTGCGTGAGATTAGTGCCGGATGCGTGAACTGTAGCGGCGTGACCTCAGGTGGCACGGACAGATTCGTCACCATGGCTCGACGGCATCAACTTCAAGCGAATCTGTCCGTGACGACCTTCGGTTATACGATCACTTCGCACGCATCAATCTTGATCGGTGAGTCGCCCTCCGCATGAAACGTCCGAGCGCTTGACCACTTCAATCGAAAATGCTTTCCGCTAACCCACGCCTTACCGGATTCGTGTGGATGTAACTGATCGCAGCACGGATCCTTTCGGCGAAATAGTGCGATCGTATCCTCCGCCCTCCTGCCAAAAGCGATGGGAAACAAGTCCCTGAGTTCACCACTTTGAGTGGGTCGAGCGCTAGGATTATGTCTTTTCAGATGCGAAATCGCGCGTTGCGATGCCCCTTGCTTGATCGCCTTTCTGATAAGCGCGATGTCGTACTCCGATTCCCGGGGATGGATAAGGAGGTGAATATGCTCAGGCATGAATACAAACGCCCAAACGGCGAAGTTGTGAGTGACACGAGCCTTGTCGATTGCGTCTGCCACTAGTTGACACGCTATGTCGCTTCGGAGCAGCTTCATTCGCCGATAGCACGACCATGTTAGCTCGTGGGCATGTCCTGGGTCGTTGTAGTCGTTGCGAAGCTTGTGCTTCTGCACCAAGAGATGATGCTACCCTGCACAGTTCACGGACAGATTCTTTGGAAGCCATGCGTTTCCGAAGGTCATTGAAGAATCTGTCCGTGCCACCCGGTTTTAGTAGTGGCGAAACCGCCACACTGGATTGGGTAAACCAGGCCACCCGCCCGCCGTTCGTGGCACGGGTGAATTTTCATCGTGCCAATCGGAAGCTCTCGAATGCCAACCTATTCACCCATGGCACACACGACCGAAACCTCAACTCGGCCACGCCCGCCGAAGCCGAAGCACCATCCCACGAAGATCAGGGGAGGAGGACTTAGGAGGTGATTCTGGCGATTAGTTCTGCTGTAGCTTGGGTCGTTTTCATGATCGCTGGGCTTATGATGTTCGCGCATCACCACAAAGAGATTAGGAAAAACTTATCGAAATTTGTTCTTCACATGATAGTGTGGTCTCTGTTTTACAGCATTAGCGTTTTGTTGCTATGGCCACTGGGCAGGCCGCTCCCCCCTCTGCCGATTGCGATAAGCGGCGCGCTCATCGTAGCTTCGTATTGCGCGAGTTGCGCTCCGCGTTTGTTTCTACGAATGTGGCTTTTCGCCACGATAGCAACCCTCGGAACAACTGCCGTATTGGCAAATTTGCCGGTCAGCTAGTCAACTCGGATTTCTTTCGATATGTATTTACTTCCTGCTCTGCGCCGAAATGATCGTCGGGTGCCTGGAACAAAAACGAAGGAAGATGACATTAATTTAGAAGACTGCCAGCATAAACTGCGTGGGTGAAATGGATTGTTGGCAAGTCACCTTCACGTGCGGAATCGTGATCATCAACCGCATAACCACCTCCTCTCACGCCGACATAAAGAACTCCCTCCGCCAAACCGCAGCGAACGAAACCACCTCCGCAACCAAATATTACGACGCCTTCGGCAACCCAACCACCTCCACCGGCACCTGGCAAGGCCCATTCCAATACGGCGGCCCGTTCGGATACCAAAGCGATATTGACTCTGGACTGATGCTGCTTGGTCATCGCTATTGCGATTCGAGCACGGGGAGGTTTTTGACAAGGGACATTGCGAAAGACGGTGGTAACTGGTACCAATATTGCAGAAACAACCCGGCACGATTTGTAGACTCTTCTGGTCTAGCACCGTCGATAGCAGGATTGCGGCCGCCTTGGCTGGATGGGAAGCCTGCGCTCACATCATCGCGGGGATTAGTTTTTCATCCAAATGGGGTGTTGATGATCATCTTGCAGTCAATTCCTGATGGGATAATGACTGGCTTGGCCGCAATCGGAAGTTCAGCTACACTCGGATTTTGGGACGGTGGTGGCTCCAAACACAAACCTGGTTTTGGAGTTAGCAAAGTGTTGGCTTACATTGGGATCACAGCATTGGCTTTGGCTATCGGCGGAGCGACTGGAGCAATCGGTAAGGGAACACAGCTAGCAGCCGGAGCCTGGAACCGCTTGTTTGGAGCGGTTCTTCGGGTTGAGAAAAGTAGCTTTACGTGGAAGGGGCTAGGGAGAAAAAGTGGATGGGCTAAAGTTGACCTGTGGCATGCGCATTTGTTTGGGGGAAGTCGGCACTTGCCGTGGGAAACACAAATTGTAACAGCAGTCTATCTTTATGTGAGGAGGCTGCTACATAATGGAGGAGGAATTCCATTAGTGCCGCCAGTGTTTGATCATAGTGGCACACCAGCGGTAGCACCTCTTACGCAGGCTAGTCAATGATTGTAAATCGTCAGCAAGATCGTTCAATACTGTGGGCACTCGACTTGCTCTTGTCCGGGACGCTTGAACTTTCAGAAGTCTGTTGGGCTCTTGACGAAATTCGATCATCGCTGTCACCTGCCGGTCGATGGGTGAAGGAAGACTTGCTGCATTCATGGCGAGATACAGGGTTCTTATTGATGGACTTTGCAACTTATAGGGAGCTTCGCTGGCTTCAAGCAGCGCGATGGCTCATAGTGAACCAAGAGAAGCGGTTCGATCCCCTTTTGCTCCGCTCAATCAAAGTTCCAGCACCCATTCCGTTCGAAGAATTTGATCTGATTAGCACTCTATTGAGCAACGGGATTCCTGTCGAATCGCATGTGCCGATCCACAAGCGACTTGTCTTTCTGGCGAACGTGTTATTGATTTTGGAGTTCGAAGTCTCTCAAGGAACAGCGGACTGCGCTACAAAAATTCTTGTCGGTGAAGAAAGCCTCGATGTCGTAGAACTCGATGTTCAGGGCATGCTTATAAAGCTAAATGAAAACTGGGACGATGCGGAGCATCCGCTGGTTGCGGCCCGAGCAAGATACAAAGTTTTGCAAAGGATTATGAGTCTTCCTTATCATGGTCAAAATGCGACCGACACGGACATTGATTAGCTTCGCAAAAAAACTGGCGACGGGTGGCAGGGGTGTGAAAGAAGAGCTTTCGCTCGGGGTGGCTGGGGCAAGTCTCAATGCGCACAACTGCGCGTTGCACAAGACTCCCAGCGCGAACTTGCCCCAGCCACCCCGGCCGCATTCGGAGGGCGAAGGCGCGTTTTACGATCCGAGCACTGGGAGGTTCCTTTCGATCATCGTCGCTGGGACGCGGTCGGGGGGTTACGGTCATGGAGGTGGTTCGAATAATCCGGTTGGAGTAGGTGGCTCTGATGGTCCGAGCATCGCGCCGGTTGTCCCTGTCGCGAACGGCGGCGGATACATCGTCGCCGGGTGCGTGAGATTAGTGCCGGATGCGTG
>JAHCHL010000005.1 GCA_026129745.1 Fimbriimonadales bacterium | reverse complement strand
GTATCGAAATGTTGTACCCATCTATTGCGTCTTTGGATCCGTCTCACTTGGGGAATTGCATCCAGCCATTGCCTGGCGAATCTAACATAGAAGGTCGAATTCGCAGCCTACTCCCAGATGTTCCTGACTTAGGAAAGTACGACCTGAACTTCAGGCCCGATTCGTACTGGAAGCAACCGCTTGAGTCCATCCAAGCTCAAGTCAGGACAGGGTATTGGAAGGGGATTCAAGAGATCGATAGGCTCATCTCTGATGCGAAAGCGGCATCGAAAGCCAAAGGTAAGGACATCAATGGAGCAGCATCCCCTGTGGATCTATCGATTATCGATCATATAGAGTTGCCGGACTTTTCCAGTCTGCAAGTCGGGATCGCAACGTGTTCGGCGCAGTATATAACGAACGAAGTTGCCAGGTTCTTTGCACAGCCGGGTCTCAATGGTATCCACTACACAATTATCAGCCTGCATAAGAATGATCTTGCAGATCTGGACAATGTGAAGGGACCCTTTTGGCCATGCCCTATCGATACGACTCCGGCTCCCTTGACGCTCGGCGAGCTAATCTGCCTTGTCACGACTGTCAAGCTTGAACAATACAAGAAGATTGGATTCGACTGTCATCCCGATAATCGCGAGTTCTTCTTCAAAGAGTACCTGCATTTGAAGAGGACTTCTTCCGACTTCTACCCAGACCTTCATCGATTCTTCAGCGAGTATGCCGAGACATGGCTTGAACGTCTTAGGAATCAGCCTAAGTCAAAAAAGAAGAAGTCGTAAGTGGGTTTCGATGCTGGGCCGCTGTTCGCGCCTCAAATGCTGTCAGTTACGTTGCATGAGAGACTACGATGGCGGCCTAGCATTTTCAGTAGAACTGCGCGAGAGCATTCTGATCCTGAAATCAGAGAAATGTCGGCTGGCTGCATTCATTCTCTTTCCTTTCTTCGAGGCTTTGCGAACCAGCCTTTCCGCATGAAGAACCAAACGACGCCGATGACGACGAGCGCCATGAAACCTAAGACCATCGGATAGCCATACTTCGATCTCAGTTCCGGCATATTGAAGGGCGATGCGTCGAGATCGAAATTCATGCCATAGATGCTCGCAATGAAAGTGAGCGGAATGAAGATCGTCGCCCAAAGCGTCAGAACGCGCATGACGTCGTTGATGCGGTTGCTGATGCTCGACAGATAGACGTCCATCAAATCTGTGGCGCGCTCTCGGTTGGTCTCTACGACGTCTGTGACCTGTATGACATGGTCGTAGACGTCTCTGAAGTAAAGCCTGGTTTCCGATTGGATAAACGGCGTCGTCTCGCGTGACAAATGACCTATCGCATCGCGCATCGGCCAAATCGCTCTCCTCATCGTTATCAAACCGCGCTTGATCTCGTGCAATGGCGCGATCTGCTCACTATGCGGCGACTCGACAATCGCGTCTTCCAGATCATCGAGTTTGAAACCCAAATCTTCGATGACAGGATAGTAACCATCGACAACCGCATCCAGCAGTGAATAAGCAAGGTAGTCGCTCAACGCATTGCGAAGACGCTCATCGCCTTTCCGCAATCGCTCTCTTACCGGATCGAAGCTGTCACCTGGTATCTCTTGGAATGTGAGAACGTATCCGTCACCGACGATCATGCTCACTTGTTCGGATTGCAAATCGTCTCCGCTCATGATCACCATGCGTGCGACGATGAAGAGCTGATTGGGATACGCGTCGACTTTTGGTCGTTGATGCGGTGTCAGCGAGTCCTCAATTGCAAGCGGATGCACTTCGAAGAGCTTGCCAATGGAACCGATGACTGCGGCGTTTCCAAGCCCTTCGACGTCAACCCAAATCATGGGTGCTGAGCCGATCCATTTGCGGATGTCGTCAGGGTTCGAGACTCTGGATTCTTCGAAACTTTCAGGGCCGAATGCCATGACCCGGATGTCCGGTTGGGGTGCGCCCGGTTCGGCGATCAACGCACCAGGCGGCGTCCCTGGCTTCTTGAACCTTCGAATCGGCGGCTTACGTTTGCGCTTGGCCATGACGCGGCGATTGTGAACGATGAATGCCGATGATTTTCGCCGGCTGAGGGTTTCCCTACGGGTAAGGTCATGGTAACCTCTTGCGCCTATGCACTACATCGATCCATTCGGAAAGGAAGAGCTCATCGAGCTGCGCGGAGTGCGCGACGACCACTGCGTTTCGATTTACATGCCGACTCATCGAAAGGGAGCGGAAGTGGCACAGGACCCGATTCGACTGAAGAATTTGCTTTCGCAGGCGGAAGAGACGTTGAAGACAAGAGGGGCGCGATGGGATGTCATCGATGCTACTTTAGGAAAAGCGAAGTCGCTTCTGGACAGAGAGTTTTTTTGGCAGCATCAGGCAGATGGACTCGCGATATTTGCTCGACCAGGAGAAACGCGAATGTATCGCACAGGCGTCGGATTCGGCGAAGATTACACGGTCAGCGATCGATTCGACTTAGCGCAAATGGTGCGACTGCTTGCGAGCGATGGACAGTTTTACGTATTGGCATTAGGCGAGCAGATGGTCAAGCTGCTGGAAGGAACGCGATTCAGCGTATCGGAGATTTCACTGGAGCATCTTCCTAAGTCGATTTCAGAGGCGCTCAAACTCGACGATCCACAGAAGCAGTTGCAGTTTCACACCGGCGCGGGTGGCGGTGGAGGAGGAGGGCGCGCGGCCGTCTTTCATGGGCACCGATCCGACGGGACTGAGAACAAGGAGAACTTGAAGCGATTTTTCAATATAGTCGACCGTGAACTCGAACCCATCTTTAAGCACTATCCTGCACCCGTCGTCTTGGCGGCCGTCGAGTACTACTTCCCTCTCTATTTAGAGGTCGCGAACGTTCCCGGATTGATCGAAGGCGGAGTCAAAGGGAACCCGGACGCCATGCGCGACGAGGAATTGCACAAAGCTGCATGGGACGTCGTCTATCCCGCTTTCAAAAAATCTCAAGCTGATGCGATTGCGCGATACGCCCAGTTGATCGGAACCGGTCAAACGACGCAAGGTGTCGAGGAAACAGCGAGAGCGGCGTTCCAAGGACGAGTGGATCAACTGTTCGTCGATACCGAGCCGGATGTTTGGGGTTCCTTCGATGAGTCGACGCAGCAGGTCACTATCCACGAAGTTGAAAACGCTGGCGATATCGAATTGGTGAATGAAACGACGCTTGCCGTTCTTGCAAGTGGAGGCCGCGTCTTCACGATGCCGAGTGCGGAAGTTCCTGGCGGTGGCCCGATGGCATCTGTGCTTCGATACGCCGGATAAAGAGTGGAGCCTTCGACGGGAATTGAACCCGTGACCTCCTCTTTACCAAAGAGGTGCTCTACCCCTGAGCTACGAAGGCGGAACATGGTGGGGAGTGTAGGATTCGAACCTACGTAGGCGTTCGCCGGCAGATTTACAGTCTGCTCCCATTGGCCACTCGGGCAACTCCCCAAGGGGCGCTAAATGTACCCGAATCCGGTCGTCTTCGGCATGAAATTTTGATCTGGCTGACTCGTTCAATCGAAGAAGATTCGCTTAGAAGGACTTCACGAAATCCGTGTCGAAGCGTGACCCCGGGATGTGGCACAGTATGGATGGAAAGACGAAAGGCGGCTTGGTTGCGCTGTCATCGGCCGCGGTAGTTGTTGCAGGTTACGTCGGCTATAGCCAGTTGACGAGCGCGCAAGCGGGCAGTGCGCGATTGGTGGAGTTCCAAGTTCATGTCGCGGGAGCGGTTCGCTCGCCACAAGTCGTTTGGGTCGACAGCGAAACGCTTGTCATCGAAGCGATCAAGAAAGCCGGCGGTGAAACGGGCCAGGCCGACTTGGATCAACTGAACTTAGCTGCGAAGATGATTCCGAACACGCAACTTTACGTCCCAAGGTTTGGGGAAGACGCAGCTGAGAGACTCGGCCCTTATGCTGCCGGTTATGCAATGTCTCTTTCGGGGGGCCATTCAGCGGCCCCATCCGGGGTTATGGGAGGACTCATCGACATCAACACAGCCGACGCGGGGACGCTGGATCGTTTGCCCGGCGTAGGCCCTGTCATCTCGCAAGCGATCATCGACTACCGCAATGCGAATGGGCCGTTTCGGAGCGTCGAAGACCTCATGAAGGTCAAAGGAATCGGCCCCAAGAAGATGGAACAGATCAGACCGATGGTGACTGTGCGATGAAGTCGCTTTGCGTATTCCTGATGGCACTTGCGATATCTGTCGTTGGCTGCTCGCGTGAAGCGAAAACGAATGCGACCAAACCGGATTTGCCGGCAGTGGAGCGTGACTGGTCGGGTTGGAATTTGAACACCGCAGCGCTGGATCCTAATAAACTCGACGGCTTATCCCTGCATGAATTGCGGACGATGCGGGCTTGGATTTTTGGGAAGAAAGGCAGAGTTATGGAAGACGAAGAGCTGCAGGCGTATCTTCTCAAGCAAAGCTGGTACAAGCCATACGAGGATTTCACTTTCTTTATGTTAGGTCCCGTTGAGATTGGGAATTTGGACCTCATACGCGAAGCCGAAAGCAAAGCGCACAAGTTCATCGAATTAGGCGATTTGCGGTTCTGGGCTGATCGCACCTTTTCGATCGAACAGCTTGGCAAGAAGAGCCTTGAAGAGCTGAGGCTGCTGCAAGCGGAAATGTACGCGATCCACGGTGGCGGGTTCGCTTCCGATCCCCAAAAGGCTGAATACTTTCGGCAGCGCTACTGGTATGCGCTGAATCAAACGAGGGATTGGACGGACGCGGATATTGCGAATCTTGCGACGTTGCGCGAAGCAGAGAGGCGGCTGCGCGGAGTTGGCGTGCTTCCTGGTGAATTGGATCGATTCCAAGATGTCCCACTAACAAGTAATGACTTGGAAGGGCTTTCGCTGTTGGAGTTGCGCTTGCTCAGAAATGAGATTTATGCAAGAAAAGGTCGAGATTTCAGGGTTGCGTGGCTGAGCGCACACTTCTGGGACCAGCCCTGGTATTCAGGAGGCGGCGGCACGAAAGACCCGCCACTGAACGATATTGAATCCAAGAGTCTTTCTGCAGTGCTTCAAGCTGAAGAGCGATTGCGGCAATCCGTCTCAAACCGAGTGATCGATGAACGCATCTTGCACGGCATGTTTCTGGAAGAAGCGGACAAGTTAATCAACGAAATATACGCTCGGCACGGAAAAGTATTCTCGGACAAATGGTTGCAAAGTTATTTTGAGAGTCAAAGCTGGTACAAGCGCAATCCTCGATTCAGCGAATCGCAACTTAGCGATGTCGAGAAGGAGAACATTCGCTTGCTCGCTGAACATAAGGAGTCGGCCGCTAACGAGTGGCGAGACTTTCACGGCTGATAAGAGTTCTCCTCTTCCGCGTGGCGGAAGATTACATCGCCTTATACTTTTTCAGCTCTGCAACGAGAATGCCGCCCGGCAAGTCATGTTCGATGCGAACCCAGCCTAAACCCTTCGACAGCCAATAACGAGACGTTGTGTAAGTTGCTCCGAATTGGACGCTGACTTCTGAAGCGCGTGCGACAAAGCGGCCCGCAGGCAGATGAAGCGTAGTTTCGCTCAAAGCGCGGCCGTTTGCTCTCGCGTTCGATGCCTCTCCAACCGCTCCCGACCAACTCCAGTCCCGCTCCGCAAAGATGCACAGGGACGGCTGGTAGGAACCCATTGAGCCGGAGAGGCGAAAGACTGAGTCAGGTGTGACGAGAAGCCTCTCTTCGCCGAGCACGACCTTGCCTCCCAGTTCGGCAGTGGATGTAATCTTGAGTTCGTGCCCATACTCGGATTGGACGGCGCTCTCGACCCTCTGGATAAGGGTCCCCTTCAGCGATGGAGCTTCGAGCGAGTATGTCCATTCGGTGCCGACTGCAATTGGAAACAGCGGAGTAAGTGCTGCGGCAAGAACTAAGATGTTCACTGTTAAGTTATCGGCGGCGCACGACCCGAATTCAACGACAGTTGAAACTCTAAAGCGGTTTGTGAGATTTGATCGATTCGCTCAGAGTAACCTGCCCTTCAATTTGACGGCGATTCCGATTGCAAGGAACTTCGGCATGGCATTTATGGGCAGTAGCTCAAGGAGGAGACTATTCCTTCTTTGACGATCAGGGCAATCGTGCATGCAATGTCAAGGAAGTTGATCGCGAATTCGATCCACTGCCACACGTCAAAGCTGTCTCTGAACTTCTCCTCCATGCGGCAGATACTCCTGTCCACTTCATGGGAGTTGTGACATGAAGGTCAAAAGGCCCACTAATTGGCAATCGGCAAAGTTGTAAGATTGCGCGTTGGCTCCATCTCGTCGATTTCACGCGCTATCTGATTGTAATGCGAGTCGCGCTCGATCGGCACTCTTCCTGCCTCAGTGATCATCGCGATCATGTTCGACGGTGTTAGCGCTTGAGTCTTCTGGCCGAACTCGCCTTCTTTGTAGGTTATTTCGTATTCGAGAACCGTGCCGTCGGCATCGTCTGCGCCGTACCAAAGTGCAGCTTGGGTGACGGGGACGGTGTTCATGATCCAAAACGACTTGATGTGCTCAAAATTGTCGAGCATCAATCGAGACACCGCGATGTTGCGGAGATCGTCGTAAGCCGTCGGAGGCTGTATGTGTTCGAGTTCGGTTTTCTCCGGATGGAACGAAAGCGGAGTCATGCAGAGGAAATGGCCGGTTTCGTCTTGCAGTTCTCGCAACTGAATTAAGTGGTCGACTCGCTCTTCGTGGGTTTCGATGTGACCATACAGCATTGTCGCGTATTGTCTCAGTCCGAGCTTCGCTGCAATGCGAGCAACTTCGAGCCACTCTTCTCCTCTCAGTTTTCTGCCAAACAGTTCCTGATGGACTCGATCGGATAGGATTTCAATTCCACCGCCTGGAAGACTGTCGAGCCCGGCATCCATCAAGTCACGCAAGGCTCCTTCGATGGTCGTCTTCCCGACCCGTGCGATCTCTACGATTTCGACGGCTGTGAACGCCTTCACGTGGATACCAGGCCGCTCTTCTTTGATCGTCTTGATAAAGTCGATGTAGTAGGAATACGGCAGTCTTGGATTGATACCGCCAACGCTATGAACTTCCGTGATCGGAACGTGTTTGTATCGCCTGAGCGCTTGACGCACTTCTTCAAGGCTCATTTCGTATGGTGCTGGGCCACCTTTCTTCGCATAGAAAGAACAAAACTTGCAGAACTTGTTGCAAATGTTCGTGTAATTGATGTGTTGGTTCCGCACGTAATAGGTTCGGTCACCATGCTTCCGCTCACGAACGACGTTCGCAAGGGCACCGACCGCCGTGAGGCTCGGATGGCGGTATAAGAGGACTCCGTCTTCCCTGCTCAGCCTTTCCCCCGATTCCACCTTTTTATAGATTGGCAATAGGTCGGCGGGGAGTGTGGTTTCAAGCTTCATTGAAAGTTAAACCCCATTATACGCTCTCTTGCGGCCCGCTGGCGAAAGGATGACATCTATCGTGTTGCAACTTGACTTTACGGTCGATACTCTTAGGGATTTGAGTGCTCTTAGCGTTTCGCTTAGTCGAGCCTAGCTATGAACTGGCGGCGGTGGAGGAGCCTCCATTACGGCTGATGGAACGGGGTTTGAAAGACTTAGAGCCGGCTGCCAAAGGAGGACCCGATGGCCTTGGACTTCCACGCGGCTCGCACGCAGAGCAGCTGGTCCGCCAGGCAAGTAGAAGGCCGAGGCTTCCGTTATTGCAAGACCGCCGATAGGAGAGGCCTTTTGCGCATGAGCACTAAGGTCGATGACATGGCTGTAGTTGACATTCGATGCATCCCCACGAGCAGCCATAACCGTTCCCGTATGAATGCCACATCGCAACGAGAAGTCACCGCCGATGCGATTGCGAAACGCATTGAACTCCAGCATTCCCGCTTGCATTTTGCGCGCGGCCAAAAACGCTTGCTGCGGATGACTGAACGTCACGATGATGCCGTCTCCAGCTGTACTGTGAATCGTTCCTTCGAACTCCGATGCGATGGAGCGAACGAAGTTTGTGTACTCATTGAATGTGTATTCGACGGCGAGAGGATCGGCGCCATGTTTGAGAGCTGTGCTGCCTGCAACGTCGACGGAAAGAAAGGTAACTGTCGTTTCGCCTTTCTTCAATTCCTCTTGTAACTCGATCAATTGCTTGAGCAAATACTCGCGACGTTTCTGAGGATCCGCTTGAAATCGAATCATCGTGATTTTATCGCCGATGCGGCCGATCCCGTATCCCAACAGCGCACAGCCGAGCGTCAATGGAATGAGCAGTTGACCACCCAGACTTGTTGGAGAGTGGAAGAGCCAGGAGAAAAATGCAAGTCCTACCGATGCAGCCATTCCAAATGCACCGCCAGTCAATGCACCCAGATTGCCGTTTCGTGTCAGCGCACAGTTATAGATCGCAAGACACACAATAGTCGTCATTGCGATGAGTCCCAATCCGTACTGATCTCCATAGACATTCGCGAGCACATTGACAAGTTGCATTTGAAGACCGAGAAACGCACTGACGACAAGTCGCCGAGTCGCAAAGTCCATTTGGCGGATCTGTTGAACGAAGCGACCCCACTTCGTGCGTTTCTTGGCTTGTTCGTTCGAAATCTCTTCCAGTACGTGCTCGATGGCTTCAGGTGGCGCAAGGCTCGCTTCAGCGATTTCTCTCAGCGATTCTTGGAGCTGGCGATCGACTTCGGAATCCGCCTGTAGCGCAGCATCGCCAAATGCTTCATTCAGCGAATTGTGCTCGTCTCGGTTCTGCTCGTTGTGCGTTGCCATCGGCTGCTGTCATTCTACTGGACGCGGTAGAATCGGGTCGTGGAGTTGACCGTGCGGTTATTCGCCGGGCTGAAAGCTCGGTACGGCGCTTGCGTTCTCCTCGAACTTCCCGATTCCGCGAGTGTAGCTGCGGTTCGCGCAGCCCTCGAAGAAAAGGGAATCTGGACACCCGGTTCGAGGATCGCGGTCAACCAGACCTTCGCGAACTTAGACGATACGGTCGATCGTGGCGACGAAGTTGCAGTCATCCCTCCGGTGAGCGGTGGATGATCGGCCTTTCTAAACAGCCAATCGACCCGGAGGCCGTTCGAAAGGCGGTCGAATCCAAAGAGTTCGGCGGCGTATGCGTTTTTGTCGGTGAAGTTCGCTCCGTTACCTCGAACCGGGAAACGACGCACTTGGTTTATGAAGCATATGAGCCGATGGCTTTGACCAAGATGCAGGAGATCGCAGACGAGGCTTCAGTCAAGTGGCCGGGAAAATTTGCACTCGTTCATCGAATCGGCGAAATGTTTCCAGGTGATATCGCTGTAGTCACCGCGGCCGCGTGTCCACACAGGAACGAGTCATTCGAAGCGTGCAGATACTTGATCGAAAGAATCAAATCGGATGTGCCGATCTGGAAAAAAGAATTCGGACCCAATGGCGAGTTCTGGGTCGAGGGCGAAATTCAGAAGTGAACGAAATCAAGGACGTCACGATCATTGGCGCAGGGCCGGTCGGCCTCTTCGGCGCATTCTATTCCGGCATTCGCGGCATGTCGGTAAGAGTCATCGACTCATTAGCCGAGCCTGGCGGCCAACTATCCGCGCTGTATCCGGAGAAGTACGTTTATGACATGCCCGGGTTTCCAGAAGTGTTAGCAAAAGACCTTGCGAGCGCGATGATCGAACAGGCGTCACGGTTTTCGCCGGAGTACGTTCTTGGCGTTCGCGCAGATTCGCTGGAACGACGCGACGAAGTGTGGATCATTGGCACCGCAAACGGCGAATACGCAACGCGAACAGTAATTATCTGCGCTGGAGTCGGAGCGTTCAGTCCAACGAAAATCGGAGTTGACCGCGAGGATGAGTTCGAAGGCAAGGGATTGATGTATGGGGTGAAGAGCAAGGAAGCACTGCGTGGCAAGAGAGTCGCCATCGTCGGAGGAGGCGACAGCGCTCTCGATTGGGCGCTCGGATTGGAAGGAATCGCATCCGAAATCACTTTGATTCACAGGCGTGACACATTCCGAGCACATGAAGAGAGTGCCGAGCATCTTTCGAAGAGTTCTGTCAAGACACGGCTTTGGGAAGTCGTCTGCGAATTGATAGGAAGCGACAGACTCGATGCCATCGTTACTGAAAACAAGAAAACGGGCGAACGGACACGCATCGATTGCGATGTTGTAAGTGTAAACATTGGCTTCAAGAGCAACCTTGGACCGATTCTCAACTGGGGTTTGGAGCTAGAGAAAACAAAGATCAAAGTGAACAGTCACATGGAGACCAACCTGCCCGGAATCTATGCGGCTGGCGACGTATGTACGCATGACGCCAAATTAGATTTGATCGCAACAGGTGTCGGCGAAGTTTGCATGGCCGTCAACTTTGCTAAGACTTTCATCGACCCAACTGCGAAGGCGTTTCCAGGGCACAGCAGCGATATGGATCTACCCGCTCTGAATTCATGAGAGTCGCAATCATAGGTGCAGGCGCAACAGGTTGCGCAGCAGCAAGGTTTCTCGCGAAGTCTGGCCACGAAGTCGACGTCTATGAGCAATACACGCTTGGCCACGACAAGGGAAGCTCGCATGGCACTTCAAGAATCATCAGGAGAACGTATCCCGATCCCTACTATGTGCAACTCATGGCCGAGGCATATCCCCTCTGGCATGAATTGCAAGCAGAAGCTGGAGCCGAGCTTTACAAAGAAACCGGGTTCCTGATATTCGGCACTCCTAATCATCCGTGGATGCGCGATGCGAAGAAAAGCCTGCTTGAGAATCATGTCGCATTCTGGGAGATGGGTTCGATCGATGCAACGCGAAAGTTTGGAGGAATCCACTTGGAACCGGACGAAGTCGCCATCTTCCAACCGGAGGCAGGAATATTGCTCGCGGACAAGGTCTTGGAGTCGCAGGTTCAGATCGCTCGGACACACGGCACGCACTTCTTGGAGAACACACGAGCGAACATCGACGAAACTGGAAGGATCGCTGGCGAGCGTTACGACGCTATCACCATTTGCGCCGGCCCATGGATCGGAGATTTCGTCAATGTGGGCCTGAAGACCCATCTGCAGACATTCGCCTATTTCGAAGCTCCGGTGGGTGAAGTGCCGCCATGGGTTGAAGCGTCAGACGAATTGTTCTATGGATTTCCAAACTACGGACGAGGCTTCAAGATTGGAAGACACAGATATGGCCCTGCGATCGATCCCAAACAAGATCGTTCGCTCGACAAGGAAGCCATCCAGCAAATCTCCGAGTGTGCGAGGTTTCGGCTGGGTGCGAAGGATGATCCGAGTGAAACCTACTCATGCATTTACACAGTAGAAGAAAACGAAGACTTCCGGATTGGAAAGCTTGATTTCGATGTCCCCGTCTTCTTTGTCAGCGCCTGCTCAGGACATGGGTTCAAGTTCACGATTTGGTTTGGAAAGCTGATTTGTGACATGATCGAAGGCACGAAGAATCCCCAGGAGTATCCGAAATTCTATGTTGAGCAATAGAAACCTAAACCGTATTGCCATCTTCGCCGTGCTGATTTCGATGTCCGCGGTCGCAATTGGAAGCGATTTGACGGCCGTTTTGGCGAACGCACGCAAAGCCATAGGAACAGAAGCGTTTCAGAGGCTTGATTTCATGCTCGAAGCCAAAGGAAAGGCGAACGCGCTCGGTGTCGATGGGGACTACACTCTACTATTTTCCAATCAGGGTGAATTCTTAGAGCGATTCAGCAGCGTGCTTGCAAGCTCATCGGGATTTGATGGCAAGACTGCGTGGTCGACCGATTGGAGCGGCGCAACGCGAATTCTTGAGTTGGAAGACTTAGAAGTTCAGAGGACAGTTGTTGCGATTATCACGGGCCATTGGCTTGCTGACAAGTCACCTCTCGAATTTCAAAGCGCTGAGGATTCCGATAATCACATCGTATTGAAGGCCAGATTCCGTGATGGCGAACTAGCGGCAACGATTCTGATCGACAAGGCATCTCACTTAGTGACAGAGTTCAGCAGAAAGTCTTCGGCAGGCGATGACGTTTGGAAACTTTCTGAATACATCGATGCATTCGGCATCAAGGTTCCTGGCAAGATCATCAATTCGCAAGGCGGTCAAACGAACACTTTTTCACTGACGGCCATTGACCGCGCTCCGATATTCGTGCGAAACCCGTTCGAAATGATCGACGGACCGATTCCTCAAACGCAATACGATTCAAATGCGGCAGCAACCGTCGAATCCCGCCGCGCGATCTCCGGACACTTGTTAATCAAACCCAAAATCAACGGCAAGGACATTGGTTGGTTCATCTTGGATTCAGGTGCGGGCGCGCTATGCATCGACAGCGGAATCGCCGACCGCGAAGGACTAAACAAGGTCGGCGCCATACCCGTTGTTGGCGTTGGAGGTGTTGTTCTTTCCAGCATGCGAACTGCGAATTCGATCCAAGTCGGACAAGTTTCTTGGACGAACCCAATATTCGTCGAAATCGATCTCGCCCAAATCGGACAGATGCTCAGCGTCGAACTTGCAGGCATCGTCGGTTATGACCTCATGGCGCGAGGAATCGTGGAGATGGACACTCAGCAGAACTTTGTGGCAGTCCATGACCCGAAGTCATACACGCTGTCCTCAGGTCAATGGACGACTCTGCACCTCGATGGCAAGCATCCCGTTGTCGAAGCGCGATTCGAAGGTGACCGCAAAGGACTGTTTCGCTTGGATACCGGCGCAAACAATACGCTGACGTTTCATACCGCTTGGGTCGAACGATACGATCTGCTTAAAGATCGGCAGACAGTTGCGACTGCGCTCGGCGGAGTCGGTGGTATGACACCTGCGCGGCAAGGCCGAATCGAATGGTTCGAACTTGGTGGCGAGCGTTTCGAGAACCCTTCTGTGACATTTTCTCAGTCGAAAGTCGGTCCACTTTCAGATGCATACACGATTGGAAACATAGGCCAAGGGTTCCTTCGCCCATTCAAGCTCGTGTTCGACTATCCGAATCGCCGCATGGCGTTTGTCAAGCGCTAAACGTCGAACCACGGCCCGAGTTTCATATCGGCTTCGCAGATCTTTCGGTCTTCGGCGTCTCTAATTCGATCAATGGCTTCCGTCGCCAGCGATTTGTGCTTTCTGGCTTCTGTTTCGTTGCCGATCGCACCGAAGGCTCTCGCGATTGCAGCTTCCGCAAAAGCTAGATCCCAATCTTCTGCACCTTCATCATCGCAGAGTGCGCGGTACTTTTTCGCATAGTGCAAGGCGAGCATTCGCTCGTTGTCCGCTTTGATCAAGGCTCTTGCAATCGTTCCGTATGCGCGCCCACGATGGATCGGCTGCCCGACTGCGCTCCAGTGAAAGAGCGAAGCGAATGCGGCGGAAATCATTGCTTCCTCATCGTCGATGGTCAACTTTGCTGGGCTTGAAATGTAGTCCCATGCGAGGTTGTTCGTTTCGACCGCAAAGAATCGGTGGTTCGATTCCAAAAGTGCGTCCTTGTTTACGGGCACATGGGCAGTTTGGCCGATTGCGCACGGAACAGGCAAGCCGGGCGTTATAATGAATCGGTATGTGTGGCATCGCCGGATACATCGGCCCACGAGAGGCCGTCACCGTCGTTTTCGATCAGATCACCCGGTTGGAATACCGTGGCTATGACAGCGCGGGCGTAGCATTTGGCACCGAGCGAGGCATTGCAGTCTTAAAGAAGGCCGGAAAGCTAAACAACTTAGGGCAACTAATCGAAAACGAAAAGCCTGCTGCTCACATCGCGATGGCACACAGCCGATGGGCGACGCACGGTGGACCGACTGACGAAAACGCGCATCCACACTACGATCAGTCTGGTCGAATCGCGGTGATCCACAATGGAATCATCGAGAACTACTACGAACTTGGCGAAGCCCTGAAGTCGAAAGGGCACGAGTTCAGGAGTCAAACCGATACCGAAGTCGCGGCGCATGTTATCGGCGAAGAGTATGCTGAGTCGGGTCAGTTCGTCGAAGCTGTTCGACGTGCAGTCCGCAGGCTTCGCGGTGCGTTCGCAATGGTCGTGATGTGCATCGACGAGCCTGACAAAATCGTGACGGTTCGCAATGCGAGCCCGCTAGTGCTCGGCATCGGAGAAGGCGAAAACTTTCTGGCGAGCGACATTCCCGCGCTGCTTCCGTACACTCGTGAAGTCGTTATCATGGATGAAGGCGATCTTGCGGTGTTGACACGCAACGAAATCTACCTCGAAGACGCTGAAGGCAAGCCTAAGTTGCCGAAAAAAATTCACATCGATTGGGACATCGAGGCTGCGGAAAAAGGCGGACACGAGCATTTTATGATCAAAGAGATAACGGAGCAGCCGCAGTCGATCAGGCAGTGTTTAGCGGGTAGACTTTTGAAAGACGAAACCGTCGCGTTGCCCGAGACTTTTTCAATCAATGACTGGAAACGATTCGATCGCGTGATCATTTTGGCTTGCGGGACGGCTTATCATGCCGGATTGCTTGGGAAGTACGTATTCGAAAGCCTACTTAGAATGCCGGTCGAAGTTTTGTATGCAAGTGAGTTCCGCTACAACAACCCAATTGTGCGTGCAAACGATCTCGTTATAGTTATAAGCCAAAGCGGAGAGACGGCAGATACTCTCGCTGCGTTGCGAGTTGCGAAGGAAGGTGGGGCGAAGACTCTTGGAATCGTCAATGTAGTGGGAAGCAACATCGCGAGAGAGTGCGACGCCGTGCTCTATACACAGGCCGGCCCCGAAATTTCAGTTGCCAGCACCAAAGCCTATACTGCTCAGGCGGCATTGCTGACATTGATCGCGCTGCACATGGCACAGCATCGCGCCGCCGACAAAGAGAAGTATCAACGTCTGATTGCGGAGCTTGAAAGACTTCCAGATCACATCGAAGCTTGTTTGAAAAACAACGAAGCGATTGTTCGGATTGCTGAACACATAAAGGACACTCCTCTCATCTTCTTCTTGGGTCGAGGAGCGGACGCGGCAGTTGCGATGGAAGGCGCGCTGAAGATGAAAGAAATCGCTTACATTCCAACACAGGAATCACCGGCTGGCGAGATGAAGCACGGTCCGCTCGCGCTTGTGACAGATGGCGTTGTCGCTGTCTTCGGCGTGACAAACCCACCGACACGCGAAAAGGTGATCAGCAATATCAAAGAGATCAAGGCGCGAGGCGGAACGGTTGTCACGGTCGTGTTGGAGAGCGACACGGTGACTCCGGCAGAGTCGGACTATGTCATCCGCATTCCGCATATCGACTCGCACGCAATTGCCGCGATCACATCCGTCGTTCCCTTGCAACTTCTGGCATACCATGTCGCAAGGCTTCGCGGTTGCGAGATTGACCAACCGAGGAATCTCGCAAAGTCCGTTACGGTCGAATAAGCGATCATTCGGGCGATTTGAGTTGCGGCTCTCTCAGTTTGACTGGAGTTGCAGCGCGCCTTCTTAGCCGCAGATTGAGCATCTCGACAGAAACGGCAAATGCCATCGCAAAATACGTGTAACCCTTTGGAATGTGAACGCCAGTTCCTTCTGCCACTAAGTTTGCGCCGATCAGAACAAGAAACGCGAGCGCGAGCATCTTGACGGTTGGGTGCGCTTCAACGAAGTTGGCTACCGGCCTCGCATACACCATCATCAATATGATTGAAATGACGACAGCCGCAATCATGACGCCAAGCAGGTTCGACATTCCGATTGCCGTTAAAACCGAGTCAAGCGAGAATACAAGATCGAGTATCGCGATCTGCACAATGACTGAGGCAAACGTAACAGACTGAGGAATATGGGCCGCGTGCTCTTCTCCCTCCAGTTTGTCGTGAATCTCTCGAACGCTCTTCCAAATCAGGAACAGGCCACCAGTGATGAGGATTAGGTCGCGACCCGTCACCGGTTCACCAAACACAACGAAGAGAGTCGCAGTAAGACCGAGTATCCATGTTATGGACAGCAGCAATACGACACGCATCACTAGCGCTATGCTAAGCCCGACGCGAAAGGCGGTGGCTCTTTTCTCTTGCGGCAGTTTGCCAGCCAAGATCGAAATGAAAACGATGTTGTCGATTCCAAGAACGATTTCGATAAGAGTAAGCGATAGAAGTCCGAACCAGACTTCGGGATTCGCAATCCAATCCATGGTCGCGGATTGTACCGCCCGGCTTTTGGGGGCCTGAGCCTATCTCCTCTTCTTTCTAGCTGCCACAGCTATGGCCTTTTCAACCCACAGTTTAAGTTGCTTTGAGTCATTGAAGACCCCGTTCGGTACTTCCCAGTAGTGCATGGGAGTAGGCGAACCATAAGGATAGAATGGCTCCATTCCTGCTTGCTCGAAGTCGGGGCGATTTGTGTCGTCCACTTTGAAGAAAAGCTTATCTTCCGCAATTAATGCAAAAAACAGATCGCCGGAGTAGATTCCAACCCCTCCGAACATCGCTTTAGTGCGGATTGGCACCACAGTCGAAATCTTTGCTTCGACAAGGGATCGGTACTCAGGTGAGAAGGACATAGGGATCAAGTCTACTTTGACACACGGTTCTTAGCACGGCTTTCAAGATAGAATTGACTTCATGCCGCTTGCGGGCGAGAGAGCAATTGGTTTGAGTACTGCACAGGTAGCCGAACTTCGCAAGAAGTTTGGCCCAAACGCGTTGCCTGAGCCAAAAGGCAAGCATTTCTTAAGGGTTTTTTTCGAACAGTTCAAGAGTGCAATCATCTACATCTTGTTAGCTGCGCTTGCATTCGATCTGGCGACATGGATTATCGAGGGCGCAAGTACTGTTCCGTTGGAATCGATTGCCATTGCGCTCATTCTCTTCATAAACGCAATGTTGGGAGCACTTCAGGAAAGGCGCGCAGAAGCAGCTCTTGCAAAGCTAAAGAGCCTATCTGTCCCCAACGTTTGGGTGTGGCGAGACGGACGGCTTACGAAGATCAGCAGTATAGAGATTGTTCCAGGGGACGTCCTGCGGATCGAGGCAGGCGACAGAATTTCAGCTGACGGGGTGATTCTGGAATCCGACGCCCCAATGGTCGATGAATCGGTTCTGACCGGAGAATCGGTTCCTGTAGAGAAAACCGACAGGGACGAAGTGTTCGCTGGAAGCCTCTTCGTTCGCGGGCGCGCCCAAGTACGAGTGACAAGGACGGGGATGCAGTCGACTCTCGGAAAAATGGCCCGATTGCTTGAAACCGTAGAGCAAGAGAAAACGCCGCTTGAACGTCGATTGGACGCATTCGGCCATCGCATTGCCAAGATTGTTCTGGCCTTGTCAATGCTGATCATCCTAGTGGGAGTTGGAGTCGAAGGTCTTTCACAAACGACGCATGTGATCCTATTTGCGGTCGCTCTCGCTGTCGCCGCCGTTCCTGAGGGATTGCCTGCAGTCCTAACGCTGACGCTTGCAAGAGGAATCGAGCGCATGGCTAGGGAGAATGCTGTTGTCAGAAAGATGAGTGCGGTCGAAGCGCTTGGAAGCGTAACAGTTATTGCGACGGACAAGACAGGCACCTTAACTGAAAACCGAATGGAAGTGCGTTATGTTGAAGCTTCCGATCTATTGTCCGTGATTCGTGCGATCGTGCTCGCAAACGATGCTGACCCAGAGACCGGTGCAGGTGACCCGCTTGAATCGGCGTTGATTGAATTTGCGAGAAGCCACGATCATGATCCAAGCGAAATCCATGCGCTTCACCCAAGAAAGAGCAGCGTTCCATTTGAAAGCGCGACTAAATACATGCAAGTAACTGTGGATAGGGACGGAATTACACAAAGTTACTTCAAAGGCGCACCCGAAACGATTTTGGAAATGTCAGAAATGACTCAGCAAGATCGCGAGAGGTGGATTGCAAAGATCAACGAATATGCGGCGGATGGCTATCGACTCCTTGCTGTCGCAGAATGTGAAGGAGATCAAAAGGACAATTTGGACTTTCTCGGATTGGTCGCAATGTGGGATCCGCCGAGGCCAGAAGTTCCACAAGCCATCGAAGACGCTAAGTCAGCTGGAATTCGAGTCGTCATGATAACTGGCGACCATCCGGCGACCGCTCTCGCCATAGCGCGACATGTAGGAATCGAATCGCCGAATGCGATAAGCGGCCAAGAAATCGAAGAGATGTCGATCGAAAAGCTTTCTCAAGCAGTTGAAAGCACGAACGTGTTTGCTCGAGTCTCGCCGGAGCACAAGCTGAAGATCGTCGAATGTCTAAAGAGAAACGGCGAAATAGTGGCGATGACAGGCGATGGAGTCAATGATGCTCCATCGCTGAAACGCTCGGATGTCGGCGTAGCAATGGGCAAACGAGGAAGCGACGTCGCGCGCGAAGTATCAGACTTGGTCTTGCTCGACGACAACTTCGCCACCATCGTGAAAGCGATTCGAGAAGGAAGAAACATCTATGAGAATCTGCGCAAGTTCATCAAATTCTTGTTTAGCACAAATGTTTCTCTTGTACTGATCGTGCTTGGCGGCATGTTGGGTTCAGTGGCACTCGGGTTGAGAGAAGAGGGAGGTCAACTGTTGCTGCCGCTCACGGCAGTCATGCTCTTGTGGGGCAACGTGATAACGGATGGACCGCCGGCGCTGGCGCTCGCATTCGACGAAAACGCGAACCTAATGAAGCGAAAACCACGTGATCCGGCTGAGCCGCTGTTGGATGCAGTCTCCACCCGGTTCATTTTGATTACGGGCGCAATGAAAGCATCGATTGGCTTGGGCCTACTCGCGCTGTTGCCGAAATTCGGATTCAGTACGGAAGAGATCCGCATGATTCTGTTTCAATACGCTTGCCTTGCGCAGCTTGCGTTCGCATACCCATCAAGGGGTCCTGTGCGGCCCGTTCATCCAAACTGGCTCCTCGCTGGATCGATCATGCTCGGAATCGCCGTGCAGGCGCTGACGATGACATTGCCAACCATCCAGCTCATGCTAGGCGTTGTCCCGATCGGTTGGAATGGAGTCGCTGTTCTGACAGCAGCGGTCATTGCCGTTTGGATCCTCGCAGAGAGCTACACTCACTTGCCATTTTCAGGCGAACGGATGAGCTAGTTCGGCCCCAATCGCAATACCACCGTCAAGTAGGCGACGTACAGCGTCACGAGAACCACGCCTCTCCATCTTGGAATCTTGCCTGTGCCTTGCGGATAGGCGCACAGCAAAACGAACACTCCGAATGCAACTCCAACTCCAATGTCACGAATGGAAGCTGAAATCGGGTGGATTACTCCTGCGACCGGCACCACGAATAGGATGTTGAAGATGTTGCTACCGATGACTGTCCCAAGGCCGACTTCATCGTGTTTCTTCAATTTTGCGATGACCATCGTCGCAAGCTCTGGAATCGTCGTTCCAACCGCGACGAGCGTTGCGCCAACAACGAACTTGTCGAGACCGAAGATTTCACCGACACCCTCCGCGCCGATCACGATCGTATGACCTGCCACAGCGAGCAGGCCCAGGCCAATCACCAGCCATGTGATGACAAGCGGATGATTGATCTCACCGAGCGTCTCCACGACCTCGCTCCGTTGTTTCTTCGCTTCCATGGTAACGCCAGTCAGCCAGGCAAAGAACAGCACAAGCATCAGCGCGCAATCGAGTCTCGAAAGTTGTCCGTCCCAAGCGAACAAAATCAAAACAATTGGAGCGAGGATCGCAGCAGGAAAGTCTCTCTTGAGGCCGCTCTTTGAGGTCGTCATGGCTGAGATCAGCAAGCCAGCTCCCAGAATGAACGCGATATTCGCGACGTTCGCGCCGATTGCGTTTCCCAGCGAGATCTCAGGTTTGCCGGCGGTCGCCGACGAAATCGCGACCGCTGCCTCTGCGCTCGAGGTGGCAAAGGCGGCTACGGTCGCGCCGATGATGCCCGGAGAGACCCTCGCCCAGGATGCGAGTCCAACGGCCCCTCGCACGAACAACTCTCCGCCAAGACCGGCGCTTACAAAACCGATCAGCAACCAAAGCCATGGACTCATGAAGGCAGAATTGTAGCCTCAGGCGGTATAATTGCGGCTCATTCATCCGAGGTCGACACCATGAAGCGCACCTATCAACCCAATAACCGCCACAAGCACAAAACCCACGGATTCCGAACAAGAATGAAAACGCAGAACGGTCGGAACGTGCTCAAGCGCCGGCGGAAGAAGGGCCGCCACAAGATTGCTGTCTAAGGCTCGTCGCCTAAGCAATAAGGCCGAGTTTGAACGAGTTTTCAGTATGGGGCGGGTTTTGGACCGCCCTGAACTGCGTATAATCTGGGCTCGCGGCCATGGCCGGGCCGCAGTAGTAGCCGCGAAATCGATTGGAAGCATCGCTAACCGCAACCGGGTGCGCAGGCGATGGCGAGAGGCGTTGCGCCTTTGTGAAGAAAGTATCCCCGGAGAAATCGACTTGGTCATGCTGATCAAGCCTGCCGGATCGAAGATTCCGGGAAGCCAAGCTCTCGAAGTGATTCGAGAGGCGTTAAGACAACTAACGATTTGAGACAGTTGGGAAGAAAGATGGGCGTTGGCCTCATCAGGGCGTATCAGCGAGGTACGCGCTGGAAGCCCGCAGTATGCCGGTTCACACCCAGTTGCTCGCAATACACTTTGGAGGCGATACAGAAGTACGGACTGCTGAAAGGAAGCTGGATGGGAATCCGGCGCATTGCGCGTTGCCATCCTTTCAATCCCGGCGGATTCGATCCCGTGCCCTGACCTTCGGCTGAAAGATGGCTCAACCAACCCCCAGAAGCAATTTCCTGACCATGCTGATGATCGCCGTCACGGTGTTTCTCGGCTTTCAACTCTTCTGTGTTCCCCGTTCGAATCCCCTTTCCACCGAGCAGCTTCGCGAGCAATATGTGAAGGCGATCGAGTCGAATGATCACAACGCGATCATTGCTTCCGGAACCGAATACCTTTCAAGGATCAACGACACCCTCGATTCCTTAGATCAAGATCAACGCAAAAGCGCGGAAGAACAAGCACAACAAGTTGAGTATTCGATTGCAGAAGCGAAATACAAGTCTGCAGAAAAGTCTCGCGACTACAATGCTGCCGTACTCGCCTACCAAGCGTTTGACATAATCGCCAAGCAGCATGCTGATACCGAGATCGGACGGAATGCTCTTGCGAGAAAAGAAGACAGTCGAAAACTGGCAGTCGCTTTACCAAAAAGCTCGATCATCCAGTTTGGCTACAACGTCATCGACTTCCTTGTAAAGATTACGGGCAGCGTTGCCGGCTTCAGCTACTGGTTTGCTGCCCTCGTATTGGCGATCATCGTGCGCGTACTCGTGTGGCCGCTCGCGACCAAGCAGATCATGGGTTTCAAGCGAATGGCGCTCTTGCAACCAATGATCAAAGAATTGCAGGAGAAGTATCAAGGTCCAGAGCTTCAGACGCGAACGATGAAGCTTTACCAGAAGTACGGCATCAACCCACTTGCGGGCTGTTGGCCGATGCTGATTCAGCTGCCATTCTTCATCTGGGTGTTCTATTGCATGAACGCATACCGGTTCGAGTTTCAATCGGGCACGTTCTTGTGGGTGAACCCTGAGACGGCGAAGCTGATGCCAGGAATTCTTGCACCGAACCTCGGCGAGCGAGACATTCCGCTGGTCATTCTATACGGCATTTCGATGGTGCTCAGCACGATGGTGACACCTGTCGATCCGTCGAACGCCCGCCAAACCAGAATGATCGGGATCATCATGGCAGTGGTCTTCACTTTCATCATGATGATGCCTTTTGCACCGTTCCCCAGCGCGTTCGTCATTTACTGGATTGGAATCAATATGCTTTCGACCGCACAGTCCATTTATCTATCACGGCAGCCGATTCCGCCTTTGGTCGAAGTTCCAGAAGATCAACAGAAGAAAGGAATGTTTGGTGGATTGACACCGACTGACGGATCCGCGAAGAACGGAAAAGAGATCAAACCTCGCGAACGAACTGGCGCACCGAAGCTGCACAAGCCGAAGAAAAAGAAAAAATAACGAATTCCCTTTGGGAGGAAATCCATCCATGTCCGAACAATCAACCGAAGCCACTGGCAGAACACTCGACGAAGCAAAGCGCGCCGCCGCTGACGCGCTCGGCGTGTCCATCGACCAACTTGAATTCGAAGTAGTCGAACAAGGCGCGAAAGGACTATTCGCCAAGAACAACTACAAGGTTAAAGCAACCGTCGTCGACAAGCCGAAGGTTACAAGAAAGCGAGCAACCAAGGCTGAAGAGAAGGTCGATTCAGACACTCCATCCGAAGTCGCTGCCGTCCATGTCGAGGCCGACGACGAATTTGGATCCGAAGATATCAACATCGAAGCGACCGAAACGGACGCCGAACTGTGTCAGGAGTTGATCAAAGGCCTCTTCGACGCTTGTGAACTCAACATCGATGTCGAGGTCGAAAGCACGTCTGGGAAGTATGTTCACCTTGGCTTAAGTGGAGAGGATGTTGGCATGCTGCTTCAATCGAAGCAGCCAGTCATCGACTCAGTGCAATACCTTGGAAATGCGATGTTAACTCGTGTGTTGCCGGGCGGTGTTCGTCTTACGCTCGATGCAAGAAAGTATCGCGAACAGCGACAAGCCGCGCTCGAGGCTGAAGCAAGAGCGATCGCAGAAGAAGTCGTAAAGATCCAGCAAGAAGCGGTTTTCGACGCACTCCCCGCGCACGAGAGGCGAGTCATTCACCAAGCGCTCATCGACTTCGAAGGCGTTGAGACATACAGCGAAGGTGAAGAACCGAATCGCCGTGTCGTGATTTCGCCAAAAACCGACTGATCGCTAAGGCGATATTCGACACCAGTCGTTCCAACTTGTCGCGACGCTTAGCGACAGGAGGTCATAGGTGTTCCAGTAAGGCTGCGTTCCAGGACCGAACTCAATAGACAGTCCGGTGGCGTTTGGCCTGTGTGAGTTTTTGTGGTTGTGAACGACCGCCGCCTGAATCGCCGCAAGAACGTCGTCACAGGCGTTCGCTATGCCGGCGTGAGGAATGAGCGCCTTTATGCGTTGACATACATGTCCCAGGTCTCTGTAAATGTGGCCGTACTGCGCGCCATAAGCTTCCGACGTCTGCCTGACTTGCTGAACCTCTGCGTTGTATGCGCCTGAAGTTGCGATCAGTTGATTACCCAGCGCATTGAGGGCTGTCGCAAGGTTTTGCATTTGTGATGTGCGAACAGAGCTTTGGGTAACAGCGCGGGACTCCCCATAGAACTGAAGCATCCCCAGCCCGAAATGTTGGAGGAATGTTTCTGTGGCGAGATTAGGATTGTCGCGAAGCGGACCAAACACCAAATGGTAGGGCAAGCCTTCGCCAGGGGGGCTTTCTTCTGAGCCGACAACATAACTCACGCGATCTTTGACCTCGTAGGCGACTTCTATCATTTGCATAAGGCTCGCATCCCACGAAAGGATGTCGATCGTGTTGATCGAATCGAGCGCTTGCGCAAGCTCGTAAGTCTTGATGTAAGTTCCGAATTCGTCATCGAAGCTAACGCCTCTTGTCGGCTCGACTGGAAGCTCATCTCTCCAGCCTGATCCATGGTTCCAGACCACAACCACGTACCTCTCAGCGGGATAGAAAGTCATTCCCCAGTTAATGAAATCGCGCAGAGTCTCCTTAGCACCCATGTCGACGCCCGTGCCCAAATCCTGAATCAGCTCACTTTGAATGTGTTCCCATCCGTTGTTCGGGTTGTTGTCATAGCGAACAAGGTATCTGCGTGTTCCAGTCCACGGCGCGCCGAATCCAAGTGACTGGACCCTCTTCCACTGAACGACGAATCGAACTTCCGCGTTGTTAGCGACGCGTTCCATTTGGTTGACATTCAAATCGCTGAATGTATCGAGGTCATTCGCAGCGTTCAAGAAGACCAAGATCGTCCACTTCGTCGTTGTCGTTTGTATCGGAGTTACATTGATGACGGCTGTGTTTTGGAGTCCGCTGTTGATTTCGAACGCACGAATGACACCTTGGCCCTGCGTTTCTCCGACGACGATTCCTTCTTGGTTGACACTCGCATGCCCGTTTAGTGCGGTCCACTGAAACGACCCTGGCGGCACGAACAGCGTGTCACCTTGCGCGTCCCTGACAACTGCATAGAGCTGAATGCTTCGTTGAACGGGAATGGACGCCTGAGAAGGCGAAACAACCACTTGAGTCGCCGTTCCCGTGACTTTGGTTCGATAGTTCGAGGTTGAGGCAGTAAATGCTGCCAAATCGTTGATCTCACCCAGCAGAGTTCCCCCGGCGTTTGGCAAAGAATACAGCCAGACTCGAACGATGTAACTCCCTTTCTTCAAGTTCGAGAACTCGATCGATTGCTGACCACCGGTTGTGTTGTTCATCACAAGTTCGGTAAAGCCCCCGCCAGATGGATCCGCGATTCTAATCCGCTGGCTCATGGAGGATTGGCCTCCGGTCCAATCGGTAAAGTAAACCAATTTGATGAGCCCGCCTCCACCTCCGCATCCGAGGAGCGGGGCAAGGCAGAAGACGATCAACAGGAGAGAGCGCCGGATTTGGACCACTTTCTATATGACGGATTTCGAGCCGTTGGGTTCTCAACCGAACGCACATCGGTAGAATGAGCGAGTGACTTCCGAGTCCCCCGTAAAGCCAATCTGGGTGTCGAGGCAACGCGACCCTGCGGCGGAGCACAGGCTAATGCAAGAGCTGGGCATCCCCGGCCTGCTCGCGGCCATCCTGACTGCAAGAGGGTTCCAGACTGCTGCCGAAGCTCACGAATTCCTCAACCCTGACCTCTCTCAGCTGCATGATCCGCTGCTCTTGCCTGACGCACAGGAGGCTGTTCGGCAGATCATGCTGGCTAAGGAGCAGGGAGAACGGATTTATGTCCACGGCGACTACGACGTGGACGGCGTTTCAAGTGCTGCGATTTGGGCCCGAAGCCTTTCGCGCCTGGGGTTCGATGTCGTGACTCACGTACCTCATCGCATGAAGGAAGGTTATGGGATTCACTCAATGGCCGTTCAAGAAGCCCATGACCTGGGATGCAAGCTGTTTTTGACTTGCGACTGCGGGTCATCTGCACACCTGACGGTCGATGAGGCTAAGTCGCACGGCATGCGGGTCGTTGTGACCGATCATCACGAAGTCGGCGAGACTCTGCCGTCCGCGGAAGCTGTCGTCAATCCGCATCGAAAGGATTCCACGTATCCTTTTAAGTTCTTGGCTGGTGCAGGTGTCGCTTTTAAGATGGCGCAAGCCGTCGCCGAAGAGTGCGGCGCAAAACGAGAACAGTTCCAGCGCGCATTCCTCGACTTGGTCGCGCTTGGAACGATCGCCGACGTTGTTCCCCTAACTGGAGAAAACCGCGTCCTTGCCGCGTTCGGGCTTCGGCATCTCGCCGAAACGAAGAAGCCGGGAATTCGTGCGCTGATCAGCAAAGCGCTAAAGGATCCAGCTAGGCCGCTCACTGCAAGAGACGTTGGATGGGGACTGGGTCCAAGGCTTAACGCTGCGGGCCGAATCGATGACGCAGAGCATTCGTTGCGGCTCTTGCTTACCGATGATCCTTACGAAGCGGAAGAAAAGGCAACTCTGTTAGATGAACACAATCGCGCGCGGCGCGCGGAACAAGAGCGCATTCTCGAACACGCAGAAGAACTGATCTTTCAAGACAACTTACATACTGCGCCGCTCATTCTTGTTGCAGCGGAGGGATGGCACGCGGGGGTGATTGGTATCGTCGCAGGAAAGATCGCCGAACGATTTTATCGCCCAGCGTTTGTCGCGACGATCGGAGACGATGGAATTGCCAAAGGCTCGGCGCGCAGCATTCCTGGTTTCAGTTTATACGAAGTAATCACCGCGCACGGTGAGCTGTTTTTATCCGGTGGTGGCCATGAGCGTGCTGCTGGGTTCAGTTTGGACGCGGCTCGTTTAGAAGAAGCTCGCGAGCGATTGATCGAGTATGCGAATCGGACACTTAAGCCAAGCGATCTTATTCCGAAGGTGGAAGCCGACATATCCGTCCATCCGGACGAAATCGACTTCCTTGGAGTCGACTCGCTTAGCAAGATGGAGCCTTTCGGCGAGGCAAATCCGAACGTTCGGCTCGAACTCCGAGAAACTACTTTTACATTCGTTGCGCCGACTTCAAAACCTGAGCATGTAAGGTTCGGCATCGGAGGCAAGTCGTCGCTAACGGGCATTGGCTTCTCGTTTGGGGAAAAGCTGTCGCAATTCGGAAGCGGCGATCGGGCAGACTTAATCGTCGAACCACGCATCGACGAGTTCAACGGAAATCGAAATGTCAGCTTGCGGCTGATTGAACTAAAATCCGATCGGGATTCTTTCGATGTTTGATTCTTGCCGGCCCTGCTGACCTGTAGGAGCTCTTCGCAATGCAGTCTTTTGTTGCAGTGGCGAAGGATCAGCAACGACCGCAACTTGAGCATTGATAAGTGCGTTGCCTCGCCTCAATTGCAAGCTAATGATCTCTCCGACTTGCCTTTCGAAAAGAAACGCTGCAAACTCGAATCCGTTGTCGATCACGGAGCCACCTGCTGTCAAGACGACATCGCCGGCACGAATCCCGGCCATCGCACACGGACCGCCTTCGACGACCCTCGTAATGACCGTCTCAGAACTTTTGTTCGTTTCGAAAAACACGCCGACGTAAGGGTGCTGAACAACGCCATTGTTCTTGGTAAATCCATTGACGACGCGATTCAAAACAGGCATAGCGAGCGAAAACGTCGTCGCAGCTTGTCTTGGACCTTGCGCCGTGTCTGCAGCGCGTTCCATGAGCGACGCGCCGACTGCGCTTTTCGTCATTCCGGCTCCACCAACACCACCCTGCGGAGGAACCGCGCCGAGCGATGCAAGGAGCATTCCCGCAAGATTTCCTGACGAATCAAAAAGTGGGGCGCCTGCAAGCGGCACGCCACCGCGCTCGAGTCTAATCTCCGTCAACGGAACATAGCGTTGACTGTAGGACATAACGCCAGTAACGTTCGCATTCGAGATTTCAGCGCGCGCAGAACCGGACGGCAATACGATGAGGACGACTCCCTTCTTGTTCGACTGTGCCAGCTTCACTGGCCTTACGTTGGGTGGCGTTCTTGCCAATCTGATCATCGCGATGTCAGTAACCGGGTCGTATCCTTCGACATTGACCTTCGTGCTGAAACCGCTTGAGAAGATCGCATCCATACCGATGCGGGGGTTGCCGTCGGGACCAAATGCGACGTCGCCCGTTGTGATTGCGACTCCGCCCTCACCGACGATTACACCTTGGCCGAGCGTTACATTGGTTAGCTTGATGGTCATGCTTGCGGCTTCAGCAGACGCAGCCAACTGCTGGCTAAGAGGCGTTGTTAAACCGTCTTGCCCTGAAACGAAAAAGGCTATTGCAAAGCTAATTGCCGAGAACAACATCTGTAGCGCTTACAATCTCCGTAGCGTCGCTCGTGCCATCGATGGCGTTCGACGTGCGACTGATTATGACGACTGCTTCCAGTTCGCCGGAATTCCCCGGCGCTGCCGCCGGCCTGCTCACCTCTGCAGACGTGAATGAGTCTGTCGGTTCCGACGTTCGCTTGCTCGCAGCCGGTTGTGGTCTCTTTCGAATTGGTGCCGCCTTATCTGCAACGATCTCAGTTTCTGCAGCTCGGTCATTGGTCGATTCGACTGCAGCCGAAGATACGGGCTCTTCGAATCTTTCGATCGAGGAGGAATGATCAACTATGTCGCGAACCGCAACGACAGTGTTCGAATCCGATGGTGAAACTGTCGACTCTCCAGGAAGAAACACGTACACTGCGAGTGCGCCCGCAGCCACGATCGACGCAGCGGTTCCTGCCCAAGTCCACGGCTTTGCTCCGCTCCCGCGGATTTCGCGACTTAGAATCGCCTCTCGCAATCTTTCGGAACTAAGTTGCGGAGCAGGAGCTTCGGGCAATCGCTTCATGCCGCCGGCAGCTATCGCGTAAATGTCGTAAATCCTTCGCGCTTCATCCGACGTTGCAAGAAGCTCTTCCGCTTTCGTAACTTCGTGTCCATCGAGTTCGCCATAGGCGAATCGAATCATCATTTCTTCTAAGTGCTTGCCTTTCATTTTCTGTTTGGCTCCTGATCGCGCAGCAATGGCTCGAGTCTGTCGCGCAGCGCTCTTCTGGCTCGAAGAACCCGTAGTTTCGCGCCGCCCACGGTGCAACCGAGTATCTCCGCGATCTCTGTGTATTCTTTTTCCTCAAAGTCTCGCAAGAGGATGACATTGCGGTGGTGCGCCGGCAGTGCAAGAACTGCTTTTCTCACCAGCGCCGCCCTGCGGTCCTCCTCCATATCCTCGTTCGGATCGACGACCTTTCCGATGGTCATCCATTCAAGGCCGCCGGTCGCTTCTTTCTGCTCGAGGTTCGTTCTTCGAGTCGACATCCGCGCACGATCCGTGCAGAGGTTCGTTACGATTCGGAGTATCCAAGTCGTAAACTTTGCTTGCTCTCGAAATCGGTGCAAGTTCTGGAATGCCCGAACGAACGCCTCTTGGGTTATATCTTCGGCTTCGTCGCGCGAATGCGTCATCTGGTAAGCGAATCGATAGACCGTATTTCTATGAGCTTCATACAGCTTCTCAAACGATGAGTAGTCCCCATCGCGAGCCGCGCGAATGAGGTCGTCGTCGGAATCCGTGACACGAATGCCATGGGCCGCGGAGAAGGCTGCTGCTTCCATTGGGTCTTTTCGATCCTTGCGATCCATGTTCTTGACGCTCAATCCGGCTTCGGGTTACGATGCTCGAGCAGCATAGCCCATGAGTCCTGATCCGCTCCAAATCCTAAGCCTTGACGCACCAGTTGCCGCGCCGCTCCTGATCGGGTGCATTTTCGAGTTCAAGGAGTTTTCTGGGCGCATTGTCGAGACCGAGGCTTACACAGAGACAGACCCTGCCAGCCATTCTTACGGTGGAAGACGGCCAAGGAACGCCACGATGTTCAAGGAAGCCGGGCATTTGTACGTCTACCGGTCGTATGGGGTCCACTGGTGCGCCAACCTCGTGACGGGGCCTGAGGGGAGCGGTCAGGCGGTTTTGCTCCGTGCTCTCGAACCCTTAGTTGCGGTCGATGCGATGCGCGTGAATCGACCTTGTGCCGAACTCACAAGGCTCTGTGCTGGACCAGGCAACCTCACCGCTGCCTTGGGTATTTCAGGAGACCACGACGGGATCGTGCTTGGCCGTGGTTTCGATCTAATGCCAGGCCCTGGTGGGGAGGTGTGGTGCGGTCCTCGGATCGGAATCACAAAGTCGGTAGACCTCCCTTTGAGGTTTTTCGATCGGCATTCGAGGTTCCTCAGCCGCACGAACTTCCGCCAATCCAGCCCGTTTGAGTTCAGCAAAACTGCTTGGGCCAAGTTTTTTTAAGGATTTCAAAAAAAGTTCGCTCACTTTTTCCAAAAGTGCTGTATCTTGATAGTTGATCTCTGCTCGTGCAGACAGGCAATGCGTCAGAAAGAGGGGCCCGCCCCGGCGGGCCCTCTGCTTTGCGAGGGGTACGCCGGCAGTCCCCAACCGCCAAGCGAGTAGAATTTCTCCTTAGATGCCTTCGGAACGACCGATTACTTACCCACGCCGCAAAACCCGAGCGATCCCAGTCGGCGATAAGTGGATCGGCGGCGACCACCCGATTCTCGTCCAGAGCATGATCACGGAGGAGACTCGAAATATTGAGGCATGCGTCGAGCAGATCATCGCCCTTCACCGAGCGGGCTGCGAACTTGTACGCGTGACGACCCCGACGCTCGATGAGGCTCGATGTCTCGAAGAGATTAGGGCCAAGGTGATTGAAAAGCATGGAGCCGTTCCGCTTACTGCCGACGTTCACCACCAGGGCGCGCCCATCGCAATCGAAGCGGCGAAGTGGGTGGAAGAGGTTCGTGTAAACCCAGGCCTCTTTGTGTTTCGCAAGCACACAGGACAAGAGGAGTACACCGAAGAGGAGCATGAAGCCGAACGCGCAGCGATAGAAGAGTCTTTCGTTCCGGTGATTGAGGCGTGCAAATCACGTAACATCTCTATGCGAATTGGCGTCAATCACGGATCGCTGTCGGAAAGGATGCTGGTGACCTTTGGCGATACGCCAGACGGAATGGTCGAAAGCGCGCTCGAGTATGCTCGCATTTGTGAGAAACACGATTACCGCAACATCAACATCAGCGCGAAAGCGAGTCGTGTTCCCATTATGCTTGCGGCGAATCGTCTGCTTGTCAATCGGATGGACGCAGAAGGCATGGACTATCCGTTGCATCTTGGAGTAACCGAAGCAGGCGACGGCGATTACGCTCGCATCAAATCGACGACGGGCATTGCAACGCTGCTCGCAGAAGGAATTGGCGACACGATCCGAGTTTCGCTTGCCGAAGATCCGATCAACGAGATTCCGGTTTGTTACGACATTCTGCAGGCGTTGGGATTGAGAAGAACAAAGACCGAGTTCATCGCATGCCCTTCATGCGGTAGAACGAAATTTGATTTGCCGAGCGTCTTCCGACAAGTCAAAGAAGCTACCGGACATCTGAGCGGTCTCGACATTGCAGTCATGGGCTGCATCGTGAATGGCCCGGGCGAAATGGCTGACGCGGACTACGGCTATGTCGGCAAGGCAGGTGGGATGATTACACTTTATCGAAAACGAGAACCAGTCAGGACGGTTTCGCAAGAGCAAGGGGTCGCCGCTCTGATCGAGCTTCTCAAAGAAGATGGAGTTTGGATAGAGCCTGCCGAATCGGGAAGCGCGGAGCAACACCTGTTGCGGGTGATCGATTAGTTCGTCACTTTGGAAATCCAGCCAACGCTTCTGCATGGGCGGATTCACCCGCTTTCCAGTCATCTGTTCCCAGTCTGCACTCGCTTGGATCAGACATTTCAGACGAGACCTGTGCTTTAGCCATCGCATCGGGATTAGCTGAATCGAGTCCTTCTTTGAACACCCATTTGATGCGCATCTTCCATTTGAACATTTTGCAGATCTTTCCATCTTTGATAAAGAATGTGAAGAATTCAACCTCTTCAACGATGACTCTTGCCTTCTTCCTTGGTGGCGTGTCATTTGTAAAGTGCGCAAAGGCCTGTTTCATTCGCTTCGGCCGGTCGACCATTTCACCTTTGTCCTGGTGAGGATAGTCGGGATCTTTCGCGGCGCGACCAGCATCGTTCGTATCGATTTCCCATTTTGGAGGCGGTGTTCCTTCTGGCGCTGGAACGTGCCGGTCATTTACGATCGCTGATCTGACCAAATTGTCTTCTGTGTCACCGACGTAGATAGTTGACCGGACAACTTGACGCCACTTTCCGCCGGCGCATTCCTTACCCTTGTACTTGAAGTGGATACGATACTGCCCTCCCCGGAACATTCTGCCTTTCTCCATGTAGCTCATCACATACAGCTTCTGGAACCAGATCACGACATCTCCAAAGTCTTTCTTGACAGGCTTGTCCCAGTGCTGCCATCTAGACTCATCATCGGGATCCTTCTTGTTCTGCTTTTCATCTTTTGCTTCGGGCTTGAATCCTTGAGGGCGCGCCTTGGTCGTTTTGCCAAGTTCCGTTTCGTCACCCTGTAGGCCGTCCGGATGTAGTTCTTGGGGCTTGAACCCTTCAGGGCATTTCTTAGGATCGACAGCTGGTGGTGGTTTAGGTTCGTCCTTCGGCTTTGCTTGAACTTGGAAAGACCCAGCCTGCTTGCCCAGCAACAAGAGTTGGTATCCGCAAATCCCAGTCGCCCTAACCATCTCTTCTGTGATTTCAATCTCTTGGTCGTTTCCGCCCTGGATTTGCACAATGCCGGGAGAAAGATTGATGACTTGCACTTTGAACGGATCGTCAAGGTCTTGGCATCCCGACACTGTCAGCTGCACCTTCACAGACTCGCCTTCCATGATCGTGTTCTTCTCTGCTTCTAAACCAATTCGAATCGAACGAACCCTATCAGAGCCAAACTCATCTCCTTCATAGCAACTGACTGTCGTTGGACCCAACACTTCCGGCGGGCAAACGAAAATGGCTTTCCTCGGCGACTCTGCAAGCACGCCAACTTGCGACGAATCCACATACAGTTCCGTGTTCGACAAACTGCCGTCGAAGGGTCCATAAACAACGACTGGTCCGCCAGCAGTCACTACTTGAGGAAAGTGGAACAATCCCGGTCGCCATCCGATTTCCGAGTACGGAACCAAAGCATTCGCACGAGATTGTCCGAAATCGTTGCGAAGACTGATCGTGAATCCATTGTCATCAGACAATGCGGGAAGCTTCCACTCGAACTGCGACGCACTCGGTGTCGCCGTGCCTCCTGGGCCAACAATAACCATGCCGCGAAGGACGGCCGCGTTTTTGTCCTGTTCTTCTTGAGAACTACCGGCCGGAATGGCTACTACGGTGCCGGAGATGGTGTCGCCGGGCCGTATGTCATCAGGCAAGTAGACCCTAACTGCACCCTGCTCCACAGAGAAAGTGGCTGTCAGCATCCCTCCAGACCGCACTAACTGTGGCTGCTGAGCTTGCGATAAAAGGACAGACAAGCAGATCGCTGTAATCATAACCGAACGCTCCTTTTGTCCATTATGCCTTAGTCCTTTGAAGAGGCAGAATTGCGGTAACGTTGCCCGAACTAGGAGGAACACGCTATGAAGAATCTCACCGCACTACTTTGCCTTTTGTTGCCTATCGTCGGCTTCGGCCAGGGCGAAGCCGACGTCCTCGCGAAGATCATCGATGAGGGCAAGAACCGAAATCAGACCCTCCGAACGCTTGAGCATATTTGCGTTCAGTTTGGGCCACGGCTGACGGGGTCTTCGAACCTCACTCGCGCATGCAATTGGGCAGCAGACAATTTCCGCAGGCTTGGACTTGAGAATGTCCACCTTCAGCAGTGGGGCGAGATACCTGTCGGATTCCGGCGGGGCGAACGCCAAATCGGAAGAATGGTCGCTCCAGAGTTTCGTAACTTCCAGTTCACGACTCGATCTTGGACCGCAGGAACAGCCGGGCTGGTGCGTGCACCAGCCGTGCTTATGCCTACTGACGCAGCTACCGTCACTTCAAATGCGAATCAATACCGTGGAAAGTGGGTCGTTGATCTGCGGCGCGCGCAGAACCAGCAACCGAACCAACAAGCGAGAAATGCGATGACGGCTGCATTGCGCGAAGTGGGTGCGGCAGGGCAAGTTTGGGGCTCACAAGATGAGCTTGTCAGAACGAGTGGCTCATGGTCGGGTTTGTCCTGGGACAATCTCCCAACCGACGTCATTGTGACGGTCCGCCGCAGCGATCATGAAGCAATTCTCGCAAACTTGAACGCGAACAAAGAAGTCGTTCTGGAATTCGAACTCGAAAACATTTTCGAACCTGGCCCCGTGCCTGTTTACAACGTCGTCGCAGACATTGTCGGTACAGAAAAACCTGATGAGATCGTGATCGTCAGCGGCCACCTCGACAGTTGGGATGGACCCGGATCGATGGGGACGTGCGACAACGGCACAGGCTCTTCCGTTACGATCGAAGCCGCGCGAATTCTGATGGCGGCAGGCGCGAAACCAAAGCGAACGATCCGTTTCATCCTGTGGACGGGCGAAGAGCAAGGACTGCACGGTTCAAGGTGGTACGTTCAAAACCGAAGGGACGAACTTCCGAAGATTCAAGCGGTCCTCGTCGACGACAGCGGAACAAACTATAACTCGGTTCTAAGCGGACTGGAATCGATGCGTCCGCAGCTGGAACAGGCGATTCAGGGACTCAACGAAGCGTTTCCTGATATGCCGACAAGCGTCCGCGTCGTGCAGTCGATGCGAGGCGGTGGCGGCAGCGATCACGCGCCATTCGTTCAAAACGGCGTTCCTGGATTCTTCTGGGGCAAGCAAGGCGTGATGAACTACCAATACATTTGGCACACGCAGCACGATACGCTCGCGGGTGCCGTGAACTCCTATTTGATCAAGAGTTCGACGGCGATGGCCTATGTCGCATACAATCTCGCCTGTGCGCCGGAATTGCTGCCGCGCATTCCTACAGGAGACTGAGCAAAGCGAACCGGCGTCCGAAATCTACTTTTCGGACGCCGTTCTATTTCTATAGTTTAGTAGCTGCGGGTGCTTCCCAAAAGAAGTTGCCCGCCGCTTGTGCCAGACACGACAACCCGATCTCCGGGGTTGACATCGCGACCATCCGGCAGCGAGTCAAGCAAGTTGGTTGCATGAACGACCGCCTCGGCGCCTCTCGTGTGCGTTTCACCGATCCAATTCAAGCGATCTTCCGTCGTGCCCGTCGTTGCGGTTTGAATGCCGTCTCGATAGTGCCCGATGTCAAGAAAGTCGTCCGTCGAATATTCGCCGCGGCGCCATCGATCGAGCCTCTCTGCTTGTCGCTGATACTCTTCGATACGCTCACGGTTCTCACGCCAGCGTTCGAATCGTTCGGCCCATCGCTGAAAGAAGTTCGGATCTTGAGACGGCATGGCGACGGGATAAATCATGCGAAGCCACGATTGGGCTGACGAAGAACGGTTCTTCACAAAAGTCCATCCGATTGAATCGAAAATGGCTTCGCGGATAGAACCGCCGTCGATTCCAGGTGCGAAGATGCGAATCTTCTTGAACTTATAAGCAACCAGCGAAGGGTCTTGAGGGCATACCCATCCAGGGTTCGAATCGTCATACTCAACTTCACTCCCATATCCGGGCGGACACTCCAGTCGTATGATTCTTCCCTTTTCATCTCGTTTGATTTCTGGCTTGTGTGGAACTACAACTTGCACTTTCATGCGACTGTATCCGCTGGAATAATATCGAATGATGTAGCCGTTAGGATGCCAAGACCAGCGTCCTTCATTGATAACAACTTTTGCCCTTGGATCGCGTGGCAACACGGCCAACCGCTCAATCTCTTCAAATGGACGGTTTGCATCGTAAACCATTCTTCGCATCCGATTGTCGAACTCGTAAATGGGTCGCAATGCGGCGTTGAACTTTGGCATTAGCTGACGCATGACAGCGTCGTTAAGAACGTCGATGCCGTATCCGTTCAATTGATTGATTTCATCTCGAGTCAGCAATGCCGTCGCTGCACGTTGCGCGCCCCCGCGCATATCCTTCGGCTTAGCTCGAGAAAGGAGTCCCCAAATCAACAGTTGAGCGTCTCTCTGATCCACTTCTGGCTTGAGGTTGTATCTTTCAAGCAGCTTCGGAAAGAGATCTGCCTTTGCGCCGAGGTAGGGACCGCTTACGTGACCGAGCCCACTCCATGGCCCTGATGAGTAACCCTTAGCGCAAAAAGACTGGACGTTCATCTCATAGTAGCCGGGTCGAAGTGTGAAGGTGCCTTTTACGTTTCGATCGGAGTCCGCAAGCTCAATGAACGCAGCCGGCTCGTATCCGTCCAGAAACGGTAGTCCTTCGCCTGCGTCATCGAGCGTGGTCGTTAGAGGCGGACCCTGCTGAAAGAGCCGTTCGAGTCCCGGAATATCGAGGTTGGGAAGCTGGCCGCCTATTGGCGGAAACTGAACTTCCACGCCTCCAATCATCGTCAATGCGAGTGTTATCGATGCAACCATGCCTATCATTTTAACTTCAATCCGCAAGAATGTTGGCAAAAATCTTTGTATTTGCGCTTAACTTTCCATTGACACACCCTGCCCAACATCTGAGAGAACAAACATGGCAAGCAAAGTTTCGAGAAGACAGCTCATCGGCACGGGCGCATCGGTTGCAGGCGCAATCGCATTCGGTCGGTTTACGGAAGCCGCTCCCCATCCTCACAAAGTCGCGACGTTCGCGTTTATGACCGACTGCCACTTGCCCGCGTCCGGTCAGAACGAACGAATCATTAAGGCATTCGAAAAGGTTCAAAGCGATCCTCGCAAACCGGAGTTTATCGTCTTTGGTGGGGACAACGTTTTCGCTGTCGACGGCAAATCATCGAAAGATGCAGAGGCTCAATTCACAAATTGGCAGAAGGCACTGAAGGAGAACGTGACGCTTCCATGCTATCACGTGATTGGCAATCACGACATTTGCAATGATCCCGCAGAAGGGGAAAGCGACCCGCGAGCTGGCAAGGGCTTCGCGCTTGAAGCTTTCGCAATACCGCATCGGTTCTATTCATTCGACAAAGCGAACTGGCGCATTGTCATTTTGGATACGTTCCATCGCGACGGCTGTCATGTCGATAGCGAGCAGCTCGAATGGGTCAAGAGCGAAATGAAGGATCTTCGAAAGAGTATCTTGCTCGTCTCCCATGCGCCCATTCTAACTGTCACTTCATACATCGAAACGAGCACACACAAGAACGGCGCCTTTCATGTTCCCGCCGGTTGGATGACGGCGAATGCCGCAAAGCTGCGCGACGAGTTTCGGAATTTCCCGAACATTAGGCTCGCTCTTAGTGGTCATATGCATCAAATAGACCGTGTCGAATTCGATCATGTGACCTATGTTTGCGGAGGAGCCGTGAGTGGAGCTTGGTGGAATGGCGATTACTATCACTTCCCTCCCGCCTACATCATCGTCGAACTCTATGACGACGGTTCGTTCGCACACAAAACCGTGTACTGGGAGAAAGCGTGATTCGGTCAGACGAGTGGCTTGCGCAAGGTTTAGCTTCGCTGCTGACGGAAACCCAAATCATGCGCGGGGAGGCGGGCCAGATGCGCTTCACGATTGCGATGCGTACAACACCATCGAAGCGCAACTGGACGCCATCGTCTTTCCACTGCAGCACGGAAGAAGTCGCGGAAGTCGTGAAGTGGTGTGTTAAGAATGAAATTCCATTCACACCGAGAGGGGCCGGAACCGGCTTGAGCGGCGGAGCATTGCCTGCTCTCGGCGGCGTCGTGGTCTCGCTGACTCGGATGCGCCGCATTCTTCAGATCGACCCGGAAAACCGCGCACTCCTGGCGGAGGCAGGATGTCCGAATATAGCTCTGACAAAGGCAGCGACACCCTTCGGCCTTCACTTCGCGCCCGACCCAAGCAGCCAGACGGTTTGCACGCTTGGAGGAAACGTCAACGAGAACAGCGGAGGGCCGCACACGCTCAAGTACGGGGTCACAACAGACCACATTTTGGGTCTGACGATGGTGGACGCCGCCGGAGAGATTAGGCGACTTGGCGGACTCACCTCCAGCCAGCCAGGATACGACTTGCTTGGTTTGATCGTGGGAAGCGAAGGCACCCTGGGAATCATCACCGAAGCGTGGGTTCGCTTGACACCGAATCCAATTGCAATTCGCACTGTGCTTGCGGCGTTTCCTAACCCGCGACTTGCGACAGAGACTGTTTCAGAAATCATCGCGTCCGGAATCGTTCCTGCCGCAATGGAGTTTATGGATGGCACTATTTTGGAAGCTGTCGAAGCGGCCTTTCATGTTGGATTGCCACTTGATGCGGGCGCATTGTTACTCGTTGAATGCGATTCCTTGCACAATGCTGGCCAGGCCGACAACGAAATCGAGACTGTCGTACGCATCTGCAGATCTAATAAAGCAATTGAAATAAGAACTGCGAAGACCGAAGACGAACGCGCAAAACTTTGGCTTGCGAGAAAGAAAGGCATTGGAGCAATCGGAAGACTGTCACCAAGCATGGTTACGCACGACGGAGTCATTCCCCGATCGAAACTTCCAGAAGTGCTCGACTTCGTTTATAGGACGGTATCTAATGAAGGTCTTCGTGTCGCAAACATCTTCCATGCGGGCGACGGCAACTTGCATCCAATCATCCTCTTCGACGACCGCGACTCAAGGCAGGTAGCCAAAGTTGTCGAAGCAGGGGAGAAAATCATGAGACTTTGCATCGAGTTGGGTGGAAGCGTGACCGGAGAACATGGAATCGGAGTCGAAAAGATCGACCTGCTCGGCGAGATGTTCTCCGAAGCGGACCTCCGTCTGCAAGAAGACATACGCAGAAGTATCAACCCCGGTGATTTATGCAACCCCGGCAAGGTACTTCCTACACAGAAATCGTGTGTTGAAGTGAAGCTTCGAAGGCGAGTCGCAACGTAAGCCCTATGCGCCGTATACTTCGAGCATGATCGTAGCGTCTGCCCTCCTTCTCGTCGCCTCCCTTGAAATCGCGCCCGGCGAACTGCTTGTCGTGCCATCGGTTGGAAGAGGTGGCCGAGTTCCCGTTCAGACAGATGCCATTCAATACGCGATGGCAGTCGGCGAATGGAAGGCGCCAACGGCCGGAGACAAGATACGATCAGTTACAGGCCAAGAAGTTGAGTGGCGCAAAATTACAATAGGCGAAGACCAATGGTTTCGAGATCGTGCTCTCAATGGTGGTTACGCGGTTTGGTCGTTTGAACATCCACGAGAAGAAATCATGCTTCTCGAAGCTGCCGGCCACTCGATGGTTTATGTCAATGGTGAACCGCGAGGCGGCGACGTGTACGGATTCGGATACACGAAGCTCCCTGTCAAGTTGAGGCGTGGAACCAATGAAATGCTGTTCAACGTTGTGCGCGGCGGTGTTTCCATCAAAGTGAATCCTGTTCAATCGAAAGCGTTTTTCAATGCAGGGGACTTAACGCTTCCCGATGTCGTTATTGGTGAAGCCGACAGTATAATGGGCGGAATCATCGTTGTCAATGCAACTGAGCAATCGATGACGAATCTTATTATTTCAACGCCAGGAAACGTCTCGACGCATTTGCCTGCCATTCCTGCGCTTTCTGCTCGCAAAGTGCCCTTTGGCTTCCGAGCCGAAACGGTCATCAATCCCGGTGAGCAGCAGATCGAACTAACGCTTCAAGACGGCTCGACGGTGCTTGATCGAACGACTGTCACCGTGCGTGTCAGAAAGCCAACCGAGTCGCACAAGCGGACCTTCTTGTCAAGGATCGATGCAAGCCTCCAATACTACGCGGTCAGGCCTGCCCTGTCAGCGGCTGGCAGCCCAGATCCGGCCATCGTTCTGACCGCACACGGAGCTGGAGTCGAGGCGATTGGCCAGGTCGATGCCTATGCGTCCAAGTCTTGGGCTCATTTGGTCGCTCCGACCAACCGCAGGCCATTCGGTTTTGACTGGGAGGATTGGGGCCGGATGGACGCACTCGAAGTATTGGGTCTTGCACAACGCAGCCTGCGTCATGATCCGTCGCGAATCTATCTGACCGGGCATTCGATGGGCGGTCACGGAACGTGGATTCTTGGTGTGACTTATCCCGGGAAGTTCGCAGCCATCGGTCCCAGTGCAGGGTGGATCAGCTTCTTCACCTATGCCGGCGGCGCGGAATTAACGCCGTCGACTTCTGTTGAGTCAATATTGAAAGGTGCCACGCTTCCAAGCGACACCGCATCGCTCGTTCGCAATTTGGCCCCACTTGGAGTGTACATCTTGCATGGAGGAGCAGACGACAACGTGCCTGCAGCGCAAGCGCGAAGGATGGTCGAGTATCTCAAAGAGTTTCACACTTCGTTTGAATATCACGAGCAGGCTGGTGCAGGTCACTGGTGGGACACAAGCGATGAACCTGGTGCTACGTGTGTCGATTGGCCGCCAATGTTCGACATGTTTGCACGCAGGCGGATTCCGTCAATCAACGAAACACGCAGCGTGCAATTCATTACGGCTTCGCCCGGCATCTCTTCAAAGAACGGCCCTGTCGAAATCTTGAATCTATTGAAAGACGGCGAATTCGGCGAAATCCAAGCAAGCACCGAGCCTCACCTCGGACTTGTCACTGTCAAGACCAAGAATGTTCGATGTTTTCAGATAGACAAACGATTTTACTATGGAACAACTGGAAAGGTGTCGATCGACGGGCAGCTTATCGAAAACCCGAAGGAGACAGAGCAAAGCACCTATATGTTCATTCGGAGAGGAGACTCATGGGAATCGATTGAACAATTGCACCGAGATGACAAGCGTCCGGAATCGTACGGCCCGTTCAAGAATGCATTCAACAATCGTTTCGTCTACGTTGTTGGAACAAAGGGAACGACCGAAGAGAACGCATGGATGTTCGCCAAAGCGCGCTACGATTTGGAAACGTTTTGGTATCGCGGAAACGGCGCATTCGACATCGTAACAGACACAGAAGCGCTATCGATGAATCTGTCGGATCGCAGCATCGTTCTTATAGGGAACGCGGACAACAACGCCGCATGGACGCGGTTTTTGCCACCCGATGAGATCGTTGTTGGGCGAAGCAATCTAAAGTTTGGAGATTTCAGTTCCAGCCGAGACGATCTCGCCGCGATGTTCGTGCGCCCGCATCCTTCCAGTTCGAGATCGCTCGTGGCGGCAATCGCCTTTACGGGCTTGAAAGGAGCAAGAACGGTGGAGCGGTCGCCATACTTCGTCAGCGGCGCTTCGTTTCCTGACTGGCTGATCCTATCGCCGCAATGCTTGCTTTCCGGAAACTCGGAAATCGTCGGAGCCGGATTCTTTGGCGCAGATTGGAGAATTGGCAGCGGAAACTTTGCTTGGGGTAAGCGGTAGAACGTGATCCTCTCGGTCAACGGAGTTTACAAGTCGTATGGCGCAGAAACCGTTCTCGACGGTGTCGACTTGCGCGTCGATGCTGGCGAAAAGGTTGCACTCGTCGGTAGAAACGGCACCGGCAAGACGACGCTTTTAAGGATCATTTCGGGAATTGAAGAGGCAGACGGTGGATCGATTCATCTCGCGCATGGCGCAAAGATAGGCTATCTCCGCCAGGACTCACCTATTTCAAGCGAGGGAACCGTGTTGCAAATTGCAGAGGAAGGCAGAAAGCACGTGCTGGAACTCAAGTCACGATTGGAAGAACTCGAGCGACGCATCGCATCGAACTCTACGGACGAGGAGCTCAACGAATACGCGCTGCTTCACGAGCACTTCATCGATGCACAGGGTTACAGCGCGGAGCGAGATGTCAGAATCGTCCTGCAAAGATTAGGATTTGATGAAGCCGAATTTAGCAAACCTTCGAGCGCCCTAAGTGGAGGGGAGAAAACTCGCCTCGCATTGGCAGTAATGCTTCTTGAGGAACCTGATCTGCTAATTCTCGATGAACCTACGAACCACCTCGATCTTCAAGCAACTGAGTGGCTAGAAGAATGGATCCAGTCGTATCGCGGATCGGTCTTGCTTGTATCGCACGACAGAAGATTTTTGGAGAAAGTTGCAACTCGATTCGTCGAACTGAGAGACTGCAAAGCCAAGAGCTATCCTGGCCCATTCGAGAAATTCATGCGTGTGCGCGATGAAGACCTCGAACGGCAAGCGTCGCAAGCCGCAAAGCGTGAAGAAGAGATTAGAAAGCTCGACGAGTTTGTCAGGCGATTCATCAACAGCGAACGAGTTGGACAGGCAAGAGGCAAGCGGCGAATTCTCAATCGACTGATCGCATCAAAGACGGAATCGCCAACAACCGAACGCTCAATGAAAGCCGGGTTTGGCAAAGTCGCACGAAGCGGAGACATCGTGATCGAATGCAAGTCGCTGTCTAAATCGTTTGGGGACCAGAATCTCTTCAACGGCCTTGACTGGACTGTGCGGCGAAGTGAGCGATGGGGCATTATCGGCCAGAACGGGTCGGGCAAATCGACGCTCGTCAAGATCGCTCTTGGCCTCATCGAACCGGACAGCGGTTCGGCACGGCTCGGAGCGAACGTCATGGCAGGCTTTTTCTCGCAGGACGCATCCGACCTCGACATGGAATCGACTCCTCTCGAAGCCATCGCCGACGACACAGGCCTGCAAATTCCGAAAGCACGAGACTTGCTCGGCAGATTCTTGTTCACTGGTGATCAAGTTTTCCAAAAGATTGGCACATTGAGCGGAGGCGAAAGAAACAAACTAGCATTGGCTCGGCTAACTGCGCTGAAACCAAATCTGCTCGTGCTCGACGAACCGACGAACCACCTTGACATGGACTCTCGCGAAGCTCTATCGAGCGTATTGAAGGATTACGAAGGAACGCTCGTGCTCGTATCCCATGATCGCAGACTGCTGGAAGAGACGACGTCGCGAACCCTCGACATTCGAAGTGACGGCGTGACTCAATTTCCCGGTTCATATGCTGACTACAGGAGCCACAAACAGTCGAACGGCAAGTCAACTAGGAATCAAGATCATCGCGTACCAGAAAAAGCCTCAATTTCTCAGCGCGAGATCAGCAAAGAGATCGTCCGCTGTGAACGACAGGTTGAGCAATTGGAGTCTCAAATCGAAATTGCAGAAAGCAAAGTCCGGCAGATTGAGGACAGGCTATCTTCTCCAGAAAAATCCGACGACATCGCAGCCCTTTCTCAATTCTACGCTGAGTCAAAGGTTGCATTGGATCAGCTGATTGGAAATTGGGAAGTGATGAACGAACGACTTGAGAACCTTCGATCGCTGCAAGGATCGAGCCAGTGAGAATCGAATCGCCTAGAAGTGCGTCTGAAGCATCTGAACTGCTGAAGCATGGCGAGCCTTTGCGCATCGTTGGCATGGATACAAAGCGCGACTTCGGCTCGCCAGTCGAATCATCAACTGTGTTATCCATGCAAAACATGACAGGGATCGTCGAGCATTCGCCTCAAGATCTCGTCGCGGTCGTTCGTGCCGGAACTCCGCTCGCTGACCTGCAAGCTGAACTCGATGAACATAACCAATGGCTGCCGATACCTCCAACAAAGTCTCCACTCGACGCAGTGACCGCTGGCTTTCCTGGAACTGTCGGAGGCTTGGTGTCGGCCAATCTGCCGACGCGCTGGGACTCTTGGACGCGAGGGGTTCGCTATTGGGTACTTGGATTGACAATCGTTCGTGCAAATGGAGAAATCGCCAAATGCGGCAGCAAAGCAGTCAAGAACGTTGCCGGATACGACGCGCAGAAGGCATTCATTGGAGCGTGGGGCACGCTTGGATTGATCACAGAAGTCGTCCTTCGAGTCTACGCAAAACCTTCCAGTACCCCCGAATCCAATCTAATCATGGCTGGAGATTGGGATGGCGTTCCTCCACTCGCCATTGCGCGAGCGCCAATCGCAGATGCGCTTACGTATGCTCAGTCCACATTTCCAGACCGTCACGTGATCGATATAGTAACCGGAACCATATGGGCTCCTACACGCACAAAAGTCGACGCTCCTGAAGGCGGTTGGGCGATGTTCGCAGGTCTTGGCGACAAAAACTGGCTCCCTGCAAAGGCGAACCTCGATTGGATGTCGAATTTGAAACGCAACTTGGATCCGCAAAACTTGCTTAACCCCGGCAAACTGGATGGACTGCTATGAGGAATGACCTATACGATCGCACTGTCAAGTGCATACGATGCGGATTCTGTTTGGAAGCGTGCCCAACATTTGTACTCACAGGTCAAGAAACCGAGTCTCCGCGAGGCCGAATCTATCTGGTCCGAAGCGCCATCGAGAACCAGATCGGGTGGTCCGAAGAAGTCCAGGCGCATCTCGACTCTTGCCTTGGGTGCAGGGCATGCGAAACGGCATGTCCAAGCGGAGTGCAATACGGCTCCATTCTCGAAATGGCCAGAGAGTCGCTCGAATCCAAGAGGCTCAGAACATGGAAACAAAGGTGGGCGAGAAAGACATTAATCAAAACTCTGACGCGGCCAAATCGTTTGCGAATGCAGACTGCCGTCGCGCTAAAACTCGGCATTAAGAAAACGCCATTCGCTTTGTCTCGCCACTTGTCAAGCGATGAACAAGAAGCGACTCTCCCGATACCAGAGACGGGAAAGTGGCCGCAGTCGGAGTATCCAAAACCGACAAGACAAGTCTACTTTCTCCAGGGCTGTGCGATGCGAGCGCTGTTCAAAACAACAAACGCTGCAACTGTCGATCTCTTGCGCCGACATCGATGCGAGGTGATTATTTCAAGAAGTGCGGGCTGCTGCGGTGCGCTTGCCACACACGTCGGACTTGCCGACGAAGGAAGGAAGCTCGCCCGGTCGCTGATCGATTCAATGCCAAAGGATATTCCAGTCATCACCAACTCCGCAGGGTGCGGCAGCGCGATGAAAGAGTATGGACATCTGCTTGAAAACGACAGGCACTATGCAGAAAAAGCCGTGCGGTTCGCAAATCGAGTTAAGGACATCAGCGAATTCCTTTACGAATCCGGCTTCGTTCCACCAAAGGCAAGCACGCCCATGCGAGTTGCCTATCACGACGCCTGCCACCTGGCGCATGGCCAAGGCGTTCGATCCCAGCCGCGCGAGTTGCTTGCATTACTTCCGGGCATAGATTTGATAGAACTCGAAGAAGCCGATCGGTGCTGCGGAAGCGCAGGAGTTTACAATCTGACACAGCCAAAACTCGCACGAGAGCTGCTCGAACGAAAATGGAATTTCATAGAAGAGGCGAAACCTGATGTTGTCGCGACTGGCAACCCAGGCTGTCTTGCATGGATCGCACAAGCAGCAAAAGAGCATCGATCAGCGATTCAAGTGAAACACACGGCGGTCGTTCTCGCTGAAGCTTACTTGAAAGACTAACCTTTCTTTTCTTGCGAAATCCGCCGCCCTTCGACTGCGTTCTTTTCGATGTAATCCTTCCAATTGCTCGGCACGTCCGTATCCACGAAGATCGCGGTAACAGGACACTCTGGCTCACACAATCCGCAGTCGATGCATTCGTCAGGATTGATGAAGAGCATGTCCTCACCCTCGTAAATGCAGTCGACTGGACAAACCGTTACGCATGATTTGTCCTTAACGCCAATGCAAGGTTCTGTGATGACGTAGGGCATTTTTTTAGGGGAGCGGCGAACGACGCCGACCCCTGCAATGTACCCTATCGATCGCAAGCGAGGTAGATTCTCGCGCGTGATTCGCGCCGCAGTCATGGGTTCTGGCAGTTGGGGCACGGCCCTGGCCGTCCTGTTAGCCCGAAATGGAATCGACGTGTGCCTTTGGGGCCGAGACCAACTGGACCTGCAGGCTCTCGATTCAGATAGGGAGAACAGACGATACTTGCCGGGCATCGAACTTCCAGCAGGGATCAAAGCTTCGGCAATTCCACCAACGAATTCTGACTTCTTCGTTCTTGCAGTTCCAAGCTCCGCGCTGCGTGCAGTGACCGAATTCATTCCGGACGGATCGAAAGTTGTCATCGCTGCGAAAGGACTCGAGCCAGGAACCGCAATGAGAATGAGTGAAGTGGTGCTTCATATGAGGCCAAATTCACAGGTGTCCGTCCTAAGCGGCCCGAATTTGGCCGTTGAAATCGCAAGAGGAATACCGACAGCGACCGTTGTCGCATCAAAGGATCCTGCCCTCGCTGATTGGGTGCGAGAGAGATTCATGTCGCGAGCGTTTCGCATTTACACCAGTACTGACCTTGTCGGCGTAGAACTCGGCGGGGCGCTCAAGAATGTGTTAGCTCTTGGCGCCGGGATGAGCGATGGATTGGGCTTTGGTGACAACACCAAAGCTGCGTTGCTTGCGCGAGGCCTTCGTGAGATGTCTGAACTGGGCAGCAAATATGGTGCTGATCCGCTAACTTTTATGGGTTTAAGCGGTGTCGGTGATCTAATCGCGACCGCCGTCAGCAAACTTAGTCGCAATTACCGCGTCGGCAGCTTGTTAGGCAGCGGTGTCGGATTAGACTTCGCACTAAGCGAGATCGGCCAGGTTGCGGAAGGAGTGCCGACAAGCGAAGCTGCCGTTACGTTGGCCGACCGATCGAATACAGATGTACCTTTAATGCGGGCGATCTATCGCGTTGTGAAAGGTGAATGCAAGCCGCTCGAAGCAGTCACAGAGCTCATGGAACGTTCACCGCGCACTGAGAATTAGCGCGGCGGATCCGTCTCTCGAACTTCAATTCCAGCAAGCCGCCCTCCGCCAGTCGACTTGTTCACAAAGCGAATGAATCGAGCCGTCTGCGGCCTTCCTCGATATGCGACTGAAATCTTGTCAAAGTCCTTCGGGTCGATATCGCGCATCGAAGGAACGGCTTGTCTCCAATTCAGTTCGCGTGCAAACAGTCTCGCTTCGTTTGCGCGTTGACCCGTGCTGTAGACCATGATGTCGAACTGATTCCACATCGCGTTCGCATCACCGCGCAAAATGAATCGCACTTCCCCAATCGGACGATCGCGGCCAATGTCGATCTCAAACCAATCGCCTTCATTGCCGCCCAATTCATAGATAGTCTCAGCATCGCCATCCACCAGTCGCCTAAGGCCCTCAGGTGGAGATTCGCGACTGTCAGTTACGACACGGTTTAGCGCTAAGTTGCCAAATCGGATCGGTCGCGGCGCAACATTGAATTCGAGATTGTAAACGAACGCCCCTGTTCGAGCACCACGAAAGTAGGCGTCGACAAGCTGCCATGCCTTGAGCCAAGTCCATTCTGTTTGCCCGAAGGTGTCCAGCCGAACCAAAAAGACCCCATTCGTGCCAACGACATCAATTCTTCCGAAAGGATTCGGCGCAAGCGTGTGTCCTGTCAATGTTGTGAATGATTCTTCTAACCCTGTGGTCCGATTGGGCAATATCGCGCTACCACCCGAAATCTGCAGTTGAAATACTGGCGGCTCGTTTGGAATCGCGCCGTTCTTCATCTGATAGAAAGACAACGTACCGCTCGTGACAGGAATTCCAAAGAGGTCGGAAGCAGTTACAAGAACGACGCGCGGCATTGAGTACATGAACTCGCCGTAGAATCCTCGTCGATAGCCTAAATTGGCGTTGAGCGCGCCCACATCGGTGAGCGCATAGAGGTCGGTGGGTCGGAAGAGGTAGCTCTTGTAGATTGGGCTGTCGATTTCTCGCTGCGGAATGGGCAATTGAGGAGGAATGAAGGTTTCGTTTCTGGTATCACCTCCCCCCATCAGTCCTGCGAATGGATCGAATTTTCCGCGTGTCACAACACTGTCGTTGAACACAAGCTTCACTTTTCCACCCTCGCCGTTTGGCAAGCTTGGGTCGACATTCATCCAATACAAGTCGATCAGTCCGACTTGATGGCTCATCTCGTGGATAAGCGCGCGGTCCGCAACTCGTCGGACTGCATCGATGTATCCCGATGCATCGCCAAAACTTCCATCGAATCCCCATTCACCGTCATAGATCAGCGTGGGCGTGTCGTTGGGAATGTGAGCACCGCCCTTCAAAGTTCCGTTCGGCACGATGGTGATTCTGCCAATGCGCATTCGTTCCCGACAGCCATCTTGTGCAAAGCTGAACCGACTGTGCTTAAGAAACACTTCGTTCCAAATTCTAAATTGCCATTGAATCCAGTCTTCGAAGCTGCGCGTTCCTGCGCCATTGACTTGCTTCGAGAACATTTCGTGGAAGCTTTCATCGACCCAGATGCCCAAATTGAGCGCATTCGCTTGAATCTCCAAATAATCGTTTCCAGGAAAGACGTCTGCCTTCGGTTTTATAAGGATTCCGATCGGCTGCGTTCGATGATCGAGATGGTCGTTTCTAAACTGAGTCTTGAATTGAATTCTTGTTGTAGCACCAGGATCGAGCGCTCCTCCGTGTTCCCCCTTTTGACGAACTTCGTCGTTGACCTTCCATTCAAATGTAAATCCTTCTGCTCGCTGGGAACCGACATTCTTGATGACTGCTGTGTATGTAACTTCTTCTCCATCTCTCGGCCACTTTTGAGTCGACGCACCCCCCGGATTTGCCATCACACCTGATTCGTGCCCGTCGACTTCCATGCGAACATAGGCGTCACCACGGTTGTCGTATCGCTCGTACTCAGGCGTTCGTTCAATCGAAACAACGCTCAGGTCAGGCCCTGTGCGTTCAGCAACCGGCGCGTATGAGATCTCAAGTCGTGGCGGATTCCCATCTGACTGCGCTGATTCGAAGTTGATTTCGACATTTGCGTCGATCGACCATCCATGGTTTTCGTACCACTTGTCATAGAACTCTTGCACGTCGCGTTCAAGCCCGTCGAAGACAATCTCTGTCGACGCGGAATTGAAAGCGGCTTTTGAACTAGGAGTGACCGCAACGTGCTGAAGTCCGCCGCCTTGCCATCGTTTTGCTCGGTTGTCAGTTGCAAAAAACTGAAAGCTCCAAGATGTGCTGTAGTCGGGTGGTATGGGTTGATTCTCTCCCGCACCCCCACCTTCGTTCCAGCGGGCGCCGAATCTGGAAAGTGTCGCTTCACCCGAGCCTGCGGCAAGCTCGACGGAAAGAACGAGGCGTGCAGACACGATCCGAGAATTGGGTGGAATCGCCCGCCTCAAGTCTCCAAAGCGAATCAACGTTCGCTTGGATCGACTCGCAGCGATGACTCTGCTCTGCCCACTTGATCGCTCTGGATTCTCACGAACGAGCGTTGTATCCTCTGCTGACCAGTAGCGAGTGTGTGGATCGTTGAGCAACGAAGCCCCTCGATACAAGACGATTTCTGTCGAGGCTCCTTGAACCAACACAGACGCAAGAATTATTGAGGAGATGAGCATGCTTCTCTTCCTTGTTCGCACAATTTCGAGCAGATTCCTGCTCTTATCACTATTGAATCTTGTCGAGTATGATTTCCGCAGCGCGGCGAAGTTGATTGTCTTTTACTGGATCGCCTGGAGTGACTCCTCGATCGAGTGTAACATCGACAGCGGGTTTGATGCCACCGAGGGCATATTCGCCATTTTCGTCCTCTATTCTCTGAATCAAGTCTCCATTGGGCAGATAGTATCGAGCAATTGTGATTTTTGCCTGTGCGCCGTCAATAAGCGTTACTACATTCTGAACTGCAGCTTTGCCGTAGGTGTGCTCGCCGACGATCGTTGCAATTCGATAGTCGCGCAATGCTCCTGCAAATATTTCTGCGGCGCTTGCGGTTGACTCATCAACAAGAATCACAATTGGGTATGCCTTCCTTTGAGATAGGCCGCTTCGGGCGTAGAAGCGTTCTGCATGGCCGCTCTTGCGTCGCATACTGACGATCAGTCTTCCATCGACGAACCTCGATGCCATGTCGATTGCAGCCCCCATCAGTCCTCCAGGGTTACCTCGAAGGTCGATGATAAGGCCTGCAATTCCCGCTTTCTCCAAGAATGCCAATTCTTCGTCGAATTGATCGACGATTGTCTCACTGAAAGAGCGCACTTCGAGCCTTCCAATTTTCGTTCCACCTACGTAGTCTCCTGAAAGTAGCTCGCTGTAAACATCTTGTATTTGGACTTTGCGACGCTCCATGACTTTGTCGAAAGTCTGCTTTGTGGAGTCTCTATAGATTGTCAATCGAACGGTCGTTCCTTCTTCTCCTCTAATTTGATCAACAACGTTTTCGATTTCTGAACCCATGATCTGTTTGCCATTCACAGCTACGATCACATCGTCAGGACGCAACGCCGAAAGCGCCGCTGGGCCATTCTTGAAAACGCGCCTAATTCGTGCACCCATTGGATCGGGACTGAGTTCCGCTCCGATTCCGCCCGATCCGACAAACTTGCCCCTACTCCGCTCGTCGAATATCTTCGCTTCTTCAGGAGCCATTATTGCCGTGTAAGGGTCTTTTAATGCGTCCATCATCCCTTGAATTGCAGTGTAGGTCAATTCTTGCCTGTCGATCTCTCCGACAAACTTCAATTCAAGATTTGCGAGCACTTGTGCGAACGTGCGCGTAGCATCCAAGGTGCTTTTTTGTTCTGCACGCAGCCCAAGTGCAAACGGTATCGACTTGAGTTCCGGCGGTTTTCCTGCGGCGATGTCACGAAGGCTATATCCGCCGACAAACGTCACGACGAACAACCCGATACCGATGATCAGTTTCGTGAAGATGCTCATTGCGATGCACCTCCAGCCACTTTCTTTGCGTCTTCGCTCTTTGCGGCAGAATCGGATTGCATCGAGTAAAGAAGAGTTCCTGACAAGTCAGCGAACCGTCCGCGAGTAATCGTATACCCGCTTGAATCGGCAAGTGTGAATCTGTCGCACAGAATCCCTAAAGCTGCGGTCTCGCCTCCTAACACTTTCGCTTTTGCTCGGTCTCGCAATGCTGCAGCGAACACTTCGGCCTCACGGGCGGTTCCTTTGTCAACGACAACTGTGATCTGGCGAATCTTTTCTGCTCCTGTGCTTAGCGATAAGGGCGCTGGTTCTTTGCTTCTTTTCGTAAGCAACTTAGCATATTCGCCTTTTGGAATTAGCAACGCCAAGCATCGTTCCATTACTTCGAAAGATCCGCCGAAGTTGTTTCTGATGTCGATAGTTACCGACTCGGACGAACCGATCAAGTCAGCGAGTTTCACATCGACGCCATGCCCGAACGAACGGATACGAATCACTTCGCCTTCCTTGCTGATCGGTTCGAACTGCCCTGAATCGAGTCTTACGTCTGTTTTAACGGGCTTTCCATTTCGCATGACCGTTAGCTTGATTGGTTCGTCGCTTGGCTTCTCAAGAATCTCGATAGCACGGTTAATGGAAATGGCATTGAGCGACTTGTCACGTAACCGCTCGAACTCCTTTTGATACTCTTCTTCCGTTATCTCCCCATTTCGTCTTTTCTCACCGGCGACCGCCAACTCACGAAAGAGCGAACGACTCGCGACCCAGCGGCCATCGACCTCTTCAATGACGTCGCCTGCTTTGATTCCGGCCTTGTCTGCCGGCCCTCCCTCAAAGACGGAGACAATGGTCAAAGGAAGTTGGGTGTCCGCATCTTCTCCCTTCCACAAGATCACCATGCTTGCGCCGAGGCCCTCATATTCGCCTTCCATCTCTGCCAAGTGCCGCTTCCAGCCTTCTGCGGTATAGAAGCGCGAACCTGGGTCCCGGAGCGATTGGAGCATGCTTGTGACGGCTCCGTGTGCCAACGGCGTCTCGTCCCGAATGGGGTCTACGAATTGTTCTTTGAGCAACAACAGCACATGGTCGAAATACTCGGCTGGCGACCGGCCGCCCATGAGAACTCTGCCGTCATCTCTGACTTCCGCCGGATTCGTCGCGTAGATCTCGTTGAGAAGCGGAAACCCCTTTCGGTGGTCGTATTTCGATCTGGCGACGTAGCCCCAGGTTGCCCCGGTGGCTACGACGGCCAATGCCGCGCCAACCCAGATCCACTTGCCGTGCGACTTCATCTGCTACTTACAATACGCGGGTGGCGCCCCTGCGCATTCGCCGATTTCGTCGAGTTTCTGTACTCGGCGAAGGTGCCGAGCCTCTTGGCTCGGTGCTTCAGCTAGAAACACTTTCAGGATGCTCAGCGCCTGATCTGGAGCTATCATGCGCGCACCCAGGCAAAGGACGTTAGCGTGATTGTGCTCTCTCGCCAGCTTCGCAGACTCTTCATTCCAGCAGTTCGCCGCCCGGACACCCGCGAATCGATTAGCGGCGATTGCCATGCCTATGCCCGTTCCGCAAATCAGAACGCCCATGTCTGCTTCGCCCTTCACCACCCGCTTCGCCACCTCGGCAGCCGCGAGCGGATAATCGAAGGCGCTTTCGTCCGTCGGCCCGGATTCAGCGACCGCATGGCCTTGGTCGATCAAGTAATTCGCGAGGATTCTCCGCAAGGCGAATCCGGCGTGGTCAGAACCTAAATGGATTGTCATGATTATCGACTGCCCTGTAGCCTACCTGCAAGCGCCCTCACTTCCGCATTTCGATGGGACCTGAGGCGCGCTAGCATATCGCTCGGCATTGTTATCTTCCCCGCTTCGTAAGCCCGAAGCAACGGCAAAAGAACCTGCTCATAGTTTTCAGATTCGAGAGACTGAAAGTCTGTCCAACTTCTTTCACCTGGAATTCGCAACATAGTTTGGACGGCCTCAGCCCGCACATCTGGATTCGAATCGTTGAGCATTGGAGCCAAATGCGGCAAATGATGCTCTTTACCGTCCATGCCGATTTCATGAATGAGTATTCTCCGTAGCTCCGGATCCTCGTCAGCAAGGCCAGCATATCCAAGCCTTCTCATTGCAGGGTCATACGATCGCGCCAGTGCAGCAAATGAATATGCGCGCACGACATTCGAATCGTCGTTAACGCTTGCCCATTCCATTCGCCTTCCAACAGGATCGACATCGACATTGGCAATAAGGCTGACCTGCAATCGCACCATCGGATCCTCTTCCAAAAGGAACACGAGCGCGCGCCTCTGCGCTTCATCGGTCCGGATGCTGCCAAGAGCCCTTGCTGCTTTCGCCCTCACCATCCAGGAATTCGACGCATACAGGTTGCCAATCGTCGTGATGTACTCCGGATTACCCGTTCTCGACAGTGCCAACGCAGCTTCTGCTTTGACGTACTCTTCGAACCTTTGCATCTTCGCAGCTGCTTCCAGTTCTTTGAAAGCTTCTGGAGTTCCGATCAATTCCAATGCTTGCACGGCGTATCTGCCTGCACGTTGATCTGGATCAAGGCGTGCTGTCTCAGATAGCGCAGCAAGCGATTGTTCGTCACGGACGCGCGCAAATGCCGCAGCAGCGTTAATTCTCACGATTGGATCTGGATCATTTAGTAAGGTACGAATCGCCGCTCGTTCCTCCGGACTGGAGCTATCACGAAGTCCGGCGGCCGCACGTGCGCGGTGCCATGCATTTGCTGATTTCGGATCGGCGCCAGGCTTGATCTCTGAATCGGGATCTTCCTTCGTCGTGTTGTCTGAAGGATTCGCATCACGTGTGATTCGCCACTCGTCGACATAGTGCGTGCGAACATCTTCGTCCAGTTGCTGATTGCTCGAAAACTGCCTCGTGTCGCCGAATCCGATGTCGACAACGACGTGCCTCCCCGGACCAGCAGCCTTCTGCAATTCCGAATGAAGATCGTAAACGATTCGCTGCCACTCCCCATTCGGAATGAATTTCGCCCGACTTAGTTCGATGCTTCCGCCCCATTGCTCTTTGTAGGGGCCTGCGAGCATGATCGTAAATCTTCGACCGTCCGCAAGTGTAACGACAAGCCCCAGATTGTCTTCATATTCTGTTTTCAAATAGAAATCGAGATACGGATAGTCCGCAGCGTCATAGCCCATCCAATTCGGATCAGGTTCGCCTTCTTCCGTGTAACCACCGAATGCGTTGACCCTTCCCCATCTTGTGCCACCGCTGTCTGAAATATGCAGACCTTGACCTTTGAATCCTCCGTCGCGGGCGCGGACTGTCCAACCTCCATTGTCTGGCCTGGGAGTCGCCCAACCATCTGTGCCTGCGCCCGGCCGAGTTGTCAACTCGAATGTCGCGTGCTCCAAAGTAGCATTGGCTGTGCGCACAACACGGAGTCTTTCTGTCTTTACTGGGCCGGTGTAGTCCGAAGCAGAAACGTCAAATGCAATTGTAATTGCACCGTCGACTGCATTTGCGGAAGCCTTCAAGGTGCCTACAAATGTCCTTGACTCGTAATCGGCCAATTGGACTCGATCTGGGAAACCCTCAATTTCCCAGCCTGTCGGCAAAGTGGCAACGATGTTCGCGGACCGAGCAGCTCCCAAGTTCGACAATCGCATTTCGATGGGCAATTGAGAGCCTGACATTCTCGCCGTGCCAACGGCGCTAAACTTTGCGGCGATCGGATCGTTTCGCCGGATTACAAACGGCCTTTCCGTTCGGCTACCGTCTGGCAATGAAGCAGTTGCTTTTAGCACCAGTACACCTACTGTCTCCCTGCCAAGTTGAAGCACGCCATTTGCACCTACACCTATCTGAACACCACTCCAATCAGTAACCACAAAGTTGGCGTCCGCTCTTTCAGACAATATGGTTATGGCTGGCTGAATGTCCCTGAAGACATCGCCACCGCCCTTGATGACGCTTCTCGCACCTTGCGCGCCAAGCTTCAGTACATTTATTTCCGCCGTCGAATCGTTATCGAGCTTAACATCGGCTACCACAACGAACTTTCCGTCGATTCCCATGTAACCAAGAACATTCGCTTCGTTCGCTTCGCCCAGATTCGAAAGAACAAAATCTGCAGCGTCAAAGCGAACGAAAACCAAGTCGCGATCCGCGTACCCAATTCTCGCCATCGCTTCTTTATCAAAACTCAGCTGATTATTGAGCGAGAAATCGCTGTCTGAGATTGCAGGAAGAACGGGAGTCCTGATGTTCCCTCCAATTGGCAAGAAAAGCAATTGGCTCGCCCCCGATTTGATTTCAACCGAGTTTGCGCCGATACGCTTTGCCAAATCCTCTGCTGTAACAAATGGCAGCATTCGCCAAGGGTCCCGCGAAACTTGCGGCCAAGCAAAAAGACTTCCATCAGATCGACGTGTCGTGCGAAACGCTTCATCCCAATCGGGGTCAGAGCGGTTCGTCATCTTCTCCCACATGCCTTGTCGCACGTTGTGTGTCATGAAGTCGCGAATCCATGCGAACCAACCCGTATATCCGACCGTGTCGACACGATAGCCGTTCTGTTCGGCGGCATGCAAATTGGGTAGAGCAGCCCCATCCATAGTTCCGTACCCGAATCGCGTCCAAGTGTTTTCAATTTGATGGAGCCATTCATGAATGAGCGCTTCGGTGTGACCAACTCGGGTGCCTTTCTCGCGCCCGTTTGCAAGGATCACATAGGACAGAGTTGCATTGTTCGACCTACCAATGGTTCCGCCAAAGCTGTAGCTGTTCGTCAGTCCAGGATGATAGAAATAGAGAACAGCGTCGTAGTCAGAATAATTGAATCTGCATCGCAAGTAGTTTTCTGCGGCATCAAACGGATGGAACGACCATAGTTCGTCATCCTTGTAGCTCCCAAAGATCGGCTCTTCTTCGACTCCATAGGTCAATATGACATCGACCGCACCGTCGGTGAACGCTTCGACCAACGCCTCGAATCGAGCGAATGTTTGCGTGATGAATTGTATGTCCTGCAAACTGATGTAGCCTCGTTGAGGAACGACCACATTGTCTTTGCCTGTGTAGAGAACATCTGTCCTTCGAAAGATCTGCGCGCGTATTCGCCATTCGGTCGATTCGCCTTGCGCGATTCGGTCCTGAGCGCGCTCCCATCGTTCTCGAAATTCGTCCCATCCGCCTGTTGCCTCATACAGTCTTCCGATGTTGCCCCATTCGTTGATTTTGATCTTGAAACGGTCCCACCTAATGTGAGGATCGAAGTCCGTCGGAGTAGGAATGAGCTGTTTTGGAAAACGAATGGGAACTCGCATCTCCTGAAAGCGACGGCCATCGAAATCTCGCTGGCCGAATGCAATCGTCTCACCCAAACTGAACCAATTATGGTCATCGAATGGCGTTTGATAGGAAACGCCAATGTTTGCCGCTGCCAATATCGTCGCTGTTATCATTGCTTTACCAAATGAAACGAGTTTCGAAGAGCCGAATGTCCTCTTCGGATGCTGCGTGGCCGTCTCCTCGACTGAACGCAAGTGACTGGAATGCTCCCAACGCTTCGAGGTCCGCAGGAATCTGTTCGATCATGTCCAGAACCACTTTGCGAATTCGGACAGCATTCTCTTGAAAAACTCTTAGCACCTCATGTGCGCTGACCGGCTCCGTTCCCGAATGAACGCCGCTGTCGTAATCGGTGATCAGCGAAATATTCACGACAGCCATCCCAAGCTCTCGGCACAAATAAGCTTCCGGATACTGAGTCATATTGATCACTTCCCAACCCTGCTCATGAAACCAGCGGCTCTCTGACTTCGTGCTGAAACGTGGGCCCTGAATCACAACGACCGTTCCCGTTTCATGAACTGGAATGCCATTCGCTCGAATGCAGTCGATAGCGACTCTTCGGAGCACCGGATCATATAATTCAGCAGGGCTGATGTGCGTAACGATTGGTCCATCGAAAAATGTGTCCGCGCGGCCACGCGTTCGATCAACAAACTGATCGCAAACAACGAAGCTCCCCGGCTCGACATGCGCCTGCAGACTTCCTGCCGCACATGGACTGATTACCGCCTTAACGCCGAGCGAACGAAATGCCCAAACGTTTGCACGATAATTGAGCTTATGCGGCGGAATTGTATGATGCCTGCCGTGCCTCGGCAAAAAAGCAACCTTACGGCCGGCGACTTCGGCCAGAAACACCGAGTCGCTAGGCGGACCGTAGGGTGTGTCCACCTTTACTTCTCGCACATGCTCCAGCAGCGAATAAAAACCGGAGCCACCAAATACGCCGATCTCGGCTCTGTCCATCCTGGTACTTCTCTCCTTGTTAGTTTGCGTCGCGAGCAAGCTCTCCGCGCATCGTGTCATGCATCGATGAAATCAAGTCCGGAACTCTTGCGCCTGGACGCAGGAGCATGTTTGGGTTGGCACGTAGTATTCGACCTCGCTTGCCTGCATTCGTTGCGGCCCATGCCGGAATGTTCAGGTAGGTCTCCGGTGAGTCAGGTACGAACACAAAGTCTGGATTCCAGGATGTTACTTGTTCCAAGTTGATCGGAACGAAAATTGAGGCTTCTGGGCCAACAGCAATGGCTCCGGCGGATCGTGCTACGTCAGCCTGGAAGGAGTTTACGCCGGCTGCCATGGGTTGCGCCCCGCCCATCACAATCAGCACGCGAGGCTGCGGCTCGAGTCGCCCTTTGCTCAGCGCAGCATTCAGCTTGTCGATTTCTTTACTTGCCGCCATCTGAGCCATCAATTGATTCCCAAGTTCAATCACCGCGTTTTTCCAATCCTCGACTGAGTTGATCGTCAGCGGCTTCACCTCGATTCGTGCTTCACGCAGCTTTACGAGAACAGGGTTGTCCTCTTTGAATAGGTTCCCATCGTAAATGACAAGCTCCGGCTGCAATGCGATGATCAGCTCCAGATTCGGAGTTGGATTTGCAACGATTGGCCGGTCGCGAATCGTCTCTGGCGAGTCGCACGAGGCGGTCCTTCCAATAATCTTTGGCTCTTGGTTGAGCAGGGCAAGAATCTCGGTTGTGCTTGGACTAAGCGAAACGATCCTTGTGTAAACCTTATCTGGGAGCTCCCCTCCTACCTGGACGGGCTCCTTTCCACAACCCCAGAAACAGAACACCCCCGCAACAAATACGAGGGTTAAACGAGCCAGCATAAGTGCTATTCTACACGCAGACACCGCCGCCAGGCCGAACCAATCGGGCTGTTTGGTGGTCAGTAACTGAGGATGCATATGAATTTGAAGGGAGTTTCTTTTGTGTTAGGAGGAGTCCTCGCCACAACGACGCTTGCCGTCGGCGCAGACATCTCTGGTTCGGTCGTGTTTCAGTCCGAATTGACGGGCCCTGCCTCGTTAACTGTCGTCGACGCAGCGCAGAATAAGTTTGAAGCGAAATTGACTCAGAATGGCGAGTTCATGCTGACTGGGATCGCCCCTGGGGACGTTGCGGTCACCATCAAAGTCGGCAGGCAGGTGTTCGACATTCCGCGAATGAGAGTTGAGTCGGGAAGGAACGATGTAACGCTTTACTACCCACAGACGATGGACTTGGAGGCTCGCTCCAAGGGCGCGGAGACAACTTACACCCGAGGATCTCAACTGCTTCAGGCAGGCGAGTACGCCGAAGCAATTTCCCAGTTGACCCTGTCATTGACGTTCGACACGGCCCAGTCACCGACATGGGGCGCAATGGCACTATGCTACGTGGGGCTTGGCAGGCTTGAAGACGCCGTATTCTGCGGAAGGATGGCAGTCCGGTTCGATCCGGAAGAGTCCAGCTATTGGAATAACCTTGGCAGCACTTACTACCGGATGAAGCGATTTGAGGACGCAGTAGCAATGTACGAGCGGGCAGCTGCCTTGAATGCCAGCGGCGCAGGGCTCTATTTCTCGAACGCCGCAGCCGCTTACTATGCGCTAAATCGAAACTCTGAAGCGATCGAAGCATATGAGAAGGCTACGAGAGTCGAAGGTTGCCCGCCCGGCAGTTGGTTCCATCTCGGCTCGCTTTTGGCACGAACGGGCCAAATCGCGAGAGCAGCGTCGGCGCTCAGAGAGTATCTTGCAAAGCAACCGACCGGCCAGTATGCTGAGAGCGCGAAAAGGCTCCTCAGCCAGTTGGAGCGCTAACTGCCCTCGGTAGTTGGACCGCACGCTGGGCATGAGGCTGGAGTCCCGGCGCAACCCTCTGCCGACTTTTGCTCCGCCGCCTTAGGCCCATAATCGTTGATGTGAAAGCCGGAACCCTTGAAGAGCACCGCAATTGGCTGAACCAGCCTCTTCAGGCTTGAGGCCCCATCACAATGGGGGCAATCCTTTAGAGGATCTTCCACAATTCGTTGCTCGACCTCGAAGACCCTTGCGCAAACGTTGCATTCGTAGGCGTAAATCGGCATGGACTAATCTCCTACAGAGTATTATTCCAGGCAATGTCAAGACCCGCTGACCTTTGATGCCGATCGCAGATTCATTTTTTCACTTCGTCCCGACGATCGGACTTCTCATCCTTCTCGAAGGGTTGCTGTCAGCGGACAATGCGCTTGTCATCGCGCTCCTCGTCAAGCACCTCCCAGCCGATCAAAGGCAAAAGGCGCTGCTGTACGGGCTCGGCGGTGCGTTTGTCCTTCGTTTCGCGGCTATCCTGCTCGCCACCCAAATCATCAAATTCTGGTACCTCCAGCTCATCGGCGCACTGTATTTGGCCTACTTGCCGATCAAGCACTTTTGGCTCAAGCGTCCAGGCAACCAAGTGCATGGCAAGCCAAAGGTCAAAGAGTTGGGGTTCTGGCCGACAGTAGCCGTTGTTGAACTGACTGACCTCGCCTTTGCCATAGACAGCGTCCTTGTCGCTGTCTCCGTGACTAAAGTCTTCTGGGTCATCATAACTGGAGCACTCATAGGAGTGGTTTTGCTCAGGTTCGCAGCTGTGTGGCTGGTCAAGTTGCTCGACAGGATGCCCGGGCTCGAGCACATGGCTTACGTGCTCGTCGGCTGGATTGCGATAAAGCTTTTCATGCTTTCAGGGCACACGTTTGGCGCGAATTTTCCTGAGTTCCCAGTTCACATTGCAGAAATGAACCCGGTGGTGTTTTGGCTGGTAACGGCGTCGATCATTATCGGCGGCACCATCCTGGCGAGACGCCAGAAAGCAGGAATCAAGTCTGTTGAGTCAGAATCCTTAGAGGAAACTGAAGCATGAAATACCTACTTCTCCTTCTGGCCTTGAGTTCGATTCTTGCCGTAGGATGCGGCGATGCCAAACCTGAGAAGAAGACGCCACCAGGGCAGACCCTCAAGCAAGACCCGATTACCGACCAAGGAATCGACGGTGCGAAGTCACGGCTTGTGGCTGCCGCCGAAGTCATTCTCAAGTACGTCGAAAAACATGGGACGTTTCCTGAAGGTGCAGACAGTTTTAGACTGCGCGACACGCTAAGACCCGAATTCGGGCATATCAGCGGGTTTGAAGAACTGTGGGTCAGTCACAACGGTAAGACCTTGATCCATTACAACCAGGGCATCGCAGGCAAGAAGCTCGAGGAGATTCGAGACGCAGATCGAACCTGGCTTCTCAAAGATCCCGTTGCGATCAAGCCGTTTGGTTATGCGATTGCCTACTGTAGCGGTCGCGTGGATGCGGTTATAGAACAGCCCGCTATAGGCGCTGCGACGCCCATGTAGCTTCAGCTTTGGGCAACAACAGCCGCTTGATTGCATTCCTGAAAACATCCGGAACATGAGCAAGCTTAAGATCGGCATCATTGGAAGCGGTGGAATTGCGCAAGGTTGCCACATGCCTGGATACGCATCGATGCCTGACCGCTGCCAGATTGTGGCAATTGCAGACACGAATCTTGAAACCGCAAAGCAAGCTGCAGACAAATTCGATGTTGCGCAGGTGTTTTCGGATTACCGTGAGTTGCTTGCAATCAAAGAAATCGATGCAGTCAGTATCGCGACGCCAAACGCTCATCATAAGCAACCTACTATTGACGCACTGATCTGCGGCAAGCACGTTCTCTGTGAGAAGCCGATGGCGATGAACGCCTGAGTGCCGCGAAATGATTCAAGCACAAAGGCAAAGCGGAAAGATTCTTGCAGATCGCGTTACAGTGGAGATTCTCTGGAATCGCGCGCACCATGAAGAAGTACATCGACAGCGGTGCAATGGGAAACATCTATTACGCGTGCGCAGGCGCTTCGAAGGAGAGGAGTCCCTGGATGGGGAGTCTTCATCGACAAAGAGCAACAAGGCGGCGGTCCGCTCATTGACATCGGCGTTCACATTCTGGACTTCACGTTATTTCTGATGGGTTATCCAAAGCCCGTTAGCGTGAGTGGAAAGACTTATCAAGCAATGGGTCGCAATCCAAAGTACTGGAACGCGTGGGGCGACTATGATCGAGACAAGTTTACAGTCGAAGACTTCGCGGTTGGGTTAATCCGGTTCGAAGGCGGCGCAACGGTATCCTTGGAGTCGAGCTTCATGGCGAACTTAGAAAAGGAAACGTGGACGAGCCAGCTGTTTGGCGACGAGTCTGGCGCGTTCATCGATTTATCCGGAGGAAACGCAAAGCCTGTTTCGATTTACACAGAGAGAGATAAGCAACTTTTCGACATGACTCCCGCGAACATACCGCAAGTCAAATCGATGCATACAGAGGAAGTTGTGGCCTTCGTTGATGCGATTCTTGAAGGAAAGCCTTCACCTGTTCCAGGAGAACAGGGCATGATTCTTAATGCTGTTTTCGACGCGCTTTATAAGAGCAGCATTTCAGGTAAGGAGGAGCCTGTCGATGCCGAAGCGTAACAGCTCGACTGTGTGCCTTCATGATGGATAGCGACAGTTGGCGCTGGATCGCAATCGCGTCGCTCATTGCAATCAATGCCTTTTTCGTCGCGTCTGAGTATGCGCTCGTTGGTGCGCGCCGGAGCAGAATCGCTGGCCTGGCTTCCAGGGGAAACCGCGCCGCCAACTCGGCGGTCTTGGCGCTCGACAAGATGCCGGCGTACATTGCAGGAATTCAGCTTGCAATCACTATGGCCGGCATTGGCCTTGGCGCAATAGGTGAGTCGTTCCTCGCACAGAAACTGACCCCGTTCTTTGACGGTGTTGGTTTGCACGTTATAGCAACTGCCATTGCGTTTCTTAGCGTCACTTTTGCACTTGTGGTATTGGGCGAACTTGTTCCCAAGTACCTCATTATTCGTGACGCTGATAGAGCGCTATTGATCCTGATCTTTCCACTGAAAGCCACGTTGATCATTTTGCGCCCACTGACTTTCTTGCTTGAGTTCGCTGGCTTCTTGGTTCTCAGACCGTTCGGCATCGACATTAGAAAGCACAGACGCGAGTTCATAGCACGTGAAGAGTATGCAGCGTTGGTTCGCGAAAGCCAGTCTGCCGGTGAGTTTGCAGAAACTCATGCACGGATGGTGACCAAGGCGCTTCGCTTGGCAGACCTCCAGGCAGATGACGTAATGATTCCGAGAGTCGACGTCTCATGGATCGATGTGAACTCGAACATGGATCAAGCTGCAGACGTGATCTGCAAGCAGCCTCATACCCGCCTGCTCGCCGTCGAAGGAGTCGATCTCGATGAAGTCGTAGGAATACTCTACATTCAGGATGCAATGAAGTTTGTTACCGGCAAAGCTGTTTCGCTTAGGTCTGTCGTGAGACCGGCAGTGTTTATCCCTCCAAACGTTTCGCTTGAAAGAATCATCGACATCATGCGAGAGAAAGCGACCCAAATGATCGTCGTTCGAGATGAACACGGCGGCACAAGCGGAATCCTCACGCTCGAGGATATCGTCGAGGAGGTTTTCGGCGAGCTTGACGATCAGATTGAAAGAGCGCAACCCCGAATAGAGCAGAGATCGGACGGCAGAATCGTGATGCGTGGAGACGTTCGGACGGATGAACTTGTGGACTTCCTCGGCACTGAAGACAACCCTCTTGAAAGGGAAACGATTTCGACGATCATCGTCGACGCGCTGGAGCGAACGCCAAAGCTTGGCGATTCGATTGAAACACCGCTTGGTACGCTGAGAGTCGACAACATGACAAGGTCAAGGATAACTCGCGTCAGCTTGATTCCCGCCAAGCCGGATTCCGTTGCTGAAATCAGTATTGAGCGCGACTGAATCTTACGAGGTTTCCGGTGCGCAGAAACTCCAATCGCTCTGCGATCGAAACGACATGATCGCTGGCGTACTCAAGATGATGGCTTGCTTGGATCACCTTGAATCCCGTGTCGAGGAAATCTGGATTTGCTCGAATCTGGTCCTTGATTCTTCGCCGGATTCGCTTCCAAATCGCATCGACTTCGGCATCGGCTGCTATGACGGAGTCGAGGCTTTCCAGGTCGTCTTTTGTGAATGCTGAGAGCACATTGAGCAGCATCGCTCGAGACTTTTCGCTTAGCTCGATAAGATCTTCTCTGTAGTCCCGCGGAAACTCTCCTGGCATTGAAATCGCTTTTTTAGCGATGCTAACCGCATCATCGCCAATTCGCTCGAGTTCGCTGGAAATCGACATGACTGCGCCAATGGTTCTGACATCGGTTGCGACGGGGGAGTCGCGAGCAATGATGACCATGCAAGTCGATTGTATTTCCAGCTCGAGGCGATCCAGCACAGAATCCGAGTCAATGACTTCTCTTGCCAGAGTTTCATCTTCGTTGACCACCGCAAGGACTGCGCTTCCAAGCATTCGCTCGGCGCGCGAGCCCATCTCGACGACCAAGGACTTGAGGTCGGCAAGATTTGCCTCGAAGGTCCTGCGGCTGGATTGGGGCGACTCCACGCACCTATAGACGCGGAAGCTGACCGTAAAGTGCCCTCTTTGCGGGTATCAGCTCGCTTGACGCTCTTCTGATACGACGATGATGGGTTCGACACCCTTTGAGAGCACGTTCTTTGGAACGATCACTCTTTCAATCGATTCCGGCCTGCTTGGGACTTCGAACATTACATCGAGCATGATCGCTTCGATGATTCCTCGCAAGGCTCGTGCTCCCGTACCGCGCTTGAGCGCTTCGTGGGCGATCTCTTTCAATGCGCCGTCTTCGAATTCGAGGTCTACGCCATCCATCGCAAAAAGTTTCTGGAACTGCCTGACCAACGAGTTTCTCGGTTCCGTCAAGATTCTTACGAGGGTCTCTTCATCCAACGCTTCGAGTGTCGAAACTACCGGCAATCTTCCGATGAATTCTGGGATCAAACCGAATTGCAACAAGTCTTCCGGAAGGACTTCTCTTAGGATGTCTTTTTGGCGGTCCTTTTTGGATTGCGGCTTTGTTCTGAAGCCCATTTGCGTTTCGCGCTGGCGGCGAAGAATCATTTCATCGAGGCCTTCGAAGGCTCCTCCGCAAATGAAGAGAATGTTGCTCGTGTCGAGCTGAATGTATTCTTGATGCGGATGCTTTCTTCCGCCACCTGGCGGAACATTTGCGATTGTTCCTTCGAGAATTTTAAGCAGCGCTTGCTGAACACCTTCGCCGCTTACGTCTCGCGTGATGCTTGGGTTGTCCGACTTGCGAGCGATTTTGTCGATTTCGTCAACGTAGATGATTCCTCGCTGTGCGGCTTGCAACGGATTGCTGCCGAACTCGCCGGAATCTGCCGCTTGATAGAGTTTAAGAAGGATGTTCTCGACGTCCTCTCCGACGTACCCAGCCTCCGTCAGGCTTGTTGCGTCCGCGATTGCGAACGGCACATTAAGAATTCTTGCAAGGGTTTGAGCGAGCAGCGTTTTGCCGCTGCCTGTGGGACCGATCAGCAGAATGTTGCTCTTTTGAAGGTCGACGTCGTCTTGTCGGTGGGCGGAATTGACTCTTTTGTAATGGTTGTAAACAGCGACGCTTAGCGCGCGCTTTGCGGAGTCTTGACCGACTACGTATTGGTCTAAGTAGCCCACGATTTCTTTCGGAGTTGGAATTGCATTCGAGCTTGGTTTTTCGGTGGTTTTTGCGACCGGTTCTTCCGTCGCGCCACCTCGAAGGATTTCGGTGCAGAGATCGATGCACTCTTGGCATACGCCGCCATACAGCCCGACGATGAGTCGTTTGACTTGCGCTTTCGGTTTGCCGCACAGCGCACATTTGTCTCGAAGCTCCATTCCCGTTCTGCTCATGATTTCTTTGGTTTCTCAGTCCTCGGACTCGAAAGCACGCTGTCCACGAGTCCATACTCTTTCGCTTGCTCTGCGCTCATGAAGTAATCCCGTTCGCAGTCTTGCGTCACTTTTTCGATAGGCTGGCCCGTGTGTTTGGCCAGTATCTCATTCAGTGTACGCTTGTAGCGAAGGATTTCTTCCGCTTGGATCTGGATGTCGGTTCCTGTGCCTTGGAAGCCTGCGCTGACTTGGTGAATCATCACCCGCGCATGCTCGAGGCAGTATCGCTTTCCAGACGTTCCTCCGGCGAGCAATAGCGCACCCATGCTCGCGGCTTGGCCGATGCACGTTGTCGCAACGTCGCAGGTTACGAACTGCATCGTGTCGTAGATCGCGAGGCCTGCGCTTACCGATCCTCCGGGTGAGTTGATATACAACTCGATATCTTTATCCGGATCCTCTTTCCACAGATACAAGATCTGTGCCACGATCAAATTGGCGTAATAATCGTCGACCGGGGTTCCTAAGAAGATGATCCGGTCTTTGAGCAGCCTCGAGTAGAGGTCGTAGGACCGTTCTCCGCGCGCTGTCTGTTCGATTACCCAAGGGACTCCCATTCACACTTCCTTTATTTGAACTGTAGAGGCATCTCTATTATCGGCGACGTTTTGCCCGTTCCTTCGGGCTTATTCGGTCGGCGGATCGACAATTTTGACCTTGGCTTTTTCTGCCAGGTGCTCCAAGACCTTCTTTCGAAGCGCCCTGAAGTGCAGTTCGTCTGTTCGGCCTGCTCCTCGAATCGCCGCCCAGGCCTGTTCTGGTGCGATGCCTTCATGGCGGGCAATGTCGCGGACCTGCTCCATCAGGTCAGCTTTGTCGATTTTCATTTCGAGCTTGCCGAAGATTTCGGTCAGGATCAAGGCACGGTGGACTTCTGCCGTGGCGTCCTCCATAATCCTTTGTGCCAGCTCTTCTTCGGTCATGTTGCTTTGCTTCGCGACTTCGGCGATGGTGACGCCGGCATCGGCGGCGGCCTTAGCGAGGTCGCGCATTCTGGCTTCAAAGACTCCCTCGATCATCGGATCTGGGGCGTGGATCGTCGAGGACTGGAGCAGGGCTGCGAGGATCTGTTCATGCACGTAGCTGTCGGCGTGGCGCTCTTTGGCGTCGCGGATCCCCTCTCGGACTCTTTCCCTTAGGTCTTCGAGCGATTCGGTATTGAATTGTTGGGCGAACTCATCGGTGAGTTCCGGCAGTACTGGGGCGGAGAGCGAGCGAAGCCTAACTTGGCAACTGAGCAGCTTCCCTGCCCAGTCGGCTTCCTGGAAGTTGTCCGGGAACTGTAAGTCGGCGTGCTTGATCGCGTCGAGGTCCATGCCGGTTAGCGTTTGGTCGAGCTGCGGGAACGTTTGTCCGACGACGGTCATGAAGTTTCGGCCTTCTCCTTCATCCCCGTCGACCTTGATGTTGACGACTGCGAAGTCGCCTTCTTGCGCTCCGCGAGATTCGACCGTTTTTCGGGTCGCCTTCCCTTCCCTCAGCTCCTGGATTCCGTGCTCGACCTCTTCGTCGGAAACGTCGACTTTGAAGCGGGTCACTTCGATGCCTTCGAGCGGCCCCAGTTCGATTTGCGGCGGGAGAGGCACTTTCGCTGAAAACTCCAGCTCGCCTTCTTCGCCTTCGTACTTGGTGATCTCGATTCTTGGCGCGGCGTGCGGCTGCAGGTTTTGGTCTTTGACCGCGTCCGTATAGGCCGCTTTCACAATTTCTTCTGCCGCCACTTCCTTGACCCAATCTGGGTCGACGTATTGGCGCACGAGGTGCGCTGGGGCGGTTCCTGGGCGAAAGCCAGGGACTTTGATTCTCTTCGCGGCTTTTTTATAGGCCGTCGCGAAACCCGCCGCCACCTGTTCTGGGGCGCACTTCACTTTGAGAAGGACCGTGCATGGATTGAGGTCTTCGCGTTCGATGTTCATGGAGGTCGAGGTGGACATGTGGCGGACGGGAAGGATACCTCTTGAGGGTGCAGGGCGGGTACTGGTATTCGGTCTTGCCCTTTGAGGCAGGGCGTCCGGGGTTCGGTTGTTTGTTCGATCTGCGACTCGAATTTGAGTTCAGATTCGCTCTCGTCACCGCCGTCACCGCTATCACCGCTGTTATCTTCGTTTGGGATCGGCGCCGGGAGTGGCTCTTGGACGGGCAGGGCGTAATAGTGTGCGCCGCTTCCGATGAAAGCGAGGCGAACTTTCTTCTTTCCGCGCAGGCGGATGATGGCGTTCCGGACGGCACCGGGTGTGCTTGCGACTTCGACTGCGATTTCGGAAGCGGCCATCGCCTCGTTCTTTGAGAGCACACCGAGGATTTTTTCTTCGAGCGTTTCGTGGCGGAAGTCGTCGACGGGCGGCTCTGCGACTTCGGCTGGGAGTTTGCGATAGTCGAGCGGGCCATCGCTGGCGAAGTGCCAAATTGTGTTCGAGAATTCGCCGCGACCGCTGCACTTGAGGGTGACCCGTCGCTTGGCGTTGGAGTCTTTTGGGGCGGGGCTGCTGCTTAGTAGCATGAACATGCTGGCGGTCGCAGCGAGCTGTGCGTTTTCTGCGACGCGTTCTCTGCCTCGGGTCGCGGAGTGATGGAGGACGATGCATGCGACTTTCATTTGCGCGCAGAAGCGCTTGAGGGGTTGGAGTGTTTTGCGTGCGGCCCATCCGTCTTGGAGCGAGCGTCCGCTGTGGGCGGCGTGGAGTGGGTCGACGACGATGAGTGCCGCTCCGGTTTCGCGGACCCAGAATCGGAGGTCCTCTATGCCCTGTTCGGTGTCGATTCGGATCGGTTCGAAGCAGGTGTAGATTGGCGGAAGGGAGTCGAGTTTCGATTCGACGGGCGCAGTTTCGTTATCGTTTGGGCCGAACATGCGTTCGCAATGTTCGTCGAGGCAGGCGATCGAGTCGATTCCTTGGAGGTGCTTCTCGAGGAGCGCCCCTCGTTCGGCAGGGCTTTCTTCGAGACTGAGCCAGAGAACTGGGGACTTGCGAGTTTTGTGTCCGGCGAACGGTTCTCCGTTTGCGACGGCGAGCGCGATGGCTGTTGCGAGGGCGGTTTTGCCGGATTTGGGATCGCCTGCGAGGATGGCGAGGTAGCCCTTCGGGAGGAGGTTGTCAATAACGAATTCGGGCGTTTTGAATCGCTGCGCTCCGAGGGGCAGGAAGAGCATTTTGAGTCTGTGCTCTTCTTCTTTTCTTTGTTGTTCGAGTTGGGCTTTGAGGATGGGGTCTTTGCCGACTTCGAACCATTGGGGCTTTCGCTTCTTCTTTGCCACGGTTTAAGGGCGCGTGGGTTGGGGGGAGGTCAACTATTTGGAAGCGACGAGTCTGGGAGCGTGTGCAATCAACTCTCAAAATTGGAACTCGCAATGATCCAATAACTCAGTCTCAGCACCCTTTTGACTCCAACGTACTCGCGCTTCAAAATGGAGTCGCTTTGCAGGGCGAACTGAATTGGGAAGCTTGCTGATTGCAACTAACCGATACAGCTGCGCAGACCAACCATTGCTGCCATACGTAGCGTTGGATGTAGCTCAGAAAAATGCCCCGATGAGTCGGGGCATTTGATTGAATCTGGAGCGGGAAACGAGATTCGAACTCGCGACCCTCTCGTTGGCAACGAGATGCTCTACCACTGAGCTATTCCCGCGTTCGTCGGTTCATTAAGGCTTATGGGGGCCTTTGGAGTCAAGTGGGTTAGCTTTTGAGCGCTTCGGCTCCGCCGACGATTTCGAGGATTTCCTTTGTGATTGCGGCTTGGCGGCTTCGATTCGCTTGGAGCGTGAGGGTGCTGATCATTTCGCCTGCGCTGTCGGTGGCGCTGGTCATTGCGGTCATGCGCGCGCCGTGTTCGCTGGCTGTGGATTCGAGGAGTCCTTGCTGTGTAACGGTGAGCGCGTAGCGAGGGAGCAGTTGGCCGAGGAGTTCGGTGGCTCCGGGTTCGAAGGAGTAGGTCTTGGATGTGAGTTTGTTCGTGCCGGCGTCTTCTCGCTGGGGGGGCTGGATTGGGAGCAGTTGGACCGATTCAGGGATCTGCCTTATTGCGGAGTAGAACTTGCTGTAGATGAGATAGATTGCGTCGAGCTGTTCGGTTTCGAAGAGTTCTTGTGCGTATGCGAAGATTTCTTGTGCGTGGCGATGCGTCGGTCCGGATGTGGGGATTGAGAAGTGTTCGCCCATTTTGTATCCGCGCTTGCCGAAGAACTGCTCGGCTTTTTTGCCGACGCTGATGACGGTCGCATCTCCTGGAGTGTTTTTGATGAAGTCGACTGCTTTTCTCAACAGGTTGCTGTTGAACGAGCCGCAAAGTCCTCGGTCTGCGGTTATGACGACGACTCCGTATTTGTTTATCGGTCTTCTCGCGAGGAGTGGGTGTTCGGGCATGTCTCCTGCTTCTGCGAGGCTTGCGATCAGCTCGCGCATTTTGTCGGAGTATGGCCTTGCTTCGAGCACTCGATCTTGTGCGCGTCGGAGTCTCGCCGCTGCGACGAGTTTCATCGCGCGCGTAATTTGGCGAATGCTTTTCGCGCTTTTGATGCGTTGTTGGAGTTGCTTGAGGCTGGGCATTTAGATTATGCGTTGACGGGTTCGGGTGTGGATGCTTTGGACGCGAGGAACTGCTGTTGGAACTCTCCGATCGCTTTGCGCGCGGTTTCTTCGACGTCTTCGGACCATGCTTTTGTTGAGCGCACTTTTTCGATGAGGTCGGGATATTTTTCGTGCAGATACTGGAGCAATCCCTTTTCGAATTCTTTGACGTCGGCGATTTCGAGCGCATCCAGGAATCCACCCGTTCCTGCGAATACGGAGAAGATTTGATCGATGACGTCGTATGGCGTGTAGATGTCTTGTTTGAGAAGTTCTGTCAGGCGCTGACCTCTTGCGAGCTGCTGTTGGGTCGCTTTGTCGAGGTCGCTTGCGAACTGTGCGAATGCGGCGACTTCGCGGTATTGCGCCATTTCGAGTTTGAGTTTTCCGGCGACGGATTTCATCGCTTTGATTTGCGCGTTTCCTCCGACGCGGCTGACGGAGATGCCGACGTTGATCGCTGGGCGCACACCTGCAAAGAAGAGGTCGGGTTCGAGATAGATTTGTCCGTCGGTGATCGAGATGACGTTGGTTGGGATGTATGCAGAGACATCTCCGGCTTGCGTTTCGATGATGGGGAGAGCGGTCAGCGAGCCGCCGCCTTTTTCGTCGCTCATTTTCGCCGCGCGCTCGAGAAGTCGGCTGTGTAGGTAGAAGACGTCGCCGGGATACGCTTCGCGTCCTGGCGGTCTGCGAAGGAGAAGCGAGACAGTTCTGTAGGCTTGGGCGTGTTTTGACAGGTCGTCGTAGATTGCGAGCGCATGCATTCCGTTGTTTCGGAAGTATTCGCCCATGGTTGCTCCTGCAAACGGTGCGAGGTATTGGAGCGCGTTGGATTCGGAAGCGGATGCGACGACGACGATGGTGTATTCCATTGCGCCGGCTTTTTCGAGCGTTTCGACGACTCGGCGGACGGAGCCCATTCGTTGTCCGATTGCGACGTAGATGCAGTAGACGGGGGATCCGCCGGGTTCGTGCGTCGACTTTTGGTTGAGGATCGTGTCGATGCAGATGGCGGTTTTTCCGGTTTGCCTATCACCGATGATGAGTTCGCGTTGGCCGCGGCCGATCGGGATCATCGCGTCGATCGCTTTGATTCCTGTTTGGAGGGGTTCTGTGACGGGCTGTCTTTCGACGACGCCGGGCGCGATGACTTCGATGAGGCTCAGTTCTTCGCTGGGGATGGGGCCTTTTTCGTCAAGCGGCTGGCCGAGGGGATTGACGACTCTTCCGAGGAGTCCTTTGCCGACGGGGATGGAGATGATTCGTCCGGTTTCGCGGACCGCGTCACCTTCTTTGATTCCTTCATCGGATCCGAGGAGAACTGCGCCGATGGTGTTTTCTTCGAGGTTGAGCGCGAGTCCCATGACGCCGCCGGGGAATTCGAGAAGCTCTCCCATTTGCGCGTCGGGGAGACCGTGGACGCGGGCGATTCCGTCACCGACTTGGAGGACGGTTCCCATGTGTTCGGTTTTCGCTCCAGCGTCGAACGATTCGAGTTCTCTTGTTAGGATGCTTGTGATTTCTTCTGGGCGGATGGCCATTTTGTTTGGATTCTCCCGTTTATGCTTGCTTTAGGACGTCGATGTAGAGTTTTTCTCTGAGTCTTCTGAGCGCGCCGCTGACGCTTCCATCGAGGACGTTGTCACCGTATCTTGCGGTTACGCCGCCGATTTTGGTTGGGTCTACATCGAGGTCGTAGACGACTCGCTTTCCGGTTTGCGATTCGATCTTTTTGACGATGCGGTCGACTTGATCTTGCGAGAGCGGCGCCGCGGACGAGATGTGGACGTGCAAGATTCCTTCTGCTTCTTCTCTCAGTCTGACGTACTCTTTTGCGATGAGCGCAAAGTCGTCTTCGCGGTTTTTCTCGACGAGGAGACGGAGCAGTCGGACTGTGAGGGGTCTTGCGCGGTCCGCGAAGATTCGATCGATGAGCGCGAGTTTTTTGTCTCGTGTGACTTTCGGGCTTTCGAGCGTTTGTTTGAACTCAGGTTTCGCATCGAGGATGGCGACGATCGCTTCGAGGTCTTGTTCGACCTCTGTGATCACGCCGGCTTTTTGGGCTGCGGCGAGGAGTGCTCTTGCGTATCGGAGCGCTGCCCTTGCGTCCATTCTATTTGCCGACCTCGACGGTGTCGATGAATTTTTCGACGAGCTGTCTTTGACGCTCTTGGTCCATGCTTTCGCCGATCAGTTTTTCGGTAGCCGTTAGCGTCATTTCGACGACTTGCGTTCTCATTTCGACGAGCGCTTTCGCTTTTTCGCGTTCGATGTCTTCGTCTGCTTTTCGTCTGATTTCGTCCGCTTGTGTTCGCGCTTCAGCGATGATTTGGTTTTTCATTTGCTGCGCATCTGCGAGCGCTTTTTGGATTTCCTCTCGCGCTTCGGCTTCCGACTTGGCGAGCTTATCTTCGTATGCGGTTTTGAGCTCTGTCATTCGGGCTTTGAGTTCTTCGGCTTCGTCGAATGTCGCTTGCAGTGCGTTGTTTCGAGAATCAATTGCTTCTGTGAGCGGTTTGAGATAGAAGAACTCGAGCAGCTTGAAGAGGATCAAGAAGACTCCGATCGTTGCGATCGTTTTGCCGAGGTCGAGCGGAATGCCTTGTTCGGCGAGAGTGTGCTGGAAGGGGATGTCGACGTTTTTGGAGACGTACATACCTCCGACCATCAGCGCGACGCCGATGACAAAGAAGACTAACGCCTTTCCAGCCGAGCCTTGGTTTTTTTGATTTTCCATTTGTTCTCGCTTGCAGATTCGCAGCCCAAAGTCATCGCGAAGTTTCGCGACATGGGCGGAGCATAGTCGGCTTTAGCCTTTGAGCGTGCCGGGAATGATGAAGACTGTCAGCAAGAAGACGAGTTCGACGAATGCGAATGCGATGAGCATTGCGATTTGGATGCGTCCGAGCGCTTCCGGCTGTCGCGCCATTCCTTGCATGGCTCCGTATCCGATGAGTCCGAGACCGATGCCGGCTCCGAGTGCGGCAATTCCGATTCCAAGTCCGAATTGTTCCATTAGTTTTCAGTGTCCTCCATAGGATGTTATTCCGATTCGATAGCAAACCGGGAATTCGTTTTCAGTGTGCGGCGGCGTGCGCCTCCTTCGTGTCGTGCGACTCTTCTTCATGATGGGTAACGAGCGAGATGTAGACGCAAGTGAGCAAGCAGAAGATGAGCGCTTGGACGATGCAGGTTAGGAGTTTGATCGGCATCAGGAATGCGCCGACGGGGATGTAGTAGTCGTAAAGCAGTTTGTTCATCGCGTCGGCGGCTTGGTGGCCGCCGTCGATGTTTCCGTAGAGTCGCAAACTGAGCGACACGTTTTTCATCACTTCCGAGATGAGTTCGACGACGAAGATCAGTCCAGAAATTGGAATGAGCACCAAAGGCAGCCTCGGCCCTGTGAAGTGCATGAGGTGCCTGAAGATCGCTTTTGGAATCGCTGCGGCTGCACTGACGCCTTCGTGTCTAAGGTGTTCGTATTGCGAGACGATTCCCGCGTATTGGACATAACCGACTGCGATCAGCGCCATGCCGAGGTTGAAGCTAAGGTCGGCAGTTGGCGAAGTTGGGAAAAGCAGTGCCGTAATGTTTCCGACGAAGATAACGATCCAGAACGTAAACATCATGGGGACGAATCTTTCGCCGTGTGGTCCGATGATGGAAACGCAAAGATTTTTGACGAAGATGTAAACGTGTTCGTAAAGGCGAGTGAGTGGGTTTTTGAAGACTCGATCGCTCAGTCCGGTTTTGGCGTATGCCATTGTCCCGAGGATTACTGCCAGCACAAGGACTACATAGAAAGCAAGGCCCCAAAAGGACATTCCATGTCCTTTCTCTCCTGCGGCGGCAAAGATTGTCCCGGAAAAGGTCGAATACGATTCCATACAACAGCAAAACGGGGGCCTAACGCGCGGTTAAAGCCCAGCCGACCAGGGCGCAGTATACCATCGTAAATCCCAGCATGAACAGAGTTGGCGCGGGGTCTCCAAGTTCATACATTTGGAGGATGAGCCAGATGAGGATCGGGACTTTCAGAAGGAACATTCCGACTGCCAAGATTCCGCCGGATTTCGACGCGGCTGCGTTCGTCGAACCCTGTTTCATCAGGTTCATGAGCATGATCGTCGCTACGAGACTGAAACCGCCTGCGATCAGGCCGAGTGCAAGCGAAATCAGGCCGAGGTCGCCACTCGTCATCCAAGCTGCGACGAGAGATCCAACGAATATGACCGCGAGGGCCGTTGCGAACCCTCTCTTGCCAGCATTCACAGCTTGTTTTGATGCTTGGACAGGATCGCGATGGCGAATGCGACGCCGAGCGTCGCGCAGATGATCGTCAGCCAACTGCTCCAGGCATTGCCACCCGTTTGATTGTCGATCAGCCTTCCGATGAAATAGCCGCCGACCGGCATTAGAACAATAACGTATGCGATGGTCAGTCCTACACCGAGGCTTCGGGAAGACTTTCGGTCTCCAAATGCACCTTTGGATTGCTTGGTTTGAATTGAATCGTGACGAGACCTCGCATTCTTGGCGCGTTCTGCAATCGAATCGATTTCAGAGAGCATCTCGTCAGACAGTTCTGCGTCGAGCTTGCGCTTGTCGACTTCTTCTCGCAGGCTGTCTTCGGGGAGACGTTCGTCGCTCATCCTGGCCACAGTCTACCGAAGGTGACCGTATACTTCCCGTATGCTTATCGCGGGCGTCCTTTTGGCACAGGTCTCAGCGGAAGTGTTGCCGCCCTCGCCTGCCGGTGCGCGGTTGGAGGTTCGGGAAGGGCCGCCGGCCGTCGCCCAATGCCCGAAGTACGGTTGGGAGTTTCCGTTCGCTTTCGAGGGATGGGCTGGACTTGGCGGCGAGCCTGAGCTGCGGTTTCGGGTCTACGCGCAGAGCCAGAAGGCCGCTCCCATCGCGAAGTCTGCGACGAGAATGCTGCTGCGAATGTGGGAGATGTCGAAAGTTCGGATTCGGTTCGACCATCCGCTCATGTATTACAGTTTGGTCGAGGTGTTTCTTTGCGACGGAGGGGACGCGGGCGGAGAACAAGGGACGTTCCATTATCCGAACGGAAGGGCGACGAACGGCATCTACATCTATCACTTGGATTCGTTCAAAGATCCTGTCGAGCGAGCGCGGGAAATCGCTCACGAGTACGGCCATGCGATTCTGCCGAATACGAGGGGATTCGAGTCTCCCGAAGAGTTTGGGAACGGATATCTGGGCGAGAAGCTGTTTCTGTTTTGGCTTGCGGATTCGGTTTCGCGCGGGCAGCTTACGACTGAAGACACGATGGGTGCGGACTTGAGCAGCTGGGTCGCGCGCCACGCGAAACCGTTGGCGGACGCGGTTTGGCTTAACGGTCCCGACGAAGCCGCCCTCGCATCAAAGGGTCAGCGTGCGCTGGACGCATTCATTGGCCTTCACCTCTATTTTTGGGAGGCGTTTCCTGGGGCGTTGGGCAGGGGGATGAAGCTTGTTGGCGGGCCAAGGGCTTCGGACCTGTTGAAGGGGCTGCTGTTCGCTGTCGATGAGTTGGGGGATTGGGAGGTTTATGTCCCAGAGCGATTTCGTGGGAAAGAGATTTGGCTTCCGGTTGCAGGTTGGAAGGTTGGGGGCGGGTCGGTCGTCGGGCGTAAGGGCGCGTGGGCGAAGGTTAGGCCGGGCGCCGGTAAGTTGGAAGTTCGGAAGCCTGATTAGGCGACTTCTTTCGGCGTGAAGCTGGTTCCGCAGCCGCAGCCACGTGCGGCGTTGGGGTTTTCGAACTTGAACCCTCCGCCGATGAGTTCGCCTGTGAAGTCAAGCGTCGCGCCTTTCAGAAACTCTGCGGATTTGGGGTCGATCGCGACTTGCACACCATCGAATTCGGCTCGTAGGTCGCCATCGCGCTGCGCTTCGTCGAGCCGCAGGACGTATTCGAGTCCGGAGCAGCCTCCGCCCTTGACTCCGAGGCGCAAGAACTTACCGCCGCCGTCCTTTTCGATCAGCTTGCGGACTCTTTCGATCGCCTTCTCGGTCAGCGAAACGGGAAATTCGACCATCTTCTCTGGCTTCTCATTGTATTCAACGCTGGGTCAGCGCTGCCGGATCCCCATCGACAGGATTCCACGGAAAGGGCGTAGAATCCCGGTTCGATGCAAGAGATACCGACTCGGGAGGAGTTTCTATTTCTTCCAGACTGGCAAAAGGCGCTTTTCTACGTCTTGATTTTCGCCAGCATGGCGGTATTCGCGTATCAGATTCTGATTCGCTTCAAGCTTTGGCGTCAGGGCAAGCCGATCGATTGGAAGCCGGATTACATTGGCGGCGTCATTCGCTACGTTCTCGCGCAGAAGAAGGTTAAGAGTTCGCGTCCACGCAGCGGCGCGCCGATGCACTTGATGATCTTTTATGGATTTCTCGCGCTGTTCGTCGCCACGACGCTTCTCGCGATCAACACGTATTCGCCGTGGAAATTTCATCAAGGCACTTACTACTTAATCTACGAGTTTACGTTCGATTGGTTAGGACTATTGCTGGTCATCGGTTTAGTTTGGGCGCTTGGTCGAAGGCTCTTTTTCAAGCCGCCTTCCGTTACGAACGATCCTGGCGACATCGCTGCCATCGCGCTGCTACTCGTTGTTGCATTGACAGGGTATTTCGTGGAAGCGGCGCGAATGAGCGCAAACCCGAAGTGGTTCGACACATCTGCTCCGATTGGGCATTGGCTTTCGGGCATGATCGGCCCCATCTCGCCCAACACTTATGTGTGGATTTGGTGGATTCACTCTGCGCTCGTGATGGCCTTCATCGTGATGACGCCGCGATTGCGACTGCGACACATCGCTTATGCCATTTTTTCTGCGGCGGGTCGCAATCCGGATGAAAGGATGGGAGCGTTGCGTCCGATTTCGATGGAGGAAGTCGAACAGACCGGAAAGATCGGCGTTACGGATCACCGCGATTACTCGCGTTGGCATTTGATGTCGCTCGACGCATGCATGGAGTGCGGACGATGCACGGACGTTTGTCCCGCATGGAACGTCGGCAAGAGTTTGAATCCGAAGCATGTCGTTCAGAACATTCGGACATCGATGACGGACGGCAGAACGGTTGCGGAGGCTGTGAGCGAGGACGCGCTTTGGGCTTGCACGACTTGCAATGCGTGCGTCGAGTCTTGCCCGGTGTTGATTCGCCATGTCGATTTGATTGTGGACGCGCGGCGCGGATTGGTTACTGAAGGAAAGCTTGCGGGCACTGCGGCGACAATGCTGCGGCAAGTGCAGTCGACACACAGCGCGTGGGGTCAATCGAAGGATGAACGCGAGAAGTGGATGGAGGGCCACAACATTCCGCTCGCACGCGATTTGATTTCTCGTGGAGAGTCGTTCGACGTATTGCTTTGGGTCGGATGCGCGGGGGGGACGGATCCGAATGCGATCAGGACGTATCGCAGTTTGGCTGCGATGCTGCACAAGGCGGGCGTGCGGTTCGCATCATTAGGCCGCGAGGAGGTTTGCACCGGTGATCCGGCGAGGCGGGCCGGCGACGAGTTCTTGTTTCAAGAAATGGCTGCATCGAACATCGCGACTTTCGAAGCCTATGGCGTGAAGACGATCTTGACGGCGTGCCCCCATTGCTTCAACACGATCAAGAACGAGTATCCGCAGTTCGAAGGCCTTTACGATGTATTGCATCACACGCAGTTTCTTGCCAGGCTCGTGAGCGAGGGCAAGCTGAAGTCTCCCACGTTTGCGGACGGTTCGGTTACGATTCACGATCCCTGTTATTTGGCTCGCATCAACCATGAATCGGATGCGCCGAGGATCGCGCTTGGAGTCGCATCGGATCAGAACGCTTATGAGACTCCGATTGGAAAATACTTGAACGAACCGATGGAGGAGAGTAACGTGCTTGCGGAGCCGATCGCACACGGACGGAAAACGCTTTGTTGCGGCGCCGGGGGGGCGCGGATGTGGATGGAGGAAGAAGCGAATCAGCGACCGGGAGAGCGAAGGGCGAAGCAGCTTTTGGACACCGGCGCAGAGACAATCGCTTTGGGCTGTCCGTTTTGTCGGATTATGCTGGAAGCGAGCATGCAGAAAGTCGCGCCGGACGATTCACCGCAGTTCAAGGATGTCGCTGAGATTCTCTATGAGGCGAATCGTGATTAGGGGTTTGGGGATCGACGTCGTAGAAGTGAGAAGGATTGAGGAGGCGATGGAGAATCCTCGGTTCGTGGATCGGATATTGACGGCTGATGAGAGACCTGCGGTCATAACCCCCCCCTTCGTAGCGGGGCGTTGGGCAGCCAAGGAAGCTGTTGCGAAGGCCGTCACGCTTCGTTTGCGATGGCATGACATCGAGATATTGAATGATGCTCATGGAAAGCCTTATGTGCGATTCGCGACGCCGGACCGGAACGACCCGACGATGACTCTCGCTCCTGCATTGATCGAAGCGGGGTATCGCGTCGCTTCGCAGATTCACATATCGATTTCGCATGAGCGAGGTATTGCGAGCGCCGTAGCGATTTGGGAGGAGGAGCCATGAGGTTAGCGATCATGGTTGGCGCGAAGGGGCGCGGATCGAACATGCAAGCGATATTGAGGGCTTGCAAATCGGGGCGATTGGATGCCGAATGCGGCGTTGTGATTGCGCCGAGGGAGGACGTTCCCGCGGTTAGCATCGCGCGCGAGATGGGCGCAGAGGTCGCGGTGATCTCTCCGGACGAATCGCACTATGCAGAAGCGCTGCTTGACATCCTCGAATTGGAGCGAGTCGATTTGCTTTGTCTCGCCGGTTTGACTCGGCTGCTGCCGGTCGAAGTCGTTCGTGCGATGCCCGGAAGGATTCTCAACATTCATCCTGCGCTTTTGCCGCGGCATGGCGGGAAAGGGATGTACGGTTTGCGCGTGCATCAAGCGGTTTTGGATGCGGGTGACAAGGTTTCCGGCTGTACGGTTCACTATGTGACGGAGGAGTACGATGAGGGGGATATCCTTTTGCAGATGACGTGTCCTGTCGAAGAGGACGACACTGCGGAAACGCTTGCGGCTCGCGTTTTGGAATTGGAGCATGAGTGCTATGTTAAGGCGATTCAGATGTGGATCGCACATCGCTATGGCATCGGCCGGAACGCGTCCTTGTAGTGTGTGAGATTTTCGCCGTTGATTGCGATCACGTCGAATCGGCATGGGTGATCGATGTTTTCGGTATCTGCGAGGAACTGCTCTGCAGTTTTCCAGAGTCGCTTTTGCTTTGAGGTCGTGATCGATTCTTCAGCCGTTTCCCAGGCGTTTTGCTTGCGTGATCGGACTTCTATGAACACGATTTCTTCATTGTCCATTGCGATGATGTCGATTTCCGAATCGCCTTTCTTGTAGTTTCGTTTGACGATCGAATAGCCGTTTTCGAGAAGGAAGTCAACGGCGCGTTGCTCGGCAGCGTCACCTATCCGACGAAATCCAGGCACGGCTGTTCGATGATGTTTTTGACTGGCGCAAACGAGGTTCTGTGCGCTGGGCAGGGTCCGTACTTCTTCAGTGCGGAGAGGTGTTCGGGCGTCGGGTATCCGAAGTGTCTGTCGAATCCGTACATTGGATATTGCGCTGCGAGTTCGATCATGAGCGCGTCGCGGTGCGTTTTTGCGAGGACACTTGCGGCTGCTATTTGTAGGAACTTGGCGTCGCCTTTCACAGCGCACTCGACTGGGATTCGCAGGCCGGAGGGGGGGCGGTTGCCATCGATGAGCGCGCCTTCGGGTGCGCCGTCGAGGGATTCGACGGCTCGCTTCATGGCCGACAGTGTGGCGTTGAGGATGTTGTTTTCGTCGATTTCCTCAACCGAGGCGACGATGATCGACCAATGGCAACGAACTTTGATGTTCACTGCGGCCTCTTCTCTGGCGGATCGGAGCATTTGTTTGCTGTCGGTCAGCCCTGGGAGGTCGAAGTTTTCTGGGAGGAGGACCGCGGCAGCGACGACGGGGCCGGCGAGCGGCCCTCTGCCCGCTTCATCGACTCCTGCCCAGCTGGGACGGGCTTGAAGGGCGGCGTACTTCGGCATCCGGTCCATAGGACGGGACAGTTTAGGCCGAAGTCGCGACTGGGCGCTTAGAGACCGGCTTTCTTTTTGGCGGCTTCCATGTCTTTGATGATATCGGCGCCTTTGAATCCGACGACCTTTGCGATTTCCTTTCCGTTGGGGTCCATGAGGCGGATATCGGGAATCCCGCTCACTCCAAACTTGTTTGCGAGTTCGCCTTGTTCGTCGGTGTCGATTTTGACCAGGATGTAATCTTCCGCGGCCTTTTTGAACGCGTTTGTTGGAAAGACTTCTTCGATGTACATTTGGCAAGGCGGACACCACGAGGCGGTGAAGTCGACGAAGAGCATTTTGTTTTGGGATTTGGCGAGCTGCTTCGCTTCGTCGAGGTTTGTGTGCCAACCGCCGCTTTCTGTTTTGGCTGTGCCATTGTCTTTCGACTCGTTCGAGGCGCTGCTGTTTGACCCGGTCAGCTTTTCGGTTTCGGCGGACTGCTCGCAGCCTGCGATGACGAAAATGAGTGCGATTGCTGGGAGGAGTGCTTTGAGGTGCTTCATTTGCTTGTTATCCTTGGTCGGTCGACGTTATTTCATTAACGCGCGAGGGGCGCTAATTGCTGCAATTCGGCTTTTTCCAGTTTCAGGTCGAAGGTGTTATCGAATGCGGCGACGGCGTGCGGCATCGCTTGTTTGGTCGTAACTTCTCTTCCTGCCGATTCGGTGAGGGAGGTGACCCCGTAGTCGTCGATTCCGCACGGTACGATCCATTTGAAGGGGGTGAGATCGTTGTCGCAGTTGAGCGCGATTCCGTGGGTGTTGACCCATTTTGAGACTTTGATTCCGATGGCTGCGATCTTTCTGTCGTCGATCCAAACGCCGGTGTTTGGCGGGAATCGCGTTCCGCTAAGTCCGAAAGCTGCGACTGTTTCGATCGTCGCTTGTTCGAGGTCGCGGAGCCATTTGTGGAGATCTGAGCCGTGGTCTTTGAGGTTGAAGATCGGATAGATCACGAGTTGGTTTGGTCCGTGATAGGTAATGTCGCCTCCGCGGTCGGTGAGTTGAATCGAGATTCCTTGTGATTCGTAGAACTCGTTATCGTAGAGGAGATTGGATTGATGAAAGTTGGCTCCGAGCGAATAGACGGGGTCGTGTTCGACGAAAAGAAGCGTGTCGGGAATTTCGTTCATCGCGCGGAGTTTGGCGAGTTGCTTTTGCAATTCCCAGCATGCCGAATATTCCATTCGGCCAAGGTCGATGTGGAGCGCAGATCGCAAATTGTTCGCATTGGCGCGCCCGAAGGGATTCGAACCCCCGACTTCCTCCTCCGGAGGGAGGCGCTCTATCCGCTGAGCTACGGGCGCAACCGAAAAAAGTATGGCATAGCGCGGGACTTTCGGCCTTCGGGGTGCAGCGTGTACATGACGATAGCCGTGAGTTCAGTAAACTGGACCTTCTGCCATGCGGACTTGCCTATTCATCACCATCGCTTTAGCCATAACCGGCGCGTTGCTCTTTATGGGATTGCAGTGTGTTCAGGCGCGGACTCGCGCAAAAGTCGACACTGGCGATCAAGCTGGAAAAGTCGAGCGCGGGGAGGTTTCTGTCGTCGTTGTCGAGAGCGGAACGATCCAGGCTGCTCAGAAGGTGGAAGTTAAGAGCCGTGTTTCGGGCCGGTTGATGCGATTGGCAGTTCGTGAAGGGGATCGAGTTCAGCGGGGCGATTTGATCGCGGTTATCGATCCGCAGGAGATTCGCTTTCAAGTCGATCAGTCGATGGCGCAATTGCGCGCAGCGGTCAGCGGTCAGCAGCGAGCGGGACTCAGTGTCCAGCTTTCGGAGAAAGAACTTAGGACCCAGTTGGTTCAAGCGGAGCAGCGGTTTATTCAGGCTGAGCGCGAATGGAAGAATCAGCCGGAGCTGAGCAGAAGTCAGACCGAGCAGGCGCGATTAGCTTATGAAAATGCGGTTAGGAATCAGAACACTTTGCGTGACATTACCCATCCGCAGGAGCGTGTTCGCGTGGAGTCAACGCTATTGACTGCGACGACGCAGTTTGAGAACGATAAGCGTGAATTGGATCGAAAGACTGCGCTGCTGCAGCAGGGTTATGTATCTCAACGAGAAGTGGATGCTGCGCGATCGCAACTTTCGGCATCGGAGGCAGCATTGATGCGTGCGCGCGAGGAGATGGGCAAGCTCGACGACAAGCATCGCGCGGAGAGTTCGAGCGCGGAGAACGCTGTTCGTGAGGCGAAGAGTGCATTGGATGCAGCGCTGACGCGTTCGAAATTGGATTTGAACAAAGAGCAGATTTATCTTGAAGCGAAGGCAACGTATGAACAAGCGAAAGCGAATCTTGCGCGTGTCGATCAGGAGCGTGCGTCTTATCGGCAGGCTGCTGCGCAGGCGGATCAGATTCGTTCTGCACTTGCCGACACACAGCGGCAACTTGGGGAGACGGAGATTCGTGCGCCGATGAGCGGCGTCGTGACGAAGCGGTTTGTCGAGGAGGGAGAATTGGTGGCGGCGCTGAGCAGCTTTTCGACGGGCACTTCGATTGTCGAGATCGGCGATCTTTCTGCGCTGCAAGTCGATTTGGAAGTGAATGAAATCGATGTCGCAAAGCTGGAAGAAGGGATGGATGCGGAGATTCAAGTCGATGCGCTGCCGGATACGAAGCTGACTGGGGCGATCAAGAGGATTGCGCCATCGAGCGAGGTCGCTGCCGGTGCTGCGATGCAGGCTGGTGTCGTGAAGTACAAGGTCGAGGTTCAGATCGATGAGGCGGATCCACGGATCAAGCCCGGCATGTCGGCAAAGTGCAGCATGAAAGCGGTGGACAAGAAGAATGTGTTGCGCATTGGGATCGAGTATTTGGGTTCCGACAGCGAAGGACGATTTGTTTTGATCGAGAAGCGCGATGCGAAAGGCAAACGGATCGAGCCTGAGAAGCGAAGGATTCAAGTTGGCGCGATGAGCGTTGCGTATGTCGAGGTGCTGTCCGGCGTCGAGGAAGGTGAGGCGATTGTCAAGCCTGAGTATTCCGGGCCGCCAAGGCAAGGCATGATGGGCGGAGGCCCGGGCGAAGGTTAATGAATCTAACGCAATCTTTTCTGATTGCATTAGACATGCTGCGCTTGCACAAGCTGCGGGCGTTTCTGACCATGCTCGGCGTGATCATCGGCGTTATGAGTGTGACGCTGATTGTGATGCTATCTGAGGGATTTCGGCAGTATTTGGATACTGAGTTCAAGAAGATCGGTGTCGACACGATTTTCATCATGTACAGTCCCGGTCAGCGGTTTCGTGGCCAGACGACGGGGGGGATCGAGGGTTTACGGATGTCGGACATCGACTTTCTGACGGCGCGAGCACGGACGATCGATATCGCGAGCGGTTTCAATCAGTTTCAGGGGCAGTCTATTCGCTATGGCGATCGGGAAGTGACGGATGCGGAAGTCAACGCCATCGACGCGAATTTCATGGCTTTGAACCGTTTCGAAGTCGAGTCCGGCCGAATGATCGACGAGAACGACGTTCGGTTTCGCAACAACGTCGCCTTGATTGGAAAGGAGATTGCGGAGCGACTCTTCCCGAATGAAGAGCCTCTTGGCAAGCGCGTCAGCTTGAAGGGAATCACGCTTGAGGTCGTCGGCGTGTTGAAGACCATCGAGATGTTCGGGCAGTCGTCTAAGCGCGATGTGATGATTCCGCTTTCAACTGCACAGGACAAGTGGATGGGCGGGGACAATTTGATGATGATCATGATGCGTCCGAAGGACGGTTATACGGTCGACCAGACTATGGACGAGGTTTGGCAGATCATGATGCAGCGATCGAACAATCGTCCGATTTATCGGATCGATTCGCGGGAGTCGATTCTGAACGTGATGGGGGGGATTATTGGAGTCGCAGGCGCGATATTGGGTGCGATCGCCGCGCTTTCATTGTTGGTCGGCGGGATTGGCATCATGAACATCATGCTTGTGAGCGTGACGGAGCGCACGCGTGAGATCGGATTGAGGAAGGCTGTGGGTGCGAAGCGCCCGGCGATTCTGACTCAGTTTCTCGTCGAGTCGGCGGTGCTGTCGCTTGCGGGGGGGGCTATTGGGATGATGATCGGCTGGATGATCGGGCAGGTGGTATCGCTTTCGACAGCCCAGATGAATCTGCTTGGCCCGGGCCAGGGGTTCAACGTCGCGTTTCCGCTGTTTTCTGCGATGATGGCGCTGGCGTTTTCAGCGTTCGTTGGGATTGTGTTTGGGATTTATCCTGCTTGGAGCGCTTCGCGGATGGATCCGATTGTCGCTTTGAGGTCGGAGTGAGCGACTCTGGTGCGCAGGGGCGGTCAATGCAACTTGAGCCAGTATCTTGTGCCCTTTCGCGTACCTGTCTTTCGTAGCGCACCAAGATTCACCAACTGCAATAAGTCCCTTCGTGCTGTCGCTGGCGATGTTCCGGTGATGGCTTGGTAGTTCCCCGCTGACAGGCCTCCGGCAAAGCCGGCGGGTCCTTCGCGCAGCATTCGCAGCAACGCCTTTTCTTGGCGCTCGTTTATGCTGTCGCGAACACGATCCATCATTCGAGTCTTGGCGATCACGAATTCGATCCAATCGATCGTTCTTCGCTGTGCTGCTAAGACAACATCAGCGAACCACTCCAGCCATTCGGTCGCTTCAAGGGTTCGGCTTGCGCGCTCCAACTCTGCGTAGTACTCTTTTTTGCGGGACTCGATTTCAGTCGCAAGCATTGTTAGGCTGCGTTGCCCGAGGCCTTGGGCGAGCGCGATTTCTGAGATGGCCCGACCGATTCTGCCGTTTCCGTCCTCAAATGGGTGAATGCTCTCGAAGTGCAGGTGGGCGATGCCTGAACGTGCAAGGGGGGGGAGCTGCCGTTCGGATTGATTGAACCATTCGAAGAATCGCTTCATTTCGAGATGGACGCGCGCAGACGGAGGCGCTTCGAAGTGAACAATTTCATTTCCGATTGGCCCGGAGACGATTTGCATTGGCTCCTCGTGCGTTCGATAACCGCCGATAACTTGCAGATCGGATCGGCCTTTCATGATTAATTCATGCCACTCGCAGAGCCTTTCTTGGGTTAGGGCGACTTTACTGCCGAGAATGAGGCCGAGCATCATCTTTGCGATACCTTCCTCACGCGGTCCCACGTGCCGAGGTTCGGTCTCGATTCCGAGTTGGCGCAAGATGGAAGATCGGACGCTTTGGCGGTCGAGCACTTCTCCCTCAATAGCCGAGGTCGTCATCGCTTCACTTGTGGCGGTTTCGGCCAATAGCTCATTCTCCTGAATCGGCTGAAGGTGCTTGAACGCACCGATGAGAGTGCCCCCTTGCTTCATGAAGCTCGCTTCTTGGCTTTCGAAGCGGCGGGCTTCGTAGGTGAAGTGGGGCCAATCGGGCTGCTGCCAGTTCCAAGTCGTGAGCGATATGTTCCGCATTTATCGCTCATTATACCCTTGATTTGTGAGCGATAAATGAAGTATTGTCGCTTATGGCTTTCCGAGGTCGTGGGTTCGGCAAGCGGCCTCCCCGAGGAGTCGAACCGCTGGAAGTGCGATGGTGCAGGCAACTGGAAGGCATTTGGCACACGCGGTCAAGGCGCATCGTGAAGCGGAGCCACAGACTCACGTTTGCCAACGGATGGTCAACGTGACTTGAGATTCAATCTCACACCGATTCCGATGACTTTTCCATTTTGCGATGCTATCGCTTTGTTGCCGATTGAACCTTGCTCTTACACCGCGATCGACTCAACACATCCATTGCATTCCCAAGCGCCAGGAGACCTTTCGCAGACAGACCTTGCATTGAGTTGCCCGTTATTCGCGCAGATTCGATTTGATCAAGTGGGATTAAGGCCGTTTATTAATCGTCAGTATTCAATAAGGGTGCCGATGTTGTAGCCTCTGAGTGCGTGGCGGCCTGGGAGGAACGAAAGTTCGACCATGAACGCGAAGACGCAGACTTCGGCATCGAGTTTTTCAGTCAGTCTCGCGCATGCGAGTGCGGTTCCTCCGGTTGCAAGGAGATCGTCGACGATTGCGACGCGGTCGGCTTTTTTCAGCGCGTCCGAATGTATTTCGATTGTGTTGGTTCCGTATTCGAGCGAGTACTCTTCTGTGATTCGGTCGTATGGCAGTTTGCCGAGTTTTCGTGCGACGACGAGCGGTAGGTTCAGTTTGAGCGCCATCGGCGCTCCGAAGATGAATCCTCGAGATTCGATTCCCATGATCGCTGTCGGGTCATGGCGCGCAACGATGTCGGTCAGTTTGTCGACGACTTCATGAAACGCTTCCGGATGTTGTAAGACCGGAGTGATGTCTTTGAAGACGATTCCTGGTTTTGGGAAGTCGGGAACGTCGCGAATGAGGGATGCTGCCTTCAGCTCTGCCATGGCGGAGGAATATACCCGTGGCGATTATCGGGCAGAATGAATTCCCGTGCCTCTTCTCGACCGTTTGCCTGCGCTGCGATCCCGCAACTATCGCATTTTTATCGCGGGCAATTTGATTTCTCAGATTGGAAACGTCGCGCAGACATGGGCGATCATGTGGCAAGTCAAGCAAATGACGGGCGATCCGCTGAGCGTGGGCGGGATTGCGATTGCGAGAGTAACTCCGATGCTTCTGCTAAGTTTGGTTGGGGGGGTTGTTGCGGATCAAACGGATAGGCGGAGAGTTCTGTTGTTCGTTCAAGTGATGCTCGCCGTGGTCAGCGTGTATCTTGCTTTCGCGACGATACAAGGAACGATCACGCTTTGGGAGATCTATGCAATCGTCGCATTGTGGGGCGCGATTCGCGCGTTCGACGGTCCGTCTCGCGGTGCGATGGTTCCGACACTCGTTCCGATCGAGCATTTGCCGAGTGCGGTAACGATCAACAGCGTGACATGGAGGCTTAGCGACGTTTTGGGTCCTATTGTTTTGACGTTCGCGTTTTGGATTTCGAACGCTGGGTTGTTTGCGTTGAGTCTCGACGGTGTCGCGGTTGTTTATTTGATCAACGCTTTGTCGTTCATTCCTATTATATTGGCGTTGTATTTGCTGCCCGCTTGCAGGCCTGATTGGTCGAACGGTGAGGACAAGCGGATTCGTCGCGTTCGTGAGGCGTTTCCGTTCGTCGTCGAGGGTTATCGTTTCGTTCGGAAGACGGCGGTTGTTCGCAACTGCATGGTGCTCGATTTTTGGGCGACGTTCTTTTCTTCTGCGGATGCGCTTTTGCCGTTCGTCGTTGTAAACCTGTTGATGATCACGGGGAAGGTCGAGTCGGAGACCGCATTTGGATTGTTGGCGTCATCGATCGCTGTTGGGTCCTTGCTCGCGTCGGTTGTGATGGCGTTTCGCGTGGTGCCTTCGCGACCCGGGCGTGGGATCATTTTAGCGGTGTTCGCTTATGGCCTGTTTACCGTGGCGTTCGCGTTCAGCTCTTGGTTACCGGTGTCGATGATCTTGCTGGCGGGTACTGGCGCATCGGATACGGTGAGCACGATTTTGCGCCAGACCGTTCGGCAGCTTGCGACGCCTGATGAGATGCGGGGGCGGATGACGGCTTTTGGTCAGCTCTTTCAGATTTCGGGTCCGCAGCTTGGGGATTTCGAGGCCGGCGCGCTGGCAAGATTCACCGGGGAGCGGTTTGCGATTTGGTCGGGCGGGGCTGCCTGCTGCGCGATTGCGTGGATATATTGGCGGGTCAGAACCTTGCGGGATTACCGTATTGTGGGGTCGTCGGGGTGAAACCTCGCAAGTTTCTCGAACGATTCGGGCCAAAAAGCCGACAAATCGGTGTATATTGTTCGCTGGGGCTAAAGCCCCTACCTAGGTAAAAGCTGATGTTCAATCTTCGCGCACAACAGGCGGCGCTCGGAGACATTAGGGCCGAAGAGGCTCAACTGGTTCTCCGCACGCGTCATGGCGACGATAATGCCCTCCGGGATTTAATCGACCGGCACAGGGTTAGGCTGATCCGGACGGCGGCCAATATACTGAGAGATCCGATCGAGGCTGAGGATGTCGCTCAGGAGTCTTTTCTGAAGGCGTTTCGCGAGCTTCACCGTCTTCGGGACGATCGGGCATTCGGGAGTTTCATCTATCGGATTTGCGTACGGCTTTGTGTCGACCGCTTGCGGTTGAAGAAGGCTGAGCCGTCGCCGATGGAGCCTTGGGACAAGGCGCCATCCGGGTCGATCGAGAACAAGGTTTTGGTGGAGAAGCTTTTGGCTAAACTGCCTGCCGATTTGAGGACGACCTTGGTCTTGCGAGAGATGGAGCAATTGAGCTATGAGGAGGTCGCGCAAGCGATGAACGTTCCTGTGGGTACGGTTCGCTCGCGACTTCACACAGCAAGGGAGAGATTTCGGGCCCTTTGGGTTTCGGCTAACGAGTTGGGATAAGCAATGAAATTGCCTCGCGACTGCCGGCGATTCCGCAGCAACCGCCTTGCTTCGCTCGATAGGAGTTTGAGTGAGTCGGTTGTCAGGAAACAGGATGAGCATTTAGCATCCTGCGAATCATGCCGCGCTTTCGACGTCAGCTTGCACAAGTCTCGCGAGGCATTGAGGAATGCGGCGTCGGCTCCGATTGTGTCCACCGATTTCACTCCCAATCTGTTTGTTCGATTGACGGGCGAGCGTCTTCGGCGTCAGTTGGCGGCCTGGCGGCCTGCGCTGATCGGCGCCATTTCTGCGGCCGTTTTGCTGAGCACGGTTGTTCAGTTATTGACTCAATCGCCGGAGTTAAATCAAGCAGATCCCGACAACAGCGCTTGGGACATTCCACGTGGCGACGCACGGACGCCGGTTTTCAGCGTTCCGCCGGATTCGTACGACTCGCCGACTCGCGTCGACGTTTAGCAGTCGCGCGAAATGTCGGGGCGTCAACGACTTCTCCTCGGATTCTTCATAGGAGGCGTCATCACTCTCTTGGTGATCGGTCCGAGTCGCAGTTTTCTGCTTCATGTTTTACATCGTCCTTCGGTCGAATCTGCGATTAGCAAGAGCGTATTGTCGGGTCCAAGCGGTCCGATCATCGAGTCGGGCAACCCGGCGCAAATGGATCTGGGGGAGGTCACTCGACAAACCCTTGTGATCGCTCAGCGCATTTATCGTGATCCCAGTGCAACGGTTTCGACTCGTGATTTCGAGATTGCGAATGAGTATTTGAATCGAGGCGAGGCGTTGGAAGGCGACAACGCTTATTGGCCTCAGCTTCGTGCTGCGATTGCGTATCGCGCAAACAAGAGTGACGAACTGATTTGGAGTGAGCTTCGCCGAGCAGCAGAGAAGCGGTATTGGAACAGCGGCTCGATGCAGGAGACGGTCGCTTTGTGGAGCAGTTTGGCTGCGTCAGAAGGGAGGCGCATGAGTTGGCAAGGATTGTTGGCACGTGAGATGCGCGCGGACGACCCTGCTTATTTGATTTTGGAGATCGAACGGCTGGCGCCGAGACCGAGCGACACATCTGACGAAGCATGGCGAAAGCGGTATTTGATCGCCTGGAATTTTTCGATTTTGCGCGATGGCGCTCGGACTGTCGAAGTCACAGACCTTGCAGCGTCTGCGGTTTTGCGGCTTTCTGATTCGTTTGTTACGCCTGGCAGCGAGCGGACGCTCGCCGCGATCGAGCAATCGCGCGCATCGTTCGTTTCGAGCGTGTTCGAGAGGATCGGCGAACTGGAGGGAGATCGCACAGGGATAGCGGTTCGCAACTCTGTGGCTCGTGCACTCAGTTTCATGCCGAGCAACGAGATCTTCGAGTTGCGGGATATGCTTACTTTGCGTTCGATTGTCGTATGTTCGTTGCCATCGGTGCTTTTTGTGGGCAGTTTGCTAATGCTCGGCTTGGCGTTCATCGGCTGGCTTATATCCCAGTTGTTCGGAGACATTCCTCACCCTGACGTTCGGTTTATGGTGTTGCTCGGCATTGTTTTCGGAGCGATTTGCGGTGTACTTTCGGGCGCGTGGCTGTTTGGGATTTGGATTGCGTTCGTAATCACGATATTAGGGATTCCGATGGAGTCGCCCTTGCCTGACAGAATCGATTGGAATCGGCTCAATCGAGTCGTGCTCGGCGTGCTGACTGCAATTGTGCTGCTTTCGACTTGTCTGTGGCTGTTTGCAGAGGGACCCACCGCACTCCTCGCGTCGCAGAGTTTGCTGTTCATTTCGCCGCTCTTGGAGCGTCCTGATTTGTTGGGATTGTTTACCGTCGTGACGATTACTTTTTTGGCGCCGGCTTCGGTTTTGTGGGCACAGATCAAGCGGCGGTCGCCATTGCGTGTTTTTGGGGAGGCTATTATTCGAGTTGGTGGTACTGCAGCCATTGTTGGAATCGGCGCGTCTGTGCTGTTGACACCGATTACGATCTATACTGATTCGAAATTAAGCAATGCTGTGGATCGTTGGGTAAGGAACGAAACGGACGCCTTTAGGATTGCTCCGCGATGAAGCACACGTTAGAGAGTTTAGTCGAGAAGGCTCGCATCGAGCGAGAGACTGCGATCAGCGGTTTTCGACGAAACCCTGCAGGATGGGCTTTTTGCAAGCGGCATTCGAGAATTGCCGATCGGCTGGTCATCGGATTATACGCGTTAGCTTGCGAAAGCGCAGACGATCCTGGCATCGCTGTAGTTGCGACGGGCGGTTATGGTCGAAAGGAGCTTGCGCCAAGGAGTGACATCGACATCACATTTATTGCGCCTGAAGGCGGCGAAAACGAAAGCGAGCAGATTGTTCGTGAGCTTTTCAGGTTGATTTTCGATGCGTTTTCCGCACTTGATTGGCCGGTCGGCTATTCCTATCGGCTTATGTCCGATTGTCCTGCGCTCGATTCGAAGACGAGGTCGGGTTTGTTGGATGCAAGGCCCATCATTGGTTCAAAGGAGACGCTTGCTCGCTTTTCAGAAGTTTTCTTCGAGTCTTTTCCTGTCGCAGATTTCTTAATCGAAAAGATCGAAGAGCGGGATGCAATGCGAAAGCAGTGGCACGACACGCCACGCGTTGTTGAGTTTCACGTTCGCGAAGGGGCGGGAGGATTGCGCGATTTGCAGGCGGCCAATTGGATGGCTAAGGCTTTGGGCAGGCGGCAGTTTACGGACGAACCGGAGGCTGTCGAGCGATTGCTCACCATTCGCAACGCCTTGCACATTTCGGCGGGCCGAAAGCTGGATGTTTTGGCACGAACCAGGATTGGCGAAGTCGCATCGCTTGTTCGTGAGGACGCCGAATCGATGGTTGCCGGATTGATTGGAGCTGGCGAGGTTCTTGACTCCGTTTGGAAGCGAGCAGTCGAGCGAGTTCGTGACTCCGAGTTCTCTGTTTCTTTAGGAGTCATTGCGGGAGGGGGGGTGTGCAAAGTGACTCCGAAAGCGACACTTGCAGAGGCGACCATTGGAGTGTGTCGCGCGATTCGGCTTGGGCTCAAAGTCGCGAGTGCGCCTTCTTTGAGCGATGCGGGAGACATCGCTCGGACTGTCGGATGGTTCACGCGCGGTTCGCGTGAGTTGCGCGCGCTCGATCAATGCGGATTGCTATCGGAGCTTTTGCCTGAGCTCGAGGCTTGCATGCGCTTGCCTTCCAACGACTCCGTTCACCGATATAGTGTCGGTGAGCACACATTGCGCGTCATCGAGAGCCTCGATCATTCGCGCAGTGCAGGTCGGGACGAAGGTGTTTGGTCGGAAGTTTCGAATCCGAGACCGTTGATTTTGGCTGCGCTGCTGCACGATGTCGGGAAGATCGATAAGTCTGCGCCGCATTCAGAAACGGGCGCAAGGATCGCAGAGGAAGTTTGCCGGAGGCTTGGCGTTTCGGACGATGAGAGGAGCACGACCGTTTGGCTTGTGCTTCACCATCTCGATCTTGTGCACATTGCAAGAACGCACGATCTTGCGCATCCATCTACTTACCGCAAGTTGGTGAAGGATTGTGAACGCGCCGATCGACTCGCGATGCTTTTCTTGTTGACGCTTGCAGATACTGAAAGCGTTGGCCCAGGAGTTCTGACGCCGCAACTGGAGGCATCGTTGAGAGAGCTTTACAGCCGTGCGAGAGAATTGATCGGGGTTGAAGCGATTCCTGACGATCCTGCGGTATTTCGCAGCGAAGCGGAGAGGCGACTCAGGGCAGGTGTTCAGGGTGACATCGAAGAATTGTTGCGCACGATGCCTACCCACTATCTGCTTGCGACGCAGACAGAGCTGTTTCCACTTCACGCAGACTATATCAAGCGCGCGAGCGAGGGTGAGACGATTGTGCAGTTTCAGCATGACCAGGATGCGAATACGACCGAAGTGACGATTTGCACTCGCGACCTGCCTGCGCCGGGACTACTGAGCCGGATCTTCGGGATCATTTATGCATTGGACATTTCCGTTCATGCTGCGCGCGCGGCTTCGACTGAAACGAAGGACTCGATCGCGCTCGACACAATCACGGTTTCGTTTCAAGGAAAGCCGTTGCCTGTCGGATTGTGCCGTGTTTTGTCGAGTGAATTGAAGAAGCGATTGGGAAGCGCGGAGGAAGTCGACGAGTTCTTACGGTCGCATGGGAAGGATCCGAACCGCGCGCAAACGATGTTAACGCACACTTATCACGAAGGCAGGCCTGGAATCTTGGAGTTTCAGACTCCACCTGGCCGAGGAATGCCTTATCGGGTCGCGAAGATGCTTGCGGGATTGGGCTGGAACGTGCATCATGCGCGGATGGGCGTTTATGCGGACAAGGCGGTCGCGAGGTTTTATTTGGAGCTTCCGGGCGGCCGTCAACTTCCCGCGAAACAGGTCGAGAAAGCTTTTGGGAAGCGCGGAAGGTAGGTATAGTTTTGCCCCGACCTTATGCGCGTATTGATTTTCGGCTGTGGCCGGACAGGAGCGGCTCTCGCAAGAATGATGGCCCGGCGAGGGCATGATGTAACCGTATTGGAGCGAGATCCGCAGAACTTGGCGAGACTTGGCGACGATCACGGCTGCACAACCGTTGTTGGCGACGGTTTAGACGACGAGGTATTGCGCGATGCAGGAATCGAGAATTGCGACGCGTTCGTCACGTGCACACGCGGCGACAATACGAATTTGATGGCAGCGCAGATCGCGCAGAAGCGATACAGCGTTCAGATGGTTTGCGCGAAAGTCAACGATCCACAGCGTGCGCATGAGTACAACAAGATCGGTGTGTTCTGTATCGTTCCGAATTTGCTTACTGCTGGAATGATGCGTTGCTGGCTGACCGGCGAAGAGTACGGACCGATCGAGAGCTTCAATCGACTGGAGGACGCGTAGCGATGTATGTAATCGTTGTCGGCGGCGGGCAGGTCGGAGTTCACTTGACGAAGCGGCTATTGCAGGCTGGACGAGAGGTCTTGCTTCTCGAAAAGGACGGCGGCATCATTTCATCGTTGAAAGTGCAGATCGGCGAATCGGTGATGGTTGGCGATGGATGCGAAGCACAGACGCAGAAGAGAGCCGGATTTCAGCGGGCCGATGTCGTCGTCGCGGTGACCGGCGATGATGAAGACAACCTTGTGATCTGTCAGATGGCCAAGAACACTTGGGGTGTCAGCCGGACGATTGCGAGGGTTAACGACCCCACTCACATGTGGCTCTTTCGGGAGCTTGGAGTATCGAGTAGCGTTTCGGCTACAGACGTTCTTTACAATTTGATCGAGCAGGAGATCTCTGTCGGGACTGTGATTCCACTTGCGGCGCTGAGGATGGGCAACATCGAGGTCGTCGAGGCGACTTTGACTGCGCGTTCGCCATCGGTGGGCAAGCTCGTTCGGGAGATCGAGATTCCGCCGAAGAGCAACATCGTGTGGCTTTTGCGAGGGGACGAGGGGATTGTCGTCGACGGCGACACTCGGCTCCAGGAGGGGGATTTGGTCGTGGCTTTGGTCCCGACGGCGAGCGAGTCGGCGCTTCGAAACGTGCTTTAGGACTTGATTTCGGGTTCGTTTCTGCCAACAATACTGGTAAAGGCTCCGCCCCGGCGCGGAATCATTCGAAGGTAAGAGACTGTTCGAGTGGGGTATTTCATGACAGTTAGTGAAGCCAAAGAATTCGTCGGGAAAACCGTGTTCGTCGAGTATGTAGACCGCAATGGCCTACCATGCAGCGGTTCCGGGAAGTTGTACGACGTCGAGTACGTGCCTATGTACGGCAGCAATCTTGTATTCGACTTCGGCGATGTTCCCTTGGATAAAGTCTGTTTGCTTACCGACGAAGCTGTTCGCAAGGCTGCGTAGTCAGCCTTATTCGACGATATGGAAGGCTCGCTCCTGATGGGGCGAGCCTTCTCGCCTTTTGAGCCGTGTCATACTTGCGGCTCCCATGGACCTTCATCTCGTCGGGTCGCTTAGCGTTTCCGGACAAGCCCTCACTTTCGGCGGCGAATCGGTGGAGGCGCTCGCGGATCGATTCGGCACACCGCTTTACGTGTTCGACGCGACTACGTTTCGAACTTCTGTGCAGGAATTTGTTGATGCAGCGAAATCAGCGCATTCCGACACGCGGATTGCCTTAGCGGCGAAAGCGAACAGCGCAGTCGCGATTCTGTCCATTGCCGAGGAGTGCGGAATCGATGTCGATGTCGCGAGCGAAGGAGAATTGGAGGCTGCGCTTCGCGCCGGTTTCACGACGGACAGGGTTCATGTGCATGGAAACAACAAATCCGATGCAGAGTTGGAGCGAGCCGTTCGCGAGGGTGTGCGAGCGATCGTCATCGATTGCTTGTCCGAGATCGATCGATTGCAATCGATCTGCCATCGTCACGGCCGTGTGCAAGACGTGATGCTTCGCCTCGCTCCGGGAGTCGATCCGGTAACGCATCATGCGATCAGCACCGGACAGGACGATACGAAATTCGGAATGAATGTTTCCGATGGCAGCGCGGACGAAGGCACCCAGCGCATTCTCGCAGCGGAAGACTTGCGACTGATCGGGTTTCATTGCCATGTCGGTTCGCAGCTGATGGACTCGGAGGCGCAGGTCGCCGGTGCGCAGCGTGTTTCTGAATTCGCTGTTCGATATGCGCGAGATCATGATTCGATTCATGAGATCGGAGTCGGCGGGGGATTGGGGATTCGGTATACGAAAGATGACGATCCTGAAGACGTCGTCAAGTATTGCCAAGAGATCGCTGATGCAGCACTCGGTCCGTTTCGCGGTGCGGGACTTCCCTTGCCTACGATTTGCCATGAACCTGGGAGGCGGTTGGTGGGTGAAGCGGGTATCACCGTTTACCGAGTGGGTGTTCGAAAGTCGGTGCCGATTATTGGGGGGGGACAACGGACGTATTTGAGCGTCGATGGCGGTCTTGCCGACAATCCGAGGCCGCAGCTTTACGACGCCGTTTACACAGCGCTCAATGCAAGCCGCATCAGCGAACCGCATGACACGGAGTTCAGGGTTTCTGGGCGGCATTGCGAAACGGACACGCTGATCGACGCGGCGAAGCTTCCTGGCGCGACTTCGGAGGGCGACACGATTGTCGTCACATGCACGGGCGCCTACAATCAGTCGATGGCGAGCAATTACAATCGGTATCCGCGGCCTGCGCTCATTATTGTCGGCGATGGCGAGCCGTGGGTTGCTGTCGAACGCGAATCCATCGAAGAACTTTTCCGCAACGAAAGGGTTCGATCGAGGGTTAAGTCTTCATGATGGACCCCATCACCGTCGGCATCATCATGGCCGTATTGATCATTTCGGTCGGACTGCATGAGTACGGGCACGCGAAGTCTGCCGATGCCGCCGGCGATCCGACTCCGCGCTCGCAAGGACGAGTTACCTTGAATCCCATTGCGCATCTCGATCCATTCGGGACGATTTTTATGTTCATCATGGCGACGACTGGTTTCGGTCTCGGTTGGGGGAAGCCTGTTCAGTCGGATCCGCGCAAGATGCACAACCCGAGATGGGATTTTTTCATGTCGGTGCTATGGGGTCCGTTAACGAATCTGATCCTTGCGGTTGTCTTTGCGACCCTGTTTCGTTTTGTCGCCCCGATGCAGCCGGGTCCGGTTGTTTTGGGATCTGGGCCGAGCGGCGACGTCACCCTCGACATTTTGAGCGCGTTTTTCTTTTTCGGCACCTACATCAACGTTGCGCTTTGCTTATTCAATCTGATACCGATCGGTCCGCTCGATGGGCATTGGATTCTCGGCATTCTGTTGCCAGAGCGGATCGGCGCGCGCTTTATGATGTGGAGCAGGCGGCAGGGGATGTTCGTGCTGTTGGGGATACTGCTGGTCGATCAAATCATCTTGCGACCACAGAATCAACCTGAGATCTTAGATGTGCTGATTCGCAGACCGACTTCAGCAATCGTCAGCATGTTGCTGGGAATCGGTTAGCCTTCTCGCGCGATCACGTCTGCGATAAACGCTTCGTCTTTGTCACGGTAGAGGTTTTCGGGCAATGGCGCGAATCCGTAAGGACACTCCGTTTTGTTCAAACGAACCGCCCATGCGGCGTCGCCGTAACTGTAGTGCCACCACTCGTCTCGACAATTTGTGAAACCTGCGGCGATCATCGCGTCGAACAGCATTCTTCTGCCTTCGACGATTTTTTTGGGGAGGCCTGCTCGAAATGTCGGAGCATTTGCGAAGCGATCTCCTTGTCCGTGCAGATCGATGGGTTCTCCGTTTTCGTCGAGTAGCCAGACGTCGACGGCGCCGCCCGTCGAATGACCAGGGGGGGCTTTTTGATCGTAGGGCGCGTAGAATCGGTTCGTCATTCTGCGGAGCGTCGCATAAGACGCGTTTGGATTCTCGCGTTTGAGTTTTTCGAAGTAGCGATCGTAGACGAACTTTTGTCTCTCGATGGATCTCCAACCTTCGCGGAGTCCGATGCGATACTTGGGTGGAAGATTTTTGGCGGCATCGTTAAGTCTCTTCGCCACTCCTTCGCGGACGAATGGGACGGCGAATTCGCGGAGCACTTTAAGATCGTTTGCGATTTCGACGAGCGGTTCGCCGTTTTCGCGCAACCGGACACGGTTCAGCGCTGCAATCGGTTCGCGCGGAAGTTGAATCACGCTATCTTCGGAAGAAGACGAAATAGAGCAACAAACCGAGTGCGACGAATTTGAACGTGTCGTCGGAGCGGAACGCCTTTGCGGCGTATGGGACGTCGATTTGATCGTCCGGAAGCAGCTCGACATCGACGGCGTTGCCTGATTGGATTTTGTAGACGTCGAAGACTTGCACCATGACTTTTCCTGCGGCGTCTTTTCTGGTCAGTCGAACGCGATTGAGCTGCGCGCTTTCGAGCGGCTGTGAGTCGAAGATCGCGTCGGTCAGCTTCATTCCTGTTCTGTATGGCAGCTGTCCGGTTCTTGCGACTGGCCCTCTGACGAAGATGTGCTGGCGCACTTCCCTTACGCCGACGACGATTCTCGTGCCGGCGTCGATCTGTCGATCTGCGGCCGTTTCAAAATTGTAAATGAATGAGGCTCCGTCCGGCGGCGTCACTTCGATTCTTTGCGGGTTCGCATCGGATCGCAGGCCGCCCGCTCTTTCGATTGCGCGGCGCACGGTCATCTGTTCGGCGAATTCGATGATGCCCGGCCTCATGACTGCGCCGAGAACGGTCACTTCAAAGGATGCGATGCGAAGCGGGACGAAGATTCGATCACCTGGCCGGAGCATCGGGTTTCCTGCGGCGTTTCCGGCTTGAAACTGCGTGAAGTCGATCGTGCCGACTTCTCCGGTCAGCCGAGTTATGCGAACGTTTCTGAGGTCTGCGACCGCTGTGATTTCGGCGACGTTCAATGCGTCCGCGAGTGTCATACCTTGTGTAAATCTGATTTCACCGACGTTTCTCACTGCGCCGCCGACGTGGACGGGTTGAGCGGTTTGCTGAGTCGGTGCGGCTGTTCCTTTGGGTCTTATCGCGATGGTCGCTTTGGGCATCACTTGCTGGCGGACGAGTTCTCGCGACACTTTTTGTGCGGCCTGTTCATGCGTTAGGCCTTGCACTTCGACTGCGCCGATGTACTTGATGAAAAGCAGCCCTTGGTCGTTGACCGTGTAATCGGAATTGAGCGATGCGTCTTCTTCGCAGTTGAGCGTTATGACGTCGCCGGGTTTGAGGGTGGTTTGCGACCAGGCTGCGGCGGCGAGGGCGGCGGCCAAAACTGCGAGGAACAGTGCTCGAACCATGGCGAAAGACTACCCCGTAATTGTGCTCGCGGGAGTATGCTCCTCGGTGTGGCGCGCCTGCTTCCTTATCAAGTGTGGGTTGAGACCGACCGGCCGAGTTTTCCTGATCGGTGCGTAGTTTGCGGATCGGATGCAGAGACGGAGTATCGTCCGACGCCACCGCAGCGGATGCGGGGGCTTCCGGAACCGGAGAAGCAGTTGGCAGTTCCCTATTGCCAAGATTGTTTGGCAGCGTTTCGATTTCGGCAGTCGCTGGCGACTCGCGGGTTGATCGCGCTCAACGTTGCGGTGTGGGGCGCTTACGCTTTGTTCAGTGTGCTGCCGCTTGGAACGGCGTTCGCGGTCATGGTTCCTGTGGGAGCTGCGATCTATGCGCCGCTTTGGCTGAAGGGGCGGTCGATGCCGTCGCCGCAGTTCGGCGGTGTGGGAATGCGGGCCGTTTGGTATCGGCGCACGACTTACGTCTTTTCGTTTGCCAGTGAGGAGTATGCGAAGTCGTTTGAGCGCGAGAACAAGAAGTGGCTGACGCCTGACGAATTAAAGACGTGATTCGGCGCACGGAGATGCATTCATCCGAGCGCCGAATCGATTGTTGTTATCAGTTGTTTTCGACTGGAATGATGATCAGCGAAAGAGAGTTTCTTTCGGCGTTGACCGTTCCCACTGCATAGACGAGATAGGTTGTGTTTCTCGCGAGTGAGAGCGGGGCTGGGCCGAGGACCGGGACGCTTGCACCCGCAGGTGTGATCGAGAAGAACCACCTGAGCGCAGGCTGCAGCGTCGTGCCTTGGACTCCGTTCGGGACATTTCGGAAGATCGGGCGAATGACTCGGCTGATCGGCGAGGCGTAAATGTCTACCGCGGGCGCGGCTGCGGTGTGGTGCACTTGCACGCGGCTCAGCGGGCCGGAGCGCGAGAAGTTATTGACGAATTTCGATGCGGTCGGCGCGCCGTCAGGGGTGAGGTGCGCGATTACCGTCGAGTTCTCGCCTGCGAAGAATGGGACGTTCGCGCTGATGACCGTCGTGTTCGTTCCGGCGAGGTTGATTTCGATTAGGTATTCGCCTGCCGGAAGCGAGACGGGCCCTACGATTTGACCGAATTCGAAGTCAGGTATTGCGAGCGTGCCATCGACATAGACGTCGACTGGAAGCTCTTGCGGCAATCCCAGATCGCCGCCATTGATTCCATGAACGACGTAGACGCTGGCGTTAGAGCCAGGTGTCGCCATTGCGCTGCCTGAGATGAACAGCGCGAAGACGAATGCAACTGCAAGCCATATTCCTTTCATTTTTGTTGAACTCCTATTCCCTATTGGGGTTAGTGCTTTACACTCCGACTTCGGCGATGGCGTTCCGTATATTATCGACTTCTGTCGGACATACTCGTCAATCGGCCGTTGAATCGGGTTTTGGGCTTCCTTGGTAAACTCGTGCCGTGGAATATCGAATCGAAAAGGACTCATTGGGCGAGGTTCAGGTGCCAGCGGAAGCGTATTGGGGGAGCCAGGCCGAGCGCAGCAGGAGGCTGTTTTCAATCACCGGATTGACCGAGCATCCGCAGATGATCGACGCGTACGTGATGCTGAAGAAAGCGTGCGCGCAAGCGAATAAGGAGCTGGGGCTTCTCGATGGAAAGACGGCGGACGCGATCATTCAAGCGGCGAACGAAACGTTGGAAGGGACGGGAGTCGGCGAGACGCTGCGGAAACAGTTTCCGGTCGACGTGTTTCACATGGGCGCCGGCACGAGCTTCAACATGAATGTGAACGAAGTGCTCGCGAATCGCGCCGAAGAGATATTGGGGGGGGCGAAGGGAGAGTACAAGTTCGTCAACCCGAACGATCATGTCAATTACGGCCAGTCGACCAACGACACATTTCCGACGGCGATGCGCGTGATGAGCCGCGTGATGCTTACGGACTTGATGAACGAAGTGGAGTTGTTAGCTCATTCGTTCGCAGAAAAGGCCGCCGAGTTCGATGGCGTCTTGAAATCTGCGAGGACGCATTTGCAAGATGCGGTTCCGATTCGTTTGGGACAAGAGTTCGCGGCTTACGCCGCGGCGTTGCGCCGATCGAACGAGTGGCTGAAGTGTGCAGCGAACGAGTTGGAGGAGCTTGGGATTGGCGGCAGCGCCGCGGGTACGGGACTGAACACGCACCCGGACTATCGGTTCAAGGTCGTCGCTTTATTGGATGAGTACACAGGCATTCCGTTTCGGCCAGCGGCAGACATGCGGGAGGCGATGCAGTCTCAGTTTTGCATGAGCGCGCTGGCAGCGGGGGTGCGGCTGTTCAGCTTGGAGCTGACACGGATCACGAACGATTTAAGGCTGTTATGTTCAGGTCCTTTGACGGGACTTGCCGAAATCACGCTGCCCGCCGTGCAGCCTGGCAGCAGCATCATGCCTGGGAAGGTGAACCCTTCGATGGCGGAAAACATGAACCTGGTTCTTTATCAGGTCTTGGGTCAATGCCATGCGATCGATCTGTGCGTGCAGGCAGGTCAATTGGAGCTGAACGTCATGATGCCTTCGATGGCGTTTTCTTCGCAGTTCATGTTGCAGACATTGACGAACACTTTGAAGACGTTCCGAGAGCATTGCGTCGAGGGCATCACCGCGAACGAAGCGCGGTGTTTTTACTATGCGGAGATTTCGCCATCGCTTGCAACCGCACTCAATGCGCACGTCGGCTATCAGAAAGCGGCGGAAGTCGTGAAGCAAGCGCTGCGCGAAAACAAGACGATACCGGACGTCGTGCGCGAACTCGGTTTGCTATCGGAAGAACAGCTCCGCGACGTTCTCGATCCTAAGCTGCTGACCGAGCCGGGCATTCCCGGTCGTTAGGCTTCATTGGGATTGAAGAAGATCATTTAGGTCGAGCGGCCTCGTGACCATCGCGATGTTTCCATCGGCGTCGCGCGGCCATTCGGATTCGGGTTTGTCCCAATAGAGTTCGACTCCGTTTCCGTCCGGATCGCGCAAGTAGAGCGCTTCGCTGACACCGTGATCGGCTGCGCCTTCGAGCGGGACTTTCGCGTCGATGAGCTTTTGAAACGCAGCGGCGAGGTCTTTGCGAGTCGGATAGAGAATTGCGAAGTGGTAAAGGCCTGTCGTTCCTTTTGGCGGCTGCGAGCCGCCTTCGCTTTCCCAGGTGTTGAGTCCGATGTGGTGGTGGTAGCCGCCTGCGCTGAGGAATGCTGCGGAGCGGCCCATTCGCTGGGTCAGTTCGAAGCCGAGCACATCGGTGTAGAACGCGATGGCGCGCTCGAGGTCGGCGACTTTGAGGTGGACGTGGCCGATGCGGGTGTTCGGATGGAGTGTCGGCATTTGTGGCGATTTTGGCGGATGCTTGGGCGCGCCAGCCGAAACTAAGCAAATGGCCGGCGGATTCGGTCCGCCGGCCAAGTTGGTTTGTCGGTCCCTTGCTTTAGAAGCGGAAGGTGACGACGCCGTAGACGCCCTGGTTGTTGACGCCGGAGTTGCTCGGGCCGAGCTGGTAGCCGAGTTCCATGCCGAACGGCGTTCCGCCGGCTTGGCCGTAGACGTCGTATCCGAGGCCTACGAAGCCACCGAAGCCCCACTTGTCGTTACCGGGGCTGAAGCTCGTGTTGTAGAAGCCGCCGGCGAGCTTGACGTACAGGTCGCCGGATTTGTTCATTTGTCCTTGTTGCAGACCGAACTTGACGCCATAGTGCGCTCCGTATGTCGTGACTTCGAATCCACTCTTGCTGCCGAACCAGCCCCTAACTCCGACGAATGACGAGGAGCCTTGGCCCATTTGCGACATGTAGTAGTCGACGCCCGCTGTGAAGCCGAACGTGAAATCGGCCAGATCGTTCAGGTCGCCGAGAAAGTACATGGCACCGGCGCTCACCTCAAAGGGCTTTTGAACTTGTCCGTATTGTTTCGGCGTTCCCGATGCCGTCGCCGCCGCTATCAGCGCGGCCCCGGCAACGAGTGTGATGATCGTCTTCTTCATGAAGACACCTCCATTTTAGTCGCTGGCCTGTGGGCGGTCTTTCCAAGTTTCGGCCGCACACACGCGTCCATGCGTTCCTGGCAGTATACCGAGGATAGAGTATTGGACGGTCGAAGCCTGCGATCCGTATCAGGCCGGTGCTCCGTGGAGCGGCGTTTGGCCTAACCGAGCGGGAGGGTGGGCTGCCTTTCCGGAAGCCGGCGAAGCCAGTTTTCGACGTCCTTCTCCGTTCGAAGCGTCGCTGCGCCGAGCCTGGCGAGGCATTCGTTGCCTGGGCTGGGATCGCGGCCGATGAAAACGGCGAGCGGGCAAGTTCGTTCTCGCCTCGCGGCGATCGCTCCGGACCAGGAGCCGCCGACCCCGAGCCTGCTGGCGATGAGGATCACGCCTTCGGAGGCCGCGTAGATCCACCGGTTTCGCGTGAGGGCGGCGAGGCGGTTGAACGGGACTGCGTCCGGGTCTTTGGCCAGGAGGCAGGCGGTTCCGAGGCTGGGATTCCCGCCGCCGGGGAGGAAGTGCGCGGCGAAACCTCCGGCGTCGAGGGCCGCTTTCGCTGCGACCTGATCCGCTCCGCGCGCGCCGCCCGAGATGAGGCCGAACCCCCTCTTGGCGAGCTCGCAGCCGGCCATCGCTGCGAAGTCGCGCTCTTCGGAAGTCAAGTCGCGGCTGCCGACTACGCCAACAAGCTGGGCTGAGATTTCTTCACGCTTCGGTTTTGACCAGAGGAGCGGTGGGGCGGAGGCACCGAGGCGCTCACGGAGTCTGGGCGGGTACGCGGCGTCGAGGATCGAAAGCGGCGACCACCCATGCTCGGCGCGCTTCGCGATCAATCGCCTTGCGCGCTCCGCCAGGCGCTCGTCCTCGAGGAGCGCCGCGCTTTCCCACGCACCCGCACGGCGGAGCGCGTCCGCAGCACCTTGGGTCCTCGCGCCGACCAGCGCCGCTGCGGCGACCGGCCAGGTGCGGGAAGGCGCGACGGGGGCTGTTCGGCCCCGCCAATACGCAAAGAGGCTGACGCATTCGAGCGTGAGGTGCATCGGTTCCATTATGGCTTCTTTAGTTACTTTTTTGATGTATTTTGTCGGTCATCAGCAGGTTCGACTCGCGTTGAACCATACTTGCGCGCATCCCATGCTCAAGCACGCCGACCTAACCGAAAAGCGCATCGAACAGTTCATTTCCGAGTTTCTTCAGCCGAGGCTGTTTGGGGACCCGATTTCCCTTAAAGTAGAGTTTTGCGGGAAGGCGTGCAAGAGCCAGCAGGAGGCGACCGCTTCGAAATGGGCTCCGGTGGAGGCTGGTTTTCGGTGGGGGCCGCCCCATCGAATGGTGTGGTTTCGCGTTTCGGGCGGGGTTCCGCGGTCTTGGGCGGGCAAGGAGGTCGCGGCGATTTTGGACGTCGGCGGTGAGCGAACCGTATGGAAGGGAAACTCTCCGGTGGCGGGCATCGACTGGAGCCACACGGCGTATCGGATTTCGAAAAGCGCGAGGGGGGGGGAGCGTGTCGAATTGTACGTGCAGGCGTATGGCGGCAACCCGGATGTGAGGGTACACGGCAGGCCGCCCGAGGTTCCCGCGAAGCCGTTCGAATTCAAAGAAGCGTGTCTTCGCGTGTTCGATGCGGAGCTGTGGCAGTTTTATCTCGACTGCAAGTTCGCGTTCAAGCTGATGAAGGCTTTGCCACCGGGCGACGTCGCTCGCATGCACCTGATGACCGGATTGAACGAAGCGGTCAATCTGTTCGATCCTGCGCGCAGGGAGACGCTGCTCGCAGCAAGCAAAGTCGTCAAGGAGGCGTCTTCACCGAAGCGCGTCGACCGGTATCACACGCTCACTCCGGTCGGACACGCGCACCTCGACACCGCATGGCTGTGGCCGCTCGCGATCACGGAACTCAAGATGGCGCATACGGCCGCAACTCAGCTTGCGCTGATGGAGGACTATCCGGAGTACATCTTCGTTCACAGCCAAGCTTCTCAATACGAGTGGCTGGAGAAGAACTATCCGAAGCTTTTCGAGCGCATCAAGGACAAAGTCGCGGAGGGGCAATGGGAGCCGCTCGGCAGCATGTGGGTCGAAGCGGACACGAACGTGCCCGGCGGCGAGTCGCTCGTTCGGCAGTTTCTGTACGGTAAGCGGTACTTCATGAAGAAGTTCAACTTGGAGACGCGCGACATGTGGCTGCCGGACGTGTTCGGCTATTCGGCCGCGCTTCCGCAGATATTGAATCGATGCGGCATCGACGCTTTTCTGACGCAGAAGATCTCTTGGAACCAGTTCAATCGTTTCCCGCACAATACGTTTTGGTGGCAAGGCATCGACGGCTCGAGAATTTGGACGCACTTCCCTCCTGCGGACACTTATACCGGCAATGCAGAACCGCAGCAGCTTTTGAAGCACATCAGCGACTACCGAGACCCTGCGCGGTGCGATCAGGCGCTTTATGTTTACGGGCATGGCGACGGGGGGGGTGGTCCAACGGCGGAGATGATCGAGTTTTTGAGGCGCGCCGCGCGCGCGCCCGGCATGCCTCAGATCGCTTGGCGAAGCGCATCCGAGTTCTTCGACGAGGCTCGCTCTCGCAGCAAGGACTTGGCGGTTTGGTCGGGCGAGCTGTATTTCGAGTTGCATCGCGGGACGTATACGACCCAGGCGAACAACAAGAAGCAGAACCGAGTCTGCGAGTTTTTGTTGCGCGACCTCGAACTGCTCGCTTGTTTCGATCCCGATTTTCCGGCTTCGTACCCGCAGGCTGAGATCGAGAGCCTTTGGAAGAACGTTTTGCTCAATCAGTTTCACGACATCATTCCGGGCAGCAGCATTCGCGAGGTTTATGAAGACAGCGACCGCGATTACGCCCACGTGAACTCCGTCGGCATGGAGCTGCTTCGGGAGCGAATCGAGAACATCGCGGCGGGCATGGATACGACGGGCACTCAGCGGCCGGTCGCACTGTTTCAGAACGCGGTGGTGCCGGGCGAAGGGCGCGTGCTGGCGAGGCGCGGCGAGACGCCAGGCTCGCTGGTTTGCGGCGACGAGACGGTGCCCGTTCAGGCGATCGAGGAGTTCGGAGAGAAGCACTGGATTTTCCGCGTCCCCCTGGCGGCGCTCGGGGCGGTTTCGGTTGGAGACTTTCGAAGCGAGCCTTGTGCGCCATTGTCGAAGTTTCGAACGACTGGGCGCCGGCTCGAGAGCGACGCTTGGTCCGTTCGCTTCGATCCACATGGAAACATCACCAGTGTGATTTCGATGGAGGATCAGACGGAGTACGTCGCGCCGGGGAGCCTCGCCAATCTGTTTCAGCTGTTTGACGATCGCCCGACGTTTTGGGACGCTTGGGACGTCGATGCGTTTGCGCTCGAGACGGGGCGCGATTTGGTGCACAGCGAGCGATTCGAAATGGTGGAGCAGGGTCCCGTTCGGATTGCCGCTGAGATTGAGAAGCGTTTCGGCAACAGCCGGATTGTGCAGCGCATCAGCTTGGGTCCGACCCCGGGCATTCGGTTCGACACGCTCGTCGATTGGCACGAAGACGAGAAGATGCTGAAGGTCGCGTTTCCGGTCAACATCCATTCGACTCGCGCGACTTATGAAATTCAATTCGGCAGCGTCGAGCGTCCGACGCATCGGAACACTTCTTGGGATATCGCGAAGTTCGAGGTTTGCGCGCAAAAGTGGATCGATGTCAGCGAAGGCGATCAGGGCGTCGCGCTTCTCAACGATTCGAAGTACGGGCACGACGTTTTGGACAACGTGATGCGGATCACGTTGCTGCGTTCTCCGAAGGCACCGGATCCGATCGCGGACATGGGGACGCACCGGTTCACCTACGTTTTGCTGCCTCATTTCGGCACTCACAATTGGGGGAACGTCGTGCATGCCGCGTATGCGCTCAACGCGCCGCTCCGTTCGAGGTTTTTGGGCAAATCGAAGGGCGATTCGACGGCCACCGAAACGTTCGTCGCTTGCGACGACCGCAACATCGTAATCGAGTCGGTGAAGAAGGCGGAGGACAGCAACCACCTGATCGTTCGGCTATACGAATGCCACAATTCGCGGGGGCGCGCGGAGATTCAGTGCGCTAAGCGCGTGAAAGCCGCCTATTTGTGCGACATGATGGAGAACGAGATTGCGGAGCTCGGATCGAACAACGGCAGCATCGAGTTCGACTACAAGCCATTCGAGATATTGACCATCAAACTGGTGGTGTAACGGCGCCATGGAAACGAAGGACGCGGAGCATTCAGAACCGAAACGACCGAAGCGCAGACGAAAGTGGATCGTACTGGGCGTTCTCGCGTGCGTCGTCATTGCCGTTGTAGTTTGGCTGCGGCCGTATTTTGGTTTCTTGGGCGCTTGGATCGATTTGCGCGTTTTCAAAACGGAGCGCAAGTACGCAGGCAAGACGAGCATCGACAATCTGCGACAGATTGGGGCGGCTCTGCAGCTTTACACGGATGCCGAGGGCGCGTATCCTCCAAGTGAAGAATGGATGGACAAACTGTTGCTATACATGCGCGCAGACGACATGCCAAAGCAGGAGCAATTGAAGAAGTTCGAGGCACCTGGCGTTTCGGTCGGCGAGTATGGCTATGCGTTCAATGGGACGCTTGGATCGAAGTGGGCGTTCGAGGTCGAGGAGCCTGAAAAGACTCCCGTCGTTTATGACAGCCATAAGCTCAAGTGGAACGCTTACGACCCGTCACCGCTGGAATCTTTGCCGGACCCTCCGCGCAGCGGTGAGAATCAGGTTTTGTGGGCCGACGGCAGCGTTTCTGCGGCACCGAGCAAGCGTTGATTACTTGACCGCTTTTGGGAGGAAGTTGTTGCCGGGTCCGAACGTCAATTGCGATTCGTTGGCCGTGTTCGTAAACATTTTGTAGATTTCCGCCGAGCCCGATCTGTCGCTGACGAAGATGATTTGTGAGCCGGTTCTGCTGAATTCCGGATGAAAATTCTGGCCTGCGCCGAAATAGTGCTGCACTTGATTCGTCCCGTCGACGTTCATTAGAAAGATTTGGCCATCGCGCGTCCAGATGATTTTGCCACCGGCTCTCGAGAACATCGGCGTCACGTCGTCGATGGCGTTGTCCGTCAACCTTTGAACTTGTGTTCCGTCGTTCTTCATTTTATAGATTTCGTGATTGCCGTCACGAGTCGAGACGAAGACGATGTTCGTTCCTCCAGGGCTGTATCGGGGCGCGATGTCGTCGCCTGCGCTTGTCGTTAAGCGGGTGACCGATGAGCCATCGATTCGCATGCGAAAGATCTGCGTGGGGCCTTCTCGGTCGGAGGCGAACACGATGAAGTCTCCATTGGGATGATAGGAGGGATCCGTATCGTTGAATGCGTTGTCGGTGAGTCTTCTGATGTCCGTGCCGTTGACTCTCATCGAATAAATTTGGAATGTGCCAGACCGGTTGGATGCGAAGACGATGCGCTCACCGTCCGGGGAAACGCCACCGAGGATGTCGTTTGCGGGATCGTTCGTCAGGTTGGTTTGGTTTCCACCTTCGCCGTTCATGATGTAGATTTCGAAGTTTCCATCGCGGTCCGACACGAAGACGATTCTGGACACGTCGGGAACACCTGAATCGCACCCGAACAGAGTCATGAGCGACGCAACCATCAACGCGGCGAAGAGTTTCTTGATCATTCCTTTTCCTTAGACTGCCACTATGCCTGGCGTGTCATTCTAGCATGGCTTTGGTCCGGGCACTCGGTACAATCGCGGCCCGCGCATGAGGATCGCACACTTCAGCGACACCCACTTGGGCTTTCGCGCCTATTCGCGCCAAAGCGAACACGGCTGGAACCAAAGGGAGGCGGACGTACTCGGGACTTTCGACAGGGTGCTCGCGTCGATTTCGGACTACGATCCGGATGTGGTGTTGCACACGGGGGACTTTTTCGATGTGGTGAGACCGAGCAACCACACGATTGTGGGAGCGGTTGCGCGGTTGTCGGAGTTTCAGCGGAAGCGAGGTTATCGGCCATTCGTGATCGTTGCCGGGAACCATGAGACGCCGAAGAGCCAGGATGCCGGGTGCATTCTGCGGCTGTTCGGAACTCCGGCCGGCGGCGGCCTTGTCGACGGCGTTTATGTCGCGATCGACGAGGCGTGCTCTTTGGCGGTACCGGGTATCGAAGTGCTCGCGGTTCCGACCAGGGGCTTGGGGTCTCGCGCCGGCCGCGCTTTCAGTCCGAGCGGAAGGGAGAAGCGGAGTGTTTTGGCAGCCCACGGCTTGGACGCTTCCTTGGAGCTTGCGCACTCATACTTTGCGCTCAGCGAATTCAACCCCAGCGATTGGGATTACGTCGCGCTGGGCGACTATCACATTCGAAAGAGGATCGCAGAGAATGCGGCCTATTCCGGGTCGACCGATTACACGAGTTCGAACATTTGGGAAGAGATCGGCATCGAGAAAGGCTGGTTTCTGGTCGATCTCGATTCGCATCAAATTGAGTTTGTACCGGTCGAACCTGTGCGGGCGGCGATCGATTTGCCTCCCATCGACGCAAAGGGTTTGACTGGAAAGGAGATCGGCGACGCCTTAGAAGCTTGCGCCGGCGCAATCATGGGGGACTTTCCGATCGTCCGGCAGCGGTTGCTGAACGTTCATTCCGCCGTTCGCGCCGACATTCCATCGGCGACCCTTCGCGCCATTCGTTTGAGATGCACGCACTATCGTCTCGACATTCAGATCGAGGCTGTCGAAGGCGGCTATTTGCCGCGAGGGGGGGGATCGCTCGAAGAGGAGTGGTCGGAGTTCGTTCGCAGGCGCGATCTTCCGGCGGACATCGACCGCGACGCGCTCATCAGTGCAGGGACAAGGATTCTGATGGAGGTGCAGGATGATCCTGAAGCGCCTCTCGATTAGAGACTTTCGGCAATTTCGTGAAGCGGAGATCGAGTTCGAGCGCGGGCTGACTGCGATCGTCGGTTCGAACGGGAGCGGAAAGACGACGATCATCGAAGCGATCGGGTGGGCTTTGTATGGGGAGCAAAGACAGACGAAGGAGACGCTGCGGAGGATTGGAGCCGAGGGGAAATCGAGCACGTCGGTTTCGCTCACTTTTTTGATCGGCGATCAAGAGTGGCGCGTCGAACGGAGCCTGACGAACGCTTCTCTCGTTCTGTTGGGTGCGGAGAAGCAGGTTCGTGCCACATCGCTTCGGGAAGTGACCCAAGAAGTCACGCGATTGCTCGGTTTGACTTACGAGCAATTCAAGAACAGCTTCTGCACGGAGCAGAAGGACCTGACGTTTCTCAAGTTTCGGACTGCCGGGAGGCAGCAGGAGGAGTTGGCGCGGATGCTTGGTTTCGACCGGATTCGCGCCGCTGCGAAGGTCGCGAAGGACCAAGCAAAGGCGGCAGCGGACCAGGCGAAAGGGATGGAAGAGGGTGTCGAGGCTCAATCCGGAATCGTCGCCGCGCTTGAAAGTGCGAGGAACGATGCGAAAGCGGCAACGGATCGTCACCAAGCAGCCATCAAGAAGTTGGAGGATGCGACCAAGGCCAGCGAGGGCGCAAGCGAAAGACTGGAACATGCGAGGGAAGCATCAACGCTGATCGTTCGCATCAAGGAGCGTGAAGCTCTCATTGCGAACCTTACGCAGCAAGTTAAGGCCGCAACCGATCACGTGGAGAAGCGGCGCGCGAGTGTGAATCGGCGCCGTGAACTTTTGGCGGATGCATCCAGGTACGTGTCGCTGCACAGCCGGCATCAAGAGCTTGTTAGCTTGCAGCAGAAGTCGATGGAGCGAACGAAGATCGGTGCTGCGATCGACGCAAAGAGAAAGCGTGCGGAACAAGTCGCGGAGGAGATTGGGAAGCTGCGCAAAGAAGTCGATGACGAGACGCATCAGGACATCGTGAGAGAGGCCTCCGAGGCGTCAGAGGCTGAGCGTGCGCTTCTGAAGGAGTGGAACGATCGCAGGCAGAGCGCGGAATCGGAGCTTGCGAAGGCGATTGCGGAAGCGGACGTGATGCAGGCGCAGTTAGTCAAGTTGGAGGAGTTCAAGAAGAACGGAACGTGTCCGACATGTGGGATGGATTGGACCGAAGATAAGAGCGGTGTTATCGCTGATGCACGTAACAAGGCGACCCGTGCCCAACAAAATGTCGATGAAAAGAGACGCTTGCTGGAATCTGTCAGCAATGACAAAGGCGACGCTATTGAGGCAGAAAAACGTTTTGCGATTGCAAAGCAGGCGCTCGACAATGCGAATGCAACTCTTAGAAGAGCATCCGATTTGAAGAGGGAGTTGGACTCGCTTCTTATGGAGATTGCGGATGAAGAGGCGAGTTTGTCCGAGTTGCCCGAGCCTCCAAATCCGACTGAGATCGAGGCAACGCAGAAAGAGATGGACTCTTTGCATGGGGCCTACATCGAGTACGCATCGCTCGAGGGCGCGGACGATGAGCTGATCGCTGCGGAACTGGCGTTGCAAGGTGCGAGAAGTGCGTTTGCGGAGGCGCAGGAGGAGCTAACAACGTTCGAACAACGGCTGGAGGAGTTGGGCTACAAGAGTGGGGACAGCGAGTTGGTTGCACAGGCCACTGCGGAAGCTGAGGGGCTGATCGCCGCACTAACCGAAGTCAGGGCTTTCGAGAAGCAGGCGCAGGAAATGCTGGACTTGCAGCAGAAACATTTGAATGAATTGGAGGAAGCGGCGGCTGATGTGAAGGCAAAGAAGAAACTGATCCAAAACTTGAAGTCGGAAGCAAGGCTTTACCATGAAGTCAGTTCTGCTCTTACCGACTTGCGGGAGGCGCTCAATCAGCGGACGAGGCCCTTGCTCGAGCAATTGGCATCCAACAATCTTACGACCCTTTCGGGGGGGCGCTATATTGCGCTGAAACTGAGCGACCGTTATGAGGCGAAAGTTCTCGACGACAGCGTCGAAAAGGATGTCATCAGTGGCGGCGAAGAGGATATCGTTGCACTTTCGCTCCGGCTTGCGCTGGCGCAGCTCATTCAGGAACGGAGCGGGCAGCCGATGAGCCTTTTGCTGCTTGACGAGGTTTTCGGTTCTCTCGATGCAGAACGGCGCTCAAACGTGATCACTCAGTTGAATGCGATGCGCGACTTGTTCGATCAGATCATCGTGATCAGCCATATCGACTCGATCAACGACGCAGCGGATCGGTGTCTGTCGGTTCGGTACGATCCGATCGCCCGCGAGAGCACGGTGTCAGAGGCGGTCGCCGATGACCTCTTCCCTGTGGCTTGACGTGCCACACTTTCGAGTATGCGAGCGGTTGTCGTTATTTGCATTGCTGTGATCGCGATCGGCTGCGGGAGCGGCGAGGACGCGGAGAGCGATGGGGTCATTCGGGGTTTGGACGGGCCACCTGCAGCCGTTCAGGAGCGTCCCCGGGACCCTGCGATCGAGGCCGCTCTGGCGTCCAACTCAGAGCTCCGCGCTCACCGATTGAGGCTGACGAAGCTCGACGTGCGCGGTGAGTTCGCGCTGGCCGAGGCCGAAGCCGAGGGGGGCAAGCTGGATCCGATTTTCGTTTTGCTTCGCCAGGAGGGCGAGGCTTGGAAGGTACTCACGTTTGGAACAGCGCTGGTGGGTGCGGGCGCCGAGTACGGGGTTCCCAAGGAGATTGCCGAAGACTGGGGGCTTTGAGCCTGAGATTGGGCGTCGTCCGCTCCGAAAATGAATAGGACGCAGAAGATGCCCCAGTCTACCGAGCACCCCCTTCTTGAAGAGATATCGATGGCAAGGCAACCGGTTTATGACCGGAGGCTCGGCGTGGTTGGTTATGAGTTGCTGTATCGAGGGTCTCAATCGAATGGGGCTGAGCTTGGTGCTTCGGACTCCGCGCGAGCCATTCTCAATGCGTTAGTCGGGTTTGGGATTTCAGAACTTGCCGGGGACAAGCCGGCTTTCATCAACTTGTCGGAAGAGCTTATTGCCAGCGGCCAGGTCGAACTGTTGCCCAAGAAGTCGGTTGTTCTGGAGGTATTAGAGACCGTTCCCGCGACTCCTGCGATTATTGAGACATTGCGCGGGTTGCGAAGCGCGGGCTATCGGATCGCGGTCGACGACTTTATCGCCGGTGCAGGAAGGGATGAACTTCTTTCCGTAGCGGACATCGTGAAGATCGATGTTCTGGCTCACGAAACGTCCTCTTTGTTGGCGCGGCAAGTTCGGCTCTGCCGTGCGCCCGGACGGCAGCTGTTGGCTGAAAAGGTGGAGGACTACAAGGCGTTGCGCCTTTGCAGGGGCTTGGGGTTCGATCTGTTTCAGGGATACTTTCTATGCCAGCCGGACGTGATGCGCGGTCGCGAAGTGAGGGCCAATCGCGCGACGTTGCTCAATTTGTTACAGAAGCTTCAGGATCCGAATGTCAGCTATTCCGATTTGGAGCAGATCGTTACCAGAGACGTGGGTTTGGCGCATCGACTTTTGCGATTCATCCGAAGCGCGCAACTTGGATTGGATGCACCGATCGCAACGATTCGTCAAGCGCTGCTGTTTCTCGGCGTTCGGCGCGTTGCTGCGTTGGGCTGTTTGATGGCGATGGCCGACAAAGGAAACAAACCTTCGCATTTGCTTCGCCTCGCCGTGGAACGTGCGAAGATGTGCGAGCTATTGGCTGCTGCTGCGCACGAAGTGATGCCGGAGCGGTTTTTCACGACAGGCCTATTTTCGATTCTCGATGCGGTGATGGACGTTCCGATGGAAGAGGTGCTTAAGGATTTGCCGCTCGAAGAAGAGATCAAGGAATCGCTAATGGGCACGAACGCGGAATCGCCGCTGTATCTTGCGTTGCAGTGCGTTCGGAACCACGAGAAGGGCGACTTCGAGCACGCACGCTTTCGCGAACTTTCTGAGCATGAGATTTCTTCGGCCTATCGCACGGCGATTGCCTGGGCTGCGGAAACCAACTTGGAAGCCGCGGCGTAATCAGCCGGTGGCGACGCCCAGCACGTGAATTCTGTCGCTCGACCTTTTTGGCGATTCGAGCGTGTATGCGTTGAAGATCTGGACGCGCACGAATCCTGAATCCGTCATTGCGGAACGGACTTCCTCTTCCGAGTAAGCGCGCTGGACGTGTGTTTCTGTGAAGTGCTCGCCGCGATGCCAGAAGTCCATTTCGATTCGGCAGATGCGAGTCGCTTCGTCCCAATGACCGACCCATTTGTAGCGAAGCTCTTCGGTCGGCTTGAGGTTCGTTTGGTCGAACATTTTCTTTTGAAATGCGTACGCCGTGTTCAGATCGAATAGGAATGGGGAGCCAGGAGCGAGATGATTTCTCACATGGCGCAATGCCGAACGGAAGTCGTCGAGTTCGAGGATGTTATTGAGACTGTCGAAGAACGAGAATGCGGCATCGAACTGCGTGTCCAAGTTGAGTTTCGAAGCATCTTGCGTTTCGAATCTGATCTGCAGTCCTTCTTTTGCCGACCGTTGAATCGCCGCTTCGATCATTTGGGGCGAGATGTCGACACCCGTCATTTCGAAGCCTTCTTCGGCGAGCATTCTGCAGAGTTTTCCGGTTCCACACGCGACTTCGAGAACGCGCTGAGGCTCCACTTCGAGTTTCGTCCAAATGAGTTTCAGATAGCTGATCCACATCCTGTATGGCACGCCCTGCATGAGCAGTTCGTAATGCGGCGCGATCTTTGTGAATGCGTCCATGCAGCGATAAGGCTGTCGCTTTCGATGGCGACTTCCCCACATTTTGGCCGCAGATGACGTCTAATGCTTTCGTGATCCATCTTTTGGCTGCGGCATTGGCAGCCACCCAGCTTGGTTGGCGCGCCGGAACGCCGGAGCCGATCCTGGAAGCGGAGCCTGAACTTGTGGCCATGTACTGGCACGTTTGGGAGGCGTATCGAGAGGGAGTGATCGAGGAGGCTTCGGGGGGTCTGCCGACGCCGATCTACGCTCCTGGCGGGCGGCTGGGGGCGTCGGAGCTCGTGACGGGCTCACTTTTCACCCGGTGGGCTTGGAGAGCCACGGGCGCTTTCGAGAGCTTGGACGCCTATCTTTTGCTCGCGGATCGCGCGGGCAACCTGCCGCAGTTTTGGATTCTTAGGGATCGGTCGCCCGTCGGCGTTCAGGAGAGGCCTTTGTTTGGTTCGTTCGCGGCGTGGCAGCTTTACAAGATTTCTGGTGACAAGGCGACGCTGGGCAAGGCCTTTTCTCAACTCGCTCGCGTTCATTCGCGGCAAACTTCGCGATACACCGCCGAGGACGGGGTTCGCGGCGTCGGTCAATCGGCTTCGCTCGTGCCAGAAGGGGGGGGTTGGTCTGGAAGCGATTGTGCGGAGGCGTCTGCGATTCTGCTTATCGAGTCGCACTATCTTGCCCTGTGCGCGAAGGAGTTGGGTCTGCCCGATGCGGAATCCGCCTATCGTCGCGCTGCTTCTGACGAAGCGAAGCGACTTTCGAAGATGTGGAGCGAGAGCGATGGAGTTTTTCGTGCTTGGGAGAAAGAGAGCGAAACTTCGGAAGTCGCGACGATCGTTCCGATGTTGAGCCTTTTGACGAAACGTCCGGAGTTGCCTGATTCGACCCGTATCGTCGCGTCGCTCAACGACGGCGAGACGTTTCGATCGCGTCTTCCCTATTCGGCGGTCGCTCAGTTCGAGAGCACGTTTCGAGGGGATGCGGGCGTTCGGCCGCTCTTGCAGTATCTTGCGCTTCGCACGATTATCGAGCATGGCGATTTCAGCGCGGCTGCTTATGCTTCAGGGACGATGCTGAACGCGTTGGCGCGCACTTGGAGACGGGAGCGCAAGTTTTACTCAGAGTATGGGGCGACGACGCTATCTCCGAGTCCTGGCTCGAGTGAGTCATCATTCGACGCTGGATATCTCGTCGTCGCGGGTTTGATCGAAGCGGTGCTCGGTTTCGACGTCGATGCGGGTTCCGAAACTGTGCTTTGGCGAATGACTCGCAAAGACAGGCATGGAATCGAGCGATTACGATTCGGAAACAACCACGTCAGTTTGATCACCGCTGCGCGCGAGACGAGCGATGCGCGGCCTGTTATCACCGTGAAGGCGGAGAGGCCCTTTACGCTTCGAGTCACTATCGGGCCGAGAACCTTTTCGAAGCGATTCTCAGCCGGCGAAACGAAGTGGGAAGTTCGTTAGCGAAGCGCGCTGAGATCGAAACGATCACCCGGTTGGATTCCGTTTCTCTCGAACCATCCTGCTTTCATTTCGACTGCGTATTTGGCTGGGCCGGCGGACGGGTGCTTCGTTTCTTCATCGAGCGGCTGCATCGTTCTTATGTTGAGGATCTTGCCCGTTTCATCGAGGTAAGCGATGTCGAGCGGTATGAGCGTGTTTCTCATCCAGAACGAAAGCGGCGCGGGTTTATCGAAAATGAAGATCATGCCTTCGTCATCTGCAAGCTCGTCTTCCGAGATGAACATAAGGCCTTCGGTCGTTTTGGTTTCCGAGTCAGCGATGTAGACGTCGATTTGTTTTTTGTCGATTGCGATCGTCTTCTTTTCCAGTGAAGCGAGGGGATGCTGCCTTCTAACGGATGGTCTTACCGGTGGGGTTGGCTTGCGCACCTCGACATTTGGCTTTTCCGCGCTCGGTTCCGGAGGTGGAGACTGAGATGCGCAACCCAGCGCGAGCACCCATGCGAACGCCAAGAACCCTTTCACGGAACTATTCTATCTTGTCGCGCGTCAGGCTTGAGGGTAAAACCCTTTGATCATGACGGGACTTCTTTCTCTCGCTGCCATCATCGCGCCGTTGTATGCTCCGCCCTCGGACGTCGAAGCGTTGCTTGGAAAACTTCGGACTGCGTACACGACTCCTCAGACTGCACGCATCGAGGTGAACGTTCGGCAAGAGATGCGCGATGGATTTGCGGAGTTTGTCGTCAAGCTCGACTTTCAGCGCGCGAACAAAGTTTATTTGGAAGTGTTTCAAGAGAACCGTTTTCGGTTCGGGGCCGTATCCGATGGCATCAAGATTGCTGCGCTCGGCGACGACAGAAAAGTGATCGAAACGAAAGATTGGGACGTCGTCGCGATGACGGAAGTGATTCCTGCGAATCTCGAAACGATTTGCTTTTATGACTACGCGCGTCAACTCAGCACAGACGAGGGCGCGAATATGCACGGCAGCAAGCTAACCATCACCAAGGATGAGGTTTGGAACGAAAAGACCTGGACGATTTTGGAGGAGGTCGCTCCGGACGTCGGCGTCATCGTCAAGTACTTCATCGACAAGCAGACTCATTTGATCTGGCGGACGCTGGTTCGAAACATGGAAACGAACAAGCTTATGCAGGACTGTCAAGTCGTGCGAGTTGAGACTGGAATTACCTTCGATCCCAACCGATTCGTCATTCCGAAGTCATGAGGCTGCGGTTCTTGCGAGTTCTATCGCAAGGCGCGTGAGATCGACCAGGTCTTTTTGTGAGACGTGTTCTTCGTGCGTGTGAATTTCTTCCATTCCAGTGCCGCACACGATTGTCGGAACGCCTTTTGAATTGAACGCATTCGCATCGCTGCCGCCGAGCGTCTTTCTGAGTGGAAAGTCGAATCCAATCGACTTGGCGGCACTGAGAGCAACTTGCACAACTTTCTCCGTTTCCGGGATGTGATAGCCCTCGTAGGCGGTTTGGTGATCGATTTCAAGTTTCGCACCGAACTCGCTGGCGGCTTGCTTAAGGCATGATTTCATGTGGGAGGTTTGCGCTTCGAGTTTCGATTTGTCGAAGCTTCGCGCTTCTCCCATGATCTGCACTTGGGCTGCTACGACGTTGCGAGCCGTTCCGCCTGAGATGATTCCGATGTTGCTCGTAGTGTCTTCGTCGATTCGGCCGATTTTCATTCTCGCCATCGCCGTCGATGCTACATGGATCGCGTTAATTCCGTCTTCGGGGTGCTTTCCTGCGTGCGCCGGTTTGCCGATGACCGTGATGTCGAGCTTGTCATGATGGCCGACGAGGTTCACGAACGAACCGACGGGGGGGCCTGTGTCGAAGACGTAACCGAAGTCGACGTCAATGTCTTGGATGTCGCAAGCGAATGCGCCTTTCAACCCAATCTCTTCTGCGACGCACAGGACGAGATAGATGTCACCTCGCGGCATGTTCGCTTCTGCGATCGCATGGACCGCTTCGATCGCCGGCGCCATTCCGGCTTTGTCGTCCGCTCCGAGAATGGTGTCGCTGTCGCTGTAGTAAACGCCATCGCGGAGACCGATTTTGAGTCCTTCGGTTGGCTCGACGGTGTCAAAGTGCGCGGAGAAGAAGATCGACGGGGCATCGGGCAAGGTCCCGGGGAGTTTCGCGATGACGTTGTTCGCGTCGCCGCCAATTCTTGAACCCGCGTGATCTTCCCAGACTTCGAGGCCGATTTTTTCGAGATAGGACTTAGTCCAATCCACGCATTCGCGTTCGCTGAGCGCCGGGGCGTCGATGAGGCATAGGTCTTCGAACAGTTTGAAGAGTCGATTTTCGTTGATCATGGAGTCGTCTTGCCAATTGGAATCTCGGTCTGCGGTTCTCCCGTTGAAGTTCGCACGGCCTTGAGTACTTCGCCTGGAGCGATGAAGGCGATCACTGTACCGTCTTTCGAGAACGTGACGTCTGCTGCCGATGCCGTTTTGTCGGAGAACACGATCTGTCCCGTTTTGCTGTTCCACATACGGAGTGTGCCGTCAGTGGAGACAACGGCTGCAAAGCTGCCGCAATGCGACATCACAACCTTATCGTCGGCGGCTATGCGAAGGGCATTCGACTTTCTTCCGTTCGACGAACGGTACACAGCGATTTCGCTTTGTAAAACGACGACCATCGCGCCGTCCCCTTCGATGAAGCGTATGGAGCGCGCGGATTCGGTTTGCGGGATGCTGGAAATCGATTCACCGCTTTCGAGGTGCCGCACTTCGATGGGTCTTGCGTTCATGGAGAATGCGACCTGTTTTCCATCGAACGAAATCGCCGTCGCGGTGCAAGGGGAGCGATCGGGTTTGAGTGAGAAGTTTATGGTCGCCTCGTTAAGATCGTATGTTCGGAACTCGCCTGGAAAAAGGATCGCGCCTGCTTCGCTTTGAAACCCTGACGCTATCGCCGCGATCGATTCATCTTTCGATATCGCGAGGCTTTGGATCGATGTTAGTCCGGTTTTGATTTGCGGCTTTGCGGCACCAGTCGCGACTTCCCACACGCAGAGCTGAATGAATTCATTCTCCACAGGGTTCAGGACGGTTCCGAACGCTCGCTTGCTGTCGGCTGAGAAGAAGTAGACTTCCGATCCATCGCCGAGATGAACGAATTTTTCGGGATCATCGATTTGGACGACCGTTGTTCCGCCTGACTCCGAGTTTATTGCGATCTGCTGGCCGTTCGGCGACATCACGATCGAAGAGGCATCGAGCGCATCGAGGTTTGCGATCAATCGCTTTGTCGATGTATCGAACACAGAAATGACGTCATCGCGGATGAATGCGACGCGCGTTGCACCGTTGGACAGCGCAACTCTCGATTCGAAACCTGCGCCGAGCGAGTCGACGGCCATTGGCGAGGCAAAGGATTGGATGGCGACTCCAAGCAGTACGGCAATCAACCGACGGCCTCCACGAATGCGTCGACGTCTTGTTCGATGACCTTGAGGCTGTCTTGCCAAAACTGTGCGCTATGGATGTCGATTCCGAAGTCTGCTGCAAGTTCGGATGCGGAGGCCATTCCGGTTTTTGAAAGCAGGTCGTCGTATCGGCTCTTGAATGCAGTCGGCGAGTCCAGATATTGCGCGAAAAGACCCAAACCAAACAGCAGTCCGAACATGTAGGGATAGTTGTAGAACGACGAGCCGTAGTAATGCGGCTTTGCGGCCCACATGTAGGGGTGAAGGAGTTCGGAGTCGAGTCCTTCGCCGTAGGTTTGGAGCTGCGCGGTTTTCATGGCGTCGCAGAGTTCGGCTGGTGAAAGTTCGCGCGACGTTCTACGTTCGAAGACGGCGGATTCGAAAAGGAATCGGCTTGTAATGTCGACGACGACTTGGCATGCGCCCTGCAATGCGGCTTCAAGAATTGCGATTCGTTCTTGTTTGTCTGCGTTTTCGAGAGCGGCTCTTCGGACGATCGTTTCACAGAAGATGCTTGCGGTTTCTGCGAGCGTCATCGGCGTTGCGCGCTGGAGCGACGTTCTTTTTGCGAGGCAAACGTTGTGGTAGCCGTGACCAAGCTCGTGCGCGAGTGTGCTCACTGCACCGAATGCGGGTTTGAAGTTCATGAGGATTCTGCTGACGTCGCCGATCACGCCTGCACAGAATGCTCCGTCGCGCTTTCCGTCTCGCGGTTCTGCGTCGATCCAGTTTTCGCGGAACGCGCGCTTTGCGAAGCTTGAGAGTTCGTCTGAGTACGTTGCGAATGTATCCGCGACGAATTCCATTCCTTCGTCGTAGCTCCATGATCTGTTCGATGATCCGACTGGAGCGAAGATGTCGAACCACGCGAGTTTATCGATGTTCAGCGCGGCGGCTTTCGCGTCGAGGTATCTGCGGAACATCGGGAAGGAGTCATGGGCGGCTTGCATCATCGCGTCGAGCGCCTTTTGGTCGATGTTCGCGCGGAAAAGGGACTCTTCGAGGGGGGATTCCCAGGCTCGGCGGGCGTTTAGGACGAGCGTTTGCCCTTTGACTCCGTTGAGCGCGGCTGCGATGGGCAGCTCATGTTCTTTCCAGGCGTTGAGTTCTGCGGTGTACGCTTTTTTTCGCGTTTCCCTGTTTTCGGAATAGGCGAGGTTTCGCACTGCGCTCATGGGGATGTTTTCGCCGTCGACGTTTACCGAGATTCTGCTTGTGAAATTGCCGTGCAGTTTCGCCCACGCTTGCGCGCCGCTTGGATTGAGGTCCGCGGCGAGGTCTTCTTCGGAAGGACTCATTTGATGTTGCGCTTGGATTCGTGCTTTGTGAAGCGCGTAGGCATGTGCTTTCGCGAGTTCGGAATTTGCGATCAACTCTTCAACAGGCAACGATCCGATCCATGCGTTCAGTCGCGTTTCAAGTTTCCAAAATGCGACCAGTCGCGTTTGCAATTCGCTCAGCTTCGCTTGTGCGATTTCGTCTCGTGAATCTGCGGCGACGAGACAATTCACGTAAGTCATTACCTTTCGAAGCTTTTCATAGAAGCTGTTGAAGTCCTTGAGCACGGCCTCGAAGTTAGCCTGTGCTCCTTCGAGCGAAGGAGTCGTCTCCAACCTTCGTACGCCAATGCGATCGAAGTCGGACTTGAGGTCATCGAGGTCCTTGTACAACGTTTTAAGTTCTGAATTGAATTCTTCTGACTCAACACCCGGATAGATGGAGTCCATGTCCCAACGCGGAGAGACGGCTGCAATCGACATGGCTCTATTTTGGCCCGAGTCACTCTGATCCGTTTGCGGTGATCTATGCGGCAATGGGATCGTGCTGGAAGTTTTGTGATTGTTTTCAAGTGAAACCTTGATTTTGGAGGTCGCTTCAGGCGATTGCTGGGCACCGCTGCCCGCCCGGTGGCGTCATAATGGGTGTTGAAACTTCGCCCAGTCGGTATTGCTCGGCGATCAATCAGGAGGCAGCTATGAAAAAGATTCTAATCGCAGGTTTGCTTTGTTCAAGCGTTCTATTCGCGTTCGGTTGTTCGAGCGATGAGACCAGCACTGACCAAGGGGCCGCGCCGCAGACGACGGATACCGGAAACACTCCCGAAGCGAAGCCGATGGATCAAGCGGGTCAGCCGGGCCAACCGAATGGGGAGCAACCTGCACAAGGCGCAACGGCTGTCGAGGCTCAGTGTGCGGAATGCATGCTTAACTTCGACAAGACGAAGATGAAAGAAATCGACGGGCGCTGGTACTGCGAAGGCTGCGCGGCCAAGAAAGGCTGATATCCTTTTGTTGATACGGGGCGGCTGTTGCCGCCCTTCGTGTTTATTGGGCCTTTTTCCTCTCGGTTTTTGATCGACGGCTCATCGCCGCGCTATACTCTCCCTCATCAATTATGCCAGTCGCCCAGGTCAGCGGCCTTACGGTCAAGTATGGAAACAAGGTCGCGGTTCAGGATCTTTCTTGCGAAGTACCGGAGGGTTGCGTCGGATTATTGGGTCCGAATGGCGCGGGAAAAACTACGCTTATCAAGGCATTGCTCGGTTTTGTGCCGGCAGCGAGCGGAACGGGAAGCGTTCTTGGACACGACATCAAAAGCGAGCCCTTGCAGATACGGATGGAGGTAGGGCTAATGCCCGAACTCGATTGTCACATACCGGGTTTGAGTGCGGTCGAGTATGTCGCGTACGCGGGCGAGCTGAGCGGAATGCCGCGTTCTCATGCGATTCGAAGAGCGCATGAAGTGTTGGATTACTGCGCTCTCGGCGAGGCGCGATACCGGAACTTAGAGACGTATTCGACGGGCATGAAGCAGCGGGCAAAACTTGCGCAGGCGCTTGTGCATGGACCGAAGCTTTTGTTTCTCGATGAACCGACGAATGGTTTGGACCCTGAAGGCAGGGACGAAATGCTCGAACTCATTCGCGACATTTCTCACGATAAGAACGTGAACGTAATCGTGTCGTCGCATTTGCTGCCCGACATCGAGAAGACTTGCGATTATGTGATTGTGATGCAGCAGGGGACGGTGCGACGGCAGGAGTCTGTTTCCGGCATACGCGCCGTCAGTGCGACTCAGTGGGATGTCGAATTGCGCGAGGCTGTGGAACGATTTGGTGAAGCGCTTTCTTCGGTCGGCGGAAGCGTGCTTCATTCGGTGTCGAACTTTTATCGCATCGAGATGAGCGCGTCGGAAGTGCCGGCGTCTCTACGGATTTTCGAAGCTGCTCAAGCGAGCGGCGCACAGATTCGTTCGCTACGCGCGGCGCAGCGGTCTTTGGAAGAGGCGTTTATGGAGGCGATTCAGTGAGCGCTCCCAATGGACCCATCGCCGATCTCAGTTATCGCAATTACGACGGCCCGAAGTCGGTCGACGGATTGCGGTGGTGGCCTATCGCGAAGAACGGCATTCGCGGCGCGATGCGAAAGAAGTTTTTCTGGGTTCTTGTCGCCTTGGCGATGCTGCCTTATTTGTTCTTGATTATTCAGATGATCGTTCTCAATGCCATCACTTCGCGGGGAGACGATGAGGTCACGCGAAACCTTCCGACGTTCATTCAGATGCTTGCCGGGGCTTACGGCAATACGGTTTGGGTGATGTTCGTCGCGCTGCTCGTTGGAACGGGGAGCATCGCAGCCGACAATCGTGCGAACGCATTGCAGGTGTACCTATCAAAACCGATCACTCGCAGGGATTATGTGATCGGCAAGTTGATGTCGGTGTTCGTTCCGGTTTACGCGGTTTCGCTGCTGCCGATGCTGATCGCGACTTCGTTCGCTGCGTTCGATCAAGGCGTCGTTTCGTTTTTCCAAGATCATCCTTTGCTGTACTTCAAGCTTTTCGTCGTCGCCGCTGTTCCTGCTTTAGCGCACAGCAGTTTGATTTGCGGCCTATCGGCGTGGAACAAGACCCCCTGGATGGTCGGAGTCATCTATGTCGCGATCTACTTTTTCTGGAATGCGGTGTCGATGATCGCGAGTTTCGCGATGCGAAATCAGATCGGCGACGAGGCGGCGATCACGCTTCGGTTTTTCAGCATCGACGGCGCAATTTCAGGGTTGGGCTATCGGATTATCGGATCGATGCCTGGTCAGGGATTCGGTGCGGCAAGGGATCTCTTCCCCGCTCCGCTTCCGCTGTTCGCGCTTCTTGCGGCGTTCGTCATTCTCGGCGTTTTTCTTTGCTATTCGCGCGTGCGCGCGGTCGAGGTGGTGTCGGGATGATCGAGCTTCGCGGGGCATCACGGTGGTACGGACAAGTCATTGGGATCAACGACGTTTCTTGCACGATCGGCAAAGGGATCACCGCCTTGCTTGGGCAAAACGGCGCTGGGAAGTCGACGCTTATCAAGCTGGTTACGGGCCAATTGAGACCAACAACCGGCGAAGTGACGGTCGAAGGCGAGCTTCCATTTGCGAATCCTTCCGTTCAGTCGAGGTTGGGATATTGTCCTGAGGGCGATACGTTTTACGAAGACATGTCTGGTCGGCAGTTCGTGACTCTTATGGCTCGCATGAGCGGCGTGGCGAAACATGAAGTGCGCGATCGGGTCGCTCAAGCGATCGACTTAGTCGGCATGAACGATCGGGCGGACACGAGGCTTGCGGGATACTCGAAAGGTATGCGGCAGCGGATCAAGGTTGCGCAGGCGATCGTTCATGACCCTGACACCTTGATTCTCGACGAGCCGCTCAACGGACTCGATCCGGTAGGAAGGCGACAGATGGGTGACTTGCTTCGTGCGTTTGCCGATCGCGGCAAGACAGTACTGATCAGCAGCCACATTTTGCATGAGGTGGAGCAGATGACTCGGAGCATTTTGCTTCTCCATCGTGGGCGGTTGTTGGCGCAAGGAGATGTTCGTGAGATTCGGTCACTCATCGATCGGCATCCCCATCGGATCAGCATCACGATGGAATCGCCGAGGACGATTGGGCCGAAGCTGTTGGCGCTGCCTTCCGTTGTATCGCTGAAATACGACCGTGCGAATGCGAGCCAACTCGAATTGGAAACAACCGATCCTGAGCGGTTTTATTCAGAGTTCGCCGACATCGTTTTGCAGGACCGCGCGAATGTACAGACGCTGTATTCGCCGGACAACAATCTGGAAGCTGTTTTCAAGTATTTGGTGAAAGGATGAGTTTTGGCGAACTGCTTCGTTGGACATTTTGGGACGTATTGCGGACCCGAAAAGTCGTCATGATGGCGGTCTTGGCTTCAGTCGGACCGCTGTTCGCAGTCGTCATGCAGCTCAGCGGCGATCAGGTGAACGTGGCAGGGTACTCATTCGTGCTGCAAGTCGCGGTGTATATGTTCACGCTTGTCTTGCTTTCGATCGTTTTTGGCTGCAGCGCGATTGCCGGCGAAGTAACCGGAAGAACGATTCCCTACCTTGTGACGCGACCGGTGTCGCGGACAAAGATCTTGCTTGCAAAGTATGTGAGCGCGGTGATCATCGTGTCTGTCGTTTCGGTTTTAGCTTGTTTGGCGACCGCGGCGATTTTCGGCATTGGCGTCATTGGCGTCGATCGGGTTTTGAAGGACGTGTGGGTTATTCCTTTCGCGGCGGCAGTTTATTGTGCCGTTTTCGTCGCGCTTTCGACGCTTCTGGTTCGACCCGTTTTGCCGGCGGTGTTCTACACCTTCGCCATCGAAAGTTGGGTGTCGCTGATACCGGGCGATTTTTCGAAGCTTTCGATCCTCACTTATGTTCGAGTGCTTGCCGATCACGAACCGCCGGAAGCCGGCGCGCCGTCCGGGATACTTGAAATGCTGAGCAACATGTCTCCTCCGACGATCACAACCGACCAAGCTTGGACGACGCTTTCATTGATTGCGGTCATTGCGCTAACGGTCGGCGTCATCGCGTTTGGAAGGGGCGAATATGTTCCGAACGAAGAGGCCGCTTAAGCGTTGTTCGTCGCGATCTTTAGGAGATCGAGCGCGCCGGGATACTCTGGGTCGTCCGCCAGCAGGTTATTGAGCGCTTCCGCAGCTTCCGCTCTTCGATTCGATGCGATGAGCGCACGGCTTCGATGGAACTTTGCGTCGGCGTAATTCGGATTGATTTCGAGCGCTGATTCGAATTGTCTCAACGCTTCGGCTGCGCGCCCCATTCCGAGCAGCGCCAAGCCGTATTTGCATCTTAGGTCCGGATAGTTCGGCGTGATTGACAGCGCTTTGAGAAACTCCGACGCGGCGAGGTCGAACTTTCCGTTTCCGAGCAGCGAATCGCCGGCCTCGGTGTGCCGAGCAGACTCTTCAACCGACGCGTTCGTGAGCGATTCGAGCATTTTGAGAGCGAGCGCTCGTTCGCCTGAGTTCAGGATTTGCATCGCGTTTGAGTAGATGGCATGGTCAAGACCTTTGTCGAGTTCCAGTGCTTCCAAGATGCGCGCGAGTCCTTCTTGCTCTCGGTTCGCATCGATCATCAGGAGTCCATCGAGCACGATCGCTTTCGAATACTTCGGATTGATGGACAGTGCGCGCTTGACGGAGTACATCGCGTCCTCGATTCGGCCGAGCTTTCGGAGCGCGAATGCCAGCGCGTAGTGGAGGTCGGCATAGTTCGGATGCCTTTGGAGCGCAGCCTCCAGGTGAACGACGGCCCGCTCGTAGCACTCGGCCTTGAGCGCGGCGTGGCCAAGATTAGCGTAGCACTCGCTGAGATAGAATCCCGCGAGTCGTCGCGTCGCTGGGTCTTGCGTCGTTTCGAGGCAGTCCTCGAAAGCCTCGATGGCTTCGGGGTATCTGCCTTGATCGAAAGCGTCGATTCCTCGATCATACGCTTTGCTTTTGGTTGATCCAAACCATTCGAAGAGAGCCATTGCCAATATTCCCTAATGGCTTTATCGGCAGGTTGCCCAAAAAAGAAAGGGGGAGCGCCGAAGCCGCACGACGCTCCCTGTGTTCCATCCGGGTTGTAAAAAGCCGTTGCCGAACCTCCGATGGGGTTCGGTAATCAGGTGTAGAGACGTGCGCGGCGGAACAAAAGCCGCTTGAAAAAGCTAAATCTGGATGAGCTTTCCGTCGAAGCCGGGATCGATGCCGTGCGGTGCGAAGAACGAGACGAGTTCTTCGTGGGTCGCGAGTCCGGTGTGGCTGTGCTGAGTCGTCGTTATCGGAATTCCTTCTGGCGCGCAACCCATATCTCGCAGCCTTTGGACGACCGACAAAGCTTCATGAGCGGAAAGGTGTCCCCAGTATTCGGTGGGGTTAAATCCATCGGTCGCTTCGAGCACGATCGCGTCAAATTTCCAGCCCTTTAGGAACTCCCACGTTTCTTCTTGCCAGATGCCTGTGTCGGTGCCGTAGAGGATCGTTTTGTCGCGTTGGATGATCAGGTTAAGGCTGTCTTCATCGAGTTTGTGGTAAGCGCGAATGGGTGTGATCTTGTATTCGTCCACTTGTGTCGTTTCAAAGCTTTTGAGCAATTGGGTTTCGATCGGCAACCCTTCTGGGAATGCCTGTGCGATGCCGTCGAGGATCGCTTGGTTTCCAAGAATCAACGGGGTGGGCGTGCCTTCCGGCACGAATGGGTGAAGCAGGTATTGCAGTTCGCGCGGCACAAAGTGGTCATCGTGCGAATGCGTGAATGCGATGTATTTCCAGTCCGAGACTTTGAGATTGAACTTTTGGCATTGCGCGTAGGTGTCCGCGCCGAAATCCAGTCTGAGGATATCATCGATAACTGCCGCTGACCTCATTCGGACGTCTTTTCCGCCGTGTTCTCTCGCGTAGTCGGAGACGCGGGAGGTTCCATAGAACGATGGAATCCCGTCCGCCGCGCCGGTACCGGTTAAGAGAATTTTCACTTGATATCGAAATCGGACATCGACCAAAAGACAAGGCCGCTGAGTAGCTTGGGATAGTAATAGGTCGATTTCTGGGGCATCTTTTCGCCGCCTTCTGCGATGAGCCTCATGTCTTCGACTGATGGCGGGTTTGTGATGATCGCGAATTTGTCGGTCGTTGCTTCGACGATGGCGACTGCTTCTTCGGCGTCTCTTGTGTATTCGATTGCGTCGAGGCCTTTGATTTCAAAAATTTGCTCCAGGATCACGTCATGCAAGATGGTCACATCGAGCAGTTTGAGCATCGTCGACCCGTCGCCTTTGATCCAGTTGAGCGCGTCTTGCGGTTTGTCGAGCGTCGCAAGCAAACCTGTTTCGCCAGGAAGCACGATTCCGAATGCTCGTGTGTCGGGCGCTGCGAGGGCGCGCACTTCTTCGGCAAGCATTCGATTTCCGACGGAACGGACATTGAAAAATCGCTGCAGCGCGGACGTTGCTTGGTTTCGGTCGAGAGATTTGCCGTTGATAATTCGATGCGTTGGGAGTAGCGCGAGTCCGGGGTCTTTCATGCTCGATAGGCCGATGAGAATGAAGTCTTCTGGGATGAGGCTGGAGGCTTCGCCCGCCATTTCCCTGAATGCGCGCGCGGTTTCGTAGCGGTGATGTCCGTCTGCGATCCAGATTTTTTCTTGTTCCATTGCGGCGGCGATTTTTCGATTCGCGTTTTCTTCGATGCACATCGAGAGTTCGTGGCGGACACCGTCGTCGGTTTTGAAATCGGCAATCGGGAGCCACTCCGCTTGGTCGATCGCCGTTGCGACATCGTTCGCGTCGTCTCGGTAGAGTCCGTAGATGCATTCTAAGTGCGATCGCGTCGCTTCGAGCACGCGGAGTCTGTCTTCTTTGTGCTTGGGAAACGTTTGCTCATGCGGCAGCACGACTCCGCTCTCGTATGGTTCGGTTTTCAGCAGTGTGATGAAGCAGGTTCGCGTTCTTTCTTTGTTTTCAACAGGATCGATGAACGTTTGTCGGTATCGATAGAATGCGGGCAGCTCATCGACTTGTAGCACACCGTCTCTGCGCCACTCAGCGAGTCTGCTCGCGCTGCGCGCGTACTTGACGAACTTGCTGCGGTCGTCGGGGAGCTGTTCTGGAAGCGTGAGCCAGACCGTGTTGTGCTTGCTCTTGACAGCGAGTCGTTCTCGTTCCTCTGGTGAGATCACGTCGTAAGGTGGCGCGACCAGGTCCACGAGGGGTCCGGTTTCTGGGGTGAATCGCTGGGCGAGAAAGGGTCGAATCGTCGCCATATTGGTCGTGACTATAACCCAAAGAGGGGTCTGCCGTGCGATACGTTCCAACTCATCGCGCTAAACTCGGCGAAGTGGACCTAAAGGCCTATCTGGACTTACGCCGACCTCTTGTGGAATCGAAGCTGAACGAGCTGTTGCCATCTGAACGTGAAGAACCGGCCACATTGCATCGCGCGATGCGTTATTCGGCGTTGGGCGGCGGCAAGCGTTTCCGTCCGATTCTTTGCATTGCGGCGGCGGAGGCTTGCGGCGGATCGAGCGACGCGGTTTTGGAGGCGTCATGCGCGATCGAGATGGTTCATTGCTTTTCGCTCATTCACGACGACTTGCCTGCGCTGGATAATGACGATTTGAGGCGCGGTAAGCCCACTTGCCATGTCGTGTTTGGAGAAGCCGTTGCGATTCTGGCCGGCGATGCGCTGTTTTCTTTGGCCTTTCAGACTTTGTCTGGAATCGATGTCAGCGACCCTGCGAAATCGCGGGCGATATCTGCGCTTGCGTTTGCTTCTGGGACCGACGGGATGGTTGGTGGACAGATCGTCGATATCGAATCGCATGGCAAACAGGTGACCTTGGAGTCTGTCGAGTGGATTCATCAACGAAAGACCGGGGCACTGATCGCTGCGGCTTGCGAAATCGGCGCGATCGTTGGAGGGGGGAGCGAAGGGGATGTCGATCGGTGCAAGCGCGCAGGGGAGAGGATTGGGCTAGCGTTTCAGATCACTGACGATGTGCTCGACGAGATATCTGATTCGGAATCTTTGGGAAAGACGGCGGGGAAAGACAGGGAGGCATGCAAAGCCACTTATCCATCGGTGATGGGAATCGAGCGTTCGATGGCTCTTGCGAAGTCGGCTGCCGACGAAGCCGTTCAAGTTGCGGAAAGCTTCGGCGATGGAGCAATCGGGCTGCGACTGCTTGCGCGGTATTCAGTTGAGCGGGTGCGTTAGACCGGCTCGATGCTGTCAATTCGGACGGCAAGCGCTGTCACGTTGTCTCTTCCGCCGTCCATCAGCGCTGCGTTGACGAGTTTCCAGACCGCTGTGCTGGGCGACGATTCGAGCAGGATTCTGATTTCGTCATCTTGGACGTGGTTGGTCAAGCCGTCGGAGCACAGCAGAAACACATCGCCGGCCTTGAGTTCCCGCTCTTCGACGTCGGGCGTTATGCTTTCTTCGACTCCGACTGCTCGCGTTAGGACATGCGCGTACGGTGATTGTTCGGCGTCATCTCTCGACATCGCACCCAATCGCACTTGCTCTTCGACGAACGTGTGATCGACGCTGAGCTGTTCGAGGATTCCGTCACGGAGGCGGTAGATTCTAGAGTCTCCGACTTGCACGGTTATGGCTCGATCGGCCCAGACGATGAGTGCGCTGAGCGTCGTTCCCATGCCTGATCGGCCTGGGATTTGCCGGCCGATGTCGAGCACGTAGCGGTTTGCTGCGGCGACGGCTGCGCGAGCGGCGTCCTGCGGCGACGATGCCGTGTGGTTGAGATAGACGTCAATGAAAGTCTTCGCGGTCAGTTCACTGGCGATTTGGCCGGCAGCGTGTCCGCCCATTCCGTCGCACACAACAAAGACCGCTCCTCTGGCTGCAAGCGTGGATTCGTCTTCTGGGATGAAGTATTCGAATTTGTCTTCGTTGTTTTCTCTGATTCGACCGAGGTCGGTTTTGCATGCAACCGAAACTTTTACGCGATGGGTGAGCGTGTGATCGGCAGTTGCGAGTTCGTCTTTTGAAAATTCGGCGGTCGTGTCTTCCATGATTACTGGCCCATCCTCAGCTTGAATTTCATCTGGCCTATCGAGATTTCGTCGTCTGCGGTTATTTTCGTGCGTTGGTTCGCCGGGAGGGGGGCGCCGTTAAGGTTTGTTCCGTTCGTGCTGCCGATATCGGTAAAGTAGACGCCGTCGTCGGCAATTTCGATGGTCGCATGGGAGCCAGAGACATAGGGATCGGCGATGACGATGTCGTTGTTGGGTCTTCTTCCCAGCGAGTTGGTTCCTGATTTGAGCGGAAACTCATTTCCTTCACCGACGAAGAACGCGACAGGTTTCTCAATTGCGGGGGGGGCATCGAGCGTTTGTGTTTTACGTCCGCCTGCGATTTGGGTCGCTTGCGACTCACCGGGAAAACTCATGACGACTTCGAGTCCGCCGAATGAAAGTTTGTCGCCTTGTGCGAGCTGCCGCGGAGTGTTCGGCTGCAACTGTTCACCGTTGACGAAAGTTCCGTTGGTGCTGCCGAGATCGACGAGCGTTATGACTCCGTCTTGGAGTGTGGCTTGAGCGTGCTTTCTGCTGATTCGCGGATCTGCGAGGAGAACGTCGCCTTCGCGCCCTATGAGGTTTGCGCCTGGGCGCAAGAAATGCTCGCGCCCCCCATCGTCGACGAAGCATGGCGGCCTGACCGCTGGCGCGCCGAAGACGTCATCCGGAAGCGCGCTGCTGAGAACGAGCCCGCACTCGACGCAGTAAATGACGCCTGGTGGGTTCGGCGATTTGCATACTGGGCACTGCACCGGCTGGATCGTTTGCGTGGCGTTGATGCTTGGCGCGGAAGAGATCGCCTGCGTTTTGTTGAGGTCCTCCACGATGATCTGCGTCTTGTTGGGGTCGGTCATGGCTTGCTCACTCCGAGTATAGAACGGCTAAGAGACCGCAATCGGCTGTCCTATTCTTGCACTTTCATATCCTGCGATCGCCACTTTGCTCGCCGCGAAGCCATCTTCCATCGAAATCGGGGCTTTGTTTTGGGGGATGGCGTTTATGAAGTCGGCGATGAGAAGTTCATCAAGACCTGATCCGTAGCCTGCGAGCCAATGTCGGTCGGTGTGGACATCGAAGGCCTGTGCGAACATGTCCATTTCGATGACGCCGGCATCGCCGACAACGTTCATCGTGACGTCTCCCCATGTCTTGTATCCTTTGGGCCTGGACCAAGATGCGTCGAGTGACGCAAACACACCGTTCGCGAATCTAATTTGGAGCATGGCGACGTCGTCGAAACCTTGGGCATGCATATTCGTTCCTGTTTGGGCATAGACTTCGACTGGTTCGGACTGCAAGAGCACGCGAAGGAGGTCGGCGACGTGGACTGTGTGATCCATCATCGCCCCCCCTCCTGAAAGTTCCGTGTCGACGAACCAGCCGAACGGGCACATGCCGTGATTTGTGGAGCACACTGCTCGAACGGTGCCGATATCGCCGCTTCTCACGCGCGCCACGAGCCTTGTAAACGCTGGGCTGTATCTGCACGGGAACGCGGTCATGAGAACGATTCCGGATGAGGCCACTGCGTTTCGCACTCGATCTTCTTCTGCGGCGTTGGTGACGAGCGGTTTTTCGCAGAGAACGTGCTTGCCTGCGCCGGCAGCCCATTCGATCAATTCTGCGTGGCGCTTGTTTTCGCTGCATACGATCACCGCGTCGGATTCAGCAAGGAGTTCGCTTGGATCCGCGAATTGTTTCGTCTCGAATCTCGCAGCGAACTGCGCTGCTCGATCCGGTTCGTCCCACACACCGCTGATCGTTGCGCCGTCGTGTGCAACTATGGCTGGAGCGTAGCCATAGGCGTGCATGTGCGCGACTGACAAGAAACCGATCCGCATATCAACTATCGACGATGTTTTCTTTGACCGCTTTCATCGCTGCGGCGGTTCTGCTGTTGACTTGCAGCTTCTTGAGAATGTTGGACACGTGATTTTTGACCGTTTTCTCGGCGAGGAACAGTTTCCCCGCGATGTCTTTGTTTTGAAGTCCTTCGACGATGTGTTCAAGGATTTCGAGTTCGCGTTCGGTCAGGTCGTAGAGGTGCTCGTTCGGCAAGTCCTGATCAGAGTCGATTTTTCTGAAGTCGGCGATGACCTTTGCTGCGACGGAAGGAGTCATGATCGATTCGCCGTCCTTCGCTCTTCGGATTGCGCTGACGATGTCATTGGCGTTGCTGGTCTTAAGCAAGTAACCCATCGCGCCTGCGCGAATCGCATCGAAGATTTTTTCGCTCTCTTCGTGGGCCGTAAGGACGACCGGAACGCAGTCCATTTTCTTTTTGCCCAGCCTGCGAATCGCTTCGATTCCGTCCATCGTGGGCATTTCGAGATCGGTAAGGAGAACATCGGCGTCGTGCTGAACGCAAAGCTCGACCGCTTCGGCTCCGTCCTTTCCGGTCGCCACGAGTTCGATCCCTTGTGCGTGGCCGAGGATCTTCGCGAGCGCTTTCCTATAAATCTCTTCATCGTCGGCGACGACGACGCGGATCGTTTCAGACATGGGTGCGATTATAGCGGAGGAATCCACAGCCCGAGGTCTTGGGCGATGAATCGCTCCGGCATTGTATTGGGTTCGAGGCTCTTGGATTGGGATTCGACAGCATTCAAAACCGCTGCGGCTTCGATGTCTTTGCCGACACGCTTGTAAGCCCAGGCCAGTTCAGCTTGAAGCATCGCGTCGGTCGTTCGTTTGGTCGCTTCCGTAAGCCAAAGATACAGTTCCTCGAACAGACCACAAAGGATCAAGAAGTTTGCGACGTCACGGAAGGGACTCGGATTATCGGCCCAGGCGTCCAGGAGCTTTTCGCCTCCTTCGGTGTTTCGAAGAAATGCGTCGGCTTTGAGGAGCGGTTCATGCGGAGCCAAGTAATGCGCATTGACGAGGGCGTCCGGATCGTCTTCGCCGAGTTTCCAAACAGCCGTGTGTTTGAGCCACCACGCGATCGGGTTTGCGGAGTTGTGAACAAGCGATTCGTTTGCGAACGTGGCCGCTTCTGCCCACCGTTGCTCGGTCATGCTTGCGAACGCAAGCTGCAAGTACGCCCATGATGCGCGTCTCGGATCGATCGCAAGCATTGGGAAAGCCTGTCGGACTTTTGGATTCAGGTGCGGCAGGATGCTCTGATTTATCGAGTCCTGCATATTCCAATTCATGGTTTCCAATGCATCGGCAGGATGAGCAGACGTGTGCTTGCTCGAATCGGGTTCGCCTTCCAAGTCTGCGCGTTCAAAAAGGGACGCGCCATGCGCATCGACGATGCGAATCGAACGGGGTTTAGCCGAAAGTTTGTCGTAGGCAATGGCCGTGGGCCGCTCATGCGACAGGTCTGCACTCGCTTCGACGGTTTCGCCGTTTTCGAGTTTGAGGACGATTCGGGATTTTGGTAGGTGAGTCAGCGCTTCGATGGACATCGAATCTTGATGACACGAAACGATCAGTGATTTCGATCCGAATGTGCGCCCTCCACTTATGAATTTGGGACTGATGTTCGCACGCAGCCGAATCGTTTGGTAGGGGTGGATCGAAATCGAAGACGGTTGAAACAGGTCAACCGGAGAGAGCGGATCGGACGCGGCGAGGACGTTCTGAGTGTCTTCTTCATTCCGATGCAGATCGATGGTCGCTGTTCTTCGGTCGTCGCCCCGATTGAAAAGCGTTAGCGAGAGCGATACGCTTGGCGAGATGTGCAGGAGTGCCGCTTGGATGGACCAGCCCAAGGACTTCGCGCCATCGATGCCTGAAATGAGAATTGCGGCCAGTTCGTCGTCTGCCGGCAGGACGGAGGCAGCAAAGATTCCGGAGATCGGTTCGCCGTCGAGCGTCAGTTGCCACCTTTCCGACAGCGCCTCGGCCTGCGTTCTTTTGTCATACAGCGACCGGATCGCAGCGGTGCGTTTGTCCACGATGAGCCGCACCCAGGCGTTTTCCAGGACTAGCGTCCCATCTTGCTCGTAAGAGGCGGCAGACATGAGTGCCGATTATGCTCCGCCTCGGTAGAATGGGCTTGTGACCCCGGGTGTAAAGCGGCTGCTGTTGAAGGTTTTGAAGTGGGTCATCATTCCAGTCCTACTCCTGCTCGTGGGCTATTTGTGGGTTGGACCCCACGTTCTTCCGAAGGTCGCTGGGAAGTTTCTTCCAAGAATCGACGCCGACGACGACAGGCTGCCGGGCGAGCCTGCCGCAGAGCCGAAGGGGCAATGAAGGTTCTTATTCTTGAGGGCAATTTGCTGTGGTCGACGAAGGTCGCGCGAACCCTTTCGGCATCCGGAATCGAAGCGGAGGTTCGCAGCACGGTTCCGTCGCAGACTGATGCGATGATCGCGATCATAAACCTCGGTGAACGAACTCCGGTAGAAATCGAGTCGTTGAAAGAGAAAGGCATGAAGGTTTTGGCGCACGCAGGTCACAAAGAGAAGGAGCTGCTCGATTTGGGCAAGGAGGCGGGTTGCGATCGGGTCGTTACAAACAGCGAAATCGCTCACAAGCTTCCGCAGATTCTTAAGGAGATGATGGGTGAAGGATAGTTTCGGTCGCACGATCGATTACTTGCGGGTGAGCGTTACGGATCGTTGCAATTTTCGTTGCGTGTATTGTATGCCTGAAGACGGCTATCCGGTTTCTCCTAAAGATGAGCTACTGACTTTCGAAGAGATGTCGCGTTTGATTCACATTGCGGCGGATTTAGGCATGACGAAGGTCAGGCTAACGGGGGGGGAGCCTTTGATTCGCAAAGATTTGTCAATGCTTGTCGCAAACATCCGAAAGCATCCGGCGATCAGCGACCTATCTTGCACGACGAATGCGCATTTGCTGGGTGAGAAGGCTGCGGAACTAAAGGCTGCGGGGCTCGACCGAGTCAATATCAGCTTGGACACTTTGCGTGAGGACAAGTTCGTCGAGATCGCTCGGAGAGGTTCGCTGCGGCGAGTCATGGATGGAATCGAGGAAGCTATGCGGGTCGGGCTGAATCCGATTAAGATCAACTGCGTTTTGATGAAAGGCGTGAACGACGATGAAGTCGTGGATTTTGCGCGGTGGACGCTTCGTGAAGACGTTCATGTTCGGTTCATCGAAGTGATGCCGATCAGGTGGAATCTCGATGAGACTGACCCGATGGATGCCATGAGCGCGCTGTCTGGAGACAGGAAGCTGTTTCGATTGAGGATTCAGGAGGATGTCGGAATGCTGAGCGACGCGCAGATGCGGCGGATGGTCGTTCCGTTTTCCGTCGCGAAGGAGCGCATTGAGCATGAGTTAGGCCCGATGACTTCTTTCGAGATCCCCACGAATGGTCCTGCGCACACGTATCGTCTTGCGAATGCGAAGGGGACGGTCGGGTTCATCAGCCAAATCAGTTGGGATTTGTGCGAGCGTTGCAATCGGTTGCGTTTGACGGCGGATGGGCAGTTGCGGCCTTGTTTGATGTCGGACGGTGAGGTGGATTTGCGAACGCCGTTGCGAGACGGGGCCAGCGATGACGAGATTCGAAGCGTCTTTTTGAACGTTGTCGCGAACAAGCCGGAGCGGCATTATCTCGCTGAAGGCCAGAAAGTGATGGGTCGCGGGATGAGTCAGATCGGAGGTTAGCGAATGTCCAAGAAGATAGCCGTCGGAATCGCTGCGACTCGGGGGGAGAGCATGGTTCTCGAAGGGATTTTGAAGTCGATGGGCATTCCTGCGAGCACCGAACTCGGCAACGTGATCAGCGAATTCGCGGATGTAGCGCAGGGCTGGATCTATGTCGATGAAGATGGACTCAATCGCGAGACGGTGCCATTGATCGAGGAGGCGCTTGGAAACATCGTCGACTCCGATGTGATGGATCGGTATCGGGATGTCGAACCCAAGGCGCTTCCGCAAGCTGTCGTTATCGCACGCTATGCAGATCGTTATGAAGCGGAGACCATGATCGATTTGCTCTCAGACAGGGATGTTCACGGCTTTATCGAGGAGTCCATCGATGGACGTTTCGAGATCTGTGTTCGCGGCGATCGATTGACGAGGCAAAGGCTGGAAGAGCTTCGAGATTACATTGGTCGAAACTTCGAGCCGAGCGCATTCGATTTTGTGCGTTAGAGATCGTCCGGCCCTGGAGTGCGCGCGAAGATCGCGTAGTCAGTGTCATGGAAATCCGCCAAACCTTCTGCTTCTGCAAGTCCACGAAGGTGTCCTCGATGGTAGGTTCCGTGATTGAGGACGTGCCTTGCGACATCGGCGAGCGGGATTGCGTATTCGATTCCGTCGTCTCGCGTGTAACGAAGGACCGATTCGAGATCGTGATTCGTTAGGAATTGTTTCCAATCAGATGAGCTTGCCTCGAATGCTTCTTCAAGCGGCAGATTGTCGAGCATTTCTACGTTCGAGTCGGCGTTTTCTTGGCGATTGAGACGTTCGAGCCAGATGCGCTGGGCGGTGAGGATGTGGCGTAGTATGTCTACAACGCGCTCTTGGTCTTTGAAGTGTTGGACCGTTTTGACCCAACGCCGATTCGCCCAAAGATCATAGTCGAACATTCGGTTGAGGGCATTCTTTACGACTTCCATTCAGTATTTCTCCTGACTCAAGCACCAATCGAAGAGAGATTGCCACTCTCTTCTTTGCATTTGAAGCAATTCATGTGGGTTCGATTTGTGGTGTTTTTCGACTTGTTGCAAGAACTCGTTCGGTTCGTACCCATGCATCGCGGGATGGTTTTCGCAACGCCTCAGCCAATAGCCGGAGTTCCAAAAGTCGCCTTCCCTTCTGTGCATGATCGCGTGCCAGTATGCGCCGGTCGCGTTGTCTAGCGACTGGCTGATTTCGTGGCTTCGATGCAGGTCGTCGACGTACAGCCAGAGGCCGGCTGCGAGTTCGGGGGAAATGTCGTTTTGGAGTCTGGAGACGATACCGATGCCTTTGTGGTTCGGTTCCGAGGGGCAGAGTTCGGGCATGGCGATTTCGAGGGGAATTGTTTGGAACAGCTCGTCGAATCGCATTCCGCCATTATTGCCCGGCGAAGCGGGGCGTTCGCCCGGAGCCTTGGGGCTGTAGGCAACTGTCGGCGCACAAGTGGACAGGTTGCGTTCGTCCATAATCCCCGCATGGCCTTACGAATTGCCGATCCCGACGTTTCCGCGCATCGCAACAACAACTTGGCGCAAACCGATCCTGAAGTCGCGTTCATCATTCGCAAAGAAGAGACCCGTCAAGAGCAAAATCTCGAACTGATCGCCAGCGAGAACATAACGAGCAAAGCGGTTCGCGAAGCGGTTAGCAGCGTTATGACGGACAAGTATGCGGAAGGCTATCCCGGCAAAAGATATTACGGCGGATGCGAGCACATGGACGAAGTCGAAACGCTTGCACAAGAAAGGGTCAAGGCGCTTTATGGTGCGACTTGGGCGAATGTTCAACCTCACAGCGGCGCGACGGCGAATATGGCTGTTTACTTCACGTTTTTGGAACCTGGCGATAAGCTGATGGCGATGAATCTGTCGCATGGCGGACATTTGACGCACGGCAGTCCGGTGAACTTTACGGGAAAGATGTACGAGATCATTCCATACGGTGTTCGTGAGGATGATGAACGCATCGACTATGACGAAGTCGATCGACTCGCAAGAGAGCATAAGCCGAAGATGATCGTTTGCGGCGCGACATCTTATCCGCGTGAGATCGACTATGCGAGGTTTCGCGCTGCGGCCGATTCGGTGGGCGCGATATTGATGTGCGACATGGCGCATCCGAGCGGACTCATTGCGGCTGGCGAGTTTCCGAATCCGGTTCCGCATTGCCACGTCGTGACCAGTACAACGCACAAGACGCTGAGGGGGCCGAGGGGTGGAATGGTTCTTTCACAAGATGAAGAACTTGGCAAAAAGATAGACAAAACGGTCTTTCCTGGGATTCAGGGTGGGCCGCTGATGCACCAGATCGCAGGGAAAGCCGTTTGCTTCCATGAGGCTGCGCAGCCGGCGTTTCGCGCTTATCAGCGCCGCGTTCGTGAGAACGCGGATGCTCTTTCCGCTGCTCTTGTCGCGGAGGGATTTCGCGTCGTCAGCGGCGGCACCGACTGTCATTTGGTGTTGGTCGACTTACGGCCGTTCGGGCTGACTGGAAAAGTTGCGGAAAAGGTTCTCGACGAAGTTGGAATCACGACGAACAAGAACACGATTCCATTCGATCCTGAGAAGCCATTCATCGCAAGCGGTTTGCGATTGGGAACGCCCGCCGTCACGACGCGCGGAATGAAGCAAGGCGAGATGTCTGTCATCGCATCGCTGATCGCGAGAGCGCTTCGAAGTCATGAAGACGAATCTGCACTGAGCGCAATTCGCAAAGAGGTGCGCGAATTAACTGAACAGTTTCCGGTGCACGAGATTTGATGGGGCGAACATCCATGAATTCTGTCCGCCCCGCAGTTTGATTGATGCGACTGCGTTGATCGCCGCGTCGCTTATTACCAACTCGTTCTGATCGTGTAGGTGATCACTTTTTCCTCGTCGGGTTGGAGTGTGACGAGATATTCGAACGTGTTGGAGTCCGTTTTGCGGCTTTGCATCGATTCGCGCACGATGACCCAGTCCGCCCATCCGTGTTCGACGACGCGAACCGTTTCCGGCTCACGTTTGCGGTTGCGAACTTTGATTTCGAAGTCTTCTTCGGTCACTCTTGGGGAGATGCGGCGGAAGTTCACACGGCGATGTTCGCCGACGATGTCGAAGGAATCGCCGATCCACAGGCGGACTTTCTCTTCTCGCGGCGTGTGGTCGATTTGGTCTTCGCCGAGCATTTGCACTTGTCCATCGGCGTCGCGTTTGTAGACGCGAATCTTGCCTTTTGGCAAGGGCGATCCCATGCCGTTCTGTTCGGAGTTGTGGACTTCGACGATGACGTTGATTTTGACTTTCGTGTCTGTCGCCCACCCTTCGCCCGGTCTGTAGTTCACTCCAGAGCCGCGCCAGATGTTTCGTGTCGCTTCCATGACGAGGTCTTTTTTGACGGCCACATTGCTTGCACTGAGGAGCGCGATTTGCTTTGTTTCGCGCTGTCGGACGGTCGCTGGACGTTGGAGTGTGTATAGGTGGTATTCGAAGAGGCTTTGCTCGACGAATTGTTCTGCGGCGCGCGCCATTTCTGCCATACCGGCGCGTCCTCCTCCGAATCCGGCTTGCGGCGGCGAGATCCTGCGAACGTCGCCTGCGATCAGCTTTAGTTTCGCATTGGTGTAGGTTGCACCGGATTGGTTGTTGATCGTGACCCAACCGTTTAGGTCTGCTCGCGTGTCGTCGGGATTGAGAACGAGCACGTAATCTGCGGACCAGCTGATGTTGTTGGTCAGGTATGCGACTTCGACGTTTGCCGTTCCTGCGCGATCCGCTTGAAGGTCCCACATGAGCGTCGGCTTGCTGATGAGGCCTTCGGGAATTTCCATCACTTCGACGGTGCCGACGGGATCGAGGAGGATTCGACCGTCGTTCGTGCGAACGACCATCCCGGAATAAGCTTGGTAGCTTCCCTGTCCGGTGTTCACGACTTGGCCTGGGGCGCTGAGGAGTTCTCCTTCGACGATCGACATTTGTCCGCTTTCGAGCGTTCGGATAATTCGCACTCTTTTGCCGATGGACTTTGAGAGAATGGTGAACGGCGACATGAGGTCGTACTGATAGTTTTGTTCCAAGACGACGATTGGGACTCCGGCTGTAAGGTTGCGGAAAGTGACGCTGGTCGGGTCTATGTATTGCGCGACGTCTTCGACTCGGACCTCTTGTCGTCCGGAGCGAAGATCAATGGCGCGGACTTCTTTTACGAGCGCGAAGTTGGCGTTGTAAACGGTTATTTCGACCGACTGCGGTGCGGTCGCCATCGCTATCGCGCCTGCTGCGAACAGAAACATTTCGGTGCCTCCTGACTATTAGTCGTTGATTTTGACGTATGGATTGCGGAAACGGTACTGCTCAGTATTCCGTTAGGCTCGTGTCGATTTCTCTCGCCCAGGCGTTGATGCCGCCAGCGACGTTCGTCACGTTCTTGAAGCCTCGCTGCATGAGGATGCCTGCGATCTGGTTGCTTCTGTTGCCTGTTCGGCAGATGATCCAGACCTCGGAGTTTTCATCGATTTCTTTGATTCGGAATGGCACTTGGGCCATCGGTATGTGCAATGCGCCTTCGATTCGGGAGATTTCGAGTTCGTGGGGTTCGCGCACGTCGAGCAGCGTGAGTCCGTTTTGAGCAGCAAGCTTTTCTTTGAGCTGCTGGACGGTGCCTTGGGGAATGGTCATGGGTGTCGATTTCTTCATTCCGCAGAAGTCTTCGTAGTCAATCAGTTTGGTTACTGTCGGGTTTGTGCCGCAGAGTTTGCAGTTGGGGTTTTTGCTGACTGTGTACGTTTGGAAGTCCATCGAGAGCGCGTCGAATGCGAGGAGTTTCCCGGTGAGCGTTTCACCGAGTCCGAGCGCGATTTTGATTGCCTCCGAAGCTTGGATGCATCCGACGATTCCCGGCAGCACTCCGAAGACTCCCGCTTCTGCGCAGGACGGCACTTCTCCTGGCGGGGGGGGGTCTGGATACAGGCAACGGTAGCATGGACCTTTGGACACGTCGAACACGGAGACTTGGCCTTCAAAGCGGAAGATCGCTCCGTGGACGTTCGGCTTTTTGAGGAATGCGCAAGCGTCGTTGACGAGATATCGGGTTGGGAAGTTGTCGGTTCCGTCGATGACGATGTCGAATTTTGCGAGGAGTTCCATCGCGTTTTCGGATGTCAGTCTATCATCGAGGGTTTCGATGCGGATGTCGGGGTTTTGATTTTGGAGCTTTTCTTTGGCGCTCTCGACTTTTCGCTTTCCGACATCGCTGTCGAAGTGAAGAATCTGCCGATGCAGGTTACTGCGGTCGACTTCATCGAAGTCTACGATTCCGAGTCGCCCGAATCCCGCCGCCGCGAGATAGTAAGCTGCCGGCGATCCAAGCCCGCCCGCGCCGATCAACAGAGCGCTCGAATCTTTGAGTCGCTCTTGCCCGGCCCTGCCCACTTCGGGCATGATCATGTGCCGCGCGTAGCGCAAGCGTTCGCGATCCGTCAATTCCGCCAAAACGAAGTGATTATGAAACCGAAGTATCCCGTCGTGCTCGCGAGCGCTTCTCCACGGCGGGGCGAGCTTTTACGGAGGTTATTCGACGAGTTCGAAGTGCTGCCTGCGGATATTGAGGAACACGAGAGGATTCGGGATCCGAAGTTGCTTGCGGTGGCATTGGCAAGTGAAAAGGCATATGCGGTCGCGGATATGAGACCGAACAGTTTGGTTATCGGTGCTGATACGGTCGTCGCGATTGGCGATGAGTTGCTCGGAAAACCTTTGAATGTCAGCGACGCGATTCGAATGCTATCGCGTTTGTCTGGAATGACGCACCGCGTTTGCACAGGTGTTTGCGTTGTTGCGCCTAATGGAGATCGTGTTGAGTTTGTCGAGGAGACGCACGTTACATTTCGGGAAATCGCTGGCGATGAGATCGAGCAGTATGTTGCGACTGGCGAGCCGATGGACAAGGCTGGCGCGTATGCGATTCAAGGGGGCGCGGCGAAGTTCGTCGCCGGTGTGGATGGAGACTACGACAACGTCGTCGGTCTCCCGGTCGAAGCTCTGCGCGCAAGCTTGCTAAAGCACGGCTGGGCGGAATAGCTGGAACGCTAAGGCTCGCGATAAGTATCTGCGCTGAACGGCTGGGGCTTCTTGAGACATCGGCGGGCCGCACCCAACGACTTTCCTCTGATTTGGAACGCATTGCTTACGCCGTTCGTTCACAGGGTGACCATGCCTGTCTGAGGCCGTCCCGGCCTGGGAGGGCGCTATCGCGCGGGGCAGAGGAAATCGAGTGACGCAAACCCGGTATGTCCCCGGACGACTTTCGTCGTCCGGGGAGTCAATACGACCGTATACTGTTTACGATAAGGAGAACGATCATGATTCATTCGCTGCGAAGGTCACTACCAATAGTCTTAGCTTCGTCTCTGTTGTGCGCGGCATCGGGCTACAATGCCGTCGTACTTCACGGCCCTGGCGTTCCGTTTCCCTTTTCGTACGGCTGGGGTGCAGGGGGGGGGGCAGCAGGTGGGTCACTCGAACATATTTCTTACTGGGGGCAGCCACGCGCTTTTGTGGTCGGGCTCGCCCGAAAGCCTCATTGACTTGCATCCCGCCGGATTCGACAGTTCGTTCGCGCGTGCGACCCATGGTGGAAAGCAAATAGGCTACGGACAGTTGTTCGGACCGACGAGATCGCAAGCGCTTCTGTGGTCCGGGTCTCCCACCGACTACGTTAATTTGCATCCCAAAGGGTTCGCCTGGAGTGGGGGCATTGGGATAGGCGGCGATCAGCAGGTCGGAACAGGCGGAGTGGACCTCGAGAGCTCGCAACGTGCATTACTTTGGCGCGGAACTGCCGAATCCGTGGTTGATTTGGACCCAGGTGGCTCGAGCGCGGGAAGTACCGCCTACGACACGGACGGCTTTCAGCAAGTCGGAGCTGTCACGTTCGGAGGGCCGTTCCATGCCGCCCTCTGGACGGGCACCCCCGAGAGCTTCGTTGACCTCAATCCCCCCGGCGCGACGAGCAGTTGGGCCTACAGCGTCGCCAACGGGCAGCAGGCGGGCGAGGCGGCGTTCGCTGGCGAACCTCGAATCAGTGCGGTGATCTGGAACGGCTCACCTGGAAGTTTCATCAATCTTAATCCGGGTGTCGGTTGGGGCTCCCGAATCTTCGCTACGAACGGCTTGCAGCAAGTGGGTCTCGCGACTGCCGCCGGTCCCTCGCCGATCCACGCAGCCCTTTGGTCTGGTTCTGCCGGGTCTTTCGTTGATCTGCACCAATTCCTCCCTCCTCAGTTTCACGGCCAGGGCGAATACTCTGAAGCGCGAGGTATCGACGAATTCGGAAACATCGTCGGCTGGGCGCGAGAGCTCGGGCCGAATGGCGGACACCGCGCCGTCATGTGGGTCGTGCCGGAGCCAGGGACGATGCTTGCGTTATCGGCGGGCCTCCTCGCGCTTGGAATCCGAAGACGACGCGCGAAGGATTAAGGCAAGGGGCTACGGCAGTTGGAAACTCTCGATCCGCGATTTGACGTCGTTGATGAAATTCGCGGCGCCAACGCCATTGATAACACGATGATCGAAGGTTAGAGACAGCATCACCATCCGGACGAAATCATATCCGCCCATCTTCGCAACCGGATGCCAATATGCTTCACCCAAGAAAAGCGTTGCTACGGACGGCGAGACAACGACAGGCACCGCATTCCGCAGTCCGAATGCGCTCATGTTCGTGATCGAAAGTGTCGTCGCTTCCGTCGCTTGATCCTTGCCGTTGCGCGCGAGTTCGATTTGCTGCCTCGTCGCGTTCGCGAAATCAACCCAAGACAGAGAGTCCGCATTCGGCACGACAGCCGTGACCAATTCGTCATCCGGCAACGCAACAGCTATCCCCAAATTCGCGCCGCGATACGTTCGCAACACACCATCAGACGGCATCGTGCTTCGAAACTTCGGATGTTCCCCCATCGCCTGCGCGACGCACCAAGCCATCATCGTGAACGCGCTCGGTTGGAACGGGCTGCCGGAGTTCTTGACTTTCTCTCGCGCGGCTTCGATGGCGTCCCATTTGCATTCCACCATGATCGTTCCCGGAACGCAAAGCTGTGCACCGCGGGCGAGGCGGTAGGCGAGTGTTTTTTGGCGGGAGGCGAGGGCGACTTCATCGTATTCGGCGGTGGAGTTCAGGACCACAGGAGCAGGGGTTGCAACTACGGCTGAACCAGCGAGGTAGGCGTCGACGTCCTCCGGCATCAGCTTGCCGCCTTTCGCGGGAATGGCAGCGGCGACTTCGAGGAGGCCTTTTTCTTTCAGATAGCGGCGTGTTCGGGGTGGAATCTCGCGATTGCGGGGCGGTCCTTTGGGTTCGGCTTGAACGACGGCGGCCGCTGCGACCGGGGTTGGGGATGGGGCTGCTGCTGCTACCGGAGGGCCGTGGCCCGCGGCCATTTCTTTGACGCCTTCTGCGACTTCCATTTTGGCGATTTCGGTTCCGATGGGGAGGACGGTGTCGACTTGGGCGGTCCATTCGACGAGGACACCGTCGTAGGGGGATTCGACGTCCATGACGGCTTTGTCGGTTTCCATTTGGTAAAGCGGGTCGTCTCGGCGGACTTTGTCGCCTGGGTTTTTGAGGAAACCGACGAGGCGCGCTTCTTGCAGGCCTTCGCCCATTTGTGGAATGCGAACGGAAACGATCGGCATAGATTGGAGCCCCTTTGCTCGGGGGCTATTGTAGCCCAAGGCAGGCTCGGACGCTTCGGTTTGCCCTGAAACTTCGTTAGCAACGACCACAGTGGGCAGCAATGAGTTTGGAGCGTGTATCGGAGCGCGCTTCGAGATGCTTCACTTCACGTCGACCGAGCGAGGCAGAGTTGGCATGCTCACAGGTCCATCAAACTTGGAAAAAGCGGGAGCAAAGGCTTTCGAGAGAAGAAGGACACGATTGGCGGGAGTCGAATAACGGCCCATGAGTCTACTCCTTGGCCTTACTGTGGTTGCCCTTCCGCTTCAGACGGTCTCAATTGCCGAGGTGATTGTTGGAACAGGGAACGATGACCTCAGGGAGGGCAGCCGCGTATCCATTATCGTTCAAGTCGCAAGACAGCCTGACTTGGTCGTCGAGATTGCACGTCGTCGCCGTTTTCCCGATCGCACGAGCGTAACAGAGTCCATTTCGTTGCGACCAGGCACTCGATTAGAAGAGATCGAGCAAGTTTCCGTTTTCTTTCAGCCAGACAAGCGTGATCTTATGAACGACGACCAGTGGGAAATGCGATCTTTTGAATTCCGCGTGCGACTTCCCGATGGCAGTTGGCGAACTCTATTTTCGCGGACGACGCCATTCAAATTCGAACGCGAGCAAACTTTTCGCAGCGGCCGTTTACCGACATTCACAGGTTCAACTGGAAGCATTGTTACCGTTCGTGACGACGCGGGGCGGTTAGTACCGGGCGCGACGATTTTTGTTGGAACCCGGTTAGCTGGAACTACCGATTCCAATGGCGAATGGAGATCTGCAACTGCCATTGCTGCGACTGACCGTGTCATTGCGAAGCATCGTGTCCATCAACAGGGAACCTATCGTGGCAACCATCGTGCTGACGCAGCCCAAAACTGGAATTATCGTGTGTATTTCACGAACGTTCAAGTCAGCTCAACAGGGTTGTTACAGGCAACTTCCAGGCGAACCGGCAGCAACATCGATTTGGTCGTGTCTCGAAACAACACTCTCATCGGAGCGAACATCGTTGCAAGTATCGAGTGGGACGCGTCTTCGGCTGAGTTCTCCAGAGTTCAGTCTCTCCTTCAAAATGCGTCCAACTACCTATACAACGCCACAGATGGTCAGTTTTATTTTGAGCGCGTGACGGTAGTCGAGCGTAAGAGTCTTTGGGACGATTGCGACTATCGCATTTATGCTGACGCGAACATGCGCGCTCGCGTGAACTCTCATCGTGGCGGTTTTCTTGGATGGAACGTGCAGCACACTTGCATGCACGAATCGCGGAGCGACGACATGACTATCTATGCCCATGAATTCGGTCATTACGGCCTGGATCTTGGAGACGAGTACTCTGACGATGATGGAACCATCCAATGCACTTCGAATCAGGCGATGACGACGAGTCCTTTCACGACGGGGACGGCCATGGCTGCGTGCATGATGTGGAACCAGTGGAGTGCGCCCAAGATCTGCTCAGACCATGCTTCGAACCCACATCGCAGAGGCACTCGACAAGGAGATACACCTTGCTGGACTCAGTTGGCATCAAGGTACAACCATTCTCCGGTGTGGAATGTTCGAACACCCACCACTCGCGGTGCGCTGTTGCCGACCATTGCCTTTGCGGCTGGCCTTTCAACGATTCCAGTTTTCTCTCAGCCGATTCTTGAAGGAACAAACTCAGACTCAACCAATCTGATTCCGAATGCACGATTGACTGTTTCCGGCAGTTCGTTCGGTCCACTTCAGGGCAGACCGGTCGATGTGATCGATTCACGCGGAAATGTTTTGCGACAAGGATTGCTCAACAGCGCTGGCATGTTAGCGCTTGCTGGCGTTCATAGAGGTGATCGCATCAAGATCGATCTCGAAGGCGGCGCAATTGAGATAGCTGCAACGGGTACAGCAGATGTTCGTGTCATTTTGGTTGAGCCTGAAAGTGACGAACGCTTGCATGCACCCGCGCCTCAAGTAACGCCTCCTGGCCAGCAGCCTGGGCAGCCCATTAGGATCGACTTATCGCGAAGACTTGGTTCAGTCGACATTGTCGCAACGGCTTCATCGGACGGAATCGACTTTGTCCTAACCAGTGAAGAGGACCTGGTTGGCGCACCTAATGTCTCGGTTTTCGTTTCGCCCACTTCGAGAAACTTGAGTCCTCAATTGACTTCGATCAATTCAAGAACCTTTCGGTCGTCACTTCGCGAAGTTGGGCCTTATTCTGAGATGTTTATGAGAGTCATTGGAAATTCACGCTCGGGAAGAGATGTCGTTGGGCACTTCCAATTGACATCTGCGTCACGCATTTCAAATGTAGAGGGTGAGTTTTTCAGCGGAGACGGAGCGGTCTCTCTTTCCGTTCCATGGGGTGTCGGCCGAATCGCAATCTCACGATCAGATCGTCCTTTGACAGGTGGCCCAGCGGGGCTTATGCAGGTGTCAGCAACGTATCAAGTGAGTCATTCTCCGGGGAACCTTCCGAGCGGCACAACGCTTCGACTTCGATTGCCGATGCAACAAGGGCGGCTAATGGACTCGAGTCTTGACCTGACGAGCATTCGCTTGTATCGGCATGACACAAACTTGAACCGATGGACTCAGGTTAACGGAGTCTTGAATCAGAGGTGGGGCCAGATTTCGTTGAAGAATCCGACGGCTGGCACTTACGCGATTTTCGGCAGGAGAAGATAGTATCGTGGCGGGCTGTAGATAGACTCGATGTCCCTTTGAGGCAGGGCTATTGAATGACGCTCAGCCCGAATTAGGGATTTCGGACGTGAACGCATCCACTTCCCTTTTAAGCGCATCCCAATCCGTGTATTCGTAATTCCTCGACGTGTCGATGTCGCCGCCTTCTTTCTTGACAATTCGCTTCATCATGATTCTTGTGAGCCAGTTGTAGTCGAGGTACTTGAGTGCGCCAGCGACGGGGATCGTTTTTTTCGCTTTCCATCCGGTTTCTCTTTCAAAGTCTTCGATGCATTTGCGGACTCCGGCGCGGTTGCGTTCGTCTTGTCCGTGTGCGGCCATGCTGACAGAAAGGAAGAGTGCCGGCTTTTCTGAGAGTGCCTTCGCGTTGTTTGTGACGAAGCGAATCAGCGACTTTTGGTGTTTTTGCATATGCAGCGAACCGGCGACGATGAAGCCGTCGAATGGGCCATCAGGCATTTCTTGGTTCTTGCCCGTATCAAGAACGACGGCTTCATGGTTTGAGGATCGAATCCATTCTGCGATCGTTTCGGCGATTTTGCGCGTTTGGCCGTCGGTTGTGGCGTAGGCGATGAGTATTCGCTTCATTCGGTTATTGTGCAGGATTCTTGGGCTTTAGCTTCAGCAACACGATGATCGAAGCGATGGAGACGATGATGCTAAATGGAAATGCGCTACCTACGCCTAGCGGAGCGATCGCCGACAAGAAGATGCAGTTCCCAATGACTCCGACTCGCAGGTACTTTCCGCCGAGCGCCATAGTTATGAAGATCACAGCCTGGCCAAGTGCGATGAGAAGGAGGAAGGCAGTAGCATTCTCTCCAAACGGCCCTTCGATGAATTCGCAATACCAAGGAACAAGCGCGAGTTCGGCGAAGCCTTGGTACTGTTCCGGGTTTGTAAGAGCGATCCAAGAATTGAACGGTGCGGCCCAAAGATATGTGATCGCAATGCCCCATCTCGACACGTTCGGCCACTTGAATGCCACGATCAACAAGCTTAGGGCAATCGCATTGCTGATCGCATAGGGAACCATGTATTGTTGCGGGAGGATCATTTGGGGGCAACGTTACGAAAATATAAAGGGATTAAGTTGTGCATCACCTCTTTCGTTCCGAGTGAGGCCTAAACACTATACGAGCGGTATACTCCACCGTCGCGAGTGGAGGATTTTGCAGACTCAGCGGGCTTCCATCCAAACAAACTCTTCGAGCGTGATGGTGTATTCCTTGCGCACGTCGTCGAATTTGATGGCGTACTTGGTCGGATAGTAGCCTGTCGCTTGGACGGCGGCCGGCTGCTTGATCGCATACACACCATTCGATTTATTCTTCAGGAAGCTCAGCGTAATCATCGGTTCATAGAACACGACTTTTCCGTCATACGATCCGAAGATGAACGTGTGTGTGAATGGAGAACCATTGAGTTCTGGCGTTTGGGTGTCAACCCAGTGGGCGCCCATCTTGGGTTCTTCGGATTCGGGGGCGTAGATGTAACCCCCTGGAATGTACTTGGCATCGGGTTGCTTGCGACAACGATCGAGGTCTTCGCCCGCCGCAGTAATTTTCAAGCGATCCTGATACGATATCAAGTAGAAGTGCACGTCGAAGTGCGGCACGTCATAGATTCCTGGCGGAATGTGACCCTTCGGATTCCAATCGAATGAAACGTGGTCGAAAGCGGACTTTTGCTTCGCTTCTTGTGGAAGGTTAAGTCGGTACTCCCAACCCGGAACTTTCGGATACAGTTCCGGCACGTCTTCACGCAGACCAACCAATGCGGTCTCGGTCGCGCTGACTCCGATTTTTATGGGTTTGCCGTCTTTGTCGACGTGCGCCCAAGTGTAGATGCTGCCATTGCCGAGAACCGTCATTTCGCCAATGTGAAAACCTTGTTCTTTCAATCGACAGTTTTCACAGAAAAGCGAAGGGGCTGCGAGCGCAGGCGCAATTGCCAGCATAGCTAACATAAAAGTTTCCTCCTGACTTTTTCGAGTGTTGGCATCAAGGCCTGCCGAGTCTACCCAGCTAAGTTCAGCCCCGAGCCGGTCGGGACTTTTGCTCCAGGTACCATTGGAAGGTCCGTAGGGATGGGTCACTTATGATTTGTCCAAATTGTGGTTCTGAAGTTCTGCCGAATGCGCAATGGTGTGCGCAGTGCGGGTACGGCAGCGGGGGAGCGCAAGGGCGTACGATTCCGATGGCCGCGGTCATCGGCGCGCTCGCATTGGCGCTTGCTCTCGCGGTTTATTTGTCGGTGAGCAAGATTGGGGGAACTGCTCGCCATGATGCTTCCGCCGATCCAGTGCGTTCGAGTTTGGCAGTTGGGCAAAGGGTCGGCACAGAGGGTCCGTTCGAAGTTTTCGTTTCGGAGAAGGAGAGTCCCTCGGTAAGGATTGGTAATTACTCTGACACCGTGTTAGTCTTTTCGATGGTGAACGCGGACGGGAAGGTTTACACCATGCGGATTTCGCCTTTCACCGACGAAGTCATCGAAGTGCCTGTCGGGCGCTACCGCGCTGAGGTTTCGGACCCAACCGGCATCGTTCGGTCTTCGAAGGGTGTGGCCAATTTGCAATCTCATCGTGAATATCAAGCGGATTTCACCGTTGGATACGGCGGCGGAAGAGATTTTTACATCGGGGACTGATCGGTGTTGCTTCGACTCTCGCGTTATGGGTTTGAATTCGTTCGATTCGATTGAGCGACCGGAACCTTTGGCTCGCATCGTCCACAATATAGTAAGAGATGAGCGCTCATTCGGGCACGCTGGGGAAATACCAGATCATCCGGGAAATCGCACGCAGCAACGACATCGTGTATGAGGCGTGGGATCCCCAGGTGAATCGCCGCGTCGCGCTGAAGGAGCTAAACATGCCTGGCGGGGCGAGCGACAAGCAGAGGGAGGATCGGATTCGGCGATTCGAGAGGGAAGCGCGGGCTGCCGGGACTCTGGCCCATCCGAACATCGTGACGATTTACGAGGTCGGAGTCGATGCCGGCAGGCATTACATCGCGATGGAGTATTTGGAGGGCGAGAACCTTCGGCAGCGGCTCGATGCGACGGGGATGCTCGGACAAGACGAAGCAGTGCGGATCCTGTTGGAGGTTTTGGATGGGCTTTCTTATGCACACGAGAAGGGGATCGTGCATCGCGACATTAAGCCTGACAATATTCAACTCTTGCCAGATGGGCGCGTGAAGATCACGGATTTCGGAATCGCGCGCTTGACATTCGAGCCAAGCCTTACGATGGACGGTCAGATTTTCGGGACTCCGAGTTATATGTCGCCGGAGCAGGTGCATGGCCGTGACGTCGACGCGCGGACGGACGTTTGGTCTGTCGGAGTTGTGCTGTACGAAGCGATTTGCGGAACGAAGCCGTTTTCCGGTGACAGCGTCGTTTCCATTTCGCACGCGATTTTGCATCACGAGCCCCTGGATCCGGTCGGAGCGAGCTTTGCGATTTCGAGAGTGATTCGGACGGCAATCGACAAGTCACCGACATCGCGATTCACCAATGCGAAAGCGATGGCGAATGCTCTGAAAGAAGCGATGGATGATTTGCAACCATCGCACACGCAGCCGACCGGCAGCACGATTCCGCCGGCGTTCGATCCTTATGCGACGAACGTGCAAAGCGGCGCCTACAATCCCTACAGCGTGCCGGCGCCACCGCCGCAATACGCGCCTCCAGGCGCATCGCCATATGGCGGAATTTACGGACAGAGTTCAAGTCCTTACGGGCAGCCGTATGGCCAAGCACAACCGCAGTACGGGCAGATTTACGGCACACCCAACGCACCGCCGCCGCAATTTCCTGCTTCATGGGTCGCGCCGCCAAAGAGGCCGCTGCTGTCACCTGAAGCTTCCGAGTTTTTGCGCAAGACGATGATCGTCGTCTTGATCGGGGGGGCGATCATTACGATTCTGTTCGGAATCATTTGGGGACTGACCGAGGCAACGAACCGAGAAATGGTCGATCGTCGGCAAAGCGTTTCTGGTTCAATGCGGGAAGGTATGGCTGACGATCGCTGGTCGCGGGTAGACGAGTATTTACGGCGTGCGGCCATGAGCGGAGAGAGTTACACGAGACTTGACAATTTTCGATTGGCGAAAGCGGAAGCGCGGGGACTGTTAGAGCTTTCCCTTGGAACAACCGAAGAGGCGAAGTCTCGTGCGAGATATGCAACGATTCTGATTCGGTTCGGGAGCCAGTTGCAAGGGATCGGGAGGTTCAAAGATGCGCGTGCCGAATTTCAGGAAGCGATGGACGTTGCGCCGGACGGGAGCGACGAGCAACGCAGAGCGCGCGAAGCCGGGGACGGCGTTCCGCTTTAGGCGGTGGTAAGATTCGCTCGAATTCCCGGAGCGCACAATGTCAGAACCGATTTTTCTTGGGCTTGGCTCTAAACCTATCTACTTGTTGCCGAAGTATGCGAATCGGCACGGATTGATCACGGGTGCTACCGGGACCGAAAAGACGGTTACGTTGCAAGTCATAGCAGAAGCGTTTTCTTCTCGCGGGGTTCCGGTGTTTCTTGCCGACATCAAAGGCGATTTGACCGGAATGTGCCAACCGGGCGGTGGAAACGAAAAGCTTGAGGCGCGCGCGGCTGAAATCGGGTTGTCGCCCTATGAGTACGTTGGGTTTCCGGTCATTTGGTGGGATCTGTTCGGGGAGAAGGGGCATCCGATTCGCGCGACGATTTCGGAGATGGGCCCGCTGTTGCTGGCGAGGCTTTTGAATCTTAATGAAGTGCAAGAGGGCGTACTCAACATCGCTTTTAAGTATGCAGATGACAATGGATTATTGCTGCTCGACCTGAAGGATTTGCGTGCGCTTATGACGCATGTCGCCGAGAACGCGCAGGCCATTCAGCGACAATATGGAAACGTGTCGTCTCCAAGCGTCGGAGCTGTTCAGCGAGCACTGTTGGTCTTAGAACAGCAGGGTGGCGAGATGTTCTTTGGAGAGCCTGCGCTCGATCTGTACGATTTTCAGCGAGTCGCTCCAGATGGTCGGGGTTTTGTGAACATTTTGGCAGCAGACAAGCTGATGAGCAACCCCCGGCTTTATTCGACCTTTTTGCTTTGGCTGTTGTCGGAGCTGTTCGAGTCTTTGCCTGAAGTTGGGGATTTAGAAAAGCCGAAGCTCGTTTTCTTTTTCGACGAAGCGCATTTGCTGTTCAATGATGCGCCGAAGGCGCTTGTGGAGAAGATCGAACAGGTTGTTCGTTTGATTCGTTCGAAGGGCGTCGGCGTGTACTTCGTTACGCAGAACCCTATCGACGTTCCTGACACAGTTTTGGCGCAACTTGGAAACAGAGTTCAGCATGCGCTGCGCGCATTCACTCCGAGGGATCAGCGCGCGGTGCGAGTGGCTGCAGAGACGTTTCGGGTCAATCCGAGTTTTTCGACGGAGCAAGCCATTACGGAACTGAAGGTCGGTGAAGCGTTGGTTTCCTGTTTGGAGGAGGGGGGCGCGCCGATGACTGTCGAACGAACTTTGATCAGGCCGCCAGCTTCGAAGTTAGGCATCGGCGATGCGGAAGCGATATTCGTTGCGCGAAATGCGAGTCCTTTCATGGGGCGATACGATCATCCGATCGACCGTGAGTCTGCCTATGAAATGCTGAAGGCTGCAGCAGAAAAGAAGGCACAACTCGAGGAGGCGGAGGCTGCGGCGAGTACTGCAGAGAAGGAACGCATCGCAAGGGAGAAAGAAATCGCAAGAACTCAGCGCGCTCCTGCAAAACGAAGGAGCGACAGCGTTGTCGAGGCCGCGGCGAAAAGCGTTATCAGGAGTGCAGGATCGCAGTTCGGACGGCAGATCGTGCGCGGGATTCTCGGCGGACTTTTCGGCAGGAAGCGTTAGTCTTTGTCGCCACCGAGCAGACCTTGCAACTTGTCACCAAGTCCTGCAGGGAGATTGTCGATCAGTCCTGTTTTGCCGAGCAAAGCCGGTATTTGATCGGCGTTTTCTTTTAGGAATTCGACGACTTTCTCTGCCGTCGCTTCGTCGATTCCTACTTTGTCCGCCATTGCTTTGATAAACTCATCCATGGCGTCACTCTCCTTCTTGCTTTCCTTGCTTTCGTTTGATTTCGCCGTAATAGCCGAGAAGTATCATCAGGACTCCGAGTCCGATCGTGAATGGAAGGATGAACTCGATTTGTCCGACGATGTACTTTCCTGCCATCAACGCTCCAGATACGAGCGCCACCAAGAAGCCGTAGTAAATCAGCCACGGCCATTTGCGTTTGGGTTGTTCCGATTGACTCATCTCATGCCTCTGAGCAGTTCTTGAATTGCGCGATCGAGCTGCGGATCTTTTCCTGCCATGAAGTCTTCGTTCGACCACGGAATTTTGATGTCCGGCTGTTGGCCCATGTTCTCCATCGGGGTTCCGTCCATGCGATAGACACCGCTCATCGGCATTCGGATGCTCGTGCCGTCGACGAGTCTTCCGCCCCAGGTCCAGATGACGTAGCCTGACGTTGGCATTCCGATGAGTTTTGCAAGCCCGCGCTCTTTCATCGCATATGGAAACATTTCCGCATTCGAGAAGCTGTTTTCGTTGTGGAGCACGACGATGGGTTTATTCCAGACTTCAGTATTCGGCGCGGTTTCAACCCATCCGTCGCGCGGTTTGTAGAATCCGTGGGGCTGACGTTCGAGGACGTCGACGAGCGAGTCGCTAATGTTGCCACCGCCGTTGAACCGGACGTCGATGATCATCGCTTCTTTGCCTTGCTTGAATTCATGGAACTCTTCTTGGAATCGCGTTCTGTCACCGCCGCCCATTCCGCGGATGTGGACGTATCCAATCTTTCCACCCGAAGCGTTTTCGACTTTCTTTCGGTTTTCTTCGACCCACTGTTCGTAGCGGTAGTTCGACCATGCGCCTGATGACAGCGCCCGGTACTTCACTTCTCTCGCTCCGTCTTTGGTCGGAGTCGAATTGACGAGGAACGTCAGGTCGCGCCCGCCCTGGTTGTGCAAAACGTCCCAGAGTTTTTCATCGAGCGTGACGTCTACGCCATTGATCGCCATGACGTATTCGCCCGGTTTGATTTGCGTCTTTTCGTATGATGCCGGGCTCTTGTCGTAGACGCCTTTGACTTTGATTCCAGGGCCTTCATAGGAGTAATCGAAAAGGAAACCTGGATGACTGACGCTGGGGCTTCCTGGCGTACCGCCTGGCGATGCTCCGACTTCCGTGTGCGACGCTTCGAGTTCGCCGACCATTTGATTAAGAAGCTCTGCGAATTCGCGTCGATGTCCGACGCCTTCGAGAAGCGGTTCGTATCGAGCGCGAATGCTCAGCCAGTCTCTGCCATGGAAGTTTTCATCGTAGAAGCCACGGTTGTACATTCTCCAAAACTCGATGAAGGCCGCTTTGCGAACTTGGTCGGCGTCTTGGACGAGCTCTGCACGGAAAGCGACGTCGTTTGACGGATAGTTTCCGCTAAGCGTCACTTTGAATGGCATTCCGCCGCGAAGACCGAATGCGGTTTTGCCGTCTTCGGATAGCGTGAACGAGGAAACGTTAGGAACGATTTGTCTGACGTTTTCCCCGTTGTAGTCCGCTTGCCACATTCCACCTGCGCTTAGGAAGTAGACTTTTCCGGTTTCTTTGTCGGCGAGCACGTTTCCGTTCGGGGACTGTGTGAAGAATCGGCGCAACCTCAAATGAATATCATCGAAGTCGATTTCAATCGAGAGCGATTCGGGCTTTTGGTACTTGAGCTTGACTTCTTGCGGGTCTTCAGTTTCTTTTTGGAGCGGAAGGACAAAGAACCCGCCGCCTTCTCTCGAAGAGTTCAGGTAAAGGAACTTGCCGTCGGCGGACCATCCGATCGAGCCGTGATTGACGTTTCTTCTCGTGACGTTTTGCTCAGCACCGCCGGCTGCTGGGACGATCCAAACGTTCCACGTTCCGCCTTCTTGCCTTCGTGTGAAGGCGATCCATTTGCTGTCAGGCGACCATGCGAATTCGCCCGCGCTGGTGCCGAAGAAGTGGGAGCCTGGCTGGTGGACAACTTTTCTTGGCGCTGAGATTCCGCTCGTTCTCCACGTATAGAGGCCGCCATCCGTTCCGGCAACCCAGAAAGCGAGCGTCGTTCCGTCGGGAGAAAGTTTTGGAGAGAGGACGTCGGCTTCTGCGAACGTTATCTGTTCGACTCTCTTTGTCGCGGTTTCGATTGAGAACAGTTTTCTTGCTCCATCGCGGTCGCTTACGAAGAAGAGTTTGTCGCCGGAGCGTGCCCACTCGATTTCGCCATCGACGCCTGGGTAGTCGGTCAACCTTGTGGCATCGTCTTTGTTTCTGCCTTCGCCTTTTTCGATCGGGACCGTCCACAGTTCTGCGCCTGCGACGAATGCGAACGTTTTTCCGTCCGGAGACACGACTGCTTCGGATGCGCCGCTGGTGAGGACTTGCCGCTCGATCGTGCTCTGCTTCGCATCGGAGAAGACAACGATGTCGAGTTTCTTCGTGGCGTTGCCTTTCAAGACGTGCAGATCGCCGGCGCGTTCGTAGACGATCGTTCCGTCGTTCGAAATGGAGAAGTGTCGAATCGGCTCGCCGACGGAGTCGGTGACTCTCGTTCCTCGGCCGTTCATATCGAATCTCCAGAGGTTGGGCGTTTTGTTTGCGTTGTCGACGAACTTCTCGGGCTTGTCGAAGATGTTTCGGGAACTTGGCGTCACTTCACCGTAACTGACTGCATAGATGGTCCTCCCGTCGTGCGAGAATTGCGGCCAGAGGTTTTGTCGTTCGTTGTCGACGATTCTGCGCACGGCTCCTGTGGCGATGTCGATGACGACGATTTGCGCGGCGTTGCCGCCGTGATAGCGGGGCCTTGTCCATGTGAAGCCGAGCCTTGTTGCGACAATCGAGCGACCATCCGGAGAGAATCGCGGGTTGCTGAGACCTTGATAGTCTTCTGCGATCAAGCGAAATCTCAATGTTCTCACGTCAAGCACGAAGATGCCGCCGAAAGTCGAGTCGCGCTGGCCGGCGAAAGCGATCCACCTGCCGTCTGGGGACCAGCTTGTGGCGGTTTCGTTATTGCCGCTGTAAGTCAACTGCCTGGGTTCGCCGCCTTCTGCCGGGATGGCGAAGACGTCATTGTTGCCGTGGCGGTCGCTGGTGAATGCGATCCACTTGCCGTCCGGGCTCCAAATCGGTGTCGTTTCCAGCTCGATGTGGCTGGTCACTCTGAGGGCCTTTCCGCCTTCTGATGGCACGACCCAAATGTCACCACGCCACTGGAAGGCGATCTTCGAACCATCCGGGCTGATCGCGGGCTGGCGCATTCCCCGAATGGGTTTGGACTCGATTGGGCCAATCTGGGCAAAGGAAGCTACGGCAACAAGGGAGGCAAAGACAGCTGACAAACTGCGCATGGCTGTAACGTTACCGCAAGTTTGCAGGCTTTCGAAAGATTCTCCGAGGAGACTTTGGAGGTTGCTCGGCGCTATGCGATTTGCACTGCGTTCATCCAGCGAGTCCAGGATCGACGACGAAGGGTGGCGTTTTGCCGTTTGGCAGCGGCGGTATCCGTTCGACGCGGCAGAAGTTCACTTGCACTTTGCGCTCTGCGAGCTGCTCAAACACGGTTTGCACCTTTCGCTTTTCGTCGTCAGTGATATCTCTGTTTGCGACGTAAGCGACCTTGAAGCGGTCAAGCGTCGATTGCACGATCTGAACTTGATTCACTTGCGGCAAATCTCGGAGCGTGAGAATCAACGATGTTGCGACGCGGTACTTTCCGTTTCCGAGCATCATTCTGCTCACTTGCCTTCCATGAAACGTTTCGACTTTCGTCAGTCCTCGACTGCAACTGCAGGGTACGCCGAGTTCGGCAAGGTCGCCCAGTTCGTATCGAATGATCGGTGTTGCGAAATTATGCAGGGATGTAATCACGACTCGCCCCGTTTCGCCTTGTGGAGTTGGCCTTCCCTTTTCGTCCAGCACTTCGAAGATGACGTTTTCATCATGAACATGATAGCCATCGGAATTGGGACAACTTGCGGCAACACGATTGACTTCGACGGCGGCGTATGTGTCGAAGACCGGAGCACCGTATGCGTTTTCGAGTTTCCTCTTAGCGTCTGGAAAGAGCTGTTCGCTAATTGTTAGAATCGCTTTGGGTCGAAAGCCTTCTAAGAACTCGGCGATGGAAAGAAAGAACGATGGCGTTCCGTGGAGGAACGCTGGTTGAAGCTCCATGATCGAGTCAGCGATTTTGCGAATTGGAAGACCGATGTCGAATTTGTATCCGCGTCCAATGGGCAGCAATTCTTGGATCGCGGGATGCACCCAACATGGCGTAACCTCTGCGCCGATTTCATCGCTCCAGTCCGGCGAGTCGTGACTGACAGGCTGTCTGCAAATCGCGCAGTCACCTGATGGTTCTACACCGAGCCATTCGAACTCGCGCAAGATGCAAGCGCATCGCCATGCGTTTGCGAGGGGTGTGTGTGCGATCCAGACCATCGCACCGGTCGTTCCGCTCGTCGGGCTGGAGCCGATTGTTTTGGAGTTCGGTGGAGTGCGCTCTGCGACCTTCTGATCGCTTTCGGCTGCAGAGTATTTTGTGCGTGTAAGCGTCGGCAGAGATTGAAAGTCTTCCCAGCTTCTGATTTCGATCTCTTCGCCGTAAAGGTCTCGATAGACTGGAACGTTCTTCGATGCGTGAGACGTGATTGTCTTTGCGAGATTAAGCTGGTAATCGCGGGTTTCTTGTTGCGAATACCACTGCCTGTCATGCAGCAGACGGTATGCGCGGGCAATTTGCTGTGGGAATGCGCTTTGCGGCAATCGGCCAAACTTCGAAAGGAAGTCTTGGCCGTGGCTGGCCTCAGTCGTCATCTTTGTCTCTGAATAGCTGCCCGATTCGCTGGGCAATTTGTGCCATTGCGATCGACATCATTTCGGGCGTGATCGTTTCGGTAGGGCCTCTGAATATGGGAGACTCGTACGGAAGGAAGCCATCTTTGGCGAGCCTTACCATCGCCGCTTGCGATCCATCGGCGTCTCTTCCTTTGATGTTGGCGAGATTCAATTCTTTCGGCACAGGCTGTCTTAGGAATGATTTGCGAATGTCCTGAATGAATCGATCCATGAGGACAGCGAACTCGTATCGCGTAACTGGGCGATCTCCTTGAAACGCTTTGCCTTCTCCTGGCGGAAGCATTTTCGCTGCGACGAGGTTTTCGATTGGTTTAGCGGCCCAGTGATCTCTCGATACATCGGAGTAGCCTCCGACTTGCAGCGCGACTGCGATGGCGGCGATGATGGTGTCAAACCACATATAGTTGTTCTCCGTTCTTTATCTTCTTGCGGCTCTTGTGAGCTTCGGCAACTCTTCGAGCGTTCTTCCTGTTCCGAGCGCGACACAGTGGATTGCGTTGTCTGCGACTCGAACCGGCACTTCCGTTACTGCAGACAGCAAATAGTCGATGCCGCGCAATAGCGCTCCTCCACCTGTTACGACGATGCCCCGCGTGATAATGTCGCTGCCAAGTTCGGGCGGCGTTTGTTCAAGCACGGCACAGACTTTCTCGGTGATTTGTTTCAGCGGGTCTGAGAGCGCTTCTCTGATTTCTTCGCTGCTGACTTCGACGGTTCGTGGGAGGCCGGCCATCAGGTCTCTGCCGCGAACATCCAGTCGCAACTCTTGTTCGAGCGGATAAGCGGAGCCGATTTTCATTTTGATTTCTTCGGCAGTTCTTTCTCCGACCATCAAGTTGTAGACGCTGCGCATGTGTCTTACAATCGCTTCGTCGAGTTTGTTTCCACCGACGCGGAGGCTTTCGGAGATAACGAGTCCGCCCAACGAGATGACGGCGATGTCGGTAGTTCCTCCGCCAATGTCGACCACCATGTTTCCACCGGGCGAGCTGATTGGCATTCCCGCTCCGATCGCCGCTGCCATCGGCTCTTCGATAGGGATCACGTCGCCGGCGCCCGCTTCTTGCGCGGCTTGTTTAACTGCGCGGCGTTCGACGTTCGTTGCGCTGCTGGGGACGCAGATCACGAGTTTCGGCCGCATCAGTCTGCGTTTGCCTGCTACGCGGTCGAGCAGGAACTCGAGCATTTTGAGTGTGTGCGTGTAGTCAGCGATGACGCCGTCTTTGAGTGGCCGAATCGCAACGATGTCGCCAGGGGTTCTTCCAAGCATTTCGCGCGCGGCTTCGCCTACGGCGAGCACTTTCTTGGTTTTCGTGTTGAGGGCGACGACGGTCGGCTCTTCGAGGACGATGCCCTCTCCTTTTTTGAAAACGAGGATGTTCGAAGTTCCGAGATCGATTCCGAGTTCGGTGCTTAACCGGACCATTGACCGGCCTTCTCCCATTCTTCGACCGGCATTCGCTCGATGTCTGCGCCGAGCGACCTCAGCGACTCTTCGAACTTCTGATAACCACGATCGATGTACACAATGTTCTTGACGTACGTTTCTCCGATTGCGCTCAGACCAGCTACAACCAGCGCTGCTCCGGCGCGAAGGTCGGTCGCTTCTACAACTGCGCCTTGAAGGTGGTCGACGCCTGTAATGATGCTCGTTCGGCCTTCTTGGCGAATTTTCGCGCCCATCCTGTTAAGTTCGTCGATGTGGCCGATTCGGCTTTCGTAAATGGTTTCCTCAAGGGTGCTGACGCCGTGAGCGATCGAGAGTAGTGCAGCCATCGGCTGCTGGATGTCGGTCGGGAAGCCCGGATACGGCATCGTTTTGACGCTGATCGCTTGCATGAACCTGTTTCCAACGACGCGAATCCAATCAGGCCCTTCGTCGACGGTTACGCCCATTTCCTTCAATTTGCTGATGACGGGCGCCTGGTGTTCCGGTAGGACTCCTTCGACGGTCACGTCGCCGAATGTGGCTGCTCCTGCGAGAAGGTAGGTTCCCGCTTGGAGTCGGTCTGCGGGGATCACGTACTCTCCGCCACCAAGTTTGGTGACTCCGGAGATCGTGATGGTGCTCGTTCCTGCGCCTTCGACCCTTGCGCCCATGCGGTTGAGGAAGTCTGCGAGTGCGGTGACTTCCGGCTCCATGGCGGCGTTCTTGATGACGGTTTGGCCGTCAGCGAGTGTGGCGGCTGCCATCAAGTGCTGGCTTGCGCCGGCGCTCGGGAAGTCGAGATAGACCTCGGCTCCGACAAGGTTCTTGGCTTTGGCTTCATAGAATCCGCCGTTGAGCCTGACGTCGGCACCGAACTGGGAAAGGCCCTTCAGGTGGAAGTCAAGCGGCCTCGCACCGATTTTGCAGCCGCCGGGTTGGGGGATTCTTGCGCTGCCGAGGCGTGCGAGGATTGGCCCGAGCACATAGAACGAGGTCCGGATATTTCGGACCATATTAGGGTCTGGCTCGGCATCTTTGAGATTGGAACAGTCGATGGTGACGGTTTCTCCGTCGTCCCACCTGTCTATGACTGCGCCAAACTGTTCGAGAATTTGGAGTTTGGTTTCGACGTCGCTAACGGCAGGCAGTCCTCGAAGCGTCACGGGTTCTTCGCACAAAAGGACGCCAGACAGAATTGCGAGCGCGGCGTTCTTGCTTCCATGCACACGCACGCTTCCATGCAATTCTCGCCCGCCACGGATTCTGTACAAACTCACGCTATAGTCCTCCGCGCCGAGCCTGATTTAGGACTCATATCGGCCGGTTTCTCCTCCGAGAAGGAGAGAGTTTACCCCGTGCCCTTGTTTTTCTTGGTCTGTGCGAGTTTTCCTTAGGGGCATAATCTTCGTTGATGCGGCGATTCAACAGCGAAGCGATCGACCGTGAAGACCTGATCCTTGCCTTTCGCAAGGGCGATCCGGTTCGTCTGGCGAAGGCGAAAGGTCACTGCATGCTTTGCAAAGGCTCTCCAGTCAATGACGCGGGGTTGTGCGAGGGCTGTTTCGCAAACCTAACCGATGAGGAGTGGAACGAAGCGCGGCATTGGATTGAAGGACGAATCGCTTGACTGTTTTTCTTGCGTTCGTTGCAGCGATCATCGCTGTCGGCGCAGCGATCTATTTGGCTGGACGCAAACGCAAGCCACCGATTCCGCCGCAAGTGCGAATCGAATTTTGGGTTTATTCGAGTGTCGACGACAGGCCGAGCGATTCAGACATTCTCAATCGTGTACTTGGTGAGAACCCCCATCGTGCGCGGCTTGGGAAGAAAGAAGGATTAGTTCTCAGCGACATTCGTTTTCACATTGGCAGAGTCAGGCCCGATTCGAACCCATATCTCTTTCGACCGGATGCGCTTGCAGAACCCGACGCAGATGTTCCTGACGACATTGGAAGATTGCTGGACAACACGGTCGCGCTGTTTCGCGTGAGTTACATTTCGGAGACTGCGATGGATTCGACTGCTGCATTGAGTTTCGCATGGCACACCGCTGATGCGATCAACGAAGCAGTTGGTTCACGGCTTGTATTCGACACAGTCGCACAGCGATTTTGGCCGGAGCGTTCTCTTTACGATGAACTGCACAAAGACCCGAACGCAGTTCGTTACGATCTCAATGTCGTCGTTCGATGGACAGAGACTCCACAGGAGGGCACCGCATTCACTCGCGGGATGTCGAAGATGGGGCTTCCGGACATCGAAATGCATGGCGTGCCTCCCGATCACAAGACGGTCGCCCTGTTCTTGGTCGAGGCTGCGAGCCGAAAGCTATGGGAAGAAGGGTGGCTGAGCGAGATCGACATCGAAGGCTTCGGCGAGGTTTTCGGGGTGAAGATGCTGGAACCGCATCCAGAGCGATCCGGGCGGAGGATGATCTCTCAAGTCGAGGCTGTGAGAAAGATTCGAGGGTGATGACTCAAGGCGGTATTCTTCGCGGCGAATGACAATCCCCGAACAGGTCGAGTTCTTGTCGCGCGGCTGCGTGGAAGTCATCAGCACCGATGACTTGACGGAAAAGCTCAAGAAGGGCAAGCCATTGCGCGTCAAGTTGGGTGTCGATCCGACCGCACCTCATGTGACACTGGGTTGGGCCGTTGTCTTGCGAAAGTTGAGGCACTTTCAAGAACTTGGCCATACGGCCGTGCTAATCGTCGGCGATTTCACGGCGATGATCGGAGATCCGAGCGGCAAGTCGAAGACGAGGCCGCAGTTGTCGCGTGAAGAAGTTCAGGCCAATGTCGCGGCTGTTGAGCAGCAGTTTTATAAGATTCTGATTCCAGAGCGGACGGAGATTCGATACAACGCAGACTGGCTCGGCGCGATGTCTTTTGCCGACGTCATTCGACTCTCTTCTCGAATCACTGTCGCACGCATTCTCGAACGCGACGACTTTCAGAAGCGATTGCAAGAGGAGCGGCCAATCGGCATGCACGAGATCCTGTATCCGCTCTGCCAAGGATACGATTCAGTCGCTATCGAAGCGGACATCGAGTTGGGCGGCACCGATCAAAAGTTCAACAACTTGGTGGGACGAAACTTGCAAGCGCAGTATGGCCAAGAGCCGCAAGTCGTGATGCTGATGCCTTTGCTTGTCGGCACGGACGGCAAAGAGAAAATGTCGCAATCACTCGGCAATTACATCAGCGTCAACGATGAGCCGAACGACATGTATGGGAAAACCATGTCGATACCGGACCATTTGATTGAAAGTTGGTTTACGTTATGCACGGACGTTTCGCTGGCGGACGTTTCGAAAATGGTTGCGGAGATTGAGAGCGGGTCGTTGAATCCGCGAGATGCGAAGCGGCGGTTGGCGAAGGAGATCGTGAGGATTTATCACGGCGTTGGCGCATCCGAAGAAGCCGACGAATACTTCATGAGGACCTTCAGCAAGCGAGAAGAACCAGTCGAAGCGCCGGAAGCGGCGATTCCAAACGAAGCCGTCATCGATGGCCGAGTGACATTGCCTGCGCTTCTTGTGGCACTGGAAATAACGAAAAGCAACAGCGAAGGCAGGAGGCTGATGCAAGGCGGCGGAGTCACTTTGAATGGCGAAAGAATTTCGGATCCGACGGCGAGCTTCGATCCGAGTGAGCTGGACGGCAAGGTTTTGAGGGTGGGCAAGCACACGTTTCGAAGGCTGGTCCGAAGGTGATTCGAATCATCGCGTTTTTTCGGCCCCACAAGCTGGAGGAGGTGAAAAACGCGCTGGGCGAGCGGGGCGTCACCGGCATTACGGTCACGGACGTCCGTGGGTGCGGCAGCAGCCAGGAGCCGAGCGAGTGGATGCTCGGGCAGGAGTTCGTGGTGGCGATGCCAGCTCAGGCGCGGCTTGAGGCGGTTGTGCCCGACGGGCAGGTCGATGAAGCCGTGCAGGCGATTTTGAGATCGGCAAGGACGGGAAGACCTGGAGACGGGAAGATTTTTTTGCAGCGCGTCGAGGACGCCGTTCGGGTTCGGACGGGCGAGCGCGGGGATTCGGCTTTATAACTATGCGAACCCCGGAGGGCCGTTTCGGCGTCCAATTCGGGTATCACCACGCCTACCGAGGGTTCAACTGTATGAAAAACGCTTTCTTTGGCCTTTTGCTTCTGCTTGCATCGTCCGCCGTGGCAGCGGACATCAAGATCAATTCTTCGCTGAGGTCCGGTGACAAGATCGCCGGGGTCGTGAATGTCCGAGTGACCGTCACATCCGACGTGCCCGTCAACCAAGTCGAGTTCTATCACGATGGACGGTTGCTGCTGGCGGATCGGAGTACGCCCTACGAGGTTGTGATCAACACGATTGTCGAGCGCGAAGGAAACTACGACCTTGAAATCGCTGTTTACTTGACGAATGGTGAAAGCAAGCGAGAGACGCTTCGCCTGATCATCGACAACAACGTCGGCGCAGGTGCGGCGGCGCACACAGCGAATGCTGTCAAGTTTTTGCAAGTTGGCAACTACGACGGCGCGATTCAAGCTGGATTAGTCGCGCTGAAAGCTGATGACGACTACGTTCCCGCTAAACTTGTGATTGCTCGCGCTTATTATGAGAAGTCAGAGTTTGCCGAGGCGCAGACCTTTGCCGAAGGCGCATTGATTGCAGGCGATAACGTCGAAGCTTATGAGATTCTGGCGTCGATCTTCGTCAAGCGTTCGTTCAGGATGCTTGCGACCGGCACCGACCGGATGCAGGCAGTCAGCGATATCAAGCAATCCTTGCTGGAGGGAGTTCGCAACAAGCGCAAGGCGATTCAGATGCAAATCAGAGCGCTCGGCGCACCGACGAACGAAAACCGCTTCCAGTTAGCATCGCTGCACATTCAGAACAACGAGTTCGCCGCAGTGACTCGGATTATGCGCGAAGTGTACGATCCCTTCGATCCCGACACACGCGTCGCGAACTTCTTGCTGTACAGCCTGATGCGACAAGGAAGAATCAAGGACGCCTATCAAGTTGTCGAAGAGATCAACAAGAATGGCGCTCCAGACGAAACTTCGTTCGCGTTGATGGCCGCGGCCTATGCGACTTACCGCAACTTCGACAAGGCAGACGAAAACTTGAGGAACGCTGCGCTTGCCGGAGCGGAGGATCATCCGACAAAGATGACAGCTGCGGCATTCGTTGCGATCAAGAAGAATGACCGCGCAGCGATGCAGAGCCAAGTTCGCGCAATGGTGCAACGCAATGTCGTGCGGCCTGAAGCGATCTTTTATCTGTCGGTTCTGTATACGTATCTCAACGATCTCAATGCGGCGCGCGACGCTTTTGAGAGAGCAGTTGTCGCGGATCCGTTGTTGTATGACGCTTACATTCAGGATGGATATCTGTCGCTTGGCAAAGCGGTAAGGACGCAAGACAAGGAACTGCTTTTGGCGCAAGCGCAGAGCTATATGGAAGTCGCTTTGGAAGCGATGCCCGATTCGCCAGAAGCGCTCAACGGTCTTGCCATCGTGTACCTGATGCAGAACAAGAACTCGGATGCATTGCGATTCGCGGAGGCCGCTGTTCGTGCGGGACCGGAGTACGCGTGGACTTGGTACACGTATTCATGCGCACTCGATCGCGCACGGAAAACGATCGAAGCGAGGGACGCGGTTCGCAAAGCCGGCGACATCGATCCTGAAAGAATCAGGGGTCGAGCGATCGCGGTTGTCGAAGAGGCTTGGGACTACACAGTCACACAGGGTCGCATCGCTACGGTCGTTCCGCCGCAGTAGTCGAATGGAATGAACGGCCCCGCAAGCGCGGCTTGCGGGGCTTTTTCATTTGTTATGGAAGGATGCGGAAGTTGCGCATCATCATTCGGTCTTCGTGTTCCAAGTTGTGGCAGTGATAGAGAAAGAGCCCTGCGAAGTTGTCCCACCGAATGGCGATTTTAATCGTTTCACCAGGCATCAGCATGACGGTGTCGACGATTCCCTCATCGACATAGCCATCTTTCACGTTGTTATAGCTCGATTGATATGCTGGATCGATCGTTCGTTCAACAACCTGGAAGTTCGGGCCATGAAGGTGAATGGGGTGCGCCATTTTCATGCCTGGCCAAGTGTTCTTGAATTCCCAGATTTCGAGATCGCCGCGACGAACGATTTCGTTTTCGCTTACGTTTTCCATTTCAAACGGAAGGTTGTTGAAGAGCCACATTCCCGCGTTTGGAACGATGTCGAAAACTCTCGGGTTTTTGTAATTGACCGCTTTTGTCGGGTCGTAGCGTTCGAATGGCGCCAGTTTCTTTGGAAGTGAAAGATTGTCGAACTCTTGACGATTTATTGAGAAGGTCATCAGATCGAACGGATGCCCTTGCGGCAAAGCACCGCCGAATAGACCTGCACCCGAAAACTCAAGGCTCTTGAGCGTCACGACTTCGCCTACTTGTCGATTTCGAAAGTCGGCCCAAACTTCGACCCTTTGTCCAGGCGCGAGCATGACGTATGGTTTGGACACGGGAGCTTCGAGCAAACCGCCATCCGTCGCAATAACATCCATCGGCGTTCCGTCTGACCATGCGAGTTTATAGATGCGCGAGTTGCTGCCGTTCAGAAATCGAAGGCGATAACATCGCGTTCCGACGTAGTAGTTCGGAGAGGGCTTCCCGTTAACGAGCACAACGTCTCCGAGGAATCCTTCTCGTCCTCCAGTTTCATAAACGAGCGAGTTGTCTGTGTTGAAGACGCGGTCTTGAATGACGCAGGGAATGTCTGCGCGATTCTGAGGAAGTGGCAGCGAGGCTTCTTCGTCGTCTGAAACGACGAGCAATCCAGCGAGTCCGCTGTAGACTTGGGGGCCTGTGATTTGATCGGGGTGCGGGTGATACCAGTACGTGCCTGCGCGATTAATGACCGTGAAGTCGTACCAAAACGTCTCGCCCGGGTCGACTGCGAATCTTGGGTGTCCGTCGGACGCTTCCGGCACGTCGAGTCCGTGCCAGTGAACGATGGACTTGTTGTCGAGGTTATTGACGAACAGTACTCGGAGCCGCTGTCCTTTTTGAACGCGGATTGTGGGGCCTAAGAACGAATCGCCTGGCCTGCCGACGATTCCTCTCGCCGGTGTGGTCTCTTTGGCGGTGAATCTGTTGATGGGAGTTGGGTCTCCTGGCAGAATCTGGGCGGAACCTGGGGCCGCCGTCAGGAGGATCTCTGCGGGGGGAAGGTTGCGGCCCTGCGCAAAGGACTTGCTGCCGAGGGCTACGGCTGCTGCCGCAGCGGCGGACTGGCTTAGAAAACGACGCCTGCTTATTTCTCTACTCATAATTCAAACAAATAGCCGATCCAATGGGCAGACCGGAAGTCGGCTGCGAGCCAGGATTATAGAGTCGAAAATTTGCCGGAAGGTTCGGCTATCGGTCAAAATACAGCAACCGGAAGGAGGCTTGGACTGCGGCGTCGAATTTTGGCGGAGCATCCGGACGATAGCCGGAAACAGGAGGTATCGACAATGAAGAAGGTTGTATGGCTGCTTCTCGCCGTGTTCGTTTTGGCTGCCGTTGGTTGCGGCGGCGGCGATGAAGGCGATGCGAGCCGCAAGGATCCTGCAAACGATCCAGTCGCGAAGGACGAGTAGTTTGCACGCCTAATTTTGTCTTGTTGTTTGTCGGTCCGAGAGCAGAGTTGCTCTCGGACCGATCTGCTTTTCTTTATCCTCGCGCGCGCCAACGGATGTGGTCGAAGCGTGCGTTCCATCCAAAGCTGAACAGCGTTCCAGGATCGAAGTAGCTTATTCGCGCTTCCACTTTGCCTGTACCCGTTTGGATGAAGCGATTGAGGTTGCCCGTCGGCGTTATGATTACAACCATGTCCGTTCCAGACGACGCGCGCGTGTCGACGACTTCCCATGTGTTCGTGACGTAGTTGCGGAGCTCGATTCGCTGCGGCACTGCGGCCGCGGGCGATGCGGTCACTGCCGCTTCGATCAGGAACTCGAAGTCTGTTACGTTTGAGAGCGGTATCGTCGATTCCACACGCAATGTGACTGAAGGCATTCCGAGACCTGTCGGCGGCGCTTCTCGGACGCGGAGGTACTGATCGTTGCTGCTTTGCAATTCAGGCAAACCGCCAGCTATTTGGACTCCTGCTTCGATTTGATAGGCTGTCGGGTTTGCTGTGACGACTTGACCATACTCGGCTGCCATTCCGAAACCTGCGCCGAACATTCCGCCGGTCGCTCCGATGAGTGTCGCTGCACCTGATGCCGGATTGATTCGATACGCGCTCTGGTTTGCTGCGTTGATCGTGTATAGCATTCCGTCGTCGCCGTTGTATGCGAGGCCGTTGCAATCGGCGTTTCCGATGCCAAGACTGCCGACGAGCGTGTGTGCGCCTGTCGCTGTGTCGATGCGAATCAGCTTTGTGCCGCCTGCATCATCGACACCGAAGAGCGTGTTCGTGTCCGGATCGAAGTCGATTCCACCGACTGTTCCACCTGCGGGACTTCCTATCGCTGTCGCATTAGGCACTGCGGGGTTGATTCGATAGAGTTGGCCATCGCTTTGTCGAATACCGTAGAGCGTGTTCGTGTTTGGATCGAACGCGAGTCCATTGATCAGCGTCGTTCCCGAAACGATTCCGAGGTCGGTGACTGTTTGCGTCGAAGCGTCGATGACGTAGAGCCTGCGGATCGAATCGATCGCGAAGAAAGTTCCTGTTAGTGAGTTGTATGCGAGGCCTTGGATTTGCGCGCCGACTTGGACGACTTTTCCGAATGCGCCGGTCGCTGAGTTGACCGTTCCGAAGTTATTCGCTTGGTCGCCTGCGGCATAGACGGGCGGCATCACTTGGGCGAGGCCAGATCGGCAAACGCGCAACGGGTTGGCGAGGGCATTTTGCCAACCGGTGTGATGGATCGCCGTACCAGCGTTCGATCCGCCGGTGCTTGTGCAGCCGCCGTGTGTGTGGACGCCAATTGCAAGTCCGGTGCTTTCGTCGATAACGGGGGAGCCTGAGTTTCCGCCGGTTGTGTCAGTTCGATATCTAACCGTTGTGCCGCTCATCGACGAGTAGGGTCCAGCGTGTGTTTTTTGCACTTGGTTCCAGGTCGGTGAGACCGGCGAGCTGACGGTTCCGTAGCCGGTGATCCTAATGAGCTGTCCAGTTGGCGAAGGTGCGCTTGCAGCGAGCGTGTAGGTCGCGCCTTGGACCTGGAACGGCTGCAGGAACGTGTTTGAATTGGGGATCACTCCGAAGTAGGACCAGTCAAGCCCGACTCCTCCGCTTTGGCGTTGTACGGAGGCGAGGTCGACAACGTATTGATCTTCCGGCGGTGGGTGGTTCAGCGAGCCGTTTGAGTTAGAGAGCGGGACGTTGAACTGTACGACGCTTCCGGTTTGTGTCGGGCCGCAGTGCCCTGCTGTTGCGAACTGGCGGTTGAGATCGTTGATCATCCATGCGGAGCATCCAACCGGGAGGAGCCTGGCAGCGCGCGGGTCGTTCGAGAGAACGCGCAAGTCGACTCCGTCGCAAATGCTGTCGGGCGCGATTTCACCGGCGGTAACCATCGTCATGCGGAGTCTGTTCGGGCCTGTGTTCGCGAACGCGACCAGCTCCACTCTCACTCGGTCGCCGTTGAAATAGGCTGAGGTGTAGGCCCAGTCCCACACGTTCTTGGAGTTCATGATTTGGCGGCCGCCGTCGCGGAGCGACGTGATGCGCAAGAAGGACGCATTGTCTGCTGCCGGGTCGCCTGCGAGCATCACGTTGGCGAATTGAAGTCGAAGCCACGTCGCCCGGGGCACTTGCACAACCGTTTGAAAGACGACTTCTGGGCCAGGTCCTTTCGCTTGAACAAGGCCTGAGTCGACGTTGATCGGGACTTCCCGGCTTGGGAGCTCAGCCGTTTGTCCGAATGCCGTTTGAACTAAGGCGGCTGCGGACAGCACCGCGGCGACGCCAATGGATTGGAAACGCATCATTTGCCCTCCTGAATCTTGTTGCCCGAACAAGGGACTGTCAACATTAGGTCGAAAGTTCGCCGACGGCGTCGGCGAGGTGGACAATATGCCACGATTTAGGGAATCGCATGCAGGATCCAACGCGATATCGTGTGACGCTGGGCCTTGAAGAAGAAGTCTTTGTTCTTGAAGATGGCCGGCTAACGCCGACGCTGCAATCGCTCGATTACTTGCGGAGACTTTATTGGAAGAACCCGAAGCGCTATTCGCGGCACACGGCCAGCAATTTTGCGAAGGGCAAAGATCGTCAAGAGTGCTTCATGGGTTCGATCGAAATGGCGACTTCGGTTCATGAATCGGCGGAGTCGCTGATCGAGGATTTAGTGAGCAGGCGCACTGAATTCGCACGCGCAACGCAAGGAGGCGTGGTTGTTCCGGTTGGGTCGCTGTTTACGCTGAATTCGCCTTCTAACACAGCGTCCTCGCACATCCATGTCGGAGTTCCCAAGTCTGAACGCGACCGTGTGTATGACAATTTGGCTTACTTCGCGCCGGTGCTCGCAGTTGCCAGCGCGAGCAGTCCTTGGCTTGCGGGCAAGCCGTTCGGTTCGAGTGCGCGAATGGCGCAAAAAGGATTGCTCGGCCCGCTGCAAAGCGACAAAGAGTATCGGTTTCAAGATTTGATCATCAGCAAGCGGCTTGGCACAATCGAATTACGAGTGTTGGATCCGATTGCCGAGATTTGGCGATTGCGCGAAGTGCTCGGCGCGACGCTTGCGATTGCAAAATGTGATGAGGCGCTTCCTTTCGACCGCGATGAATACAATGTAGCAAGGTCGGAATGGGCTAATCAAGGACTGAATGATTTCGTGCAAAAGCGATGGATGGAGCTTCAGTCGATTTATCCGTTTCCGATTGAGCTATTGGAAGAGACTTTCGGCAACCATCTCAATTTGGTCGCGCAACAAGGCGGTGTGGACGCCGCTTATCGAGAGGCGGATCGCGTTTGGCGGGAACCGACTGGGGTGGAACTCGTTGCGAAGAAACACAACAAACTTAGGGCAGTGACAGGTCTTGCCGGATTCTATGCGATTCGGCTGCCTTACATCGCCTATAAGGGCTATAAAGAGTGGTACGGCAAGACGTGAGACACCCTTTCGCAGGAAACGATCTTCGTTGCGGCGAATTGCGTTCGATCATGCCACGCTTTCTTCGTTGCCTTGTATTTCTGTTCACAGTTGTTGCTTTCGTAAGCGTTTGCGCCCAGCTTCGTCCCGCACCTGATCGCAAGGCAGGTGAAGGCAACGGCCCGTTTCGCACGATGGTGATTCGTGGAGCGACTTTGATCGACGGTACCGGCGCACCGCCGAACGGGCCTGTGGACATCGTGATCGAGGGCAATCGGATCGCTTCGATCAGGAGCGCGGGAACGCCTGGATTGCCGATGCGACCCAACCGTCCGCCGCAAAACGCGGACCTCGAAATCGATGCAACGGGCATGTACGTATTGCCGGGCTTTGTCGATATGCACGTTCATGCAGGCGGTGCGCCGAAAAACGCGGATGCAGAGTATGCGTACAAGCTTTGGATGGCGCACGGTGTGACGACGGTGCGCGGAGTGCCATTGGCCGCGCATGACTTCACAGTTCGAGAAAAGGAGCGCAGTACGAAGAACGAAATCGTCGCTCCTCGCATTTACAACTATCAAAGGCCTGGAAGCGGATGGACGGAGGGGGGCGTCGATTCGCCGGAGAAAGCGAGGCGATGGGTGCAGTGGGCGGCAGCGAACGGCGTCGACGGTTTGAAACTCGGCTCACACGAACCGGACATCATGGCGGCATTGCTCGACGAAGCGAAGAAGCATAAGCTTGGTTCGACTGCACACTTGGGTCAAATGGGCGTCGCGCAAATGAACGCCATCGATGCTGCGCGATTGGGTTTGGGAACGGTTACTCACTTTTACGGGCATTTCGAGTCGTTGCTAAAAGATTATGTTGTTCAGCCGTGGCCAGTCGAAATGAACTACAGCGACGAGCAATGGCGATTTGCGCAAGTCGCGAGACTGTGGGACAAGATTCATCCGCCCGGAAGCGATGAGTGGAAAGCTTATCTGCAGGAGCATTTGAAGCTGGGGACTGTTTTCGATCCGACGATGACGATCTATTCAGCGGGGCGCGATGTGATGCGAATGCGAAACGCAGATTGGCATGACCAATACACGCTGCCGTCGCTAATGGACTTTTTTGAGCCGAGCAGGACTGCACACGGCTCTTATTGGTTCGATTGGACGACGCATGACGAGATCGCATGGCGGAATTTCTATCAGGTTTGGTTCAAGCTTTTGAACGATTACAAAAAGATGGGTGGCAGGGTGACGACCGGATCCGACTCGGGATTCATCTATCAGACGTATGGATTCGGATTCGTATTGGAGTTAGAGCTATTGCAGGAAGCGGGGTTTCATCCTTTGGAAGTGATTCAGTGCGCGACGATGATCGGCGCGCTAACCTTGCAGGAGCCATCGGGTGCGAAGCTTGCGTTCGGTGTTGTACGCGCTGGCATGCTGGCGGATTTAGTGATCGTCGATCAGAATCCGCTTGCGAATTTCAAAGTGCTTTATGGCACCGGGCATGTTCGTCTCGATTCTGACGGGCGTCCAGAGCGAGTCGGCGGCGTCAAGTGGACGATCAAGGATGGAATCGCGTACGATGCGAAGAAGCTCTTGGCAGACGTAGCGGAAATGGTGGTGAAACAAAAGCAGGAACGAAGCGTTGGGCGTTAGTCTTCCGTTTTGTCGCGATTTTTTCGCCACTGACGAAACTCCATTTGGAACGCTTCGCTTTTCGTGTTCAAGACTCCCATAGTGTGAAAGAAGACGCCGATTCCCCAACCGATCGTCGGCCAGTAGAACCAACTTAGCCTTCCATCACGAAAGTCGAGAAAGAAGAAGACGGCGGTCATCGCGAGATAGGCAACGAGGTTTGCGATCCATCCTGCTCGTTGCTGGGCGACGAACTCGCGGAAGTGGACACGCTCTTCTTTTTCTTTGAGCCATTGCTCTTCGGCTTGCTCGAGCGCTTCGTCGGAGATACCCAGCTCTCTGGCAGCTTCGACCATCGCCTGTCGGTCGAGCGCCTTTTGCGATGCGTCGATCGCCAGCGCACGGCGCAGGATTTCCTCTTGGTCTCCTTCTTCGAAGCGCTGCTGCATGTCTCAAGGTGGTACGGCAATGCAGGGAGGCGGGTTTCGACGATCCGGTTTGAGGGCTAAAATGGCGGTGCATGCTTGTCGCAGCCATTGCCGTCGCGGCCGTCGCGATGCTCGTCGTCGGATTCGTTTGGTATACGCGTAAGGTTTGGTTCTTTCGCGATCCCGATCATTCGTCGACTCCACAAGACGACCGTGCGATTCGTAGCCCGGTTTATGGGATCGTTTCCTATGTGAGAAAGATCGAGAATGGCGAAATCGTGTGCGAAAAGAAGGGTGAGGCGATTCGGATCGAAGAGATTACGAAAGACGATTGGCCGGATGGCGAACGCGATGGCTGGCTAATTGGAATCGCGATGACCGCGCTCGACGTGCATTACCAATATTCGCCGATGCCTGCGAAGGTCGGGCGCTTTTTTCATAAGACAACCGGCAGAAACCTTCCGATGTTCGATCTTTGGGAGTACGTTCGGATCACTTGGCTAAGGAAGGGGATTCAGCTTTTCGCTCGCAAGTACGTTTTGGAGAATGAACGGCAAACGATGTGGCTGGATGGCGAAAGAGTTCGGCTCGCGCTCGTTTTGATCGCGGACAAGTTCGTCGATAAGATTACGACTTTTGTTAAGGAAGGGGATCGTGTTCCGGCCGGTGGGAAGTTGAGCTTCATTGGACGCGGAAGTCAAGTCGACGTCGTCGTTTGTGGGCACGCAGATCTCGAAATTGCGATTCGGGAGGGTGAAGCGGTGAAGGGACCTCTGACGGTTTTGGCTCGACTCGCCCCGGTCGGCGCACCCGCCGAGGCTGGTAAAGGCGTATAGTTAAGCGACCCTACGGTGGTAGGTGAGCCTATGAGAATGAAGACGACCTTCGCCGTTGCAGCCATCGCCCTACTTGCAATGGGCGGAGCGGGATGTAAGAACACGAATCTCCTGAGCAAGGACGAGGAGATTCGGATCGGCCGTGAGGGCGCGGCAGAGGTCGAGAAGGCTTATCCCGTCAGCACGAACCCATCGGACGTTCAGCTCGTCGAGTCGATTGGGCAGCGCATTGTGGCGACGAACGGGCTGGCCGGCTGGCCTTTCACGTTCAAGGTGCTGGAAACGCGTGACGTCAATGCGGTTTCTTTGCCTGGCGGCCCAATCTACGTGTTTCGGGGGCTGATCGATATGACCGACGGCGACATCGATGAGCTTGCGGGAGTGATCGCGCACGAAATCGCCCATGTCGAGCATCGGCACGTCGCTAAGGCTTATTCGAAGAGCGTCTTGACCGATCTGCTTATCATTTTCGGAACGAGCGGGACGGCGACGACGGCAGCCGATGTGGCGAACATCTTTATGCAGGCTCGGTTCAGCCGCGATGCGGAGTACGAGGCGGACCGTTTTGCGATCCGGTACGCGTACAAGGCGGGCTATGATCCGAACGGCCTCGTGCGGTTTTTCCAGAAGCTTAGGCGACTTGAAAGGCAGGGACGCGGGGACATCATCTCGAATAATCTTAGGACGCACCCTTTGACCGAGGCTCGAATGGAGGCCGCCGAAAGGGAGATTGAGAAGACCGTGAAACAGGTGACCCAAATCGAAGAGTCCGCTTTTCTCAACGCGCTCAAACGACAACGTTGAAAATTGCTGCAGTCATTCCCGCTTACAACGAAGAGCACAGGATTCGTCCGGTTCTCGAGGCCGTCCGCCGCGCTTCTCTGCCAACTGAGATTTTGGTCGTCAATGACGGGTCGAGCGATCGGACGGGATTGGTCGCTGCCAATGTGGAGGGGGTTCGAGTCATTGACTTGCCTCGCAACATGGGAAAGGGAGCGGCGATGGCGGCGGGTGTCCGGGAAACGGACGCAGACATCATCGTTTTCATCGACGCGGATTTGGCGGGGTTGCGGCCCAATCACGTTGACGACATCATTCGACCGGTAATCAACGGATGTGATATGTGCGTCGGCGTTTTTCGGCGCGGGAAGTTTTGGTCAGACGCTGCGCAAGTGATCGCTCCGTATATCAGCGGACAACGAGCGGTGCGAAGAGATTTGATCGATCAGATTTCATGGCTCGATGAGTGTCGTTTGGGTGCGGAAGTGACGATCAACACCGTCGCGCGAAAGAGGAAGATGCGCATACGTCGAGTCATTCTAAACGGTGTGACTCATGCGGCGAAAGAAAGAAAGTTCGGTTTCGCCAAGGGCACGGCTCAACGCGCGAAGATGTATGCCGAAATCGGCAAAGCGATGGTAAAGACTCGGCGAAGGCTTTCGAAGTGAGCCTTGCGAGAATCTGTCAACTGTTCGCGCTCGTTCTGATATCTGGATGCGCAAGTGCAAGCTCGCCTGAAGTCGTTGTTGAACCCCATCCTCGCGCAAAGAACGTGCTTCTCGTTTACAACTCAAAGTTTGCAGATGCCATTCAAATCGTCAAGGCGTATCAGCAAGCGAGGGGCGTTCCCGACAGCAACGTCGTCGCCATTTCTGTTACGACTGACGACAACATCGGTTGGAGCGATTACGAGGCGACGATCGTTGAGACAGTGCGCGAACACATCGCATCGAAAAAACTGAAGATCGACTTCATCGTGTTGACGAAAGGCGTTCCGTTGCGACTCAACAACGACGGAGGTTATGGACTGGATTCGATGTTGGCGGTCGATGCGCATCCGAGCAGAAAAGAGAAGCCGCTCGATCCCATGCCGATGAGCAATTTCACGCAAGAGGATTTCACGCGAATTCAGAGTCCTTACTTCGGAAAAGACGAACCGTTCGATAGCGACAAATTCGAATTCTATTTGGTTACGCGGCTCGATGGTTATACGACCGGAGACGCGATTTCGCTGATTTCGCGGGCCATGCGCGCGAAACCGGAAAAGGGCGAGTTTCTTTTGGACTCCGCGCCGGACAAAACTTCCGGCGGCTATGCATCGGCGAACCAGTCGCTCTTTCGCGCACGCGATGTGCTTCAGCAGAAAGGTTTCAGCGTCGCGCTCGACGAGGGAGCGTCGTTCGTTGGCGGAAGGCATGGCCTCATGGGGTATGCAAGTTGGGGAAGCAACGACTCTGCTTTCAAGTTGAGTCTGTATCGTTCGCTGCAGTTTAATCCGGGGGCGCTGGCGGAGACGTTCGTTTCGACGAGCGCTCGGACGTTCAGACCGGTGACGGGCGGGCAGAGTCTGATCGCGGACTTGATTCAGCAGGGCGTGACAGGCGTGAAGGGGTATGCAAGCGAGCCGTACACGATCGCTCTCGCTCGTGTGGACATCCTCTTCGACCGATACACATCGGGCAGGAACCTTGCGGAGAGCTTCTATGCGGCATCGCCGATGCTGAAATGGAAGGATGTTGTGATCGGCGATCCGCTGTGCGCGCCTTACGCGGGGCAGTAAAGATCGGGAGTCCTGGCTCCGAAAATCAAGGGAAGCAGACTTACGTCGCGAGGGAGACCCAGAATCATGCCAGGTAGCTTTCTGAGGCTTGGGGAATTGCTTGTTGCTCGAGAGGTTATCAGCAACTTGCAGCTTTCCGTTGCTTTAGCCGCACAACGATCCTCCAAGAGGCGGCTTGGAGAGATCCTCGTCGATAGAGGATATGCCACGGAAGAACAGATCGCTTCGTGCCTTGCCGCTCAATACGGCTATGGGGTCGTCGATCCTTCCGAGGTTCAGCCGGAGCGCGATGCGCTACAGCTTGTCGATCCGGAAATAGCCTTGACCGCGGAGCTGTTGCCCTTACGACAATCAGGCGGCGTGCTCGAGTGCCTCATTGCGGACCCCATCGACATCAGTTGGACGGACCGAGTCGCGCGCGTTACGGGATTACGGCTGTCGCTTTCGATTTCTCCGCGCACGGCGCTCGTTTCAGCGATTCGGAATTGGTATCGGCTCGATCCAGAACTGGCGTCGGGTTCGGCAGCACGGGGAGTACCGCAATTGCCGGAGCGATATCAGAGCGTTCAGTCTCGGTTTGCGATCGATGGCGCGACGCTGGTCGGCGCGGTCGACTCGGTGCTCGGGCGGGAAGTCAGCTTGCTTTTCATCCCTGATGCAAGCGGCGAAAATTCAAACCGTGCGGACTCCATTCGTTGGGCGGCAAAAGCTACCGGCCCCGGACTGTGCGCCGTTCACGATTGGTGGGAAGTCGAAGAGGGGGGTTGGGCTGTCTTCGAAAGGCTGACAGGCGAAACGTTGGCGAACGTCTTGGAGACGCGCGGACCCCGCGTGCCTGCACAGGCGGCGGACATCGTTTCTGAAATTGCAGAAGGCGTCGATGTTCTCGATGTCGCTGGTGGAAAGTGCGGATTCGTTTGTCCGCGCAACGTCGTTCTGCTTCATTCGAATCGCAGTGTGATCGCGCCATTGTCGCTTCCGCCGCATTCGTACATTGCGCCGGAAGTGCTAAACGGCGAAGAGTGGAACAGTTCTGCCGACGTGTTCGCGCTCGGAGTCTTGCTTTATCACACAGCTACGGGCACCAATCCATTCGAATACGAGTCGATTGGCGAAACGGAAGCCGCTATGAAACGCGGTCCTTCTTGGGATGTCACTCCATTGCCTGCGGCGATGGTCAACATCATCAAGCGCTGCCTAAGCGCAGATCCTTCGCAGAGATATGTGTCGCCATTGCAGTTGAGTCTTGCTCTCAAGTCTTGCGATTGGCCAAGCACGATGCATGTCCAATCGAGGCCGACAACCGTCGTTGCAGCGGACCGCGAGGCGTTGCTCGACTCGATAACTTCAGGGTACGAACCACAAGAGAGACAAACTTTCTGGAGCAAGCTCTTCGGAAGGCGGGCAGCGTAAGGAGCTTATGGGAATGAGAACGATCGCAGTCACGAGCGGAAAAGGCGGAGTCGGAAAGTCGAATCTTTCCTCGAACTTAGGAATCGCATTTGCTGAACGAGGAAAGCGCGTCGTTGTATTCGATGCCGATCTTGGACTTGCGAATGTGGACGTGATACTCGGGGCACGCGCACCCTATACCTTGCAGCATGTAATTTCTGGAGAGAAGTCTCTTGCAGAGATCGTGACGAGCGGTCCTGGTGGGATCGGTTTCGTCGCGGGGGGGTCCGGTGTCGAGTCGCTGATCAATTTGTCAGGGCCGCAACTCGAGAGGTTTCTCATGGAGATCGAGGGGCTGTCTTCGGACACAGATGTTCTGATCTTCGATACGGGCGCAGGTGTAGACGGCTCGGTTATGGCGTTTTGCGAAGCTGCGGATGAAGCGATTGTCGTCGCGACTCCTGATCCTGCCAGCATCGCCGATGCGTATGCGACGATCAAGACGCTTTACTCGCGAAAACCGAACGCCAAGATCCACGTCGTGATGAACATGGCTCCCAATCATGGTGTCGGTGAGGCGACTTTTGAAAGACTGAACAGCGTAGCCCAACAGTTTTTGCAGAAGCAGTTAAGTCATCTTGGCAACGTTAGGCAAGATTCGGCCGTCGTCGATTGCGTTCGTAAGCGTAAGCCGTTTGTAGTCGAAGCTCCCGGGTGCAACGCTTCTCAGGATGTGAAGTCGATTGCGATGAGATTGCTTGGGCACGTTGTCGAAAACCACTCGACGAGCTTCGGTGAGCGACTGAAGAGCGTCTTCGGACTGGGATTGAAGCGGTCAGCTTAGTTCGCTGCGATCTACGTCTTCCTTCGCCTCCGAATCGCCAGAGCGAACAATCCTGCGGCAAAGGCGCCAATCGTCCCTGGCTCTGGCACGACCCACATGACGGCGCGGTGTCCGCCGTTCGGGCCAAGCTCTCGCGCCCAGCCGACGATGTTCCCGAATTCGTCAATGCCCATCGCCTCCGAATGCCGACCCTCGCCTTGAAACTGCGGTGGTAGAAACTGATGGAGATCCAGATAGCTTTCGGGAGTTCCGGACCACACGGCCGCGCGGCGTCCGAAGCCAGCAGTTACAGCAAAGCCAACTTGCTGCGATCCGTTCGTTCCGAATAGTTGCGAGCCCCATCCAGGTCCCGGATTTAGGTCCACGAAGCTCTCTGCAGTGCCATGCCAGACGACAGCGTGACCATTCCCCGAGAACGCCGCCTCGCCTGCCTGCTGCCCGTTAGCGACGCTGTAGGCCCAACTGCTCGTCGCGCCGGGGGGATTGAGGTCAACGAAGCTCTCGGGGGTGCCCGACCAAAGCGCGGCGTGGAACGGTCCTCCGAACGAGACAGCACCGACTTGCTGAAAGCCGGCCGTGTCGTAGGCGGTACTTCTCGTGCTCGAGCCACCTGGGTCCAAATCAACCACGGATTCGGCAGTTCCGCGCCAAAGTAATG
>JAHCHL010000004.1 GCA_026129745.1 Fimbriimonadales bacterium | reverse complement strand
CTGTAGCTTGGGTCGTTTTCATGATCGCTGGGCTTAAGATGTTCGCGCATCACCACAAAAAGATTAGGAAAAACTTATCGAAATTTGTTCTTCACATGATAGTTTGGTCTCTGTTTTACAGCATTAGCGTTTTGTTGCTATGGCCACTGGGCAGGCCGCTCCCCCCTCTGCCGATTGCGATAAGCGGCGCGCTCGTCGTAGCTTCGTATTGCGCGAGTTGCGCTCCACGTTTGTTTCTACGAATGTGGCTTTTCGCCACGATAGCAACCCTCGGAACAACTGCCGTATTGGCAAATTGGCCGGTCAGCTAGTCAACTCGGATTTCTTTCGATGTGTTTCCACTCCCATCCGTGCGCAGGAATGATCGTCGGGTGGCTGTAGTGATCCCCGAGCAAAGTCAGAATCCATGGAGCAATCACCGAGCACTATCTGGATGTTAAGATTGATTGGCAGATAACAATTCGCTCCGTTTTCCACAAGCAACCCACATCCGCCTTTCCCATCACCTTTGGAACCGGGCTATTGCAAATCACTTCCAATTTAGGGAGCAAGACTTGCGAAAGCGAGGCCACTTCTATACTGAGTCCTTTTGACCCGAGCATAATCGCGCTGTGCTATTGAGAGCGATCGACGTGACCGCAGGGTATGGCGGGGAGCCGGTTTTGAAGGAAGTCGGCTTTCGCGTCGAACCGGGACAGCTCGTTGCGATTCTCGGTCCGAATGGCTCTGGGAAGTCAACGCTGATCCGAAGCCTTTCGAGGACGCTTCGTCCGGAATCGGGCCAGGTTCAATTCGACGGAGTCGATCTTTACAATCTGACCGCGCGTGAATCCGCGAGGAGGATTGCTGTTGTGCCGCAGTTTGAGGAGCCAGTGTTCGACTTCACGGTTCGAGAGATTGTGGAGATGGGCCGATTCGCTGCGGGAGATTCCTTTGGAGAAGCCGTCGAAAATGCAATGGAAGCGACGACTCTGTCCGAGCTTGCCGATCGGCTATTCTCGACGCTATCAGGTGGTGAGAGGCAACGCGTGTTGGTTGCGCGAGCGCTCGCACAAGAGACACCTGTGATTCTTCTCGACGAGCCGACCGCTCACATGGACGTTGGCTTCCAGATCGCGACATTATCATTATTGCGAAGATTGTCGCATGAAGGCAGGGGGGTAGCGGCGGCGCTGCATGATTTGAATCTCGCATCTGGTTTCGCGGACCGCGCGGTGCTCCTGTATTCAGGCCGGATCGTGGCAGACGGTCCGGTCGAAGAGGTTTTGTGCTCCGGAGAGATTGAGCGGGTTTATGGAGCGTCGTTTGAGAGAGTGCGCGACGAGCGAACCGGAAGAATTGTCGTCGTTCCTGAATTGGTTCCTGAAAGAGCGAAGACACAGTTTCCTCGGAGAATTCATTTGGTAGGAGGGGGGGGCAGCGCAGCACCCATACTGACCGAGCTTTGGCAGATCGGGCACAAGCTTTCGCTCGGCATTACGCACGTTTCGGATTCCGACTACGAGGCTGCGATGCGTTTGGGAGTGCCTTTTGTTGCGGCTCCGCCGTTTTCGAAGTTCACATCGCAACAAAGAGAGGAAGCACTGCGCCTTGCGCTTGATGCGGAAGCGGTCGTTGTGTGTCCATCGCCTTATGGAATGGGAAACATGGAGAACATCGCTTTATTGGAAGATCTTGCTGCGAGGGGAATGGCGGCGTGGATTATTGCGAGGCCCATTGGAGAGTGGGACTTCACCGCAGGCGAGGCAGAGCGGCGGCTCGAGCGGATCGAGTTTTCAAAGTCGCGTGTCGTCGCCGCTTCGGAGTTAGCCGCGCTTTTAGAGAACATTCGGCTATAAGTCGCAATTTGGGCCGGAAGGTAGAATGGCCTGGCGACCGGATGAGGCCGCTTGCAGCATGACAATCGAAGTTTCGAAGAAGATGGTCCACTATCTAACCGTTCAAGACGTCCTCTGGATCAATCAGGAGGTCACAAAAGAGTCCTTACCGTTCAAGTATGCGCAGTTGGAGGAGGGCACGAACTTTCAATACGGGTACGGGCAGAGCGAAAATGTGTTGCTTCAGGCGGGACAGTTTATTCAGGGATTCATTCGATTGCGTCCGTTTGCATCGGGCAACCGGGCGACTGCTTTTATTTCGGCGTTGGCGTTTCTTCGCATCAATGGATACGAGATTGAGCTTGACCCCGAGAATGCGAAATCGTGGGTGATGGAAATCGCTGACAGGAAGGTTTCGGGGAAGGACGCCATCGCAAAGATTGCGAAGCGTTCAGAAAGGCCAATCGATATGAATCCGCCGATTCGAACGATTGTGAAAGAGTTGCTCGAAACTTATGCAGATACCATCGAGAACTTGCGGGATTAGCCTTTCTTTGGACTGAACTTCGGACTGCTAAAGAAGCCCTTTCCTTGAGTCAGGTTTTTCAACTCCGTTCCATCTCTGCGCACGGTATAGACGTCTCCGCCACGAATGAATGCGAGCTTGTCGCCGTTCGCGGACCAACTCGGTTCGGTCGCTTCGCCGTTGACGACTCGGCTCATGTTTCCACCTTCAATCGGAACAACGACGAGTGAATTGGGTTTCAAGCTGCCATCTTGAACCGTAAGGACAGATACAACGAGCTCCTCGCCGTTCGGCGATATTGCCGGATACATCAGAGCTTGCGAACCATCATTGGATTGAAACATTGTCGTTATGGGCGTTTGAGCATCGAAGTCGATTAGATACAAAGCGTTCACGTATGGCCTTCGTATGGTGCCATCGGGGTTTCTAAACTCTTCTGGCGCGGCCGCTGGATTGATGTATCGCCAATCTCTAACTGCAACGACTACCATCGACTTCGTGGGGTGCATTGCGACTTCGATTTCGCCGGCCATGAATGGAACTCTCGGCTCTGCGCTCGCCGCATCCGCTGGATTCAGTTCCTGCAACACAAGAACACGTCCGCGCTGGGTCGAGTAGATGCCAACGAAGATGCTTCCGTTCGGGGTCACGAATCCTTTGTCGAATGCGTCTCCATTCAGGCTTGCGCTGACTTCTTGCCATTTCTGTTCCATCAGATGAGTCATCTCATCATGTCTGTGGCCGTGATCAGTCGCGCTGGCCTGTCCCCCTTCCTCAGCATCTGCGCCGTGCTGTCCGGGTTCTTCTTTTGGCGGATAAACGAAAGACGTTTTGAGAGTTTGGTAGTCGATTCGCAGGATCGCTCCTCTGCTTGCGAACAAAATCGAGTTTCCGTTGTGCACAAACCAAGGGTTGCTGCGCGATGCGCCGGCGAGCGTGAGCTGGAATGGATTGTTGTCGCGATCTGGGATCCAGTCGAACAGCTGATAAGAGCCGTCCGGTGCGCGGTTGCTGACGAAAATCACACGGTCTCCCTTTGCGTCCCACACGAACTCGCGATCGTCGATTTCGGCTCCGCCGCTTGGTTCTCGGATCGTTCCGTCAGTTGAGATCGAAACTATTCTTGAAGAGCCGTCCTCGCCTTCTCTCAGGGCAACGATCATGTCGGCTGTTCTCGCCGGCGGCACGATAACCCAAAGTCGTCCGATGGGGCGATTCGTCATCCAGACGATCATCGAGACCACACCAATCCCAACTATGGCGAGAATGAAAAACCCGATCAAACGTTTTCTTTGCATGCTTTGCCTTCGAGTTGCATACGTTACCCGCGACCGAATTGCGCCACCGGTAGACTCTTGGCATGGACCTGTTCGACGGTGACGCTCAATCTGACCGGGCTCCTCTTGCTGCACGGCTGAGACCGAAAATGCTGTCTGAGTTCGTCGGGCAGGAGCACTTGATGGGAGAACGCTCGCAGGTTCGCCAAGCTCTCGAGCGCGGGGCGTTGGGTTCTGTGATTCTGTGGGGACCTGCCGGATGTGGGAAGACGACGCTCGCCCGTCTCATCGCCGATCATGCCGACGCTCATTTCGAAACTCGGAGCGCTGTCACAACTGGGGTTGCCGAGATCAAGAAGGTCGCGGGCGAAGCGAAGCATCGAGCGAAGCCGACGATTCTGTTTTTGGATGAGATCCACCACTTCACGAGGACACAGCAGGATTTTCTATTGGGTTTCGTTGAGGATGGCTCGTTGACGCTTGTCGGGGCGACGACGGAAAATCCGACATTCAGTTTGGCAACTCCGCTGTTGTCCCGATGCCGCGTTTTAGTCTTGAAGCCGCTCGGAGATGCGGACGTCGAGTCCATTGCCCATCGTGGTGCTCGCTCGGCAGGCGTGGAGGTTGATCCAGAAGCGATGCAGATGCTCGTTCGATTTGCAAACGGGGACGCACGTGTCGCGCTGAACGCCATCGAGTTTGCTACTCAGCTTGCCCATCCGTCGGCCCGAATCGAACCGGAGCACGTGTCGCAAGCGATGAATCGGCCTTTGGTGCGCTACGACCAGAAGGGCGATCAACACAACGACGTCATTTCGGCGTTCATCAAATCGGTTCGCGGGAGCGACCCGGACGCAGCGCTGCACTATTTAGCCCGAATGCTGCGCGCTGGGGAGGATCCACGGTTCATTGCGCGGAGGCTGGTGATATTGGCAAGCGAGGACATTGGCAATGCTGCGCCGATGGGGTTGTTGATTGCGACGTCAGCCTTCCATGCCGTTGAGCGCATCGGGATGCCGGAATCCCGGATCATTCTCGCGCAAGCGACGCTGTTTTTGGCCGCGTCCCCCAAGTCGAACAGCGCATATGTGGCGATCGACAAGGCGCTTTCTGACCTCGATCGAGTTCCTTCTCCTAAGGTGCCTGACCGTCTGCGCGATCCAAATACGAAGCGGCACGATGTCGATCTCGATGAAGGCACCTACAAGTATCCGCATGACTTCGGCGGTTGGGTTGAGCAAGAGTATCTTGCTCAAGGCCACGGCCTGTCGTTGCCCTATTACGTTCCGGTCACGCGCGGCTACGAGACGAAGCTTGCTGCCTTCTTGGAAATGCTCCGCAGCGATGCGCCCAATAGCAATAAGTAGAGGCCTCTACCCGGACGGATCTTAGATTTGCCGAAACATTTCCAAGATTCGTTCGCTTCGGATGAACCGACAAGAATCTCTCAACGCGAACCTCCGAGTTGCCTCGGGTGCTTGCGGCTTTGACGAGAGATGCTTGGCTCTTTCGAGCAACGTCCCAGGCAAAGGCCTCTATTAGAGACTGCCGCCGGCTGCCTTCGAAATCGAGCGAACTCGCTTCTTTGGCTTCGATCCGACTTGCGTCGGAGAATCGGTCATCGCGTGCTGACTCGGTTGCCCAAGTCTGCGGCTTCGACGTGATTCCGACTCTTGCGAGCCTTCGTTGGTCCGGCAGAAGCCTCTGAATGATGTTATACACTACATTGCCGGCAAATGTGCAAGAAAACTGGAGAAAATCAAGGTATTTGCGAGCATAAAGAAGTTTCCACGGCTTATTCACGAGTTTTCCACACAATCTGAGCGTGCGGCGGAAATCACTAAGTTAAAAGCACCTCAGTCGGCCGGGTTGTATCGAACATAAAGTGCCTCCGATGCCCGTGCCAAAAGGTATGTGACAACAAGATTCGCAATGAGTGTGAATGTGGCGACAATCGGTGGCCAGACCTTCAATGCCAGCAACGACACTGCGGCGATGAGTGCCGGGGTTAGCGCAAGCATCGAGCCCAGCATCTGAACTAATGCCCTGAAGCTTCTTTGCGTCGGATCATCCATGTCAGGAAACATGAGCAGCACAACGAGCTGTACTGCTACGACCGTAAGGGCGACCCCCGGAAGTCCGATTGCGCCGGCAAGCGCCAAATCGTATGCGGCGGGCTTTGCAATCAAGAGCGTTAGCGACGCAAGAAGAGAAATCGCAATCGGCGCCATGGAGCTTGCCAGGACTTCCATCGAGCAGATCTGGAATGGCGAAAAGGGAAGCGGCTTTTGGACATCGACTCGCCTTAGCATTTCGAGAAAGCCTGCTTGGCCGAATCCAAGTGCAAAGGAACCAACCATCAGAGCTTGCAGCGGAAGAATTGCGAGGACGAGTCTGTCGGATTCGTCGAAGAGAACCAATAGAGGCGCTCCGCAAGCCATTACTGCGAACAGGATCAATAGAGCGAGTTGCGTTCTCAATGAAAACTGCAGTTCGCGCCAGATGATGGCCCACTGGCCTCGCAAATTGAGCCTCGAAAAGAAACCGATCTTGCGAGGTTTCAACTTTCCTTCGCGCGCGAGATGGATCAGTGCAAGTCCGAAATCGCCAGACTTTTGCACTTCCTGCTTGCCGAGGTTGGCGGCAGTGTGTCTTGCCGCCATATCGTAAAGATGGTCAGCTTGCTTGAGGGCGACAACGAGCAATGCTCCCGAACCAACCAACAGAAATGCGCCGCCCAGCAATCCTTGACTCCATCGATCGTAGATTGGCATCAGAGCGAAGTCTGCTCCTGCGGCTGCCGGAAACGCGACGACTCGAAATAGTGTCGAATTTGCAGTTTCTATGAGAAAGCTGATCGAGTCTTGGCGCATAACGGAAGCGACGATTAGAACAATGAATCCAACACCGAATGCACAGATCAATCCAATTGTTAACTTTCTGGCAAACCTCGCGCCATTCGAGTCGCGGTTTATGTACATTCCAACTGCAAAGCTCAGCGCGACTCCGAACAGAGACACGAGCAGAAATGCAGCGATCATGGTCTTTCCTACAAGCGGCGCCCTTTCGGGATCGGGCAGGTTTGCAAACAAGAATGCAATGCCGTCTGCACTTCTTCTTCCGCCAAAGATTAAGATAACCAGGGGCACAAACAGTGTAACGAGGTAGTCGATGACGAATCGATGGAGCATCACGAGTCTCGGTGATAACGGCACTGGAAACATCACGTCGGAATCTGCTGCCTTATAATTGCCAGGTGGCCTAAAAACTGCCAGCGCCCTAAACACAAAAACGAGCGCAAAGATGGACATGAAGATCGAGAACACCATCTCGACACCTGGGAGTTCAAGCACAGGAAGGTCTGCCGGAAGTTCGGTTGTTCGTCTTTCGAATAAGTTTCCTGCGAACACCATGAACCACCAACCGATGATCATCGCCGCGCCGATCACGCGAGTCGGCGATTGGAACGCACGCCGAAACGAGTTTATGATCGTGCGAAACGTCAGATAAAGTAGTGGTCGCATTGGCAGTCGCTATGATTGCTGCACTATGACGTCAGGTTCTTCCGTTAGCCTTAGGAAGATAGCTTCGAGGGTCGCTCCCTCCATGTTCGCTCGCTCGCGCAGCTCTGCGATCGTTCCTTCAGCGACGATATGTCCTCTTGCCAAAATGATGACTCGATCGCAGAAGCGCTCGGCAGTATCCAGAAGGTGAGTGCTGATCAAAATCGCCGAACCGTCATCTCGCGCTCTCGAAAGTTCCTTCTTAAACTCGTGCGCACCTCTCGGATCAATGCCGATGAGAGGTTCGTCGAGTAGCAGGACGTTGGCACGGTGGATGAGCGCACAGGCAACCGCCAGCTTCTGCTTCATGCCTTTGCTTAGCGTAGCAACGAATTGATTTCTTTTCTCATAGAGATCGTATCGCTTGAGCAGGTCATCGCCAATCCGATCGAATTCGTCCATCGAGTTGAAACACATCGCAATGAATTTCAAGTGCTCTTCAACCGTTAGCAATTCATACAGAGACGGCACTTCCGGGACGAAAGCCAAGCCTCGCTTTGCGTTCGCCTGGTCATGAAGGAGATCGTGGTCGTTGATCAATATTGTCCCGGAGCTCGGTCTCAAGATTCCTGCGATGCATCGCATGGCTGTTGTTTTGCCTGCGCCGTTAGGGCCCAAGAGCCCGACGATCTCCCCCGGACGCACTTGAAACGAAATACCGGAAACAGCTCGGAATCCGCGATAGTCCTTTATCAGATCAATGACCTCGAGCATAGGTCAGCATAATACCGATGCGACGGCAAGCAGGTGTCGATTTACAAAGGCACGGGGACGTTAGACTCGGCAGATCGGTAGATTGCATCCATTAGAATTGCCAGGGTTTCTCCCAACTCGACGCCCGCGATCGGCTCTTCTTTCTTTTGAATTGCGGCAATGAAGTTGTCATCGGGAGTCGTTCTGTGCTCTGGAGCGAACTCTTCGACCGTGTCGGTCCCTCGCCTAAAAACTCTCATCCAGTTGCCGCCCCAGCCGTCAACCTCAATTCGGCCGTGTTCAAAGAAAAACACCAGGCCAGCTCCATCGACTGCTGAGTCACCTGCAATCAGGACATTGGCAAGAACACCGCCTTCGAAAACGATTGTGGCTGCTCCATTGATCTCGACCTCGCACCCAAGATGCTGAGCTTGCGCGTACGCCGAAATTGGAAGTCGGTCGACGCAAAAGACAATCGATGCGAAGAGATGCGCTCCACTATCGAGCATTTGTCCACCACCTGAGATCGACTTGGATTGCCGCCACTTTCCCGTTGTCAGTCTCTTCCAGTCCTGCGAGAGCCACCCTGACACAGCCTCGAGTTCTCCCAATTCACCAGATCGGACGATTTCGCGTGTTCGCCTTATGGGCATTGTGCACGGCGTGTTGTAACCAACGACAAACACCTTGTCGGAAGAGCGCACCTTATCCGCGAGTGCTTTCGCTTCGCTTCCGCCGACGACCATTGGCTTTTCCATCAAGACGTGACAGCCGCGATCGAGCGCCATCGATCCTTGCTCGAAATGGTAGGCATGCGGTGAAGAGATGACAACTGCGTCTAACGTCGAACTTTCAAAAAGTTCTTCAATTGTTTGATGGAGATCGGGTTTGCTGTCTTCTCGAAAGTGCGTTGTCGAGAAGACTTGCAACTGATCCGGGTTAGCGTCGTACAGCGCCACGATCCCGCAACCAGGAATGCTTTGGAGTCTCCTCGCGTGAACACCGGCGAAGCCACCGCAACCGATCAAGCCTATTCGAATCTGGCCCATATAGCATAGATGTTACCGTCCGAAGAGCAATTTGCCAATCCGAAGCTTGTATGCCGCTTCAACAATTGCCCAGGTGATCATGACCGTGACCAGCCAGAGCCACAAGTACGGCAACGGCGTGTAATTGAAAACTCTCACAATAGGCGACTCAATGAACAAATAGATGACGGCTGGATGGATTACAAACATTCCCAACGATCGGTTTCCAACCATCGCGATCCCAAAGCCTATGCGAGCATTCGCCATTCGACGCGAGAATCCAATCAAAAGCAATGACACTCCTGTCGCGTATGCCGTCAAGGAAAGCGCATGCATCCGCTTTTCAATTGGCATAAAGTTGACGCGACGGATTTCGAGCCACAAATAGGCACAAAGACCAACGAAAGCCATCGCCGCAAACACCCACTTGTATCGATTCCACATCGACTCCCAATTCAACCAGTTAAGCCCGATGTATGCTCCCAAGAGGATTGGCGGAACATACCATAGCAAAGTGGATGCAGGAAATGGCAAGTAGCCCTCAATAGAATTCGTCTTAACCGCGACCACATAGTTAGAATAGTAGATCAAGAGCTGAATACAAAACGAAATCAGAAACCACTTCGCAAGCGATCCTTCAATCTTTTTGACGAATCCGAAGATGATTGGAAATAGTACCGAGACTTGAACCAACACAGTGAAGAAGTAGAGGTGGTAGAAAGCTTTGCCCCAGAATAGGTACAAGGCGATATTGTCCCAATTGGGATGCTCTCGCTCCGGCATGAACGCGAATCGGAACCACAGGTAGATCGCGCTCCAGAGGAGATAGGGCCAAACTGTTCGAGTAAGTCGGCGAAGATAGAACCTGCTCCAGTTCGCTTTGCCTTGCGATGCGATGCTTCGCGCAAGCAGCAACGCGCTTATCATGAGAAATGTCGGAACTGCGAAGTGCAGGATCTCCTTGAGAATGTATAAGCCCCACCATTCGATTGTTGCTGGTTCGGAGAAACGACGCAATGATAGGCTCAAGACGTGATGCGCGATCACTTCGAGGATGGACAGGCCTTTGACGATGTCGAATGCCGAGTCTCTTGTCGATTCTCGCGCCTCAAACATACGAATCAGCTTTCTGTACCGAACAGGCGGTCACCAAAGTCTCCGAGGCCAGGAACGATAAACTTTTTGGCATCCAACTGCGTGTCGAGCGCAGTTGCGTAGATTGCAACGTCTGGGTGGACTTTCGCTAACCGATCAACACCTTCGCTGGCTGCGACGACTGCAAGAAGCACAAGTGAATCTGCGCCTCTCGCCTTCAGAATGTCGATTGCTTGCGATGCGGAGCCACCCGTCGCCAGCATAGGATCGATCAGGAGAACGGCTCTACCATGTAAGTTTGGCAACTTGCAATAGTAGCTGCTTGCGATCGCTGTCGATTCATCACGCTCCAATCCGATGTATCCAACGGTGACATCTGGAAACAGCTCGATAATCGGCTGAAGCATTCCCAATCCCGCTCGCAGGATCGGTACCGCCGTTATGCCAACGTCTATCTGCTCTGCGTCCGCAACTGCCATCGGCGTGTGCACTTCAGTTCGTGTGGTTTTCAATTGACGAGTCGCTTCGACGGCCAAAATGACAGCAAGCTTCTGGGCGATGACTCTAAACTCAGCAGGTCCCGTTGTTTTGTCTCTGAGCCGTCCGACAAAGTGCTTCGCGAGGGGATGCTCGACCAGATTGAACGCCATCTTATTTCCACTCTTTGATCAGAAATGGCATGTAAACACCACCCACAACGGAGCGTGCCTGAAATCCCATTTGCTTGGCATCCTTAGTCGAAAACCAGTCGGTCAGCGGTACGCGGTTTGCTGTTTCATTTACAAAACCGTACACCGGCTCCATGAACAGATCGAAGTCATCTTTGTTTTGCGAGAGACAGGCGGTCCAGACGCACCAATCGAGCTTCGTGTAGTCGGCACGGCTGTCAAGCGGCAGTCCATATTTTGCGAGTCTCGACTTATAGAATGCGACTTCTTTGTCGAAGACTTCTTGTGGGAACAAGTTTAACCCAAGTACTTTGTCCCATATCAGATTGTACTTTTGGCTCCAAGTTCCCGGCTTGTCGTATGCGAGCCTAAAGTGATCACCATCGTTCGCCATCTCAATCCACTTCTTCGCCATTCTGTGTGCTTCATCGCGATATTTGCTTGCTTGCGCACCTCGGTCTTGCTTTGCACAGTGCTTTGAGTACGCGCCAAGGGCCACAATTGCCTTCGCTGCCAGATTGACGTTGCGTGCGAGATGACCTGCGAAGTCGTCGGTGCAAAGCTGATTGCCCGGATCCAGTCCGTGAGACACTAAGTAATCTGCCCATTGGTCGAGTTTTTGCCAATACTTTCCTTCGAATGGCGCGTGATCTTTTAGTATGTCCATCGCCGCAACCATGATCAGCATATTTCCGCATTCCTCGACGGGCATTTGATTGACTTCACTTCGTTCACCTCCACCATAGACTTGTCCATTCGCTTTTGGATAGGTTCCTAAGTCGTGCGGAGCAAACTCGAATGGCCATCGCGGCGAGAGCGCATAGTCGAGAATGGGACGAAGCTGAGCTTCAAGCAACGACACGTCGAAGTAAAGAAAGAATGGTGAGGCCGGATACGTTACATCCACCGTACCGATGCACCCATTGCTGAAGTTCTCCTTGCTGAACATGAGCAAGTCACCATTGAAATCCTTGACAAGTTTGTGTGCAGCCAAAGTTTGTCGGTAAGCAAGGGCGCAAAGGGCCGCATACTTTTCGCCACCGATATCTCTTGCTCTCGACATTAGGTTCTGATCGAACGCCACAGCTTTGTTCGATAGCGAAGAGTAGTCGATGGCTTGCTTATTTTCGTGCAACAGGGGATTTCCGATTGAGTCAGGCGAACCCACCCTCCAAAGCGGCGGAAGTGCGCGATGAAAGTATTCAATCGAAAAATGATCGTCGTATGCAATTCTGATTTGGGCTGCCGATCTGTCTGGCAGCAGGTTTGTTGCAAGGGAAGCGACCGGCCACCGGTCGGATGCGGCGCGCGGCATTTCCAAGTCGTCCGGCAATGATGTTGGTCCGAATTCGACGAAAGTTCTTCGCTGAGTCTCTGCTGGCCCCATAGACGATGCAAACTCTGATGAACCAATTATCAGCAACTTTCCCCAGTCGATTCGTAAGTTGTCTCCGCTCTTCTTCAAGACATTTTGTTCTTGGGACATGAAGTACATGACTTGATTGCCAGAGTGCTTCAGCCTGCCCCAGAGAACTTGCTGATTGCTCGTGTCGACTGCTGCTTCTGCGCTCATGTCGAAGTAAACGGACACTTCCTTTTGCGTGCCGTCGATGCTCTCCGCACTGATCGTGATCCAACTAACTGGCAGCGAAATTGCAAGTTGGTGATCTGCGACAATCGGCGATAGAAACTCGACAGTCAGTCTCACACCATCTTCTTCGAATGTGTAGATTGTTCGTGTTGGAAGAACCTGCAGTGCAACTTGTCGCATTGCAGGCACGTTGCTTAGCCCGAGTCCCATCCAACGATACGCTCGGTCTCCAATCCTAATCAGGCCGCACATTCCGTTGATCGCCCCAGTCCAATGCCGCGGCCAATCGTCTGCAAGCTTGTCTGTGAACGACCAAATGGAGAAGTACGGGTCATGAGCGATGAGAGGAACCGCAGGCGGTCGCAAGATAGGCTGTTGCATTGCGGTTAGAGCGACAAGTTCGGACACCACTATTCATGCTTCGACATCCGCTGGTAACATCCCTCCATGGCCGACAAGCGCCTTGTAGTCATCGACGGATACAGTCTTTTGTTCCGGGCCTTTTATGGCACTCGGTTCTTGAGCACAAGCGATGGTCGGCCGACGAACGCGCTGTTTGGGTTAGTGAGCATGCTGTTCACTCTGCTTGAGAGGGAGAAGCCGGACTCGATCGTCGTTGCGCTCGACGCTCCTGGAAAGACCTTTCGAGATGCGGAGTATGCAGAATACAAGGGCACCCGAAAGGAAACGCCAGAAGAACTGAAGTCTCAGCTTCCGATTGCACGCGACTTGCTGTCCGGGCTCGGGATTCCGATTTTAGAAATTACCGGATATGAAGCCGACGATATCGTCGGAACGCTTGCAAAGGATGCTGCAAGCAAAGGATATAAAACCCTAATTGTTACAGGCGATACTGATCAATTGCAGTTAGTCGATGACGATGTTACAGTGATGACGACGAGGCAAGGCGTTACCGATGTCGTTTACTATGATCCTAATGCTGTGCACCAACGTTATGGCTTTGGCCCAGAGTATGTGGCTGACTACAAGGCATTGGTCGGCGACACCAGCGACAACATTCCAGGAGTGCCAGGCATCGGTGATAAGAGTGCGACCAAGCTGATTCAAGAGTTTGGACACGTTGAGGACATCATAGCGAACATCGACAAAGTCGATGAGAAGTTCCGCAAGAAACTTGAGCCGGCATTGGACCAACTTCCAAGGTCAAAGTGGCTGGCAACCATTGTTCGCGATGCTCCAGTCGACTTCGATTACGAACCATTTCGCATTGATAGCCAAGAGTTTCAAACGGCACAGAAAATGCTGGAGAGCCTTGAGTTCAGAACGCACTTGAAGAAACTTCCGCAGATTCTCGGACCCTATATGGAGACGGACCAAAAGAGCCTTTTCAATTCGCAAATCGAAGCAAGTGAAGAAAAACCGGAACTTCACACTGCGACTGCAACTTACGACGACGTCGAGAATTGGCGCAAGGATCGGACTGTAGCAGTTCATATTGAAGGTAGCTCAGCGGCCGTTGCTATAGGCACCGATGTCAAGGTGACATCTTCCGAGTCGGCGGAAAGGCTTATTCAATCGTCCACTGACCATGTCGCGCTGCACAATGCAAAGCCCTACTTGCGAAAACTGAATGTGTTCAGTAAACCTGCATTCGACACGATGATCGCTGCTTACGTTCTTCAATCAGGACGAAGCAACTACCTCATTGAGGACATAGCGCAGGGTTACTTGGATCAGCCATCGCCACAGACTCTTGCAGAAAGGGCGTCCGCGATTTCTCGACTGATCGAACCGCTGACCGACAGATTGAAGGCAGAGGAGCAGTGGCGCGTTTTTGATGATGTCGAACTTGCATTGGAGCCAGTTCTCGCTCGAATGGAAGCGATCGGCATCGCGGTCGATCGGCAAATGCTGGAGGACTTCAGCCGTTCGCTCGCAGAGTCGATATCGAAAATCGAGAATGACATCTATGAATTGGCAGGCGAAACTTTCACGATAGGGTCACCTCAGCAACTCGGCCGCATCCTTTTTGAGAAGCTCAACATTCCTTCTGGCAAAAAGACGAAAACCGGCTACGCAACGGGTGCCGAAGTGCTTGTGCAGTTGGCTCCACAGTATCCAATCGCACAAGAAATCTTGAACTGGCGGGAACTGACGAAGCTTAAGAGCACCTATGCCGATGCGTTACCGAAAATGATTTCCGATGACGGCAGGATCCATACGACTTTCGCGCAAACTGTTGCCGCAACCGGCCGACTGAGCAGCGTGGACCCGAATTTGCAGAACATTCCCATTAGAACCGAATTAGGAAAGCAGATTCGAAAAGCGTTTGTGGCCGCTCCCGGCTTTCAACTTGCCTCTTTGGATTACTCGCAAATTGAGCTTCGCTTGCTTGCCCATGAGTGCAAAGAGGACGCGCTTATGGACGCGTTCCTAAACAGAAAGGACGTTCATGCAGCGACTGCGGCCATGATGTGGCACAAGAGCATCGACGAAGTCACTCAGCAAGAAAGGCGTTACGCGAAGATGTTGAATTACGCAGTACTCTATGGAGTTACAGACTTTGGTTTGGCGAATCAACTCGGAGGCGCATTTACCGTAGCAGAAGCTAAAGAGCTAATCAACAACTACTTTGAGAGGTTTCCAAAGGTTAAGGATTACATTGAAAGAACTTTAGAGACAGCGAGAACCAGAGGATACACAACGACAATCATCGGTAGGCGCCGCTACTTCCCAGACATCCATGCAGGGAATCGAGTTGCACGACAGTATGCCGAGAGACAGGCAATCAACGCTCCGCTGCAAGGTGGTTCGGCAGACCTGATAAAGATTGCGATGATCAACATTCAGAAAATGCTCGAAGACAAGCAAACGAGAATGATTCTCCAGGTGCACGATGAACTTGTTTTTGAACTTGCCAACGGTGAAGAAGAGCTGTTGGATCCGTTGCGTGAAACCATGGAAACTGCGATCCCTCTCGATGTTCCGATCGAAGTCGATGTTAGTGTTGGACCGAACTGGCTCGAAGCGAAGTAAATCAACGGCTGATTTGGTTGCGCACCCAAGTTCGCGCCTCCGCATCCGCATTCAGAATGTTTTCGAGCGAGACACCTACCTTCGGTGAACATTCCAGGGATTCGGCGCACAGTTCCTGAATTCTTAGAAACGGAATCTCGTCTCGAAGAAACGCATTGACGGCCTCCTCGTTCACTCCATTCAGGAAGGTCGGAGCAACTCCTCCGCTTGTAAAGGCGCTTCGAGCAAGGTCCGGTGAAATGAACGTATTTCTGTCGTATTCTTCAAATGTTAGATTGGGCGTCAGCAATGGGTCCCATGCCTTAGAAGGACCTGCATGTCCATGCGTTCCGAACAGAGCATATTGAATCGGGAGCTTCATGTCTGGATGTCCCAATTGCGCCAGTGCGCTGCCATCGTGAAACTTGACGATCGAGTGTACGACGCTCTGCGGATGAACAACGACCTCGACTCTGCCTGGCGGAACATCATAGAGCCAGCAAGCCTCGATAATCTCCAGACCTTTGTTCATGAGCGTCGCGGAGTCGATGGTTATTTTTCCGCCCATGTTCCAAGTTGGATGATTCAAAGCTTGTGCTTTCGTGACTGTTCTCAGCTTGTCAATCGTCCATCCGCGAAACGGCCCGCCTGATGCAGTCAGGATGATTCGATCGACGCCGGCGGAAGTATCGTAGGATGCGTTAGCACCGCGCAAACATTGCAAGACAGCTGAGTGTTCCGAGTCAATCGGCATGAGGCTTACACCTGCCTCGCGAACTGCGGGCATGACAATTGCGCCACCGGCAACAAGCACCTCTTTTGAAGCGAGCGCAATCTCTTTACTCGCTGAAATGGCTGCCAGTGTTGGTTCGAGTCCGATCATGCCGGCGACTGATACCACGACTAAGTCCACTTCAGGATCCGTCGCGAGTTCGACAAGGCCGTCCATTTGCGCAAGAACTTTCCAGTTCGTCGCCTGAGCTAATCGTTCGGCAGCGCTCGGGTCGTACATGGCGACGCGATTAACTTTGAATTCATGAGCGAGCGCTGCTACACGCGAATGGTCGGTGTTGGCCGCTAATGCTACGATTTGGAGTTCGCCTGGGTGTTTGCGGACAACCTCAACGGTTTGGGTGCCGATGCTTCCTGTGCATCCAAGAATGGCGATTCGCTTCACTGCTCTATCTCCGCTTTTGCAACAATTCCAAGGCAAGCTTTGCTGTTCGCGTAACGGCGTCGGTCGGACCAAGTACGCTGCGGATTTCTGCGAAGTCCTGCAGTTGCTGTAGCCTCTCGGCTGAGTCGATCAGCAGTTTCTCTGTTTCCATTGCAATGCTTACTGGAATAGCTCGGTAGTGCAGAAGTTCTTCAGCAACTCGCCTTCCAAGTATGATCGACGGCATTGCCACGTACTCGAACTTAGGCTTGAGAATTCGGTACTCCAATGCCATCATTCTATCCAATCTATAAACAACGACCATGGGGCAGTCGCAAACCGCACACTCAAGAGTAGCAGTGCCAGAGCAAACGATTGCTGCTTTCGACGCTTTCAAAGTAGCCGGCGCTGGATCGGTCGAGAGCTGGACAGGGACGGACGTCTCCGCTTGCCATCTACGTAGGATCTCATCTGCGTTGGCCGTCGGCGCAACCACTATCTTTACAGGCTTGGCTATGTCGCCAAGCTTGCCGACCGCCTTGGCAATGACAGGGAGGTTGTTTCTTATCTCATGAGCTCTGCTTCCTGGAAGTATTGCCAAGCCTTCGCGATCGGATTCGGGAAACTGGGCGGCTAACTGAACGATCGGGTGACCGACCCACTCCGCGGTTGCCCCCATGGATTGAAGAATCTTGGCCGACCACTCGAATGGCGTAGCTACGACGTCTGCAATATGGGCCAGGTCTTTGCCTTGACTATTCTTCCTCCACGAGCCTGGGGGCATGAAGTAAAGAACTAAGGATCCATTCTCTTTTGCAAGTCGCGACAGCCTCACATTGAAGTATCCAAAATCGATGGCAATTAATAGTCCTGGTCTACTTTGTTGCAACCACTTCTTTGTCTTCCTCATGTCTTCGAATATGCGTGGAGCAACTTTGAGTGATTGGTAAACACCGATCGCGCCCCAGTTAGATGAATCACATATCAGGTTCGCTCCGGCAGCATCGAGCTTCTTGGCACCAATCGCGAATGCTTGGCCCGAAAATCCCATCCCGCGCATTTCAGCCAGCAATGCTGCTCCAACTGCATCGCCGCTTGCCTCGCCCGTTGATATCAGAATCGAGTTGTTACCGCTGGTCTTGTCGGCCAAACCTGCCACCACCGGCATTTTCCAGGAAATTCAAAAGGTATTCGACTTCAGGTGTTACTTCGACTTCGCGCCTAACCGCTTGAATCGCACGAGCCATTCCCATTTCTGACCTGAAGAGAAGCTTGCAAGCTTTGTGCAGAGCCAAACGCACATTGGGCGTGACACCCATTCTCCGCAGGCCTATCGAATTGATGTCGTAAACGCGTAGTGGTGTTCCTTCGGTCAACATAAAGGGTGGCACGTCTTTCGTCACTCTGGACATACCTCCGACCATCGAGAACTGTCCTATTCGAACGAACTGGTGGATTCCGGTCATACCTCCAATGTTGACGCCGTTCTCTATCGTTACGTGGCCGCTCACACCTACGCTGTTCGCCATCGTTATGTTGTCGTAAAGCACCGTGTTGTGTCCGAGATGGCAGAACGCCATCAAATAGTTGTTGTTTCCTACTACAGTCGATTTGCCTTCACCTGTTGCCCGGTGCACAGTCACAAATTCTCGAAACACGTTGTCATTGCCGATTTGGAGGAAAGTTGGTTCACCGCTGTACTTTCGATCCTGTGGGTCGCCACCAATAACAGATCCATGGCCGATCACGTTTCTTTCGCCAATGGTTGTCGAGTGACGCACAATAGCGTGCGCTTCGATGACGCATTCCGCTCCGATCTTCGCTCCTTTCTCGACAACAGCGAATGGCCCAACGACCACTCCGCTCGCAATCTCCGCGCCGGAATCGACAATTGCTGTCGGGTGAATGTCGGTCAAATCTTCTCTCCATTCAAGAGAATCTTGAACGATATCTCTGCCTGGCACGCGATTTCTCCATCGACTCTTGCTGTCGCTTTGATCGAGCCAACTTGACTTCGAAACCATTGCAGTTCTGCCTCAGTTACCAGCTTGTCTCCTGGAACAACCGGTCTGCGGAATTTAACTTTGTCAAGCCCTACAATAAGTGGCGTATATCCTTCGTAGGCTTCTTCGGACAACATAATCATGGCGCTAACTTGCGCCATTGATTCGAGAATAAGAACCCCAGGCATGATCGGCATATTCGGGTAATGGCCTTGAAAGAACTCTTCGTTGTACGTAATGTTCTTGTACCCTCGAACTCGCTTGCCCTTTTCAAGCTCTTCGATTCGATCGACGAGAAGCATTGGGTACCGATGAGGCAAACACTCTTGTATCTTTCTGATGTCCATTTTGATTAGTCCTCCCAGTCACACAACTCTTGCAAGCGATGCGCGGCTCGCACATTTAACTTGTGCCCTGATCGCTCTGCAGCCACATTGAGAAATCTTGGAGGTATGCCCGCCAAGTATAGATCGCCGATGCAGTCGAGAAGCTTGTGTCGAGCAGGCTCGTCTTGAAATCGGCTGCTATTCTTGTACCCACTCTCAGCCAAAACCAATGTATTGTGTTCGTTTGCGCCCCTTCCAAGTCCAGCAGATATCAAAGCATCAATCTCTTCTTCCATTACGAAAGTCCTTGCGGGTGCAATTTCATTCCGATAGCTATCACCATTGATTTCGATTTCGAACTCAAGTTTTCCAGGCCATCTGTCTCCGGTGTCAAATTCGTACTTCCACCAACCTTCGCCAACAGAAATGCTTATCCGCTGCCGATCATCTTGCATATTGATTCTTCCGAAAAGTCCTGCAGCAGACTTTGATCCAAGTTCCTCGAATCCCACGTCACTTAGCCCCTCGACAAACTCAATCGAACTGCCATCGAGGATGGGCAACTCCTCACTTGTTACTTCGATGTCTGCGTCTGTAATCTCCAAAGCAGCTAACGCGCTCATGAGGTGTTCGATCGTTCTTGCGTTCGACAAAGCAGTACAACGGTTTGAGTCGATCACATTTTCGGGGACTGCTTCAACTCTGTTTTCGTTCCTTACGAACACGATTTCGTTTTGCCCGGGATGTACGATGACTTTCGATTTCAATCCAGTATGGACTCCGACGCCTTCGAACACAACGCTCTCCCTCACCGTTTTTCTGCGAAACTCAATTCTCATAAAAGCTTTGATCGCAACTCTGCGATCTCCCTTTCAAGCCTATTGATCCTATCGACAATCTGCGGCAACTTCGATGCAAGCAAAGATGCTCGAATACCTTCCTTAGCCTCCTGCGCAAGCGACCCCCAGTATTGTCCGGGTTCTTTGATGTCCTTTGCCACTCCACTCCGAGCGCCCAGTACTACGTCATCTGTAATCGAAACATGATCACCGACACCGACATTTCCTCCCATTGTCACTCGCGAACCCACACGCGAGCTTCCGCTTATGCCAGTCTGCCCAGCAATAACCGTATCTGAGCCTATTTCAACGTTATGAGCGACCTGGACAAGGTTGTCCAACTTAGTGCCGTTTCCAATTTGGGTTTCTCCTGCTGTCGCTCGATCAACTGCAGTGAGCGCTCCGATTTCACAATCATTTCCAATCCTTACGCCACCGACCTGCGGGACCTTTCGGTGCCGTGTTCCATCCCAAAAGTAGCCGAAACCATCCGCACCGATTACTGCTCCCGAGTGCACAATCGAGCGCTCGCCAATCCATACGTCTCGATACAGTACAACGTTGGGATAGAGCTTCGATCCAGTGCCGAGTCGACACTGCTCGCCTACATAGCAAAAGGGGTAAACGCGAGCGTCGGCTCCAACAATTGCGCCGCTCTCAACAACAGCGTACGCTCCGATTCGCGCTGTTCTTTCGACAGTCGCATTGGGACTGATTATCGCCGTTGGATGGATGCCCTCTTCCAAAGGCAGCTCCCTCCATGCGATTGCAAGCAACCTGCCGAACGCTTCTCTTGGAGATCGACACCGGATGTGCGGTTTTGTACAATCGACCTCGTTCAGCCCAACTATGACTGCAGCCGCTGATGACGACTCGACGGCGGCGAGATACTTGGCGGATTCTGCGAATGTGATTCCGTTCGAGTCGTCATATCCCGCCGGGACTGGCCTGCCGATCTTCAGGTCCGGAGGGCCGTGCAATTCACCCCCGACTATTTCGGCGATTTCTGATAGTGTCCAACTTAGGGGTTCTTGAGCCAAGCGATAAACTCCGCAGTCTTGTCGGGCGCATGCGCTGGCCCGCTTGCCAGTTTGTACCCGCGAACGCGGAGGAAAATGTCGAGTTTCTGCTCAAGCAGCGACACCCAATCGCTTTTTTCGATAGAATCTCCTCGACCAAGCTGAATGGCGGTCCCGCCGACCGGAACTGATTCTTCGGGCTGCCGCCTCCTTTCCAATCCGTTGCCCTCCAGCAACTCTGGGAGCTTTTCTCTGTTCGTTTGTCGGATTCGGTCCTCAGCTAGCGCCTTTGCTCTTGAATCCGCTCTTTGGAGAATGTCCTTTACCTGCTGCTCGAGACTCGCGGCTTCTTCTGCATTCAATAAGTTCGATCTTGTCAAGACCGACTCGATTTGTGCCGAAAGTTCAAGTTCCCTCTCAGCTATCAAAGTGTGCAGCCTCCTGCCCTCCGCATCCCATTCCCGGAGCAACCACGACCGCCTAAGCTCATCTTCTGAGTAGCCACGGATCTTTGGCCAGCCCACATAGAGGGCTGCTCTAACAATCATTCTTGCGCGCTCGGGCGCGTCTTGTCGGATCAGCACCGAGATTTCTTCCATCGCTGCGTCTGCCCTTTCACGAATCGAACCTGAAAGAGACCGTCTCAGCGCAACAACTTCGGCTTCGGCATCGATGAGGATGATTCGGCGAAAGTTTTCTTCCAAGTCGCGAATCAAGTCTGCAAACTCTCGATCCATCAGTCGAATCGCCTCTGATCTTCTGTCAACAATTGCTGACCTACCACGAGGACTTGGCTCAACCGCATCAATTCCAATTGAAGAAGGAGCGATTACAAACGTTTGACCGGCAGAGGTAATCGCAAGGACAGATGGACCCAGGTCTTCAGGGACCCGGGAAAGATCAATCCATACCGCAGTCCGAGGTTTTGCGCAGCCTGCAGTTAGCGCCAATGCGCTAAGGGTTATCGGTATCCATCTGCTTAATCGCATCCTGAGTAATGTCATTTGCTGCATAAACAGCCACTCCGGCTTCGAAGACTGTGCTGAATCCGCCGCGCTGGCTTACCTTTTTGGCTGCTTCCTTAGCCTTCTCAAGGACTTCTTCTTGGAATGACTGCCGCAATTGCTGCATTTCGAAGTTGAACTCCTGATTCCAGTCGCGAAGAATCTCTTGAGCCTCGTTTGCCATGGCCGACAATTCGTTAGCGCGCTGAAGTTGGTCTGGCCTCGGAGAAACGACTCTCATGAGCGTGTCGAATTCAGTCTTCTGAGCGCGCACCTGATCTTGCAGTTGCTTCAATTCCTGCGTTTGCGCCGCCGTCGGGTTGGTCGTCAGCATAAGGGTTTTCAGCTGGCTGCATTGCGCTCGCGAAACGACACGCTGTTCTGCGACAAATTGCATGAGCGCGGTCATCTTGTCGCGTCTTGCATCGAATTCAACTCGCTTGCGTGCTCCGAGCTTTGATCCATCTGCTACTGCACCCAGATCGACCACACCGAACTTAAGCGTTTGATTTTGGAATGCTGAAATTGCGAAGAAAGCCGCTACAATTCCTACTGCGGCCACAGTTACACGATTGATTTTCATTTAGTTGCTCCTTCGAAACTTGGTCGGGGACGTTCAGAACGATCCGCCAATTAGAAAGTGTGTTCTTGCTTTGCCTTTGTCGTTGAATCCCACATCGAGCCGAATCGGGCCGAACGGGGTTTTGAAGTTGATGCCCACTCCATAGCCCAAATGCATTTTGAAAGTGCTGCTCTGTGTGTAATTTCTTACGCTGGGATAGCCATTCCATGCTCCGCCATAGTCGACGAACGCTATTGCGTTGAAAGACTTCTGAATCGGGTGGCGATACTCAGCTTGGAACAGCAACGCATGCTTGCCCCAGAAGCGATCCTCTTCATATCCACGAACTCCGTTCGAACCTCCAACGAAATACTGCTCAAAGAACGGAGGATCACCCACGATCGTAGCGGCAAAAGCGCGAAATGCGAATACGCGCCGTGGCTCGTCAAACTGTTCAATCGTTCTAGGCGGCTGTGGACTTGAATAAACCCTGTAATCGATTGAGGTTCGCAAGTAGACACGTTGTCCGAGGCCTTGCACGCCGACGTTTTGTCCACCAAGGCTCGTCACATCACTGAATGTCGGTTCGATCGCGACTCGGACCCAATCGCCTCGAGCAGGCTCTTGATTGAAGTCTCTTCGATTTCTTACGAAGCCCAGATTCAATCCGGCTGAGAAACCGTCTTGAAATACAAATTCTTCACCTGGATCGACAACGAAATCGCGAGTATTGACATGTTGTGCTTCGATTCCAATAAACGCTCGAACGTTGCTTGACAATACAGTGGAAAGCATTGCGTTGCCGCCATTTGTCCTTTGGGAAAATCTTCCGAGCGGCCCCCCTTCTGATCCAAACAGAGAGCTCCCAAAGACCAGCTGCTCGCGAGAATAGATGCTTGTGTTTAGCGCAGTTCGTTTCTTGTCGAGGAAGGGATCGCCGTAGTCGATGGTGATACTTGTTCCGAGTCCCTGTGCTGACTGCAACAGGTTCAATCCTACCGACTTTCCAGTTCCATTGAAGTTGCTGTCGTTTAGTGTGAACAAGCCAGCAAGTCTGTTTTTTGGGTCGAGCTGCACACCTACGTTAAATGCGCCCGTGCGAGTCTCTTTCAAGTTGATGATGACGACAACTTTGCCCAGGGCCGCATCTGAGTCGAGAACGTCCGGCTGAATCTCCTCGAACCACCTTGTGTCCGCAAGCCGCTTCAGGTCTTCCTGAAGCTGATTGAAGCTGAGGATCTGCCCTTCCTGGGTGTCGATTGCTCTTCTGACCACTCGCTCAGGGGTACGAGTTAGGCCAACCAATTCCACTCGTTCCACGGTAGCTTCCGTGACAACGACTTTCAGGATCGACGCGTCTTCAAGAAGTGGTTCGTACTGTGTTACGCGCGCAAAATAGCCTTGACGTCGATAAAGCTCCGATACCCCTCTTGCGTCAGCTTCTAGAACCGTTGGATTGAATACCTGTCCGACTTTATTGCGAAGTGCAGCAAGAATCATCGAAGATGAGACAACGGTGTTTCCTTCGACACGAATCTCGCTGATGATGTCCCACTCTACAACTTCGACGACGACTCGCCATCTGTCGTTATCGAGCAGCTGGCCATACACTTGAACAGATTGGAATTGATTTGTATTCTCAAGCAGAACTTTGTCACGCGCCAACTGTGCAGGTTGATAAACTTGACCGACTTTGCTCCCAATGATGCTAATGATCAGCTGTTCGGAAACTGACTTATTGCCGCGAACAACGACTTCTCCGATCAATTGGTTTCCTTGGGCCATTGCACAAGTGCAGGCCACGAGCAAAAGTATTAGGCACGATATTCGTTTGGTCAATTCACCCTCCAACGCGTCATGTCTTCAAATAGGGCGCCAGACGCTGGCGCAACTGTTGACGCGCTCGAGCCAATCGGCTCCTGACAGCCTCGACAGTGATCTCCATCGCGTCCGCGATTTCGTCATAGGATAGCCCCTCGACGTCTCTCAAAACTACACATTCGCGATAGCCTTGGGGCAAACTTTCGATAGCGGCGGTCAAATGTCCTCGGAGCTCGGAGATTTCCGCGATGCGTTCCGGGTCGGCCGAATGGTCCGGAAGATCGACGGTCTCGTCGCCTTCGCCGACTTCGAGCGACATCTCTCGCTCCTTCTTTCTGCTGACCTTCGCGAGACGGTCCTTGTTTAGGTTGATGAGTATTCTGTACAGCCATGTGTAAGCTTGCGACTCTTTCCTGAACTTTCCCCACGCCCGGAAAGCTCGCAGGAACGTGTCCTGCACAAGTTCCGCCGCCTCATCGGGGCTAGAGGTTAGGCGCAGCGCCACGCTGTAGAGCCTCCGCTCATAGAGGGAAACAAGCCTTTCGAATTCCCTCTCATGGCTGCTTAGCATGGTCGCCTCCGTGCGTCCTTGTGCGTTAGACCTTTTGCCATCGAATTAGTTTCGGAGTACCGGGACCTTAGAACCGGCTGGAATATCCAAGCGAGGCCCTCCAAAGTCCTTGTCCGTCGATTCCGAACGCCAAACTCAGACGGCTTAGCAGCGATCCTCGCAACGGCGGTCGATACGTAATTTGCAGCAGCTCGATCGACTGATACTTTGGCGAATCGTCGATCGGTCTTCTGTATTCGAGTGTGAAACCTGAACCGAGCGACTTTCCAAGGGTTACTACTCCACTTCCGCCCTGTGTGAAGTCCAAGTAGATGTAGTCGAGTCCTATGTACCTTTCGATGCTTCTTGTAAACGGTGAAAGAAAGCTCGGTGCGGCCAAGCTGAGAATATCGCGCAGCTGGGTCTCGAAGTTCCCATGAATGGCTCCTCCGATGGATTCAAACAGCTGCTGCTGACCAAGAATCGCGAAAATCTGGTCACGGCTAAGGTCCGGCGGATCGCTCGTGGCGTCTATTCGCAGCCCCTCTGGCGACAGCATGTCACCGGAAATGTTCAAGATTATCTTGTATCTCTGAACGTTGAGTCCATTGAATGCAGTGGCTCTTGTTGTGCCCTCGAGGTCGACATCAAGTGTAGCCTTCGCTTCGCCGGTGAAGTCGCGGCCATAACGGAGGTTTGCAACGCCTCCTTGTTCCAAATCGATGCGCTGTGTTGGCAGAGATATGACTCCATCTTTTACAGAAAAAGCCATCTCAGCTATTGGATTTGCAAGGGAGCCAAACAGAAAGCCATTTCCACTAACCGTTGCCCGCATCGAACCACTTCGAACGACCGCTGAGTCAATTTGGATGGCCCGTATGGCAAATATCGGATCGATTGGAGATTCGAACGCTTCTTCTGCTTGAGGCAATTCACCATCCAGGCGCAAGACGGTTTGTTCCAACTTGATAATCGCTTGATCACTGCCTACTTTCGGACTAAAGAACGATCCAGACAGATCGAGTCCGGACGCTGTGACGACTGCAGAAAAGCTGTTACCATCTCCCAATCGTTGGTTTATTGGAAACTGGTTAACACTAATGTTTGTTCCCGCGATGAATGCGTCTGAAAGCAAATCGTAACCACCGAGAATGACAAGCTCGCCAGTTTCTGGAGTTGATGCGAACAACTCGATGCTTACAGTGTTCCCTGGATCGAGACGCAACTCGGCACGTGGAACGACGAACGTTGTGTCAACTCCTTCGAACTTCAAGGAATTTGCGTGTGCACTAAGACTCCCAGTAATCTGCCAGTCGCTCTTTGTGCCGAGCAGCTGTAAGGAACCCCCATCAAACACGCCCTCAGTTGCGCTTGTGTCAAGTCCTCCAAAGAACCGCGACAAGGCGTTGAGATTTCTGGAAGGCACATCGACCAGAACAGAAATTGGCTCGCCGTCCGGGACCTCGAACGGAAAGCGGAAGGGAATCCGTGCTTCGATCAACTTGGCCTCCAGCCCGCGTATGCTAAGCCGCCCGCCATCCGCATAGATTTCCCCATCATCCATTGAGATTCGATCGATCGCAAAGGCATCGACAGCGTACTGATCGTAAGCGACTTCGCGGCCATTGACCGACGCGAGAATGGATGGCGAATCCGTTTTGCCGCTTGCCCTGAACGGCACTTGCAGCGTGCCGCGAATTCCCGCGACCTCTGACCAGAGATTTGGGAGCCAACTGAGGTCGATGTATGAGAACTCGCCATCGAGGAAGAGTTCTCCTCGCTCTTCAACAAAATTGCTGGAAGTCGAATTGAGAGCAAAGCGAACGGGGCCTCCGTCCAAACTTGCTGAAGCGATATTCCAACGACCATCATCTCGATTGGCAGCCGCTTCGAAAATGCCTATCGACAGATCATGGTAACGGATATCGGAGACTGTCAAAGCGATCTGACTCGTCCAGTCCTCGAGCGTTCCACCGAATTGCGCAATGGCCGTAATACTCGCAGTTGAATTTGACACCACTTCATAAGCTTCAGGCGACAAAGCCCGAACCAACTCCTCTTGCATCAACCGATAGATTGGATCCGACGAAAACCGAAGCATTGAAACGGTTCCGTCAATCTCGTTTGTATTCCAGTCGAAAGATGTGCCTTCAGCAACAATGAATCCGTCAAGGCTGCCGATCGCACCGTTTACCTCAATCTTCGAGCCTGTCAGGTTCGCGTCGAATGAGCCAGAACCAATGAGGACGTCGTCCAAAGAGACCTCACTGAATCCAATCTTTGCTACACCCGATTCAGGATCACCTTCAAGAAATTCAATGTGCCCATCGAAATTCGTTGTTCCACCTAACCTAATAGTTGGGCCGAAATAAGACTGGAGTGACGTTGCCGGAAGATTTTCACCGTTGAATTCAATCTTGCTGTCACCCATTGAAGAATACGTTCCTTTGGCTTCAACAAGCCCATCTTGGACTTTTGCGCTGAGCGACTCGATATTGAAGACTCCTGCGCTCCACTGCAACTTGGCAGCAAGTGAGTCAAACTTCACCTGATCGACTAAGAGTGCTTCTGAACTGAACTGTGTTGCAAAGCTGGGTTCGGCGATAGTGCCGAATGCCGACCATGTACCCGTCGCTAATCCATAAATCGACAATTCAGGAAAGAAGTCACGCAGCGACGCATCCACAAGCACGCCTTCACCGATAAGTCTCTGATCTTGGCCTATTCCTATTTCAAAGTCGCCAAGAAGTTGTCCGACACCGAATCTTGCATCAACATCGTTTGCAAAGAGAATGTTGTCCCTGATTGAAAGCGATGCACCGGCAAATGGAATCTCGTAACCCGCAAACTCTGCATTGTAGATTTCTGCACGAGCGTTCGCGATGGGATTGTCTATCGTTCCGGCAAGGGTGCCATTCGCAAATAACGTGCCGGAAGCAGGCGACGAAGGGAAAAGACCGAGCGCAACGGATGTTGCGGTAAACGTAAAGTCAAGCGATCCGCTGTCTACGCCGTAAACTCCACTCGCGTAAAGCGACCCGCTGGGCCCTGCAATCTCTGCGGAGTTGACAAAGAATTTACCACCTTGAAACTTTGCACGAGACCGAACATCGACTCTTTCGATGACCGACTCGAACTCGTCTTCAAGCAAAAGGTCGGCTGTTCCAGTTATGTTCAAGGTCGCCTGGACAGCATCTACTGGCCCATTAACCAGCGCTGACACGTTAACGCGGCCTCCGAGAACGTACTGCTCAGGCAGATTCGGAAAGCGATCGAGCGTGATTCCGCGTGCCTCGAATGTTCCCTTAAGGCTCGGGTTATCTGTGAGAATGAGGATCAATTCGCCTTCAGCTTTGGAGTCATAGAATGTGCCAGAAAGGTTTCGCAATCGGAGTTCTCGCGCATCCGTCAACAGATTTGCCGCAACAGCTTTTGCCTGATAGCCACCGAAATCGACCGTTGCCGCCGTGACTTCGCCCGCAGCAATGATCTCTCGACGATATTCGAGGCTTCCGTTAAAGCGTAGACCGGAGAACGACAAGTCTGAAGGAAGAAATCGATCTCGCAAGACCGCGTCGATTGCGCGATCCGAATTAGCTTGCAGCGTTCCATCCAGTCTCAGCGCAATGTCATCACTCCAGCTGATCGTTCCTTGTGCCTTAGCACTCAAACCAGCGGCGGTCGACTGGAACACACCGGACATTGCGCTTTGCGTTGCAACACCTTCGAAACTTGCGGTTGTAATGTGTCTGCCGAACAGCCTTAAGCCTGTGGCGGTCGCTTTACCTCTCGCGACAAAAGTCGTTTCGTTTGAGAAGTCGAATACCGCTTGACCTTCGAAAGTTCCTTCGGAAACACTCCAATCCTGCAACCAAGCCTCATTTCGAAGTTCTGGCAGCGAATCAAGGTATCTGCGCAGTCTTCCCGCTTGGAGATTGGGAGTCGAAACTTCAAGCCTTCGCATGCTGCCATTCAAGAACATCGTTTCGGCTTCGACTCTTCCGACATCAGATATGAACGCATTCAGTTTGAGATTCCAGTCCTCACCGATTCCGTCGACACGAATCTGTTCCACATCTGCCATCCAATTGCCGTAGGCGGGTGAGCTTTCATCTTGGAATACCACGCTGATTCGCTTCCCAGATACAGTGAATGGCAATATGCTCGGCTCTTCTTCAGGTTGTTCGGGGAAAAGTGTTTCGACATTCCATCGGCCGCTTTCGTCACGCTTGACGTGCACGAGCGCCCCTTCTGCTTCGACACGCAAAATTCCACCTGTCCACGGCAACGGCGGTTCCACCGCAATCCGATCTGCAGTTAAAACTTGTGTGCCGTCCGGCGCAATTGCTTCGATCCCTTCTGCGCTAAGGAGCCGCAAACCCGGACCCACATTGACTCGCTCGGCAAACAATCGCACTCTTCCATCTTCCGATGCATAGGAAAAAGTGACATTCTTGTAAGGCCCTTGCAACGCTTGAATGTAACTACCGATGTACTGTGCGGACCAAAGCGCCAGCACGAGCGTCGGTACGCTTCCAATGAGAACAACTGCAAGTTTGGAAGCGCGAATGGCGTCAGCCTCCTGCGGCTAATAGCCGCTCAGCCATGACCTTCTTGCTGAATTCGATCGCGTTGTAGGAGCTGCGAATAAAGGGCCCACTTGCTACAAAAGCGAAGCCCATCTCCTCGCCGATCTTTCCAAATTCATCGAACTTGCTCGGATGGACGAAAGTGTTGACCGGAAGATGTTTCATGGTAGGGCGAAGGTACTGACCAATCGTGACAGCGTCCACACCAACATCTCTCAAGTCTCTAAGGGCTTGGACCACTTCTTCATCCGTCTCCCCGAGGCCCAGCATGATTCCAGACTTTGTGTAGATTCTTGGATCGAGTTCTTTCACAATTGAAAGCACTTTCAGTGACCGATCGTATTTCGCTTGCGGCCTGACAATCGTCGAAAGCCGCCGAACAGTTTCGAGATTGTGATTGTAGATTTCGGGCTTTGCATCAGTCACGATCTTGATGCACCATTTCTTGGCTTTGAAATCGGGGGTGAGCACTTCGACGATTGTGTGCGGCTGCTTTTCGTGAATGGCTCTTATCGTTTCTGCAAACTGACCTGCGCCCTCGTCGGCAAGATCGTCGCGTGCAACGCTTGTAACGACCACGTGCTTCAATCCTAATTCAGCGGAGACTTCTGCAACATTGCTGGGTTCTTGAGCATCCACTTCGAGTGGCCGTCCAACTTTGATCGCGCAAAAACCGCAGGCCCTCGTACATGTGTCTCCGAGAATCATGAAAGTCGCGGTTTTCTTCGACCAGCACTCCGGCAAGTTCGGACAGCGCGCGCTTTCACAAACCGTGTGGAGCCGAGCCTTTCGCATCATTTCCCGCACTTCGTTTATCGTGTCGGGGCGAGGGAGGCGGATCGTCAGCCACTCGGGCAATCTTTGAACCATTTGAACTCAGGATTATAGCCGACCAGGGCGTATAATCGGCCCTTGTGAGCACTCGAAGGCGGCCGAAACTGCCCTTTCCGTGGGGCTTATGGCTCCTGGCGATCCTCACGCTTGCTGTGGCCTATCTATTTTTTGTTCTGCCGCATCAGCTTGGAAAGAGAGAAATGAAGATCGAGTTCTTCCAATCGGAGCCCACTCGTTGAAGGCTGGGCTTATCGGTTATCCCTTCTCAGGGAAAACAACGCTGTTCGAGGCAGTCGCCATGCGAAACCGAAGCGGCGATCTGGCTTCCGTTGCAGTTGCGGACCCGAGACTCGACGCTATTTGTGCGGTTGTTCAGCCAAAGAAGCGAACGCCAACCACACTCGAATTGATGGACAATGCTGCACAAATGCCTGAACCCGGGCGCGGCAAACCCGCAGACTTTGCGGCAGCTGCAAGGCGCGTCGACGTGTTGATCCATGTCGTTAGGGAGTTCGATTCGCCGACCGTTCCTTTTCATGCCGAGCCTAATCCGTCTCGCGACCACTCTGCTGTCGAAACCGAACTCATTCTCGCAGACTTGCAGTTGGTCGAGAACCGGCTGGAGAGACTAACGAAATCGCATGATGCAAAGAAACCGGGATCAGCGGACTATCTTGAGAAGGCGCTCTTCGAAAAAATCAAACCTGATCTCGAAGCGGGCAATCGACTGCGCGATCTCAGCTTTAGCGATGACGAAGAAACGATTTTGCGAAATTACCAAATGCTGTCCTTGAAACCACTGGTGATCGCCATCAACTGTTCTGAATCGGAGCTGCATTCGACGTCACCGTTCCAAGCTGGAGCTACGGATCCTGCATTCAGAATTTGCGCTGAAATTGAGCGAGAAATCGCAAGAATGGACGAAGCAGATCGAGGAGACTTTCTGAAAGACCTTGGAATTGAGAGGCCCGCTTCTGAGAACCTCATTCGAGCAGTGTATGAAGCGCTTGGCCTGATCACTTTCTTTACCGCTGGGCAGAATGAGACAAAGGCATGGCCGCTAAAGCGAGGGGAAAATGCGGTGAAAGCTGCAGGTGTCATCCACACGGACATCGCCAAGGGCTTCATTCGCGCAGAAGTCGTCCATTACGAGGACTTCGAAAAACTTGGAAGCGTCAAGGCTTGCTATGATGAAGGCTTGATGAAACTCGAAGGCAAAGAATACATCGTTCGAGACGGAGATATCATCAACATCAGGAATAAATCGTAATGACACTTTTGGATTGGAAGCAGTTCGAACGCAAGGACGATGGAGTCTTGCGGTTTGCTTTGCTTGGCGATCCAGTCGACGAAACGATCTATCCCCCCATGATTCTTGCGACTCTCCAGTCGCTCAAGATTGCCGGCGAGTACTTCGTTTTGCGCGTTCCAAGTCCAGAATTTGAAGAGTCCGTCAAGCACTTGGCGATGTGCGGTTTTCTTGGTCTAAACATTACTTTGCCGCACAAGGCCAGAGCCGCGAGGATCGCTGAGAGATACTATGAAGTCAAGCACAACGTCGGTGTCGCAAACGCTCTCAAGTTGAAAGATGGAATTTGGGGAATGAACACGGAAGTTCCGGCATTCCTTGCACCAATCAAACACATCGAACCAAGCACCGCGTTGGTCTTAGGAAGCGGCCCAGCAGCAAGGACAGCGATAACTGCGTTGCTAATTGAAGGATGGAGAGTCAAGGTCTGGAACAAGAATGCAATGAAGTCGAGACTCCTTCGATCAGTGCTTCAGCGAATGGGCGATGTCGAGCTTATTGCGTATCCAAATCCCGCCGGGTGCTCCTTGATTGTCAATGCAACCAGGATCGGAATGCGTGCCGGCGAACAGCCTCCGATGGAGTGGAAGAGCGTTAGGCGTGGTGCCGTTGCCTATGACTTTGTATTTAGGCGCGTTGCCACGGAATTCTTGCGTTCTGCAGCTTCGCGTGGCCTTCAAACAATCGACGGACGAGAGATGGCGGTCGAGAAGGCCGCGCTCGCATTGGAGTGGTGGATTGACAAGCCAGTACCGAGAGACGCGATGCGGGAGGCGGTCGGTTTGCAGGTTAAGAGTTGAAGAGATCGCCTGCAGACTTCGTGAATGGAACTCCAAGCGCCTTGTATGCCAGTTCTCCAGCGACTCGGCCTCTCGGAGTGCGATGAATGAATCCTTGCTGAATCAGATACGGCTCGTACATTTCCTCTACGGTCCCGGAATCTTCTGAGATTGTCGCAGCAAGCGTTTCCACTCCGACAGGGCCACCATTGAATCGCTCGACAATGCATGAAAGAATCGAGCGGTCGATTCGATCCAAACCACTCTCGTCGATCTCAAGCTGCTGCAGTGCGAATTGCACGACGTCAAGGTCAATGGACTTCTTTGACAGGTGGGACATGAAGTCCCGCGTTCTACGCAGCAGCCTGTTGGCGATTCTCGGAGTCCCACGCGAACGACCGCCTAATTCTTCTTCAGCGTCTGGCGCGATCTCGCACTCCAAAAGGGACGCAGATCGCCTAATGATCAACCTCAATGCGTCCACAGAGTAGAACTCGAAGTCGTGGACGATTCCGAATCGGTCTCGCAGCGGCCCTGTCAAAAGCCCTGCACGAGTCGTCGCGCCGACGATTGTAAATCGCGGAAGATCGAGCCTTATGCTTCGCGCACCGGGACCTTTTCCGATCACGATATCGATTTTGAAATCCTCCATCGCCGGATACAGAATTTCCTCGACGACGCGTCCGAGCCGATGGATCTCATCAATAAACAAAACGGAGCCTTCTTGCATATTTGTGAGAATCGCGGCGAGATCGCCGGGCCGCTCGATTGCTGGCCCGCTTGTAACTCGAATGGGAACATCCAATTCATTGGCGATAATGTTCGCGATAGTCGTTTTGCCAAGACCTGGCGCACCTTTAAGCAAGACATGATCAAGCGCCTCACCCCTCGACTTTGCGGCATTGATGAAAACTGACAAGTTCGACTTGATCTTTTCTTGGCCGACAAACTGTTCAAGGCGTCGCGGACGCAAAGTCATATCGAAGTTCGCGTCTTCTTCTCCTTGAACGGCGCTGACCAGCCTGTCTTCGCTCATTAGTTTTTGCCTGCGAATTTTAGCGCACGGGAAACAAGCTCTGCGGTGTCATCGGTTTCGGCATCCTCGCCCGCCTGTTTTGCTGCCCGTTCCGCTTCGGTTCTTTTGATCCCAAGTGAAACGAGCGCTTCGACTACATCTTCGAGCGGTGATTTCGAACCAACGCCAATGCGACCCAACAGCGACTCTTCGCGAATCTTGTCGGCAAGCTCCACGCAAATACGTTGCGCCAGCTTCGCACCAATTCCCTGTGCGCGGACCAATGGCTTGTAATCACTCGATAAGATCGCACCGACGACTCCTTCTTCTCCGACGGCACCAATCAGTGACAACGCAAGGCGAGGCCCTAAACCATTGACGGTCGTGAGCAGATCGAATAGCCTCCGTTCCGATGTCGAAGCAAATCCGAACAGCGCAATTTCATGTTCTCTTACGATTTGCCGAGTACAAAGATCGACTTGGCTCCCGATTGAAGGAACAGCTGCCAAAGTCCTATCTGTGACAAAAACCTGATAACCGACTCCTGCTGCGAACACGACCACGTAGCCTGGGCCAGTCTCAGCGACCTCACCGCGAATTCTCGCGATCATCGGGCTGCTCCATTCGCAACTTCGCCTCTGGGACGCTCCAACTCGAATCCACCGTCAACTGTGCGGTATTGATAGAGAAGCCCGTTGAATGGACTCTTTGCGTTCTCATCGAATTGCTCGAGTTTCTCGGGAAGTTCGTGCAACTGCGCGAGACGAATCGCCAGTTCGATCATTCTAAGCCCTTCTTCTCTAAGTTTGCCGATGTCTCCGGCTTGATTAGACAACGGATTGATGCGCGCAAAGAACAAGCTCGCAACAGGATGCGTTTCGACGTCGATGCTACCATTGGGTAGCGGGAGTTTCTCGTCGATTGCATCGAGCATCGAGATGGCCAAATCAATTGCCATTCGCGCTTCGGCAATGACAACTTCGGCGGGGATCGTATTTGGCGACGGCGAGTGCCGCTCTGAGAACTTCTGCAGCGACTCGGCGACTTCCGCAGGCACCGGTTTGCGCATTCCCGCTTCGCGCAGCATGCTCAGAATCGCTTCTACTGGGACCGGCGGCCCCTCTGCGTTCATCGATAGCACCCACGCTCTCAGTCGCGCAGCTTCGGCTTTCCGCGCATCCGCGCCCACTCCGTTTCTTGCAAGAAAGGGAGCCAAGGTCTCGCGGAGCACTTCGTTCATTTGAAGGTCGATTTGCTTGACGGTCGTTCGAACCGCCATCGTCAGGAAGTCGGCGACTGTTCCTGCGGTCACACCACCAGCAACCGACTCACGGGCCACGTAATCGGCATAGTTCAGTGCGGCCTGCAAAGCAGTTGCCGCGCGTTTGGGGTCTGAACGGTCGATCGAGTCGGCAAGCTCGACTGCCAATACCGGAGCAAGGGCCGCGACCTCTTCTGTGCGATTTGGAGCCATCAACGCAGGTCCAGCGGGCTCAGGATCTCCTTTATAGTTCGCAAAGAAACGCATCGCTTCAACCGCTTTCGCAGTTGCCAACAGGTAGCGTTCGCGGTCTGTTCGAGTCACACCTGGACGAAGGGGCGGTTCAGGAATCCCGGCAACTTGAAGGGAAGCGATGGCGTGAGATATCGCTTCCTTGGCCGATTTCGGGACCGAAGGCTGGGCGGTAGGCGGCCCTGTTGTGCGCTCGATCCTGGGCTGCGGCTCTCGACAGCCAACCGAAAAGGCTGCAAGGCAGCAGATTAGTGCAATCCAAACTCTTATCACGACAAGGATTTCGACCGTACCCCACTCGGAGCCGTTTCGTCGTAGGGCGTAAACTCACCGTTGTGACAGTTCCTGACCGGAATGATGCTGGTGAAGAAGTGCTTCGAGCAGCAGAGGACTTCTTTGTCAATGAAGTGCGGCCCAACGCAAACCAGATCGACCAAGAGCTGACAGCCCTTGTCGCTGCGCTTGACCGAATGGCTGAACTCGGGCTGCTCGGGCTAAGGGTTCCGGTTGAGCACGGAGGCCACGGAGTCAAAGACAACAGTTTTAGACACTTCCAAGAGGCGTCTGCCCGGGCATCGGGAGCGTTGGCCTTCCTTCAAACTCAACACCAAAGCGCCTGCGGCTTTATCGCCTCCAGCTCGAACGTTGCAGCGCAAAGGAGATTTCTGCCTCCGATGGCTTCAGGAAATGTTCGGATGGGCATCGCATTCTCCCAGCTCCGAAGGCCGGGGCCTCCGATGATGACCGCAACCCAAGTGGACGGCGGCTATGTGTTCGATGGAGTGGCGCCGTGGATCACCGGCTGGGGCATCTTTGGGTGGTGCGTGTTCGCAGGGACGCTGCCTTCGGGCGAGTCCGCCTGGGGCATCGGCGAGCTAAAGCCGTCTCGAAGTTTTAAGCCCAGTCAGGTGATGAGACTCGCTGCGCTTGAGGTCGCACAGACGATTTCGGCGACGCTCGACAGTTACTTCGTGCCAGACGAAGCGATTATTCACATTCGGCCGCCGGATTGGATCCACGAGAATGACAGCCTGAACCTTGCCCTCCAAAGCCCGTTTGCGCTCGGCTGCGCACAGGCTGGGATCGACATCGTCCTCGCGGCCCACAAGAGTAAACCACTCGCTGGAATCCTCGATGCCGCAAGTGCCTTGCAGGCGGAACTGGATGATTGCCGCACCGAAGCCTATGCCGCAATGGGCGACAAAGGGAATTTGGAGCGGAGCCTGCGCGCACGAGCTTGGGCCATCGAGCTAGCCGGACGCTGCTCTCATGCAGGGGTCGTGGCGTCTTCCGGTAAGGGCAATTCGATGTCGAGCGACGCTCAGCGCGTTTATCGGGAGGCGCTCGTGTTTAGTGTTTCAGCCCAAACACCTGCGATCTTGGAGGCAACTCTGGCGCGCCTCATCAAAAAGTAAGAAAGCGGCCAATTGGCCGCTTATCGAAAGAGACACCTGGGGGGCTTAGTCGTAGCTCGGCTTTTGAAGCCACTCCTTGGGAATCGGCTTTAGCCCCGCAACGACCATTTGGAATTCGGGGCTTTTCATGACGCGGGTCGACACGGTCATCCGCACCTTCCCATTCGGGGTCTGAATCGTTACCGTCTGGAGGTTCGGGTATTGGATTCGGTTCTTGCGAGGCGCGCGAAACTTCCACTGGCCAGAATGCCGGTGTCGAATGTGGCGGGCTTTCAGGCCCTTCTTGCCGCTTACTTGACAGATCTTTGCCATGGGGTTTCCTCGTGCCCTGAATGGGCAGGAACGCGCAAGATACCTTAACGTCCTTGGCTTCCGCAAGAACGGTAACATCTCGGTGTGCCTTCCAAGGTCGCTCTCCTTGACAGCCATACGATCAATCAGATCGCCGCTGGCGAAGTTGTTGAGAGGCCATCCAGCGTCGTCAAGGAGTTGATTGAGAACGCTATCGACGCGGGGGCAAGCAGAATCGAGGTCACCATTGAAGGCGCAGGCAAAGAAAAAATCCAAGTTTCGGACAATGGCAGCGGGATGTCCCCGGAGGATGTCGAGCTCGCCTTACAAAGGCACGCAACGAGCAAGATCCGTGCTGCGGGAGATCTGCTGAAAGTCACTTCGCTTGGTTTTCGCGGTGAAGCCATTCCCAGCATCGCCAGCGTTTCGAAAACGACAATCACTTCAGCTGAAGAAGATGGTGCGAGAACGAGGATTGAAGTCGAATATGGGCAGAAGGTCGCTCAGGAGACGGTTGCCGGGGCTCGCGGCACGGATGTCACTGTCGAACGCCTCTTCGAGAACACACCGGCGAGGCTGAAGTTTCTCAGAACTGACGCTACCGAGACCTCGGCGATTGTCGAGCTTGTCGGCAAATACGCGATGGCTTATACGCACATCGCCTTTTCGTTGAGGCTTAGTGAACACGTCGCTGTTCAAACGACCGGTTCGGGAGATTTACTCGAAGTGCTTTCGCATGTATGGGGGGCGGAGTTGGCACGGTCGTTAGCGGAGATCGACACGATCGTTTCTGGTATTCGTGTTCAGGGGTTCGTTAGCCCGCCTCATGTGAACAAGCCAACGCGGTCGCATCAAGTCCTGTTCGTCAATGGAAGGCCTGTTCGTTCAAAGACGATGTTCGCATCGATCGACGCAGCTTATCGAATGCTTACTCCAGAGCGACGGTATCCGGTCGCCGTCCTGTCGCTTTCGATCGATCCGTCCGAGATCGACATCAATGTCAGTCCTACAAAGTCGGAAGTGAAGTTCCACAAAGAAGGTGCCGTTTTCGATGCGATTCGGATGGCCATCAAGAGCGGCCTGATGGAACACGGGCTAATGCCCAGCGTGATACCAACTTTCCCGTCTGCTCAACATACTGGAGCGGAACATTTCGGTCTTGTTTCGCTCGAAACGGCGGCAATCGCTCTTGCCGAATCAGAAAGCGTTGGCCACTTGTTCCGCCAGCCGCTCGAACCTGAAGAACGCTCGCGATTTCCTTTTCTCGACCTGCTCGAAGACTTTCGCATTCTGGGTCAGGCTCTCGACACTTTCATCGTTGCGACAACGCGCCGAGGCATTGCCATCATCGACCAGCACGTTGCCCATGAAAGGGTTCTGTACGAATATCTCTGCGGATTGAAGTCGGGAGCGCCTCTTGAAGAGCAGCCACTGCTTACCCCAGTGCCCATTGAATTCGACAGAAGTCTGGCATTGCAAGTTGGCGAGTACCTCGACGATCTTGCTGCCATCGGCTTCCGAATTGAATCCTTCGGTGCAAACGACTTCTTAGTGCGTTCGATTCCAAGCGCACTCACAAGCAAGGACTTTATGAAAACACTGAGGGATATAGCGGAAGAGTTGGCAGCGTCGGGCGGCCGTTTGAGACCTTCCGATGCAAGGGAGAAGATTTGGATTACCGCCGCTTGCCGAATGGCGGTAAAAGCCAACGACCCGTTGAGCATTGCAGAAATGGAAAAGCTCGTCGCCGATCTTGCAGAGACTGAGAACCCTTACCTTTGCCCGCACGGTAGACCGATCACCATCACGCTCAGCTACGATGAACTCATGAGGCGATTCAAAAGAACATGAGAATTCTTGGAATCGATCCCGGATATGGCCGGTTAGGCTTCGGCCTGATCGATAGGGTTGGAATGGATCTCGTAAGCATCGAATTCGGGACACTAACGACTGACGCGAACGACAGAATGGAGGTCAGGCTTGCACAGATCTACGACAAGGTCAAAGAGCTTGTCGACCGATTTGCACCCAATTGTATTGCGAGCGAAAGACAGATTTTTTCGTCAAACAAGACAACGGGATTGGACGTGTCGAAGGCGCTCGGCGTTGTCATGCTCGCGTGCGCGCACTGCGATTTGCCGTGGATCGATTACACACCAGCAGAAGTCAAGCAAGCCGTTACCGGAAACGGATCAGCGGACAAGAAGCAAGTGCAGTTTATGGTAGCCAGGCTGCTAAGCCTTCAGGGGTCTGTCCTGGGCGATGACGCGTCCGACGCACTGGCCATCGCAATCTGTCATGCACAGCGCGAGCGAATTGGGTCTTTAGGTTAGTCCGGGGTATTCTCAGCGTCGGCCTGGAGGGCCCTTCTCCTAAATGTTCGATTCATGGCTGAGCGCCGAGAGGGTTGCTGTCCTGGGCGCGGGGACGATGGGAAGCGGGATCGCCGCTCACCTTGCGAATCTCGGCTTCGATGTCCGGCTCTTCGATGTTTCGAAAGAATCGGTACGAGCAGCTTTTGACCGCGCCCTTGCAGCAAAACCGCCACATTTTTATGACAACGACGCGATTGCTCGCGTCAAGTTGTGTTCGATCGATACAGATCTTGAGCAGATCGCGGATGTCCATTGGGTGTGCGAAGCCATTGTTGAAAAGATGGATCTCAAACGTGAGCTGTACGCGAAGATCGAGCCAGTGCTGAGCAAGGACGCGATGATCTCGACTAACACGAGCGGTCTGGAAATTCGGCTGCTTGCAGAGGGAATGTCTGACTCTTTTCGTCAGCGATTTATCGGCACTCACTTTTTCAATCCACCGCGATACCTTAAGTTGATCGAACTGATTCCAACGAAAGAGACAAATCCGGATGCGGTTCGTGCTTACATTGAATTTTTAGAAGATCGAGTTGGGCGCCGAGTCGTTGTGGCCAAGGACACACCGGGATTTATTGCGAATCGATACGGAATGTGGTGTCTCTTCCAAGCCATTCACACATGCGAGAAGCTGCACTTCTCGATCGAATTGGCAGACGCAATTACGGGGCCGTTTCTTGGTCGGCCGAGGACTGCGACGTTTCGTCTTGCCGATCTGATCGGGCTCGACATCATGCAAGACATCGCTCGAAACATCCAGGAACGGTGTCCAAACGACCCCCAAACAGACGTTCTGGAATTGCCGAATTCCATGCGGAGCTTGATCGAAGCCGGACGAATAGGGTCCAAGTCCGGACGCGGTTATTACGAACGGAGTGGAAAAGACTTCTTGGTCTACGACTTCGCTGATGGCGGTTACAGGCAGCCCGAACAAATGTCACTGGCGACGATCGATGAGACTATTAGAAAGCCGATAGGCGAGCGTTTGAGAATCGCGTTGACGAAAAGAGACGAAGTTGGGGAGTACCTTCGCGCCCATTTGCCGCCGATTCTTGAATATGCAGCGAACATCGGTCCAGAAGTCTCCTACAACGTTCAGGACTTTGACTGCGTTATGAAATGGGGATTTGGCTGGGAGCATGGCCCATTCGAATTGATTGACAAAATCGGTTATGACTTTCTCGAATCTTATTGGAAGAGTGCGCCACTCAAACAAAAGACCCCTTTTTATGCCGATAGTGGAGTGCTTTCATTCGAGGAACAACGCCACATTTTGCCCGTCGAGAATCCCGCCTTTGCAAGTATCGCAACCTTTAAGTCAATCGACACCCATGACGAATGGGTTGTTAGAGATGATGGAATGGGCGGGCTCGTGTTCGAATTTCGAACAAAGATGAATGCGCTGAATCCGAAGTTGATCGCTGCATTGGTGACTGTACTCAAGCAAAACCCTGATAAGCGCATTACACTTGCCAACGACGGTCGTGCGTTTTCAGTCGGCTATGACCTCAATGCCTTTCTTGCAGCAGCTGAAGAAGGCAAGTTCGATCTTATCAATTCATGGTTAGTCGACTTGCAAGATTGTGGCCAGCTCCTTCGAAAAAGTTCGAGCGTCGCTGCGATTCATGGATTCGCTCTTGGTGGCGGGTTAGAACTTGCGGTGCATTGCCAAAAAGTTATCGCGCATCCAGAAGCACTTCTCGGTCTTCCGGAATCTATCGTTGGCTTGGTGCCTGCCGGCGGCGGCACAACATTGATGAGACACAGAACTCAAGGTGATCCAAAGATGCTCGTGCAAGCCTTTTCGTTGCTTGCGGCTGGAACAAAAGTCTCGGCTTGCGTCGCCAAGAAAGCGCACTTCTTGCGAGAAATCGACGAATGCGCGGTCAATCCGGATCAACTCGTCTATAAGGCGGTTCATACAACCCCTGAAACTCTTCCTCCACCAGTGTGGCTGCCGACTCCGCCCCAAGCCAGAGGCATGATCGACAACGAAATCGAGCGATTGCGAAAAGAAGGCACAATCGGAGAATATGGGGCGACGATCGCTGAGGAAATAAAACACATTTTCACAAAACCCGATTCCTATCAGGCCGCACTCGACATGGAGCGCGAATCATTTCTAAAGCTGATCTCCAAACAGATGACGATTGTTCGCATGAAACATATGCTGGAAACCGGCAAGCCCCTGAACAACTGATTTATGAAGATACTCGTTCCGATCAAGAGAGTTCCTGATCCGTATGCAAGAATCCGATTGAATGCGGATTCTTCTGCCATCGACACGACAGGATTGAAGTTTGAAATCAACCCATTCGACGAAATTGCTATCGAAGAAGCAGTTCGAATCAAAGAACGATCTGGTTCCGAAGTCGTGGTAGTCAGCATCGGAGCAGCAGAGTGTGAGGAACAACTGCGCAAAGCACTGGCTATCGGTGCAGACAAAGCAATTCACGTCGAAACGGTCGAGAAGTTCGACTCGCTCGGAATAGCGAAAGTCTTGAAGTCTGTCGTGCAGCGCGAATCAGCGGATCTCGTGATCATGGGCAAACAGGCGATTGACGATGATGCCAATCAAGCAGGCCAAATGCTGGCTGCATTGCTCGACTGGCCACAAGCCACTTTTGCGAGCAAAGTCGAGTTGACTGATTCCACAGCGACGGTAACACGCGAGACGGATACGGGCCAAGAAACTCTGCAAATGCCAATTCCTTGCATCATCACCACGGATCTGCGGCTCAACGAACCGCGCTATGTCGCATTGCCAGGAATCATAAAGGCCCGAACAAAGCCGCTGGATAAGATCGAGCTTAGCGATCTTGGCGCGACCGCAGAGTGCAACGTCGAGGTGCTATCGATGTCGCAGCCGGCTGGGCGCAGCTCTGGGCGCAAGGTTGCGTCAGTCGATGAATTGCTTGAAGCGCTTAGAAATGAAAAGGGGGCGGCTATCTGATGGCGACTGTCTTGGCAATCGCGCTCGACGTGGCAGAATCGACTTCGCTCGCAGCGTTCGCACAAAAGTACGGGAAGCCTTTCGACTTGCTTTGCTTGAGTGAAGAGGCGCCGACAGACTTAGGCGCGTCGACAGCAATAAGTGCAGAAAGTTTCGAGGTGCCGCCTGCAGATGCATTGGTCGAATCGCTCCGTCAGCTGTGCGAAGGTTATGATGTCATCGCAACTTCAGCGAGTATGTTTGGAAAAGACTTTGGGGCGCGTATGGCAGGAGCATTGAATCGACCGATGGTCGGGGACGTTCTTGAGATCGTTTCCGAAGATACGTTCGTTAGGCCGATGTATGCAGGGAACGTACTCGCAACGGTTAGAGTCACCAGTCCACGATTCGTAACATCTGTTCGAGGTACGGCTTTCTCCACTCCCGAAAGGTCTGGATCATCAGCCAAAAAGTCACTGGCCATTCAGACTGAATTGAGAACGAAGCGGATTGGAGTCAGCGCCAAAGAGGGGGGGCGTCCGGACTTGACTCAAGCGAAGGTTGTTGTGTCTGGCGGACGCCCTCTGAAGGACGCAGAGACATTCGAACGACTCATCGGCGGCCTCGCTGATCGGCTCGGTGGTGCGGCCGGAGCAACTCGTGCAGCAGTCGACAGCGGTATCGCAGCAAATGAATTGCAAGTCGGCCAAACGGGAAAGATCGTTGCCCCCGAACTTTACATCGCAGCGGGTATTAGCGGCAGCACTCAACACATCGCCGGAATGAAAGACAGCAAAGTAATTGTTGCAATCAACACCGATCCAGATGCGCCGATATTCGAGATTGCCGATTACGGACTCGTGATGGATCTGTTCAAGGCAATTCCGGAACTGATGGACAAGGCAAAGACAAGTTAGTCGACCGTTCTTAGCGGCTCTTCGCCTGGCTTGATGTAGCCTTCCCTTCTCGCTTGCGCCTCGCGTCCGCGCGGGCTTTCGAGATCGGCTTTTTCTTCAAGCAACTTTGCCCTCTCCTCTTCAGCCGCCTGCATTCGGGCATCGCTTTGGGATTTCTTCGCTCTTTGTTCTTGTAAGTGCTCCCAAGTGTTCACGTTGAAAAAAACAGCCGCAGCTGCTGCGATGAATAACGCTGTTAGCACGACAATCGCTCTTTTCATTCTTTGTTCCTCGGATCCGAAACTTGCATCAATGTGACTAAATTCGTTGTTCCTGGTCTCCCGACTGGAATGCCAGCAGTAATGACGACGACATCTCCTGGTTTCAGCACGCCTTTGTCGATCGCAGCGATGAATCCTTTCGCAATCATCTCTTCCGTGTCATGGAATTCGGTCGTCAACAGGGGGTTCACGCCCCATAGCAGCGCAACTTGTCTTGCGGTTCTTTCACGATAGGTCGCACATAGCACCGGAACTTTTGGTCGAAACTTCGCCACCATCCGTGCAGTGAAACCGCTTGTCGAAAAGGAAAGAATCGCTTTCGCATTGAGGTCGCCAGCGATTTTGCATGCAGCTCTGGCGACGGCTTCTGTCGCATCGCCAGCTTTCTTCCATTCGAGCGACTCAATCAGTCGCGAGAACTCCGGGCTCTTCTCAGCTTTGTCTGCAATGCGGCTCATGGCTTGCACAGTTTCAATGGGGTACGCGCCACCTGCGGTTTCACCGCTTAGCATGATCGCATCGGTTCCGTCTAAGATGGCGTTTGCTACGTCGCTCGCTTCGGCCCGCGTAGGTCTTGGATTGACCATCATGCTCTCCATCATCTGAGTCGCAGTGATAACCGGCTTTCCTGCTTCTCTGCATAAACTGATGATGCGCTTTTGAATGAGTGGGACATCTTCGATAGGCAACTGCAATCCGAGGTCGCCGCGAGCGACCATAACCGCATCGCTATTGCGAATGATGTTCGAGATATCTTGAACTGCCTGCTTCGATTCAATTTTAGAAACGATTTGAATGGTCGGATCAAGCTCTTCGAGTATTGCGCCAAGTTCCGTGACGTCAGCCGCAGAACGCACGTAACTCATTGCAACGTACTCAGCTCCGACTTCAGCCGCGACATTCGCGTCCTCGACGTCCTTTGGCGTTATCGCCGGAACGTCAAACGTCGCGCCCATGACGGTAACTCCGCGTCGAGACATGACTTCTCCACCCGACAACGTTTGCAGCACGATGCGATCTTCTTCTCTCGACTTAACTTTGAATGAAATCTCACCATCGCCAACGAGCAACGTTGCACCTGGAACGAGCTTTCCGAGAATCTCTGGTGCGGTAATCGGCAGCAATCCCACTCCAGAGCCAACTTCAAGAATGTCTCCTTTGTGGACATCCAGCGTGCCTTCAATGTCGCCCAGTCGAAATTTTGGGCCGCTCAGATCGACGAGAATCGCAACGTGTGTGTCGGCTGATTGCGCTTCGGCCCTAACCCACTGTATCCATTTCTTTCGGGTAGGCCAATCTCCGTGGCTGCAATTCAAGCGAGCCACGTTCATTCCAGCCTCGATCAGTTCCTTGATGCGCTCCTGCGAATCGACCGACGGGCCAAGCGTGCAAACGATCTTTGTCTTTCGGGGCATACCTTCCTTGGCTGCTCCTTGCCTAATTGTAGACTGAAATCAGCCTGCGAATCGATGCGCCCATTGTGCGAAGGCCCCCCTGCCAGCATAGTGAGCTTGATCGCCTAACATCTCCTCGATTCGAAGCAGCTGGTTGTATTTGGCAACCCTATCACTGCGGCAAACCGCCCCTGTCTTGATTTGTCCGGTGCGGGCAGCGACCGCGAGATCGGCAATCGTGGAGTCCTCGGTCTCGCCGCTCCTGTGGCTCATTACGGACGTGTAGCCCGCTTTGGTCGCCATGCTGATGGCTTCCAACGTCTCAGTCAAAGTGCCGATCTGATTGACTTTGATCAGGATGCTGTTGGCACAGTTTTCGTCAATGCCGCGCTTAAGGCGCAGAGTGTTCGTCACGAAGAGGTCGTCGCCGACCAACTGGCACTTGTCGCCAATTGCGGAAGTAAGCACTCGCCAGCCGATCCAATCGTCTTCAGCAAGGCCGTCCTCGATACTGATGATCGGGTAATTATCGACAAGATTTGAAAGGTATTCGACCATGTGATCGGGACTGCGCTCTCTCACATCACCCGACTTGAACACATACTTTCCGTTTGAATAGAACTCGGTGCTGGCGGCATCAATTGCGAGCAGTACTTGATTGCCCGGACTGTATCCTGCTTGGGCAATCGCTTCGATCAGCAGATCAAATGCCATGTCTTGGCTTTCGAGATTTGGAGCAAAGCCGCCTTCGTCTCCAATGCCAGTCGAAAGACCTTTTGACGATAGCACGTACTTCAGCTTGTGCTGGATCTCTGCTCCCATTCGCAGCGCCTCCGAGAATGTTTCGGCGCCGACGGGAAGAATCATGAACTCTTGAAAGTCGACATTGCTGTCTGCGTGTTTGCCTCCGTTCAAGACATTTATCATCGGAACGGGGAGAAGCGATGCGGCGACGCCGCCGATGTAACGGTATAGCGGCAAGGCCGCGCTTTCTGCTGCAGCTTTCGCAACTGCGAGCGAAACGCCGAGGATTGCGTTTGCCCCGAGCTTGGATTTGTTGGGAGTCTCATCGAGATCGACAAGTGTTTTGTCGATATGTGCCTGGTCGGCGGCTTCCATCTCCATCAACGTCGCTGCAATGAGTCCATTTACATTGTCAACCGCGTTTCTCACACCCTTTCCGCCATAGCGCGAAGAATCACCGTCGCGCAATTCGACTGCTTCGTGTGCGCCAGTGCTCGCTCCGCTTGGAACGGCAGCTCTTCCATAGCTGCCGTCGTCGAGAGCGACATCGACTTCCAACGTCGGGTTTCCTCGACTGTCCAAGATTTCACGCGCCTTTACATCTACGATAAGAGCCAAATGACACCTCTTCAGCGAGTTTACCCATCCGTAAGCTACAATCGAAGCGAATGTCGCGCCGCAAACTAATAGCAGGCAATTGGAAGATGAACGGCACCTATCTTGAGGCGGCTGAACTCGCTGCTAGGATTGCGGAGTCTGCGAACAAACATCCAGGCATTAATATCGCACTCTTTCCGCCTTATACCGCTTTGCACATCGTACACGATGCCATTCAATCCACTCATATCGCTCTTGGAGCGCAAGATGTGTTTTGGATCGAAAGCGGCGCATTTACGGGCCAAGTTTCCGCACCGATGCTCAGGGACGCTGGCTGTTCCTATTGCATCGTCGGCCACAGCGAGAAACGCGGCAGGTTTGGCGCGACCACTATCGAACGAGAACTATCGGATTACTTCTCTGACACCGATTCCACGATTCGGCTCAAGATCGCAGCCCTTGTTCGCGCAGGACTGCGTCCTCTTCTTTGTGTAGGCGAATCTGAATACGAGCGAAGCGCAGGCGAAACTGCAAGTGTGATCTTTCAGCAGGTTTCCGCCGCTATTGATGGGCTGGAAATCTCGGATGCGCAAACAGTCGAAATTGCCTATGAGCCGATCTGGGCAATTGGAACTGGCAACGTCTGCGATCCTGAAGAGGCAAATCGCGTCTGCGGAACCATTCGCGAAATGATCGCAGACCTGTTTTCCGCATCGTGTGCCGAGTCAATTCGCATCTTATACGGCGGGAGCGTCAAAGCCGACAACTCGAAGGCGTTGCTTTCTCAACCCGATATCGACGGTGTTCTGGTCGGTGGAGCAAGTCTTATCGCGGACGAATTCATCAAGATAGTGGAGAACGCACAGTGAACAAAGACCCTCGACCCTCCGAAGTACGAATGTCGGAATTGATGACACCTGAATCGGCCAATTTCCTGGGCAATGTGTTTGGAGGGACGATTCTGGCAATGCTCGACAAAGTGGCGTATGTGACTGCGAGCCGATTCGCTGGGCGCACTTGTGTCACTGCCAGCTTCGATAGAGTTGACTTTCACAGTCCGATCTATGTTGGCGAACTCGTGCATATGACCGGAAGGGTTGTCTATGTTGGAAGGACAAGCGTTCAAGTCGAAGTGCAAGTTCATGCGGAAAACTTCAAAGAGAAGACTTATCGCCACACGAATACTTGTACAGCGACACTTGTTGCCATTGACGACCAGCATAAGCCTACTCCGGTGCCCGAACTGGAAAAGAAGACAAGAGAGCAGATGATCGCTTTCCTTATCGGAAAGTCGAGAAGAGAATTGGTTCAAAAGCACAAACAAGAACTTGCCGACATGACATCGCGAATCGAAGCGATGAGCGACGAAGAACTTCGCAAAGCCGTCGAAGACGGCTAATTCGCTGGAATGACGTCAGTACCGACATATGGCCGCAAAGGCTCTGGAATCTTGACGCTGCCATCCTCTTGCTGATTCGTTTCTAATAGCACCGCCATCAGTCTGGGCAACGCTACTCCACTCGCATTCAACGTGTGAACGAACTGCGGCTTCGCTCCTTGTTCTGATCGATACCTTATGTTGGCTCGACGCGCTTGAAAGGCTTCGAAGTTGCTCGCGCTGCTGATTTCGAGATGCTTTTCGATCGCGGGAGCCCAAATCTCCAAGTCATAGCACTTGGCATTCGAAAAACTCAGTTCTGCTGTGCAAAGCATGACGGTCCTGTAGCACAGTCCAAGCGATTGAAGCACAGCCTCAGCGTCACCACGCATCGTTTCAAGCTCTGCGTAGCTTGACTCCGGGGTGCAGAACTTTACGAGTTCGACTTTATCGAATTCATGAACCCGCAACAGCCCTCGTGTGTCTTTGCCAGCCGCGCCAGCCTCGCGACGAAAGCAGGCGGAGAACGCAGCGTATTTGATCGGAAGCTGCTCGGAATCCAGAATTTCGTCGCGGTGTATGTTTGTGACCGGGACTTCAGCGGTCGGAATCAAGAATAAATCGTCTCGCTCCATCAAGTAAAGGTCTTCCTCGAATTTCGGCAACTGACCTGTTCCCAAAAGCGATGCCCTATTCACGACAAAGGGCGGATAAATCTCGACGTAGCCTCGCTGCTGCGTTTGAAAGTCCACCATATAGTTGAACAGTGCTCGCTGCAACCGTGCCCCAAATCCGCGATAGACGATGAATCCGCTTCCGGAAACCTTAGAACCCGCTGCAAAATCGATAATTCCAAGCGACTCTGCAATCTCCCAATGCGGTTTCGGCGGAAAATTGAAACTTGGCCTTTCTCCCCATTCGAGCACGACTTGGTTGTCTTCTTCGCTTGTTCCAATAGGAACGCTTTCATGCGGCATATTGGGAATCTGCAATTCGATTTCAAGCAAGCGGGCTTCGAGTTCGCGCTCTCTTTCTTCTCCAGACTGAATCTCTTCGCGCAAACTTTTGCCACGGTCTTGGTGGCTTGCCGCTTCATCCTTCTTTCCGGCGCGCATCAGTTCGCCAATCGTCTTTCCAGTCGCGTTCGATTCAGCTCGCTTTCCGTCCAATTCAGTCTTTAGGGTGCGAAGCTCTGCATCGACTGTAAGGAATTCATCGAGCGGGACTTCGATGCGCTTCAGTGCAGCGCCCTCGCGGACGCTGTCGGGATTACTGCGAATGAAACTTCGGTCGAGCACTTATCAATTGACGCCCGGGCTACTTGTTCATGTCTTCTGCTTTCGCGACGTCGAGCTTCAGAGGAAGTTGAACAAAGAAAGTCGAACCTTCGCCCAGTTCAGATTCGGCCCACACTTTTCCAAGATGAATTTGTTCGACCAAGTGCTTGACGAGGAACAATCCAAGGCCCGTTCCATAGATCTTTCTGTTGTCTTCGGTGTGAACTCGATGGAATCGTTCGAAAACTTTTGGAAGATGATCCTTTGGAATTCCGATACCTTGGTCGCTAATGGAAATGATCACATCCGGATCCTTGACCTCTATTTTGACTGTGACTTTTCCACCGCCGGGCGAGTACTTGACGGCGTTGCCCACCAAGTTCGTAAGGATTTGATCGATTTTGTCACTGTCGCCGATAATTTCAGGCATCGACTCTGGCGCTTCGAGCACGATCTCATGCTTAGCGGTCCCTTGTCTTTGAATCAAAACGACCTTTCTGGCAAGCTGAATCAAATCGACTGCTTCGTAAGTTGGCTTTAGGCTTTCTCCTGCTTCAATGCGTGCGATGTTGAGCAGGTCGTTGATGAGTCGCGTCAGTCGATCGCACTCATGGTCGATAATCGTATAAAACTCTCGTCGGTCCTCTTCCGGGAAAGTGTCGTCCATTAACAGCGTACTGATGAAGCCCTTGATCGCAGTTAGCGGAGTGCGGAGTTCGTGCGAAACCGTTGCGACAAACGCGCTCTTCATGCGTTCGATGTTTTTGAGTTCGGTTACGTCGTTGAAGATGCCAACGGCACCAATCAGCCTTCCCTCTTCGCTCTTAACTTGCGCTGTCTGTACTTGAAAGACGCGCTCCTGGCGTCCATCAGTCGTAAGCGCAATCTCAATTGGCTCCGAATCTCTTCCCTCCAGTCCGCTTCCAATGAGGTCTGAGACCGACTGATCCTTTACGATCGAAATTAGCTCAGAGCCAATGGCTTCCATTCCAACGTTGAAAATAGTTCGGGCGCTGGCGTTCATCTGCATGACTCGGCGATCTGTGTTCACAAGCACGATGCCTGCAGACAATGATTCCAACGTGTGCAGAAGCTCTTCTTTTTCTTCAACGATCTCTTGATAAAGCCTAAGGTTTGAGATGATTGAAGCTGCGCTCTTGGCCATTCGCTCAAGCAAGCGAACATCTTCATCGTTGAAGTCTTCGCCATGGCGCTTGTTAAACGCGTGAAGCACGCCAATAGTTGTCCGGTCGATAACGCGGTTTTCCTCGTCGCGTTTCTCAATGACCAGAGGAACCGTCACTCCGTTTTGAACATGGAGAATGGCAAACGGGTCGCCAACAGTTCTTTCGTCTTCAACGGCATCATGGAAGATGGTTGGTCTCCCCTCTCTGAAGACCTCTCCCGAAACGCCTTGCGTCGCACGCATCCTGACCATTCCGAGAATGTCTTCGTCTATGCCGAACGCCGGCGGGATACCCATCAATTCGCCAGCCTCGCGGTCATAGAACATCATCAGAACCTTGTCCGCTTGCAGGATCATTGCGATCCTTTGGACAAGCCGCCTCAGCGTGCTGTCGAGCTCGCTGATCGGGGCAATTTCCTCGACTTCGGAGGCAGCCCGTGCAGAGCCTTGCGACTTCTTGTTTAGGTCATCAATAGTCGCTTCAGCTTCACTGAGCTTCTGTGTTAGCTGCTCAATTTGTCGCTGAAGCGCAGACACGTCTTCTGGGGTTTTTCCCCGCTCTTCCATTTGGGTATCCATCTCCAATCGTTGACTGCCTGGCGTCAAGATGAAGTTCGATTATACCGACCGACCCCCCTGATTTCTTGTTCCGAGCAGGATTGCCTGGTTGGGCCCGGCCTATCTTATGGTTCTGTTATACTGAAGGCTGTACCATCTATGGGCCGCGACCTCGAAGAGATGCCGCTATTTCCGCTCCATGCGGTCCTTCTGCCGTATCAGGCCATCCCGCTCCATGTGTTCGAAGACCGATATCGCCGCATGATTCGCCGCTGTATCGAAGAGGACCGGTCATTTGGGGTCGTGCTCATCCGAGAAGGCGATGAAGTCGGGGACCCCGAGGTGACGCCCTACATGGTCGGTACGAGCGCCCGTATCTTGGAGCACTCGACCCTGCCTGACGGGGGCCTCCACTTGACGGCGTTGGGAGAGCGGCGCTTCAGGATCAGAAAGCTTGAACAGTCAGACGGACACTTGGTCGGATTCGTGGAACCCATCGTGGAGCTCGAGTGGGATGAGACACCGGAGCATGAGACTCTGATCGAGCGGGCCAAAGACGCCTTTGGGCTTCAGATCAGCGCCCTGTTCGGCCACAAGAACGTCAACCTCAAGATCAACTACACGGACGATCCAGTTGCGCTTTCGTTCGCGATGGCGGGCTGCATTCACCTGTCCCTTTTGGAGAAGCAACACCTGCTCGAGATAACGGACACCGCTGAGCGGATGCGCGAGATCATCCCGTTGCTCGAAACCCAAGCAGTCGAGGCGATGACCACAGCTCCTCGAAGCATAGAGGGCGACTTCGACCAGTTCCTTTTCCGCAACTAAGGCTCAGCGACGGGCGTCAAATAGGCGTGGTCCTACTCCTTGCCATTGCACTTCTGCAGCAGACCACCCCGTTGCAGGCCTTCGTCGACAAAATCGATGGGGGATACGCCCTCTCCGCTGGGGCAGTCGAAACTGCGGAGATTGGCACGGTCCACAACCTCAGGCTGAGGTCACAGATCTGGCAAGGGAAGCAGTGGGTGCACGACCTTGAACTATACGTGCCAGCCAGGAACGATTTCCCTGGAAAGGCCCTGCTCATCATTACGGGAGACCGCGGACCAGCGGACCGGGACATGGAAGACGCATGGAAGATTGTCGAGCTTGCCCGGTGTACGGTTGCCGTCCTTTATGACGTTCCAAATCAGCCGCTGCTCGACGGCCTGCGAGAGGACGATCTTATCGCTGTAACATTTGGTGAATTCTTGAAAACTGAGGACGACAACTGGCCTTTGCTATTTCCGATGGTCAAATCCGCTGCCAAGGCAATGGAAGCCATCACCTCTTACTCGCAGCTGAAGCTTGAGCATAAGGTATCGGACTTCGTCGTATCGGGAGCAAGCAAGCGCGGATGGACGACTTACCTAACGGCCGCGATCGACAAGCGAGTCATTGGGATCGCGCCGATGGTTTTCGACTTCCTGGACTTTCCAAGGCAGCTCGAACTGCAAAGCCAAATGTGGGGGCGCTACAGCCCGATGCTCGGGCCATACACGAGCAGAGGGCTGCCAGACCTCGTGTCCAGTCCAGGCGCGCAGCGTCTTCTCGACCGGGTCGATCCCTGGCGTTATAGGGACCGGCTGACAATGCCCAAACTAATCATCTTGGGATCGAACGATGAGTATTGGCCCATCAATGCGATCACCCTTTATTGGGACAGGCTGCCTGGCTCCAAGTCCGTCCTATATGTCCCTAACAGCGGGCATGGGCTTGGAGACAAGTCTCGCGTTCACGGAAGCCTTGCCGCATTCACTCGTGCAACGATGTCCGGCCGGCCTATGCCCAATCTGACCTGGAACTGGATCCTGACCGGCAGCGATGACTCGCTTGCCAGTTCTAGCGCAACCCTTATGCTTCGTGCACCCGGTGCAACTCAAACTGCGATATGGTTGGCGGAGTCCGAGGATCGGGACTTCTCCAAATCCAATTGGACACGAGTTTCTGGAGCTGCTTCAGGAGGACAATTGAGCCCTCCTGCTCCCCGCGGCCAAAGCGGGTTTCGGGCGCTTTTCGGAGAAGCTGAATACGAGATAGAAGGCGTTCGGTGCTGGGTGTCGACGACGCCCGTTATCCTAAAAGGCAGATAGCTCAAAATAGCTCGAAACCCATGACTGTCGCTCAAACCAAGCGAGCCGTCGTTTTACTCAGTGGCGGGCTCGATTCGGCCACTGTACTGGCATTAGCCAAAAGTCGAGGATTCGAGTGCTTCGCGCTGACTTTTCGTTACGGCCAACGGCACGAATTTGAAATCGAATGCGCAAAGCGACTTGCGGTGTCACTCGGGGTCGCAGCGCCGCTCGTCATGAGCTTAGATCTTCGAGCGTTTGGTGGATCTGCGCTGACGGACGATATCGATGTACCCGAAGGCAGCCTCAATCGACATGAAGTCCCCGCAACTTATGTTCCAGCAAGGAACACTATCTTCTTGTCATTGGCGTTGGCATACGCAGAAGTCACCGGTTCAAACGACATCTTCATTGGAGTCAATGCTCTCGATTACAGCGGCTATCCCGATTGCAGACCCGAGTTCATCGATGCGTTTCAGAAGTTGGCGAACATTGCCACGAAGGTCGGCGTTGAAGGTTCCGTTGTGGCCATTCAGGCGCCGCTAATCGAAATGACGAAGTCGGAGATTATCAAGCTGGGGACACGCCTTGGCGTGGACTACTCGCAAACGACGAGCTGTTACTCCCCGGTCGACGTCGGAGTGGCTTGCGGAAACTGCGATGCCTGCTTGTTGCGCAAGAAAGGGTTTGCAGAAGCTGGCGTCGCTGACCCAACTCGTTACGCGAACTACGTATGAGCAAGATCTATAGCGTCAAGGAGATTTTCTACACGCTGCAAGGGGAAGGTGCACAATCCGGCAGGCCCGCCGTCTTTTGCAGATTCTCTGGATGCAACTTGTGGTCTGGACGCGAAGACGATCGCGCCAACGCTATCTGCAATTTCTGCGACACGGACTTTGTTGGGGGAGCTAAGTTCGATTCGGCGAGCGCTCTGGCAGAAGCAATTCGAAATGAGTGCCCCAATGGCAGCCGTCCCCTTGTAGTGTTCACAGGAGGAGAGCCGCTCTTGCAACTCGACAATCCGTTAATCGCAGCAATTCGTGATCGAGGGTTCGAGATCGCAGTCGAAACAAACGGAACGATCCGGGCGCCAAATGGAATCGATTGGTTGACAGTCAGTCCAAAAGCAAAGGCCCAGCTCGTGCAAACGTCGGGAACAGAATTGAAACTCGTGTATCCACAAGTCGGTGCAGAACCTGAGAAGTACGAATCGTTAGACTTTGAGCACTTTTTTCTCCAGCCAATGGACGACCCTCAACTCCGAGAGAACACACAATTAGCGACCGAGTATTGCTTGCGGAATCCAAAGTGGCGACTGAGTCTCCAAATCCACAAGATCATTGGTTTGCCCTAATATTGCGGTTCATAGACAGCTTTTTGGAAGCTGCGCTGAATCACTTGATAATCCGCCCTTAGTTGCATCGCAAGGTTTCCAAGAATAGTTGCTTCTTGCGGACCGGATAGAATCTTTCTACCGATTTCATTGGCAAGGAGTTGGCAGAAGACTTTGCTCGAGCTTGGTCCACCGCACACTCGAACTTCCGTGAAGTCTCTGCCGACGATCCGCTCGAGGTTCTTCAACTGCAATGCATTCGATCTTGCGATGCTGAGCAGCGCAATACCTGCCCACTCTTCGACAGATGTTGGATGTCGTTCCAGCATCCGAAGCGACGTTTCTACCATCGATTCAGGATTGAAGAACGCTTTGTCCAGCAGGTCCAAAGAGCAATCTGTAGCTGTCGCGGTTTCGATCCACTCAGTGACTGACTTATCTATGCCCAGCTCTTCGTGCAACCTGTTGACGACGTAAAAGCCGGCAACGTTAGTAAGAAAGCGCACTCTGCCGTCAGCAGATCGTTCATTCGAAAATCCACTTTCTTCAGCTTCAACGCTTATCAACGGTTCATCGAGTATGCAACCCAGCAGAGACCAAGTTCCCAAACTAATGTAAGCTTGGTCATTTCGCAATTCTCCAAGCCCGTGAATCGCACAAGCGGTGTCATGTCCAGCTACTTGTACGATCTGTACGCCATTGCGGGTCGATCCAAGCACATCGCCGGGAGGAGCGGGAATAGCGTTCGGTACAGGCACTTCCGCTATCTCGAATGCACGCTCACACCAACCGCTCGCATCGGCACGAAACAGCTGAGAAGTCGATGCCATCGTCGTGTCATTGCAGTGTCCCGCTCCAAGCGATGCCGCGAGCCAGGATGGGAGAAACAGCCAGTTCCTGCTCGTGTCGTCGCCATATCGCTTGCGCGCAATCATTTGATAGAGCGTATTGAACGGTTGATGCTGAATGCCTGTCAGCTTGAACAATTCGTTGCGATATTCAGAGAACTCATCAAAGATAACAGCGTGGAAAGGATCGCGATAGCAAACAATCGGAGCGACAGACTCGCCAGATTCCGTAAATCCAAAATCGACCCCCCATGAATCAATTCCAATGGTGCAGTTGTGAAAATGTGAAGCTCCAAATTGATCGGCCCTGTGGCAGAACTCGATGAAGAACGCAGTATCCCAAACTTCTCGGCCTGATTCAATTCGAGTCTTGTGCGGCTTTTGGTCGATGACTTCGAACTCAATGGATCCTTCAGCAAGTCGTCCTGCAGCAAAGCGCACGCTGGATGCGCCGAGGTCGATCGCGATCGCTCCGCTATCGTGTTTCACAATCTTTTGCTGCAGTCTCTCCTGCAACGAAGCCCGTTGAGAACGCTGCTTGCAGATTGTATCCGCCGACAGGCCCTGCGATGTCCAGCGCTTCGCCGCTGAGATAGAGCCCCTGAACTTTCGAAGAACGCATCGAGTGCGGATCGACTTCATCGAGTGACACACCTCCAGCGACGCACTCTCCTTTTTCGAGGGGAACGCTCGTCACTTCTCCGATCTGCCAACCTTTGATCAGCTCGACAAGTCGATTCTGAGTCTTTCTGTCAAGTGTCCCCATTGAGGCTTGAACAACTATTTGTCGGCTCTGGAGCGCAGCTTGCACCAAGCCCTCAGCAATGAGCTCGCTAAGGAATCTTGCAACTGATCGCTTTGGAAATGATTGCCTATAGCCGCTGATCTTTTCTGATACCGATTCGAATGAGCTATCCGGGAGCAAGTCGACTTCAAGCATGATTGGACCCATGTGCCATTGCTCTGCGACAATTCTGCTAATGCCGAGTACGGTCGGACCGGACACGCCGCGATGAGTGAACAAGAGGTCGCCGCGCCACCTCGCGATCTCTTTGCCGCGTTGCCGCGCTTTGAGCACACAGTCTCTAATCGAAATCCCGGACAAGTCCCCCTGGTTTTCAATCTCCATGTACATCGGGGCGAGCGCCGCGCGAATCGGAACGATCTTGTGACCAAGTTCCCGCAGCCACTTCCATGCGTCGCCCGTCGTTCCAGACTTTGGATACGAGCTGCCGCCAGTTGCAATCACAACTCTTTGGCAGTAAAAATTGCCGTTGGCTGTTTCCACTCCCTCAATCCGATTCGCAGCTGCAATCAATCTTTTTACAGGTGTTCTCAGCAGTACGGATACATTCACTTCTCGCAGACACGATTCGAAAATCTTCATCACGTCCTTAGCGGTTCCGTGCAAAGGAAAGATGCGGTTGTCAGGGCGAGTGTAGACTTCAAGTCCGCGCGAAGTAAGCAGTTCAAGCACGTCGGAGTTGGTAAAGCGATACATCGCGGGACGTAGAAACTGGGCTTCATTCTTTCGGAAGGCTTGCAGCACTTCTTCGACTGTACCGTCATGGGTGATGTTGCACTTCCCACCGCCCGAAATTAGGATCTTCGTTCCGAGACGTTCCGTTTTTTCAAGCAGCAAGGTCTTTGCGCCGAGTGTCGCGCTTTTCCAAGCAGCGATGATGCCAGCCGCCCCGCCGCCGACAATGATGACATCGGGCGATTTCATCGCCGCAATCGATTGTCGAAGCCTACCAGCCTTCCACTGTAAACCAACGACTCACAAAGTCGCTGAGCCCAAAGACGAACATAATTAGGAGGAAGAAGAGTCCCGCGCCAGCCCAAGTCTTGGCAAGCTTGCTGGAGTTCTTGAGATTCATAAAGTAAGCGATGACTAATCCTGCTTTGGTGCAGGCAATTGCAATGGCAAGGATTATATTCAAATCCAACGGCCCAAGCTTTACGTGCCAATTGAGAGCGGAATAAACAGTGAAGAAAGTGAGGCCCACCAATGCAAGGAAGACTATGACGTAGGTCTTGATATCGGGCATTTTGTGTTCAGTCATCATTCAAACCTCTTATCCGATCAAGTAAAGCAACGGGAACAAGAAAATCCAAACCAGGTCGACGAAATGCCAGTACAAGCCGGTCAGTTCGATAGGGATGTAATCGACGACTTCTTTGCGTTTGAAGTAGATTCGAAAGACGAGCCAACCCATAATCAGAATCCCGACAAGCACGTGGAGTCCGTGAAGGCCCGTCATGGTGAAGTACAAGCCATAGAAGATCTGGGCGCCTCCCGCGTCGATGCCTTCTTGTTTGAAAACGAAGTCGCCTGCTGGCCAAAGATTGTGAGCGATTTTCGAGCTGTACTCGACGTATTTCACTCCCATAAAGCCGAACGCCAACGCACAAGTCGCAAGCAACCATCCAATCGTCGCCTTGTAGTTATTGAGGATCGCAGTGCGAACGCCCAGCGCCATCGTAAGCGAGCTTGTCAGCAGAATCAGCGTGTTAAGTCCGCCAAGTTTCCAATCGAGCTTGTGATGCGCTGCGACGAACGCGTCGAAGTACATGTGCCGGTAAACGATGAACGCTGTGAATAGTCCGCCAAAGAACAACAGCTCCTGAGCGAGGAACACCCACATCCCCAGCGAGTAAGACTGAAACTGTTGCTCTTCGTCTTCGAACTGATGCGCGACGGGAAGATGCGTGTCGCTCACATGCGCCTCAGACATGCTCATACTCCTTCTCCTCTTCGTGCAACTCGGGTGAATAGTGGTAGGCCTCTTCTTTCACGATCGGCTTACCTTCGAAGTTTTCGGTCGGAGGCGGTGATGGCACTTGCCATTCGAGACCCTTCGCCCCCCAAGGATTTGCAGACGCTTTCTCCCCGTACCACAGGGACCATATCAGATAGCCAATTGTTAGAAGGAAGCCTGCGGCAAGCACGGATGCGCCCGCCGATGACAGCACGTGAAGCACTTGCCATTCTTCTGGATAGCTGTGGTACCTGCGTGGCATGCCCATGTACCCCAAGATGAATTGCGGCATGAACGTAAGGTTGAATCCAATGAACGTCACGAGTGCGGACAACTTGCCGAGTCCTTCCGGATACATTCTTCCGGTCATCTTCGGCCACCAGAAGTGCAGCCCTGCAAGGAACGCAATGATTTGACCGCCAACCATGACGTAGTGGAAGTGCGCTACGACGAAATAGGTGTCGTGAAGGTGGATGTCCACAGCCATCGACGCCAAGAACAGACCCGTTAGGCCGCCGATCGTGAATAGCCCCATGAATGAAAGCGCGAACAGCATCGGCGCAGTCAGATGGATCGATCCTTTATAGAGCGTGGCCGTCCAGTTGAAGATCTTCACCGCGGATGGAATCGCAACCAAGAACGTGATCACCGAAAAGACCATGCCTGCATACATCGACTGGCCACTCACGAACATATGGTGTCCCCAAACGAAGAACCCGAGTACGGCGATGGCAAGGCTTGAATAAGCGACGAAGTCGTAGCCGAAGATTCTTCGCCTGGCAAAGCAAGCGATGACTTCGCTGATGACACCCATTCCGGGCAAGATCATGATGTAGACGGCTGGGTGCGAATAGAACCAGAAAAGGTGCTGGAACAGAACAGGGTCGCCGCCAAGCTTCGGATCGAAAATCCCGATGCCGATCGCTCGCTCCACACCAACCAGAAACAGTGTGATCGCGATGACAGGGGTGCCCAAGACTTGGATCAGGCTCGTCGCGTAATGCGCCCATACGAACAGCGGCAGTCGCGACCACGTTAATCCTGGAGCGCGCATCATGTGGATCGTAACGATAAAGTTGACACCCGTCATGATCGATGAAAAGCCTGCGACGAACGCAGCAGAAACGGCGAGAACAACCGCTCCATGGGCAAATGTCGAACTTAGCGGCGTGTAGAACGTCCAACCGGTGTCGACGCCGCCCGCAACAAGCGCGATGGTTCCGAGCGTGGCGCCAGCCATGAAGACATACCAGCTGAGCAGGTTCAGCCTTGGAAAGGCGACATCTTTGGCGCCGAGCATGAGCGGCAAGAGGAAGTTGCCGAGAACCGCGGGGATCGACGGGATGAGGAAGAAGAAGATCAACGCGACGCCATGCATCGTGAACGTCTTGTTGTAAGTGTCTGACATCAAGAAGTCGCCTTCAGGTGTCAGCAATTCATAACGAATCATCAAGGCCATCGATCCGCCGATCAAGAAGAAGATCAGGATGGCAATCAAGTACAGAAGTCCGATCCTCTTGTGATCGAGCGTCGTCAGCCACGACTTAAGCGAGTAGTCGCAGTTTAGATAGTTCACTGACCCTTTATGCTGCGATGTAGTTGCTGCGCTCATGAATTATCCTTCTGCCTCATTTCGATTGATTGGCGCTGCTGCTGCCGGCATCTCTTTCAGCGAGCGAATGTAGGCGATCAATTGAAGAATCTGCTGCTCTTCGATGCCGGGCGAAGTTGGCATGAATTTGTCTTCATAGCCCGACAGCACCATCTTTTGCGGCTCGAGTATCGAATCTCGAATGTAGTTGTCATCCGCTGTGACAAATCTGCCATCCGTCAGTGCGCGCTGTGTGCCGTACATTCCTGCAAGCGGTGGCCCACCTTCGGAGCCTGGCGCATGGCAACCGTTGCAGCCAAGTCTCGTGAACAGTTTCGCGCCCTGTTCGGCCATCGTTTCAATTCGCTGCTGCGACTGCATACCCCATTGGTTGTCCTTGAGCCACTGCTCATATTCTTCTGGCGTAAGGACTACAACCGATCCGATCATTTCGGCGTGCTTCGTACCGCAAAATTCGGCACAGAACAGATGATAAGTCCCTGTTTTAGTGGCTTCGAACCACATCGTTGTGTAACGACCAGGGATGACGTCCATCTTGATTCGGAAAGCAGGAATGTAGAAGCTATGCAGCACGTCTTGTGAAATCATTGTGAGCTTCACTGGCCTGCCTACCGGAATGTGGAGCGTGTTGTTCTCTCGTTGGCCTGTCGGATGCTGGAGATGCCACATCCACTGCTTGCCGATAACAATGACTTCGAGCGCATCTCGGGACGGAATCGGCTTCTGCATTTCCACGAAGAGTTTTGCTGACCATCCGAAGACCGCAAGCGACATGAACAGGGGAATAACCGACCATGCCAATTCCAGCTTCATATTGTGACTAGGTGGATGATGCCGATCGACCTTCGAGCCTGCTCGATACTTGATTACGAAGTACAGCACCCCTGCAAAGACTGCAAGCGAAAAGAAAATCGTCAATGCAGTCAACAGGTAGTAAATCAGGTCGACTTCATGTGCGGCTTTTGACGCTTGCTCTGGAAAGAACGGGATGCCATTCATTTACTTGTTACCTTCACTTATCCCTTCGCCTGCATCGGCCGACTTGCGCCGCTTATCTTTGCGAACCATGATCACAATCGAAGTCCCAAGGATCAACAGGGTAAGAATTCCTGCTGCTTGCAACAGCCTGAATACGGCGAGACCGTACGATCCCGTCGATGGATCGTAAATGAAACAATACAACGTGGCCGCGTCCACAAGTGTGCCGATTCGGTTTTCCGAAGCCTCGACGAGCGCCAATCTCAAGTCGCGCGCTGAAAACTCGATTCCGTAGAAGTATTTCGATAGTTTCCCACCGGGTGTCGTGACCATGATTGCTGCGGCGTGAGCATATTGGTCGAACTTCTCATCATACGTGTATTGAAAACCGACTACGTCTGCCAGCTTTTGAATGTCAGATTCAGTGCCTGTGAGGAAGTGCCATCCATCGACCGCACCTTCACGATTGTAGCTCTCGATGTAGGCTTCCTTCTTTTTGGCCGCAACTTCTGGCGTTTCTCGTGGATCGATGCTGACAAGAACGACATCAAACTCGTTTCCTGCAGTGAACTTCATCACTTTCATTGCAGCCAATAGGCCATTTAGCACCTGATTGCACAGCATCGGGCACTTGTAGTAAATCAGCGATAAAATCACCGGTTTGCCTCGGTAGAGACTTGCAAGCGAGACTTCTTGGCCGCTCTCGTTCTTGAACGTGAGATCGAGTGGAATCTGTGAATCGAGTTTTTGTTTGATCGCAATTCTCGCCGCAAGAGATTCGCCTGGCCCGGAGCCAGGTGTCGACTGAGCGAAGCAACCCACAACTGCAACGATCGTTGCAAAAGTCGAAAGACCTCGGCGCCAACTCACAGCTCATCCTCCTGTGCGGGCACGGTTGGTTCGGTCGGTTCAGGCTGCGCGGTCGGTGTTCCCTCTTCGCGATATGGAAGACCTTCTTGCAATAGAAGATCCATCGCTCGATCGACAGGTATGTGAACCACGCCGCTGTCGCGATCGATCCATCCGTAAGAATTGACCTGTTTGTCCTCAATCTCACGAAGTTTGTCCATGTCGATCTGGGGGTCCGGCTGCAAGAGTGGCGCATTAGGAAGTCGGCCTCTGCTGTCTGCAAATGGCGACGGGTCTGCCTCCGGCCCGGCAGGGCCTGCCCACCAGCGCTCTAAGTAGATCATTCCGATAATCGCCGATGCAGCCATGATCACAAGGAAGGCAACAAACGAGATCACGCGCCTGGGCTTGAGGAACTCCTGGGTTTCGTAGCCCAAGCTTGGGTCGCCTGGCGGCTCGTCGAGAAAGTCATGTTCCTCGTCGATCTCTTCGCCATTCGAGCCCAGTATCGGGGCTTCGTGCTTTTCTTCCTTCATTTGATCGTCATGCATGACTCGGCGCCTCTGCAGGCTTTGGAAGCTCTGCATACTTCGGATAGAGATTCGTCGTGCGCAAGCGCCACGCGAGAACCATCAGCCACAAACCCCCGATGCCAACGACGGCGGTGGCGTCTGCGAGCGTTAGGGAGAGCGTCTGACGTCCCAGCGATGGCACGACAGTCCAAACGACATCGACCAGTCGTATCAAGACAATGAACAATGCGACAGCTCCGAGCATTGTAGGCGTTCGCTTCAGTCTGCTCGAAAGCAACAAGAAGAATGGCAACATGAAATGGAGGAATATTAACGTTCCGCCGATGAACTGCCAACCACCTTCATTTCGCTTCAAATAGTAGGGAATCTCTTCTGGCAGGTTTCCTGAGTAAGTGATGAGCCACTGCGAAAACGACATGTAGGCCCAAAGGACCGTCATTGCGAAGAGCAAGTTACCGAGATCCTTCCACTGATTCTTGAATAGCTTGCCTTTGAACGGCTCGGTGTCTCGCGCGCACACCAAGAAGAAGGTTCCGAGTGCCATCGCGCTAAGCGAGACACCAACGACGAACAGCAATCCCAGAATGGTCGAGAACCACTCCTTCTCCAACGACATGGCCCAATCCGTGATGGCGAAGTTGGCCGAAATGATGAACAAGACGATCCAAGGTGCAGCAAACGACTGCCTGGAGTTCGCGAGTTTAGGGTCGCCGGACGCATCTTCGTCGCGCGATCTCTTGCTAAGCCAATACCATCCGAATATCCAAATGAAGAAGTAAACGGCGGCGCGAATCGCAAACCAACCATCCTTGAAATATGCGCCAGCCTTGTGAGCGACTATTTTGTTTTCAGCAACGACCGATGGGTCGGCCCACGGATAGAGCTCCTTGTAGCCAACCAATAGGATCGGCACGATCAATGCGGCCATCAAGATTAAGTTAGATGCGCCGCTGTCCCAAAATCGAATCAGCGCGACTCCCCAGCTTCCTCGTGTTACATTCTGAAGGAGCATGAGCGCCAAGCAACCCAACGTAATGCTCATCCAAACCATAAATCCGAACAGATAAGAGCCCCACGCCCCTTCTGTACCGGACATGATGAAGTACGTGATGGATCCGAGTCCGATCACCCCGAGCGCAAGTCCGACACCTTGGAGTCGCTTGAGGCCAGGCATAGAAGCGTCGTTAGTGATCACTCTTGCCTCCTTCGTCTTGTGGTTTGTCTAAATTCGGCAGGATCTCTTGCGGAACATCGGAAACTCTTGCGTTCTGGCTGCGTTGTAACGCTCGGATGTAGGCAACGGTCGCCCATCTCTCATCTGCGTTCATCGCTTTTCCAAGCGGTGGGTGAACTTTGTCTGCCAAGTTCGGATCTTCAATTCCGTTCATCTTGTCGAATCCGAACCGCAACACGCCGATGTAGTAGCCAACGGGCCTTTCGACAACCGACGGATGGGTAAACGGCTTCGGCTGTTGGAATCCGCGTTGCACGATCATTCCGAATCCGTCGCCTGATTGGTTGTGACAAGGCAAGCAGAAGATATCGTAGCGCTCTCGGCCTTTTTCCAGAATCTCTTTCGTTATTCGATATGGAAACCTCGTAGCAGGCGCGCCGTTCTCAATACCATCGTGCAAGAGGCTATCTTCGTTAAGCTTTCCGCGAGCAACGGTTCCTTCAACCGGCGTTCGCGCTCCGGAGCCATCCTTAAAGAAGTCCGACTCTTGTAGTGTGGTTACTTTCGGTTGGTCCCACATGTCGCGATGGCATCCCGCAATGACGATGCAAGCAGCCGCAGTTAGAACCAGTATCAGCCGGTTCATGGCGCTACCTCCTCGACTGCTTCGGCGCCGAGTCCCTGAAGGAATTCCTTTGTCTTCGCATTGTCGAACATCGGATCTGTCGCCTCGATGCAGAGATAAAACCTATCGTTCATGACTCTTTCGAATGTCTTTGCGCCAAACAACGGATGGTGGGGCCTTGGAAGTCCATTCAGAACCAACATCCCCACAAGTGCGCTTGTTGCGGCTGCAAGAATTCCGCATTCGAAGGTTACTGGGATGAACGAAGGCCAGCTGATGTCGGGCCTTCCCCCAATGTTCATTGGGTAGTCGATCGCATGGAAGTAAACCTGCATCCAAAAGCCAAGGGCCGCGCCGGTGATTCCTGCAAAGAAAACAATCCACGGGACTCGATCGTCACGCGAACCGAGTTCATCCGGCAAACCTTCGATTGCGAACGGTGCGTAGGCGTCCATCGCGACGTACCCGGCTTCGCGCGCCCTTCGAGTCGCGTCGAACAACTTCTCCGACGAATCGAATGAAGCTAGCAATCCGTATGTGGTCGGAACAGCCTTTGCTGGAGCGTGGCTCATCGCTTAGTGCCCTCCTCCTGCCGAAGCGTGCGCTTCATCATGTTCTTGATGCCATTGGTGCTTCATTTCGGCAACGGGGATCATCGGAACGAATCGGAAATAAAGCACCATGCCCGTTATGAAAAGGCCGAACGTTCCAACGAACATCGAGATATCCCAGAACGTCGGATTGTAGATGCCCCAACTGGAAGGCATGAAGTCGCGGTGGAGGCTGACTGGCACGATGACAAATCGCTCAAGCCACATACCCACGCCGACAATCAGGCTGATGATCCAAAGCCACAGCATATTCAAGCGAATCTTCTTAGACCAAAGGAACTGCGGCACAAGTCCGTTGCAGAAGATGAGCGCCCAGTACAGATACATATAAGGACCGAACGCTCGGTTGTACATCATGTACCACTCATAAATGTTCCCCGAATACCATGCGTAGAATGCTTCCATCACATAGCCGTAGAACACGATCAGACCTGTGGTTAGCATGATCTTCGCCATCCAGTCCATATGCTTGTCTGTGATAAAGCTTTCGAGGTTGTACCACTTGCGAATCGGAATGACGAAATTCAACACCATCGCGAATCCGGCGTAAACCGCACCTGCGACGAAGTATGGTGGGAAGATGGTTGCGTGCCAACCCGGAAGGATCGAGACGGCGAAGTCGAAGCTAACAATGGAGTGGACCGACACGACAAGCGGAGTCGAAAGTCCGGCAAGTAGCAAGTAGGCAGATTCGTATCGATGCCAGTGTGCAACCGACCCTCTCCATCCCATAGCAAGCATGCCAGTCGTCACTTGCATTACGCGGCTCTTGACTTTGTCCCTTAGCCCGGCGATGTCGGGAATCAACCCCATATACCAAAACAGTGCAGAGACTGTCAGGTATGTCGAGACTGCAAAAACGTCCCAAACGAGCGGACTTCGAAATTGCGGTGAAAGGCCGAGTGCATTCGGATAGGGGAACAACCAATAAGCAACCCAAGGGCGACCTGTGTGGAACAGCGGAAAAAGGCCGGCGCACATGACGGCGAACAGCGTCATCGTTTCCGCAAGTCGGTTGATCGATGTTCGCCACCTTTGGCGCATCAGCAACAAGATCGCTGAAATAAGAGTTCCGGCGTGGCCGATACCGATCCACCAAACGAAGTTGATGATGTCGAATCCCCAACCGACAGGAATGTTGACGCCCCACAACCCAATACCAACAAAAACGAGAAATGCCAGCGTCAATACCATGACGCCGAGCGCCCCCATTCCAAGCATGAGCGCGAAAATCCAACCAGGAGCAAACTTGTTGGTAAGAACGATGGAGTCGATCTTCGAAGTGATCGAACCGTAATCGTGCTCGCCATCGATCATCGGCTCAGGCAGCATTGCGTCGGACTCGTGTTTTCCGATCTTCTCTTCTAAGGTCTGCATGAATGTTTAGGCTCTTGTGGATTAGTGATCCGCTTTCGCCTGACCTCCGAGTTCGGGATTGGGGTTCTTCACTTTGCCAAGATACGTTGTGCGCGGTCTTGTATTGATCTCTTCGAGCAACGAATAGTTGTGAGGTTCTGCGGCAAGCTTCGTGATTTCTGCTTCAGGGTCATTCAAATTGCCGAAATAGATTGCCTTCGCTGGGCAAGCTGCCTGACAAGCAGTCTGCACTTCACCATCACGGATCGGCCGATTCTCTTTTTTGGCGCGCTTTCGCACTTCGTTGATTCGCTGAACGCAGTACGAACACTTCTCCATGACACCTCGACTTCGCACGGTAACGTCCGGGTTCATGAGCAACTTGTGAATCGGAGTAACGTTCTGTTCCGAATACTCGAAGTAATTGAAGCGACGGACTTTGTACGGGCAGTTGTTGGAGCAGTACCTCGTGCCGACGCACCGATTGTATGTCATCACGTTCAAGCCTTCGTGATCGTGCGTTGTCGCAGCAACTGGGCAGACGACTTCACAGGGCGCCAATTCGCAGTGCTGACACATGACCGGCAAGTGATGCGTTTCTGGGTTGTCGAGATCGTTGCCGGAAAAGTAGCGGTCAATTCGAATCCAGTGCATTTCGCGACCACGGGTGACTTCGTCGCGGCCAACTGGCGGAATGTTGTTTTCGTTTTGGCACGCAGTCACGCACGCGCTGCAACCAGTACAAACGCTCGTATCGACGACCATGCCCCACTTGTTGCCGTTGTATTCACGATCTGGATAGAGCGAAACAGGAGGACCATGATGTTGGCCCACATGATGGACATAATCCGGATGCGCAACAAAGTCGTCGATGGTCGTAGGCCGAACCAACGCCCTGCCTTCCATGCCGGGGACTTCCATCGCATGGTGGAATTGCACTTGTGCGACTTCGGTCTTCGCGCCAGTCCGCTCGACGACTACTCCTACTCCGAACGACGGAGACTCTGACGTTTGGATTGCATACGCACTGTATCCGGGCGTGTTGCCTGCGTCGCGCAGAGTATCCAGTTTCCTACCGTATCCAAACGTCAGCGTTACACAGTTGTCAGCATGGCCTGGCAAAACCAGCGCAGGCCCTTCGATGCTTCGTCCTTGGTACTTAACGGCGACGACATCGACGACCGCGCCCTTTCCATTTCGGCCTTCTTTGGCCGGTTCAATGCCCAACTGCTCAGCCGTCGCAGGGCTCATCGCTACCACGTTGTCCCACGTGGTTTTGTAGAGCGGTTTGGGCAGCTCTTGCAGCCACGCGTTGTTTGAGAATCTGCCGTCGAAAACCGTTGGGTCATGACGGAATGCGACTTCCAGCCCTGATCCTGCAGCCATCGCAAGGCGAGAGACTCCGCCCGGATCAGCGACCACCAATTCTTCTTGAGCGGAAGAATTCGGAATCACTCCATCATGCAGCCACTTTCTCCATTGGGCATTGAAGGCTTCTCCCGACAGTCCCGTTGCGGACTGCCAATGCCGCATCACCAAATCGTCGGCTGCTTTTTCGTCACCCCTGATTGCCGACAATACTTCGAGCGGCGACTTTCCGCCGAGCAGCGGCTCGATCAAAGGCTGCATCAGGGATACCGTCCCATCGAAGGCGCGAGCATCGCCCCATGTCTCCAATTCATGAGCCATCGGTACGTGCCATCGGCAATAGAGGGAAGTCTCGTCCGCGTAGGTTCCGAGTCTGGCTGTGAACGGAACGCTCTTGAGCAGGTCGGCAAATGGCAGATCTGCTGGCGCATTGTAGACAGGAGTCGCCCCGATAATCAGCAGAGCGTTGACAGAGCCCGCCTTCAGCTCGGAGTGCAAAGCCCGAAGATCGTCAGTCTGAACTGTTGGCTTCGCGGCAACTGGGCTGACTCTCTTTACTGTTATGCCGACATTGCCAAGTGCTTCATTAAGCAAGTGTGCGATGGCATGCGTCGCAGGACTTGCATTTCTTCCTGGATAAACGATGCAGCGTCCGCGATGCGCTGCAAGGTCAGCAGCTGCGGCTGTGACCCACTTCGCGACTTTCGCATCGAGTTCTCGAGCCTGCATCGACATCCCGATTGCTGAAGCCAACGCTTTGGCCACTTCTTCCACGTTCGACGGTGAAACGCGAACGCGGTTGTCCGCCATTCCGCCCGTAATCGTTGGAGTCGACTCTGCCGAATAGAGGCGGTTGATCTCCTTCGTGTCTTTTCGGATTCTTCTTCGGTCAGTAAATGCGCGGGTGTAGCGGATCCTGCCAGGGCCATCGCCCATAAAATCGCCGTCCAAAGACACCACGACATCCGCTTTGTCGAATTCATAGACGCAGTCGACCGCTTTGCCGAAGACTGCCAGCGAAGCCCTCGTGGCGTTGTCCTGGTTGACCGGCTCCCACTGATACCATTTTGCGCCGGGATACTCCGCGAGCAGTTTCTGAATTTCCGAGGCCAGAGTGGGAGACGTGACAGTCTCCGTCAGAATTCGCAACCCCGATCCGCCTACCGCCTTTTGACGACTCATCTCCTCTCGGGCGGCATTCAAGAACGCCTCGTAGGTCTTGATGATTCCCTCAAAGATGACCGTTTGGGAGCGGTTCGGATCGTACAAGTCGAGGATCGCGGCTGATACCCAGGGATCCGTCGCTCCAAGGCTTGCCGGATGTTCAGGATTGCCCGCGAGGAACGTCGGCCGACCTGTGTGGCTTTCGACAAGAACGCCGTGCGCATAACCGCCAAGGGTTACGGTCGAAGCGTAATAATCCGGCACGCCTGGCACCAAGCCTTCCGGCATTCGGACATAAGGGAAGATCTTTTCAATGGGCTGCCTGCGGCACCCTGCAAGTCCGGCAAGGGCCATCGATGCTGCAGCTACCTTGAGGAACTTTCGGCGGTCAATGGCTGCAGCCCAAGGTGGAGCCGTCCTGGGAAACTCGCGTTCGACGAATTCTCGAAACTCGTCCGTTTCGGCAATCTCCTCAAGCCCTCTCCAAACGCGATTTGTATCGCCTTCAGCAAGCCTTGTGCGAAGCTCACCGATGCTAAGCGATTTCTTGTCGTTTTTATTGCTTGCTGACATTGTTTACGCGTCCTGCGGCTCCGGTCCTACCGATGGCAGACCCAACAGTCGGACAGTTGCTCCTTCTGAATTCCGTACTTTTCGACCAATTGCCGGCCAAGTGCAGCATGTTCCTTCGGTACCTTGTATGCCGGGTTATAGATTTCTTCCTTCGGCCTGATGAACGCTTCCGGATTGCGGTGGCAGTCGAGGCACCAAAGCATCTCGAGCGCAAACTCTTTGTACGTAAGGTTCATCTCATCCACCGGGCCGTGGCAGGTGTAGCAGCTGACGCCCTTGGCGATATGGATGCTGTGGTCGAAGTAAACGAACGCCGGCGCATTCGCGACGCGATTCCATTCGATGGGCGCACCCGTGGCCATGCTCTCACGAACGGGCAACAGCAACGGACTGTTTGTCCAGATCTGAGAGTGGCAGGTGTAACACGTTTCGGTCGCCGGGATTCCAGCAAATGGGCTCTTTTCCACAGTCGTGTGGCAATAGCGGCAATCGATTCCAAGCTCGGCGACGTGGTGCTTGTGGCTGAACGGCGCGGGCTGGTCGAGCGCGACTCGAAGCCTGTGAGTGTACGGAGTGACGTTGCCCCCTATAAGGATGACGGCCACGAGTACCAATCCCGCAATTCCGATGGATGCCTTGGAGTAGATGTTCGCGCTGCGGCTAAATATCTGAGGCATATCACTCGCCCTCCGTTCTTGCATGGCGGGACGCAAAAAGGCCCGAGCAAGCTTGTGTGTTGCTGGGCTTGAATCGAGTCATCCTTGCGCTATGTCCTTCCGAAGACCGCCGAGTCTTCTCCTGATCCATCGGCCGTTCGCCCCCATTGTCGCCAAATGACTGCTGCCTTGCGGCCAACTGCAAGCGAATGTCCGATGAAGTTGCCATCATATCCTCAGCTTTGCAGCCGAAGTCAAGGCTTCGGCACGCTCGCTGCTTGCGAAATTCTACCAGACATTGTGCAACTTTTCACAAAGTCAAGCCTGAACGCACAAATGGCGGCAGAATCGCAATGATCGCCGTCAGGCGGCCGGAAACCATTGGTAAAGCATCAGGTACACGAGGACCCCAGTAACGGAAACATAAAGCCAAATTGGCAAAGTCCACCTGGCGATCATCTTGTGCTTGTCGAACTTCTTGGAAAGCCCACGCGAAAGAGTGATGAGCACCATTGGGGCGACGACCATTGCCAGGATCGTGTGGCTGATCAGGATAGTGAAATAGACCGTACGGACCAGGCCTTGCCCTGTGAACTTCACGGAGCCGACTTGGAAGTGATAATAAAGATAGCAGGCCAAGAAGGCCAGGGATACAACAAATGCCGAGATCATGAAAGCGCGATGGGCGTCGCGCTTCTTCTGCCGAATGAGGACCCAACCTACAATCAAAAGTACGGTGCAAATGCTGTTCAGGATTGCATCCAGGGTCGGCATATCCTGAACACTCATAGAGCTTCTGCCTCTTTCACCAAGGCCTGAATGTCGTTGACAAGCCTGTCGAAATCATCCTCCTCGAGCGGACGATAGTAACCGCGAATCAGACCTTTTGCGTCGACAAGGACGAATCGATCGCTGTGCAAAATGTCTCCCGGAACCTCTGTTGCTCCCAATTTGAGCCCTTCTCGTGCAAAGGAGACTGCTTGCCCTTTCTGTCCTGTGAGCAAAACCCACCGATCGCCTGAAACTCCGTTTTCTGCAGCAAACTCCTTGAGCCGTTCGACTGTATCGTTCGTCGGATCGACAGAAATTTGGAGCAGCTTCAGCCGATTCGTGTTCGTAAACTTGCTGTCGAGCCGCTTCATGGCGCTGGTCAAGGCTGGACAGATGCCTTCGCATTTCGTGAAAAAGAAACCGATTACTGTCACTTGGCCTTCAACCGACTTCTCGCTTACTTCACTTCCGGAGTGCGACACTAAGCTAAACGGCGGCAGCTCGCCGATCACGCCTAATGAAGTCTCATCTGGCAGTTTAGAGACTCGCTTCGACAATGGGTAAAGGACGAATAGCATGGTCGCCAACATCGCAAGTGTAAGGACGATCGCTACTACGACAAACGACGATTTGTACTTTCTTTCTTCACTCATTGGAATACTTAGAGAAACATCAATATGGCAAAGAAGACAACCCAGACGATGCCCATGAAATGCCAATACATGTCAAAGAGTTCTACGCCAAGGTGCCTGTCTTTCGTGTAGCTGCCTCGATACGATTTGTATACAACCACGCCGAGCCACCCAACACCGAACAATACGTGCACCCCATGGACAGCCGTTATGATGTAGAACAGATCTCGAAACGGATTCTTCGCAGTGAACACTTCGGACCTGAAAAGCTCGGCCCACGCAACGCCTTGACTAAACAAGAACAACAGCCCGAAAAACAAAGTCAGCGTCGCAAGAAAAAACAGTCGGCTCCTGTCACCGCGCCGAATCGCTCTTGTTCCTAACCACAGCGTCAAACTCGAAGCAAGAATAAAGAACGTGCTGATCCAAAGCGCATGAGGCGCCTCGAATGGATAATTGAGTTTGTCTTGAAGCCTCACCAAATACAGAATGGTCAGCGCGCCAAACATCATCGACAATGCGGAAACGGCCAACCACATCGCGAGAAAAGGGACCTTTTTCTTCCGATGTGCAATGCGGCTATGACCAAGAACACCCGCTTCACCGTTGCCTTGACCGGTGCTTACCGCTGATTGACGACCGAGTCCATCTGACATTGAATTGGAAACGCCAGTTTACCGTTGACAGGCGATGGAGCGATTAAAGCTGCGTGCTGATGCAGGTGTGTATACTCAAGTTCGCTTCGATGAAACTCAACGCTTATCAAAAAACTGCGCTCATTACCATCGCTGCTACGTTCTTTCTCATCTTTGTTGGCGGACTGGTTCGCGCTGCCGGTGCAGGCTTGGGCTGCCCCGATTGGCCTCGATGCTTTGGATCTTGGATTCCACCGACAAGTGCAGACCAACTTATCGGAACGAAGTATGATCCCAGCCAATTCAATGCCTTTCAAACTTGGCTCGAATACGTCAACAGGCTGATTGGCGTTATGATCGGATTGCTCATTATCGCAACTGCGATTCGATCAGTTTCCTATATCAAGTCAAAGCCAATAATCTTCTATGGTTCTGTTTTTGCCGTATTGCTCGTAGGTTTTCAAGGCTGGCTTGGCGGCGTTGTTGTTAAATCTGAACTCGAAGCTTGGATCATCACCGCGCACATGGTCGTTGCGATGGCGCTTGTTTGTTTGCTGATATGGCTCGCGTTCCTTGCCAGCGCGGACCAAATCAGACTCTCGATCGAAGCCAAAAAGCGAACGGAAACACTGTGGATTGGTCTTGGAATACTTTTGATTCTGTTAGTTCAGCTTGCGCTTGGCACACAGGTCCGTGAAGGCATCGACATCGCGATGATGGCGCAACCGGATCAAAGGAGCTCCTGGCTGGATACCGTAGGAGCAGTGGATGAAGTTCACAGGAGTTTTTCTTGGCTCGTACTCGTGGCATCGGCGGGATTGGCGTATCTCGTCGCCAAATGGAAGCTACCGAAGGCGATTGTCACGCTGTCGAGAACACTGCTTGGCTTGGTCGTCGCCCAGATTGCATTCGGAGTTGGATTGGCTTACCTATCGCTTCCTCCAGCCTTGCAAGTTTTGCACTTGCTGTTTGCGAACCTGGCGATTGCGACAACGTTCGTCTTGGTCCTGATGACATATGACGCTGAATCAATCTTTAGCGGCAAACGATCATCAGAAGCAATAGCAGAGGCAGATAGGTAACCGTAGCCCGCAACACTTTCCTCGCCGTTTCATCGCTTGGGTGTTTCCAGAATTTGACGCCTGCAAAAATGAGCCATGCAGTTAATGCAATTGCAAGGGTCAGATACGGGAGCCTCTGCGATTCAAACATCGCGAATGCAGCTACCAGCGGAATGAGTGGCAAAGTGTATTGAACGACGCAAAGCCCGGTAGCCTTGCCCTCCGCACCGGGAAATGGCAGCATTCGAAATCCAGCTTTCGAGTAATCCTCGCGAAGCAACCACGCGATCGACCAAAAGTGTGGAAACTGCCAAAAAAACTGAATGGCGAACAGCAGAAGGGCCGGAAGCGCAATCTCACCTGTCCCCGCGGTCCAGCCTGCAAGCGGAGGAATCGCGCCAGGCACCGCGCCAATGGCTGTCGACAAATGAGTTTTCCGTTTGAGTGGCGTGTAAGCCAAAGCGTAGAGGATGATCGATGCGATTCCAAGAATGGCTGTCAGCAAATTGACCCAAACCGCGAGCAGAGTAAGACCGGCAGTCGCCCAAACCAATCCCACGGCAAGGCCTTCTGCTTGTGAGAGCCGCCCGCTCGGAAGCGGTCTACTTGCTGTTCGGCTCATGAGCCCATCAGGAGCAGTTTCGATAACTTGATTGAGGGCATTCGCGGATGCGATAACGAACCACGACCCCAGCAAAGCCCCAAACCAAACGATTGGGGCAGCGCCGCCTGCAAGCGCCAGACCTGCTGCGGTTGTAACCCAAACCAGCAACGTGACGCGTGGCTTGCTGAGCGCCCAATAATCGCGAAGCCGGCCTGCCAAAGTTGCGGGCTGAACGAGGACGGCGGAACCGGCGGCCTTCATTTAGTTTGACGATTTCACCCGCTTAGGCCCTTGTGAGTCAACCTCGAATGCGAACTTCTGGGAAAATGCTGGAATCAATGCCATGTTGTGGGACTAACCGGTGCAAGTGCGAATGAAAGCCATTCTGCTTGGCACAATGGCAACGGTCGCAGCTCTATCGATGACCGCTGATCGAACTCCGACCTATGCTGAAGACATTGCGCCGTTAGTTAACGAACGCTGCGCGGATTGTCACCGACCGTCAGGATTTGCGCCGTTCTCGTTGCTCGGATACGAGGACGTAGCGAAGCGAACTGAACTCATTCGAAGGGTGACGATCAATCGCCAGATGCCTCCAACGGACGGGTGGTCCAGTTTTGGCGAAGTTGCGGTTCATTCAAAACTCTCCGACGCAGAGCTAAGAATGCTCCAGGATTGGATTAGAGCCGGCACACCAGAAGGTCCAAAGGACAAGATCCCTCCTGCGCCTCAGTTCGAGGACGACTGGAGACTCGGACCGCCAGATCAAGTTGTTCGTCTTGAGCGTCCAACTGCCGTGCGCCTTGCAGGAAACCCGTACTGGCGAGCTTACTTTGTCAGTTTGCCAGACGGGCTGCTCGAACGGGGGCTTGTCGCATTCGATGTCAAGCCACTTTCGCCTAAAGCGGTCAGGCATGTTCTCATCGCCCAGGATCCAAACGCGGCCTCGACACTTATGGGATTCGGTTTTTCGACTGTTGGCACGCTGAACGTTCCAGGCAAGCACCTCATTGGCACTTGGGCGCCCGGTTATCGACCCTTGCGCTTGCCGCCTGGCTCAAAACTTTTGCTTGAGAACTCGCCCTTGTTGGTGCAGATTCAGTACGCACCAACCGGCAAGTATGAAAGCGGCCAAGTCGAGATTGCCCTCTACTTTGCAAAGGGCGATGAAAAGCGCGTTGCAAGCTGGAGCACACTCGGCAAAGACGACTTCACGATTCAACCTGAACAGTCCATTGTTCTTGAAGACACATTGGTATTCGGCGAAGACGTAGAGGTCGTAGCCGTACACGCGGAAGCAAGACTTTTCGCCGACCAAGTGAATCTCATCACGAAGATTCCCGGCGAAAGTGACCGCACGCTTCTGCAAATCTATGCATGGAAACTCGATTGGGTTGGAGCATACAACTTTGCACAACCGCCGAAACTGCCAAAAGGCACGACGCTCACTGCAAGGATCGCTTACGACAATGGCCGTCACGCACCTGCAAATGAGGAACGCGAAAAACCGGGATTAGTGACAAGCGGACCGACACTAATGGACGAAATCTTCAAAGTCCACGTTTTGTCAGTCCGCGCTCAATAATCTAAGGTGTAATCGTCCACCAAACGCGATCGATGTTCGCCATCCAACCCAGGGAGATGCCTGTTCCGTCCTCAATTAGATTGATGCGCGTTCGAACTGCCTTGGAGGTCGGATGAACGAATTCAGATAGGTCGCCGCCAACCGAGACTTCGAACGTCTGCTGTTGTTGCAGCAAGCCGCGACTATCGATCAACGTCCATGTGCTGGTTTTGTAGTTGAACATTTCGACTTTGATCGAAACACCTGTATTCGTGACACCGAGCTTGATGCCGAACTTCAGCGTTTTCGGTGTGGTTGAGTGTGACTTGCCGTCGATCGTCATCCTAATGCTTGGCGCACCGAGCGCAATAGGCGGAGCGGCCTGAACCCGCAAGTACTCGCCATCGTCGGACTTCAATTCTGGAAGGCCACCCGACACCCATCCGCCAGTCTGGATGGAAAACGCGTTGGGCGCAGGCCTTCGTGTAACGGCTTCTCTGACGTCGAGAATGAAGAGCCCCCTATTAATATCGCTTACAATCACAGTTCCGCTCGGAAAGTATGGGTAGTTGCTCCACGCGCCCTGGAATCCCCGATTGTTATTCTCCGGATAGGTGTCGAAAAAGCCCGTTTCAACTGGATTGATAGGATCGTCGTTCGTATCGAAAATGCGCAATCCGCTTCGATAGTTCGCCTGAAACACAAAACCATGGTGCCAATAAAGGTTGTGATCGATTGCAGGCAATCCCGTTGTGAACCATGTTACGTAATGTGCATTCTCAAGGCTTGAGACATCAATGACTCTTGTTCTTGTTGTGAATCCATATTGGTTTTCATCCAGTTCGTCATTAACATAAATGTAACGCTCGTCTTCGCTCATCCAAACTTGGTGGCAGTATTGCAGGTTGGGATAAGTCACACGCTTGATTAAGAACGGATTGTTCTTATCCGTCACATCATGGATTTCGACGCCTCGCCCTTCACTCGCACCAAAAAGAATCTGCCTTCCCGCATAGGGCCCGGACGTGTAGGTGTAAGGCATGATGTCGTGCTGATAGAACTCTGTCATGGACGGAGGGCCCACCTGCACGGGGTTAGCAGGATCGGACAAGTCAAAGCACATCGTCGTTCCCGTTCCGTTCCGAGAGCCGCACGTGTAGAGAAATCCGCTCCGTGTGTCGATCGCGATGTTGTGGCTTCTGCTTGGAGAAGGAATGGTGCGCACAAGCGTAATCACGTGATCGTCGATTTGCGACATGTCGACGACTTGGATGCCAGTACCAGTCGCCTCCGACACGATGTAAGCATAGTGCTGGTAAACCTTAATATCACCCCAAGTGCTGCTGGGATGGGGAATGTAATCGATGATCACTGGGGCTATCGGGTTCGTTATCTCGACGAATACGACGCGATCATTGCAACCCATCAGCGCATACTCTCGCCCACTCGGCGAGGTGTAACCCCAGCAGTCGTTCCCGGAATCCACTCCCAGTTGCGCTAAGTCCAAATGGCTGTACAATTCGACCTTGTTCTTCGGGAACTGAGCGAAGGCGGCAATCGCAAACAACAACGACACACCGATAGTTCCGGTCAACCTAAATACTCTATTCATGCGCTGCCTCTCCTGGGCGCGGGTCTCGATCCGCGCACTTAGTTAGGACGTACGAAATTGTACATCCGTTCGCCGCATAGGCTGTCGGATTTCAATCTGGGTGGCCTCGTATGGTGTGCTGCCAGGCGCCGGGTTAGGTAACGTTCCAAAGTGAGATAACGTTATGCCGGAGAGAAAATTCGAAGACACCATTCAGACCGATTTCCGCGAGCGACTCGACTACGCCAAGTACCTCAGGCTTGATCTGATTTTGGGGGCGCAAAGCCCGCTGTCGGAGCCAAAGCACCACGATGAGATGCTGTTCATCATCCAGCATCAGACTTCCGAGCTTTGGATGAAGCTCGCAATCCACGAGCTGCTGGCCGCAGTCGAGCACGTCAAACGCGATGAGCTTGAACCTTGCTTTAAGATCCTATCGAGGGTTAAGCAAATTCAGCGTATGCTCTTCGAGCAGTGGGCCGTGCTTGAAACGCTCACTCCGAGCGAGTATGCGCAGTTTCGCGGAGTCTTCGGTCAAGCGAGCGGCTTACAGTCCTTTCAGAACCGAATGATCGAGTTCCTGTTCGGAAACAAAAACCAGCAATCACTTAAGGTCTTTGAGCACGACGAGCAAATACATGAACAACTCTTCGAGCTTCTCAATCGCCCAAGCTTGTACGACGAGTTTCTCAGACACCTCTTTCGTCGTGGGTTTGCGATTCCGGAGTCTGCGGTCGATCGGGACTGGTCTGAGCAATATGAAGGCGACTCAAGAATTGTGGCCGTCTTCAAAAAGATCTACGAAGATCCCAAGCAATACTGGGACGCTTACGAAATGTGCGAAAAGCTTGTCGATGTCGAAGAACAATTCGCACTTTGGAGATATCGGCACGTCAAGACTGTGGAGCGTGTCATTGGATTCAAAGCGGGCACCGGCGGAAGTTCCGGCGTTCCTTTTCTCAAGAAGGCGCTTGAAATTCGCTTGTTCCCAGAACTATGGGATGTTCGAACGGAGATTGGCAGCTGATGCTCTCAATTGAGGAGCAAGTTTCGAAGCTTGGAAACGGACCGCTAACTGAGCACGCAATCCATGAGCACATTCGCCCTTTGTTCTCGCGCGTCTTGCAGCGAGGCGAAATCTATCTTGCGAATCACTCACTCGGACGACCGCTCGATCAAACCGAGAACGACATCTTGGAAGCACTCAGCCTTTGGTACGCCAAGATGGACGGCGCATGGGGATCCGGCGGCTGGCTCGACGAAATGTACGCATTTAGGGAACGCGTCGCAAAACTGATCGACTTAGCCGATTCCACTTGCGTCATTCCAAAGACTTCGGCAGGTCAAGGATTGCGTGCCGTGCTGAATTCTTTTCCAGTCGATAGGCCTATCCGCGTTGTCGCGACACGAGGAGAGTTCGACAGCATCGACTTCATTCTGAAAGTCTATGCGCTGAAAGGACGCGCCAAGGTTACGTGGGTCGAACCCTTGATGACCGATCCGGTTCGGCTGTTCGATTCGGAGTCGATAATATCGGCAATCACACACGGAACTGACCTCGTCGTCATTTCGCAAGTCGTATTCGCGACCGGACAAGTGATTCCAAAACTTGATGAAATGGTTCATGCAGCCCATGGGTCTGGTGCACTCGTGCTGGTCGATGCATATCATTCAGCAGGCGTCATTCCAACTCGAATGAACTGCGATTTCATGATAGGCGGTTCATATAAGTACGCTCGCGGTGGACCTGGAGCATGCTGGCTTGCCATTGATCCAAGACACATAGATGAGAAGCGCAGATCACTCGACACGGGATGGTTCGCCAAGCAGAATCAATTCGCGTTTATGCGCGAGGACGATCCAAAGTTCGCTGAGTCAGGCGATTCTTGGCTCGAATCCACACCTCCGGTAATTACTTACTATCAAGCGAGAGCGGGAATGCGACTGCTGCTTGCAATTGGAGTCGAGCGGCTAAGGGAATACAGTTTGCAGCAACTGCAATACCTTCGTTCATGCTTTCGTGAATCGGGTGTTTCGTGCTTTGAGCCGAAATCGCCAAACGACTTTGGCGCATTCGCACTTGTGCCCCATAACGACGCTAACGCGCTGGCGCAAAAGCTAAAGGCCGAAGGCGTTAACACCGACTCAAGGGGCAACTTTGTTCGATTTGGCCCTGACATTCTCAACACGAATGAGGAGTTGCGCGAAGCGGCGAGAATTACGGCACAGCTGATCTAACCACCGGCGATCGCGCCTATCACGACATAAAGCTCGACCCCTGTCGCTACTTGATCTGGTACAGGCGCATCCGGGGATTCATCCGACAAGTCCATCTTGCACGCAAAGAAACGGACGAACGGCCTTCGCTTCTTTGTGACGTGATCCCTTATCGTGCCTGAGAGCATTGGATACGCCTTCTCGAGCGCGTCCAAAATCGAGCGTTGTGTGACGGGCGGATCAACTTCCAGCGTCACTTCACGTCCAACGCTTGCGAGGTTACGTAGGTGGTAAGGAAGTTGAACGCGAATCACGGCAACGTTTGCACTTCGACCGAAAGCACCGACGGAAAGTGCTCGTTGATCGCCTTCCACGTGTCGCCGGAATCTGCCGAAACGTACACTTGCCCGCCTGTCGTTCCGAAGTAGATTCCGCATGGATCCATTTGGTCGACGGCCATCGCTTCCCGCAAAACGTTTACGTAGCAGTCGCTTTGAGGAAGCCCGTTCGTAAGCGCCTCCCAATCATCGCCGCCGGTTTTGCTTCGATAAACGCGTAGTTTGCCTTCTGGCGGATAGTGTTCCGAATCGCTCTTGATTGGCACGACATAAATGGTGTTCGGCTCGTGAGCATGGACGTCGATCGGAAAGCCGAAGTCGACGGGCAAATTGCCGCTTACTTCACGCCAGTTCTCGCCGCCGTCATCGCTGCGCATGACGTCCCAATGCTTCTGCATGAACAGCACATCCGGATTCGACGGATGGAAGGCGATGCGGTGTACGCAATGGCCTACTTCTGCGTCAGGATCCGGCATGAAGTCTGACCTCAACCCTCTATTGATTGGTCTCCAGGTCTTGCCGCCGTCGTCTGATCGGAAACAGCCACAGGCTGAAATCGCGACGAACATCCTATCGTGATTCTTCGGATCGATCAGGATCGTGTGCAAGCACATGCCTCCTGCGCCAGGTTGCCAGTCTGCGGCTGTCCCATGGGTGCGAAGTCCTGGCAACTCCTGCCATGTTTTTCCTGCGTCTGTCGAACGAAAGATGGCGGCGTCTTCCACGCCCGCATAAACGACATTTGGATCGGAGAGCGATGGCTCCAGGTGCCAAACACGCTTGAATTCCCAGGGCCGAGTGGAACCGTCGAAATGCTTGTGGGTCCCAGGATCGCCTTCGTAAACGAATTTGTTACTCTCGCCGCCGGGAAATCCCCACTCGGTCATACGCTCCTCTTCCGTGCTGCCCGGTGTGACCCATGTCCTTCCACCGTCATCCGATCGCTGCATCACTTGACCGAACCAAGCATTTGACTGAGACGCGTAGATTCTGTCCGGGTCCACGGGCGACCCCTTCATGTGATAGATCTCCCATCCTCCGAAAAATGGGCCTTGGATGTCCCAGTTCTCTCTCTTTCCGTCAGCAGTACAGACAAAGGCACCCTTCTTGGTGCCGATCAAAACTCGAACCTTGCTCATTGCACTACTACCTCGCGTGGAGTGCACGATTATCTACGTTTTTTGACCGGAATTTCACAAACCAGGTCTTTTGGCGCATAGGGGCCTGATTCAAGAAGCTGAGTTCTGCCTTCGTTTAAGGTGGCGCGGCAGCCTTGCGGCTGCCGCGCCATAGGTCGAAGGGGGCCGATCACTTCTCGACTTGGATCTCGATGTCAGTCCCGTTAGACACGATATCGAACACAGGCGAATGTTTCTGCCCGATGCGAATCGCTTCTTCGAGTTTCTCGGGTGAGGCTTCGCCTTTGACCTTCATCTTGATCTTGATCTGTTCGTAACCGTTGCGATTTGCGCCAGGCATTCCAAGCAATCCACGCAAGTCGAGATTTCCTTCGAGCCGCGATTCGATCTCATCGATGCGAATCCCGTTGGCTGCGGCATGATAGACAGCCGTCGTTGTCACGCAAGCTGCCAGCGCATGCAGCAAGTACTCGACGGGGTTTGCCCCTCGATCGAAACCGAGCAGCACCATTGGCTCATCGGCGTCCATAACGAACTGCGTCTCTCTGGCCTGTTCGCCACCAACCCCGTAAAATCCCTCGATCGTCGATCGATTGTGTCCACCGTCGAGCCATTGGTTCTTCGATCGAAAAACGAATTTCGCCAATGTCGAATCTTGGTCAATCGCATTCATTGCATCTGTCAGCGCGGTCACATTGACTCCGTTTCTGACTTCTTGGTTTTCTTGAATCATCTGTTTCACTTCTGTTCTCCTTGAATGGCGCTGTTTGCGCCGACGGATGCAGTTTCCGGGAAGGCCAGTGCGTTATGCTTGACGATTTTCTGTAGATTTTATGGAGAATCTGGGGCGAACTTCGGCACAATGGCGGCAATGCTCTACCGCTTTGGAGAATTCGAGTTGGATACAGCTGCCCGCGAGATTCGGAAAGGTCGGGCTTTTGTGAAAGTCGAACCTCAGGTGTTCGATGTCCTTGTTTACTTGATCTCCAATGCAGACAGAGTGGTTGCCAAAGACGAATTGCTTGAAAAAGTTTGGGGAGACGCGTTCGTAAGCGAAGCTACGCTGAGCAGCCGAATAATGGCGGCTCGGAAGGCAATCGGCGATTCTGGCAAAGAGCAACAGCTAATCCGAACGATTCATAGTCGTGGATTTCGTTTCGTCGGCGAGCTCAAGCAATCATCAATGGAATGTGAGGACGCTACTGAAACCACAGTCTCCCTTCTCGAGGCTGCGAAGGATCGCATTCTTACTGCGGATATGGCTGGAGCAAGCGCTAAACTGGAATCGGCGAAGCAACGACTGAGCTCTTCTGCCGACTACAAAGATCGCGAATGGGCGCACTGGCACATTCTGATGGCGCAACTTCTTCTCCAACTTGAAGGATGGAGCAGCGAATCGGCTCGCGAACACTATGATAAAGCGATAGACATAGCAGAAGGAATTGGCGACGTGGAAGTGTTCCGATCGGCGCGCTACCATCTCGCTACGATGTTCGAGCTGCGAGCTGACTTTATGCAATCTGAGACTCTTATGAAAGCAGCGATAACAGAGCCTACTGGCGATGCATCCGATGCAGAGTCTCGAGAGCTTCTTGCCTGTTCTTTGTTTCACCAAGGACGTTTTAGTGAGTCAGGCAAACAAGCAACTTCAGGAATCGAAATCGGTCCGACTAAAGCAATAACAAGGCTAAGTGCATTTTATGGGGAGGATCCTCTTGTCTCTTGTCACCATTGGCTCGCGCTCTCATTGCTGTTTATGGGCGATGAAGATGCAGCATTGCGCAATGCAAGTAAGGCGCTTCGACTCAGCGAGCAGCACGGAAGAATTCACTCTCTTGCACACTCCCGGCAGCAGGCGGCAATGCTTCACCAAGTTCGCCGAGACCTCGATCTTTGCGAACACTGGGCAAGGGCTACCGTTTCGATTGGCACCCGCCAAAACTTGCCTTATCGGAAGTGTGCAGGCACAATCCTCCTTTGTTGGGCTACTGGAATGAAAGGCGATCCGAAGCCAGTAATCGGTGAAATGGTTTCGAACTTGGAACAGATGGCGGCAATCGGCGCGAGAATGGAAGAGCCTTACTTTGCCGCGTTGATTGCTGAGTGCGAGATTGCTGCTGATGACAAGAAGTCTGCGATTTTTCGCTTGAATAATTTGCTTAATTCTGATCCGGTGAAACGAGGCTACTTCTATACTGCAGAGATACTTCGCCTTCGCGCCATTGCAGAATGCAATGGTCAATCAAAACAGACTCTTGAGCATGCTATCGACTTGGCAACTCGACAAGGCGCGCAATACTTAGTCAGTAGATGCACCGATTCGCTCAATTCAATTTGACGAGACTTATCGCCCCCTTGTTGCGGACAAGGGGGCGATGACAGCACACTTACTTTCCAAACATTCCTTTGCCGGCGAGCATCACCATGAGCGATGTCTTGGTTTGGATTCTCGGAAGCGGCTGTGCCTGTTCGAGCGCCGCCCCCGGCCCGTAACCCGTCATCTGCATCATGGCAAAGTCAGCTTTCGCAAATATGCCGGCAGGAATCGTGACGTTTGCCTTGTTGCCAGCCATGAATATGTTCCTGGAAACGTAGTCGCGGACTTCGGCCATTTGAAGAAAGCCTGTGTCACCCATGATCATATCATCGAAGACTTCCGAAGACACCCAAATAATGAGTGTATTCTTTCCTTCCATACCGAAAGCCGAAGCATGCAACCCTAAGGCATTCGGAATCTCCTTCCATCTAAACGCAATTGCTTTCTTCAGGTCTATCTCATCGTCGAGGTTCGGAGCTGAGATTTCGAAGGGTGCAAGGAAGTTGACGTTGGACGGGGCTTCGATCTCTACATTGCCCGTATAGGAAGTCGTCAGTACATACTTTCCAACCAGCGATGCAGTTTTGTCGATTTTTCCTGGCTGTTTCTTCGTCGGCCAGTAACCGGTGGTCCAGCCATCCTTGTAATGGTAGGAACTCGCCGAAGCATTCGCTTCACGCATTTGATTTCGCATGGCCTCTCGATAGGCGGGGTCAAGCCCAGACCACGTTATTACTTTTGGTTGTCCCGGCTTGACGGTATCAGATGAACCCCAATAGATCTTGATTGTGAAAGAGTCTGGGTTCGAGTCAGGGTCGAAGTCCCCAATCTTTTCGGGCTTCTTTTCTGCTTCGGGTCTGTAAAGCTCGAGATCGAGTCTTTGCCCCTGTTTGAGTCCTGCTGGCGGCGCTACCCACGCTGTCGCCCCAGGCGGAGCGATCGACGGAGACCAGAGCCGAATGTTTAGAGTGCGCACAGCCTGCCCCGAAAACATCATCGCCTCCGGCGGAAGAGAGAATCCCGGTGGCAGGTCGCCAAGGTCCATAGCGGGCATCCCGGCCATGCGCCCAACCTTTGTTTCAGCGAATATTGCAAAGAAAGCCTGATCTTGGGGCGGCGGCTGTGTTGAAGCGGTAGCCACAAGGGACGCCGCAATGATTGTTTGTATCAGCATGATTTCACTTCACTTTGAGGGCGATTTTGCCCACTGCTGAATTATGGACTTCGCATGAAAGAATTCGCCATTGCCAAACCATAAAAACAAGGGCCAGGAATCGAACCGATTCCTGGCCCTCACTCAAGGACGAATCGATTAGCCTACGGGAATCTTGCTTGCGTTCTTGGAGATCCAGTCCTCAAACGACTGCAGCTCAGGATTAAGGGACTTCGAGATAGACAGGTCTCTGGACGCGATGTACATTTCGCTGAAGTCTCGCTTGAACTGGAACATGTTTCCAAGGTCTTCCGCACCCGGAAATCCAAAGGACCTATAGACTTCAGGGGGTACTGCCGCATACTGGACTTCCTTGCCAAGCGACTTGGTCATGCCCTCTGCCATCTGGTATCCAGACACATGGTCGCCTGCGATGCCGACAGACTTTCCGACCATCTCCGGGCCGCGCTTGAAGATTCCATAGGCGCACTTGCCGATGTCCTCTGCAGCGATGCCGGGCAGCTTCTTGTCGTCCATTGGAAGGGCAAAAGAGAGCTTTCCGTCATCGCTCGCCTTCGGTCCCATTCCGAAGTGGATGAAGTTGTCCCAATAGAACGACGTAAATAGAAATGTCGTGGGAACATCGAGGGACTTGAAGATTTCATTTGCCTCACCCTTGGCGTCAAAGTGCGGAACCTTGTATTTCTCCATGAGCGTCGGCATTCTATTGTCGTTCAGAGGCACCCACTGCCTCGTATCTTCGAGCGTCGACCAAACGACGTGCTCGACTCCAGCGTCTTTTGCTGCCTGCGCAATGTTCTTTGCTTGCTGAAGCTCTTTCTCTGGAGAGAAGTGTTCCCAAAAGTTTGTGACACCGAACACGCCGTATGCCCCGGCGAATGCTCGCTTCAAAGACTCCACATCATCCAAGTCTGCTGTCACAACTTCTGCTCCTGCTGCAGCGAGTGCCTTGGCCTTGTCAGAGTTTGGATTTCTTGTTACTGCGCGAACCGAAAACTCCGACTCTTTGTCGTTGAGAATAGCCCACGCGAGGCCTCCTCCTTGTGCTCCGGTCGCACCAATAACTGCTATCGTCTTTTTTTCTGGCATTGCTTTCCTTTCACCTCAACCATCCATACGAACGATTCGGCGCAATCATGTCGCTAACGCAAGAAAAAGTCTTAGAAGAGTGGTGGAGATAACGGGATTCGAACCCGTGACCTCTTCAATGCCATTGAAGCGCTCTCCCAACTGAGCTATATCCCCACGGTGGGAAGCAAGAGTATACCTTCTATGCGGCCCTCTTGCCCTTCATGCTTGTAAGTATCTTATTCAGCTCTTCCCGGCGGACCGGCTTTGACAGGTAGTCATTCATCCCAGCCAACAAGCATCGCTCGCGATCTCCTTCCATCGCATTCGCAGTCATTGCGACGATGTGAAGATGTTCCTTCGTCTTAGCTTCGCGCTGCCGTATCGCAAAGGTTGCCTCATAACCGTCCATGATTGGCATTTGAATGTCCATTAGCACCAAGTCGAATCCCATACAAGAAGTGAGTTCGACTGCTTCAGCACCATTCTCCGCAATGAAAACGCTGCAACCCAAATTCTCCAACAACTTCGTGGCAACGCGCTGATTGACCTTATTGTCTTCTACAAGCAGCACTTTCAATTCTTTCGGCATGCAAGATGGGCGGGCAGGATGACTTCTGGGCTTAGAAGCAAGCGGATCTTCGTTTTTCGCCGAGCGAATGGCACGAAGCAACTGGGCTTTCTTGACAGGCTTTGATATCCATCCGGCAATTCCAAATTCTGCCCACTGGCTTCGTGACAGCACGTTTGCAACTGATGCGACCATCAATGTCGTTGGACCGCCTCTCGGAAGTTCTTCATGCAGTGATCTGGCGACCTCAATGCCATCGATGCCGGGCATGTGGTAATCGAGCAGGACAACCTCGTAGTTGCCTTTCAATGCCAGCTCTACCGCTTGAAGCCCACTTTGTGCCTCGTCGACGATGCAACCCCAAGCTTCTGTGTAAGCACGGAGTATGCGCCGGTTCGTCTCATTGTCATCGACGATCAAAACTCGGCAGCCAACCAAGTCCTTAGCAGATTCGGGCCCTGCAAGCGAACATGCCTCAGCCCTCTTGACCGGCAATTTGACAATGAATTCACTTCCCTTACCAATTTCGCTCTTAGCAGATATCTCGCCGCCCATCAACTCACAAAGTCGGCGACTAATCGTTAGACCGAGTCCAGAGCCTCCATACTTCCTTGTAGTCGAGCCATCGACTTGCGTGAAACTCTCGAAAATCGTCTTAAGTCGGCCTTCCGGGATACCAATTCCAGTATCGCGAACGCTGAATTCGAGAACGTCTTCGACTTCTCCACGCTTCGCGACCCTCACTTCCATCACGACTTCTCCGACTTCTGTGAATTTGATTGCGTTGCCACAAAGATTGGTGAGAATCTGTCTAATACGAACTGGATCGGAAATCACATTCGCAGGTACATCCGAACCTATCGAAGTCAATAATTCAATGCCTTTCTGGTTCGCTGCAGACGAAAGCAAACTGGCGACTTCCTCGACCAACTCGCACACTTCGACCGGAACCATTTCGATCATCAGTTTCCCAGCCTCGATTTTCGAGAAGTCCAGGATATCGCCAATGATCGCGAGCAAAGTTTCGCTGCTTCCACGAATGGTATCGACCATCTCAAGTTGCTCTGGCTCAAGGTTAGATTCCGCTAAGAGTTCCGCCATTCCGATGATCCCGTTCATTGGCGTTCGAATCTCGTGACTCATGTTTGCAAGAAACTCACTCTTTGTTCTTGCCGACTGCTGCGCAATGTCGTGGGCCTCTTTCAACTCTCTCTCGAGCTGCATCGCCTTCGTTATGGACTGAGCGATCGATCCAAATTCGGAGTCGTCTTTGGCAAGCTCAGATAGCTGATCTTCCGTTTTCGATTCCAAACTGTTAGAAATTATTCGCAACGGCGCATCGATCCATCTGCGCAGCGAAATCAGAAGCGCGAGAACTGCAATGAGTGTAAACAGGAACATTAGCGTGATTGTTGTTAAGTTGAGTGCCGCTGCGAACTCTAAGGCAGGCGTGGACCTCCTCACTTCAAGCAGCGCAATCGTCTTTCGATCCTGACCTCGGAGGGGAATGTAGAATTGTGCTGCCGAGTCGGAGACCCTTGGATCGTTTGAATGAACAATGGTTAGTACGCTGTTCGAAATCTTGCCGAGCCTGACAAGCTCCTCGCCGCTAAGCAATCGGCCAACGAACAGGTACCCTTTCCGGTCTCTCTTCTCTATGTCCGATTCGTTGTGAATTTGGGATCCGAAGATCTCCGCAATGCCGGACGGAGTCCGCTCGTAAAAGTGAAAGATCGGTGACGAGCGAAAGAGATCATCGATTTGTTTCCGGGTGTACTGAATCCAGGAAACACCTTTCATTCCATTTGAGTCAACTCCATAAACAAACTCTGCACCTATGTCGTAAACTCCAACCCAGTCAGCATCATAGGTTTCAAGAGCAAGATCGAAATTCGCCGTTGCCCACTCTTCGTCGCGCGTGCCTAAGAACTGAACGGTGTCATCCCAAAACGAATAGTCTTTTGCGAAGGTGAATAGACTCTGTGAACGAATCTCAAGAATGCCAGTCAGCGCACCTCGACGCTCGCGAAACTGGTAGTCGGCAATCTGCTCAAGCCTAAAGGAGTTTATGAGGGTTAGTCCCACAACGAACAACACGAAGACGCCAGTAATCAAGGCCAACAACAAGAGGAATCTTCGCCGGGTTTTTCCCATCTGGGTCCCTGTCAAGCTGCTCATTTGGAAAATCGACCTCGCTAGAAGCCCCTATAGAATTCAATTGTCGGTCCTACAAGGCAGATTCTCAACTTGTGCAACCACGGGTTCGGATAGGTCGTAAAATTGCGGATATGCCGAAACCGGTTAGATACCGCCCTGCCGATGTTCTTCGCTGGCTCGAATTGGGCAACCAGACCCTTAGGCAGTCACCACTCAAGCCGGCTGGTCCGGATGTTACAAAGGCGCTCTTCGAAATCGTCGGCAAGGTGGTGCGAGAGGGAAAGGGAGCTATCGCTGGAATCGCGAAGAAAAATTTAGAGGGGCTTGAGTTCTTGCTCGAAGAGGACCACTTGATAGCCGGCGGCCGGCAGATACCATACAAAGATGTCAGGGCCATCGAAGCGGAGAAGGGTGGCGTCTACCAGATTTCGGCTGGATCATCTTCATTCGCGATCAAGCCCTACGCATGGCTTGAGATTGCGGGTCACAAAGTGCCGATCGGCTGGCTTCGCGACGGCATGGAGGTCCCCTTTGAGCTGCTGCCCGAAGAGATAGCCGCCAGATCGGCCCTCGAAATCAAGAGGTAGCCGTTGCCAGGGAGGCGGTCAGCACGCCTTTGTAAACGAGTCTCGCTCTCGCACTCACAATAATCGACCCTTTCAATCCTTTCGAAGCGACCGTTTCGCCACCGGGGTTCCTAATTTCTACGGCAAGGGCGCCTGAATGTTTGCGAAACCAGCAAGCCGCAACCGCTGCGCTGCCTGTACCGCAACCCAGGGTCTCACCGACGCCGCGTTCCCAGATGCGAATTGATAGGGCTTTCGCGCCCGTCTGCCAGACCCAAATCACAGACGTCCGATTCGGAAACCAATCGTGTATCTCAAGTTTCGGGCTAACGGATCGAAACTCTTCATCAGTGACTGGTGATTCCCTGAATATCACCGTGTGCGTGCTGCCGGTAGTCAGTGACGATACAGTCAAAGAATGCCCGTCAACGACGAGACTTCGATCAAAGACTTCACCGACTCCGGGCGCCAGTGGGACTTGCTCTGGATCGAAAGAGGCCGGAGGAAGCGTAACGTCGATCCAATCGCCGAACGCGAATTGAATGGGTATCAACTGCCCACCGTGAAGCAGCGTCAACGATTCTGTTGCCTTGCGCTCAAGCTTCATATGCAGCGCTGCACAGCGCAAACCGTTTCCACAAAAGTCTTCCGTGCCGTCGGGATTGAACATGCGCATCGTCACTGGATTTGCCGATGGGTCCACAACGAGCAATCCGTCACTTCCCACGCCAAAATGTCGATCACAAAGTGTTTTGGTGAGATCTGACAAGTTTTGGCTTTCCGCATCCGGCGTTTCAAGCAGAACAAAATCGTTTCCGATGCTCTCGTACTTGAAGAATCTCATCCTTCGTCTCCGACCAGCGGCTCCAATCGCAAGCGCACCGTTTCGAGCATTCGGCGGAACCAGTCACCGTTCGGCGATACGACAGACATCCACCAAGAAGCGGGACGATTGTTTGCGTGTTCCAACCCCTTCGTCGAAATGACTGCTTCTCTCACAAGCATTATGGTCGCATACTCGGCCTCACGAACGATCTCTCTTCTTCTGTTGCGGGCATCCGCATACAATTTTTCTTTGCCCAAAGATGCCGCTTGTTTACGGAGTTCCTGCAACCGCATTTGAAGATCGCGACGCTCAGCGCGAAAGGTAGATATTTTAGAAGCAAATGCTGTTCGCTTTGCCAATTCTGCTGCATCTGAGTTCTTCGCTCGTACGTGCTGACGAAAGTGTTCACCCATCGCCCTCTCCGTTTCGCGCCACTCTTGCTTAAGTTGCCTGAGTCGCGAATAGACGCTCGCTGTTTCTGTGCGAATGGTATCCATATGCTGCCGAAGTGGCTTCAAACACTCTGCGAGCGTTTCGAATTCGCGCGCCAAACATTCCCACCTGCCGCCTCGGATGCGATGCAGCGCCTGAATTCTGCTTGCTGGGCTTGAAGATCGATGCAGCAGCTCAAGAGTCGCTTTCTGCTGGTGGACGACCTCACGCCACGACTTTGAAAAAGTCTCTGCACTGACGTGCTCCGCGCCAAAAGGATTCTGAAATGGGTGCGGCAGGTGAAACCACCGGTCTGTTGCATCGAGCGAATTCCAAGTCTCCCAAGCTATCCGCAAGATCGGATTCGCTTTGATCGAGATGCCTGCGCGAGCAAGATTGTTGTTCATCTTGCGCGTGATCCTCACGTACATGGACGCCCCTTCATTGAATGCAAACACAAACTCTTGTGAAAGCTGGCTAATGAGTGTTACTGCCTTTCCAACCAACGCAGATCCAGGGAAATTCTTGTCGACGATCGCGGCCAGCTCACTGACGGATTCTACTGGTTTGTTGAGTGAGACAAACTTGGGATTGGGGGTCATGACGATCAGCGATTGACTTGTCAGCCGAATCGTTCCCCGACCGACACCTGGTATGACTAAGTCAAAGGGTATCGCTCCGGTGCCAAAACGATCCAGCGAATAAACTTCTTCACTCTCGACGGCTTGATTATATGCTTCACATGCCAACTCCGAAGTTTCCGGTCGCAGGAATAAATCGACGAAATCAAACCTTGGTTGTGTCGCGGTCTCAGCATTGAGTAAGAGTAGCTTGGTAGTTCGAGTGAACTCAGCTTTTGACGGTTCAGAAGTCAATAGGCGATGCAGCTCAGGTAGCAAGCACTCATAGAATCCGCCGAGGGTCTTTCCGCTGCAGAGTTCGACCGCATCGCACATCATCGCGTGAATGCGGTCACCAATCACAATCGCTTCGGCGCGCTGCTTGGGTTCGCAAAGCGCATCGGCAGTTTGAGACAAAGCCCAGTCAAATGTTCGCTGAATCACAGCGAACAGCGCACCCAGCGGAAGCTCTCCCGCAACGAGTGGCGTCGAATCAGTACTGGCAATTCCTCTCCAGCCATATGCCTCCGTCGCCTCATCGATCTTCGACGTGTCACCGTCGGACCATTTGTCGAGCGACACTCCAGCGCGTGCGAAATGCTCCTTCGTCACGGCGACTTCGCCGCCGAACAGCGAACTGAATTCGCCGGCAGCAGACCAAAAGCCTTTCGTCGAACCGTCGTTCTTCGGCAACGCAACGAACGGTTCCTTCGCAATGAGACCGCCTGGCAGCTTTGCGAAATAGTCCGTGTCATGAACCCCTGCGATGAGCGCCACGTCGATCCCAGCCATGCGCGCCAAGATCGGAAGCGCAGCCTTCAGCGGCTCGTCCCAGAACACAGTCTGCCCAAGCGCGAGCAAGGGCGCTCCAGGTGCAATTCCTTGTAGCTGAAGAAGCGTTTCGCGAACCGATGGATGGGTTTCCAACGCCCGTATTCTACGCGACGGCGCATGCCAGGGTTCGAATCAAAAGAGCGAACCCGGAATCGGAGCATCGATTGCGGCAATGATGTCGCGTGGATCGCGAACCGGAACTCCGCCCCTCTTGATTAGCTCTGAGTTTCCTTCTGGCACGCCTTCTCCATCGCGCACGATCACTTGGCAGTAGCGATGCTTCAGCGCTTCTTCTGCGCCCGTCCAAGTTCCTCCCGTACCGAGTGCCGATGAAACGACTAACGTTGCGTCAGAGTGCGCATAGATGAGTTTGTTCCGATTCATTGCATTCGCAACGTTGAATCCGGCGCTTGGAGCGACTGCGGTCGCAAGGCAAACACGGCCGCCTTCCAAAGCGTCTGCAGATGCGCGAACTGCTTTCTCAAGCGAGTCTGAAAGGAACCCGAGTGATTCGCCGCCCGATTCGAAGGCCGCCTGCATCGACACTTGATCGACTCCTTTGGCTCCTCCTGAAACAACGATGAATCCATGCTCGGCGGCAACACGTGCTGCTTCCGCTGCGAACACCGCGCCCGCTTCGTCGACATCACGCGATCCAACAATGCCGATCGAGCGCCCATTGAGCAACGACGCATTGCCTGCAATGAAAAGCAGAGGTGGCCGCTTTCCTCCAAGAACTCGCAAAAAACGTTGCGGATAATCGTCGTCGAATTCTGAGAGAGTCGAGATTCCCTTTTCAGCCAGCCGAGCTATCGCTTCGTCGATGTCATCGATTCTGCTCACAGCTGCTTCCACTTTGTCTGCATCGGCAGGACTCATGTGCTGTCGTGACCACTCGATCACATCGCCATCGGAATCCCTTAGCGCTCTCCAAATCGATGTGCCGACTGGCCCTGTATCGTCAAGCAGGTGACTTGTGAGCGCAGCGACTAAGTTTGTTTGCATAAGCACTGCAGTTTATCCGTTCGCATCTCTTGGACGCGCAGTCGCGAGCGCGAACGGAATGACTCCCTTGGCTCCAGCTTCGCATAGTTTCAGTCCGATTGCAGTTAGGGTCCAACCTGAGTCTACGATGTCATCCACCAATAAACAGACACCATCTGGGATATCGGCGACAGTTTCGAAAGCGCCCCAAACGTTCGTGAGCTGTCTTTCCGAATTCTGCATTTCCTTTTGTGGTCGATTCGCTGTGATCTTTCTTACTGCGAGTTGGCACTCAATGCCCAGCTCGCTTGCAAGTCGTCTTGCGAAATCTTCCATCATTTGCGAGTGCATTGAATCGCTCGATGGAACCCACGTCACCCAATCTGGCAAATGAGCGAACGATCGAATCACGTTCGCAGATGGGATGACCAGTTCGTCGGAGTAGTGCTTTGAATGGTACTTTCCATCTCGAACCAACACGCCCCAACCGGCATCGTTGTACACGCAGAGCGCCGCACCCGGCAGCAGCTTTTGATCATCAGTCAGCTTCTTCCTTCCATGAAGTTCTTTCGGCAGCATCCTCCTCGGCGAGATTGGGTGGTAATCAGACTTGAGAAACTTCTGTGCCGCAATCACAAGATCACGTGGAATCGAGATCGCTGCGTGCGGCTTGCAGTTGTCGCACTTACCGCATGCCGAAGCAAGAGGATCGTCGAGCGCTTTCGCCAAGAACTCCATGCGGCAGCCTTCGTGTTGTCCGTAGGCTTTCATTTGGGCAAGCTCTTCATACCGCTGCATCGTAATTTCGTGCGATCGTTCCCAATCGTAAATCCAATCGGGATTCACGAGCTCCCAGCCGCCAGCGACGGGGCGAATCGCCCCTTCGACGTCCATGAGTTCTACAGCCTGTTCTATCTTTCTGCGACGGAAATTTAGCAGGGAAAGCAACTCGCCAATCGTTCTCGCGCCTTTCGCCAACTCGCGCCTGACGGCTTCGAAGACTTGAGCGACGGGGAACGCTTGATCGATAAACCAACTCGTGATTTCTTCATCTTCTCCGCCTTCCAATAGGACGCAGTATGCAGTTTTCATTTCCCTGCCCGCGCGACCGACTTGTTGATAGTAAGAGATCACCGAACCCGGTCTTTGGAAGTGAACGACGAAGCCAACATCGGGTTTGTTGTAACCCATTCCCAGTGCGGTCGTCGCGACGAGCGCTTTGACTTTGTTATCACGGAACTCTGTTTCGAGGTCTTGGCGGGTTTCGTTTTCTTGGTCGGCGTGATACGCCTTCGCGGCGATGTTTTGCTCGCGCAGCCACGCCGCAACTCGGTTTGCGTCGTTCACTGTGAGCGTGTAAACGATGCCGGTTCCAGGAAACTTTGGCAAGTACTTCGCAAGCCAAGCGAGCCGTTCGGCTTGGTCGCGCATTTGGAACACGCTGAGTTTCAGGCTTTCGCGCATCAATGGGCCACGGATTATCTTCAATCCATCGCCGAGCTGCGATTCAATGTCTGCGATGACACGGTTATTCGCAGTCGCTGTCGTGCCGAGAATTGCGGCTTCCGGTTTTAGTCTCTGGACCGTGCTTAGAATTCTTCTGTAGTCGGGGCGAAAGTCATGTCCCCAATCGCTGATGCAGTGCGCTTCGTCTATGACGAGGAGCGAGATGTGATTTTCGAGATAAGGAAGTAACTCCTCACGAAACGCCGGGTCTTTGAGCCGCTCTGGCGAGACCAATAGAACGTCGAGGCCGTTGTTCAGCACGCTCGCGACAAGGTGTGGCCACTCTCCTTTGTTCGTGCTGTTGATGCTCGCAGCACGAAGGCCAAATCTCGCCGCGAGTTCAATTTGATTCCGCATGAGCGCGAGTAGCGGGCTAATGATGAGTGCAGGGCCGCGGTCACGCAGAAGCCTCGTCGCAACGAAGTAGACGACACTCTTTCCCCAGCCAGTTTTTTGCACTACAAGCAACCGAGCACCTGGGTTCAGCACCCACTCGATGGCATCCCATTGCCCATCACGAAACTCTGCTTCAGGCCCGACCGCCTGGCGCAGTATCTCCTTCGCTTCCTCCTTGCGCTGCCGCATGTTTCTCCAAGTTTAGCTTAGGGATCAATGTCGCCGAGCCGAAACCGTGTTCCTTGACACTCACTGAACGATGGAGCTCATGTGCCAATTGCTATCAATCAAATCCAAACACACTTGGCCGATGAAATAGCAGATGAATCCAGGTCCGGTCATTCAAATCTTCTTCATAGAACCAGGTACCGTCGTGCCAATGCCGAAGATGACTGCAATTGCCCCCGTCTTGGTTGTCAAGGACGTTCTTGCCTCCGTCGAATACTGGAAGGAAAAGGTTGGCTTCGACCGTGCGGACGTTTACGGCGAACCACCCAACTTTGCAATGGTTGGAAAGGACGGACTGACGATCATGCTTGCTCAAACGCCGCCTGGAGTAGATCCGCCGCCTGCAAACTGGAAGGTTGTCGAGAAAACGAATCAGGTCTACATCTGGGTCGACGATGCGTCCGCGCTCTATCGTGAGTTGCAGGACCGCGGCGCCACGATCGATTTCACGCTGTACGACACGCCGTGGGGCACACGCGAGTTTGGAATCCAGGACCTGGACGACCACGACATCGCCTTTGGGCAGATCATCTAGCTATTTAACTTTCATTGACAGAATTCGATCGCCTTTGTGGATCGAGTCGACGACATCCATTCCCTTCGTGACTTTCCCCAAAACGGCATATGAACGCCAGAGGCGTTCGTAGTCGTGCTTCAGAATGAATATCTGCGAATCTCCTCCAACTTGCAACCCCGTGCTTGCAATTCCGCAAACACCGCGGAGATAGTCGACACTCGATTCTTCAAACTCCAACTGTTTCCCGCTTCCACCGCTAAGAACCTCCATCGAATCGATTGGCTTGTCTTTGCTCGCCGGTGCACCCCACTGTGTTACCCACCACTCGACGCGGTGCACACGCTGTTGGTTGTAGAAGCCATCGCGAACAAGCCTTAGTATGTGATCAACCGTCTTCGGTGACGCCTTAGGATCAGTCGTAATCTCGAATACCCCCTTTCGTTCGACTCTGACTTCGATGACAGGACCGTCGGGCCGATACTCGATGCGAGGTGGAACATAGCCCTGAATCAACGTTGCGAAGCAAATGGCGAGCATGGATTGTAGGTTCGGCTCATTCAGTCTCAGTTCCTTCAGTGGTGGTAGAAACAAAACCGTGCGCCGCTCAGAGTTTCTCGATCGACACGACCGAAGACTAGAATCGCCGTTCCTCGATGCGATCAGGCGCTCATTCCGGGAGGTCGATCGTACTCAGTGGCTCCCTGGTGAGCAGATTAGGAAGCTGCAGATTGCAAAGGCAAAGAGACTCATTGCGTTTGCAAAGAAGAGAGTGCCGATGTATCGTGAGTTGTATTCGTCGGACGCTGTGATCGATTCGATTGATGACTTCCGCTCTCTTCCGCAGACAAGCCGAAAGGACTTCGCAGATTGCGACATCAAGTACCGTACCGCAGAAAAGCTGCCGATCGGACAACAGGTGCTTTTCAGCGAAACAACCAGCGGAACAACTGGCGATGTCGTAATGATTGATCGCACTAACTTGCTCGAAGCATGGCGCCATGCTTGCATGATCCGTGAATGTGATTGGTGGGACATCGATCCAAACGGAACATGCGCTGTCATTCGAATGCCTGCCAATAAGCACGGACCAGGCTGGAACGAAGAAATCAACGGAACCATTGTCAATCATTGGAGTCGCGATGGATTCGAGCTTCTGTTTGGAAGCGGTACTGGGTATCACATGGATGCAAGCGCTAAGCCCGAGCAAATTGCAATGTCCATCATAAAGCTTCAACCCGACTATATCCAGGCTACTGGAACTTTGCTGCTTTCTATCGCCGAGTACATGAGCGATTACAGACCAAAGGCGCTGCTAACGATCGGGGAAAACCTCTATGCTCCGATGAAAGCTTCGTTACTCGAATACTTTCGTGCTCCCGTTTACGACATCTATGCCGCAGTCGAAACGAATCGCACCGCAGCTACTTGTCCCTATTCGGAACGATATCATGTCCATGACGAAAACGCAATCGTTGAAATTTTGCGTGACGACGGTACGCCATGCGAGCCTGGCGAAATCGGCAATGTCGTTGTAACGTCTTTACACAATTACTCGACTCCAGTTATTCGTTACGATATCGGCGATCTTGCAGAAGTCCCGACGTCACCTTGCCCTTGTGGTCGTGGACTGACCACGATAGAATGTTTCCAAGGCCGTGAGATCGCTCGATTGCGACTGGAAGGTGGAAGAAAGCGCATCGCACTTGGATTCGTCATGACCATGAATGACATTCCTGGTGTCAAGAAGTTTCGGCTGACTCAAAGAGGGCTTGACGACTTCGAGTTGCGCATAACTGGGCGAAAGACTCTCTGCGATGAAGAATTCGCCCGCATCAGGCAAAGCATCGAACAGACAGTCGAACGGAGTATCGCCCTCAGAATCACACCCGCGGATGACATTCCACTGGGCCCAAGGGGCAAGTTGACTAAGATTGAATTTGTCGATTAGCCCGTCGACTGCGGATCCGGCTCCACCCAAAACACAGCCCTGTCCTTCTTGTCGCCAACCGATAAGACCAGCCGGTACGCTCCCGGTGCGACCCGCTCGCCGCCTGTTCTTAGGTCCCAGACCGCACGATTAAGACCACGATGGCCGGTTCCTGCGAACGAGGCCAAAGTGTTTCCGTCCAGATCTTGGATGGCCAGTGCAGCTTCTGGAACAGCTTCACCCAGCACATAGTAGAACGTGGCTCCGAACTCTGGGTTCGTCCCGGTCCATTCTCCCATGCCGACTTCTGGGCCGTTCTCCTCGATGTTCCAAAGAACTGCCGAATGAGGCGCAAAAAGGAACATCGGCAACCGCAGAATGTTTACCGACATCTGCTGCAGCCACGAGATGTCGAGCGCCCATATGCTTCTGCCGTGTGTGCCTGCGACGAGCTCCTTTGCCGCATCGCTGATCGCAAAGTCGTGCACTGCGACAGTCGGCAAGTTCGCGTTCATACGCGTCCAAGTTGCTCCGCGATCGATCGAGACATACGCGAAGAATTCCGTCCCGCAATAGAGTACGTTTTCGTTGCGCGTGTCTTCGCGAAGACACCTGGTCGATCCCCATTCCGGAAGATTGCTTGTAATGTTCGACCACGTTTCACCGAAGTCTTCGGTCACGAAGAGATACGGCGCATCGTCGTCGCTGCGGTGGGCATCGAACGCTACATAAAGTCGTCCTTCGGCGTAACGCGACGCTTCGAGAGTCGATACGTAGCATTTCAGTGAAATCGGCACGTTGTCGTGAATCGCTCTCCAGTTTTCTCCGCCGTCGCGAGTGACCCAAAGGGCGCCATCGTCAGTTCCGACGTAAATCACATCCTTGTTCAACGGCGAGACAGCGATAGCTGTCGACGCTCCTCTCGCGGTTAGCGGCAGGCGAGGAGAAATTGGCTTGAGGTCGACGCCTTTGTTCTCCGATCGGTATAAGAACGATCCTGCAACATAGTACACATCCGGGTTCGTTGGGCATAGGATGAAGTCGGTCTTCCACGCCCAGTTTTGCCGTTGGCCTTCTGGCGGATTCGGCCTTCTTACGGCCCCTTGCGGCGCCTGGTCTCGTGGCCCCAAATAGGTGCGGCGAATGTTGCCGTTCTGGCTCTCTGAATACACCAAGTTGTGATCGCGAGGATCGAAACGAACAACGAATCCATCGCCCCCCCCTATCGATCGAAAGTTTCCAACTGTCGTCCCTACGTGGTTCCTTGCCATCGAAGGCCCGTAATACGTTCCGTTATCTTGTAATCCCCCAGCCACCCAGTAATCGCGTCGGTTGTCGACTGCGACATGATAGTACTGTCCGAGCGACATCTTCTTTATCGCTGTGAATGAAGTTCCTCCATTCTTGCTTTCGTAGAATCCGCCGTCGTTACCGAGCAACACGTGTTGCGAATCGTCCGGGTTGATCCACAAACAATGGTGGTCGACGTGGACTCCACGCAGCGGCAGGTTCGTGAACGTGTTTCCGCCGTCAGTGGAGCGCGCGAGCTGCACACCGAGGACAAAGACAATGTCCGGGTTGTTCGGATCGACTCGGATCTGGCTGTAGTACATCGGCCTTGGAGCGATGTCGTTTACTTTCGTCCAAGTTTCTCCGCCGTCTGTCGACTTCCAAACACCGTTCTTGTCGCGTTGCAGCCGTGCAGCGCCGGTTATCAAATACACGATGTTTGGATCAGACCGATGGTAGTCGATGCCGGTCCTTCCTAGCGGCGAGTCCGGCAAGCCGCCGTTCCCAGAGAGCTTGCGCCAGGTCTTACCGCCGTCTGTGGTCTTGTAAACCGCGCTGCCGGGGCCGTGGCTGATTTCCGGCTCGCCATCGTCATAGATTTGGCGCTGGCGCTGCCAAGTCGCTACCAGGAGGGTTTCGGGGTCTTTCGGATGCATTTGAACCTCGATGACCCCGGTCTGGTCGTCGACGTAAAGGATCTTTTGCCACGTCTTTCCCCCATCGGTTGTTTTGTAAAGGCCTCTGTCTTCGTTTCGGCCCCAGGTGCGCCCCATCGCTCCGACGTAAACGATGTCCGGGTTCGTGTGGTGTATCGCAATCCGGCCTATGAACCTCGTTTCTTGGAGGCCCATGTTCGTCCACGTCTGCCCGCCGTCGACCGACTTGTAGACGCCGTTGCCGTAGATCGTCGAGTTTCGCGGATTGTGCTCGCCGCTGCCGAGCCACACGATGTTCGGATGTGAGAGCGAGACCGCGATATCGCCGATGGAGTTGACGTCCTCGTATTGGAACAAACCCTCGAACGTTTGTCCGGCGTTGGTTGTCTTCCAAAGGCCGCCTGAAGCGGTGCCGAGATACCAGGTGTTGCGGTCCGTCTCGTCGATTTGGAGCCTGACGATGCGCCCACCCATTGTCGGCGGACCAAGCTCGCGCCATGTGATACGGCTGATGAAGTCGTTCGCTAAGTCGAGTGGCTCGCTTGGGCTTGCGACTCCAGAGGCAAGCAACGCGCTCGCCAACAAAACAACGTGCAAGAGTCTTCGCATGGTCACACCTCTCTTGCCGGGGGAGGGTACCAGAACTCCGGATTGCGGATCAGCGTGCCGAAATCGGATCTGCTTCCAACTAAGTTGACTTCTGCTTTTTGGATTCTAAGATTGAATGTGTCAGCCCGTCACTGCCGCTTTCATCGTATGACCAGATTTGAACGTGCATTATTAACGCGTCACCGCCGTCACCGATATCACCGCATTTTCTTGCAGCCGATCTGCCATGAAGAGGGACTCGATGTTGGGTGTTTTCAGACAGCGGCGATCACAAACTAAAACGCCATTCAATGGCGATAAGTCAACTGCTCGGTCGCTTCACCCTGGGAAGGCTACAGGTGGCAATCCGGAGCTGCACTCAGCCATTCCGAGAAGCCAAGCGCTCTGACCAAGCCGGTGCAAGACAACGCGCCCATCCATGGCGTATAATCGCTTGTAATACCCACGAAGGGGAGTAGCGCCTGCGAAGAGCAGGGCCACGGTCGTCAGTTCGCTCCAAAAGAGCCGGCCCGGCAGAAAGCGCGAGACCTTCACCGCTTGGCGAGTGAAGGTCTAATTTTTTGCCAAGCGAAGGGTGAAGGAGCGATAAAATAGACACAGTCGATTGTTTTTGGCTTGGTGAAGTAGCGGATTCGACCGCACTCTGCAGTTCCTATAGATTGGTCAACCCCAAGATAGCGCACGCCGCTGACGGGACCTTTTCGGAGGATCGGGATGCTTTGTCCTAGGTGCCACGACCAAGCTCTCATCGTCCTCGACCGCAGCGGAATCGAGATTGACTACTGCCCTGGTTGCCGCGGAGTCTGGCTCGACAGGGGCGAGCTCGAAAAGCTAATTGCCCGCGAACAAGCCCCCCTTTCGGAGGGAGATTTCCAAGGCCGCAAACGCGAAAGATTCGACGACGACGATGACGACTACAAGCGGGGCCGTTCTCGTCGCAGAGGCGGGTTCTTGAGCGAGCTGTTCGACTTCGATTAGCGCAAAGTGGAAATCGCAGGAATCTCAATCTGGCTTTGGGCCGGATTCGTCGGCCTGATCATCGGCTTCCTCGCGCTGGACCTCGGTGTGTTTCATCGCAAAGCCCACGAGATCGGCATGCGCGAAGCCCTCATTTGGAGCGCCATTTGGATTGCGGTCGCGCTCGCATTCGGCGGTGTCATTTACTTGGGTTGGCAGTGGATTCATCCCGGAAGCGATTACACCAACTCGGAAGCGACTCTGGCCTATATCACCGGTTACTTGATTGAGAAATCGCTGAGCGTCGATAACATTTTTGTGTTTCTCGTTGTCTTCACGTACTTCCAAGTCCCTCGAAAGTATCAGCACCGCGTTCTGTTTTGGGGGATCGTCGGCGCACTCGTTTTTCGTGGAATCTTCATCGCCTTGGGAGCGGTTGTTCTATCGGCTTTTGTTTGGACGATGGTGGTCTTCGGTCTCTTTCTGATATTGACCGGGCTGAAGATGCTGTGGGCGCACGGTAAGTCGATCGATCCAGGCAACAATCCGGTGGTTCGAGTGTTTCGTCGGTTGATGCCGACGACCGAAGAGTATCACGGTCAGCGTTTCTTTGTGCGCATGAACGGAGTTCTGCACGCGACTCCTTTGTTTGTGGCTCTTCTGGTTGTCGAGTTCACCGATGTGCTGTTCGCAGTCGATTCGGTGCCAGCGATCTTCGCAATCACTCAAAATCCGTTCATTGTGTTCACTTCGAACGTATTCGCCATTTTGGGGCTTCGCGCTCTTTTCTTCGCCGTTTCCGGACTTATGCAACTTTTCAGATTCCTGCATTACGGTTTAGCAGCCATTCTGCTTTTCGTCGGAGGCAAAATGATCTACAACTACTTGCAGAAAGTAGTCGTGCCTGAATGGCCCCACTTTCCGGTCGTGCTTTCGCTCTTGATCATTGCTGGAATCCTCACGACATCGATCGTCGCTTCCATATTGAAACCTGTTCGCAAGCCTCAAGAAGGTGCGCCTAACAAGGTGGCATAGAATGTCGCAAGGGAGAACGAAATGATCCGAATCCTCGCGGGAATTGACTCCACTCATTATCCGAACGCACTCCGATTCTTAGAAAGACTTCGCTTTGCAACTGCAAGTGTCCATCTTATGCATGTTGTGGAGACGATGTTGCCAGAGACATCCTTTTCAGGACTTGGCTCCGATCATCCTATGACCATCGCATTCGAGGAAATGAAGCGTCAAGGACTCGTGCACTTAGCGAACGCGGAGGAAACGCTCCGTTCGTCAGGATATGAAGTCAAGAGAAGTATCACAAGCGGAGACCCGGCTCGATGTCTTATCGAAACCGCACACGAAGAAAGCGCCGACTTGATCGCAGTTGGTTCAGCGCAAAAGGGCCACTGGGGCTCACTGTTTTATGGCAGCGTCGCTAAGTCGCTCACCGCAGCAGCCAACAGTTCACTCTTAATCGCGAAAAGCCCTCCAACTTCCGATGAAGGGCTGAAGGCCGTATTGGCGACAGATCATTCGCCCTATTGCAATGAATGCATCGATCGATTCTTCGAATTTCAAATGAAAGGGATTCGACACGTTACTGTATTGACAAGCCTGAATCCAAGAGATGCGCATCGCATTGGAAAGGTCTTGCATGAAGGTGAAGTCGAAGCAATGGATTCCGAACACATTCGCACCGCGACAACAAGCGCGAACGCAGCGCTTTGCGATCGACTCAATGCACAAGGCATCGAATGCGACTCGATCGTTTCAGAAGAGAGCCCGCAAACCGCTATTGCAAGTGCAATGAAAGTTACATCTGCGGACCTCTTAATTCTAGGAGCACAAGGCCACAGCGCATGGGATCGATTTCGAATGGGCAGCCTGTCGAACTTTCAAGTCGTCGCCACACCGCACAATGTCTTGATCATAAGGGCATGAAATCGCAGCTTCGAGTCATAAAACCAGCGAGATAGCCGTAAGCTATGTTTGTTTCGATTGTTAAGCACAGAAAGTCTCGACAAACATACCAATAAGCTTCTCTTGCGGACTTCGTCATGGAGATTGCAAAAAACGCCGATGTGATTCATTGCCTTTGTATAATGTACGCATGCGCGCAATCTTTGCCTTCTTGGCTTTGACTTTTCTGGCAGTGCTGGCCGGCTGCGGCAACAGTCTTCACGGAACATGGGTCGCAAAGGTTCGTATCGATGATTCGAAGCCGCAAACAGATCAGACTCAGAAGATGTTCGAAGAGGCGCAAGCACGATTGGAGACAACGGGACGACGAACGATCGAACTGATGCCAGGCGGGAAGTACCGCGAAACGTTCAGCGGTGGCTACAACTTAGGCACTTGGCGCGTGAAGGGCGACACGCTTTATTTGAATGCCACGAACTATAGCGGCACCGAGATTCTCGCTGCGCTGCAAAGTGAAAAGCCCTTTAGAATCGCAAAAGGTGGAAAAGAGATTCTGCCAATGTCGGCGACCGAGTTCGGTTATGAGGAGTACTTTGTTCGGGAGTGAAGTGCGGCACTCGACCATCATGGGCGGGAATCTGACCGTACTCGCGCATTCCATTTGCACGTTGTCGAATACGGTGATGGCATTGAACTCACTTTATCTGGATGCGGGCCACCCATCATTAACTTACTAGCGCAAAAAACTGGTAAGTCCATTTCGACTGTTCCTGAATTATAATAACTTGGACTGGGATGGAATTATCATGGTTTGTCGCGTCGGGAGCCGCATTCGGTTGCCTGGTCTACTGCTTCATCGCACGAGCTCTATGCTTAGTCGATGCTAAGTGGTGGTTCGGTAAGCCACACCCCGGCTCAATCAGACTTTTCGGCAGCGGGAAGCTCCGGCCTATCCAGCGAGTTGACCCCTTGCACAAATGCGGAAAGGAATAAGGCAAGGGATCGATCAGTCGACTTCGAGATCGAGGCAGCTTGCCAAGTTGCCTCTCTTTAGCTACTGAAACGATGTATCCCGGCGACGATTCCATTCAATTGAGGTAGCCCGGGCCCTGCTGGCGACGCAAGCCGATTTCCATAAAAAGTCCTCCAAGCCCTTGACAGATGCACAAATGTGCAGTAGAATTATGTCTACCTTCGGGCAAATGGAGGAGAAACATGGCAAGCAGTCGAAATGGTGCGGTCGTATCAATAGAGGACCTACCGCAATTGGATAAGCAGAAAGCATTGGACATGGCCGTCGGCCAGCTGGAAAAGTCGTACGGTAAGGGCGCAGTGATGCGCCTTGGAGAGAGCACGGCGGAGAGGGTCGAGGCGATTCCGACCGGATCGATCAGCCTCGACGTGGCTTTAGGCGTCGGTGGGATTCCGCGCGGGCGGATCACTGAGATCTATGGAACGGAAAGCTCGGGCAAGACGACGCTGGCGCTTCATGTCATAGCGGAGGCGCAGAAGAAAGGCGGTTTGGCACTATTCGTCGACGCTGAGCACGCGTTGGACGTGGAGTACGCCAGAGCTTTGGGAGTCGACGTCGACCGACTGTATATATCTCAGCCGGCTACGGGCGAAGAAGCGCTGGAGATCATGGACGGGATGATTCGGTCGGGCGCGCTGGACGTGGTGGTGCTCGACTCGGTCGCGGCATTGGTGCCAAAAGCTGAAATCGAGGGCGAGATGGGCGATGCGTTCGTTGGGATTCAGGCGCGCATGATGTCCCAGGCGATGCGAAAGCTCGGCGGGCACATCAACAAGACCAAGACAGCCGTGATCTTTATCAACCAGCTCCGCGAGAAGATCGGCGTGATGTACGGCAATCCGGAGACGACGCCTGGCGGGCGGTCTCTGAAATTCTGGGCGTCGGTTCGGTTGGAAGTGCGGCGCGCGGAAACGCTGAAAGATGGAAGCGAGCCGATCGGCGCACGAACGAAAGTGAAGGTCGTCAAGAACAAGGTCGCTCCGCCGTTCAAGGCTTGCGAGTTCGACATCATGTTCGGCCAAGGGATTTCCAAAGCGGGCGACCTCGTGGATGTCGCGCAGAAGATGGGGATCATTTCGCGTAGCGGAACCTACTACAGCTACGGCGACTTGCGATTGGGTCAGGGTCGGGACAACGCAAAGGCGTTCCTCGACACGAACCCGCAAATCCTGGCAGAGGTCGACCAAAAGGTTCGCGAGGCTCTCGCAGACAAGGCATCGAACTTCGCGACGCCAGTCGCAGCTGTCGCGATGGACTCCGACGACTTCGAGTAAATGGGCATTGGGGGCGACCCCGAAAAAAAGAAGGCGCTCGAAATTGCGCTGCGGATGCTGCGGGTCCGGGATCGGTTCGAGTCCGAAATCCGGGCCCGTTGCGCCGACGAGGGGTGTTCGGAATCGGAGATCGATGCTGCGATCGAATCGTTGCGATCGCGCCGCTTCGTGGACGATCGTCGGGTAGCAAAGAATCTGGCTTTCAAGCTGACTCAATCGAAAGCGTGGCCTCCAGCAAGGATCGAAGTCGAACTCCGTCATCGGGGTGCAAGCGAGGAAGCCATCGACGACGCGTTGAGATCGCTTCCCGATGAATCCGCAACCATCGCGAGGTTCGCACGCATGCAGAAGGCGACGGGGTCTGCTCTCGCACGGAAGCTTTATTCGGCGGGTTTCTCGGAAGACGCAGTGTTCCGCTATCTTGAGTCTGCTGGCGGGTAGCCTAGTCGATGCATGCGCGTTTTGTTTCTCGGCGACATCGTCGGCAAGGCTGGCCGCCGGGCGGTTGCGAACTGTCTGCCGTCGCTCGTCGACACGTATTCGCCGGACTTCGTGATTGCGAACGGTGAGAACGCTGCGGCTGGAATTGGAATCACTCCTGAGATCGTTTCCGAGTTTCTAAAGATCGGTATCGACGCGATCACGTTGGGCAACCACGCGTTTAATCGACGCGAGATCGAATCGACATTGGAGTCAGAACCGCGCCTCATTCGGCCCGCCAATTTTCCAAAGGGCACAGCTGGCCGGGGACTCACCGTTATCGAAAAGAGTGGCATGAGACTCGGGCTTATCAACCTATGTGGGCGGGTTTTCATGTCCGAGTACGACGACCCATTTCGGTTGCTCGATGAGTTGATCGATCAGGTCGACACACCTGCGATCATCGTAGACTTCCATGCCGAGGCGACGTCGGAAAAGAGTGCGTTTGCGTGGTACGCAGATGGCCGTGTGAGCGCAGTTCTGGGGACTCACACGCACGTCCAAACAGCTGACGAGCGGATCCTTCCGGAAGGGACTGCCTTCATTTCGGACGTTGGAATGTGTGGCCCGATGGACTCCGTAATCGGTATGGACCGGGACGTCATCTTGAGGCGATTCCTCACCTTGATGCCCGAACGATTTGAGGTCGCATCGGGACGTAGTGTAATCTGTGGGGTGGTCTTAGACGTCAAAGTGGATACGGGACGCACCGAGTCGATCGAACGCGTCCAGTGGCGAGACGTAACTTGAACCCATTCGGAGGAACTCGATGCTAACGACTTTTGCAATTGCTGCGACAATGTTGACCGGTGTACAGGATACGGTCAGCCTGTCGCTTTACGGCGGACAACCCCTTGCGCAAGCTGGGATTTCCATTGCGCCCTGGGGCGGCGGTGCGATCGAAGAGAGTTCGGCCAATTCGATTTCCGGCTCGAATTCGCTTCTTGTTAGAACGGCGACTTACTTTCAAGGCGGCACGATCAAATTCGCGCAGCCCGTCAATCTTGCCCCCCACTTCGCCAACCGCGAGAATATGCTGCAAGTTTCGGTCTTCGTAATGAGGACTGCCGCAGCGACAAGCGGTGGAGGAGGTGGCGGGGGACTCACCGGTGGTGGTGGAGGACTGATGGGCGGTGGCGGCATGACGGCCGGGGGCGGCTCCGGCACGACGCAGCCGACGACGTCCATCAAGAACATGGAGACGCTCCGTGTCGTCATTCGAACGACCGACGGCAAGGCAGCCGAAGGCTATTATCCGTTGGCAACCGCTGCAGGCAGCGTCGAGCGATGGCGCAGGGTCGGCATTCCTTTGGTCGCCATCCCAGGATTTGCGGACACGAACAAAGAGGTCGCCTCAATTTCGGTTTCTGGCGATGCGCCCGCGAGTTTCTATCTTGGCGAGGTTCGTGTTGTAACGGATCAAACCCCAATTCAAGGGACTCTCTCGCATCGGGAGTTGAATCTCGGCCGGGGTCAAGAAGTGACGCTGTGGGCAACGGCCGAAGCCGGGTTCAGCATTCTTGAGTACGCCTGGGACTTCGACGACAAGGATGGGTTGCAAGATGAGAGCAGGTCACAGGTGCTCGTCCACAGATTTCGAGTTCCGGGTGAGTACACAGTCACCTGCACCATTCGCGACAAGTATGGTTTCAAGCAGCCATGGCAAGGCACGATTCGAGTGACTGTGAACCCGTAAGCATTGAGTTGCATTGAAAAAGCCCGGCAGTCGCCGGGCTTTTTTCTTAATTTGTCGACGATTTTTGCCTGAGTTATTGACAGGGGCATGCAAGTTCCTCTATCCTTGATTTGGCTGCAAGGCGCAAGAGTAGTGCGCCAAGGCGGATGACCGCCGGCAAAGGGAGTGACATGGCCGTATTTGGATATGAAGATCCCTCGCCTCACTGGCAGGGGCTTTGCGATGAAGACTTTGTTTCGCGCGCGAGGGGAGGCGACGAACGGGCTTGTGAATGCTTGATTCTTCGATACAGGCCACTTGTCGAGAACAAGGCACGGGCGTACTATCTCGTTGGTGCAGATCACGACGATGTCGTTCAGGAAGGGATGATTGGCCTTTATAAGGCGATTCGAGATTTCAACTGCGATCGGCGCGCGAAGTTTCGGCCTTTTGCTGAGCTTTGCGTGACGCGGCAGATCATCACGGCTGTTAAGACGGCAACACGGCAAAAGCATTCGTTGCTCAATGGTTACTTGTCCCTCAACGCTCCCATCTCAGGCGAAGACGGTGACGGTCCGCTGGTCGACGTGATCGCTGATGCAGCGGGTGTCAATCCTGAAGAGGCGATGTTTGGGAAACGAACGCCGGGCAATTTGCACGACGCGATCAAGCACATTCTGAGCGATCTCGAACGCAGAGTCCTGGAGTGTTATCTTGAGGGGAAGTCGTACCGAGAGATGTCCGACGAACTGAGCTGCCATCATAAGTCGATCGACAACGCCCTTCAGCGAGTCAAGCGAAAAATATCGAGCTTCATGACCGACTGAGTGGCCTTATAAAGTATGACTTTAGTCTCAAGGTAGACTTGTGGCGCTGGTATGAACCAAGACAACTTAGCGCAGAGTGGCGGGGCGAACGGCGAGATTCGCGTGACGGTCGCCGACCCGAAGAAGCTCAATCTCGAAGCGTTGATGGCGCTCCTCAAATTGAATGGCATCCGCATCGTCGGAAGCACTTCCGACCCGAGCGACGTTCCCGCTGTTGTGCGCGACACGATGCCAGATGTCCTGCTCATCGACGCCCGGATGTCGATTGAGGTCGCGGACGAAAGCTGGGCGCGATTCAAATCGCAATTCCCTCGCATGCAGACCCTCTTGGTGGCAGACCCCGAGACTGCGGCGCGGCTTGCAGCCCTCGCTCCGCCAGAAGTTAGGGGAATGGTTCAACGAAACCAGAAGGCCGATGACTTGCTGCTTGCTCTGCGCACCGTCGCATCCGGCCGTATGTGGGATATGCCTATCCGACGGCCAATTCAGAAGACCCGTGGCCGAAAAATGAGTCCGCTGTCACCACGGGAGCGAGACATCGCCATGCTCATCTCGCAAGGCTATTCGAACCGAGAGATCGCACAGAGACTCGAACTGAGTGAGCAAAGCGTGAAGAACATCGTGAGCCGAATCTTGAGGAAGCACGGATTTAGGAATCGGACCCAGATCGCTCTGTGGCGCTTGGCCTCGGGCGGCGACGAGGAGGCGTAAGGAGTTTCGTGGCGCTGAGGGTGCTGACCGCTGCCGTCGGCATCCCGTTACTCGCCTTTGCGGCACTTTCGGAGTCACTTTGGCCTGTAAAGGTACTGGCAATCTTCATCTTTGCGTTTGGTTCTTACGAGATTTCACGCAACGAACCTGATGTGCCACGCTGGTGCAGTCTGCTGCTTGCAGCGGCGTTCGTGTTTTGCGCGCTTTTGTGGCAAGGCGACGGTTCGTCTGTTCTTGCAATCGGCGCGCTGACATCCAACATCGTTTTGTGGTTTGAGGTTTTAGGAGATCGAGGACACGGAAGGGGCCGCGCATTTGGAACAGCAATACTGCAAGTAGCATGGTTAGGATTCGGTTCGCTGCTTTTGATTGCAATTCGGTCGCATGATGCAAGAAGCCTGGATGTGTTTTCGTTGTCAAACGGGTCGGCTTTGATGCTTACTCTACTTTGTGTCTGGGCAGGCGACAGTGCCGGCTACTTTGTAGGCAAGTCGATGGGAAAGCACAAGCTTGCTCCAGTCCTCTCTCCTAAGAAAACCTGGGAAGGCTCCATCGGCAACTTCACTACAGCGCTTCTAACAGGCTCGCTGATAGGTCCATATTTCGGGCTGAATCTTGTATCTTCGGTTGCCATTGGAACAACTGTAGGTGTGCTCGGGCAAGTCGGTGATCTCTTCCAAAGTGCCTGGAAGCGATCGGTCGATATCAAAGACAGCGGCTCGCTTTTGCCTGGGCACGGCGGAGTACTCGATCGATTCGATTCGTTGATCTATAGCGCGCCAGCGGTAGTGCTAATTCTTCAATGGTTGAGCTGAATTCAAAACGTTCTTTGGAAGCCATTCTTTCAAAAATCGCTTTGCAGATGCCGGGCAAATTCGTACGTCGCACTGTGTTTCATGTTTGACGTCGTCGATAGTTTTATCATCCAGAAACAAATGTTCATCCTTTACTGCAATGTCAGGAACTGCAACAATGCCTTTTGGTTGTTTAGTCTTTAGAGTTTCAATCAAGTCCTGTGCAGTAATGAGACCTGCAATCGTAATTCCACTTCCGAAGAACTTGTTTTCGATTGCGATGGTGCTAACTTCCAAGTTCTCGATCATCGACAGTTTGTCTCCGAAGTTTGCGATCACCCTTTCCGGCAATCGCCCTGTGATCAATGTCAAAGAAGTTCGTTCGTCAATCGATCGCGGCAGACCTTTGAGCCCTCGTTTCGATTCCTCCAGGAACATCCGACACGTGCCGACCCCATCCTCGAATTGGGGAAACTCCTCGTAGAACTTCCGTGGGGGAATCGCCCTCTCGGCGTAGAAGAACCACTCATCAGTTGGGAACACGAATCGAGTTCCGAGCTTTTCGAGGAACTCTTTATGCCATACGTCAGCCCGACTGAGGAACTGGCTCGCATATTCGGGGGTTACTTGGCGAAGCGGATACAGGTTGTGTCGGAATTTCGTTAGCCCAACGGGGACCACTGCAACGCTAAGGACCCCCGCTCTGCGGCCAGTGTTGCGCTGATGCAGCGCGGAGAGATCATGCACGGTTCGTTCGATTGAATCTCCATCGTTGAGACCTGGGCAAAGCACAACTTGGCAGTGGACGTCGATTCCTGCCTTGATCAAGTCCTTTAGACGCGGAAGGATCGGTTCCGGCGTACCCCTCCCCAACATAAATCCACGAAGCCGCGGCTCTGTCGCATGCACACTCACGTAGAGTGGCGATAGCCCTTGCTCTTTTGTTCGCTCAAACTCCTCTTCCGACATATTCGTCAACGTGACGTAATTGCCGTGCAAGAAGCTCAACCTGAAGTCGTCATCCATCAGATAAAGCGACTTGCGCATTCCTTTCGGCATTTGGTGAATGAAACAGAACACACACTTGTTGTCGCACGTGTGAATTTGATCTGCCAGTTCGAATGTAAAGCGAAGGCCCAAGTCCTCGCCCCAATCTCGCTCTAACTGTACTGTTTGGTACAGACCATCTCGAACGAACTCGATTTCGAACTGTTCTTCGCTTGTGCGGTAGCGAAAATCAATGATGTCGTTTACGGCCTCGCCATCGACCCTGCGGATAACATCGAACGGCACAAATCCGGCCCTATCGGCAGGGGATCCAGGTTCGACCTCACTCACGACGAGGCCCTTCGTGCGGATCTGTTGAAGTTCGCTCAGGTGAAGATTAAACCCGGCTTAGGTCGACTTCGACTTCGCACCCCTTCGGAGCCCGAAGGTCGTATTGGAAGTTGCCGCTTTCGTATGACCAGTCGATTTCGATGTTTCCGTGAACGGTCGGCACTGTTCCGCTGCACTTTCGTATGCCGTTTGGGACGGGTCGGAACAGAATTTTTGAATGTGCTGTACCAGATCGTACAATCCCTAAAGTGATCCTGGACAAAAAGTATGCCGGCCCAGCGCTCCATGCATGGCAATGGCTTCGAGTCCACCTGCCCCCAGGCATAAACCCAGGGAACAGCTCCCAGCAAGTCGTAGCACCATTCTGGACCATTAGCCCCCACTTTTCTTCAATTAGTTTGTATATTCTTGCAAAATCACCGATTTTCTCCAGATACTCCATGACGAAGAACAAGAAGAAGGGTGTTCCGGGCTGAATGACGGCGCGTGTTTCTTCGCCTGTGATGATTCGGTCTAAGGAAAATTGCCTCTCCTTTGATGGCACACCGGCAAGAGACAAGATACATTGGGTTTGCGCGCTCACTTTCTCCGATCTTGCGCCGTCGAAATGTATACAGTCGATGAACGCCTGGCGCCGTTCGTCCCAAAGAGTGTCGTTTACGGAATGGCAGATTCTGTCTATCGCTCTGCGGTCGCTTTTTGCGTCCTGGCTCTTTCCAAGCAGTTCAGCGATCCGAGCAGACGCTCGTAGCGCCCACACCAACCAGCCCTGGCTGGCGGAAACAATCCCGCGTCCTGGCTGGTCCATGTCCGACCAATCCGAGAGATTCCAAGCTTCAATCTCAATCAAGCCATCTGAATTGACTCGCTCGAGTGCATTCTCAGTTTGTCTCCTTACCGCGGGATAGATCGCCTTCAAGAAGGAATCATCACCCGTATACTCAAAGTGCTCGAGGCAAGCAATCTGCCACAGGAAGCTCCACGCGGGAATGATCGTGTGCCATCCGCTTGGGACCTGGCTATTGACCAACGAGCCGTGGCTCAAGCTCTCGGACGCAAGCATCCAGCACCTGCGCACAAAGTTCCAATCGCCGCTAACCGCGTAGTTGATCAGCGCTTCGTTTCGAGCATCGCCGACCCAGAACGTCTGCTCATAAGTCGGACAGTCGACAAACGTGTCTTCGCTGCAAAGCTGGAGCGTGCGGACGCAGATCCCATTGATTCTGTTTAGAACGTCTGAATCACAATTGAACGATCCCTCAAGCTGGCAAGGAAGGGCTTCTTCGATGACTCTAACGTTTCGAATAGTACAACTTTTCGCTTGAAACAATAAATATCGCGCCCCTCGTCGCTGGAGACTCCGAATGCTCCTCCGTCCTCTTGGGACTGTCTTTTCAAAGGTATTGGACATTTCCCAACAGTAGTCAGGAGCTCCTTCCTGGATCGATTCGAAGCCGTTCAAGATCACTCGGGTTTCTGAATCACACTCGATGTCGAAAGCCCAATATCCGACGCTCATTCGGCCCAAGTCCAATGTAACTTGAGTTTCCTCTGCTCCAAATTCGATGACGTCGAGCGCGGATCGAACCGGTGTGATAGGACGAGTGTGCGCTGTCCGGACGAATGCTGAGTCCAGACGAACTTGTGTGCTACTTTCCGACAGCTCCACAGCTCCCAATTGCTGGAGTTCTGCCAAATCTGCGGTCTCGAACAGCTCCGGGCGCTCTGATCCCTTGATCGGGACCACGAAGAAAGGAGAACTTAGTTCAAGCGCCGACTCGTCAGATGAGAGGGTGAACGTCCACTCGTGATAGTGCCCGCTGACATCAAGGATGAGTTCGTTCAGTCCGTCGACTGCTTGCCCTTCCAAGGCGGGCGCAGACTCGAAAGAGTTTCTACCACTAGGAGCACGCGTCATCGGTTTGCCGTTGAGCTTTGCTTTCGGCTGAATCCAAAACCAATCTCTGGGCAGCTCCAGTTTGATGGTTCCAGACTGTTTCACGTGAAACAGTACGCCCACGAGGGCGCTAATCTCCTTTGGGCCTGCCTCAAGGTGATCTGGAATGAGAACTCTCCGAAGAGCAAGAGTCCAAATCGTGGCCGGGGGGTCAACAGTCATCGCGGAAACTACTGCCACAGGGTGGAGCGTCTCGCCAACTGCAAGCTGCACTTCCGCCTGCGACAGGCTTCTCGATTCGTGGACCTCCACTGCAGTTCGCCAACTCGAATCGTCAAAGTCCGCGCCCAGCCAGTCGTCTCCCAGTCCAAAGGAATCCGGCTCCAGCCAGCCCAACTGGCAGGACATCCGCAAGTCTTTTAGATCTCCAAACGGATCTGGAAAGCACCGCCAAGTCGCATCAGTGGCCACGATCACTCGACCGTCGCCTTCAATCTCGCCGATGACGAACGCATCTGCAAGGACATAGCGAAACGTCGAAACGCCGTAGGAGTGGCCAAGAATGGCAATCGAGTTTGGACCTGGCCGAAGATATTGAGAAATAGGGTACCTATGGTACTTATAATTATCCGGATAGCCTCGAATTGGCCCTTGCCCGACCCATATTCCGTTGATCCACACGCAAAACTGCGCGTCCGCCGAAATTCGAAGCCACGCTTCGACAGGCATGCGGGCCAAGTCGAACGTTCTGCGAAACGCACACCATCGATTCCAATCGCGTCTTGTTTTCGCAGAGTCCCAAATCGCCTTCGCTTTGATCACATCGGCTTCGTTCGACACCTTTCAACTGAAACCCTTGAACGCAATAGGTATATTCCTTTGAATGGCAGCAGTCGTTGCCGAAAACCTCAGCAAGACTTACACAACGATTAAGCGTGAACCCGGTGTTCTGGGCGCAGTTCGTTCTTTAGTCAAACCAAACAGAGTTCCTGTTGAAGCCGTTGTCGATGTTTCCTTTCAAATCGAAGAAGGCGAACTTGTTGGATTCTTAGGACCCAATGGCGCAGGAAAAACGACGACACTAAAGATGCTTACGGGAATCCTATATCCGACAAGCGGAAAGGGTTATGTTTTGGGATTTGATGCAAGCAAACGCGATCGAGAAATGCAGCGCAGAATGTCGCTCGTCATGGGCAACAAAATGCAGCTTTGGTGGGACCTCCAGGCATGGGACGGCTTTGAGGTTCTGAGGGACATTTACGAGGTCCCTGAGGCCGAATTTCGACCCCGAATCGAGGAATTGGTCGAGCTTCTGGGCCTCACCGACAAGGTCCACACGCAGGTTCGAAAGCTGTCCCTCGGGGAGAGGATGAAGTGCGAGCTGGCGGCCGCTTTGTTGCATAATCCTCGGGTTCTGTTTCTCGACGAACCGACACTCGGTCTCGATGTGATTTCACAGAAGAAAATCCGTGAGTTTTTGAAGGATTACAATCAACGCTTTAAGACGACCATACTGCTAACGAGTCATTACATGCAAGATGTTGTCGAGCTCGCTCAACGCGTAATCGTGATCGATCACGGAAAGCTCGTATTCGATGGATCATTGAATGCTTTAACCTCTCAATTCGATCCCACAAGACGAGTGAGACTAACGTTCTCTCAGCCAGTCGAAACTGATTTGTCCAACTTGGGCAAAGTCGTTTCTCAAGATCCGCTGGAAGCCATCATCGAAGTTCCAAGAGAGGCCTCTACTCGAGTCGCGGCACAAGCTCTGAACACTCTGCCGGTTCAAGACATTTCGATCGACGAGCAAGCGATCGAAGAGATTGTGCGTGAGATGTTTACGAGGCGTGAAGTGAAGGCTTAAGAATGTTAGGACCGTCTCATGGAATTTGCAACGTGCCTGGCAAACCGGACATCCCTTCAACTGTGAGTGTCGCCAGGTACTCTTGTCGACGCCGAGGACAAATCGGATTTCAGGAAAACACCCGTGAACTTTCTGCTCGCTATGTTTAGCTTTTATGGATAAACTTAAATCTAATATGGAATTGTCCGTGCAATGCGAAGAGCTGTCCGTCACAGCGTCAATTCCCGGATATCTCCTGCATTGCCTTGTTCATCTGGTTTGCCTGCCGTACTTAGTCGCAAACGGAATCGGCCGCGTCCTCAGGGGACGTTACCATGGCGTGGCCAAGACTAGGCTGCTCGGAGGAAGTCCACCGAGCGATTCGGGCAATGCCCTCGTATTTGTCGGCACGGCACTGGGAGAAACGCGCACTGCAATACGCGCAGCCAGGTATTTGAAGGCGGATCGCCAAACGAATGTGGCTGTTTGGATCGAAACGTCTCACGTTGTCAATGCAACACGAGCGGAAACATCGGTGCCAACTGCGTTAGCTCCCTTCAACAACCCAATTTCTGCATTAGTCGGCTTGTTGCGATGGAAACCTGCTGCATTGATTTTCATTGAGAATGCGCGTCCGATGCACCTTGTTATGACTGCAAGGCTCCTCGGCATTCCAACGCTTTTGGCGAATGTCAAAGTGTCCGAATCTCGATCCGCACGCTATCGCAATCGATTCATGGGGTCTTGGCGATATCGGGCGATAGGGTTGATCGCCGCTCAGTCTGAAATCCATGCAAATCGGCTCGTTAGCATCGGGGTCCCAAGGTCCATGGTGCGGGTCACAGGGCCAGAGCTTGGTCAAATGACCGCCGAGCCTGAGCGTTTGGGCGCGGCTCAGAAGTGGAAGGAGGCAATCGGGGTCAATGGGTCGCCACTCGTCGTTGCTGGCAGCACTCACGAACCTGAGGAGCCGATCGTGTTGCAAGCCTTTGAAGCATTTCGGCAAGTCTTTCCCGATGCGATTCTGGTTCTTGCGCCAAGGCAGACATGGAGAAAGGGGGGGGCAGACTCAACACTCAAATCATTGAACATCGAGTATCAATTACGTTCAAAGCTCGGCGTCGACCCTCTCCCCGATAGCCGAATTGTCTTGCTTGACACACAAGGCGAACTTCAAGATGTCTATTCCGCTGCAACGGTCGCATTCGTCGGAGGAACGTTGGTGAAAGGAGTCGGAGGGCACAGCCCGATCGAGCCGTTGCGGTGGGGGGTGCCCGTCGCGATCGGACCCAATTTCGCGCACCAAGAAGCCGTCGTCGAAGCGGTCGGCAATCCGGAGTTTCTCAGGGTCTGCAGCACCGCAGACGAACTCAAAGAGATCTGGTACCACTGGGCGAATGGTTCAAAGGCTCCTGACCTTGCCGAGAAGATTGGTGCGATATTCTCTAAGCATGGAGCAAATTATCGCGTTTGGCACGACATCGTCTTGGCAGCAAAGGGCCAAAGGGGTATGAAGCTGCTTCGAAATGGACCCATCGAGCACCCTTGACGAAGTTCGAGAACTTGCGCTCAAATGCACCAAGTGCGGCCTTGCACAGCGCAGAAACAGCGTGGTGTTCGGAGAAGGCAACCCGGCGTCGCCGCTTGTGCTTGTCGGAGAAGGCCCTGGCGACCAAGAGGACAAGTCCGGTCGCCCGTTTGTAGGAGCAGCAGGGAAACTGCTTGATAGAGCGCTCCTCGACAACGGTCTCGATCGGACCGACGTGTACATCTGCAATATCGTCAAGTGTCGTGCTTGCGATTGGCGAGGAGAGTCTGCCTTCAATCGTCCGCCGACTCCTGAAGAGATCAGCGCGTGCAGCGATTGGCTGGACATGCAACTGACGGCGATCGCACCGAAAGTGATCCTTTGCATTGGATCACCGAGCGCGAATGCACTGATTCGCAAAGGCTTTCAAATCACGAAGGAAAGAGGCCAGCTCATGAACTGCAAGTACGCGAAAGTCGCCATCGCGACCCTCCACCCAGCTTACATTCTCCGGCAGCGCGGGCAACGAAGCGACGGCGGCTACTCCCTGCTCGTGGAAGACATTGCGCGCGCATGGATGCACGCCTGCGTCGATTAGATGATGTTGTCGCGCGTCAAGCCTTTCTCGGCGTCTTTGATCGGGCGCAACGAGATCACGTGGTCCTCTTCATAGTCGAGCAATTTGAGCCAATCCTCGACTGAATCGTTTTTAGGGAAAATCTCGTTCTCGGAGTACTCGGCCTTTACAGCCTCTTTGAGGTCATCCAGGCGTATACCGTGGCCCTTCTTCGGCTCGGCGATCGCTCGCTTGATCGCATAGTCCTTCGCCCTGTCGACAACGGATCGGATCAACGCGCCGCTAATCAAGTCCTTCCAGTAAAGCGACTCGCTGCTTCCGTTTCTAAAGTTCACGCGCAGATACTCAGTTTCGCGATTCGTTCTCCAGATATAGGCAGTGATCGTGTCGAGAAGGCAATCTCGAAGTGATTGAACATCCCCCCCCTCTGCTGCAATGGCGTCCGGATCCAGTGGGACATTTGGATGCAGGTAGATTTCAAAAATCGAACGCGTCGACTCCTGGTCGGGCCTGTTTATCTTGACCTTGCGGTCAATGCGCTCGGGGCGGAGGATCGCGGGATCGATGTAGTCGGGGCGGTTGCTGGTGAGCATCAAAACGACGTTTTCGAGGGAGACGAGGCCGTCCAGCTCGGCGCAGAACTGGGGGACAACGGTGTTGGCGATGTTCAGCCAGCGTGAGTTGGAGCGCGTACGCAAGACGCTTTCCGCCTCGTCGAAGAAGATGAAAACCAGCCGACCTTCCTTCGCCTTTGCGCGCGCGGTTTGGAAGATTTCGCGCACCATGCGCTCGGTTTCGCCGAGCCACATGTTGAGGATTTTCGGGCCGGAGATGTACATGAAGTATTCCTTGACGTCGTGTCCGACTCGTTTCGAATACTCCTTAGTTAGATTGTATGCGGTCGCTTTTCCGATGAGAGTTTTGCCGCAGCCGGGGGGGCCGTAAAGCAGGATGCCTTTGATCGGTTTTTTGTCGAAGCGTTCGTAGATTTCGGGATAAAGCAGTGGGTGTTCGATGGTGTCTTTGATGAGTTGGATCGCTTCGCTTTGTCCGCCGATTTGGTCCCACCCGATCTCGGGCACGTCTTCATAGAAGTACTCGCGCGTTTCGGCCTGCGGGAAGTGCTCTACGGCGACCTTGAAGTTGGGCTCGACCCGAACCTCGTCGCCGAGCTTGATTTGGGCGTCTTTGAGGTTTTCGCCACGGTAGACGATGCGGCCGATGGAGCCGGTCGCGTCTTGGCTGACGCGGATCCGGCCGTCGTCGAACGTTTCGGAGACCTTGAAAATCTGGCCGCCGGAATGGGGGGGCATAGTGCCGATGATCGCGTAGGCGTCGTTGATCTTCACTCGCGCGCCTGGATAGAGGTCGTCGGGGTTGATCTTCGGGTCAATCGAAACGACGAACTCGTTTTCGCCGAGGCCGATGAGTGCGAGTTCGTCTTCGACCGGCGCGAGATAGACCGCGGTGCGGTTGGCGGGTGAGGTGAGTTTGCGATACGCCTCCTCATATTCTTGAATGAGTCGCTCGTTTTCTTCGCGCTTGGCTTCGTCGTCGCGGATAGCCCTTTCGAGCGCGAAGAGATAGTTCCGGAGGCGAGGGTTGTCCTCCGGGATCATTTCCGCGATTTCGCGGAGCATCTTCAGCGGCGAGTTTTCGTTTGGCATTGGTGTTGACTTTCGGCCGCGGTCGGCCGTGCTTCTTTCCATTCTACGTCGGGGCTGGGACTGGGGGCTGTCATTTTTGACGTTCGGCAGACACTCTAAGGTTGCTTCGTAACGAGCCGGGGGATGAAGGCGCTCCATTACTGGTACAAGTCAACAGCCAACGACGCCGTTCGGACATGGGCTATGTATAAGCCACCACAAAAGGACGGTCAACCAACGATCTGGATACCGATGGCTCGGTTCGCATGGGCGTGGAGCGCGGTCGCAGAGCGGGACCCATATCCAAATGGCCCTTGGATCTTTCGCTCGGGCTCAGGTCAAGTAACACTGCAGCCTCTTCAGAAGTTTGGCTTTCCGAAGTGGAACAAGTTTTCCCCGGGCCAATTCGGATTCGTGCCAGCTAACTATGGAGCAATCAAATGACTTCAATAAAGTACATCGTGTGCTCGATCATGACCGCAATGTTCATCGTTCTCACTGTCCGAGCGCAAGACCCTGAGGCGCGACGCCTGCAGGAAGAATCGGACGCTCTGCGGAGGCGGGCTTATGTGCTCATGAGCGAAAAGAAGTACGACGAGGCAATCGCGTTATTTCGAGGCGTCGTGCGATTATGGAACGAGACCGGTAGGTACAGCAGTCGGAACTACTACGACCTTGCTCAGGCTCTGACGGCGGCCAACCGAATTGAAGAGCCGCTCGACGCCTATCGGCATGGCGTTATTTATGAACCCGCGAAGGGGGAACTTTGGATTAACGCGTCGCAGACCTCCTATGCGATGGACTATGCAATCCTGCTGGCGAAATGCGAAAGAGCCGACGAGGCCAAGGCTGTCTATTACTACGGTTTGCGTAGGTTCAACGAACAAACGCACCCTGGCGGAAAGGACTACGAGGCGATCGGTGGCCACCAGGAGCCGTTTCCTTTTTTGGTCGTTTTCGATCAAGACCCGTCCATGACCGTTTGGCAGTACACACCGGAGAGGCTCACTGCTGCAGCGTTATTAATCAAGCTTGCCGGTCTAGGTCCTCAAGCCACTCCCCATGCAATGAAACAAGTGCGTGATACAGCTCCAGATTGGATCAATCCAGCAATGTACATGGTGTGGCAAGGTGTCGTGGATCGCAAAGAGGCTGATCGGTTCGCCGAGGCGGCGAGCCTGGCAAGGACACCTGAAGAGCGCGAATGGGTTTCTGCGTATCGAGACGTGTTCGAAAGCGACGACTGGCAAGTGCAATTGGAAAGGTGGACGGAGGTCGCCAACAAGATGGCTGCTATCGGCGCCGCGCGGAGAAAGGCCTCCGTTGTGCCGGAGCAAGCAAGACAAAATCTAAAGAACATCCACCACAAAACCGCCGTGACTCGGGATCCTTAGTTGGTCAAGTAACGCAGCGGCCGGCCCCAATGTCCGACCGGGCTCGGGCGGGTTCTCAACCACACTGGAAGGTGGTGGTCGCAGCGCAGGGAACGCCTATCGCTCAGCGATGCTGACCAACGTGATGCGCCCCAGTCCAATACTGAATGATTTCTTGTTCGTTCTCGATTGTGTATCCGCTGCCCCATTTGGGTTGCGGCGCGCCAGGGATCTGCAGCCGATACAACCACTGGATCGCATGATATCGCACACGATTATGTGAATCGTAAAGTAGCTGAATCACGTAATCCTTCTGCGCGATGTTGACCGGAAGCTTCTCAACCGCCTCGCTGCGCAGTGCGGGTAAGCGGGCGGTGAAAAGCGAGATGAGGTACATCGGATCTTCATCATAGGATCGAAGATTAAATGGCAACCCCCAATCATCGAGGTCGGGCCAGGTCGCGTCTATTTCGGCGATGAGAGCCTTCCATTCCGATATGCGTTGGATTCGGCCACTCCTCACCGAGCAGCCGAGCACGGCAAGTTTCAATCTCTTGTCGTCACCCGCAACCTGCAACAGTCCAGGCTCGATGGTGTTTGTGTAGAAGTCCATCCAACCTGGTCCGTCCATGCCCGGGCGGCATACCCACTGCCCTTCTTCCCAACGACCCTCAGGGGCTGCTGCTGCTATTGTGGCCGTCCCAGATCGTGCTGGCCCATGTACATAACTCTGGTAAACGATGCCCACGTACTTCTCCACTGGAGTCTGTCCAATTACGGTAAAGGAGCAGCTGTTTAGCGGCGTAAAGTTGAAATACTTGTCACCGATGTAATATTGGGTATCCGACTCGGCAAAGAATCCAGCCGCACGGCCTGCCAGACGAATTCGACCGTTCGGCCCCGGACTGTACAGAAACAGCAGGAACAGATCGCCATCATCCTGGAACACTCCATGATAGTGTGGTGTGAGTGTCGCTTCTTCGAGAACGACCACTGTCTGTGGCGTCTGGCCAACGACATTAAGCACCACGTCGAACCGGTGCCGGAACACGCGCAAAGTCGGAGGATCGCCGGGAGCATCCTCGAGGGAGTTCGTGTCGTAATAGTCAGATAACCCGGATTCAGGATTATGCGCGCGAAAACGGCCGACGATAATCGCGTCCGCTCTACGCACCCAGCCGTTAAGTGACGTGGATTTTGGAATATCACCTGGTTGCCCTACCGGCTGCTCGATTTGAGCGGTGTATCCGATTTGCAACACCGAAGCGATGAAAATTGTAATGCTAAGCATTGCTGTTCCTACCTTTCTATGTCCGGTTGTCGGACATGCTTGCCTTTCTCGATGACGATGCGGGTTCGTCCGACGAAAATGCCGAAGTATCGTCCGGTTTCCGGCACTAAGTCGTACGTTGCTTTGTCCGTTCCAGCCCAATACTCATGTCCTTGCAGCACGAATTGAGCGGGCGGATCGGGTACCAAGTCGTTGGGAAGGAACAAGTAGTCGGGACCGAAAACTCCGATCTCTTTGCTCCAAGTCGTTGTGAGGCGATGATTGATGGGGAGCACGAGCGGCCCATGCCGCCATTCCCTTTGGGCCGAGAAAATCGCGTAACGCTGAGTAACCCACTTATTCCCGCTCGCGTTTGTTCTCACCCCTTCGGGAACTTGCTCTGGATACTGGAATCTTTCCTGCACCCACACGCCAGGCATTCCTTTGCCTTCGTTATCCTTTAATTGATAGAGCAGGATGCCTCCGCTGAAGCCTGCCGGCGTCGGCCAGATCGAAATGTCGGGATTGTTCTGATAGGCAGAGCTGTTGGGATCGCCTGGCGGCCATTGTTTTGCTTCGTTTGGCCGGTGAACGAGGAACGTGTTGTACTCTTTACCGTTTTCCGTCAGTTCGGGTGAGTTCTTGTCCCAGTACTTGTTCGAACTGTCTGTCGCGAGCGGGGCGAATGGCTGGTTTATTATCGCCGAAGTATCCGAATCCCACATATACTGAGCCGTCAAGGTGAACCGTTGCCCGGCACCACCGCACGATCCTATATATGCGTACGGCCCGACGCCTTGGGCGTTACACGGCAAACCACGAGTCCCAAGCCGGCTGGGTCCGGGAAGAAGCTCGGCGTCATTTCGATTGAGCAAGCACCCCGGTTCGGTTACGGAGAAAGCAACCTTCGTCCCTGGAGGCTGGAGCCAAAGCGGCTTTGCCTCAAAGACATTCGCGGGCTGCATTCCAGGCCGGCACCATCGCCCGAATCCGCCGCCTCGGTATAGAAACGGATCGTAGTCGAAGTCTGTGCCATACCAGGGATATTCCTGTTTCTCTAATTGGGGTGGCTGCTTTCCTTCGGGATCGACTTTCCAACTGACAGGGTGCAGCGTAAACACGGCTTCATCGGCCTTGTACTTGTCATCGATCCTCAGCGGCCCTCCGACGACAGCCGCTTCGACATGGTAGAACCTCGGGTATCCGGTGATAGACTGGCCGTTCGCGATGACATCCACCTTCGCTTTCACTCGCCATCGGCCAGGATGAAGAGCGGTGAACTTCTTGCATAGGTTGTCGCCGAAGTGCCCTTGTGAAGGGTGCAGAGCGGCGAGCGTGGTGCCTTGTCCCCACAGCACCTGGACCGGATCCCACGTGACAACGATAGTTGTCTCGACCTGCTGCCCCTCGATAGAAACGGACTGGGGCGGATGAGGAAGGCAAATCGCTCCGATACAGTCGAAACGGCCCTTGGGATCGCTCCACCTCGGCCCCGCCGGACAGACCGCCGGGTCGGGCGGGGGCTGCGCATTCGGATCATACTGGCCGGGTTCGTAGGTAATCGCTCCATGTGCTGGTGGGTCCGGCCACCCTGGGTCTCCCTGATCCGGCGGGAGCATCTGCGCTCCGCTCAACGACCATGCCGCTGCCGCACAGGCGCAGGTCGCAATTCTAATCCCCTCAACCTTAATCATCTAAGCTATTCTACAGAAGTCGTGGCGTTCGGTTCGCAACGGGGTTGGAATTGACCTAAACGACAGGGACAGAACTCTTTCTGCTTAGGGGTTCTGATTGTACCAAGGATATTTAGCCGTGACTGTCCTGTTGCCGCCGCTCGTCACCGACTGGGTAAACCCCACCCTCGGAGCGAGGGTTAGACCCCGGCTCCTAATTTTTCGCCCGGAGAAGAGTGTTCCATGGCCGCCCCTCTCGCGCACTCCAGACAGCGGAAAGGTGGTACCGGTAAAAATACTGGATTTTATGTGGCGACTTGACTCTCTCTCTCTCTCTCTCTCTCTCTCTGTGTGCCATTTTGTGGTATCCGTAAAGGAGGCCTGCAACATGAGCGCAAGGACAGGAAATTCGCTCAAAGCATGGACGACCATCGCGGCAGCTTGGCTCGCCTGCTTCTGCTCCGCGATGAGCGTGGAGTACTTCGTGGACATCGGAGGGGAAATCTATTCACTCCGCATGGGGCTGGTCGAGGGCGACTCCGACCTTGTGTTTCCGCCACCGGACACCAGCCCAAAGTGGGAGTATGTGGAGAAGGCGGTTTGCTTCAAGGCGGGCAGCCGAGTTGGAGTGCGAATTCGCTGGGATCCGGGTGAGCAGCCGTGCGTTTGGGCTGTTACCGACTCGATGCTCTATAGCCAACTTACATCGGCGATTTATTGGACGGAATCAGCGTGCGACGCTCCCGGAGGCCATGGGATGCACCCGCCGAACGACATCCACTGGTTCCCGGAGTCGGTTCCGGATTTCGTGGACCATGCGCGGTTGATCGGCGAAGTTGTCACATGTGCACCGGTGGAACCGCCTATGTTCGGCGGCTGGACGAACAAGAGGAAGTCCGAGGTGTTCATCGTGCTGGACGAGCCCAAACCGCCCATGTCGCCGGCATGGGTGACGTTCTTGCGCTACACGTGCAAGTGGGCAAGGTATCGCCCGGGGGAAGGCGGGATCAGCTATTGGGATGCTGAGACGCGGACTGAGAACGATGCCGCGCAACGACTGACTCTCGGGTTCTTTTTCCAGAGACCAGGCGTAGCATACATCGGCGATCAGCCCGCTCAGTGGCTCAGTTGGAGCGCCAGCGACACGCTCTATTTGTATCATCTCAAGGACATTCTTGACACTTGGGCGGGAGGCGGCTACGTATCCGGTCATTGCGTAGATGCTTCAATCGTAAATGCTCTCGCCGTGTGCAGCATTGGTTTTCGCTATCTCAAGCGTCAGATCGGGAGCCCAGCTGCTGGGTTCATCACCTACCCAATCTGCGGTATCGGCGATGATCCGCTTCAGGATTCCCTTTACCGGTCGTTTGCTTGGTCGTTTCACAGCATTACCATAAAAAATGGCCAGGACTTTGTCGGAACAACCGCGATCTGGGACTCGTGCGCCGCGCAGAAGAAGGATCTATTAGGCCGAGGCTATCGAAACCCGCCTGCGTTTCACGATCCGGATCACTGGTATTGGAAGCAGACGCCCTACTGGCACACCCATGTATCCGGAGTTCACGAGGGTGAGCATCATGGCCTGGTTTACGACGATCTCGCAGGCACATGGACACCAATCAGGGCTGAGTGGTGGATGAGGAACGCACCGATTATGTTCGAAGACTGGATACCCTCGAAGGTAACAGCAGACCCCAGGCCGCCCAGATGAAACAACTTAGGAGCACTTCAATGATTTCTCTCGTAATTTTGATTGCAGTATTAGCGGCTGATCCACAGGTCCCACTTGCGGAACGCTTAAAGAACTACTCGCAAAACGCTCGCGACATACCCACTTTCGCTCAAGTCGAAGGCGAGCCGCTAACAGTCGATCGGGAGTTAATCCTGCATTCAGACAGTTATCTGTACCAACGCTATGGGGAGCTCGTTGGGGCGACACCGCGGTCCGTTCGCGTTATCTCTGTTTCCCACAGCTTCGCGCGGTCCTCCACTACAGAATATGCGGCTGGAAACCTCAGACTAGACACCAGCATTTATTCGGATGCAAAATTTGGACGACTGATGGCCGACCCGACGATGGCGATGGTCTCACGGATCGGGGCATACCGCGTTGGCACTTTTTCAGGTTGTGGGTTGGGAGAAGTCAGTTGGTTCACGGCACCGACAACCCGTCCGGATCTCGATCGGCATCACAAATTGATCGCGGTGGATGGAAAGGTATCGGTTCATGCGGGACTTTCCCTCCAGCCATCAGACCCAAATGCCATAGACCCCGGCTGGCGGCCGTTGACAAAAGTCGATTACAGCGTGACCGAGTATGCAGCGCGGCTTGCGCTCTCCAACGGACTGATGGCGGAAATGGATTTCCAAAGGCTGCAGAACGTGGGAGTTCGAATCGCAGACGCCGCCATCGTCGGGAAGAGATCCCCTGAGGGGAATGTCTTCGTTCCACTGCGCCGCACTCTTCGCGCCGTGGCGGGCCGGCTGTCGGCAAACGACTGGGGCTTCTATACGGCAACCGTGGGATCGCGGAAAGTTGCACTCGTGATCGCATCCCGCGAGCTGGTGGTCGGTGAAAAGAGAATCACGCTGCCGCTCCCCGTGCTCTTCGACGGAACCGAGTTATGGGTGGAGAAATACGGTCTGGCGTCAGCGCTTGGAATCGAGATTCGTTAAACTGCAAACGCTTCGAGCGCGATGCGGGCGGCGTCTTCGGCGGGGTTTGATGTTGCGAGCCGTGAGGCGGCGACGGCGCGATTGCTTTTCATGCCGACGACGGTCATGACATTCCCCGCGGCGGTATCGGATTCGATGACATCCAGGACTTGGCAACGCTCGGATGAGGCCTCGTTGAGAGCAGCCGCCACGGCGAACGCAGAAGCGCGCGCCGCCGACGTCGCCATGGGAACGACTCCGGTGAGCAACCGTTCGCCGGCGGACAAAACGACGACACCACGAAAACCGCCATTCGACGGCGATGCCACCGCGCTAACCAATTCGACGGATTTGAAATCCAGCGGTTCGCCAGTTTGCTGGGGGGGGGCAATCCGCGCGGCCTTTCGCGCCATGCACTCTTTGCTCGCTTGATTGATGAGGTTGTCGAGCGTCGCGGCGATGTGGGTTCCTGGGCGCTCTTTGGTTCGCCGTCCGCCGAAGACTCCGTGTGAAATCGTAATTGGCATCGCCGCGCCTTCGACTTCCAACCCGTTGATGCTCGAAACGATCTCTTGCGCGAGCGCTTCGCTTTCTTCGCGCGCTCGCAACGTTCCGATTACGAACTCATCCCCGCCGTATCGGCAAAGCAAGTCGGTCGCGGTCGCGACTTTCGATCGCAGCGCATCCGCAACACGGCGCAACACTTGATCGCCGACGAGGTGGCCGTACTGTTTGTTGAATCTTCCGAAGTCGTCGAGGTCAAAGAAGACAATGGTGACTTCATCGCCGGCTTCGAGATGGCGCAGCCCCCACTCGCGAAGCGCGTCGCTCCAGGGAAGCTGCGTGAGGGGATCGTAATTCCTGCCGATGTCCTTAAGCAGATCTTGAGCCGAGACAATGCCGAGAAACTTGCCTTCGTCGACAACCGGGACTCTGGGAACGTTGCGCCCGACCATCATTTCGGAAACCCAGCGCAGCGTCGCGACAGGCGATACTGCCTCAACGTCTTTTCGGACGAAAGCGGACACCGGCGTGTCTTCTGCCACGCCGGCTAAGTCCTCGATGTACAAGACACCGACGAACTCTTTGCCCTCGATTACGCCCAGGCCCGACACTCCATGGCCTCGCATGAGAACCAAGGCAGTTCGAACCAAATGTTCCGGATTTACCCAGATGGGCCAGAGGGGTAAGTCTCTGACCTGCTTCATTCCCGGCAGGGTGCCCTCAGGTCGTACTGTATCCTCTGTTCTCGCCAGATGCGACGCTACATCTGCCAGGTTTTCTTCCTGGACGATAAATCGTGGCGTCAGTGGTTCAGGCTTAGACATCGTCGAGTCGTTTGCAAATGAGTCGAATCGTCGAATCGAGTTTGCGGCTGAAAATTGCGTCGTTACATTGGAGACGAGTGCGTGCGTCGCGCAGAATCCGAAAAGTCTCACCTGGTGTAAATCCCAGGTACTCAGCGACGCTTGATTCTGCAAGCCAAGCTTCGTCGCGCATCACATAGGTCGAGAGCTGATACTGGAACTCGTCGTCATTGCGTCGCAGCTGGGAATCGAGCGAAAGACTGACGCAATCGACCACGATGTCGCGAAGATCGAATCCGGATCCCTTCGAAATCAATGGGTCCAACACACCTGCGGCGCGGATTTGTGAAATCGGCTCGCTCTTGTTCTTGCACGCAAATTTGAGCCTCTTGACCGCGCCGAGCAGTGCCCTTCCGTCGCGTGGGATCAATCTGACGACCGTTTTTACGACTTCTTCAGGTAGCTCGAGTCTTTCGGCGCGGCAAATTGAACGCAAAATTCCCTCCCGCTCCGAGTCGGTCGGCTCTTTGATCTCTGCCTTTTTCCACTTGCGCGGAAACGGAAGAAAGTTTGATATGGCTTTGAACGCGACGGTCGCCGCACAAAAGGTCGGCTTGCCCGACCGAACCCGCCGTTCCAGTTCGACTTCAAGTCTCTTCTTCGACCTGCCTGACCCTGCGCCCTCGCCAAGATCGTCGACGACGAGAATGTCTGGACTGGAGAAACCGTATCCCGGCCGAGTCACATCAGAGGCGGAGATCAGCCCTACGCTCGCCCCCAGCTCCTTGTGCGCTTCAACGGCAGTCTCGCGAAGCAAGTGCGACTTTCCACAGCCGTGAGGGCCTGAGATCACACCGAACCGTTCATGCCCGTGCGCGAAGTCCATCGAAAGGTCATGCGCCCCACGGTTGCACGGCAACACTTCAAAGGCGCCTCGGTCTCGTCCAGACGGTTTGGACAATTCTTGTTTAGTCACTCAATGCCCCTCTCTACTCCGCCGGCCGAAGATTGGGCCGGGATGAGCGAGTATCCGCCCAGAATCTGTCCCAAGGCAACCGCCCAGTATGCACACATGGAGTGTGATTTCTTCGCAAATCGCGGTTTTTCGCCGGTTATCGTGCTCTTTTATGAGCAATTCATATTGTTAAGACAGGTTTCCCACACTGGTGACTTCGATACCAGCTTCGCTTTACACTCATTGAAAGAATGCCAAATGAATCGTTAGTCTTTCGCACTTTCTGAGTATTTCTCAATAAGCTTCTCGATATGTACTTGTTAGTACCCAATAGTTTTCGTGTTTCAGGCTAAGATCTTTTGAGGAATGAAGCTTCTCTAGCCCAAGTTATCCACATTCCAATTGGGAAAACTGCCTTGAAACCCGCAATATTGCTTGGAAGGCCCCGGCGCACGGAGTGGAATGTTTGGCCTGAGCGGGGGAAAACCCGTGTCAATTTCTCAAAGCACCGGAGGATCGAACAGATGAACCGCTTTACGAAGAACCAACGCAAGAAGGGTTTCACCCTCGTCGAAATCATGATCGTCGTCCTGATCATCGGCATTTTGCTGGCGATCGCTGTCCCGAACTTCATCAAAGCTCGCGAAACCTCGCGAACGAAGTCGTGTCAGAGCAACCTGCGCCAGATCGATGCTGCGAAAGAGCAGTGGGCGATGGATACCAGAGCGTCTGATGGCGCTGCGTGCGCGATGGGCGACCTCGTGCCCGACTACATTCGACGAGCACCTGAGTGCCCGACAAGCGGTACTTACACCGTGAACGCAGTCGGAACGCTGCCAACGTGCAGCCAAGCCGGCCACTCGCTCTAAGCGTAACGCTGGACAATTCGAATTGGGAGGCAGCCATTGGCTGCCTCCCAATCGTTTCTTTATAGCTGCTGAGTCGCTTTGATGTCGAGATAGTAGTTGACAAGATCGGTCGCGAGGGTCTCCGGCTCCGAATCGAGCGTGCGAACCCCCGCAGCGTTTAGGAGGCGCTGAGCTCCTTCGCGTTCTTCGTGATAAAGGTTTGCCGAGGTTCTCAGGTAAGGCCCCAGCGGCTCGTCGAGAGCGGCGTGTCGTTGTGCATGCAAAGCCGGATCAGCGACGCTGACGACGAGGCAGATGTGGCGCCTCGCCAACGGACCAAGAACCGTGAGGAGGCGCTTTGCGGCGTCCGAATCCTCTAATTCCGTGAAGACGACCATAAGGCTCCTCCGTTTCCACCGAGTGGCGAGGTAGTTGAAGGAGTCCTTCGCATTCGGCTCGATCGGCTCGGCACGAAGTGCGTGCAATGCCTCGATGACGACGCCAAGTTGACCTCGACCTCTCTTTGGAGGAATCCACCTTTCTACGCGATCGGCATAGATGAGCAACCCGATTTGGTCGTTCGCTGTCGAAGCCGCGTTCCCAAGCATGAGGGCCGCGTCAAGCACATAGTCGAGCTTTTCGATGTTGCCTACATCCGCCATCATCAGCCTCCCGTAGTCCACCACCAGGATGACGGGCTGGTTTCTCTCCGCTTCGAATTCCTTGACGATCAGCTTCCCGCGGCGGGCCGTCGCTTTCCAGTCAATCTTTCTAAAGTCGTCGCCACTTGCGTAGTCCCGCAACGCGTCGAAATCCGTACCGACTCCCTTTAGCCGCGATCTCCTGATGCCGATCTGTCGCAGATGTCCACGCTGCTTGAGAAGGTCGAATTTCCTGAGCGCAAGCACATTCGGATAGACACGAACGATCTCGCGAGTGCGCAGACGTGATTGGCGTGCAACGATTCCGAGAGGTCCGTCGGCCCTCATGAAGGAGTCACGGAAGAAGTAGTCCCCGCGTTCGGCCGGTGTGACGTGATAGCGTAGCTCCTTCGATTGCCCTGGCTCCAGATCCAAATCGAACTCTTGCACATCGACGGAGAACTCGGCCGGCGGTTCGTCTCGCAGTCTAAATCTGATTCGCTGGTTGCCCTCATTGGTTACGCGCAATCGAATGAGGTTAGGCACGCGAACGCTCAGCACGCGATCGTACTTCCTTTCGATTCTAAGGTCCCGTCCGCTCGGTGCGAGCGCATAAGCAACAAGAGCCAGCCCGAACACGGCGATATTCAGCGGCCATATGAATGCGAACAGCGACGAATCGAACGAGCCCAAAATGGCAATGACGATCGCAATCGACAATAGCGCGAAGAATCGCCATCTGAAGATCATGTCGACAACCCCTGAGGTACGCTCACTTCGGTGCCAGTCGAGTACGCAATCCTGACCCCTGAAAAGGTGGCGATCAAGTACCCACTCGCTGGAATTGGTTCCCGAGTCGGTGCGTATTTGATCGACACGATTGTGATGGCCATCTTGATCTATGCGGTGTCCATGTTGACCGTGCTCATCGCGTTAGTGTCTCCCGGAATGGGAATGCTTATGATGGCCGTCCTCACATTGGTCATCTTTCTTGGCTACCACATACTACTCGAAGCACTTTGGAACGGCCAGACCCTTGGCAAGAAGGCCTTTGGAATACGCGTGAAAATGGCGGACGGCTCGCCGGTCACACCCGGCGCAGCATTTCTTCGCAACATCTTGAGGCTCGGCGATATGCTGCCAAGCTTCTACACTCTTGGACTGATGGCGATGTTTTTCACGGAAAAGAGCCAGCGACTTGGGGACCTTGCCGCGAATACCATCGTCGTGCGCGAGAGACGAAATGTGGATCCGGTGCCGCTCAGCACGGCACTGACCGAAGCAGAGCACCCGCTTGAAGAGCTCGTCGGCGATCTCCGCGGCATGACCATCGAGGAGTACCTCGCGGTGAAGACGCTATGCGATCGGTATCCGGACATGCCTGGCTACGTTCAGCAGAGGCTCCTAAAAGAAGTGTGGCTGCCCGTCGCCAATAGGCATGGCATCGGGTCGTATATGGACGTTCACCCAGTCTATTTGATGGAGGCCACCGTGATGAAATACGCGCGGCGTCACGGCCTACTGTGAAGAACCCTTTCATAACCACTGTGGGGAAGATCTGGGGCTTGGCTACTGTGGAGAATTGGTTCGTTTTCAACACCGTTTCTCCTGGATTTTCCCCAAGATCTCTACGGCGTTTTTGGCGACATTCGGCCTCAATGAGTACTGTTCTCAACATTCCGTTCCAACACAAAAAGAGCAACGAGGATAGTTAAAGTGTTTCTTGAATCATTCCGGAGGTGTGGAGAAGCCATTCGTTTTGAGACCCTTAGGCTGCGGCAGTTTCGGAACTATTCAAATCTTGAAGTTGAGTTTGGCGAAGAGCTGAATCTGCTCATTGGACCGAACGCGCAGGGAAAGTCGAACCTACTCGAAGCGATATCAGTGATTTCGACAACACGGTCGTTTCGAGGGGCGAAGGACAAGGCGATGATCCAAGTTGGCGCGGAATCTTCTTCCATCGCAGCGAACCTTGGCGATTCCGAAATAGGAATCACGATTCCGAAGACAGGCAGAAGGTTTGCAACGATCGGCGAATCGCAGTTGCCTCGGATTCAAGACCTATTAGGGAGAGCGCCGACCATAGCGTTTGCATCTGTCGATTTGGAATTGATTGTAGGTGAACCATCTTGGCGACGAAGGTTCGTCGATTTGGAGATCTCTCAATTCAGTGCTAAGTACTTGCGATCGTTCTCTGAATACAAGCGCAGCCTCGAGCATCGGAACGCCTTGCTCAAGCGCGTCAGGGATGGAAGCGAGCAAGCAAGAAATTTAGAAGTCTGGGATAAAAAGCTGTCTTTATCTGGAGCAACTCTTCGAGAGATGAGAAGCGGCTACCTATCGGAGCTCTCCGTCTTAGCGAACACAAGACACATGCAGTTGGCTGGTGACAACGAACGATTGTCGCTGCAGTACCAATTGAACGACGATGCGGTTACTGCGAATGATTTGATTGCAGAATTAGAACGAAAGCGACCAAACGACATTGTAATTGGCGCAACAACTTGCGGTCCGCATCGAGACGACATCGAGATTCTCGTCGATGGCAAAAGTGCATTTTCATTTGCAAGTCAAGGGCAATCGCGAACCGCGGTTCTTGCCATCAAGCTTGCTCAAATGGACTATTGGACTACAAGAGAAGGCCGCGTGCCCGCTCTCTTGTTGGACGACATCTTTTCGGACCTCGATGTGACGAGAAGGCAACACGTCCTCGAAGTATCACGAGAACTTGGCCAGGTGTTTGTTACAGCGACAGACCTCGCCGCTGTCGACTCATATTTATCAGATAATTCCAAAATCTTTTATATATCTAACGGAACAGTGAGGGCCGCTTGAGCAGAGATCCAAAGCGACTACAGGACGTGATGTCGGCCGCGCTGGGCAGGCCGGAGTTGGTAAAGCTCGTGCGCGCACATAGAATTTGGGCGCATTGGTCAGAAGTTGTTGGCGAAAACCTCGCCAAGAAATGCTCTCCAGAAAAGTTTGAATCAGGAACATTGTTTGTGACCGTGTCAAGTGCGTCTTGGGCACAAGAGTTGCGCATGCATAAACAAGAACTTCTCGAAAAACTCAATCGAATCGAGAATGTTTTCGACGACATTCGATTTACCGTTGGAGCAGTGGTGCAACCGTCCGAAGTCGCAGATTCTAATGAATTCGGCGCACTCGAACCGGAAAGCATTGATGTTACGTTTGAAGTTAGCGAGATCGAGGAGGTAGGTCGACGCGCGTTAGGAAAGATGAAAGCGCTACGCCGCATACAAGATGTGGCAGAAGATTGAAACAAGATATCCACATTTTTGCCAAAGGCCATTAATAGCCTGTTTACCTGCTTTCTTTGCGGGTTTATTGGCGCTTTATTCGCTTTGGTTTCTGCTTTTAGTTACATTGTCTATCGCCTTGTCGAGAAGGCACCTGTGGCTTTCATTTGCCTTGATGCTTATGGGATTTTCACGCGCACTCTTTGCCCCGACTCCAGGTCCAGAACTTGCTCCGGGTCACTATGAAGTTACTGGATACGTTTCCGAAACGCCGAATCTAAGACTGCGCTCGCAGAGCTTCGTTTTGCGATCTGAAAGCAGGTCGATTCTGGTAACAGCAAGATCATCGCAATGGCTAATGGCAGGAGACTATGTGCAAGTTACGGGCAATGTCGCTCCGATAAAAGGTGAATCGATCAGGTACTGGGAAAAGAGGGGGGTATCGCAATCGATGTATGTCGTTTTTGGCGGATCCGTCGAGCTGTTGGAGCCGGGCAAGGGGTTAGGAGCGATCGGGTCTGAGTGGAGGACTTCGACGTGGAATAGGCTTTTGCGTCATTTGCCGAAAGAGCGCGCTGGACTTGCCATGGGAATCGTAGCCGGGCAACAAGGGTTGGTTTCCCAGAGTGTCCATCAAAACATGAAGCGCGCAGGAACGATGCACTTGCTTGCAACCAGCGGATTCAATGTTCTCCTGATTGCGGGTGTGCTGATGTTCCTTCTTTCGCATCTTCCGATTCCCAGAACCGTTCAATGCATCCTTGCAATCGTCTTGCTTGTCATTTACTGCTTTGCGGTTGGTTCGAAGCCTCCTGTCTTACGTGCGACGGTGATGGCTGGCAGCTTCTTCGCGATCCAAGCCTTAAAGAGGACTCCGGACACGCTTTCTTTGCTCGGTCTCGCTGCACTGCTTTTTTCGATGTATGAACCTGCTGCTGTGTTCGATGCAGGCTTTCAGCTGAGTTTCGTTGCAGTCGCCAGCTTGATTCTTTTCGTTCCTTCAGCGAATAGATGGATCGTAAGCAAGACGTCACGCATTCGCAACAGAACCATGCAAATTGCAACACGTTGGATTGCCGTCGCCCTGATTGTGACTGTCATCGCACAACTTGGCAGCGCGCCGATCCTTGCTGCGCACTTTGGCCAGGTTTCGCTCATTGCGCCGATCGCCAATTTGTTGACGGCTACAGCTGTACCATTCGTTTACCTTGGAGTCGGACTCGGTCAGCTGTTTTCCTATGTGAGTGAGCCGCTGAGCCATGGCTTTGATTTTTCGCTGGCTGGCTCGGCGTGCGCGTGGATCGATTGGATCAATGCAACGCTTGCGTCACCGCACTGGGCCGCTGTCGAGTTGCGTCCGATTCCAGCTTGGGCGGCCGCGGCTGGAGTCGGCGGTCTCTTTGCCGTGAGCAGGCCGTATCGTATTCGCAAGGAAGAAATGAGCGACGAAGATATACTTTGATACGATGGCACGCACGCTCGATGATTACGTCAATGAGGCGCGCCAAACGGTCAGCGAAATCGCGCCGGGCGACGTCGAAACTTATCGCGCAGAGGGATGGCTGATCCTCGATGTTCGCGAGCCTCACGAGTTTGAAGAGGGCCACGTCGATGGTGCTTACAATGTTCCTCGCGGAGTTTTGGAAGTGCACGCGGATCACGAACACCACAAGCGCGACCCAAAGTTGCAAGACCGGAACCAGAAAGTAGTCTGCTATTGTGGAGGCGGATATCGCAGCCTTCTTGCGGCGAAAGTGCTAAAGGAGATGGGATTCGCAGATGCAGTAAGCGTGGCTGGCGGTTGGCGCAGATGGACGGAAGAGGGACTAAGGGTTGTTCGGTAGTCGAATCACGAACCGAACGAAGTCATCGTGTCCTTCGCGACGATCGACATTGCCACCGTCGTCGCGAAGATTCTGTCCAACGCTGTAGACAACGAGACCATGGGACTGAATTCTGTACTTGAACGGCTCTCCGGCGAAGGGGTCTACCGCCGAGACACCTGCCGAGGCCGCGGCCTCCATCAAGGTGGGCCAATCTCCGCTTGCTGAACGCAGCCGCAGCGCCGCTACGCCTATCCTTGTCACTCGGCAAAATGCGCTTGATGTATTGATTTGCACAGCAAACCGATCGAGCCTCGGCACGAGCGCCTTGGCCAACCCAACTCCAGGATCCAAGAACGCACTCGTCGAACGAAACTCTCTTTGAACGTTTCGGACCGCTTCAGGGTCCGGCCAAACTTTTGCCAGCTCTACGAAGTACTCAGCGAGCATCGCCTCGGCTCCACGTGCGCCCTTGATGTAGTACCAGTCCAAGAAGCCGATGTCTCGCTGCGTGAATTCGGAAGGTTGTCGATTCTGGGTCCGCATTAGCGCCGTCGCGTGTCGCAGCGCTGCCAATTGGTGTCCTAAGAATTTGCTTGATTCATCGACGGCAAAGTCAGATATCGAGTCCTCGATTTGCTTGAGAGCTGACGAATTGCCTCGAAGCATGGTAGCCATCGATTGAACGGCCTGCGCGATTGGATAGACAGTTCGAGCATGGGCCATTTTCCCAACCAAGAAGGGCTGTTCGGACACCAGCTTGAAGATGTGCATGCACGTTCTAAGGTCTCGAATGGCTCCATCGACGTCGCCTGTCTGAGCGAGATAAACCGCTCTGGCCGCGATGTGCCTGATTCCGTTACGGAAAAACTGCGATTCGGGAAATTGCGCCGTGTGGAGTTCGTCCCAGCTCCTTTCAATCGTGAATGGGCCAAGGTTAACCGCGGCTTCGAAAGCTTCCAGTTTGTTTTTCGCTATCGCAAGGGCAGCTTCAGCGTCCGCTGAATTTGCATGGCCACGCCTCATCTGATCGAAGACCTCGGACCAGGCTCTTGCCGCAACGAGCCCCGATGTGTCTGTTGAGGCGTACTCCATTTCGTCGGCGCGCTTCCATGCCGCGAGCGCTGCAGGGTTGGGCCCGGGGATCGACGACTCAAGCTCTGGGAGATCGACTACAAGCCCATTTTTCCGGGCCCGATCGAGTGCTCTCGCAAGCTGCCCGTCCGACCCTGAATCGGAGAAAATCCAAGCAACTGCCATCGCCGCTGCCAACAGAATCAGCAGCGTGACCAAGCCGAGGAGAAACTTCCTGCGCGTCATATTGGAAATCCAATCACCCGATTCTTACGATCAGGAGCAGCAATTCGTCCGCAGGATCACATCGCTTTGAATTGCGAGATGCGTGACTCCATCTTTGCGATCTGATCCTCGATAGCTAAGGCCGCCTCTTTGTCCCTTTGCACGACTTCTGGTTTTGCACGCTCGACAAAGCTGGGATTCTCCAGCCGGGACTTTAGGGGCTTTAGCTCGGCCTCGAGTTTGACCATTTCGCGTTCGAGCCGCGCGATCTCTTTGACCGGATCCACCAGTCCCTCGATCGGCAAGTGAACGTCGACTCCTGCGACCGTTGAACTGACGTGCACTCCGATGGGCACGCTCGTCTCAACGCTCTCGAAACGCGCTTGTGTGCGAATCAATTCCGTGTCGCCATCGAATCCAACAATGTGGATGACAGGAAGCACAAGCCCGGGGGACAGTCCAAACTCCTGGCGAAGGCTTCTGGCTTCCCGTACAATCTCTTGTCGCCTTATCATTTCACGTTCGATGGCCTCGTCTCTCCACTCGATCGGAATGACAGGCCAATCCATATAATCGAGAAACGCGTGCGTATCCGTTCCAGGCAATTTGTGCCAAATCTCTTCGGTGATATGCGGCATGAACGGATGCAACAGTCGGCAGAAAGTGTCCAAGCAGCGATGCAACACTCTCTGTGGCACAGCGCGCTGATCGCGACTGGCCAACCTCGATTTGACGATCTCAATGTACCAGTCGCAAAAATCGCTCCAGAAAAAGTCATAAAGTGCCTTACAGGCATCCATCATGTTGTAACTATTCAAGGCCGTATTAACTGCGTTAGAACAGGCATAGAGCCTCGAAAGAATCCATTTATCCTCAAGTTGCAGATTTTCGATTTCGCCTTCTGAGTACCCATCGAGATTCATGAGGACGAAGCGAGATGCGTTCCAAATCTTGTTGCAAAAGTTGCGAGCTTCTTCGATTCGCTTGTCGCCGAAACGGATTTCCTGATTGAATCCGGTTTGCACCAACAGCGAGAACCGCATTGCGTCGGCTCCATAATTGTCGATGTATGCGATGGGATCGACTCCGGTCCCCAGCGACTTGCTCATTCGCTTGCCATCTTCGGTCAGCACCGTCGCGTAAATGTAAACGTCGTGGAATGGAATCTTCTTTATTTGGTCGATCCCATCGACGATCATACGGGCGACCCACAGGTAGATGATGTCGCGCGAGGTCACGAGCACGTTTGTCGGATAGTATCGTTCGAGATCCTCTGTTTGCGCAGGCCATCCAAGGGTCGCGAACGGCCAAAGTGCGCTTGAAAACCACGTGTCGAGCACGTCCGGATCGGGAGTGACGGGGCCACCCGCCTTCTGCTCCGCTTCCTGTTGGTTCATGGCGGCAATCGGGTCGCCGTTTTCTGCGTAATAGACGGGGACTCTGTGGCCCCACCAGAGCTGTCGGCTAAGGCACCAATCACGGATGTTCTCCATCCAGTTCAGATAAACATCCGCATATCGTGGTGGCGAAAACCTCACTTCTCCAGACCGCACCGCCTCAATGGCTGGGGCGGCCAATTCCTTCATTTTGCAGAACCATTGCTCGCTAAGAAGTGGCTCGATGACTTGGCCGCTGCGATCGCTGATCTTGAGTGGGATGTCGTAGTCTTCGATCTTTTCAATTAAGCCCTGACTTTCTAAATCTGCGACGATTCGCTTTCGCGCTTCATACCGATCAAGTCCGTGATAGGGCGTTCCTTCAGCGATTATCTTTGCGTCTTCGTCGATGCAAACCGGTACGCTGATCATGTCGATTCCCATTCGCAATCCAATTTCGTAATCGTTTGGATCGTGCGCGGGTGTGACCTTCACGGCTCCGGTGCCGAATTCCGGATCCGGATACTCGTCGGCGATCAAGGGGATCTCGCGACCGACGAGTGGCAAGAGGATGGTCTTGCCAATGAGTTTGGAATACCGGTCGTCACTCGGATTGACGGCAACAGCGACGTCGGCGAGCATGGTCTCAGGCCGGGTGGTCGCGATCACGATGTGACCAGATCCATCTGCGAACGGATATCTGAAATGATATAGCTTTCCTCGTCTAACTTCATCATAAACCTCGATATCGCTTAGGCTTGTTTTGAGGCCAGGGTCCCAGTTAACAATGCGTTTGCCGCGATAGATAAGCCCTCGCTCAAACCAGTCGATAAACACTTTCAAAACTGCATCGTGATAAGCCGGATCCATCGTGAAGCGCTCTCGGCTCCAATCGAATGCAAAACCCAATCGCTTGAACTGTTTGAGAATCGTCCCGCCCGACTCTTCTTTCCATTTCCAAACACGCTCGACAAACAGCTCGCGTCCCAGATCGAAGCGCGACTTGCCTTCTTCTCGCAACTGACTTTCAACAACTTTCTGCGTCGCAATGCCTGCGTGATCGGTGCCAGGAAGAATGAGAACTTCATAGCCCTGCATCCGTTTCCAGCGACCCAAGGCGTCTTGAATGGAATAGCAAAGGGCGTGCCCCATGTGCAAGCTACCGGTGACGTTAGGGGGGGGTATTGTAATGCAGAACCGCCGTTCAGAGCGGCGATACTCAGGCCGGAAAAGGCCGGCGAATTCCCACGTGCGATACCAATGTTCTTCCACCAGCTTCGGGTCGTAGCGGGTGGAAAGCGTCGAATCCGTCATTCGAAAACACCTTCCTGTTGCGAAAGCTGGCTGGAGTTTACCCTTCGGAATCGATGACGGCCTTGATCGAATCGTAGGATTCCTCGAGGCTTTGGGGCAGCACGCGGACCTCGCCAACGACCGGCATGAAATTCGTATCCCCCGACCAGCGAGGGACGATGTGCCAGTGGAGGTGGTCTTCGATTCCCGCTCCGGCTGCCCTTCCGAGATTCACGCCAATGTTGAACCCTTCTGGATGGTACGCCGCCGAAAGCCAGCGCACGCAATCTCGCACAAGCTGTTGAATTTCAAGCAACTCCGCATCATTGAGCTCTTCTAAATCGGAAGTGTGTTTATAGGGAGCGACCATTAAGTGCCCGTTGTTGTAAGGAAATGCATTCAAAATCACGAACGCCGATTGTCCGCGATAGAGAATGAGGTTCTTTCGGTCATCGGACTGTGCAGGCAGCTCGACAAAGATGCACTCGCCGCTGCCCTCGCGCGCGGATTTAATATACGTGTATCTCCAAGGAGCCCAAATTCGATCCATGGTCTGACTAGGGTGCAGTTCGGGATGAGGCCATCGAATTCCTATGGCGACTTGCCTTGAAGTGGTGGCCAGAGGCACTGCGCTTGCTTTAACGCTTCGACCGCGTCTGTTACAATGGCTTCTAACTGTCGAGTAAGCTTAGGGCGTGCCGACGGTTCGAAGATATCGCTCGCTCGCTCCATTCAGTCTCGAGGAGCTGGTCGATTCCGCCAATCGACTGTTGCGGACGGGCAGGGGCAAGGAGCTGACCAAGCGCACGGTTCGCTACTATGTGTCTGAGGGTCTGATCCCTCCACCCATTGGGCCGGCGAAATTCGCGCGGTACACCTACCAGCACTTGCTGATGCTGATCATCGTCAGAGCATCCTTGGACCACGGCCTACGGTTAGAACTGATCTCCAAGCAGCTCGCTGAGCTTGAATCAGCTCCGGACGAGGTTCTTGAGCAGGAAGCGGAGAAGTGGCTGGCCGGAGACGAGACCAAGCCATCACTTGAAATTTGGCCATCGAAGAGCTTTTCGCTCTCGGAGGCTCCACGGGTCTATGAGTCGAGACTCCGCTACAAGGAGTCAGATGAGAGGCTCGTCAGGCGCATCCCGCTGACTGAGCACTCGTTTCTCGAAATCGATGCCGAGGCTGATCTCGCTAGGGAACTAAGGGCTGCCCTTCGCGCTTTGCAAAAAAAAGTCCTCTGACCACTTGACAGTTAATGTCAGTTGTGTTACACTATAAGTGTCGCGCAAGTGCGAGGCAAATCTGAACTGAGGAGGAAACCCATGGAACACCAAGAAAAACTACTGTCGGCACAAGTCATCGGCCACCAAGACGAGTCGAGCCGACTCCTTATGATTCGCGTTACGGCCACGGAGGTCGAAATCGAGGAAAGGCCCCCGGCTCGACTGGCCATCGTCCTCGACCGAAGCGGGTCGATGGCCTTCGAGCGAATCGACGTCGCCCGGCGCGCTGCCGCGAAGCTTATTCGGTCATTGGGTCCCGAAGACCGAGTGAGCGCTGTGATTTTCGACCACCTTGTCGAGCAGTTGGCACCGCTTTCACCGCCTTCCGAGGGCCTTGCGAAGCTTGTTGAGCGCGTGCAACCAGGCGGTTCGACAAACTTGCATGGCGGATGGCTTGCCGGAGCCAAGGCGGTGACTGGGGGGGGCCATGTGATCCTGCTCTCAGATGGCCATGCGAATCACGGAAAATACACGGACGCAATGTCGCTATCTCAACAAGCACGAAAGTCGTACGCAGACTACAAAGTCACGACCACGACGATCGGCGTCGGAGACGGCTACGACGAGGGCTTGATGGCGGGGATGGCCAGGCATGGCGGTGGCTCCCACTACTTCGCCAGCGACGTCGACTCGATCATGAAAGCGTTCGCGCAAGAGCGAATGAGTATCGGCGAGATCGCCGTTGAGCGAGTTTCCGTGATCGTCGGCGGTGAAACGAAGCCACTGGGGCACCTTTGGTCGGGAGAAAGCAAGTCGATCGTCATTCCGATCGAAAGCACAGATCCCGTGCCGATCTTGATCACCTATTCGGCTGCAGGATCCGACGAAGAGCAGGTCATCATGCCGGCGTTCCCGCAAGAGTTCCAAAAGAATGACGAAGTGACGCTGGAGTATCTGATCGCCTTAGCCGCCGAGATCGAGGATGAGGTCGTCACTGTGCATAGTTCCGAACACGCAGGCGCAGTCCGCCAACGTGCAAGAGACATGCAGCTCGCCTTGCTGAATCACCCGCTATCGGAGTCACCGATCGCCCTGGCTCTAATCGACCGGATGGGCGAGATGATCGCTTCGCTCGAGATTTTGGAGCGCAGATACGACGAGAATCTGGCGGTATATGAGCGCAAGCGCGGAGCGCAATTTGCGCACAATCTGCGGAATTTCACGCGATCATTCGTTGCCGAGGAAAGAGACCGTGCATTCATCGACAGACTGTCAACCCGTCATGCCGGCGCATTGAAGACCCTAACGCCTGATGCGACAGCGCTTCAGTTTGCGCCGCTTGAACAATGGAAGACGTGGAATGCGCTCCCAATCGAGTGCGGGAAGATAATAGTCGTCGCGCTCGAGGATCCAAAGGATGGGTTCTTAGTCGACGAAATTGCAAAGGCGACAGGAAAGCGTGTTCGAGCGCACCGGCTGCCCGTTCCACTCGACATCATCAAGTCGGGACTCGATCAACTGGGGCGTGCGTGAGTAGGTTCCGGGTGGAGGGTTCTCCTCCACCCGGGTAAAAAGCAGCTTCTATGAATGTGAAGCTGTTGCAAAAACTGACCGAAGCGCACGGAGTGCCAGGTCAAGAAGACGCGATTCGGGAAATCGTGCGTGAGGAACTCAAGAAAGTATGCGATATCTCCGTTGACTCGATGGGAAACATGATTTGCTTCAAGGCGGCAACGGAAAAGGCCAAGAAGGGAGAACCCAAGAAACTGATGCTCGCAGCCCACATGGATGAAATCGGTTTCATGGTGAAGTTCATCGATGACAAGGGTTTCCTAAGACTTCAACCGCTCGGGGGATGGGATCCTCGTCAAATGGCGTCTCAGCGTGTGATCGTGCATACGAAGAGCGGTCCGATCAACGGGCTGTTAGGCCTTCAAACGAAACCGAAGCATATGCTGACGCCAGAAGAAGCAAACAAGCCAGTTACGACAGACAGCTACTTTGTCGACATCGGTATGGACGGCGACACAGCCAAGAAGAAGGTGCGTCTTGGCGATATGGTGACCATGGATCGAACATTCCAGCAAATGGGCAAGCTTTGCACCTGCAAATGCATGGATGACCGAGTGTCGGTTTATACGATGATCGAAGCAGTGAAAGCGGCTAAGACTCATTCCGTCGACGTCTATGCCGTTGCGACCGTGCAAGAAGAAGTGGGGCTAAGAGGAGCCACCACTTCGGGGTGGGCGATCAAGCCCGATGTTGCCATCGCCATCGATATAACGTTGGCGAACGACATTCCAGGTATTCCGGAAACCGACCACGTCACGAAGCTCGGAGAAGGAACGGCAATCAAAATCATGGACTCGTCATTGATCTGCCATCCGAAGATCGTCGAGCACTTTCGAGAACTTGCTGAGAAGAACAAAATCAAGCATCAAATGGAAGTCCTCCCGTTCGGCGGAACCGACGCGGGAGGTATTCAGAGGCTTCACGGAGGCATTCCTTCGTTTACTCTATCGATACCAACGAGGTATGTGCATACAGTCAACGAAACGGTGCATTCCGATGATGTCGATGCGAGCGTGAAGCTGCTCGCAAGGTACATTGAAGACGCTCACAACGGCGACTACTCGTACAAGTAGTCAGTTCGGCTGGAATTCGCTAAGAAACTTGTCTGCGTCGCTTGAGTTGACCGTTGCGGGATTGCCGACAACAACAGCGCAATAAACGCCTTTGCGCGTTGCGCAGACGAAAGCTCGCGCTTGCTGGTCGCCGCTTTGTCCAGCGAGATCCATCCAGTAGACGCTGTTCTCAACTCCTGACTTGATCACGTTCAGGCGAATTCCGCTGGTTTGCGCGAACCCCTTGATGAAGTCGTCGAGTTCTCGCTTTGCTTCTTCAGCAGAACGAATTCCGCCCGGCGCGTTAACACCCAATGCCATGAACACCGAATCAAGGTGCTCGCAAACGAATCCCTTGATGGAGGCTTTGCCTCGGTTGGATTCAAAGGATGAGTCGAGAGGTTGCGGCTTGCCCGGTAAGACTGCGTCGAATCCAAATCCTGCGCCGCCAACAGCGGTCCACTTCGCATCCGTCTCAGGTGCAGGTTCGATGCTTGGAGTCGGCACTTCCTTAATCGATCCCTCAGGAAGCGAGTCCGGCTTCAAAGTTCCAGCCGGCTTCACAGCGGTCTTGCCGCCGTTGCCAGCAGGCAGCACCGGCTTGTCGGCCTTCTCCCTCGACTTGTTGGGAGCTGGCAATTCAGTTTGCGCGTCGCTTGCTCCTGCACCGCAGCCGGCTGCGGCCACGACAACTAAGGCGATGATTATTTCCCTCATAGGATTGATTATCAGTCCGTCGGAAGGCGATCTTCAGTCTTATATTGCCCTTCGATTCGGAGGAAGCCGGCTCGTTCCGTCGAATAGGGTGGCGTGTTGTCACGTGAAGAAAGGGACCGAGTCGAAGAGTTCGGATTCCTGATCCGCAAAGCAGTTTTTGATCAGGCTGAGATTGCCGAGATGATCGACCATTACATGGCAATCAACGCTGAAGGCTCGCACCCTGGTGACTTTGCAGGAGTTCCGTCAAAGTCTGGTTCTGATCAGCCGGACCCCTTGCAGAAATATCCTCGGCTGATTCAAATGCATCATTACGACGAGAAAACGAGAGCCTGGATGAACGACCCAAGACTCGTCGAGCCAGTAAGCGATGTATTGGGTCAACGCGCGGTGCTGATCCAAACGATGCTTTATTTCAAACCGCCCGGCGCGCGGGGACAGTCGTTTCATCAAGACAATCTCTATCTTCGAACAACGCCCATTGCGGCGGCGTGGGTCGCATTAGACCGTGCAGACGAGGAGAACGGTTCGATGCTGATGGCTTCAGGAAGCCACAAACTCGGGTTGCTCGAAAGAGAGGAAGCCGACACCGATTGGAGCTTCACAAGCGACGCCACAAAAGTGCCGGCCGGCGTCGAGTGGACGCCGACCGCGCTTGACCCAGGTGATGTCTTGTTCTTCGGCGGGCTCGTCATTCATGGCAGCTATCCGAATCGGACAAAGGATCGATTTCGACGGTCCTTCATTTGCCACTACGAAGGCGAGCATGCAACGAAGCTTTCAGGCGAGTCTCAACTTCATTAGTTGTTTGGAACTCGCTCTCTCCAACTCTTGCGCTTGAGCGAAACAATCGACTCGTCGCCGGGCATTCCGGGTGGGAGGTTTTTCGAAAGCGTAGGAACTTGATAGATGTTTGGAACGTTCGTTCCCATGTCGTAGTAGTTTGCGACGAATGTGCCAGCGATCTGGTTCTGTTTGCGGCTTGTGATTGTGCCTTGCGCGTAGTACGCACCCATCATTGAGAGCTGCGCGTCTCCCGGACCGGTTGCAAGGTTGATGTTCTGCAGCGCGATGAAGCCGATTGCGGTTTGGGTCGGGAACAGCTTTCCGTTGACGGGCAGTATGTTCGAGTGGATGTCGATGTTGCCGGTCGCGTAGAGTGTTCCACGGCCGTCGAAATCGATCGTCGTGTGCTTCTCGCCGAAGTCCAGATTACCGTTAATCTTGACGATTCCGTTGATCGTTAGTCTTGCGTTGTTTCCGCCAGAAGCAGGCGTCCATTGCACAGAATTTCCGTTTCCATCCGAATAGCTGAATGCTGGCGTATTCGGCTTGATCGTGTTCACGGGAATCGTCAGCGAGTTCGCATCGAGAAATGTTTTGTGCGTCGCGTAGTTGACGCCGTTGCCAGGATAGGTGTAGGGACGAGCACCGACGCCGTGAATCAGCGGAAACTTAACGCGGTCGCCGAGGTCGTACTTTGCGCCGGTTCCGTTATCGGATGTAACGCCGCCGGCACCGGGATTTCCTGTGTAGCCGTCGTTCACGAACGATCCTGAGATCGTTCCCTTGTCTCCCGAAGCGGGTGAACTTTGTCCTATCGTCGCCGCACCTTGCAGGCGAATCAGTCCGTGCTTAACTCGAACTTCTGTTCCGAGCGAGCGCAAACCGTTTTCGGTTGGAATCGATGGAATCCGGCTCGACAACGTCGAGGGAATTCCGTTGTAGTTGTTTCCGATGTGCGCCGTTCCACTGAAGGCAGAGTTGAGCTCGGTTACCGTCAAAGGTGGATCGTACTTTCCGTTGCCGTTGCTGTCATTGTAGGGTTCTGGAGCTGTGTACACACCGTCCCCATTCGCATCGACATACGGCTCGCCTGGATCCCAACGTCCGTTTCCGTTGACATCTGTGAATGGATCTCCGGCATCCCACTTGCCATTTCCGTTAAGGTCTTCGAACGCTTCGCCGTCGCCGAGCAAGTGGACCGATCCGCGAATGTCAACGTTGCCGTTGATCGCTTGTCCGGATGCGCCGGTACCCGCGAAGATCGCGTTGTTCCAAATACCGACATCTTTTGCAGACACGAGGACGCGAACGCTGCGACCAACGCGGCCAATCTTCGCTTCTGAAGTGATCCAAGCTTCCATGCCGCCGCTCACGGGCTGCACGTAAACATCTCCGTCGATTCCGTCGGGAAGCGAAATTGGCAAATCGCTCAAGAGATAAGAAGCCTCTTTGATGACGCCTTTATCCTTCTCGGCTTGTTCTATCACCCTTTGAAATGCATAATCGGCGCCGGCCTGAGCGACTTGAAACGCTTGCGCAGCGTCGACTTCGTTCTTGCTTCGCAGCATGCTTCCGCCCGCCAATTGACTGACAGCGAACAGCGAGAATAGAACGATCATCATGACGAATAGAATCAGTACGGACGCCGCCCCGCGATTGAAAGTCTTGTTTTTCATTGCACGTTCCTTAGCAGGGATTCTGTGGACATGCGATTGCGCACATATCCGGCTGAAGTCTTCTCCTCCGCAATGATCATGATTCGCAGTGAATTGCGATTCCCGATTTTGAGGAGTTCAAAGACTGGGTAGTCCTGGTTGTAGTAGACCGATTCGGGATCGGTGTCTTTGGCAAGGATGCGAGTCATGATCCGCTTGGGAGCATTGGATCCTTCTCGATACATAAGCTCGCCAGCAGAGTTTACGTAGTAGCGGCGGTCGATTCCATCGGAGCGAACGGGTGTCGCGTACTCGTATTCTCCCGTCAACGGGTCGAGGGTCGAGTTCCGAAGCGGAAGCTCGAATGCGACTTCTCGCCCCGACGCAAGAATCTCGACCGACACTGCCGAGCGCAGTTGCTCTGAAATCTTTCTTAGTGTGATCGCGCTCGCATCGCTGACATCGACTTGCCGATCGGTGCGATGGAACGATCGTAGCGTGTTGGCGAGCAACGACATCGCTGCTAAGATCATGATCGCGAGCAAAGCCGAAGCTGTCAGCACTTCGACCAATGAGAATCCTCGTTTCTTCATGTGTCCTTCCCAACAAGCGTGGTTAGTTCCACGGAACGATCCTTTCCTGCCGGAGAAGTCCATCTGACTGTAACTCGGATTTCACGAATGTCGGATCCTTGATCGACAATCTCCAATTCTCCAGTGCCTTTTCGCAATTGCGCGGACGGGGAGAACCTGCCGGCTTGCACGACGGGTGCGTTCGTGAACTTCATGGGTCCATCGCCATCCCAGTCATCCACAAGACCAAGCGGGTAAAGCCTTTCGAAAGTCAAGTTGAGAAAGCCTGCCTGTCGAACTTGCTCAATCTGCCACTGGGCAATCTGAACAGCCTTCGTTTGTTCATCGGCCATGTGGTGGGACCGACTGACAACCGGCACTGTCGCACAGAATGCCAAGGCCCCGATGGCTAGGATGAGAAATCCGATCATCGAGTCGACCAATGTGAATCCGCGGCTACGCTTTCTCATATATGACTACCTATGCTTGATTCCCTAAAATGAGCTGGCGCAATCCAAGTAGTTCTTCCTGGAAGTAGAAGTATTACGATCAAGAAGAATCTAATTTCCCAAGGCGGAATTAGAGGTCGACAATAAACAATTCGACCGCCCCCCTCAAGTTAGGAATCGAAGGGGACGGTCTGTCAACAACGTCGATCGTGAGCTCAAACGAACGTACTCGATGCAGTTGGTTTTAGTTCGACATCGCTAAGCGTCTCCACGACAGCCTGTCATATAGACCCGTCGTTGGGAAGTAGGGAGGCGGAAAGTCAGCAAGCCTCGTGTCGTACCAATAATTCTTCGCGTAGCCCGAAACAATTCCGGAGCCGGAGAACGTTCCGACGGGGCCGCGCGCCTTCTGGATCAAACCACCCATGGTCGTGAGCGTTCCGACAGCCTTCGTCGACCAATTCTCGAGGTAGAAGCTGCCGTTTGAGGTCGATTCGCTGCCTGCCATGATCAAACCGTCGATTCTTAGATTCGTGGGAGCTGTGCTTGCGATTCGGACGTCTCTTGCGAGCAAGCCAAGCGTGCCTGGAACCACGTTCGTAGGATGCGTGATTGGCAGAGCAGGATTCGGCGTGGACTGATACTGCAGGTTTCCAGTAACGCGAATGAAACGCTCAGCGTTCACATCGACAGCAATGGTGTATGCGTTTCGTGCAAGGACCTCTGGATTTGATCCGCCGGTTGTATGGTTGTTCGCAATGGTTCCTTGCAAACCCTCGATGTTCGACATCGAGTAGACAACGCCAGAGCCTGCACCTGGAACCGTCGTCGTCGGTCCGCTGTTCACTTGCACGTGTCGCACATTATTCAGTGTATCGACCGTAACGGTCGTTACGTTCGAACCTTGAGTGATTTGAAACACCTGATTGCCGCTCCCATTTACCGACATGTTGATGCTGGAGTTGCCCCTTATGAAGATGCCGCCGTTCGAAGGTACGTATACTCCATTTGTAGTGGGAAACCCAGTAGACCCCCCCCAAGCAACGTCTCGTTGCAAGTCAGAAGAGTTCGGCAAAGGAATCGGGTCGACGTCGAGCTGATAGCCTCTGCTTCCCGTTCGATAGATGCTCAGAAATTGGGGTTCTGTTGTCGGTCTCGAAGGCGAGTAGATAATCTCGCTTCCAGACGATGTGACTTGGTCTTCGAAGATGGGTTGTCCGCCATTCTGCCAAGACACTCTGAAGTTGCTTCCGTCTCGGTTGTTGCTATGTGCCGGGCCGCGAATCCTGTCGCTCCACATAAACCAAATCGCACCACCTGAAACGGAAGAGACTTCGCGGTCTGTGAAGTACGCATATCGTCCGAAAGATTGCTCGCGGACGACGACTTCCACACGCTCAGATCGCGTACCCAGGGTTCCAGTCGATACGATCGTATACACCTTAAGCGATGATCCGATGTTGTTTGGGTGCGGATAGATCGTCACGCTGTAGGTGCCTTCTCCAAGCGAGAATGTGCCGCCAAATGGGTCGAATGGAGTGGTTCCGAATGGAGGATAAGGTTGGTCTTTGAGCCAACGAACAGCAAGATCTGCGCCTGACTCCGCGATATTGAACGCTTGAGCTTTCTCGCTTTGATGGCGCGTCAGGTGCAGCCCTTGCATCGTCGATGAAAGAATTGCCGATCCGAGCAATGCGAGGATGAATACGAATCCAAGCGTTGCGAACAATGTGGATCCGCGCTGACGTTTATTTTGGTGAATCAGTCGTGAATTCATCTTAGTAGTTCCTCAAGAAAATCGCTCTGTGAATCATTTGAGTTTCGACTCTGCGTCCGACACTCTGCCGATCGACATGAATCGTCACGTCGACGCTGCTCGGGTTCGAGCTGGTGAATCTGAGTTCCGTAACGCCTTCGCAGACAACATCAGGCGCTTGACTGCCAACCACTTTGATGAGAGCGGTTCCATTTGGGTTTGGCAGACCATTCGGGTCACCTCGGTAATAGTCGACCGTGTTGATCTCATCTCTCATCTGCCGGTTGTAGGTGCCTTCAGCTGTGAGTTGCGGATAGTAAACGCGAAGCGACGTTGGGCTGACAATAATGACCTCCTTCGCTTCTTGCAAATCGCGTGTCATGCGAAGAATGGCAAGCCCTGCGGTTTGGTCGACGTCAAGTTGAGCGGATGTTCTTTCGAATCCACGAGTCAAGTTGATGGTCATTTGAGTAACGCCGATCAGTACGAACGACATCACCGACACAGCGATCAGGATTTCCAAGAGTGTGAAGGCGCGTTTGCGTCGCATAAGCTAACTCCTTGAAATGTAGGTAGTGACAGACATCTGGCCGTTGCCTTGCCGCGATGCGCTGCCGGTCCAAACAAGCGTCACCGTCACTTGGCGAACATTGATGCCGATGTCCTGGACTTGGATGGTTCCGACAGGGTTTGGAAAGAACTGTTCAAGCCGATCGATTTCAGTGAATGTGAATGGAGCTTCGTCGGGAACGGCATCGATGATTCCGGCATCGGAGAGCTCGATATGGGTCAGCCTCCCGAACCCTACTGCGCGCAACTGGTCGACTTTGTGTTGAACGATGCTGACGGCCTGTTGGTGGTTGCCAACCATCTTGCCGGACTTCACGGCCATGGTCATCAGGACCGAGAAGATCAGTGCACCGCCAAGCACGATGAAGAGCGCGACGGCTACTTCGATGATTGTAAATCCGGAACTTCTGCGCTTGGGTCTCATGGCTCAAAACCCTCCAAATGGAGTGAGAGCCAGCTTCCGTGAGCCGATCAAGAGGCGTGCAAATAGGTGCAATGCAGACCGTGGGTCGCGGTCGTTGGCTTTCTCAAAGGGTTTCCTCCCATAGTCGGGGTTGCATTAACCAGGCAATGTAATCAGATCTTCGCCTCGGCGTCTGCGCCGTAGGGGATAAAATAGCGCGGTCGCCGGCGTAGCTCAGTGGTAGAGCGGCTGTTTTGTAAACAGCGGGTCGCGGGTTCAAGTCCTGTCGCCGGCTCCAGCTTTATCTTGCCATCCCAGAAATCGGGACCACAATCTCCTTGTACTTTGGGTGATCAGTTCGAATAACAACCTTGCCGCTAAGCGGTCCTGGAGCGCCGCCTTTGAATTGCACATTAACACGATATCCAAATCCCGAGGAGTTGTCTTCAGCCGCGAAAACTTCGAAGGGGCCGCCCTCTGCCTTCATCTCCAGTATTTTGAAAGCGTCGGTAGGGTGAGTCACTCGAAAGCTGCGAACAGATTCCGTGTTAGCCGGCACACCGCCGAAGTAAACCGACTGCGGCGATGCGGTAAGTCCCTTGCTTGCTTGAATGAGAATGCTGTATGTCGGTCTTGCGGCAAGATTTGTGGACAGCAATACGTTGCATTGAACCGTTCCGCTCGGAAAGTCGCTGCTGAATCTCACCAAGACCCGATAACCATTGCGCCTAGTTGGGGACTTTGAAAAGATGGGGTCGAATACTTCGCCATCGAAAGTTTCGATTTCTGCAGTCAGTCCATTCATGCTTGGGTTAGTGGAAAGAATTTTCAAGCCTCTGTCTATGAAGGTGTAAACAATGAATTCATAAACAGTTTCACCTTCATCCTTAAGATTGATCTTCGTGATGCCGTCCGGAATGACGCGATAGTATGGCAATGACTCGACACGAAGTACGATCTGGTTTTTCAGATTCTCCCAATCGTTCGTATAGAGTGAAACTTCCTTCCAGAAACTGCCTTGAAACCCCTTGGTGTCGATTCCAAGCGGCACAGCACGCGATTCGCCGGGCATTAGCGGCTCCTTCGTTGGCACCATGAGGCATCGACAAGAGATCTCCCAATCGATCTCGAGCGGTGCATTTCCCTCATTTCTGATAACGACGCTTGCAGTTGGTTTATCACCCTCGTCGACAGTTCCCAGATTGATGTCTGTTGGAGAAAGCGACAATAACGGTTTGGCTGGAACAATTCTCTTGCCGGATTCCGCGGCGGCAACTAATTGCGAGCGCGCATCCAACAAATGCCTAATGATCTTCAGCTCATCATCGGATAGGGTTACAGGAGCGGAGGTTTCAGCGCGGTCGTCGACGCCCATTACTGTCCGATGCTCTTGAGTTGGTGTGTGACCCAGAGCGACGCCAAATGCACGTGCGATAGCGGTGACAATAGCCCGGCGAGGCATCTCTTTCGTCGGATTGCCGTAGCTTAACGGGATTCTCGCAAGCACTTTGCCTTCGGACCACTTTGGTGGTTGGTCCCCGGGTAGAGCTGACTTGATGATCTCGATTCGAATGCGCGGATTTGGCCCTTCGAGAAACCTCAGCTTTCCTTCTGTGGCCGTGCTGAACACATCAGCGGCATCCCGAGCGGCCTCTTCGACAATGCTTGGAACCGTATCCTCTGACCGAACAATTTCGTACTCGATGGCGCCGCCTGGCCAGTGGCTTAAGATTGTTCGAGCATCTTCGAACCTTCCCTCGGAAAGAGCCACCTGTGCTTCGGAATTTAGCCTGTGGATTTCGCTCTCGACTCTTGCCGGAAGATGTGGGCCCACCGGCAACTGAAGGGCGACGAGCAGGAGAAGATGGCTCACCAGAAACGATTATAACGCAACGAACCGAAAGAACTCGATACAAGTTTCTATACGAGTTACAGCCTCCCGATTCGAAGGAATAGGACCTCAGGAGTGCTCCTGCGCGACTCTCGCGCAAAGCGAGCAAGACAAGAATCATGGTCCATTTAACAGTTCTACGATTTCTGGCCGTGGTAGCCAGCTTCGGCTTTACGTTCATAGCGGTTTCAAGCGCTGGCGCCCAAGGACATGTACCCGGGCGCTTGCTGGTTAAATTCTCCGATAGCTCGACAGCAGCCCAAAGGTCGATGGCACTAAATGCAGTTGGGGGACAAGTGCAAAGTGAGATTCCGAGCATTGGAGTCAAGATCGTCCGACTGCCCGCACATGCGAATGAACAGGCCGCGTTGAACACCATCAAGAATCGGCCTGGAGTTGAGTTTGCAGAATTGGACAAAGCGATCGCATCTTCGCAAGTGACACCAAACGATCCGTGGTATGTGAATCAGCCGCAGTTGAATAGAATCAATGCGCCACTTGCCTGGAGCTACACAACAGGTAGCCCCGATGTAATCATTGCCATTCTCGACTCGGGTGTTAGTGCAACACATGAGGACCTGGCTGCGAACATCGTTCCTGGATGGAATACGTTCTCAAACAACTCAGACACGAGCGATGTCGCAGGACACGGAACAGCAGTAGCAGGCGTTGCGGCAGCTGCTGGAAACAATGGCAAAGGCATTGCATCGGTCGCATGGAACTGCAAAATCATGCCGATGCGAATTACGGACGCGCAAGGCTACGGTTACTACTCGACGGCCGCGAGCGCGTTGACTTGGTCTTCTGATAGGGGTGCACGCGTCGCGAACATCAGCTTCGAAATGAGCGACAGTTCGACCGTAAGGTCAGCTGCACAATACTTCATGTCACGAGGCGGCGTTGTAACCAGTTCTGCCGGCAACCAAGGAGCGTACCGGAGCTATCCCGACAACCCATACATCTTGACAGTTGGGGCACTCGATGCGAACAACGTCATTTATTCGTGGTCGAACTATGGGCCTGCAATCGACATCGCTGCCCCAGGCGACGCACGCTCAACAACCAGAGCCGGTGGATACGGCGTTGTTTCGGGAACTTCGATTTCGTCCCCAACCGTTGCCGGAATTGCAGCGCTCGTCATCTCAGCAAACCCATCGTTGACTGGTGACCAGGTTGCGCAGATCCTGAAAGATTCTGCTGATGATGCTGGCGCACCCGGTTGGGACATGTACTACGGCCACGGAAGAGCGAACGCACTAACTGCAGTCCAAATGGCAGTGCAAGGCGGCGGCGGTGGGGGCGGAAGCCCAGATGTCGAAGCTCCACAAGTGACGATATTGGAACCATCGAACGGACAGCAAGTCTCAGGACAGTTCAGCGTGAAGATCGGTGCGACCGACAATGTTGGGATTGAGAGCGTTACCCTGTATGTCAACGGTGTTTCGCAAGGCACAATGTTCTCCGCTCCATATACATGGACACTGAATGCATCCAATTGGTCAGAAGGTCAGCACTCGATTCGTGCTGAAGCAAAGGACTATTCCTCGAACAGCGCTTCAGCAGAAATTGTGGTTCAACGTGTCGCAGCAGACACACAGGCACCGACAGTGACAATACTGTCTCCGCTCGAAGGCAGCACGATCGGGAACACCACGCTCGTAACAGTCGACGCCCGCGACAACGTAGGAGTGACCAAAGTGGAGCTTTATGTCAACAACAAGCGTGTTGCGACATCGACTGCCGCGCCGTTCTCCATGACCTGGAACTCGAGGACCGCAAAGAAGGGTTGGCACACTCTCAGAGTGCTCGCCTTCGATGCTGCAGGAAACTCGGCGTGGTCAGCTACTGTGAACGTCAGGAAATAAGTGAGTGGCCGAGCCGGAATCTTCCGGCTCGGCCACCATGGGTCGTTACGGGACGTTGAGGTTAGTCGCCGTAGTTGACAGGACACGCTACTGGCTGAACGAAGTTTTGGTTGTTGTTCGCCGCATCAAGCGCATTCTTCAACGCTTCTTGATAGTCGCGTGCCGGATGTCCGGCAAGTGTGAGCGGATCGCTGCCCACACTCGCATTCGCAGCGAGCATGAGGTCGTTGATCGAGATGTAGTTGTTACCCACACCCGTGTTTCCGTAGCCTCCGCCGATGTAAACCAGCGAGTTGCCATCGACGAATCCGACGTGAACGTTGAGGTTCATCGCCGCATTTTGAGCAGAGAGCATATATGCCATGTTCGTCGCGCTTGCGCCGAGGAGCCAAGAGCGGAACTGCGAATGGTTGGCGAATGGGCCAACGAAGTTGCCCGCGGTGTTGACCTTGTTCAGCGCATTGACCAAGGCAAGTCCGCCTTGTGCATTGAACAGTTGCCTTCCGTTCGGGTTCGACCAGAAGCCCATCGTGTGTCCGCCACCGCCACCAAGGCAAAGGTTGCCGAAGTCCAGATTAAGGACGTCTGCATTTACGATGCCTTCATATCCGGTCGGCTGTTGCGTCACAGGATCGAGCGGCATCGTTTGGATCCACGTTCCCAGTGGGAGCATCTCATACGCGCTGTACGACGATCCTTCTGGAATATCGCAAACGCGCCAGATTCCATCAACATCCGTCACGGCGGTGCCAGACACGACGACATTGTCCGGAGTCGTGTAGGACCAAGCGATTCGGAAGTTAGGAATACCCAGTTCGCCCGGGTCACGCTGGCCGTTGGCGTTCGCATCGTAGAACTTCTCGCCGCCAATGCAGAACTGGGGCGGGACCACGATCGGGTTGCAAGAGATGCCTTTGATCTCGCCCGACTGATGATTCTGCTTCTTCATCGTCACTGTTGTGCAGCCAAGTTCCCATGCGCCTTGAACTACGATGCAATACCTGCCGTTTGGTGGTTCATTGTCACTGCCAATCTTCAGACCGTATGCTCCTGTCGAGCCGTCTGGGCCAACCGAGTAGTCTGAAAAGGGATCGCCGTTGTATTCAACAGATACGACGCTCTGCCCGACGCAGAGACCGATAACGAAGTGGCTCAGCTGTTCACTATGGCCGATCGTCTCAAGGTCATAGCAAATGTGCGTGTTGCCCCCGATGACAGCATAGCTGTCGGGCACGTAGGTCATCGTGAACTGTCGATTCTGTGGCTCAAGCGTGAGAGTAATCGAGTCTGGGCAGGAGGCGAACGCAGAAGTGCCTGCTCCTCCCACTGCCAGCGCGGCCGCTGCGAGGAGGCCGCACATTGCTTTGAATCTATTCATTTATTTCTCCCTACAAGCACCCTTACCGGGTGCAAAGTTCTCTAGTCATCTTGGACCAAAGGTGAGAGCAGTAACTCAGCCTGGGGCGCCACCGCAAGCGGTCGCCTTTCGGACGATTGTCGCCCTTCTCCTTTTGATCGAATCAAGTCAAGGCTGGGGCACCCATGACCACCAGCAAAATTACTGATCGACTCCCAGATTCGGATTGAATCCTCCCTCTGTCAGTCACCCTTGAAGTGCTTTATCGCCATGAATTTACGCCGACATGGCAAAAAGCATATCACACGTATTATATCGCAGATTTCACAGAATGTTCCAACTTGAGTACTACAAGTCGCAGAAAAGCAAGGGCTTTCTTTGGCCTGCTTCGATGCAGATGTATTGGCTGCCATCAGGCCACATAGGATGCTCATCAACTGTGAACCAATTCCCACTCAGTACGAGGTAAACTTAGTGGAGGAGCAGGGTCCACCTGGCTCCTAATTTTTCGCCCGGAGAGTTGTGTTCCATGCCTGTTAGCGGCACTGTCGTTCAAGTCCTTGGTCCCGTCGTGGACATTCGTTTTCCTGCCGGCCATCTGCCGGAAATCTACAACGCCATCAAGATCGCCGACGAAGCGCGTAAGCTCAATGTCACGTGTGAGGTCGCCCAGCACCTTGGCGACGACATGGTACGGACAGTCGCCTTGGCCAGCACCGACGGCCTCGTTCGGGGGATGTCTGCCGAGGACACTGGCGGACCCATTACGGTACCAGTCGGCGATGTCACATTGGGCCGAGTGTTCAATCTGCTTGGCGAGCCGATCGACCAGGGTGACCCGGTTCCCCCGGACGCGCCGCGCCTTCCGATCCACAGACCGGCACCCAGCTTCGAAGAGCAGAACGTCCGAGTCGAGATCCTGCCGACAGGCTTAAAGGTTATCGACCTTCTCGTTCCGTTCAACAAGGGTGGAAAGATCGGTCTCTTCGGTGGAGCGGGGCTTGGCAAAACGGTTCTGATCCAAGAGCTGATCCGAAACATCGCCGTCGAGGCTGAAGGCGTCTCGATGTTCGCCGGCGTTGGCGAAAGAACGCGCGAAGGCAACGACCTTTGGCGCGAAATGAAGGAAACGACATTCAAGGACAAGGCCGGGAACGAGCTCCGCGTCATCGACAAGATGGCGATGGTCTTCGGCCAGATGAACGAGCCGCCAGGAGCACGACTTCGCGTCGCGCTATCTGCTCTTTCGATGGCGGAGTACTTCCGGGACGAATCCGGACAGGACGTTTTGATCTTCGTGGACAACATCTTCCGCTTCGTCCAGGCGGGTTCGGAAGTGTCCGCGTTGCTGGGACGTATGCCCAGTGCAGTCGGCTATCAGCCGACACTTGGCACCGAGATGGGCGCGCTCCAAGAGCGAATCACCTCGACGACCAAAGGCTCGGTCACTTCAGTACAGGCAATTTATGTTCCGGCTGACGACCCGACCGACCCGGCGCCTGCAACCACCTTCAGCCACCTCGACGCCTACGTCTATCTCGAGAGGCGGATCGCAGAGAAGGCGATCTATCCAGCGGTCGATCCGCTCGCTTCGACGTCGAAGAACCTCGATCCGAGGGTCGTCGGCGCTGAGCACTACGACGTTGCGAGAGGGGTCCAGCAGATTCTTCAACGCTATCGAGAGCTCCAAGACATCATCGCGATTCTCGGAATCGACGAACTCTCGGATGAAGACAAGACCGTCGTCGCGCGTGCGCGCAGAATCGAACGCTTCCTTTCTCAGCCTAACTTCGTTGCGGAGCAGTTCACCGGCAACCCTGGAAGGTACGTTTCTGTCGATGAAACAGTCGCCGCGTTCAAGGAAATCCTTGCCGGAAATCTCGACCACTATCCGGAGCAGGCTTTCTACATGTGCGGCGGACTCGACGACGTTCACGCGAAAGCGAAACAGCTTGCGGCGGTGTAACCAATGGCGTCGACGTTCCAGCTTTCAGTTGTTGCGCCGGACAAAACCGTCATCGACGAATTGACGGATACAGTAATCGCGCCAGGCGTGACGGGGTACCTCGGAGTGCAGGCTCAGCACGAACCGTTCATCACGCAGCTTCGCGTCGGCGTTCTCGAGTTTCGCGATGCCGGCGGCACGATGCAAAAGGTCGCCATCGCAGGAGGCTTTCTCGAAACGGACGGAGAGCACGTGATTGTGCTTGCAGACGCCGCTGAGCGAAGCGGTGACATCGACCGTGCCAGAGCGATGGCTGCCGCAGAACGAGCGAAACAGCGGCTGCAAGAGAAGTCGAGCGATTTGAATCTTGACCGCGCGACCGCCGCGCTTGAAAGAGCAGCGAACCGAATCAAGTTAGCTGGAGGATAAATGAATCGGGCAATACTTGAGAGAAAGTTATCTGCCAACCCTTTTCCGTTTTCACCAGCGTTTCTGCGAACTTCATCGTAAACCTTGATGAAATTAGCTTCTCGCCGTCATCAAACTTTGAGTCTACTGTCATTGTTATCCATGCGACGACTTCTGATCCGTGATCATAGATTGCATTTACGACGCACTTAGACTTGATGGAATGTATTTCACTCAGTGCTTCTTCTTGAGCTTTCTTCATTTGCGCTTTGTTCGACTTGAAGCCATTTGGGTCGACATGAACATACGAGCCGTGGAGCAAAGCCATCATTCCTTCAATGTCTTTCTTTGAATAAGCCGCGTCGAACTTCTTGTATACGCCCTCAATTTCCCTCCGCAGCGCAGGATTCTCGGGTTGAGACATTGCAACGATCGGGATGGCGAGAAGCAAAGCCGAAAGCAGAAATCTTAGTTTCATGCTGCACCTTCGAGCGTGGTTCGCGATCATAGCAACGACTATCGTGGCACGATCCGCATGATTCGGTCGTCGTTTCTTGCCGGATTCCCTCGACCGTCGCGGTTTGAGGTCGAGAAGTAAATCGCGCCGTCCGGTCCTTCTGCGACTTCGCGGATTCGTCCCAGCTCTTTCAGGATCTTCTCTTGCGAAACGACGCGCCTTCCGTCGAGTTCAACCCGAATGATTCCATTGCCTACCAAGCACCCGAAGAAGAAGTTGTTCTTGTACTTTGCGAGGAGTTTTCCGCGATAGAACGTTCCACTTGCGGGAGCCTCTGCTGGAGTGTATTCGAGCAGCGGAGACACCATTCCATCTCGCGTCATGTTGTGATGGATGATCGGCCACCCATAGTTCTTTCCCCTTTCGACGATGTTGACTTCGTCCCCCCCTCCGCCTTTGCCCTCGAATCCGGATGGTCCGTGTTCTGTTGAGAAAAGCAGGTTTGTTCCGGGTTGCCAATCGATGCCTTGCGGGTTTCGATGACCGTATGACCAGATTTCTGGGCGCGCATTTGGTTGATTCACGAATGGGTTGTCCGACGGAACCGTACCGTCGTCATTGATTCTCAGAATCTTTCCGCCCAAAGAATCGAGTCGCTGCGCGATGTTCATGTCGAGAGCATCGCCAGTCGTAATGTACAATTTCTTGTCCGGACCGAATCTAATTCGACATCCGGCATGATTCTGTGCTGCGGGAATACGCGAAATGATAACGCTTGGTTCAACCAGCCGCGTTCCATTGTCTCTAAAACGAACGACGCGAACGTTTCCGTTTTCACTCGTCGACGTGTAAGCGAGATAGACGAACTTGTTTGTTGCATAGTCTGGATGCAAACACATGCCCATGAGGCCCGCTTCGCTTCGAGCACGAACATCGTCGAGAACGATCATCGGTTCGCGCCTAAGCTGACCGTTCTCGAATAAGCGAACTCTGCCGGCGCGTTCCGTAAACAGCATTCGGTCTTTCGACGTGAACACGATCGACCAAGGAACTTCGACGTTCTCGACGACTGTTTCTACTCTGAAATCCGAAGTCGCTTGCGGCTCTTCAGCCGCGGAATTCCCGCAAGCAGCGCACAGCAAAGCGGTACAAGTTGCCACGTAAGCCTTAAACATCATTACTCATTGAAGACGAGGATTCGCTCTCCAGCAGTTCCGATCGATCATTAGAATTCGGCCTTGCGAGTTCGATTTCTGGACCTGTGCCAGACTATAAGGATCATTGTGAGCTGGTTCTACGAGTCGATCGAGTGGATGAACGAGCCAAGGTTCAAGTTTGGAGACCTGGAGTTTTCGGTCGCTCGGATTCTGACAGTCATTCTTGCGGTTCTTCTCACGTTCGCTGTTGCCAAGCTCATTCGCCGATTGTTGCATTCGAGACTCTTTAGAAAATCGACGATCGATCAGGGCGTGCAAAACGCCATATCCACCCTGACGTACTACGTTCTTATCGTCGTTGGCCTTGCGGCAACGGTGTCGTACATGGGTCTCGATCTGACGAGCGTTGCGCTGTTTTCCGGAGCGCTTGGTCTTGGCATTGGCATCGGATTGCAAGAGATTGCAAAGAACTTCGTAAGCGGAATCGTGCTGTTGCTCGGCAGAACAGTCCGACCGGGCGACCGAATCGAAGTCGAGGAGTTGGAAGCCGACGTCAGCAAGATTGGAAGTTATTCGACTGTGTTGGTTACGAGAGATCAGGCCGCGATCGTCGTTCCAAACTCATGGCTGCTTTCCAGCAATCTAATCAATTGGTCGCTAACGGGAGCGGTTCGACGATTGCGCCTTACGGTTGGCGTCAGCTATAAGAGCGATCCGGAAAAGGTGACGAAGGCGCTCATTGACGCGGCGCTTCGCGCCGAGGGAGTTCTTGAAGATCCGGAACCTTATGTGGTGATTCTCGGTTTTGCAGATTCGAGCATTGAATTCGGTCTAACGGTGTTTACGAGTTCGCATCTGCGCCGACCTACAAGACTCAAGAGCAATGTGTATTTTCAAGTTCTAAAGGAATTGCGCGAGCAGGGAATTGAGATTCCGTATCCGCAGCGCGATGTTCACTTGCGAACTGCAGAGATGCAGTCCGACGAAAGGGCGTAGATGCTAATTCAGTCGTCGTTCCGAGACTATTACGACGTCGGCCAGAGAATGGGAGTCGATAAGTCCCTTGTCTATCGAAGACGAGCGCAAGTTCATACGAGTCCCAAAGCAATCCCGATATTAGCGACCTTGTGCGCAAGAGTCGAGGGAATGGAGCCCTTTTGGCTATGGAATGCTGACACTTCTGCTGATTCAATTGATCAAGTTCCTGCGATTCTCGGCTTCTGCGGCAAAGCCTATGCTTTCTTTCAGTTTGTGGACTCTTACTGGTACGCGCTCAATCGCATAGATCGGATTGTCGATCCAAATGTTGTAGGTGCTTTCACACTTGAAGGCGTAGTCGAAAAAGTAGAGCAAACTATCAGGCGAGCTGCGACAATTTCCCAAAAGGCAATCAATGAATTTCACAGGGAGTTTGCTGAACCCAGCTACTACAAAGGCTACAAAGTGAGAAAGCCGAGCAAGAAGGATCGGATTGCCGGAATGATTCAAGAAGTTGACAATGTTTCAATTCCTCATCAAGTCTTTCACTCGCTTGGAGTGCCGATCTTTCTGCTGAACAAAGTTCGACTTATCACGAATCCCTGCCTAATCGACACCGACTTTCATAAGGTAGTGCCGCATATGCAGGCGTTTCAGGAGATTGCGATGTATCTTGGCGGTGTACTTGGCCAGAGTGACGAGGCTCCCGACACAGTCGGTGACGATGAAACGATCGCACGACAAAAAGGTTTCGACGATCAGTCGTTTAGGCAGATCTCTCCGGGACTAAAGAAGCTAAGGAGAGCGGAGAACAAGTTGAAGGAACGGCAGGACAAATCGAACAATGAAAAGTAGTCGTTTCCTTTAGTTGTACATGATGCGCGTCTTGTGGCCCACGGTAAGCCTCATTCGATGTCCAAGGATCGAAAGCGCTTGAGCCTTGCATCGAGCCTTGGCAGCAGCACTTCGTAAGCCTCTTGGACGCGCAAGTGAACGGCTGCCGCTTTCCTTCGCTCTTCGCTTCCTTCCGGAAAGTTTGTCGGCAGGCTTCGCTCGAAAAGTCGATTGTAAGCAGCTTTGAGGTCGCTGAGCGTCGCATCAGGAGAAAGATCGAGAACTTTGTATGCCGTTGCGACATCCATCGGTTTCGTCGGATCGTCCGCAACGTCCGCACTCGGCTTTGCATCATCCGGAACCGGAGGCGGTTCGCTTGGAATCTGCGGTCCGCGCAAGTACTCATTTAGTTCCTTTCTCGCGTCGGCTTCGAAGATGTTCTCCAAACGTTCCCAATGATGGCCGATATAAGCGCGCAGCAGATCGTACGCGCGTCGTCCTGTGCTCAACTTTCAAAGCCCTCCATGTTCAATGCTTTTGCAGACTCTTCCATTGTACGGCTGATCGTCTCCATGCGCTTCGCCATCTCCAAGAGTTCTTGCCGACTGTACTCGCGCTCGGCATCTGCGGATTCGGCGATCGTTTTGATGACCCTTGATTTCAGTTCGGACAGAATCGACTCGGCGCTTGCGAGCGAGGCCTCGATCCGATTGTCCAGAACTTGAAGTCTTTCGTAATTCTCGATTTCCTTCTTCCGTGCGCCGATCGCTTCATCGATTGAGGCCGCTACCTGTTCGTCGCTCGCTTGTAGGCGTTTCGCTTCGAGTGCGGTGAGCTGCGACTTGGCCGTCGCCGACCCAAACATGAGTTTCCGAAGCTTCCCTCTCGCCTCGAGCAAATCGCCTGCGCGCGAAAGAACTTGCTGGACTTCGGACTGAATGTCGAACGACAGCACCGAGAGTATCGGATTGCTTGAGTTCTTGTCCAGAAGAGTACGAATCTCTTCTTGGGAGCGAAGCAGCGGCCTAAGTCGTTGCCGAAGGTTCGGATGAAGTTCGTCGACTTTATCGATTCCCGTGCGGAGCGGATCCGAATTCGCATTCGATGCTGCGAGCGCCGCCATTCCAGAGAGGGCGAACACCGCAATTCCCGCGACTAAACCGAACGCAGGACCCAGAATAATTCCGACCACGCCGCCTGCGATTGCACCGGCAACAATAGGAAGCAACGCGCGCTTCACAACCGGACCCTCAGCCCCAAACCGATTCGCCAGCCGAACTTCTCGTAGTATCTCACGGAAGGAACGAAAAACACTTTGTCGATTGCAGACAGCTGTGCGCCGATTCGAAAGTTCGTCGATGAATCGCGAAAAGTATACGTGGCTTCTCCTTCGATCAATGGCCCGTAAGGAAACTGATAGGCGCCCCGGAAATTCAGCAACTCTTCGTCTCGATCCAGCAAAGTCGACCCGTCTCGAAGCCACATGTACTCGATGGATGCGGTGAGTCCGCCGAATGACTTCTCGACGTCCGCTCCAATGATCAAGCCATATCCGCGCCCTGCGCCAAGACTGGCTTCCGGTGGGCGGATCTGTGTAAAGGAGGTGCTTCCAATACCAAAGTGTTCACCGTAGGCAACGGAAAGTCCGAACGTTGCGCCGACTCGGCCAACCACACCGTGCTGCTTGCCCTTGCCGTTGTTGATATAAGAAACAAGAATGGGCATGTCTCCAATCAGTAGCGTCGAATCAGCCAGAGCGCCGTATCCGTTTTCGCGAACGACGCGACCACCGCCAAATGGCGCGTAAATCTTCCCAACTCGCCACCAACCCGGCCTCTCCAAAAAAGCGACTTCCGTGCCCGAGTCGTCCGGATCGTTGTCGATCCTTCCGATCTTCTGGTGGATACGGGCGACCCAGCCGTTCTCAAGAGTTATGCCGAGCCGAATCCGCGAGAACTGCGCTTCGTCGTTGTACATGCGAAACCGAACTGCGCCTTCTGGCGTGAAATTGAGTTGCGGGTTGAAGTCGGCGGAGATGGAGACGTGCGGGGTCTGCGCGAAAATGGCAGAGAAACCGACCGTCGCCCCCACAACACAAACGGCGCGAAGCATCGTTTCGAGTTTACTTCGGTCGATAAGTTCGAAGCCTAAGTGCGTTGCTAACCACCGAAACGCTTGAGAGCGCCATCGCCGCAGAAGCGACGATCGGGCTGAGCAAACCAGCGGCTGCAAGCGGGATCCCGAGCGTGTTGTAGATAAACGCGAAGAACAGGTTGCCTTTGATTGTGGACAATGTCGCACGGCTTAGCAAGATAGCGTTCGGAACGCCGTGCAGGTCGCTACGCATGAGCGCGACATCCGCAGTTTCCAGTGCGATGTCCGCACCCGATCCCATCGCGATTCCGACATCAGCCTGCGCGAGCGCGGGCGCGTCGTTGACTCCGTCTCCGACCATCGCAATGACGCGACTCTCCGACTGAAGGCTCTTTATGGCAGCCGATTTGTCCTCCGGAAGGACCTCCGCCATGACGCTGTCGATTCCGACTTGCTGGGCGATCGCTTCTGCCGTTGGCCTGTTGTCGCCAGTTATCATCCAGATTCGGTCGACCAGTCTCCTGAGCCGCGAGATCGCTTCTGCTGCCTCTGCTTTCGGCGTGTCCGCCAGTGAAATGACCGCGACGACTTCGCCCTCGATGCCCAAATAGACCGACGTCTGTCCCTTCCTCGCCATCGATTCAGCGCGTTCGACGAATCCGTTCAGCGAAATGCCGGAAGACTCCATGAAAGACTTCGTGCCGACAACGACGCGCTTGCCGCCGACCTTTGCTTCAAGACCCTTTCCTGTGACAGAACGAAAGTCCTCGACCGGGCTGAAGTTGAGTTTCCGAGCCTTCGCTTCTTCCACGATCGCCTCAGCCAGCGGATGGGCGCTCAGCTTTTCGATTGAGGCCGCGACGGCGAGTAGTTCGTCGTCATTGCCGTTTGCGGTCGCCATGGCAGTTACAACTGGCTTGCCGGTTGTGACGGTGCCGGTCTTGTCCAAGACGACCGTGTCGACTCTGGCGAGCCTTTCCAGCGCTTCAGCATCCCGAATAAGCACACCCAACTGGGCCGATCGGCCGGTTCCGACCATCACCGCGACGGGCGTCGCCAGTCCAAGCGCGCATGGGCACGCAATGATGAGTACAGCGACTGATGGAACCATCGCCCCGACAATAGACCCAGGAGTGACGATCCCGAACCACACCGCAAACGTTGTTGCCGCTACCATCAGCACGATGGGAACGAAGATCGCGGTGATGCGATCCGCCAGCTTCTGGATGGGGGCGCGCGACCCTTGAGCTTCTTGAACGAGTCGGACGATTCTGGCGAGAGCGGAGTCCTTTCCAACTGCAGTAGTGCGATAGGTGAATGCGCCTTCTCGGTTGAGGGTCCCTCCATACACTTTGTCGCCGACAGCCTTATCAGCAGGAATGCTTTCGCCTGTGAGCATGCTCTCGTCGATCGCACTTGCGCCTTCTACGATGACGCCGTCTACGGGCAGCCGCTCTCCAGGGCGAACCATAACGAGATCGCCCAGGGAAACTTCCTCGATGGGGACTTGCGACTCTTGGCCGTCGCGAACAACCCGTGCAGTCTTCGCTTGCATTTGAAGGAGCTGCCGAATCGCGTCGCCGGTCTTGCCCTTGGCCCTCGCTTCGAGCCACCTTCCGAGCAGAATCAATGCGATGATGGCGGCAGCGACTTCGTAATACACCTCGGCGTGGTGGCGGATTGGAAAAGTCTGCGTCAGACTGTAGCTGTAGGCTGCGCCGGTGCCAAGCGCGATGAGCACATTCATATCCGCGCTTCGATGCCGTAACGCCTTCGCGGCCTGGACGAAGAAGTGACCCCCAGCCCAAAACATGACTGGAGTCACAAACAAAAGCTGGAGCCATGGGGGCATCATCGGGACGCCGGGCACGTGCATCGATGTCGCCACGACTGGCGCGGTCAAAACGATGGCCGTCCAGAACTTCGCACCCAATGCCTTTGCTTCGCGCGCACGTTCGGCATCGCGCTTCGCGTCGCTGTCAGCTACGCGCGGACTTGCCGTGTAGCCGGTCTTGTCGACCGCTCGAATGAGGTCTTCAACCGCGACTCCCTGTGAGAGTTTGACGCGCGCTGTCTCTGTCGCGAGATTCACACTGCAGTCGACGACTCCAGGAACGCGGCGCAAGCCCTTTTCGACTCTGCTCACACACGCTGCGCAGGTCATGCCGCCAATGTCCAATTCGGCGACGCTTTCATCGGTAACGCTTGGAGCTTCGACGAGGAGCGTGCCTCGGTACATGCCCATCGAGCAAGAGAACGTGAACTCGCCCGTCTTGTCTGGCACAAACTCGACGACTGTTTTCTCGAATGCAGGCAATGAGGCTTTGATTCCGAAGTCCGGAATGCTGACTTCATCCGAGCACGTCTCGGTCTCTTGCCTGTCAAAAATCAATCGGACCGGACGCCCGGCTTCTACCGCGATCCGGCTCGGCGAGTACGCTCCGCTGACAAGAATTTGAATTTCTTGAACGCCGCTGGATGCCGCAGCCTTTGCCGCCTTTCGCGGCCCGAAGAAAAACCAGGCGATCAGGGCGATCGCCGCGAACCACGCCGCAGCGACGAAGAGCGTCATCGTCAGATTAGGTTACGGAGAAGCCTGCGTCTTCAATCGCTTCCTTGATCGAATCGGGATTCGCGCTTTCTTCGATGTCGACGGAAATCGTTTTCGTATCGACGTCGACCTTCACGTCATGAACGCCAGAAAGGGAAGAGACTGCGCGCACGATGCTGGCTGCGCAACCGTCGCAATGGATGTCGTTGGATTTGAAAGTTAGTGTATTCATGGATTCCGGTCCGTCAGCGGACTGAGCTGGCCATAGCTCCGGGCGCATTGGCCGTTGATGCGCATCGACAGCCGTTTTTCGAGCCGTTCGTCATCGAGCGTTGCCCGTTCGTCCGAATGGTCAAACGTCTCGAAAAGCCGAACGATGTTCGCCTGCTGGTCAGGGGCGAGCCGATAGTAGACCCAAGTGCCGACCCGTCTCGTATCCACGATGCCGAGGCTTCGGAGCTTAGCGAGGTGGTTCGAAAGAGTCGACTGAGGCAAGTCGAGGGCGTCGGCAAGCTCGCACACGCAAAGATCCGACCTCGACAGGCACCGGGCAATTCGAAGCCGGGTCTCGTCGGAAAGCGCTTTGCAGACCATCTGGAGTGTCACTGACGAATTCATTATATCCTGATATTTGAATATACGGCCAAGACGGATCCAGGTTCCATGGCGTAAAATGGAGTGAAATCGAACGAAGGAGATCCAGATGATAACGACGCTTTTGGCGGTAGCCGCAATCTCAGTTCAGGGCACTGCGCCCGAGACGATTTGTCCTGTTGGGCAGCACGATTCCACAGGCATGGGACTCGATTACTACTATCGAGGCGTGCAGTACACGCTTTGCTGTGAAGGATGCATTCCGAAGTTCAACGCCGATCCGAAGAAGTATACGAAAGAGTGGAAGGACGAAGGCATCATCGGCGTGGCTCAGTTCGACGTCATAACCAAGAAGCGAATCGATTACAAGAAGGCGGTCGCGCACAGCGATTACAACGGCGTTCGGTACTACTTTGCCAGCGAAGCAAGCAAGAAAGCGTTCGATGCCGATCCCAAGAAGCTGTCAGCGGTTCCTGAAAAAGAAGTGATCGACAAGTGCCCTGTGATGGGCGAAGAGATTAATATCGCGAAGCTTCCAGATTACGTCGATCATGAAGGTGTGCGCTATTACTTCTGCTGCGCAGGATGCGGAACGTCGTTTTCGAAAGACCCGGCGAAGTACGCTTCGACCGTCACTCCGAAAGATGCGATCGTTCACAAAATGCCAGAGAAGTAGCGGCATAGTCCTCGGTCACATGTCGAAGTACCTGCCGCTCTGGGTCCCGTACCATTTCGTGACTCCTTGTTCGCGGAACCACGGCTTGTAAAGTCTCCATGCTTGGCGAACTCTCTCGATGGACTCGGTTGTGTCAGCAAACTTGATATCGCCGACGAAGTAAACCAAGTTTTCGATGATGCCGTAGAGCGGCTTGCCTTCGACCACTTGAGCGAAGACTCCGGCGACGTGTTCACTCCCGTCTTTGAGCCGTATCCGAAACTTGATGACAGTTTTCCCTCCGGAATAAGGAATGATCTGCTCCTCTCCAACAATCGTAGCGCCATCGAGAAGAGGTTTCGCATGGGTGTTCCAGAAACTGTCCAGGAGTTCACGAGTGAATCCTGGGCCACTTCTTTCTTCGGCAGAAGCGCTCTCAAACATCCATTCGGTGTCCCCTTCGATGAACCGGTGCCCGAGCGTTCGAGCAGCGCCGTCTGGGGTGTATTCCCTGAACCAAACGAGCCAAATCACGAAGATCGTGGCAGCGACGAAGCTCGCCGCCACGATCAGCTGAGCCTTCCTGTCCTTCATGTTCAGTCAGCCGGAAAACAGACTTTGTCGCCGCCCGATCCGAAAGTGCGGCACTCATAGTTGTATTGCCCTTGGACATACTCCACTGCAAGAGTCAGCGTCCCACAGTTGTTGCAGCTTCCGCCAGTGCAAGTGTGCGGTTCTTCTCGCCATTGGCAACAAGCGCCAGAGAACACGATAGTGCAATCGCTTTTTGCCGCTCCTTGATCGACGTAGGTGCATCCATCCCAGCAGTTATAGTAGGTGAGTCCGCTGCAAGGAGTCGGCATGTTGTAGCTGGTTCTGCACGGAACCACCTGTGCAAGTGCCAGTGTGCCGAGCAGAATTCCAACAACCAGGCAGATTGCCAGCAAGATTAGATTTGTTTTCATGATCATTCCTGCATCATTAGCTTCAATCGATCTCAAAAATGTTGAAATGAAAAGTTCCAATGTAACCTTGCTTGACTTGCTTGTCAACGATGTTTCCGTCTAGCGTTAGAAACAGGATCCTTTTCTGCTGCAAGTGCGAGTTGATGTCAACAATCGCGTGATTGTTGTGGTTGAAGTCGAGCGTTAGTGGCGTTCCACCTTTATATTTCGCGGTGACTTCCTCGTAAGGCGGATAGGTGGGGTCATTGCCCCACCACATTGGCTCGATCTCGGGGAACTTCTTCCTTGGATCGTAATGCTTGGGAGCCGGACACATCCATTGGTCGCGCTCACCGACCAATATCTTCCCGGTCTCTGTGTTTAGAAAGTACGGAGGCAGTCCCAACCCTGCTGCATCTCCTACCAGCCTTTCAGCCCCGCCGTAATTGTTTCGATAGATTTCGATGGCAAGGTGCAGGTTCCGCAGATTCGCATAGCAAGTACCCACTTGTTCCTGTCGCTTAACAGGTCCGCCGACGGCGATGACGATTGCCGCGATGATGCCGATTATGACGATCCCAATGAGGATCTCGACAATCGTTAGCCCGCGATGTTTCATGAGTGGAACTCCTTCAGGCGATTAGCTAACGAGGCCAGTTCGGGTGAATCTTGCTTCCATGAAATGCGCCCATCAGCATCGATAAGAAAAACGCGAGGAGTAAAGAATCCGTTCAGTCTCTCGTGAACGGATCCGTCCGCATCGATGACAACGCTCGAGGAGATTGGCTTGTCCATAACAGTTAGTAAAGCGCCTGTCGGATTGACCTTCGAGACATAGAAAGCTGGTACCCCGGCACTTAACGACACCTCAGCAATCCTCAAAATCATCTTGTCGGCACACTCTTCGCAGTTGCCCACAAGAACGATGAGATGGTTTGTTCTCGATAGCGGAGTGCGGACAAAGTTGCGGCTTCCTATTGCCGGATCTTTCTTCAGGTGTTCACTGAAGTACTGTTTCGCTGTGGAATTCAGATTGGGTACCACAATTGAACGCGCAAGCGACTGAAGATCTTGCGACACAGCGAAAAGGCACACGAGTAGGAAAAGGCCGGCCGTCAGAGTCACAAGTCGTATCACTTTCCTCCTCCCGGAGTCAGTTCGCCATCTGCTTCGGTGGCAAACGCTTGTTCAGCGAAGCGGCCATTCTTAACAAGTCCGAATCGTGGACACTCTGATGAGCCGTAGAATTTGTCCCAGTCTGCCTGGTTGTATTCAGCAAAGCGGACAGCGTCCCAATCGAAGGTCTTTTGAAGGTCGACGGCCATCTCGGTGTACCCCCTAATAGTGACAAAGTCAATCTTTCGCCGTTCCGAATCGCTGAGCCGTGTTACAAGCTTGTGGCACGATCCGCAACCACACAGCCTTAAGAGGGTGCGTGCCTTGCTTGCTCCGATCCACGGGGGGGGGTATGGGCTCCTGTCGAAGCTTCAATGAGCCGCAACCTCACCTCGCGCTGAGAGCATCCCACGGCAGTAATCAAGATTAAGCCAGTCGTCAATCGGCCACCCATACCGCCCATAGTACTACAAGAACAAAGAAAAGATTAAACAACAAAACCTGGTATATATATTGTAACAGTACTAAAGAATAGCGACAAGTTCACCTACATTCTGATCGGGGCTTGCCTTCTCCCAAACCGCTCTCACGATCCCGTGCTCGTCAAACAGAAACGTCGACCGCTGATTGCCCCAATACTTCTTCCCGTACAAGCTCTTCTCGACCCAAACCCCGAACATCTCCGCGACCTTGTGGCCCTCGTCCGACAGCAAAGTAAACGGCAGCGAATACTTCTCTGCGAACTTCTTGTGCGACTTCACGCTGTCCGGGCTGATTCCGATAACGCGGACGCCCTTGAAGCGCGGTAGCGAATCGCGAAAGGCGCAAGCCTGTTTCGTGCACCCGGGCGTATCGTCCTTAGGATAGAAGTAGATGACGAACGGTTCGCCGATCAGGTCGCTGGAAGAAACAGCGTTGCCGTCTTGATCTTGCAAAGTGAAGTCCGGAATCTTGTCGCCGACCTGGAGCATCGGAGCTATTGGCCTCCATTGTTCTTAATTGCCGGAACCAGCTTGTTTTCGTGCTTGTATTCGTCACGCAGTTTTTGCTGCAAGAGCATTTGCGCTCGCTGAAGATAGGCGTTCTTGGCTGCTTCCAATTCGTTCTCAGGCGGCGGGCCCACACTCTCGACTTTGATTACAACGATGCCGTCGGATGTCACGAAAGGGCCGATGATCGCGCCAGTCTGTGCCGATGCGGCCGCGGCCATGATGTCTTCGGGCAAGACGTGCGGCCCAACCCAACCGAGGCTTCCATTGAGCGGCTTTGTCGCGATGTCTTCGCTGTGCTGTTCGACAAGTGACGCCCATGTTTCGCCGCCCTTTGCCCACGCGATGATCTCACTTGCTTTGTTCATCGCATCTTGACGCGCTCGATCGCTGAAGTCTTTGGGCTTGATGACGATATGCGCGAGCTTTCTCAGCGCCTCAGGCTTGAAGTCCTTCATCGCGATGCGTTCGAAGAGCATGCTCTGTCGAACCTGCACCCAAACTTGCGAATACGGAATGCCCATCGCGCGCAAGTGCTGTTCAAAGGTCCTTCCTTCCGGAATGTTTGCTTTGTATTGGGCGAGCTGCTCATCGACAGCCTTTCGCACTTCGTCATCGGAAACTGAAACGCCCGCGTCCTTCGCCGCCTCTTCGACCATGATCATGCCGATGACTTGCTGAGTCATCGGGTAACCGACCCAATCCCACAAGACCTTGTTGACTTCCGAAGCGAGAATTGGCTTTCCATTAAGCGTCGCGACGACTTCGTCCGCTGCCGGCACGCGCTGCATTTGCGCGCCAGGCAAAATCCCGTTGAGAGTAAGAGACTGAAGGGCGAGAGAGAGGCCGAAGGCTATTCCGAACATGATTTGGTTTCTCCTTGCTTTGTGTTTTGGGTAGACGCTTTCGATGGCCTTGCGGTTCTAAGCGACTCTTAGCGCGGCACGGGCAATGATTCGAACAGGCTTAGAATAATCTGGTCGGGCGTCAACCCCTCGATTTCTGCCTCAGGTCGCAACAACACTCTGTGCCGCAGCACGGGAAGCGACACATCTTTTACGTCGTCAGGTGTGACGAAGTCGCGGCCACGAATGGCCGCCAAACCCTTCGAGCAGAGCAGGATTGCGATACCAGCGCGCGGCGATCCGCCTACGGCGATGAGGTCCGAGTTGCGCGTTGTGCGAACGATCTTGTTGATGTAGTCGATGATCTGGTCTTCGACTCTAACCGAGCTGACTTCTCGCCGAAGTGCTTCGAGTCCGGCTGCATCCAAAATCGGCTGCACGCCAGCTTGCTCAAGCTTCTGCGCACGAAAGCCTGCGGAGTATCGCTGAAGGACCGTCGCCTCATCTCGCTCTTCCGGATAAGGCACGATGATCTTCAATAGAAAGCGGTCGAGCTGCGCTTCAGGCAAAGGATACGTGCCTTCGAACTCGATCGGGTTCTGCGTGGCGAAGACCATGTAAGGTGACGGCAGCGGAAACGGTGAGCCGTCGATCGTGACCCGGCGCTCTTCCATCGCTTCGAGCAAAGCTGCCTGAGTCTTTGGGGGCGTTCGGTTGATTTCGTCCGCGAGCAGGATCTGGGTGAATATCGGACCTTTTCGCAGTTGAAACTCGCCGGCCTTTTGGTCGAAAACGTTCGTGCCGATGACGTCGCTCGGCATGAGGTCGGGCGTGAACTGGATTCGCGTGAACTCCAGCGAAAGAGTTTTGGCGATGGTTCGAACCAGAAGCGTCTTGGCGACGCCCGGCACACCTTCGAGCAGCGCGTGCCCATCAGCAAACAGCGCGACCAGGACGTGCTCGACGAGTTTGTCCTGACCGACGACGGCTTTGGAAACTTCCTTCCTGACTTGCGCCGCTGCTTCTTCTACTCTCATCCTTGGCGGCGCAGTATATCCCTAACCCTCTTCCGGCTTGTTGTCCGTAGGAGTGGGCACGCGAGGTTCGCGTGTCTGGTTGAGTCCGAAGTCTCTCTTGACCGGGCCGGATCCGTTGACGAACCAGAAATCGAGTTTTCTCTTAGCAGGGTTTGGAGAGCCATCGCTCAGTTCGAGTTCGACGGTGACCCGAATGGCTTCAGCGGAGCCGGTCGCGAGCGAGACCTGCTCGGTCTGAGTCGTGCTTGTGGCCTTGGCATTGACTGCGCGAATGTTGCCATAGCGATAGGATCCTTCCCACTCGACGGAATCGCCCTTCTTGGCAGGAAATCGAATGAGTGTCAAGGGTGGGTCGAACTGATCGCCAGAACCGGTTCCAAGGCTTTCCAAAGAGATTCCGCTGCTGTCGACTCGATAGACTTCTCGCTCGATTTCGACGCCCTCATTGAGAATTCGAAGCGTGCGACTGTTTCCTTTCGACTCGACCTCCAGCTCTGCCCGATCGAGCATGATGCCGCCAAGGTTCAGCGTAATCGGCTGCTTGCCTGACGCCGAAGGAAACAGCTCTTCGGAAGCGCCAATCGGTGACCCAGTTCCCTTTCCGGAGCAGGAACAGCCTCCGGTGAAAAGCAAAGCTGCCATGAAGCCGGCGAATACCGACGCCGCGAATCTCATCGAACCAAACCTGCCGTTCGAACAAGAAGGTACGTAACTTTCGCGCCGTCTTTCACTTCGACGCTTTTCTCTGACTTCAACAGCCCGATTCCGTCGCCATACCAATCGATGCTCTTGGTCTTAAAAAGGCCCATTCCGTCCACTTGCGCTTCGGACTGGCGAGTGATCTTGACGGCATTGATCTTTTGCCCCATCACTTCGACGGTTTCGAATCCGTTCACGGTGTATGTTGACTGCTCGTTCGCTTCTCCACCCAATACGACGGTGTGTCCTGCGAACACCCACTTCTGTCCGCGCTTTGGATCGACAGGCAGGAATGGAATCGGCTGCGACAGCAACGTTCCTTCGTGCGTACCGGCGACGGCATGAAAGCCTTCATGAGTCGTGTAGTAGGTGATCGAATCACGATTCCCATCGATGAAGCTTTCGAGCGGACTTACGGTTTTGCCTTGAACTTGAACCGGTTCGACTGCCTTATAAACAAGCCTCTTTGGACTCAGCGCAGGTCCGCCAATGATCGCGTACTCCCATTCGGCGCCAGGCGTCAGCGGAAAGTAGTTCGCCGCAGGCGCCGATACGATTGTCGCAACTAACAAGGTAATCATGTGGCCTTCTCCTAACCGTTATCCCATTATCTCCATCGATATGTCGGTCGAAACTTCTTCGCCGTTCAGCTTGCCCTTTTGAGTGCCTTGCATTTTGACGATTCCGATGCCATCGACAAGCCACGACTTACCGGTCATCGTCACGTTCATCGTTGGCGACTTGAGTGTTCCAGTTTCTTCGATGACTTTCGCATCGAATTCGCCCATCGGAAGCGTCACTTTCTCTTGCCCGACAACTTTTGTTTTCGACTTGACTTCGACTGCGTTACCTTCCACTTGAATAGTGTAGGAGTGTTCCCATTCGTCGCCGATAGCAAACGTCACAGGGGCGTACATGACAGGCGGATCGAAGTCGCGACCGAACTGTCTGCTGACAAAGATTCCATCAGGTCCGGAAACATACTTATCGTCGCCTAAACCATTGGACCAAGTAAATGTGAAGTGGACTTTTCCGTCCTCGATCGCGGTGACTTTTCCAACCCTTGTTGATTCTGTTATGCCTGGAGCAAACCCGCTGAATCGCATCTTGATCGGTTTGTCGAACGGCGCACCGATTGCGCGAAGCGCCGGCGTCATCAGTTCATCTGGAATCTCGATTCGACTTTCTGTCGGTGTCTCCGAGTCTGGCTTTGCATTTGTCGATTCCGCTTCCTTCTTAGCGCACCCAAAGACCGCACTAAGAAAAACAAAGAAAGCAATGGCAAGGATTCCGTTTACTCTCATTACTTCACCGTGTGACTTTTTAAAACCCATGTGCTTCGCTGAGTGACTTGGCCATTTGTGATCGCTTCGACCAACCTGACCAATCCAACCTTCGGAGCGAACCAGCTTCGCTGTGTCGCAGCCAAGCCGGTGCCGTCGTCGCGAAGGTACTTTTGAGTGCTGTCATACGACTTGGACGCGTACCGCTGAGTCAACGCATCGGCTTCGCGTTCTCCGCGATAGTACGTCGCAGATTCGATGGTTCCGATCTCTCGACTTCCTGCAAGCGGTCCGCGAGTCTTATGATCGACTTGCTTGTCGACTTCAGTTCCCCACGTCGCCCACGGCAATGGAGCGTCATAAGCAAGCTCGTTACCCGGTGAGCCAACCGTCATTTGAAAAAGTCCCTTGTCATTGACAAGAATCTTGAAGGACGCGACTGGCTTTTGCTCTTCATCGTAAATGACGATTTGCCCAACGGTTCCATTCGATGTTTGATCGACCTTCTCAACTTTGAACACGCGTTCCATCGTTTGCGACGCAGTAACTTGACCATTCTGAAGCTGATCAACGGACAAATTGTATGTCCATGCGTTGCCGACGGAAAGCGGAAATAAGTCAGCAGGAGTCGATGCATCTGCTTTATGGACTTCCTTTTTTGGCCCAGTTGTGCCGGCTGTGGGCGAAGGCCCGCAGCCCAATGCAAGTGCAACGACAACTAATGCGGATGCGAAAATTCGAATGGTCATAGTCTAGATACTTTTGAGTTCTTGATGAGATCGACGGCTTCTCGCGCTAAATCCTCTTCGAGAATATTCTGGATCGCCGCTGTATAGTACTTCATTTCATGTTGGACAACCGGCGCAGCGATTGCGACTCCGTCAACGACGAAAAGTAACTGACACCCGGGGTTTTTACGGGTGTACTGCCACAGCCGGTCCCTGCCATTGCGATTGAGGTCGAGGTTGATCGTATAAGAGTTTCCCTTGCCGTCGGTGCGAGGAAACTCCTCGAGTGAAACGCCTTCGATTTCGAGATCCGTCACAAGCACGTTGACCCTCGCGAGGAGGCGTTCTGCTGGGCTTGACAGCGCTTTTGACCGCTCAGGATTGATGAACCTCTCTAAAGATCGCCTCACGTCCGCTGCGGGGGAGCCTCGCAGCGATCCCCAAACCTCTTCGTAGACGAAGCTCAGCGTGCGGCCGTCGACATCAAACTTGTTTCGAACGGAGTCATGCCGCTGAACCCTCCGGACAAGCTCGGTTGTGTAGTTCAAACTAACCGTCGACTCCACAGTTCGGCGGTCGCTACCGACGCTTACCATGACGGAAATCGGTACGCGAATCCAGATCCCGCTGAAGGTCGCCTCGCGGCTGAGCGTGGTTGTCGGCTCCCCGCTGAGGGTCGTATTGAGGTCGTTCTCCAGTTTGGTCTGGAGTGCCGAGTCACCATCCAGGGCCTTTCTGATGTCGGAAGCGTCCCATGTGTACCGCTCGTCAGGGAGGATCTGATGCTCAATCTTGTTGAGTGCCATGACCAGCTCTTCGAGCCCTTCGGGGCTGCCTTGCAAGGTCGACACGAGCGCAGCCATCGGAATCTTGGCCCCCGTCGCTCCCACCGGCTGACCATCCTGTTCCCGGGACTCAAAGCCTCCGCCCTCATCCTGGACCAACTGAGCGATTCCGTTCGCGACGATGATTTTCTCGCCGGCCAAGTCGATGCCGATCAGGTTGACCTTTTTGGGTTCGAGCGGCGGGAATACCTTGTCTCCGACCGTCAGCGAATACGCGGCCCAGTTCCACAGGAAGTACAGGCCGAATAGGGCGGCGCCCACGACAACAAACGAGATGCCCACTCGATTCCGCTTCAGAAACCCAGAAGCCATAGATGAAATGTCGGCAGACCATAGCGGGATGCGAGGTCCGAGCCGGATGATTCTACTACGCCCAAAGTGCCCCCTTAACTTCAAAGGACCCAATCTTATGGGTTGAATTGCTTGGTTGACGAAATTCGGAGAGATTCAAACGGTTTGGGCGGTATCCTATTACACTGGTTCTGAGGCAGGATATGAAGGGAATAACGATTGCGATTTCATCGATTGGCTTGACCGTTTGCTTGGCCGGCTGGCTGTCTTCTGTCGAGCAGGCAGGCTCCAATCCGACGGCAAGCTCGACGCCCAAAGCGGTGACCTATGCCGAAGAAGTGGCTGGCATTCTCTTCGAGCACTGCGTCGAATGCCATCGTCCTGGCGAGGTTGCGCCGTTCTCGCTCTTGACCTACGAGGACGCAATGAAGCGGGCACAACTGATCGCCTTTTCCGTCGAGAGGAAGCTCATGCCGCCTTGGAAAGCGAAGCAGGGCTACAACGACTTTCACGATGTAAATGTGCTGTCACCAGAAAAGATCGCGGCGATTCGTGCCTGGGCCGATGCGGGAGCGCCAATCGGCGACAAGTCGAAGGCGCCGAAGCCACCGACCTTCTCCTCCGAATGGGCGCTCGGCGAGCCAGATGTGATCCTTTCTCCTCCGAGGCCATACAAGATCGCAGCAGAAGGCCGCGACGACTACCGCAACTTCGTCATCAAGACCGACTACAAAGAGACGAAGTGGATCCGCGCGATGGCAGTTCGCCCAGACAACAAGCGCGTCGTTCATCACGTTATCGCGTTTCTCGACGACTCAGGTCGCGCCATCGAAATGGAGAAGCAGCAAAACGACGGGCAGCCCGGCTATTCGACGTTTGGCGGCGTGGGCGTCATTCCGAGCGGCGCTTTAGGCGGATGGGCGCCTGGCCTGAGAGCCAACGAAACGCCGGATTATGCTGCATTCGAGCTGAAACCCGGAACGACGATCGTCCTCCAAATTCACTACAACAAGACCGGCAAAGAAGAGCACGACCAAACGCAGATCGGCTTGTACTTTGCGAAAGAACCGCCGAAGCAAAAGATGAATCTCGCGTGGCTCGCAAACATCGGTTTGCGAATTCCTGCAGGTGCCGAGAACCATGTCGCCAAGTGGAATATGCGAATACCTGCGGACGTAACGCTCTATGGCGCAATGCCCCACATGCACTTGCTCGGCAAGTCGATGAAGGCCTATGCGGTAACGCCGGACGGCAAAGAAGTTCCACTTGTCTGGGTTGAAGACTGGGACTTCAACTGGCAATTGCAGTATCAGTTTGCAAGACCGATCAAGCTTCCTCGCGGTAGCGTGATTCATGTCGAAGCTGCTTATGACAATTCATCGAACAATCCGCGTCAACCAAGCGACCCCCCCCGCGTCGTCAGATGGGGCGAGCAGACGACTGACGAGATGATGCTGTTGGTGATTCCTTATACTGTCGATGGCGTCGGCATTGAGGACAATCGCGACTACAACTCACCGTTTCGCCCCTTCGGCGGTTCTCCGCTTGGCGGTGGAGCATCTCGGTAATCAACTAAAACATCCAACTTAACTCCAGCAAAAACTGCGGATATCGCTTCTGCTGAAACCTGCCCTCAACGATCAGCTTCATTGCAGTTTCGCCGAACGGCAGGCAGAAGCTTGCGTACGGATTGAGTATTGGCTTGAATCCTGGAGCGTCCCGATAATCGAGCCTTGCGCCAAAGGCAGCCGTGAAATGTGGAATCCATTCAACGCCTGCGCTCATTCGAAACTCGGAATCGCCAGCCGCCGAAGCGAACGATACACCGCCCTCGAAAAACAGATTTCCGCAATCGTATTGTCCTGCAGTTCCGATCAAATATCGTTGATTGCTCCCGATGAACGCATGAGCTCCCAGCGATTTCAATTCGCGTCGGCTGAATACCTCGAGGAACACTCCCTTTGGCGTTGATTCGAACTCGAAACTCGCCGTCGAACGCGCTTCGTTCGTCACAGGTACGCTGAATTCTCCAGGAAACGGAATTGTCAGTACCAGATTCTCGTCATCACCGATTTTGCGTGAGACGCGCGCTGATGGTGAACGCCCTGACAATGAAAAACCGCGCAAGGAAGTCATCCGAGAATTCGGGCCACCCGGCCCAGCAAGCGATGTTGCGAAGGCCGTCGGTTCTGCGAGGTTCAGTCTTCTTGAAACGTCAATTTGCGAAAGTGCGCGAAATTGCCCAATTTGAAACTCGGTGTTGGAATCCATTTCATAAATCAAGAATAAGTCTTCGAATCGTCCGCTGCGATCACGAATCAAACCGGTAGGCAAAACCTCCCTGCTCACAGCGCGCCACTCCACAAAATAAGCGAAAGTTCCGACGCGTCCAGCGGAAATGAATTCGACCCTATTCGGTGTGGTGCGAATCGTCTCCGGACTTGAGGACACCGTCTGCGCCATCCCGCTCACCCAGAGCGCGATCGCTTCGGCCTCGCCTTCCTTCAACTTCGTTGATTGGTAGTTGGAGTCAGCAAACCGTTGCCCGCGAAGGTTTAGCTTTGGTGGCTGGGTGTGGCAATTGGCGCACGCCATCTTGTATTCGCGGGCAAACTGCGGTATCGCCAAGATCTCGCCGAAAAGGCCACATATGACAATCAAGATTAGCCACTTCACCATCATCTTATGAGAGGCTAGTGTAGCATAAGCTACATTTATGAGTCAAGGCTCATAGATCAACCCAAGGCTAATCATGAATTTCATCGCAAACGCCCGCTCTCTGCGATGCCTTCCGAACCTCCGTTTCGTCCCTTCAATCGGAAGCAGCATACGGAGGTGCTCATGGCGGAAATCGACGGCGAATTGTGGAAGCACAACATGGCGAAGATCACCATCGTGGACGTTAGCGATGACTACAGGCACATGCTCGAACCGATGCCGTCTCACATGTACCCAGTGGTCAAGGAGGTCTGGCTACCCAAGTACAAACTCGCCGAGCGCCTGCTCGAAGAAGGACTGATCACAGGCTACCAATACGACTGGCACGAAGTCCCCCTCGGGCCACACGATGTCGAGCACTGGTACGTCGGGGTTGTCGCCGATGCCCTCGCCCTCCCTGAGTGGGCCAGCGCGTAGGCCGTCGATGTCCAACCACGATGGACTGTCGAGTACAGATCGCCCTCAGATCGTCTCAACATTAATCTTGTCGTTCGAATAAACACAGATATCCGCCGAGATCAAAAGCGCCTCTCGCGCAATCTCTTCGACAGACAAAGTCGTGTGAGCCATCAGCGCACGAGCAGCAGCCAGAGCAAACGGGCCACCTGACCCGATCCCTGCAACCCCTTCGTCCGGCTCGATCACGTTTCCATCTCCCGAGACCAGCAACAGCGCATCCGACGACGCGACGATCATCATCGCATTCAGTTGCCGGAGAATCTTGTCGGTCCGCCAATCCTTCGCAAATTCGACAGCCGCGCGGCGCACGTTGCCGGAATACTGCTCGAGCTTCTTTTCGAATCTCTCTGTCAGAGCTTGGGCGTCTGCAACGCTCCCGGCAAAACCCGCGATTACGTTCCCTCCCGGCCCAATTCTGCGAACCTTCTTCGCCGTATGCTTGATCGCCACACCCTGGTCGCCAAGCGTGACCTGCCCGTCGGCGCCAACCGCAACCTTCCCATCACGCATCACGCCGATTACTGTCGTCGAACGAATCATCGAAAGGAGTTTACCGATACGCTCGCGACACGGGAGTGCACCTGGTTAGTGCCAGAATCCCCGCGTGCTAAGGCACACCGATCTAAGACCCCAGTGGCCTGCTGCTGGCCGAGCACCGTATGCATGTGCTCCCAGGAGGTGGTACAATATTGCCTGTTGGCCCCGGCTTGATGAAGTTAGGGTTCAGAGATATGGGCGGATCAGTTGGCGAACTTGGTTAACGATCGGCATCAGTTCTTGCTCGCAGCGACGGGAGTCTACGTGGCGGGAGTGCTTTCGTTTGCCCACGTTCGGCGGGCGATTGTTCCTTGCGGCGTTGGGTCGGGCTGCAATGAACTCGCCTATCACCCAAGTGCGAAATGGTTTGGGGTACCCGTCGCGGTCTTCGGCCTGGCGGCTTTCGTAACCTTGGCTCTGATCATCGGAGTTAGATCTACCAAAGGTCCGGGGGCGCCTCGCCGACTGCTGTTCATTGCGGGGTACGGGTTCTCAGCGGTTGGGACGTTTGTAAGTCTGTGGTTGACAGGTTTCGCTGTCGTCGATCTCAAACTACTCTGTAGCTGGTGCTTGGCATCGGGAGTCTTGTTCTGCTTGATTTTCCTTTGCCATACGATTCAGGCACGCCTGGAAAACTCGCCCCCCCCCCCCAGGAGCCCAAGAAAGCCGTTGTCTTTATGTCCTCGATTGCCACAATAGCGGTTTCGGGCTCGATAGTACAGGGCATATTGTTGCCACAAGAGACCGTGCTAGATCTGGATCGTGAAGCGCTTGCGAAAATCAGTTTCTCGGACCTCGCGCCGCAGGATAGCCGGACGTTGGGCTCTGCGAACGCGGAATTTACGGCGATCGTTTTCTCCGACCTCGGTTGCGGGGCCTGCCACCAGGCGGTTCCGCAATTGATGAGCCTGTGCCAAACTTACGAGAACCTCAGGCTCGTCTATCGTCACTTTCCTCTTCGCAACGACTCCCCTTCTGCACTGGTGGCTCGGCTCATTGAGACGCTCGACGACGACTCATTTTGGAAGTTTCTCGGCCGATGCGCGGTTGAGCGACCGAGAGAGTTGGCTGGCTACCAAAGCATCCTTTCAGAAGTTCGATCCAATAACGACGAACGAGCCAGGCACCGAAAAGGTGGCGTCGCAATGGCTGAGTCTAGATTGACACGTGACTTGGCCGTCGCCCGTCAGCTCGACTTGCCGGGCACGCCGATGATTATCTTGGTTTATCCAGGTGATAGCAAGCGTGACGTTGTGTCGCCCGAAACTCTGGAAGTCGAGCTTAAGCGGGATCGGAACCCACAGGGCACTCTTCCTTCTTCAAGCTCGCACTCTCGCCAATCAATAAAAAAACAGAAGTAAACATATGCAACACGCAAGAAACAAGAATCGTGCTCACAAAATGCTATCGTGGGTTGCGATTGTCTGCTTGGGCGGATTCCTTGCCGCTCCAATCTACTCATTGCAGGGCGGGGAACGGCCAATCGACCCATGTTGTGAGAAAAAGTTGAACCCGTTTAGGTGTGTGAACCACTGCTGCTCTGAGGTCACGCCTTGTAGCCAAACATCTGGTCAAGGTTGCGCTTGTGTAGCGCATTAAGCTGATTGTCGGACAGTAGCCTGATGGAGAACGGTGTAAAGTGATTCGACCACAGCGAACTTCGCCGTTGCTTGCGATACGGCAATGGAACTTGTGGCCAGCGATGGCTGCATTCGGCATCTGTGGGTCTGCTTTGGCACAGCCCCCCGCAACAGTCACGGTAGAGACTCGCGCCTCGACCGTGACTACTTTCCTCTCAGAACTTGAATCAGGTGTTGGCATAAAGGCTCGTTGCCCTGGTCGCCTTGGAAACGAAGTGATCGTCGTCAAGTGCTCGAGTGCTCCCGCCAACGAACTGTTAAGCAACATTGCATACATCCTTAACTCTGATTGGCAAGCAAGCGATGAACGTATTGTGCGGCCGTCTGACCGCCAGAAGGAACTGGAGGAAGCGGATAAACGCCAGATTCGCTCCGTGATCTCAAAGTCTCTTGAATGTGAACGCGAGTTCATCGGGAAACATTCCGATGCTGAAGCGACTGCTCATGCGACAATTGCATCGCTGCGCCAGCTTGGGATTGATCTGCGAAATCCATCCTACAGCCCCTCAGCCAGCTTCAATCCACAAATCACTTCCGCAGCGAGGGTACTGTTGGGCCGCCTCCTACTAGAGGTAGGGCCTGATGAGCTATCACAGCTGCCGTATGGACGAACGGTCGTCTACTCATCTAGTCCAACGCGATCGCAACGAAAGTTGGAACTAGAGCGACAGCCACTCCTCGATAGCTATTTGAAATCACAGCGAACTCTCATCGAATCATTTCCTTCGGAGCTTTACAGCGATGAGGAGGTGCGTCCATGGGCTGTTCGACTTCTTTCGGAAGCCAAGAGAGCGTCATTCGGCATTGATAAAATCAACCTCTTTCTTAAAGTGACGGAGAGCCTGGTTTGTGAGCTGGCGGTCTATGCTCCCTCTGGAGAAATCATCTCGGTTGCAGGGGTTACGATACCGTTGGATCAACCCTCCGTTGATGATAGTCCATTGAGTTTGCAAGCCTCAGCAACCGCCCCGCTTTCTTCATTGTCGGCTGAATTCAATCAACTGTTGCCACTAGGTCGTTTGGGAAAATGGCAAACGCTGCTCTCCAACTTTGCGAATCCCAGCGAATTGTTACGTAAAGCTATGTCTGATCCCGAAAAATACGATCCGCTGTCTTACTCGGTGACGGATGCACTTTTGGGTCTTGCCAAGGAACTTGGTGTCAACTTGGCAGCATGCGTTAGCGATGAGTTGAACGATGATATGTTCGCAGTAATTCGAAATGGGGAGATTCTCCTCCTTGCTTTTACAAACCTATTGAGCAAAGACCATCAAATCTCTTTGGAGAACGGTTGGCTGCTGATCAGACCGAAAAATGCCATTCGAGCCGAAATGGCTCGGGTTCCACGTCCTGCACTCAAGCAATTCGTTCAGATAGCGTTAGTAGAGAAAGAGACTCACCTTCGGAACTATTCAGTTTTTTGTTACAAGGCACGCCAAAGCGCTTTTATAAGTTCGGTAGCTGAGACTTACGCGGTTTTTGTGGCTCTAACTAATGGTCATACCGCTCTAAGCAACATCGGTGCATACCCTCGCTCGGCTTATTATCTGTTAGGGTCGCTCGACGACGTGCAATGGCAGATGGTTGTTGAGCGCGGTGAACCGCTTCGCATTGCTGCGATGCGCCCCGAGCAACAGGATTTCGCCGCCAATCTGATTGGGCTTCATGCTCGCGCATGTGAACGAAGCCGTGAGTGGAGCCAAGCTCAGATACCTGATATTCTTCTTACCGGGTCGGAAGCGTTGCCCAATGGATTCGACAGTGACTCCGCACTGCTGGCGCGCACGGCGAATGAAACGGCGTTGGTCAGTAATCGCCCAATACGATACGAGTCGCTCGATGGGTTCCTGTCCGTGCCTCGCACGCTTGAATACGTGCGCCAAGAACTTCAAATTGCTTTCGCGTCCTACGGCGACGTGACTCACCCGTCAGTTGTATTGACGGGAGAGTATTTTGTTGGTTCGCAGGCTCGGACAACTTTTGTGATCGAGGTTAGACCTGGAGTCGAATGGAAAATAGTCTATGAGGGAGCATTCGTCGTGCAAAGTGGGCCCTTTAGGTACGCCGATTTGCCAAGCGAAATACGCAGACAAATCGAGCGATAGTGCCAGAATCCCCGCGTGCTCAAGCACACCGATTTCCGACCCCAGTGGCTCGTCGCGGTCGTCGCCGCTATCGTTCTGCTGGCGGCAATGGCATTCAGCCTGACCGGAGCTTTCCCAGGAAGCGTTTGGTGGCTTGGCATCGGAGCGTTGGCCGCTTCCCTGGCGATGATCGGCGCTCTTTCAAGAATGCGAAACGCCGCGCAGGATTGGATCCGGGAGCTTCGATCGGCGAAATCTGAACTCCGTTCTCTTACCCATGAAATCGAAGCGGCGGAGCGCCGAATGCAAAACCTTGCCGACGGACTCGATGCCCCCGTGTTCGTCTGCGGCAAAGACGGAACGATTCGATGGGCGAACGAGTCTGCAAAACGTTTCTTCAACTTTGAAGACCTTGTCGGCAGGACCTTGCTTGAAGTCTCACTCAGCGTCGATCTTCAACAGCTTGGTGCCAAGGCCGCGCAAGAAGATGCGCTCGTGCGGGCCGAGATCCAACTTAGCCATCCTCAAGAACGAATCGTCGAAACCAAAGCGTATCCTGCCGCCGACGATCCCGAGCTGCTCTTTGTCGTCGCAAATGACATTACAGAGCTTCGAAGGCTTGAACGAGTCCGTACCGACTTCGTTGCCAATGCCAGTCACGAACTCAGAACCCCGATGGCTTCGATCCGCTCGATGGCGGAGACAATTCTCCAAGACGATGAACTGCCAGAAGAAACGCGCAATAGATTTCTCAGCAGGATCATTTTCGAGGTCGATCGACTGACTGCCTTGTCGGAAGATTTGCTCGTCCTCTCGTCTGCGGAATCGCAAAAGACCGCCGTCGAATCGCTCGATTTTGCCGATGTCGTTCGCTACGTCGCACAAGACTTCATCATTCGCGCTCAAGAGAAGGGAATCGAGTTCGAACTGGACGCACCCGAAACCCTGTTGCTCTACGGAGACGAAGGCCAACTGGTCCAAGTGGTACAGAATCTCATGAGCAACGCCGTTCGCTACACGCAACAAGGCAAAATCTGCGTCACGCTGTCAACGGAAGATGGAGAGGCAGTTCTCAAAGTCACCGACACGGGCATCGGCATTGCGAGCGAACACGTTCCTAGGATTTTCGAAAGGTTCTATCGTGTCGATCGCGCTCGCTCGCGCGAAACCGGCGGCACGGGACTTGGCCTTTCCATCGTAAAGCACATCGTCAACGCGCACGGCGGAACCGTAGAAGTCGAAAGCGAACTGAACGTTGGATCGACCTTTACGGTTCGGCTTCCGATGCAAATGGGTGATCGATAGGCGCGATGCTGGGCGGTTGGGACGTTGCTCTGTTTCATTGGATCAATGGCGGCTGGGCATCGCCGGCGCTCGATCCGGTCTTTTGGTTTTTCAGCCTCGGCATCAAAGGCTGGTTCTTGCGAATTGCGCTTGCCGCGCTTGGACTTTTCTTGTTGTTCTATCGAAGCTCGACGCGCATCACAGTTCTTGCTTCGATCGTTGCGGTTGTTCTGGCCAACGAAATCTGCGATCTTGCGAAGTGGCTCCACTTTGCGCCGCGCCCTGCTGCAATTCTCGATGACGTGCGCGTACTTGGCAATCTGCTCGCCAGTTCCGGCACATTCAGCGCGCACTCGGCGAACATGGCTGCTGTCGCGGTTGTCTTCTGGTTTCAACTCGGATGGAAGTGGGGTCTTCCGTGGGCGCTCGTCGCATTCCTCACCGGTTTGTCGCGCGTTTACGTTGGCGCACACTTTCCGTCGCAGGTGATGCTGGGCTGGATAGCCGGCGCACTCTGCGGCGTTTTTGTTGCATGGGTCGTTGGGCGTTACTTGCTTCGTAATCGCGCTTCTGGAAACTAGTAGAGCCAACGCGAGTTCCTCCAACCTCCATTCCATAGACGCCTCCATTCCCCTGGGTGACGGGCAGCGGCAAATCCACCCTCGTCAAGGAAACCCTCTTCCCACGCCTCATGGTCGAAGTCTACGGCACCCGAACCACCTGGGCCGCGCACGACAGCATCGAAGGCCACGAGAGCATCGACAAGGTCATCGACATCGACCAGTCCCCCATCAGGCGCACCCCCCCCCGCAGCAACCCGGCCACCTACGCCGGCGGGTGGCATGATCTACCCTATGTTTTTCTATCT
>JAHCHL010000003.1 GCA_026129745.1 Fimbriimonadales bacterium | reverse complement strand
TTGGATGCTCACTCCGACTGCCCAGCCTGCGCCGCCTTTTAGGCTAATGACTTCTGCTCCGCTCTTCTTGGTGCGTTCGAAGATTGAGTTGCCAACATCTTGCGACCAACCGTCGAGGCTCGAAATGTGCGTACCGTTTACGGTCGCGCTGCTCCACATCGGGACCATCGAATCACCATGTTCTCCAAGAATGAGAGCATGGACATCTGTCGCCGCAACATCGAAGTGATCCGCAAGCAGTGATCGGAATCGGCAGGTGTCTAAAACGGTTCCAAGTCCAAGCACTTGATTGGCTGGCAATCCAGCATCTCTTACTGCGAGCTGCGTTAGAATGTCTACAGGGTTGCTGACAACGAGAATCGTCGCATGGTTTGGCAATCCGGCCGACTTGACGCTTGCGACGATTTCCTTGAACAGTGCGACGTTTCGATTGATGAGTTCCAATCTGCTTTCATCCGGTTTGCGTCGCAGTCCAGCGGTAATGACAACGCAGTCGCTGCCAGCGACTTTGTCGTAACCGCCAGCATGAATTTTTTGCGGACTTGATAGCGCGGCTCCATGAAGAAGGTCCAAGGCTTCGCCTTTCGCCATGTCTTCGTTCATGTCTACGATAACGATCTCTTTAACAACTCCGCCCATTTGCAGGGCAAACGCGGCGTTCGACCCGACTCGGCCTCCGCCGCCAATGATGCTGACTTTCATGCGTGTTCGTACTCCTTTGTACTCCCGGGGGAAGGTCCAATTATGGCACGCCGGCATAGTCGGCTATGATGCTTCAGTGCCTGAAAACGAACCCGAACGGGGCTTTGGATTCTTGGATACAGACGAAGTTCTGGATAGGCCAAGCCGGCGAGCAGCATCGTTCGATCGGACCATCGGCGGCGGCTGTTTCGCGTTCACCGGCGCGAGCCTCGCGCAATTCGCATGCCTGGCTATTCCGTACCTTGCCGGCGGCAGGCTTCAGACCTTCGACGACCTGTATCGCGTCGCTGGAATCGGGGCGCTTCTCGCTTTGCTGGCGGGGTTCATTTTCACCCACTTCGCCCGATTGGCTGGGCTGGTTGGGAGCATTGCGGGACTGCTTCCTGCGAGCGTCTTTGTGTACTTATATTTGTGGCACGAGATCACGCAGGCGCCTTTGATCGAGGGCTATCAGCCTCCGGAGTTTCCGGCAACCTACGCATGGGCTGTACCGCTTATTTCGTCATGCGCGTCGGGTTTAATCTGGTTAGGCTACTATTGGGCGCTGAGCAAGATGGAACCTTCGAGCGAGCGACAAGCGTAGCCAATACGTGGGTCGTCGTGCCGCGACTGGCTGCACACTCCGTTATCACCACAATATGAAACGAACTGGCTTGATTCTCGCCGTTATTGTCGGCATCATCGCGTTCTCGATTTGGTATTTGCTTCGAGACAATTTAGGCTCACGCGCCGACATCATCTATCGCACCGACAAAGTGAAACTCGGCGACGCCACGATGTCGTTTATCGCGACCGGTTTGTTGCAGCCATTGACAACGGTAGATGTTAAGAGCAAAGCTGGCGGCGAGATCGTGCGACTCGCCGTCGAAGAGGGTGACATCGTTCGGCAGGGCGATTTGATTGCGATCATCGACCCTCGCGATTCTCAGGCAGCCTTCGAGCAGTCCGATGCAGATCTCAACTCAAATCTCGCGCGACTTGAGCAAAGCCGATACAATTTGGAGATCGAACGTGTTACTCGCAAAACTTCAGTCGAGAATGCGGAGGCGAGTCTGGAGACTGCGAGACTTCGCTTGCGGACGCTGGAGGCGCGGGCAACCGCACAGCCGCATTTGACAGAAGCAGCCATTACCCAAGCGCGCTCGAACCATGAAGCTGCTGTCAAGGCTTTGGAGACGATGCGCAGCGTTACAGCCCCTCAAACAAGAGCGCAAGTTGCGGGCGATCTGTCTCGTTCGCGCGCCGAGTTAGAAGCGGCTGAAGCGAATTTGCGCAGACAAGAAGAGTTGCTTGGATTAGGCTACGTGAGCAGGGCTGCCTACGAACAAGCGAAGACGCAGCGCGAATCCGCAGCAGCGAGCTATCGGAATGCTGAAGTGAGAGCGAATCGGATCGAGGACGACATTCGCATCCAAATCGAATCGCTGGAAGCGCGCGCAAGACAAGCGAAAGCATCGCTCGATCAAGCGGAGGCGAGTCGGTTCGAAGTCGGAGTGAGCCAGCGGGATTTGGAAGAAGCGAGGCAAGCTGTTCGCACGGCTCAAGCAAATCTTGAGACAGCAAAGGCGAACCTGCGACAAGTCGACGTTCGGCAAACAGAGATTCGCGCCCAGCAGGCAGCAATCGTTCGCAGCCGCGTTTCGAGAGACAACGCAAAAGTGCAACTCGAAGGAACAACGGTTGTCGCTCCTCGCGACGGAGTCGTGACTGTTAAGTATGTTGAGCAGGGGACGATCGTTCCGCCTGGGTTGAGCGCGTTTGCGCAGGGCACGAGCATCGTGCAGATTGCCGACGTTACTCGAATGTATGTCGAAGTCAATGTCGATGAAGCGGACGTCGCAAAAGTGAAACTCGATCAAGTTGTTCGCGTCACACTCGAATCTGCGCGGCGGACTCCGTTGAAGGGACGAGTGTCTCGCATCAATCCTGCTGCGGTAACGACCAGCGGCGTCACGCAAGTCAAGGTGCGTGTCGAGATCGAACCGACAGAAGAAGTCAAGCTGATGCCGGGCTTGAATGCGAGCTGCGAGTTTATTTTGACGGAGCGCAAGAATGTCCTTGTCGTGCCGTCGCAGGCAGTCATTCGCGAGGATGGAAAGTCTTACGTCGAGGTGATGGTCGCCAAAGATAAGCCGCAGAAGCGAGAAGTGAAGACCGGTGTGCAAGGGAATGCTGTCGTCGAGATTCTTGAGGGCCTTAAGGAAGGTGAAGAGATTGTCGTCAGCAAGATCGACATGAAGCAGATCGAAGAGCAGCAGCGAAGAATGGAAGATGCTGCACAGCAACGCAATCCATTCAGCGGGCCCGGCACGAGCAGCCCTGGCCAGCGAGGCGGAGCTGGCACAGGTGGCGGCGCGGGCGGTGGCGCAGGAGGCGGAGGCAGATGACGCTTCGCGACAGCGTCGCTTCCGCTTTAGCGGCAATCACGGCTAACAAGCTGCGCTCGTCATTGACCACGCTTGGAGTCATGATCGGCGTTGCTTCTGTCATTGCGATGATCGGCATTGCGGAAGGCACCAAAAAGCAGTCTTTGGAAAGATTGGAGGCTCTTGGAAGCAATTTGATCGTGGTGTTTCCGAACTGGGGAATGGGCGGCAGGAACACCGGTGCGCCGGACGAAGCGCAGACGCTGAAGTTGGAGGACGTCGAGACGATCAGACGATCTGTTCCAACTGCGAGCCATGTCAGCGGCGAAGTTCGCACGCGCGTACAAGTCAAGTATGGCAACAAAAACGAGAGGTCTCAGGTTACGGGGGGGCTTCCTGAGTTGCAGGAGATTCGCAACATCAAGCTTCAAGATGGGCGTTTCTTTACGGAAGAAGAGAATTACAATTCGGAAAGAGTTGCGATTCTCGGGTTCGACATTTACGACAGGCTGTACGAAGGAGGGTCGGCAGTCGGCACTCGGATTCGAATCAACAACCAAGAGTTCGAAGTGATCGGCGTTGCGATGTTCAAGGGCGGCACGGGGCAAGGGCCGATGAACCCTGACGACATGATTTATGTGCCGATCAAGACCGCTTTGGATCGACTGCAACGGAGGCAGAGCCTGAGTTCGATCGCTGTGCGCGCGGCGGACAGTTCGCTGATGCAGCACACATTGGACGAAGTGCAGTCGACTCTTTCGACGGTTAGAAGGAGCGCGAGCGGCGAAGCGCTGTTTCGTGCGTTCAACCAGGGTGAGCTGATCGAGACAGCCGAAGAGCAGTCGAGAATTCTGAGTTTGCTGCTTGCCGGTGTCGCGAGCGTTTCGCTTTTGGTCGGCGGTATCGGAATCATGAACATCATGCTCGTCAGCGTTACTGAGAGGACCAAAGAGATCGGCCTTCGAAAGGCGATCGGCGCGACTCAAGATGCGATTCTCAGTCAGTTTTTGCTCGAGTCGGTCGCCCTGTGTTTGGGCGGTGGACTGATTGGAGTTTTGCTCGGACTTGTGAGCGTGCAGTTCGTCGCCGGACTGATGGGCGTACCGCCTGTGATCGTGCCCGCCGGAATCATCATCGCGTTTTCATTCGCGGCGATGGTGGGAATCTTCTTCGGATTCTATCCTGCCTACATGGCGAGCAAACTTCAGCCAATCGAAGCGTTGCGGAACGACTAACGGTTGCGAACACTCTGCGCGATGCGCCTGCCTTCGCTTGTAAGTTGGAGCCGATCGCCTGTCTGGACAATCCAACCTAAGTTCGTGCTTGTAGCGATGGCTGCATCGGCTTGAGGTTCTGCCCATTCCATTTCTGTGATCAGATGCCCTATTCGACTTTCCTCGTCCTCGTCGCTTGTTCCTTCGTGAGAGTCAAGGTGCACGGCGAGCATCTCAGCGAGAAAACGTGCGCTCTGCCTTCGCCGTCGAATGATCTGTGCGACTACTCCACGATTCGGTGCAAAGAGGAATACCAACAGAAATACCGCGCCAAGCGTGGTCGCGATCATGCCGCTGATCGAAACGTCGACGAGCGTCGCAAGCCAAAAGCCGACAAGTCCGCAAGTTGCGCCGATAACCAGCGAAATGGCGACCATTTGCTTCAACCGATATGTTAGAAGCGATGCGGTCACTGCCGGCACGATGATCAGCGCGACAGCAAGGATGGCGCCGACGGCACTAAATGCTCCTACCGTCGTCACGGCTACTAGAGCCATAAGTGAGTAGTGGATCAGCGACGGAGAGAATCCAAGCGCTTTGGAGAGTTCTGGGTCAAATGTCGATACTTTCAACTCTTTGAAGAATGTTGTCATAAACATTGCGTTTACGACAAACAGTCCAAGCATGACCCAGAATGACTTGGGACCCAGCATCAATGATCCGAGCTTAAACTCATCGAACGGTGAGTATTCGATAACGCCGAACAGGATTGCATCAGCGTCAAGATGAAGATTGTCGAAGAACTTAGTGACGAGAAAAACGCCGAGCGCGAAGAGTGCAGGAAACACAATTCCAATTGCGGCGTCTTCTTTGACTCTCCTCGATTTCGTCAGCGCTTCGACAAGCACAACCGTCAGCAGGCCGCTTGCAGCCGCTCCGACGAATCCGGTGAGAAGATTCGGCCCTTGTGCCAACACATATCCAGCAACCAATCCAGGAAGTATCGAGTGACTGATCGCATCGGCCATCATCGCAAGCCGTCTCAACACCAAGAACACACCACAAAGCGCGCAGGCCGAGGAAGTCGCAACGGCAACCAATGCAATTCCCAACACAACACTCACCGTTGACCCTCGACAAAACGTCGCTTTCTTCGGCGAAGCGACTCCCAGACGACTCCCCGCGCACTTCCGAACAGCACCGAAAGCAAGACGATCAGGGACAGAACGATCACGATGACTGGACCGGTTGGGATCTTTGTGCCCAAGACGCTGATTAGAGCGCCCGTCAGGCCGGAGATCGTGCCGATGGACGCAGCGATCAATAGCATCTTTTTGAGTGAGTTCGTCCATTGCCGCGCCGCTGCTGCTGGACCCACGAGCATCGCCGACATTAGAACGACGCCCACTGTATTCAGCCCAACGACGATCGAGATAAGCAACAACGCGCTGAGCATGTTAGCGACGACATGCGTTGGAATGGATATGCTCTGTGCGAACTCCGGATCAAATGAAATGACTTTGAATTCTTTGAATAAGAGGACCACCACGGTGAGCGCAATAATGCTAAGAATTGCCATGGTCAGCACTTGCTCTGCAACAAGTCCGGCGGCTTGACCGAACAGAAATTTGTCGAGGCCTGCTTGCTTGCCCGCGTAAGACTTCTGAATTACAGTCAGCAACACTACGCCGAAACCAAAGAAGACCGTAAGAATGGTTCCAAGTGCCGCCCCGGAGTCAATGCGAGAGCGTTTGAGGATTTGATTGATGGACAGCATCCCGATCCAACCAGACAGAGCGGCTCCTATCAGGAGCGCAATGGGCGTTTTTAGGCCAGTAAGAATGAATGCAAAGCAAACTCCAGGCAATGCGGCGTGCGCTAACGCATCTCCCAACAAGCCTTGTCTTCGCAATACTGCGAATGATCCGAGCACGCCGCTCACAGTGCCGAGAATCATGCAGCCGAGCGCGACGTTGCGAAGCGTGTAATCAAACAGAAGTTCGTGGAACAGGTTCATTTTGCCAACACAGCGATTCGACCGCCATAAGTCTTGACTAAGTTTTCTTGTGTGAATGCGGTTTCAAAATCACCTGTCGCGATCATTCGGACGTTGAGCAGCGCGACCCGATCGAAGTAAGTGGGTGCCGACTCTAAGTCGTGGTGGACGGCTACGACCGTCTTTCCTTTAGCTCGAAGCTCACGAAGCACATCGATGATCGCGCGTTCGGTCGTCGCATCGACACCAGCGAACGGTTCATCCATAAAGTACAGCTCGGCTTCCTGTGCCAATGCGCGCGCTAAGAACACTCTTTGCTGCTGTCCGCCAGAGAGTTGGCTGATTTGCCTATGCGCGAAGTCTGCCATTCCCACTGTTTCCAGACAGTGCATCGCCAATTCGTGTTCTGCGCGACCTGGTTTGCGAATCCAGCCTAAACGACCGTATGTTCCCATCAGCACGACGTCCAAAGCGTCCGTTGGGAAGTCCCAGTCGACGCTTCCGCGCTGAGGGACATAACCGACCTTTTTGCGCACCTCGCGATACGGCTTGCCCAAGATTCGCACCGTTCCCGCCGCTCTTGGGATCAGGTCGAGCGCTGCCTTGATCAGAGTGCTCTTGCCTGCGCCATTCGGGCCGATGATTGCGAAGAGCGTCGACATGGGGATGTCGAGATCGACGTCCCACAGCACTGGGTTTTCGTCGTATGCGACCGTGAGATCACGAATCTCGACTGCATTCACCTTAGCGCCTCAACAATCGTGCGTACGTTGTGGCGAAACATTCCGATGTACGTTCCTTCATCTGTTCCCGGTGCTCCCATCGCATCCGAGAAGAGTTCCCCTCCTAACTCAATGTTCCAACCGCGTGATTTGACTGCTTGCTGCAAGGCTTCAATCGTGGATTGGGGGACGCTGCTTTCGACGAAGAGCGCCTTGATTTTTCGGGTTGAAAGCACGTCTGCGAGTCGCCTGATGTCAGCGGCGCTAGCTTCCGTTGCCGTACTGACTCCCTGAATTGCCAACACTTCGATTCCGTATCTCTTTCCAAGGTATCCGAATGCGTCGTGCGCGGTTACAAGTACTCTCTGATCGCGAGGAATCGACTCGAACTCGCGTTTTGCCCAAGCGTCGAGTTCATCGAGCTTTGACAGGTATTGGCGAGTGTTTTCGTTGTATTTCTCGCTGTGGTCTGGGTCGAGACCTATGAGCGCGTCCCGGATGGACTCTACGACTTGCTTCCAAAGTTGGACATCGAACCAGACGTGGGGATCTTTTTTGCTTGCCGTAAGAGCGATGAGGTCCTGTTCGTGCAGGTTCGCGGCGACGGCCACAACGGCGCGCTTGGACCGCATCGCATCAAAGATCTCGGCCATGCGGCCTTCGAGTTCAAGGCCGTTGTAGAGGATGATGTCCGCTCCGTCGAGCGTCCTGACGTCACCTGCGGTCGCTTTGTAAAGGTGAGGGTCGGTGCCAGGACCCATAAGTGGCTGAACGTCGACCCTGCCCGCTCCGACGTTTTGGGCAGCATCCGCGATCATTCCTGTCGTCGTGACGACCCTGATCGGCCGGTCGGCGATCGAAGGGCCATGACTTTTTTCGGAGCACCCGGCGAGGGCCAGGGCTGCCAGAAGAATCCAACACCATTTCATCGGTTACTTACCCTTAGGTCCAAAGTGTAGCCAAGTATAAGTTTACCCTTCGTCAATTGAGTTAGGATTTATAAAGTGGAGTTACAAGTTGTTCCTAATGGATAAAATGCGAGCATGAGCAAACCAAGGGCGCACTCGTTTCGGCGCACCCGCGACGATCACTCGATGGAGACGGCGGCCGACTATGTCGAACTGATCGAAGAACTTATTGCTGAGACGGGCGAGGCGAGGGGGGTCGATTTGGCAGCACGGCTCGGCGTCAGCCACGTGACTGTTTCAAAAACAGTCAAGCGTCTCGCACGAGAAGGTTTGGTCGTCGCAAGGCCGTATCGCGGAATTTTCTTGACGGACCAAGGCCGAGCGTTGGCGAAGGAATCGAGGGAGCGGCACGACTTGGTACTAGGTCTTTTGCGAAAACTTGGAGTATCTCCAACGATCGCCGAAATCGACGCCGAAGGGATGGAACACCATGTGAGTCCAGAAACGTTAAGAGCGATTCGAAGATTCTTGCGAAAACAGTGAAAAGAACATGGAGTCACCGTGCAAACAGAAGTGCATCCTAACTGAAAAAGGCGTTTGCTCAGGATGCGGCAGAACAAAGGAAGAGATTGAGCGTTGGACTGCAATGACCGATTCGGAGCGTCACGAAGTCATGGTGCGACTTGAGTCATTGGAAGTTGCTTCGGAGTAGCCAGGTTTTTTGAGTCTGCGGCCTATTGTCAGCCGCAGCTTGATGAGATCGTAGACCGTTCGGGAGCCGTCGCGCAATACGCGCACTTTGGAGCCTTCCTGATGCGCCCACCGGATTGGGATCTCAGCAATCGCGTAGCCGAGTTTGTTTGCGATCATCAGTGCTTCGAAGTCATAGCCATATCCGTCGATTTCACACCTTGAGAAAACGTCTTTCGCTATGTCGTGCTCGAAGAGTTTGAATCCGCACTGCGTGTCTTTGATTCCCTTGGTCGCAAGCCGCTGTACGATCCAGTTGAATGCACGTCCTCCCATTTCTCTTAGCTTCGGCTGACGAACTTCCAGATTGCTTTCTTTGAGCGGCCTACTTCCAATTGCGATGGGCGATTTTGCATCGAACAGTTTCTCGACTTCTTCGATCGGAGCGGCCAAGTCGGCATCCGAGAGCAGCAGCCAATCTGCTTCAAGAAGCATCATTCCAGTTCTGACGGCACAACCTTTTCCTCGATTGGGAAAATATTCATGCGCCGAGAAGCGGGAATCGCTTTCTGAGAATCGTTTTGCAATCGACATCGTGCCGTCTGTGCTGCCGTCGCTGACCACGAGTGCACACCATGTATAGTCTTGAGCGTCCAAGTACTCTCGAACACGCGAGAGCGTTTTGTCGAGCCTTACTTCTTCGTTGAAAGCGGGGATGACGACCCCTAAATGTGGACGCACAGATTGGAGTATACCGGTCTACTGGAGCGGCAGAAGCCTTGATTTCAGGCCTGAGTTGCCAAGTTCCAATCGACCAATTTCCTTACCATGCGATCCAGCTTGACAAATCCAGGTGTCCCTCACTTTCTCTGGTGTTTCGATTCTGTCATGACTGTGTCCACCCAAAACGATATCGATGCCGCTCACCTTTTCAACGAGGGCGAGATCATTGGAGAATCCCAAGTGCGAGAGCAAGATTATCTTGTCGCATTTCGAGCGCAGCTCGTCCACGACTCTTTTTGCAGTCTCAATTGGCGAGAGATTAAGGAAGGCACTTAGGCGTTTTGCTGCCATTCTCTCCGTCACCATCGGAACCATGAGGCCAAAGACTCCCACATTTCCGAAGGTGACAGATTCCGGAAGCGGAGTCTCCTGGTCTCCTTGCAGCGGCTTTCTCACGCGCCCATTCCAAACAAGATTCGCGCATAAGATTGGATGCTTGGCGCCGGCGATTTTTGCGCGGAATCCAGCGGTCGTCACATGGAACTCTCTGTTGCCGGGGACACTCGCGTCGCAACCTGCGAGATGCAGCCAGTTCCAGACCGGGTCGGCTCCGATCGGTATTCCAACATTTCCGGATTTCACGCAATCGCCACTGTCGAAATAGAAATCCGCACTCTTCTTCATTTCCGCGACCAGCATCGCTTGGCGCTCGCCAAACTTTCCGTGCAGGTCATTCGTATGCAAGATAACCATTTACTTTAGGTGGACTGCTTGGCCTCGCTCTGCGCTTTCGAGCGCCCCCATCAGAAGCTTCATCGTTCCAAGATTAGACTTACCCGATATCGATGGCTCACGCCGTTCGGCGATGGCGTCCATCAAATCAGACATGGGTCCGAGGAACGCATCTGGAAACCATTTGGATGTTGGAGCGTGCTCGATCTGTGTCCCGTCTTTTCGCTTCAGCTTGACGGTATTGAAATCCGCTTCGATCGATCCCTCGTCGCCGTCGACCTGTATCGACATTCTCCACGCTTCCCGAGTTTCAACCTTGTTGTTGAAGGTGTGTGACGCGATTGCGCCACTCTCAAAGTCGACTACTGCTGCGTACATCGTTGGCGCGATGTTGACTTGATTTCTCGATCTTCTCTGAATGGCTTTGACACGCAAAGCGTCGGATCCTGCAAAGAATCGAAGCAAGTCGAAGTAGTGAATTCCGTGATCGACCAGCGTAAAGTCTGGGCACTTTACGTACCAAGTCGCAGGGTCATCTTGCCAGCCGCTCATGTCGAACCTAATGAACTCGACTTCGCCGATTGCTCCACCTTGTATCCACCTTTTGATCAGCAAATGCGTTCCTGCCCATCTCGCTTGTTGATTGACCGCGTATGCAATCTTGTTCTCGTCAGCAATTCGAACGTACTCTTTCGCATCGAAGTAGGAGTGAGCGACCGGCTTTTGCAGAAGCACGTTCTTGCCTGCCTTCGCACATAGCTCGAAGGCCTCTTTTCTTCCCTCGATGTGGATGGCGATATCGATGATTTGAACATCTTTTCGGGCGAGCATTTCTTCGAGTGAATTGCAAACGTTCGGTATTGCGAACTTTTCGGCTGTCTTCGCGGCGGCTTCTTGGTCGAGATCGAAGCATGCGACTATATTCAATCCAGCCGCATTGTATGCCGGGAGATGTGCAATGTTGACGATTTCGCCGCAGCCGAGCAGGGCTATTCCGATATTCTTGTCTGATGGGTGCTTTGGCCGCAACTCGCTGTCGGGAACGGTGAAGTCCACGCCGCACAGTATACAATTGCAGCGTGGATCCGGTCGCCGTTTATGTGCATACGCCGTTCTGCCCTTCTAAATGCGGCTACTGCGATTTCAACAGTTATGCGATGGAGGGAGAGATCATCAAGCGCACGGTCCATGCGATGCTTGCAGAGATCGACCGTACACCCCACTTTGGCCGGCCGGCAAAGACCATCTTTTTCGGGGGCGGAACGCCGACCTTTCTCGAATCGCAAGATCTCGCGAGGCTTCTCGAAGCCGTGATGCGGGCACATCCGCCGACACCTGGCTGCGAAATCACGAGCGAAGCCAATCCTGGGACAGTGGATGCAGAAAAATTCGCATCGATGCGTGAGGCCGGCTTCAACCGAATCAGCATCGGCGCGCAAAGCTTTTTCGACGAGGACCTTATTCGACTTGGCAGAGTGCATCGATCAGGCGAAATCGAGCGAGCGGTGGCGAACGCAAGCAATGCAGGATTCGACAACATCAACGTGGACCTCATGTTCGCTTTGCCAGGACAATCGAAGAAGGCGTGGTGTGAGAATTTGCAAAGGGCAATTGCACTCGGCACCGAGCATTTGAGCCTTTACTGTCTAACCATCGAAGAGAATACGCCTTTTTACAAGGAGTTTTTGAAAGGATTACTCGACTTGCCCAGTGACTTCGGCCAAGTCGAAATGTACGAACAGGCGTGCGAGGCTGCCGAAGAAGCTGGTTTCAACCAGTATGAGATCAGCAACTTCGCAAAACCTGGAAAGGAATGCGTACACAACCTGTGCTATTGGAACTGCGAAGAGTATGTCGCTTATGGGCCGGGCGCAGTTGAGCGAGTCGGCAATCGCCGCTGGACACATGTCAAACATCCTCGACTTTACTGCGAACGTGTCGAAGCAAATGAAGATTTAGCTTGCGAGTCCGAGACTCTCGATTCAAAAACGCTTCGCTTCGAGCGAATCATGTTGGGCCTTCGCCTGAATGAAGGAGTCGACATTCAAGTGGCCAAGCCTGATGCGCAAGGGTTGCAACAAGCGATCGAACGTGGTTGGATTACGACCGAAGGCGACCGGATGAAGCTGACGGCGTTGGGCAAGCACTATTGCAATCAGGCGGTGGTGCTGGTGGCTTAGTGCCTGATGATGATGACGGGATACGTACCGTGCGACACTTGATGATAAGCCACGCTGCCAAGCAAGAATCTTTCGATTGCAGAGTGACCTTTTGCTCCAAGAGCCGCGATGTCAGCGCCCGTTTCTTTCATCGCTTGTGCGATTCCTTCGTCCGGATCCGCTTCGACAAGGTAAGTATCGACTTCGCAACCAAGCGGCTTGACAAATTCTGCGGCGTGTTTGAGTCGGTCTTCGACTTGTGATCGAAAACTCTCTTCAATTGCAGGCTCGACACCTGGAACACCGAGCATGTCTGCGTTCTGGTTGATCGTCACTTGATAAGCGGACATGATGGTCACTTTTGAAACGCCTTTGGGTCGGAACTCGATCAATTTCTTTAGGCTTCTTGTGGCATATCCGGAGTGATCCGTCGCAAACAGCATATGCAGGTCGCCTTCGGGCTGTACGGCACCTCGTCCAATCAGCACGGAGGATTTGGCATGTGCAGCCAGTGACCCACTAACGCTCCCAAAAAAGAGAGATTCGAGAGTCCCCTTGTCTTCTCTGCCAACTGCAATCAGGTCTGCGCCCATTTCCACTGCGGCTTCTTCAAGTTTGTCGGCGGCGCCGCCAAACTTCATTTTCGCGTCTGTCCTGATTCCGTATTTCCCCAAGATTTCAGCGGCTTCATTCGTCACTTTGAGGGCGTGCTTTTGCGCGGCTTCTGTGATGCGCGATATATCGAGCGAAACAGCTGCGCCCAAGTCGGGGGGAACGGCAAGTCCGAGTGATGTTGGCTCTTCGACCGAGCAGATCGCAATCGCTGTCGCTCCTTCAAATTGCAACCTTCCTACTAATCGAATTGCGGCCAAGCAATGCCCGTGTGGATCGACGCCTACGACTATTTTCATCATTCGCTAAGCTACCCCAACCAGCTTGTCCCGCAACCATTCTGGGATCGTGACCGCTTTTCTCTCCGCACCCATGAGGACGTGCCACGTGTAGCCATCCGTCTTCTTTGTGCCGCTCGCGGATAGCACTTCATACTCGAATTTGATGGCTGCTCGGCGAACTTCGGCGACACGAACCCTAACGACAATATCGTCGTCGTAAACGATTTCCCCTCTATAGCGCGCCCAAACTTCGACCACAGGCAAAAAGTAGCCGTCGCTTTCGAGGCTCTTGTAAGTGAATCCATGCGCTCGGCACCAATCTCCTCGCGCAACTTCGAACCAATAGAGATAGTTCGCATAGTAGGCGTGGCCCATTTGGTCGGTTTCACCGTAGCGCACGCGAATTGGCGTTTCGATCCACTCGGCATCCAGCACGCTGCGAGCGTATCTCATTGGCGGTCGGCTATGCTGAATTTCATGTCAGGAACGGCGCTGGATGAACTATGGGATGTGGTTCGGTCGATCCCGCCTGGTCGTGTGATGAGTTACGGCGAGGTTGGAATGTTGCTACGAAGGCCAGTCAGCGGCAGGATGGTGGGACGGTGGATGGCTCAGGCGCCGGAAGGTGTGCCCTGGTGGCGAGTAGTCGCTAAGGACGGGCACCTTCCGATTGCCAGGCGTGGCCCGGGCTTCGCGACCGCTCAAGAGCAGCTCTTGCGGAAGGAAGGGACTCCATTCCTGGGTACTGGCAGGGTCGACATGTCCCGCGCTCGGCACCATTAGCTATCGACATTTGCACGCAATGTCGTACATTTACGACAATCGTCGTGCAACATATCATACATCGGCGTATTTAGGGTTGACCGAACTCGATGACGGGTTCAGGCAAGGAGAAACACATGAAGTTCTTAGACACATTGACCAAGGTATTGCTGATCGTCGGGGGCCTGAACTGGGGTCTCGTCGGCGCAGCGAAGTTCGATCTGGTCGCAGCAATTTTCGGAGCGGGAAGCGCGCTATCGAGCGTCGTTTACATTTTGGTCGGCGTATCGGCCTTAGTCCAGCTCTTGATGCTTGCTCGGCCCACTGCAAACCCCGCGGTCGTCGGCACTCGATAGTGCGGGCCGCATAGATTCTCACAACAACAGAAAGGAGAGAATAATGTTTGAACTCAAGAAATCACTCGCGCTCGTCAGCGCACTTTCGGTAGGAATTTTCACGCTATCAGCGTTCAACACGAACGATGAAAAGGACATTGTCGACATCGCGGCGTCGAACAAAGACTTCTCAACGCTCGTCGCTGCTGTCAAGGCTGCAGGTCTCGTCGAGGCCTTGAAGGGCGACGGGCCATTCACGGTCTTTGCACCGACCAACGCAGCATTCGAAAAGCTTGAAAAGGAGAAGCCTGGAACGATCGCCGCGCTGCTCAAGCCCGAAAACAAGGGATTGCTGACGCAAGTGCTCACCTATCATGTTGTGCCAGGCAAAGTCATGGCTTCGGACGTCACGAAACTGAAGAGCGGCACAACGGTCAAGACATTGAATGGACAATCGATAACCGTAACGATTTCAGAAGGCGTGAAAGTCGACAACGCGAAGGTCATAGCGACGGATATCGTTGGCAAGAACGGCGTCATTCATGTGATCGACACCGTTATCATGCCGAGCACGAGCAGCATCGTCGACATCGCATTGGCGGATGCAAATTTCAGCACGCTCGTGGCTGCGGTCAAGGCGGCAGGTCTCGTCGATGCATTGAAAGGCGAAGGGCCGTTCACGGTCTTTGCTCCAACCAACGAAGCATTTGAGCAACTGGAGAAAGAGAAGCCGGGAACGATAGCATCTTTGCTGAAACCAGAGAACAAGCAAAAGCTCATCGAGATTCTCACGTACCACGTCGTACCGGGAAGAGTGATGGCGGCTGATGCCAAGGCGCTTGCCAATGGAACGAAGGTTGCAACACTGAACGGCAAGGAGATCTCAGTCTGGAATACGGACGGCGTCAAGATCAACAGCGCACGAGTGATCAAGGCTGACGTCCAGGCGACAAATGGCGTCATTCATGTGATCGACACCGTGATTCTTCCCTAAGCAAACCTGAATATGGGCGGCAGAGTTCGTTTTGCACGAACTCTGCCGTGATTTCTTTCTGATGAAGATTCATACTTTTCGCAAGAGGACTCTGATCGAACGTCCGATCGACGATGTCTTCGCTTTCTTTTCAGATGCAGGAAATTTGGAGAGATTGACCCCATCGTTTCTCAACTTTAAGATATTGACGCCGTTGCCGATAGAGATGAAGCAAGGCGCTCTGATCGAGTATCAGATCAAGTTGTTCGGCATCAAAATGCGGTGGCTGACGGAAATTACGAATTGGGAGCCGAATCGACGGTTTTCAGATGTGCAACGAAAAGGGCCGTATCTGCTGTGGGATCATGAACATCGATTTCGAAGAGTTGGAAACTCGACGCTTATGGTGGACACCGTTCGCTATGCAGTTCCTGGCGGCATTCTTGAACCGATTGCGCATCGGCTGTTTGTTCGCAGGCGTGTCCAAGAGATCTTCGAATATCGAGAACGAGCGATTGCCAAATTGTTTAAGAGTGCCCAAGCCGGCGACTTTGCGATGTGCAACTAACGTTTCGAATGTTTGCCGCAACTGAATGGCAGACTGTTTTCATGTCGGATGAGGAAAATGGCACATGGTACGGTTACGTGCCGCGAGATTATCGGAACGTCGAATTGCCTGAACGATTTCAACGCTGCTTGAGCGAATGCGGGATGGAAGCGTACTGCGAATGGTTAGCTCGCCTTCTGCTCATGACGGAATTTGAACTTTCCGAAGCGCAGCGAAGGTACTTGGGAGACTTTACGAAATCGAGTCCTGGATCAATGCTTTGCGGCATCGAAACTGATTTATGCCATTGCAATGACTGGGTTTATGAAGTCGTAAGTGCAGGTTATGTCGGCATTCCCTACATCGTGTATAACACTGAGCAATAAGAAGCGTGGATGCAGTTACGAGAGTTGGTCGACGACGACTTCAAATTCGAAGACTTCTGTGTGCCTGAGTACCTGTACAATCAAGCGGTTGCAGAGTGCGTTTATGAAGGCGGACCGCCGAAGTTCCAAACCGTGGACATGGGGATCAGGCCCATGATGGCCTGTTGCGTTCGTCTATGCAAAGACTTTGCGGAAGCGAAGCTGGAGATCAAGAAGTTCTTCGAAATGTACTCCTTCGACTGCACCAAGTAGCGATGGCAAGCTGTCAAAGGGTGCTGCTGCATATCGAGGGTTGCCGTACAATACACCAGTAAACTTGGCGCAATCCGAGAATTAGGCTTAGAAGGCTTGCTGAATCTGCCTGCTCACTAAGTGCAGGACACCTGGGGTCAAACGGCCTAATTTGGGCTTTCAAGTGCTCTTCGGGAGCGTTTATCTCGGATAACTTGAAGGGTCTGTTCGTTTTGGAACGCGCCTCGAACCAAGGAGGAACCTACGATGTTGATCATTGGCGACGTGCTTGCTTTTCTCGCTGGCCTTACTATCCTCGCGATCTCTTCATGGGCGATAGCTATGTGCATGGCACTGATGTTTTCACGCCGAGCGGACAAGGCTCGAGATCATCTGGCTACAAAACCGTGGCAGTCCCTTGTCGTTGGCCTGCTTCTCGCGTTGATCCCTGGCACGATTTCATTGGGCTTAATGGCGAGTCCCGTACCCGGGGTGAAGCTTGCAGGGTTTCTTGCGTTCTTGACTCTGCTGGGATTTGCGGCAGTCGGGTTTGGTGGCATGGCGACTCTCGTTTCACTCCGCGTGAGGGCCATGGCTCCGGACCTTAGCGCTCTTGGAGCAACTGGCCGCGCATCGGCGGTCATCGTGATCGCGTGCTTATTTCCGCTCCTGGGGTGGTTTGTCTTCGCTCCTCTTGCGTTGGCGTTTTCGTTAGGTGCCGGATTTCGGGCCGTTCTCGACCGCGACCCTGTCCTAGCAGCACCGCCACCGGTTCCTGAGAAATGAGAGAGAGGACAAGTCGGAGAGAGTTCATTGGGCTGACGGCTGGAGTTGCTGCGTCAATCGCCGGATGCAATTCCGTTCGGATTGGCACTGACTCCATTCCGACAAGCCTGGCGCTGCCGAGTGCTGGAGCCAACGAATCGTTTCGGCTGTTGAACCGCGCGGCGTTTGGTCCCCGGCCTGGTGATGTCGCTGCGCTGTCTCATGCGAATAAGGGTGCTTTTGTCGAGAAGATCCTGGCCGCGGAAGAACCTGAATCTCCAAGGCTCCTCGCAATGCTCGGTCGCATCGATGTATTGCGCATGGACGGGATGGAGCTTCTTGACTTGCCGCGTGAAGAGATCATCCGACAACTACAGCAAGCTGCGCTGTTGCGCGCCACTTATGGACGCAATCAACTCTTGGAGCGGATGGTCGACTTTTGGTCGAACCATTTCAACATCTATGCTCGCAAGACAGACGGGATGTACTTTGTCGCCGCAGACAGCGAGAAGGTGATTCGAAAGCATGCTCTTGGAACGTTCAAAGAATTGTTGCTCGCATCGGCAAAGAGTCCAGCGATGTTGCACTATTTGGACAACAGCATAAATCGCAAAGGCGTGCCCAATGAAAACTATGCGCGGGAGCTGCTGGAACTGCACACAATGGGAGTCGATGGCGGTTACACACAGATGGATGTGCAGGAAATCGCGAGATGCCTAACGGGATGGACGATCGAAACGCGGTTCTTGCGTCCACGCGGAAAGTTTCGCTTCGATGTCTCGCAGCACGATGATGGCGAGAAGCGAGTTCTTGGGCACCGAATCGCTCCTGGCGGAGGAATCAAAGACGGAGAAGCAGTCATCGACATTCTCTCCCGTCATCCTGCCACAGCAAAGTTTATTTCGACTAAGCTTTGCCGCTACTTCTTGGGTGATGCGGCGGATGGATGGATTGAAGCGACAACGAACACTTTCATCGAAACAGGTGGCGACATTCGAGCCATGCTACGGCCGATACTCCTTTCTGAGGAACTAACAAGTTCTCCCCCCCTCATCAAACGGCCATTCGATTTTGTCATTTCGACATTGCGGGCACTCGATGCAGACACCGATGCTAGCCTTCCCTTGCAAAGGCACCTCGATTCGATGGGGCAGCCGCTGTATCAATGGCCGATGCCGGATGGATACCCGGATGCGACCGACGCTTGGACTGGCACGATGCTCGCTCGGTGGAAGTTTGCGACGGACTTGATCGGGCATCGAATCGCAGGCACAAACGTATCTCTCGAACGTTTGAGTGGCCGCGGAGCCGAATGGAGCGAAATCTTGTTGGCATCGCAAGAAAAATGGACTGCTGGAGAGGACCGGGAGACCGTCGCGCTTCTCATTTGCAGCCCGGCATTCCAATGGAGGTGAAGCGAGCAATGCGCGATTGGAGCACATGCGACGGCAACGCGAGCGAATACTCGAAGCGATGCCGTTCGGAAAACGTTGTTTCGCGACGCAATCTAATTTACGGTGCGTTGCTTTCGAGCGTTTGGTGGGCGAACAGGCGAGCAACAGCGATTTCGGACATTGCCATCGCTCCACACAACAAAGATCAGAACGTTCTTGTCGTTGTGTTCTTGCGGGGGGGAGCCGATGGACTGAACACGGTTGTGCCTTACCAAGAGGACGCCTATCATCGCGAACGTCCGACATTGCGAATTGCAAAACCTATCGACTTAGACGGTTTCTTTGGGTTCCATCCTGCAATGGAGCCTCTGATTTCGCATTATCGCGAAGGAAGAATAGCTGTGATCCATGCAGCAGGCTCTCAAGACACTTCGCGCTCTCATTTCGAAGCGATGTCTGCGATGGAGCGCGGCTTGGCATTGGACGGTCCTGGCGATGCAAGCGGCTGGATTGCACGCCATCTCAATTCGACGCCCCCGGCTTCTGCGTCGCCACTTCGCGCCGTTTCATTGAGCGCAGTCATGCCGGACAGCTTCCGAGGTGCGACGAGTGCGGCTGCACTTCGTACTATCGATGACTACAAGCTCGATCCTCCATTTTCCAAACAGCGCATTTTCGATGGATTGCGAGCTATGTATGAACGTGGAGATGACGAGATCTCTCAGGCGGGTCGGGAAACGCTTCAAGTTCTGGATACGCTGTCGACGCTCGATCCGGTCGACTACTCACAGCGATCGAAATTCAACTATCCCAATTCCGACTTGGGAGTTGCGCTCAAGCAAGTTGCGATGCTTATTCGAGCGAGTGTCGGATTAGAAGTTGCTTGCGTCGATCACGGCGGATGGGACACCCATGTCGCGCAGGGCGGCGAGTCTGGTTGGCATGCATCGCAATTGAAGGACTTAGCCGAATCGCTCGACGCTTTCATGACTGATCTGCAAGGCGACATAAGCCGTGTTACTGCTGTCGTCATGACAGAGTTCGGCCGGAGAATTTACGAGAATACGGGGTTGGGCACCGATCACGGCAGGGCGAGTTTCATGTTGGCAATGGGTGGCGGCGTTAAGGGCGGAAAGGTTTATGGAACATGGCCTGGCTTAGGTCAAGAAGCAAGGGAGGGGCCAGGCGACCTTCGAGTGACCACCGATTATCGAGTTGTGCTGGCCGAGATGCTGGAAAGTCGGCTCGGAAACGCGCAAGTCGGGGAAGTCTTTTCGGGCATCGATTCCGGTCGCGTTGGTCTGTTGGCATAACCGGCGGCATAGGCTTGCGGGCTGGTCTGTCGAAAAGTCGAATTCAGCCGATAAGTGAATCGGGAGCATGGCATCCTGATCGATGAGAATCAACACGAACCTTTCCGCCTTGAAAGCCCTGCGGCACCTGAATTCGGTCAACAGCGAGCTCGAGAAGCCGATCCATAGACTCAGCACAGGGCTTAGGATCAACTCTGCCGCAGACGAACCTGCCGGACTGGTCATCAGTGAGAACCTGAGGTCTCATAACCTCAGCATCGAACAGGCGGTCAGGAACTCTCAAGACGCGATCAACATGGCGAAAACCGCCGAAGGCGCGCTGCAAGAGATACAGAGTTTGTTGAAAGAGATGCGCTCGCTCGCGGTTCATTCTGCCAACGTCGGCGTTGTGGAGATGAACGCGCTCAACGCGAACCAAAACCAGATCCGATCGATTCTCACTTCCATCGACCGCATTGCGAGCCACACTCAGTTTGGGACAAAGAAGCTTCTCGACGGCACTGCGGGCGCGCAGGCGAACATTACGGCTTCGCAGTATGTGGGCAGCGCGTACTTTGGAGGATCATTCAACAACCATCCGATTGCGAACGGGCCGATAACAGTCAGCGTTACTACGCAGGCGACTCGCGCGACGATTTCAGGTGGACAAAGTTACGCAGATGCCAACGCCATTTTGCCGAGCGGCTCCATTACGATCAATGGCGTCACCCTTTTGAGCGACGGGACGATAACTTTACAAGACTTGGTCAATCGAATCAACGACACGTCGAGCGTGCATGGCGTCACAGCACAAGTGACAGGCTCCGGGCCAGTAACTGTGACACTTGTTCACACGACATTCGGATCGAACTACTCGATTCAGCTATTCGATTCAAGCAACATTCTGCACACATCGTCCTCTGCATCGGCATCGGGGACGAACGCGGTCGCCGACGTTAGCGTCACCACGGCTAACGGAGTAGAAACGGTACAGTTCGTTGGAGGAAGAGGAGCGACAGACAGCGGACTCAGATTGACGGATGCGTTTGGAAACGCTGTCACGCTGACCGAAAACGGCAATCTCAATATGAGTGGACCAACTCAGGTTGGCGTGCTGACTGCGGGAGCCGTTCAAATTCAGTTCGGTCCGAGTGCGTATCAGTCGACGTTGCTCAGCATTCCTCGGATGTTCAGTTCATCGCTGGGAACAAGCGTCATTGCAGGGGAGTCTCTGGCATCAATCGACGTTACGACTGCAACAGGTGCCAACAACGCAATCCGCATTATCGATGACGCTATCACTCAGATTGCACGAACGCGAGGCGAGATTGGCTCGTTTCAGAAGGATTTCTTAGAAAGCAACGTTCGCTCGTTGATGGTTGCGAGAGAGAATCTCACTGCCACAGACAGCCAAATCCGTGACGCAGACGTTGCCGAAGAGATTACTCAGCTAACGAAGTACCAGATCTTGCAGCAAAGCGGAATTGCGGTTTTGGCGCAAGCGAATCAGCTTCCACAATCCGTTCTACAATTGCTAAAGGGTTAGACTGCTTCGGCGAGTTTCTTGGCCTGTTCGTGCTGGCTGAGCGCTTCAAGAATCTCTTCGATGTCGCCATCGAGCGCCTCCTTTAGGTTGTGCACATTGAGGCCGATTCGATGGTCTGTGATTCTGCTTTGTGGAAAGTTGTACGTGCGAATCTTTTCGCTTCTGTCGCCTGAGCCGACGCTCGCCTTTCTGTGAGCGGACTGCTTTGCCAACTGCTCCTGCATCATGTGGTCATAGAGCTTCGTTCTTAGCATTCGCATGGCTCTTTCACGATTCTGAATTTGGCTGCGCTCGTCTTGACATGCGACGATGATTCCGGATGGTTTGTGCTTTATTCGCACAGCAGACTCCGTTTTGTTGACGTGCTGCCCCCCTGCGCCAGACGATCTGAACGTGTCAATTTCCAAGTCTTCCGGACGGATTTCGATGTCGATGTCTTCTGCTTCTGGCAACACAACGACGGAAGCAGCACTGGTATGCACTCTTCCGCTCGCTTCGGTTTTTGGCACCCGCTGAACGCGATGCACTCCGCTTTCATGCTTCAGTTTGCTGTAGGCTCCTTGACCGCGAATCATGAACTCAACGCTGCTGATTCCGCCGATGCCTGTTTCCTCTAAGTTCAGCACTTCGTATTTCCAACCTTTTCTTTCGGCATATCTGGTGTACATGCGAAACAAATCGGCGGCAAACAACGCTGCTTCTTCTCCTCCTGCGCCCTGCTGAATCTCAACCATGACATCTTTATCGTCATTGGGGTCTTTTGGAAGCAGCATTACACGCAGTTCCTCTTCAATGGCTTCGATCTCTTGTTTCAGGTTCGGGATTTCCGCTTGTGCGAGTTCCTTCATTTCTGGATCGCCGAGCAATGCCTCTGCTTGAGCAAGGTCTTCTGTAAGTTTTCGGTACTTGCGGATAGCGACGACATATGGCTCGAGTTCGGCGTTTTGCCTGCCGAGTGATTCGAGCTTCTTGATGTCAGCCGTAACAGAAGGGTCTTGGAGGTCGCGCTGAACTTGCTCGTAGCGCTCCTCGATGTCTCGAAGCTTTTCCAACATTGGGGAAGGTTGAAATTGTACCTCCCGGTTGACAATCTCAGGCCGTACGTCTCTGATGGCTACTCAGGAGCCTAACTTGCTCGCGGTATTTGTTAACGGTTCGGCGAGCTATATCGACACCTCGTTCCCGGAGCATTTCAGCGATCGCTCTGTCAGAGAGTGGCGACGCAGGGTTTTCTGATTGCAGTATCTCCTCAATGAGCATTTGAACGCGAAGCTGAGGCTTGAAGAAGACCTCGAACGAGATGACTTCGCCGTTAGGAAGTTGCACGAACTTGTTCATCGTTGCCCGGCTGATCGTGCTTTCGTGCAACGAAACGCCCTTTGCAAGAGTAACGCGCGTAAGCGGTCGGAGGAATCGATAGGATCCTGTCGCGATAAATCCGGCTTGCTCTTCCAAGAGATAGTTCGCTATCTTTCGAAGGGTCGCTCTGCGCTGTCTTAGCGCATGAATCAGCCGTGTCGCTCTGCCGACAAATTCGCCTACGTGTTTCTTTTCATCTTCAGATGATCGCGAATTCTGCTTCTTCATCTCTTCATGACGCTTGCTGTACCATTCGTCGACCATAAGGGAATTCGGATCGCATCCGCGGATTTCGAAATAGAGGCCGCTTTCATCTCGCTTGAAAATCAAGTCCGGCGTGACAGAAGCGGATTCTTCTCTTCTATATGAAGGGGAAGATGCCACAAATGCTTCGCCCGGTCGCGGCGACAAAGTCGTAATTCTTCGGAACGATTCTTCGACGAGAGAGGGATGGACACGATGTTTGCGAGCGATTCCGCTGGTCTTCCTCGAAATGAGGTCTTCCCAATGATGGCGCACAATCGCATAAGCGAGCTTGCCGACTTCGTCTGTTTCGTCTTTCAACTGAAGTTCAAGGCATTCTTGCAAGTTGTGCGCACCAACTCCGGCGGGATCGCAGCATTGCAGTTTCTCTACAACGTCTTCGACATCCTCGAGTTTTGAGTTGGTCAGCAAGGCGATTTCTTCTACTGGCAAGTCGAGGTATCCGTCGCCGTTCACGCAATCCACCACTTCATGAACTAACGAAGCCAAGTGTTTCGGCACTACCGGTAGCAACTGTCCCAGCAAATGATCTCTCAACGAAACCGGAGCCGCCAGAAAGTCGATCCAGTCGACGTCTTCGTCGCCATCGTACTCCCTGGCGGTGAAGTGTTCCGGCTCCTCCGCTTCCGGGCGCTCGGGCCGACGTGCGAGGTCCCTTGCTAGATTCCGCTCGTCGAGTTCGTCCAGCTCTTCTTCGAGCCGTTCGAGCGCAGGGTTGTCATTCAGCTCTTGTTCTATGAGCTGTTCGAGCTCGAAATGCTGGAGCTCGAGCACTCGGCTCGCAACGACGAGCTTTGGATCGACGCGTAGATTCGTACGCTGGTCGACTTTTTGCGAAGCATTGAGCCGATTCTTCATGCCGTGGATAGATTCCACTTCTCGGAAGAATACGGGCCGGAAAGATTGCGAGGTTAGATGAGCGACTCGCCTTTGTCGAATGGCAGTTTTAGGCAATGGGCGATGGTTGCACCGATGCACCAAAAGCCCAAATGATCGCCGAGGTGCGCGCCCGACTCCATGCCCAAATGCCAGACGCTAAACGGAACGTATTCTCGTGAGTGGTCCGTGCTCGGCGTCGTCGGATCATTTCCGTGATCCGCGGTGAGGATCAGTAGATCGGTTTCTTTGAGGCGAGCGATGATCTGAGCCAGGTATCCGTCAAACTGTTCGAGGCACTTTGCAAAACCCTCTGGATCATTCCTGTGGCCATACAGCATGTCGAAATCTTCGAAATTTACGAAAATTAACTTTTCTCCATTTTCGAGCGCTTTTAGGAGCATTTCGAAGTGCTCTGGATTCGATTGCGTTCGCTCTACTTCCTTGAATCCTCGTCCTGCAAATACTTCAGGAACGACTCCAATTCCGAATACAGGACTGTATACGTCCGCGATCGCATCAATCAGATTGGCTGGAGGCGATAAAGGAAAATCCTTTCGGTTTTCAGTGCGAACAAAGCCTCCACTTCGATCGCCGATGAACGGCCTTGCAATGACTCTGCCGACGTTGTGAGGCTCGACAAGCATGTCCCTCGCGATTTGGCAAATTCGATAGAGTTCGTCGAGTGGGATGACGTCCTCATGCGCGGCGATTTGGAAAACGCTGTCTGCGCTTGTGTAAACGATCGGGCAACCCGTGTCGATGTGCATTTGCCCCAGCCTCGCGATTATCTGAGTACCGCTTTCGGCTACGTTGCCAATCGTTTGCCTGCCAATGCGCTCTTCAAAGCCTTTTATCAGAGAGATTGGAAAGCCGTTTGGGTATGTGGGCAGCGGGCTTTGCAGATGTATACCCATCATTTCCCAGTGCCCTGTCATCGTGTCCTTTCCGATGCTTACTTCTTGAAGTCTTCCCCATCGGGCTTCGATTCGCGGTTTGCCGCTTTGCGGCACTCCTCCAGCCGCGATGTAGCCGAGTCGCCACAAGAGTGGCGCGTCGATGCCACCTACCGCATTCCAAGTGTTGAATAGCGTATTGCCTTCGTTCTCGCCAAAATCACCGAAGTCCTTTGCATCCGGCGCAGGGCCAGCACCGCAGCCGTCGAGAACGATGCAGATCACACGATCAAACAACTCGATCCCCTTTTGCAAACACAGCGATTGGTTTTATGAATGCGAACTCGTAAATCAACTCTTCGATTCGCTTGCATGGCCAAACACAAATGTCGGCGCGCTCACCAACCTTGAGCGAACCCACGTCTTCGTTTATGGCAGCTGCCGCGTTGACCGTCGCAGCCGACAGCGCTTCTTCTGGAGTCATTCCCATTCGTGAAACTGCAAGCCCCATTGCGAAAGCCATCGAGGGAATCTGGGAAGATCCAGGATTGTAGTCTGAACCTAATGCAACTGCACAACCTGCATCGATCAGCTTTCTCGCATCGGCATAGGGTTTGTCCAAATAGAAAGCTGTGCCGGGCATGGTCACGGCAATCGTATTCGATGAAGCAAGGGCATTGATTCCGGATTCCGTCACCTTGAGCAAGTGGTCGCAGCTGACCGCGCCCATCGAGACAGCCATTTCTGTTCCGCCGAGAGCATTGAATTCATCTGAATGGATCTTTGGTCGAAGGCCACAGACCAAGCCCCACTCAAGAACTTTGCGGGACTCATCGACCGTGAATGCTCCTACTTCACAGAACACGTCATTGAACCGTGTGTGCTTGGATGCATAAGGAATCATCTCGCGTTCCAGCAGTGAAAGGTATTCGCTTCGGGGCAAACCGCTTGGGTATGCGTGCGCGCCCATATAAGTAGCAACGACGGTCGGTTTCGCTTGCGTTGCTGCCTCCGCAACGGCGTCTACTTCCTTGCGAGAGCTTTCGGGAGATAGGCCGTAGCTTGCTTTGACTTCAATCGTTGTCGTGCCAAGTGACATCAAGAGATTGCACCGCTCAAGTAGATTCTCGACGAGGCTGGACGGTTCAGCACGTTCCATCGCGAGAGCCGAAGCGGCGATGCCGCCGCCTTCCTTGGCGATTTGCTCGTAGCTTGCGCCGCGACACCTCCGGATGAACTCATCGGCACGGTTTCCAGCCCAAGAGATGTGGGTGTGACAGTCGACCAGGCCAGGGGTCACAAGGCTGTTGGCGGCGTCGATGCGGGGGAGATCTCCAAATTCCTTCAGGATGGTTTCAGCATCGGCTACTGCCTCAATTCGTCCTTCACGAACGGCGACTCCGGCCTCTGCCACTCGGCGTGTTTGGTTCATGGACGCGCCCTTTGCCGGACCAGCGGACCTGGGCAGGTGCAATTCGCCGATCGGAGCAAGGACAAACGAGTTCACGGAGGCCATTCTGGCACCGGCTGGGCGCTTGCACAGAACTGGTATTAATACCTGTTGGCATTTTTCAAAGTTTCTGATACATTATCTGTTAGGCAATCTTGCTTTTCTATCCGCCGCACGAGAGCAGCTCGAGCGGCGGTTTCTTTATTAACTTTGCCGATTCAAGGACTTGCTCGGCTGGAAAGTCAATAATACACCTTTAAGTACCTATTTACGGACCGTTTGGATTCTGAAGACTTCAAGGGCTGTCCGTATCTTCTCGTCTTGCGAAATGCCATTCAATGTCTGCGCTCCAACAAGCAATGTATGAGCTTTCATTTCACTTGCGCCGGTGCAATTCAAGAGTTTGCAGATCGCATACAAGTTTGTATGCAACTTCATTCTTCGCTTCCAACGATGTTCATTATTGATTGCGACAACAATCAAGATGTGATGTCGAGTGACGATTGCATACCGGTCCGCAATGACGATGGAACAACGCATTGCACGTGCAGTGTGCAAATGCCAAATTGCGACATATCGATTCCTATTGCCGTCACAATCCAAGGAATCGGACTTTGTGCCGATTATCAAAAACCTAAGAAGAGTGGAATCAAAGCAGCGATTTCATTCGTCAGGGGATTGGGCGGTCATATGGCCTGCCCCAATGCCCACTAAGTGGAGGTAGCAAATGCGAAGAGCAACCCGAAAGAAGTCTGCGGCACCTAAAGCCAAGACGACTCGGAAGCGAACTCGAAAGGCAGCAGCGCCAAAAGCAGCTGCTCCAAAGAAGACGCGAAAGCGAGCGCCGCGAAAGGCGGCCGCAAAGAAGACGACTGCGAGAAAGAAGACTGCGCGAAAAGCAACTGCTAAGCGCACGACTCGAAAGAAGACTGCGCGAAAGGCAACCGCTAAGCGCACGACTCGAAAGAAGACTGCACGAAAAGCAACCGCTAAGCGCACGACTCGAAAGAAGACTGCGCGAAAAGCAACCGCTAAGCGCACGACTCGAAAGAAGACTGCGCGAAAGGCAACCGCTAAGCGCACGACTCGAAAGAAGGCTGCAGCAAAGAAGGCACCCGCAAAGCGAAAGGCTGCTAAGCGAGCACCGGCTCGAAAAGCAGCGGGAAAGACCACGGCTCGCAAGCGCGGCGGTCGACGCAAGAAGGCGGCAGCTCCCGCAGCGTCCGGATCCCCGATGGGAATGGCATCGGGGGAGTAGAAGTCGTGGGCCGTCCCGAAAAGGCGGCCCCTGAGGTTCCGAAAAAGAGCGCGAAGCAAGTGAAAACTGCAGTCAAAGAAAAACCGCAGTCCGCTGAGCAATTCGTGCCGATTTCGGTAGTCGTCCCAAAGGAAGAGTACGCGAGAAAAGAACCGGTGCCATTTACCGTGTCGAAGAAGCGCGGAACTCTCGCCGACAAACAGCGGATCAGAGTGGAGGTTAGGCCTTACTCAGGTTTGTCAGGCGGTCCTATGCCTGCGAGCGTTCGTGGCGAAATGGACGACAAATCGCCTTTCAAAGGCGAAGTCACCGGCCTCAATACACTATCGGTCGGCTACTACTACATTGTCGCGTGGGTCGTACAGGAAGATGGGAGGGAGACCTTTCCGGACGCCGCCATGATCTATTTGCGAAGTTAAGGCAGGGGTCTGCGTAGGCCCCTGCTTTCCGCCGTTTCGATTGCGATGTCATAGCCTGCGTCTGCGTGCCTAAGCACTCCCATTGCGGGATCCGAGTTTAGGACGCGGCGCAGGCGTTCTCTTGCAAATTCGGTTCCATCAGCAACGATGACCATACCGGCGTGTTGCGAATAGCCCATACCAACTCCACCGCCGTGATGAACAGAAACCCAAGACGCTCCATTGACTGCGTTGATGAGCGCGTTAAGAAACACCCAGTCGCTGATTGCGTCGCTTCCATCGCGCATGGATTCGGTTTCGCGATTGGGTGAGGCGACCGAACCGGTGTCAAGATGATCGCGCCCAATGACAATAGGCGCAGAAACGACGCCTTTTGCAACCAAGTCGTTGATGATCAGGCCGAGCTTCTCGCGATTTCCGAGGCCGAGCCAACAGATTCTTGCCGGAAGCCCTTGAAAGGCGACCTTCTCGCTTGCTGTGCGAATCCAACGGCAAAGCGATTCATCCTCCGCAAAGTTTTCGAGTATCGCTTCGTCAATTGCGGCGATGTCATTGGGGTCTCCTGAAATCGCGGCCCACCTAAAGGGGCCTTTGCCTTCGCAGAACAGCGGCCTGATGTACGCGGGCACGAAGCCCGGGAAGTCAAACGCATTCTGCACCCCGTGATCGAAGGCAACCTGCCTGATGTTGTTGCCGTAGTCGAACGTTTCTGCTCCACGGCTTTGAAGGATGAGCATCGCTCGGACGTGTTCGCAGATGGCGCGATGAGCTTCTTGCAAATACCTTTCCGGATCTTCTTTGCGGAGTCTCTGCGCAAATTCAAGTTGAATTCCGTTCGGCACATAACCGTTGAGGACATCGTGCGCGCTGGTTTGATCGGTTAGGACATCCGGAGTCACGTTTCGACGCACTAACTCAGGAATGACATCTGCCGCGTTGGCACACAAGCCAACGCTGAACGGCTTATTTTGGGCCATTGCCGATCGACACATATCAAGCGCAACATCGAGGTTGTCGGCAGTCGCGTCAAGGTACTTCGTATCGATGCGCCGTTGGATGCGAGAAGGATCGATTTCAATGCAAAGCGCAACACCGCCATTCATCGTCACCGCTAACGGCTGCGCGCCACCCATGCCGCCAAGTCCGGCCGTAACAACAAGACGTCCCGAAAGCGATCCTCCAAACTTCTGCTGCGCGATGGCTGCAAACGTCTCGTATGTTCCTTGCAGGATTCCTTGGCTGCCGATGTAAATCCAGGACCCTGCGGTCATCTGACCGAACATGATGAGTCCCTTCTTGTCGAGTTCGCGAAACACTTCCCAAGTCGCCCACTTTGGTACGAGATTGGAATTCGCAATCAACACTCGAGGCGCATTTTCATGGGAAGGCAACACTCCGACCGGCTTTCCGCTCTGCATCACCAGCGTTTCATTCGATTCGAGTTCGATCAGCGCTTTGACGGTGGCTTTTAGACAGTCCCAGTTTCGCGCCGCTTTGCCGATTCCTCCGTAGACCACCAAATCTAACGGTCGCTCAGCAACGTCGGGGTCTAAGTTGTTGAGCAGCATTCGGAGGGCGGCTTCTTGCACCCAGCCTTTGCAACTTTTGGTTGTCCCTAATGGCGAGCGAACAAGGATCGGACCCCGTGAGGCAAGGATTTCATCGATCGGGCTTGAGACCGTCGGCATACTTTCAGTATACGTCCCTGCTGATCACGAAACAAAGTCTTAGAGCGGGTTTCGGTAACCTGAGCCGAGACAGAGGCAACAGACCCATGAAATCGATTCAATCCGAGAAGTTGGAGCAAGCCAAGGCGTTGGTGAAAGCAGAAGAGTTGGGAGCGTGGCTCACTTTCGTTCGGGAAACGGTGGAAGGCGCGGATCCGGTTCTGCCATTGATTTATGAAGGCGGCCTAACATGGCAAAGCGCGCTGATTGTAACGGGCGAAGGACGCACTGTCGCCGTCGTTGGCAATTACGACGCCGATCCGTTGAAGGCGTCCGGCGATTGGGACGAAGTGGTTCCCTATGTTCAAAGCATCAAGGACAGCCTTATCGACGCGCTCGAAATGCATGTTCCAGCGGGAAAGGAGATTGCCGTCAACTTCTCAAAGAGCGACGTAAAGTCTGACGGACTGTCGCATGGCATGTATCTGTTGTTGAAGGACTACTTTGCTGGCACTCGGTTTGAGAATGCGTTGGTCTCTGCGGAGAATGTCATTCGAAAGCTACGCGGAGTTAAGTCGGAGTCGGAGCTTAGTCGAATACGAGCTGCCGTTTTGGACACACTCGAAATCTTTGAAGTTGTTCAAGCGATGGCACGGGCGGGTCAAAGTGAGAGAAGCATTTACGATCTCATTCATTCGCTGATGGGAGAAAGGAACCTCGGGTTCGCATGGGATCGTCATGGCGATCCCATTGTCAACTCAGGTCCGAATTCGATGATCGGACATGGAATACCCAGCAGTGACATCGTTATCGAACTTGGGCATATTTTTCACATCGATCTTGGCGTTGAGAAGGACGAATACTGTTCTGACCTACAGCGCTCTTGGTATGTGACTGCCGGCGAAGAAACGCCCGCAGATGCGCTCGATGCTTTTGATGCTGTTAGGCGTGCGATACTCGCCGCGAAGGACGCCCTCAAGCCAGGTGTCGAAGGTTGGGAAGTAGACAGCGCTGCGCGGGAGTCGATCATCCATAGCGGATACGATGAGTATTTGCACGCCGTTGGGCACCAAGTGGGAAGAGTCGCACACGACGGTGGAACAATTTTGGGACCTCGTTGGGAAAGGTATGGGAACACTCCTTTTGGAACTGTCGAAGATGGCGAAGTGTATACGCTCGAATTGGGAGTTACGTTGGAATCGAGGGGATATCTTGGGATCGAGGAGATGGTCGTCGTCACGAAGGACGGATGCGAATGGATTGGGAAGCCGCAAGAAGAGTTGTGGAAGCTTGTGGTCGTATAGCCGTTTCGCGTTGAGAATCAGTCGCTGCAGTTATGCTATTCGCGTTTTGTGTGGGCGCAGGTTGGGAACATCCTTGCGAATTGTTGAAACCTGATCGTTTTCTGTCTTCCGTTCGCAAGAACGATGATCAGGTGGTCTCTCGGCGCCAATCAGCGCACAAAATGGACGACCGGGTCATCGAGTCTGTCCAAGAGCATCAGCGAAACGACGGGAAGCGGTCGCGACTTTGCAATCTCGCGTGCTTCGTCGAAGGTGGCTTCCTGTGTGGTCATTCCAGGCAAGTCGATCCATTCTCCGAACCGAATGGCGGCAGCCTCTGAGCTGAAACAAGCCAACCCGTGAACCCCGTTATGGCAGAAACAGCCGTATCGCCCGCTGCTGGGGTGGGCCAGCAACCAGACGTGGTCCGGAAACGTTGCTTCCAGACCGAGTAGGGGCTGTTCGAGGGTGTGATTCATCCCATGCTCATTGTCGGTATTCCATAAGTTGGAGTTTAGCGCCCGCAGATAAACTGCTGGCATGTGGGTACGACCCGTGACTCTTAGGGGGCATCGGCTGGTCTTGGAACCGCTCAATTCAAGTCATGCCGCTCGCTTCTTGGCCGCAGTACATCAAGAGGCCTTTCGCTACATTTGGGACTTCCCCAAGCGGTTCACATTGGAAGGGGTTCATGACTTCATTCAATCGATTCCTGAAGGAAGGATTGCGTTTGCGGCGGTTTCATGTAACGGCGAGTTCTTGGGGTCTTCGTCATTCTTCGACGTTCGGGAAGTGCACCGGGGCATTGAAATAGGCCACACATGGATATCGAAAGCATTTCAAGGCACTTTCGTCAATCCGGAAATGAAGTTCTTAATGCTAAGGCACGCGTTCGAGGATTTAGGTGCGATCCGAGTTCAGTTGAAAACGGACGCGAGAAATGAACAAAGCCAAGCGGCGATGCGAAAGCTCGGGCTCACGTTCGAGGGAGTGCTGCGAAATCACATTGTCATGCCGGACGGGTTCATTCGCGACACGGTGATGTTCAGTGCCATCGACACGGAGTGGCCAGAAATGAAAGCAAGGCTTATCGAGCGACTGGGCTACGAGCCTTAGACATCTGGCGGTAAATTATCAGCGATGCCAGGATTCATCAAGTCAATTTCGGAACTCGCTCTATGGGTGCAAGACGTCGAGCGATCGATGCAGTGGTATTGCGACCGGCTTGGCTTTTCTGTTCAGTCGCATGAACCTGGCAAGCACGCGTTTCTCAAATCCGGGGACTTTCTGCTTGTCTTGTTCAACCCTAAAGACCCAGGCACCGATTTGGCAGCCGCGTATCTCGCTGAGAAAGGTGGGCCCAATGGATCCGTCTATCACGTCGCGTTCCGCGTGGATGGGGCGGACCTGGATAAAGTCGCCGGCGCACTGGGATTGTCGGGAGAGTCGGTAAAAGGTCCGATCGAATTCGGTACCGGCCGGAGGTCCTATTTCGTCGAAGACCCTGATCGACACTATATCGAGTTGACGGATCGATAGATCGTCCTTACTTAGGGCCAATGTGCTGCGTATTGGTTTGAATTCGCTCCAACTTTTTTACTTCGTGTTAGAATCGAGCGGTGCCAACGGGACCTCGCAAGCCGATATTGATTGCCATCGCCGGTGGCTCAGGCTCCGGAAAGACATACCTTGCGCACAGAATTCAAGAACTCGCAGGCCATGACTCAGTCGCAGTTCTATCGCTCGATCAATACTTCAGGCCATTGCATCCGGGCATCGATGCACGCGACATCAACTTCGATCATCCATCGCACCTTGATCTTCCGTTGTTTATCGATCACGTTCGGAAACTTAAGAGCGGAGTGTCGATACTTGCACCGAGCTATGACTTTCGAACACAAACGGCAACGATTGAGGCGATGCGCATCGAACCTCGCGATGTGGTGATAGTCGACGGTCTGTTTGTTTTGGCACATCCCATTGTGGATTTGTTCGACTTAAGGATCTTTCTCGATGTCGAGTCGGATCAACGGTTGGTTGGAAGAATTCTTCGAGACATTCGTGAGCGCGGTTCGACAGTTGAATGGACGATCGATCGCTATCAAAGGTTTGTGCGCGCATCGTATCTGACGTTTGTCGAGCCAACTAAGCAGAGCGCGGACGTTGTCGTCGACTTCACGTATCGGCGAGTCTTCTTCCAGGAATTGCTCGCTCACATCATTGGCGACTACGTAGCAGGCAGAATCGAGTTGAACGATCTGATTGGGCGAATTCGCTCAGACAGTTACGGATTAGGTGCTATTTCCGGAAAAATTCGTTCGGTAGGCATCGATGTGATGGCGCTGCTCGAAACCATTCCTGCAGATGTGCCGCGAGAGCCAGGCGAATCAATCGAACCAGAACTTTGGGCAGCCGACAATCCGCGCAATTAGAGTGTGCTGGCAGCGAACGTGTCGCCAAGGCTTGGGTTGCCGGATTGAAAACCCTTCATAAACCATCGCACACGCTGATCCGAAGTTCCATGCGTGAACGAGTCAGGAACAACGTATCCTTGAGCTTGCTTTTGCAACGTGTCATCGCCAATTGCATTCGCAGCTTTCATCGCATCCCGTATGTCTTGTTCCGTCAGTGACGCCAAGTCCTTGGCATGGTGCGCCCACACCCCCGCATAGAAGTCGGCTTGCAGTTCTAATCGAACCGAAAGTTGATTGAACTCTCGTTCCGGAATGCGCCCTCGTTGGCGCTGCACTTCGTCCATTGTGCCCAGCAAGTTTTGCACATGGTGTCCGACTTCATGAGCGATGACGTATGCGCGTGCAAACTCTCCAGGCGCACCGAATCGCGACTTGAGCAATTCGAAGAAAGAGAGGTCTATGTAGACGCTTTTGTCGGGCGGACAGTAGAAGGGCCCTGTCGCATCGGAAGCGAAGCCGCACGCCGATTGGACTTGACCGGAGAAGAGCACTAATCGCGGTTTCTCATATCGCCGACCCATTCGCTCAAACAGCGCAGTCCAAACTTCTTCCGTATCGGCAAGCACGACTCCGACAAACTCTCGTCCTTCGTCATCGATTCCCTGAGAAACGCCGGGTCTCGTTTGAGATTGTGTGAGCTCCTTTAGTGCACTTGGATCGCCTCCGAGAAAGTAAACGGCCAGCGCGATGATCACCGTGACGATTCCGCCACCTGCAATCATCGGAGCTGCGCCCCTGCGGTCTTCAATGTTTTCGCTCTGTCTTCGTCCTTTCCAGCGCATCGAAAGCAAATTTACCCGTGGGGTCGCATACAAAAAACGGGTAGGCCGAATCCGGCCTACCCGATTGATTTTGATCGATTCGACTATTAGTCGAAGTCGCCCATGCCGTGATCATGCGCTCCTGGCACACCGTTCTTCTTCGGCTCAGGCTTTTCAACGACAAGCGCTTCTGTGGTCAGTACGAGACCCGCAATCGAAGCGGCGTTTTGCAGCGCGCTTCGCGTGACTTTCGCTGGATCGACGATTCCGGTTTTCACCATGTCGACGAGTTCTCCGCTTCGCGCGTCGAGACCGAAGCCCTTCTTCGCTTCGCGCACCTTTTCGACGGTGACGCTCCCTTCGAGGCCGGCGTTCTCAGCGATCGTTCGAAGCGGCTCTTCGAGCGCTCGGCGAACGATGTTGATGCCAGTTTGCTCATCGGAATCTTCGACTTTCGTCTTTGTGAGCGCTTCAGTCACAGCAAGCAATGTGACTCCACCGCCGGGAACGATGCCTTCTTCGACAGCCGCTCGCGTTGCGCTGAGCGCATCTTCGTAGCGGTGCTTCTTCTCTTTGAGCTCGGTTTCGGTCGATGCTCCGACTTTGATCACCGCGACTCCGCCGCTCAGCTTTGCGAGGCGCTCTTGAAGCTTCTCTTTGTCGTAGGACGAGTCCGTCGTTTCGATCTGCTTCTTGATGACGTTGATGCGTCCCATCACGTCGTTCTTGCTGCCTGCGCCTTCGATGATCGTCGTGTCTTCTTTGGTGATGACGACTTTCTTCGCGGTTCCCAGCATATCCATTGTGACGTTTTCGAGCTTGACGCCGAGTTCCTCGCTGATGAACTTTCCATTTGTGAGGATGGCGATGTCTTCGAGCATCGCTTTGCGGCGGTCGCCGAAGCCAGGGGCTTTGACTGCTGCGACTTGGAGTACGCCACGGATCTTGTTGAGAACGAGCGTTGCGAGCGCATCGCTCTCGACATCCTCAGCAATGATAATGAGCGGGCGTCGCGCTTGGGCTGCCTTTTCAAGGAATGGAAGGAAGTCCTGTGCGCTGCTGATCTTCTTTTCGTGAATCAAGATCAGCGGATTTTCGAGAACCGCTTCCATTCGCTCTGGGTCGGTCACGAAGTACGGCGAGATGTATCCTCGGTCGAACTGCATTCCTTCGACGATTTCGAGCGACGTGTCTCGGCTCTTGCTCTCTTCAACCGTGATGACTCCGTCCTTGCCAACTTTATCCATCGCATCGGAAACATGCTCTCCGATCTCGGCGTCGTTGCCTGCGATGGTTGCAACGAAGGCGATCTGCTCTTTGTCTTTAACTTTTGTTGAGAGCTTTCCGATTTCAGCGACAGCGGTTTCAACCGCCTTGTCGATACCGCGCTTGAGTGCAATCGGGTTGCCACCTGCTGCGACGTAGCGAAGTCCTTCGTTGACGATGGCTTGTGCGAGAATGGTCGCGGTCGTAGTTCCGTCGCCAGCGACATCGTTGGTCTTGCTTGCGACTTCTTTGCAGAGCTGTGCGCCCATGTTCTCGTACGGGTCTTCGAGTTCAATCTCTTTCGCGACGGTGACGCCGTCTTTCGTGATCGTCGGGCTGCCCCACTTCTTATCGAGGACGACGTTTCGTCCCTTGGGGCCGAGCGTGACTTTGACTGCGTTGGCGACTTTGTTGACTCCGCGCTCAAGTGCGCGTCGTGCTGTTTCATCGTAGAGTAACTGTTTTGCTGCCATTATTTTGAACCTCCGTTAGTTGAGAATCGCGTAGATCTGGTCTTCATCCAGAATCGTGACTTCTTCGCCATCGAGCTGCACTTCGTTGCCGCCGTACTTGCTAAAGAGCACTTTGTCTCCGACCTTGACTGACATCGGAGCGCGCTTTCCGTCGTCGAGCAGCCGGCCGTCTCCGATGGCGATCACTTTGCCGGTCTGCGGCTTCTTTTGGGCTGAGTCCGGCAGGTAAAGCCCGCCGGCAGATTTGTCCTCTTTTTCGAGGACCTGGACGACGACTTTGTCGCCCAAGGGTCGAATCTTCATGGTTTTTCCAAACCTCCTTGGCTGAATCTGTGGGACGGGGCTTGGCGCTCCGAGACTCGGAGCGTTAGCACTCTCATCCTCTGAGTGCTAATTATGAGGCTTGGAGTGGGTTGTTGTCAAGGGAGTTCAGCCTTGGCTATCGCTTCGTAGGCAAGACTCCGGCGACGAAGTCAGCCAGTCCGGCCGAGACTTTTCGGATCGGTTCCGTCATCTCGACTGGGACGACCGTAATCCCGGCCTCTCCTGTTCGCTTCAGGATTCGCCAGTTGATACCCTGAGAGTACATGACGTGGCCGTTGCCGGCGATCACAACAAACAGCACCTTGTCGTCGGTGGGCCGAGATTTCAAGTACCGAAGCGCGGAGTCGGCCATCGCTTCATCCCAAAGCACTTGCCCTCGGTACATGGCGTCTGCGCCAACGCCGGCGTGACCGCCGACCAGGGCATCGAATACTTTTCGGTGATTCGCATTCGACATATCCATTTCTGGCAATTGCTTCTTTGCCTCTTCCGGCAAAGCGTCGAAGCCTTCGCGGCTGGCTGTTCGCACCCAATCGCGTGGAACGTTCAGTCCGATCAAAGGCAGTCTGTGATCTTTGACGACATCGAATATCGGCTTATACAGCGCGTAATCGAATCCCCATTGAGTCTTCCACTGAGATTTCTCAATGAACTCTTCTTCACTGAGTTTTCCCGCGCTCCATTCGAACAACACATCTTGCACTGAGCGCTGATACATTTCCATCCCGACAACGACCGTCCTCTCGTCTTTGACGAGTGCGCGAATGATGTCTGCTTGCAGTTTGTGAGCGTGAGGATTGTCGTGCGTTTCACCGATGTAGACCCAGTACTTTCCTCGCGCGGCTTCGACGATCGCGTCGATTTCGACTTCTGCATTGTAGTGCGTTCGAGTGATCTTTCCCAATTTCACTTCAGCGGTTTTTTCATCCGGGATTGGCAACAGATAGGGATCGATCGTTTGATACGCGATAAGAACGGCTGCAAGCACGGTTTATTCTCCTTCTATGACGATCTTGCTGAAGTCTCCGAGACTCAGGAAAAGACGTGCGATTCCTGCCAGCATTTCGAGTCGGATTCTTCGCTTCGCTTCGTCGTCCGTCATGACCATCACTGATTCAAAGTACGCATCGATTGGGGCTGAAAGTTCTCTAAGGGTGGCCGCGACCGGATGATAGTTAGCCGACTCGACGAGATTTGAGACTTTGGGTTCAATCGCACAGGCGGCTTCGAGCAGCTTCTTTTCAGCGTCATGCTCGAGCGTGGAAGGGTCAATGGTTTCCAGCCCTTTGTCTTCGTCGAATTCGATCCCTTTCGATTTTGCTGATGACACGATATTGATGGGGCGCCGGGCAGTACGCACGAATGCAATGTCCGAAGCGAGTTCAGCAACGGCCTTCGCTCTTTCTAAGAACTGCTTTGAAGGTTGTCGGTGATTCGCTGACCAAACGGCTTCTCGCGCGTCATATCGGATCTCCGACAGCATCGATTCGTATCGGCCTTCGAGAATCGCATCGAATCGTTCGATGATCTGTGCGTTTGGATCAATCGAAAAGCGTTGTTCGCGATACAGTTCGGCAGCGGATTCGATCCAATCGTGGATCGCAGCCATCGGCGCGCTCCATCCCAATTGCGCGTGAACAAGCATTGTGACCGCTTTTCGAAGCGCATATGGGTCGCTGCTGCCCTTTGGGGCTTCGCCGATGCCGAGGTAACCCGCGAGCCGATCTGATTGATCCGCGCACATCACGACAAGCGCGACGGATTGATGCGAATTGGATGGCGAATAGTCGGGGTCGTAATGGTTCGAAATGCCTTCGCAGATCGCTTCCGGATACTTTTCCTTTCGCGCGTACTCGCCGCCGACGTGGCCTTGCAATGAAGGAAGCTCCGAGACAAGCCCGGTGCTTAGGTCGGCTTTGCACAGCCTGCCCGCTTCGAAGCACCATTTGACTTCTTCTTGGGAGAGGCTCGCTTGTTCTGCAATTCGCATTGCAAGCGACGCGATTCGATCCGCTCTTTGCCTGATTGAGCCGAGCTTTTCTTGAAATAAGATTCGTTCCGTTCTTTCGAGGAATTGCTCAAGCGAAGTTCGCGAGTCCTCTTGATAAAAGAACAGCGCATCGTTGAATCGCGCGTTCAATACCCACTCATTGCCTCTTCGAACGACACCTTCGTCTCCGGCATTCATGATGCTGATGAATCGATTTGTAATGTCGCCAGTTTCATCTTCGATTGGAAAGAACCTTTCGTGCTTTGCCATCGCAGTAACAAGGACCGGCCGAGGAAGTATCAGGAACTCTTCGCGGAAAGAGCCTTCAATCGCGTGAGGCCACTCGGTGAGGAAAACATTTTCATCGACGAGCGAGTCGGAAAGGATCGCTTTGTTTTCAGATCGTTCCGCGGCTTCTTTGCGGATTAGCGCTTCTCGTTTTGCAGGTTCTGCTTCGACGAATCGATCTCTGAGCGAGTCAATCAATTCACGAAATGAATGCGCTTCGAAAGGATCCGGGCAGAGAAAGCGATGTCCGTAAGAGTGATTGCCACTTTCGACGGTTTCTATTTGGAATGGAACGACACTTCGGTCAAAAACTGCAAGGATCCAGCGAATCGGCCTTGCGAATCGCATTCTTCCGGATCCCCAGCGCATCGTTTTGTCGAACGGGATCGACTGTATGGCCTGCGTCAGAACCTCTGAAAGCACTTCGTGCGCAGTTCGTCCTTTTGCATCCGCTCGAATCCACACATAGTCGTCTCTCACTTCCACGGCTGACACATCGGCACCATTCGATCTGCAGAATCCTTCCAATGCTTTCGTCGGATTGCCGTCGCTGTCGAACGCAGCCTGCTTGGATGGACCACGCTTTTCAATCGTTTCATCCGCCTGCTTTGTCAGAACGCCATCCACGCCTACGATTAGCCTTCTTGGCGTACATGCGGTTCTCAACTCGAAGTCTTCATTGATGAGTTTGGATTCGCGAAGGCCGTTCATTACTGATGACGCAAGCGATTCAACGGCGCGTCGAACGGAATGCGCGGGCAACTCTTCGCAGCCAACTTCGAGGACGAGATGGGGCATGGGTGCGCGATTGTACCAGCCGGTCAGTAATCGACCGGACGCAAATAGAATTCACCGATGGCGCTGCTCGATATCATCGCGACGGTCGGCAGTCGTCTCTTCCAGTGCGTCGAATCGACTCGCTTCACGACGATCTGGACTTCGTTCTTGTCGAACCCAAGTTCAATTAGTTTCGCCGGCGAGTAACCATTCAGCAAACGTGCGAGAATGCGATCAGCTTTTTGATACGTGATTCCGAAGTCGCCTTCGTCGGTTTGTCCTTGAACGAGGTCAGCAGTTGGCGGCTTGTCGACAATAGCGTCAGGAACTCCGAGATGACGCGCCAATTGATAAACCTGCATTTTGTAGAGGTCGCCGAGCGGGTTGATCGGCGGAGCATCGTCTGCGTGCCAAGTGAAATAGCCGAACATCCGTTCCGTTTTGTTTCCCGTTCCAATCGGCAACGCTCGAAGTTTTGCGCTTTGGTCGAACAGCACGATCATTCTGCATCTTGCGCAGACGTTTCCTATTCTCGTCGGAGAGGCGTCCGGCTCCATTTGAAGATAACCGTCTGCCATGTCGGTGATGTCGATGGTTCGCGATTCAATTCCCAGATCATCGATAACGGCTTGCGCGTGTGTCAAGCTTTCAACGGAGCTTAGTTTGTACGGCATTCGAAACACCGTCACGTTTTTTGGTCCAAATGCCTTCGTGCAAAGGTAGGTCGCGACAGCAGAGTCGACACCGCCGGACAAGCCAAGTACGGCCTTTTCGATGCCGCGTCTTCTGATGCACTCATCGCGGAGAAACTTCACCAAGAAGTCGGTAATAAGAACCGGATTGATCCGAAGGTCAAGGTCCGACTCAGTGTCGAATGCTTTCGCGCGGTAAATGGGCAGCGCATTTATTTCTGTTGACATTCGTCTCGATTGACCTCTTCGAATTCGCGCACCACGTCTTCCAGAACGCTCTTTAGGTCTGCCAATGCGGGGAATCGTTGCCTTGCGATGCCGATCTGATCCATGTCTACTTCCGCAATCAAGAAGTGCTCTTCCAGTTCCGGCCCTTCGGCGACGATTCTGCCGGTCGGAGAAACGACCATGCTGCCGCCCGAAAAGCCCTTTCCGCCTTCGAATCCGACCAGCATCGAGTTGACGACCCACACGCCGTGCTCTTCCGCAATCGCACGCAGGAGCCTGCGGTAATGATCCAAATTGTCGTACGTGTCGCCCGAGAAGCCGCGGGCCGGCGATGCAGAAATCGCGCAAATCACTTGTGCGCCTTTAAGTGCTGCGATCGTCGCACTTACCGAGTGCCAGACATCTTCGCAGATCAGCATCGCGAATCGGCCAAATCGTGTTTCGTATGCTGAGATGTCTCGACCGCGCGCTACGAATCGCTCTTCATCGAAGACCCCATAGGTCGGTAAGAAAAACTTGCGATGCGTGTGAACGACCTTCCAGCCTTCTGACGTTCCGGAAAAGTGGCAGGCAGAGTTGTAGATGTTGCCATCTGAGCGTTCGTAGAAGCCGAGGACGACGTCGATGGGTCGGTCCGGCTTATACGTGGTGTCGAGCATTGCAGCCAGTTCGAGGGTGGAAACGGCGGCATCGACGACCCCTCCCTCCAAGAAGTATCCGGTCAGCGCTGTTTCAGGAAACAGCGCAAGGTCGACTCTCTCCTCGCAGCATCTTTGGATCGCTTGTCCAATCCTTGTCAGGTTGGCCGAAACGTCCGCCTTAATCGGCGCAATTTGGACCGCTGCTGCGGTGAACTTCACGGATGGATTCTACCGCCCCGCCGTTCGGCGGCCCTCGAAACCCAGAAGGGAAGCCCATCAGTAGTATAATGCCGCCACCGACGATCGGGAGTACGCATGCGACGCTTTTTTAACTGGCTTCGGGCCATCTTCAACCGCTGGATGAACAAACTCGAAGATCCGGACATCATGCTGGATCAGGCGCGCAGGGACATGCAAGAGACCCTGCAGCAGAACAAAGAGAAGGCCGTTCAGGCCATTACCCAGCGAAACAACCTGCAAGCCATGGTCGATGACCATGAGCGGAAGACCGCGCAGCTCGAGAACCAGGCGGCGGCGGCACTCAAACAAGGCAACCGCGACTTGGCTCGACAGTTTTTGCGCGAAAGAGCGAATTATCTGACGACGCTCGAGAGCCTTCGCGGCTCGTTGGCCCAGGCGAACGAAACCGTGGAAGTCGTGAAGCTTGCGATTCGGCGCCAAGAAGAAGAAGTTCGCAAGAAGACCGCAGAAGCGCTCGCCATGAAAGCGCAGTACAAGCAGGCGCAGATCGAGTCGAGCATCAACAAGGCTTTGGAGGGGTTCACGACCGAAGCGCAGTTCGGCACGTTTGAAAGCGCGGCTGAAAAGATCCGGGAAGTTCGGTCAGAGGCCGCGGCGCGCAACGAGATGATGCAGAACTCCATCACCGGGAAGATCATGAAGATGGAAGACACGGCGATGGACATGGCTGCCGAGGAGGAGCTGCAAGCGCTTGAGAAACGGCTTGGGCTCGCTTCGGAGCCGACCACAGAGGTGCAGATTTCTGGAGACTCGGTCGACGCGCAACTGGAAGAGTTAGAGAAGCGGCTCAATCAGGGCCAGTAGTTACTCAACGGGCATTCTCAAATAGATAGACCGAGTCGACCAGTCTCGACTCGCCGCCGTCGTTCACAGCGAATCGGCCGCCGCGATAGATTCGCCCGCCAGCATAGGCTCCATCGACTCGGAGCGCATAGAAGTTCACATCGAAGTTCGGTCTGCCGGGTCGATTGAGGAGGCGCGGCGACTTGGTTTGGTCGCAGATTCGCTTGAGGACGTCGAGGATTGCCTCGGCAGGAGTCATTCCCCGCTTCATGTTTTCGACGACGGTTCGCGATCCGCAGGACTGTAGGACCGCTTCTCCACGACCCGTCGAGCCACAACCGCCGACTTCTCCATCGACATATAGCCCTGCGCCGATGATGGGAGAGTCGCCCACGCGGCCTGGGAGTTTGTAGGCCAGACCGCTCGTCGTCGTGCAACCGCTGACTTCACGCTTGTCGTTTAGGGCGATGCAACTGATCGTGCCTGTGGGGCGGTGGGCCATCGCGTCTGGATGTCTGGGTTCGATGTAGTCGAAATCGGCCTTCATCTCTTCGTCTGAGAGCCAGTCGTCTTGATCGGAGAGCGTCGTTTTCCAGCGGAGCCATGCTCGGCGGGCGCGCTCTGTCAGAAGATTCTCTTCTTGGAATCCCATCGCTTTCGCGAAGGCGAGCGCTCCCGGACCGACGAGGAGGACATGGTCGGTGCGCTCCATGACCATTTTTGCAACCCGTGACGGGTTCTTGATGCTCTCAAGGCACCCTACTGCACCGGCTCGCATCGTCGGCCCGTGCATCACGCTCGCGTCAAGCTGGACGACGCCGAGTTCGTTCGGGAGGCCGCCGTAGCCGACGCTCGTGTCGTTCGGGTCGTCCTCGACTAAAACGACGCCCTCTACGGCTGCCTCAACGGTGTCCTTTCCTTCGCGCATCAGCTCTACCGCCTTCTTGGTCGTTCCGAGTCCATTTGAGCTGGATATGGCGACTGGCGGGGTTGCGCGGAGAACGTCCTGAGCGGCTCTGGCTGCAACCGGCAGCGAGGCAGCGGCGGCAAGCAACGTGCGCCTGGAGATCATGGTGCGGTGTTCGCGCTTTGGTGGGAGGATTCCTGCCTCCTCACTAGTTAGCTGAGACTGCGCTTGGTTATGGCTACCGATTGACCCTTGAAAAAAGAAGTCGAGCCCCTCAGAGGGGCTCGACTGATGATTTCATTTCGGCCTTGCGGCTTACTTGCGTCGGCGGCGGGCCGCGAGAGCAGCGAGGCCGACTCCGAGCGCGAGCATCGTCGCAGGCTCAGGAACTGGATCGCCTTCGATTTGGAAGGACAAATCACCAGACCCTGTGAACGTCTGGTAACCGTTACCGAAGCCCAACTCAGCCGCGAACTTGTCGTCGTAAGTGTTTTGAGCTGCAGACCAAACCCAAGCGTCGTCGCCGGGAGAGATATTGACGCTGCCGATCGACAGCCAGTAGTTACCTGCAAGTAGATTGACGGCAACTGCGGCTTCCTGCCGGTAGACGTTTCCTCCCAGGCTATTCTGCTGCCCGGTGGCGGTTGGGTTGGTCGAAGCTTTGGCGACCGTCGTGTTAAAGACTTCGCTTCCCACGTTGCCGGCTGAGTCGTTGTAGATTCGAAGGACCCAGGCCGAGAAGTTGGTGAGGTCAGGGAACTGCCAGTTCTCTGAGCTGCCCCACCAGACGATCTTGGTCACGTTCGATTCGATGCCGAGCGAGAAATTGTCGGCCATTCGCTGATCGTAGAACTGCCCAGCGACACCATCGGAATAGTATCCGTCGACGGAATGAGGTGTTTGGTTGACAAGGATTGCCGCGCTCGCGCTGGCAAATGTGAAAGCTGCGACCGCGCTAACGGCTGCAAGCTTGTTTCGAATGATCATTCTCTTTTCTCCTTAGCCTATATGCTTTTCAGACAGGACGGCTGCCAGACCATCCTAATGCAAGCAAAGAGCAGGCCATTTTTGACCTGCTATCAGCATTATGACTCTTCGAGCGCATTGATCGTTCAATAGACGTCGGCAAAGCCGGCACAATTGCTTAGTGCTTTTAGAGTTCAGTCCGAGAAGGGGTTAGTGTCCGCCAGCAAAAATACTGGAACCCAAGAATTCGGGATCACCCTGAACCTTCGGATGCGTAATGCCGACATAAGTTATGGGCGACCATCCGACCAAGCTGTGGCATAATTCGCCCGAACCTGCCTTATGAAACTGGTTCGACTGATCATCGCCGCCATTGCCGTGACCGCCGTCTGTGCGGGTTTTTCGCAGGCCAGTGAGTCCGATCGCGCCGCGATCGGAAAACTCGGCCAGCTCAATCAAGACGCAAACATCTATCAGAAGCCGGCTACGAACTCCCGAGTGCTGTATGTCGGGAAGAAAGACACCTATGTGGCCATGCGCAGCATGGACGAAGAGTGGATTTGCATCGTGATGGCCGATGGCTCCAACGGCTATGTCCGGGCAGAAGCGGTAACCCGCTTACCCTACGAGGTCAGCCTCAAGAAAAATGAGCAATCGACTGCGCCGCGAGTCGACACGAGCGGCATGCAGAACAGGGGGTCGAATGCAAGAATTCTCCCTGGCGGTGATTGGCGGGCCTGGTGCGTTCGGGAAGCGTTCAAGTACGTGGGCACCCCTTATGTCTTTGGGGGAAACAGCTTGACCCGAGGCATCGACTGCAGCGGGCTGGTGCAGCAACTGTTTAGACAGGTCGGCGTTGAGATGCCCAGGACTGCTGCCGAACAGATTCACGTTGGCCAGCCAATCAACAACCTTGCAGAACTCCGGCCTGGTGATAGACTTTATTTCACGGACCGGGCGCGGCAAAGAGTGACGCATACCGGCTTGTATGTCGGCGACGGGATTTTCATTCACGCAAGCCGAAGTGGGGGCGGAGTGAACACTTCTAAATTAGAAGGATCTTGGATTACAAATCTCGTTGGCGCGCGCCGTTAGTGCTTGATCTTTTCCCAGTAGGTTTTGAAGTCGAAGCCTGGCGAATGGTCGGCGTTGTGGCACGGCAAACACGAAGCTTCTCCTGCTTTTCCGTAGGGTTCATACGGCATCGACAAATGCCTGTCGCCGGGACCGTGACAGCTTTCGCATCCGACGTCTGCTTTTGAGGGAGTAAGCGTTCGGGATCGAAATCCTGATATCGCATTCAATCCAACGACGTGGCAACCGACGCATTCGGGGTCACGGTCGTTGCCAGTTTTCTCCAGCGTTTCAAGCGCATTTGCATGCTTCGTTTCGATCCAAATCGCATGCGCGTCGGTGTGACAAGACGTGCAAGCATCGCTACCAACGTATCCCAGTTCGTTAGTTCTTGGTATCGCTTCGAGAAGTTTTTCTGAGCTGACTCGTTCGAGATATGCGTGGTAGGCCATGTGCGCGTCTTCATCGTCGAAGTGTTCGGGACCGAGTGAAATCGTGCGAAGGTTTGTCCACTTTCCGTTCTTTCTTTCTATGTAGCCGACGAATCGGCCCTTGTCGCCCGGGCTGACGAGGGTTGCCATCTTGTATTGGATGGGCGCATTCGTCGGATCTCCGCTTTGAGAGAAGATGACAAGTCCTGCATAGCTTGTTTCGTCGATCAATGCTTTTGCTTCATCGAAGCTTCCTGCAAACAGCAATATGTCAGCGTTCGATGAAGCCATTGCTTGCCGACTGGTCTTCCTCAATGCACCATATCGCTCCGCTTCAGAATCCGGCATGAGGCCTATGATGGTCGTTAACAGTGCACCATCTCTCATTACAATACGATTCTCATAACCTACAGCAAAGTTCGATGAGATGAATCTGCTATTTGTCGATTCGTTGAGCGCAATCAGCAAGTCTCTTCCCAGCTTCGCATCGAGTGCACCGATATTCAGTGCATCTGGATCAAGCGATCGAAACACTTCGGCGAGCGCGTCTGCTTTCAATTCGTCTTGTCTTCCGGCAGCCATGGTCCAGTTTCCAAGATCTGCGTAAACGGTGTTTGGCTGTTTTTTCAATGCTCGAACTACGCCGGCCATTCGAAGCACGCCGCCGATTTGCGGTTTCGAACATCCGCACGGTGACAAGTATCCGCGAATGTCGCCCGTGAAAACGAGTCTCAATTCAGGTTCATCCGGCGGTTTCGCTGTAAAGCCGATGATTGCAATGCATGCGCATGCGGTTGGCAACAGATACTTCATCGTGTATGACCGGTCAAAGGAACGGTTATTTCCTTGTACTTCGGATGGTCGGTTTTGATCGTGATCTGCCCCGAAATCGGACCTTTGTGGCCACCGTTGTAGGTGACGGTCACTCGATATCCGAATCCGTCGCTATCGTCGGGTGTCGTCTCAATGGTGAAAGGACCGCCTTCAAGCGAGAAGTCGACGATTTTAAACCGTTCAGTCGGATGAGAGATACGAAAGGACCTCGAAGTTTTCTCGTCAGTTGGAATTCCGCCGAAGTAGGCGCTCGGCGGTGATGCTGCGATTCCCTTTTGAGTTTGCAGTGTGACGTGGTGCAACGGTCGTGAATGGCTGTCAGTTTCAATTGCAAGATTCAAGAATCCAGATCCTGATCGGAACTCCGGCAAGAACGTGACTTTGATCTTGTAACCGGTTCGACGAATCGGTTCTTTCGAAAACGCTTGATCGACGACGTCGCCGTTGAAAGGCAGGATTTCGGTTTTCGCTTCAGGCAGATTCGCCCGCACGGACATGACACGGATGGCTCTTCCTGGAAACGAGTAAACGATTATTTCGAAGGTCGTGGGGCCGTCATCGGCGAGAGCGATTCGCTGGATCGCGTCAGGAACGACACGATACTCTGGTACGGATTCGAAGCGAAGCGCGATTGATTGTGTCGGTTCTACGGGATCGCTTGAGTGAATGTAAATCTCCTTCGCTTGTCTTCCCATAAATCCTGTCGAGTCGACACCCGGTTCGACGACACGAGTTTCTCCTGGCGCAAGCGGTTCGATCGTTTGCAAGTACAGGCATCGACAGCTTGCATCGACAGCGAACTCGAGCGGTGCATTTCCTGCGTTCTTGAGCATTATCTGCGCTCGCGGTTTGTCGCCTTCGTCGATGATTCCGAAGTTGACATCGGTCGGTGTCATGACGAGTTTTGGCTTTGCGGGAGTCAGTTGCGTTTTCGTTTTGATTGCGAGTTCCAATCGCTCTCGCGCTTCCAGCAGATGCATGACATTGTCTAACTCGGCGCTTGTTGGTCCGACATGACCAACCATTTCAAGTCTATCGTCAACGCCCATGATGAATCCGTGCCTTTGCATGGGCGCGTGACCGATCGCCATGCCGAATGCTTTCGCGATGGCCATGATTACTGATCTTCGCGGCATTTCTCGACGCGGCTCACCGTAACCCAGTGCGATTTTCGCATGCAGCTTTCCGTCGACCCACTTTGGCAAATTGTCACCCGGAGGTGCAGTTCGAATGAATTCGAGAATCACTTGCTCGTCATCGGAGACTTCAAACGAGACGCGATTCTCGGTCGATTCTCTCCAAACGTTGGCCGCTTCCTTGTCCGCGCCGATGGCATTCTCGCCTAACCCAGTTCCAGTTGAGTCGATGACTCGGTATCGAATTGTTGGGCCAGGCCATGATTTCAGAGCTTCCGCTGCTTCGTCAAATTTGCTTTCCTTTAGAAGCTCCTGCACACGGATGTTGATGGCGTGAATTTCGGGCATCGTCCTGGCGGGCAAGTGCGGCCCGACGGGCAATTGAACAGAGAGCAACAGCAGAATGGAGAGCACGTTAGGAATTTTAGACGCACTTCGGATGTGATGTCGTTCTCAGCGGTCTTCCATTCTTAGGATTCGATCTGCTGCCATCAAACCCGACTCATACGCATTTTCAGCCCTGCCTGCGTACGTGCCATCCCCTGCGACAATGATCCTTTCGCCGTTCGGATTGACACTTTGGAAGAGTGCAACGCGCTCCGGCTGCGACTCGACCCACCTCTTGACGTATTGACCGACGGGTGAGGCAAATCTTGGGCCGAAGAGTCTTGCGACCAGCGAAAGGCAGACCGGCACGATGGACGATTCAGGGCTTTCCAAGTGCTGCCTGCTGTAACCAGGCCCGAACTGAGCCACGAAGACTGTCCAACCCTCGGGAGCTCGGTTCTTCGACTTCTCCGTTTCGATCCCCAACCACAAGACCGGGGACATGCGATCGTCAGAAAGAAGCGCGGAGTAAGGGGGCGAAGGGTTGAGGGCAACGTCATAGGCAAGGACAACTGACAAGCAGGGCCGGTAGCTCGCGTTTGCGATGCTGCGGGACTTGCCGATTGTGCCAAGAAGTCGACCGACTTCGGGCAATGGCGGGGTAAGGATCAACGAGTCGAATTCTTCGCCGCGAATCGAGAACCTGTTCTGTCGCTTTTCCAGGGACTCGACTGGAGAATCAAGTCGAACATCGAGTCCCTCGGACAGCAGCTCTGGAAATCGGACGGCACCTGACTCATAGGTGTACCTTGGCTGAAGGTTTTTTTCTTGTGAACCAGGAATCGGCCTACCATGCGATAGGATGTGGATCGGCTTTTCGATTTTTTGAAGGCCTTTAGTCGGCAATTCGTTCAGCAGCACACGCTCAATGGCCATTCCGCGAGGGGTGTAGGCTTGGAGACCGGGATCGGCGAGGCAATTCATCAGCTTGATGGTCGTCGCCCTGCCGCCTACGGCTGGGGCCGCTTCGAAAACCACAGGTTCGTGGCCGGCCTGCTGGAGTCTGCGAGCCGCTGCGAGACCAGAGATGCCCGCTCCAACAATTCCGACTCGCATGAAATCTCAATCTACCCGGAGCATTCGAAGATACTGAACGTATAATCCATATCATGAACAAAACCGCCGGATTGGCCGGCCTCGTCGGATCCATGGCCGTTTTCGCAATAACGCTTGGTTCGGCAATCCAGCCCCAAGACTCCCTTCTTGGCAGGCGAGCTCCTTCGATCGTGGCCACAGGGTCAGATGGCAAGGAGTTTAAACTCGAGGAAGCACTTAAAAAGGGCCCCGTTTTCGTTTACTTCATCAGCACAAACTGCCCTGTCAACGACGAAGCGAACAAGTACTACGAGAGGATCCACCAGGCGTTCAAGTCGAAGGCGGTAAGCGTCATCGGCATTGCGAGCGACGACCTTGTCGGGTTCAGCAAGTGGAATCAGTCGCACAAGTTGACCTTTCCGGTCATTTGCGATGCAGATTACGAACATATCGAGACCTATAAAGTGAAGAGTTCGCCGACTTCGTTGCTTATCGGCCCCGACGGAAGAGTCTCAAGGGTGTGGGTGGGCTATTCAGAGAGTTCCCTGAAGGAGACAGTTGGCGTTATCGCTTCTTACTTGCGCGTAGACCCGCCATCCGTCGACTTCCAAGGTGCCCCAAAGTCAATTGCAGTCGGATGCGCGATCTAAGGCAGCACGAAGCTTGTCAGCCTGGGGTTCTGACTCGGTTCGGGTACCCCAGTTCTGCTTGAGGCGGTTATAATCTCGCCCGATGTTCGGGGTTAGCCTGTCTAAGGACGTGCTTCACGTCGAGCCCGGAAACGCCGCAACGCTCGTAGTGTCGGTGTCCAACCGGAGCGACGCAGCGGACCGGTACGAGATCGAGATCGAAGGACTCGATGCCGAGTGGGTGGCCATTCCGGTGGCTTCTTTCACGTTAGGCCCAGGCGAGGAAAAGCAGCAAAAAGCGCTGATCAAGCCTCCCCGGTCGGCTGAGAGCAAGGCCGGCAGCTACCCATTTCTCGTAAAGGTTCGATCTCTTGAGACCGGCCATGCTGAAGAGGCTCAGGGAGTTTTGGAGGTCGAGCCATTCAGTCTCGTGAGCATCGAGGTCGAGCCGAGACGCGAGTCTGCGAGCGCACTTTCGAAACAAGCTCCGTACACCGTTACGGCGATCAACCTCGGGAACGAGGAACTCAACTTGCAACTGTTCGCCGATGATCCAGAGGACGGATGCACGTATCAGTTCGCACAGGAGCGCGTCTCACTTGCACCTGGCCAGCAAAAGCAAGTCAGGCTGACGGTCCAGCCATCTCATTTTCCGTTTCTTGGGACTCCACGGTTGTTTGGATTTACGGTTTCGGCGCGCGGTGTGGACAACCCTCACGTATCGAGCAATGCTCAAGCTCAAATCGAACGCAAGGCAACGGTATCTCCTGCAGTTCTTGCTGTTGCACTAATCCTGTTGCTCTTCGGATTCTTTTGGTTCATGAATCGCCCTCAAGACCCCTACATCAAGGCGTTTCATGCAAGCAAGTACGAAGTTCTCTCTGGCGAAACGATCAAGCTGTTTTGGGAGGCTGCGCACGCCACACGAGTAGAGATCGAGCTAAGCGATGGGCGCGTTATCACAGGCGGTCCAACTGGAGAGTTGGAAGTTCAGGTCGACGCGACAGTCAAATTCAACATCGTCGCTATGAACGACAGCGGACGAAAGAGTGCTCCGTTCGATGAGATCGAAGTCATTGCAAAGATTCCGGAGCAAGAGCCGCTGCCTGTCATTGAAGCGATGACTGTGTCACCTGCAAAAACTACGCCAGGCACGACGGTTACTGTGACATACAAAGTGCAGAATGCCGACCGCATCATTCTTCAACCATTTAACTACACGTTGCCGATCAACTTCGAGACTTTTCAATTCACTGCATCTGGAGAAGGTCGCATCGAATTGACATTGACGGCGTTCAATAAGTCGGGACAGGCGGCGCAAAAGAGCGCGACGCTAACCGTTGAAGTTCCAAGCAAGGCGCAGATAACGATGTTCCGCGCGACATTGCTCGGCGATCCAATCGGTGACAAAGAAATCGAGCCAGACACACCGATAACGTTGGAGTGGTCGGTTGGAAACGCAGCTCGCGCAACGATCGATCCTGCGGTTCCGGACTTCGATGTCGAAAGAGGGTCGGCCACCGTGTTCTTGCGCAGGACGACGACTTTCACCCTTACCGTCTATGACAGCGACAATCGACCGGTTTCACAAAAAATCACGATCAAAATTAAACAGCCCGTTGGAGTCGCTCCCGGAGATGGAGGCAGTCTGTCCGGTTGATGCGCAGCCTACTGGTTACCGCATTCGGTCCATTCGGTGCATTCGAGCAGAATCCCAGCGAAGTCATCGCTCATAGGCTTTTTGGAGAAGCCGCCGTCGTCATTCCGGTGTCATACAAAGCGGTCGATCAATTCGTCGAAAACTTTTCCAGCGATGCAAAGGCAGTTCTTATGTTAGGCGTTGGGGCACCTTGCGATCGATTGCGAGTCGAGCGGATTGCAAGGAATCGCGTTGGAACTTCACGTGATGTGGACGGTGTCGTATTGGGCAAAACGAAGATCGATCCAAATGGCCCAGAAACAATCAACGGTTCGCTTTTCGGAAATTGGAAATACGCTACTCGCGCTTGGAAACCCAATCGGGATGCAGGCGATTATCTTTGCAACTACCTGTACTATCGAATGGCAGCGAAGTGGCCGAGCGTAAAGTCAGGATTCGTTCATGTTCCACCGTTGTCCAACCTTTCGCTCGACGTGCAGTGCGACTATTTGATGCGCGTAATCAAGCGCATCCAGAAGGAGAACCCATGAGATACGCTCTTATCTCTGTAACAGACAAGGAAGGCGTCGCTGAGTTTGCTGCCGGACTCGTGCAAAGAGGCTTCGAAATACTCAGTACCGGCAACACTGCCAAACATTTGGAAGAACACGGCATCGACGTTACGGGTGTCAGTTACTACACGGGCTTTCCAGAGATTCTCGATGGCCGAGTGAAGACGCTGCATCCGAAGCTGCATGGGGGACTGCTCGGCATTCCGGAGAAGCCGCACCATTTAGAAGAGATGGAGCAACTCGGCATCAAACCCATCGAAGTGCTCGCAGTGAATCTCTATCCTTTTGAGCAAACGGTATTGAGTGGCGCATCAAAGGCAGACGCAATCGAGAACATCGATATTGGTGGTCCGGCAATGATTCGTGCTGCTGCAAAGAACGCTGAACGCGTTTTTGTCGTTGTCGATCCGAAAGACTATTCGAATGTTCTGTCTGCGATCGATGCAGAGGCCGACGACTTCCGCGAATTGCTTCGCGCAAAAGCGTTCGCTCACACCGCCTACTATGACTCAATCATTGCGGAGTATTTGTCTGAAGGGATTGCGAACTTTGAGATTGACTCGCTAACCATCGGATATCGGCTCGCGTCAAAACTGCGCTATGGCGAGAACCCTCACCAAAGCGGTGCGCTTTACGTGCGTCCGTTTCAAGGAAAAGGTGTCGTTGGAGCGAAGCAAATTTGGGGGAAGGAGCTTTCCTACAACAACTACCTCGATGCAGAAGCAGCGTGGGAACTTGCGTGTGATTTGGAAGTGACGGTGCCGACTCGACAACGACCGATAGTCATTGTCAAGCACGGCAACCCGTGCGGCGCGGCATGGTCGGTGTCGACTGCCGAAGCATTTGTTCGTGCTCGAGATACCGACCCGATCTCCGCATTCGGTGGAATCGTCGCTGTGCCTGGGGAACTCGATGACGGAGTTGCAGAGGCGATGACGGAGAAAGGCAACTTTTTCGAAGTCGTCGTCTGCGGGTCGATCGGCGACGAAGCGCTTGATAGATTCAAATCGCGTTCTGGCTGGGGCCAAGACGTTCGGATACTGGTGGCCGGCGAACGGCCAAGCGGTGGATTCGAATCCATTCGGGGCCTCAGAGGGGGGGCGCTTGTTCAAGACGCTGACGTGGAAGGCCCTGTCGATTGGAGGACAGTCACGCAAGCCCGTCCAAATACTGAACAAGAGAGCGCCTTGCGAGCGATGTGGACTATCGCAAAGCATGTCAAGTCGAACGCGATCGTCGTGGGCGGGGCAGACGGAATGTACGGTGCAGGGGCAGGCCAGATGAACCGAGTTCAGTCTGTGCGGCTTGCGCTTGAACAGGCCGGTGATCGCGCAATGGGCGCCGTTCTCGCCAGTGACGCCTTTTTCCCGTTTCCTGACAGCATCGAGACTGCGGCTAATGCGGGGATTTCAGCGATCGTCCAGCCTGGTGGCTCCAAGAAGGACGCCGATGTAATTTCGGCTGCGGACGCCTTAGGGGTTGCAATGGTGTTCACAGGTGTGCGACACTTTCGCCACTAATCGCGTCAAAAGCATCGCAAAGCGTTTTTTCAGGAGCATAAGAGAATGGCCCAACAAGAAAGCAGCAATGACCTTCCCGTCATCGTCGGGGCAATCGTGGTCGGCCTCATCGCCGCCGGTATTTTCTTCTTCATGAGGAAGGATCCGGTACCTGCGCCGACACCGGCAGAACCGGTTCGCGCACCGCTCAATGCGCAGGCAGTGACGCCGCGAATGATCGAGACGAACTCCGAGGCAGCGGCTCCGCAAGGCGGAGGACAGCAGGCGGGCGGAGGCGGCGGGTTGGTCGGTGCACCCGGTGGAGGCGCCCCAGGTGGCGGAGCTCCAGGTGGACAGCGCGGGCCCACAGTCGCCGCAGCCAGCAGTGCCGGCTAAGCCTCGCTTCATAGCCTAACGGCGATCAGGGACGATCCCGATTATGCTAAACGGAGTGAAAGCCGCATTCTTCTTCGCGTCGATTGTCGCCGCATTCGTCGGCGCATACGCTCAACCTACCTACGTCGTTCGAGTTGGCTTGGTCAGCCATGGCCAAACGACGGAGTTCTCAGTCTCTTCGCCGGCGCAATTCGCGGTATACGACGCAAGGTCCCAGCGCCGACTTGGTGTTTACCGGCCGAACAGCAGCATCACAATCAGGCGATCAGCAGACGGCCTGGTCGCGGTTGCGGGCACTACGGTTTCGACAGCGTATGTGGCATCCGAGGCATCCGTCTTAGGTTTGACCGGTCCCAAGCAAAGTCGAAGGTATCGCGGGTGGCTGTTCTTTGGGACATCAGGGGGAAGTCTATACGCAGTCAATGAAATTCCTCTGGAAGAGTACTTGCAGGGCGTATTGCCTTGCGAGATGTCGCCTTCCTCTCCTGCTGAGGCTTTGAAGGCGCAGGCGGTGGCTGCGCGTTCCTACACGGTGCGGAAAATCGGCCACTTCAAAGATCAGCCCTACGATGTCGATGACACCGTCCGCACTCAGGCTTACTTTGGAATGGAGAAGGAGGACCCCAGGTCAACCGCTGCCGTTCAAGCAACCAGGCGGCAGGTGCTGTTTTATAACGGCGCAGTCGTCAATGCGATCTACGGGGCTGTCAGCGGAGGACAAACAGAGAATTGCCACGAAGTTTGGGGAGGCTCGCCGGTGCCTTATTTGACGAGCTTCCCGGATGTCGATGAGAGGGGCAGGCCCTATGCGGAGGGTGCGAGGTTGATGACTTGGAGCACAGCCTATACACAACAGGAGTTCGAGAACTTGCTTCGCGCCGGTGGATATAGCCTTGGGGCCGTGGTGGAAGTTTGGATTGCAGAGACGACTTCATCTGGCCGCGTCGCATCGGTGCGCATTGTGGGCACTCATGGTGAGGCGACGATTCGCGGAAATGACCTTAGGTGGGTGTTGGGAATCGATCGGCTTCGAAGCACTTGGTTCAATGTGGGCCGGACGGCGGTCGGATGGGAGTTTGCAGGCCGCGGCTGGGGTCATGGCGTTGGGATGTGCCAAGAGGGCGCAAAAGGCAGGGCATTAGCCGGCCAGAGCTATCTGCAGATACTCGGCGCGTACTATCCTGGTGCCGAGCTTAGGATTGTGCAAGGCGATCCGCTGGCGCTTGCGACTCGTGGCAGCATCGTCGACCGCAAGCGCGGCGGGCGGTAGCCATCGCGATTGTTGTTTCAACGTTCAGCCAGCGCGGTCCAATGCTTTTGCACCTCTAACCAAGTCATCGCCTTGAAATCGGACTCGACTGGTTGAATAGCAGCCGTGATTCCGACCGATTCAAATTGCGGAGCAAACTCACCTACGAGCAAAACGATGCGTTTTGCAAGTTCAGTTCCTTCCGGATACTTGCCATCTACTGATGCCATTGTCGAGATTGCTGCGAAGCAAAGTGTGTCCGACATTCCATTTGACTGAGCTCGCTTGCCATTCCGCTCGACATGGACAGAAATATCTGCCCTGCGTCCGTCAGAATGGCGAAGCGTTTGAACATACAACAGCTGACTTCCGCCACTGAAAGTTATACGCTCTGGTTCTCCGATTGGGTCAAAGCCATTTAGACAAGGACTAACGACATGGTTGATCAGCCGTGCCATGTTTGTTTTACTAAGGCCCGTCACGCTTTGCTCATCTTCCGTTGTATATGCGGATAACGTTGAGTGGTCACCACGAAGAACGGCAGTTACAATCCTGGCCGCTGCGTCTTCAAGCGACTCCGGAGGTCGGAACAAATAGTAGGCACACGCACCAAGTACAACGGCAAGAGGCACAAAAATGGCAATTTTATTGCTATGAACAGTCTGGTTTGATTCACCTATTGGCAAGTTGTTCCTCCTGTGTGGCACAAGATGCCGAAAACAGAGTCGTCATAGCAATACGCTTTCCAACTGCCGCAACACTTCCACCTCGCGAGTGTTTGAATACACTTGTTGAGGCCGGCTTGTCTGCAACAAGCATAGTAAGAATTTCCGCCGAGCGGATACGAGCCATTTCACTCATCGCGCGGGCCACAGTTGCCAGTTGGTTTACAGCCTGGTGCCGGCACCGGTTCAGGCCCGCATGCTCCCGGCAATCCGCCTCCGCCTTGGTCGCCTGCGAAAACCAGTGCAGTCGAGACTAAGAGCGCTCCGATGGTCGCGATCAGCAACATTTTCCAGTTCACTTGTTCCTCCTTAGATCAATGCGAAAGGTCTGAGTACCAGAAAAGCGTGGCTGCGTTCCCCAATACGTTGCGATTTATTGCTTGACCAGATATCAGAACAGCGAGTGCTCGTTTTTGCAAAGTTCGCTGCATCAAATTAGTTCCCTTTGTATTGCAGTATTGGTCAACAAATAACGCAGCATGCACCCCGTACTGTTCGAGATAGCCTTGATGAACGTTACTGGGATTTGTCGTATAGGCAGGGTCCTATGCGCTTGGACCATAAATGATGTATCCATTCACGCCTCCTAATCCACTTTTGTGGATCGTGTCGCCTGGTCCGCATGGACTCACAAACAAAGAATTGGAGAGCCCAAGCAAGGCAGGGCCATAGAGGGACGCTGGGGGCAATCCGAGGTCGCCAATTGATCGTGGCGATAAAAAACTGTCTGAGCCGCTCCAATTCGATCGGTAGATGTCGATGGCTTGGTGCAATTGGCGCATATTCGCCAACGATGTCTGAACGTTTGCCGAACGTCGTGCGGACGAGAACACAGGAACGAGAATTGCGGTCAAGACGGCAATCACAAAAACCACAACAATCGAAGCAGAGGTCAAGAAGCTAATCAGCGTTTCTCCATCACGCAGACAATCAACTAAACTACCGTCCTTGTCGCACAATACGATTTGCGGAGCGGACTTGAAAAAGGTCGAAGTCAAGCCCTGAACTTTGCTCTCTTGAAAGTGCTGGACACTATCGTGCGACGATAACTCTCAAGGAACAGATTGAGGCGAACCGCCGACCAGAGCGAGAGGTAAGCTTCCTTGTCGATTGCTGTACTCGATCACCTGAGTCCAATCAAAGCATGAGCCGCAAGGGACCGAAAGCACAAAATGGCGTGATTCAGGTTGAAAAGCTACGATCGAAACCGTTAAGCCGTGAAGCTGAAGTGGCTCCCTGGTGGCGATTGCACTTGTATCATTATGAGTCGTGGAATGGAGAGCAAGCCTCGCTAATAGATAGGTCGCGAGCATTCCAAGCAGGATCACAGCCCAGGGCCCAATCTCCCTCAAGGTAGATCGGCAGAGCAGACTCTGCTTGTCGACTTGCCTGGCACACATAATCCCCTACTTGCCTCCTGTCGAACAATGCTCCGCAGCATTTGCCATCGGTGACAAAACTCCTGTTGGTAGGATAGTAACAACATCACGACTGAAAGTCAATACCCCCCCCCACCGGAAAACTGGTAAACTTACTGGGTCACAAGCTATCGGATTTAGTACTTCAGAAGGCGAAAGGCCCTCCAGCCAACAGATCTAGCTTCCAGAACAAAAGGGCGTCACTCATGTGCCACAATCTCGCTAAATCACGGCTTTTCGCCGATTCTGGGAGGATTTCCCCACGATGCCGATGCCGCCGGTCATCAATGTCGGATTCTACAACTACGTCGTCGCCAGCCAAATCGTCGCGCTTGTCAGCAGCGACTCCGCGCCGGTTCGCCGTCTGATACAGGGACTCCGGAACTCGGAACGTCTGATCGATGCGACTCAAGGGAGGCGCACGAAGTGCGTCATTTTCACACAGAGCCAGCAGGTTATCCTTAGCGCGATCTCCCAAGAAACGCTCGCCAAGCGGCTCGCGAGCGGTGAAGTCGTGGAGGAAGAGTGACGCTCAAGGGCATCATCGACCGGCTCAAGTCTCTGTTTTGGGAAGGGCTTCGCGAGGACCTGGGCATTGACCTTGGGACTGCGAACACGCTTGTTTATGCTGAGGAGCGCGGCATCGTATTGCGCGAGCCGAGCGTGGTTGCGGTCGACAACGAAACAGGCACCGTGCTTGCTGTTGGCGAAGACGCACAACGGATGTTGGGAAGAACGCCTGCATCGATCTCTGCGATCCGGCCGCTGAAAGACGGCGTCATCGCGGATTACGACCAGACTCAAGCGATGCTTCGCTACTTTATCGGCAAATCGCAGAAGCGGAAGTTTGCATTTCATCGGGTAGTCGTTGGCGTTCCGAGCGGTGTTACAGAAGTCGAGCAACGCGCCGTCATCGAAGCGTGTCGCAGAGCTGGTGCGACGCAAGCTTTCGTCATCGAAGAGCCGATGGCTGCGGCGATCGGCGCAGGACTGCCTGTCGTTGAACCAACCGGTTCGATGATCGTCGACATCGGCGGCGGCACGACAGAAGTCGCGATCATTTCGCTGGCTGGAATCGTGAACTCTCGTTCTGTACGAGTTGCAGGTGATGCGATCGACAGCGCGATTCTGAATTATGTTCGTCGCGCATACAATTTGTATATTGGAGAGCGAAGCGCGGAGCGTGCGAAAATCGAAGTAGGCTCTGCGTATCCGCTTGAAGAAGAATTGACAGTCGAAGTGCGTGGAAGAGATCTGATAACGGGACTGCCGCGCAGTGCAATACTTTCGAGCGAAGACGTTCGCATCGCGATCCAAGATCAGCTCAACTCAATCGTCGAAGCCGTGAAACTAACTCTTGAAGCAACGCCACCTGAGCTTTCCGCAGACATCATTCATCGCGGCATCGTTCTTGCTGGCGGTGGCGCCTTACTTCGCGGTCTCGACCGCCTCATTGCAGATGAAACCGGCATTCCTGTCGTGATCGCACACGACCCACTGAGCTGCGTCGTAGTCGGAACCGGCAGGGTTATGCAAGAGATTCAACTTAATCCGCAGCTCAGGAAGGTTTTGGTCCAAGCATACAAGGATTAGATCGCAGCCGGCCAGGATGGATCGTGCCACTTGTTCTCGTCGTGGTGGCTGTGATTCTCAGCGTAATGCAGAACCGAGCGAAGGCTGCGGGAGAAGTCGATTTCGTATCGAGAACGGCTAAGGGAGCAGTCAGCATCATTCAAACGCCTGTTGCTGCGACACTCGATTGGACAGGCAATTTCTTTTCGGGCATTGTTTCTGCTCCGTCTCTCAATCGTGAAAACATTCGGCTGCGCGCTCGAGCGGCAGAACTGTACGCATTAGAAAGCAGACTCGCAGAAGAAATCGAAAAGAACGAGAGACTCTCTCAACTGCTCAAGATTCCGGATCAAAAAGAGAGAAACAAGGTTGCTGCAAAAGTCATTGGATACGATTTCATCAATCAAAGATTGCAATTGAATGTAGGAACACGGGACGGAGTCAAAGCTGGCGATCCTGTCATCATTCCTGAAGGCTTAGTCGGGCAAGTCGTCGAGGTTGGTTCACGATCTTCGTTCGTCAACTTGCTGACGCACTCCGCATCGAGCGTCGGGGCGCGTGTGAGCGGAGGTTCTGTGGAAGCAGTTGGCATTGTGAAAGGCAATGGAAGTCCAACGCTGCTGCTCGAAGTGTTTGTCGAAGAGTCAGAAATCAAGACGAATGATTTGTTGGTGACATCCGGAGTGTCGGCAGTGTATCCAGCTGCACTGCGCATCGGGATCATCACGAACGTTTGGCTGGATCGCGACTACGGATTGAGAAAGGCGATAGTGCAACCGTTCTTCAAAGCCGCTGCGCTGCGTGAAGTTGTGGTGCTGACTCGATGACACGGGCGATCTTCTCAACTTTCGTCTGGCTGGTGATTGCAGGCGCACTGCAGCAAGCTGTTTCGCATCGAATCGCCATCGGTTGGGGAGTGCCCGATTTCCTATTGGTTTTTGCTATTGTCCTGTCGATGCAGAGGAACGGAGATGCGGCAGGCGTCACGGGATTTGCAGCCGGCGTATTCACGGGCGCGCTGCTCAACGAAGCAATGGCGGCGTTCGCCATCAGCAGGATGGCCGCTTGCATGGTTGCTTCACGAATTGCAACGAGCCTTCTCGATCGGAGCCCCCTGAACGTTACGATCGTGGCTTCCATTTGCACTGTCGTTTCGGCAGCCGTTTATCTTTTCGTCTTTCCGTTCGTCGTTGGGCCCCCTAACATTGGGGCGCACTTAGCAGATACAATAGGTGCCGCGATCTACAACGGAGTAATCGCCATCCCGATCCACCTGCTAATTCAGCGGGTTGCAGGCACCGCCGCTCGGGGCTGACATCGGGGTCAGGAGTTTTGAATGGCCGCATCGGCAACGCACACTGCAGAGAAACCTAGCGTATTGGAAATGGCGAGACAGCAGCTCGCCGTAGCAGCAAATTACTTGGATTTGGACGAGGGCCTTCATAGCGTTCTCGCGACACCCAAGCGACAGCTCATCGTGAACTTCCCCGTCGTGATGGACAACGGACATGTGGAAGTCTTCGAGGGCTATCGGGTCCAGCACAACCTAAGCAGAGGGCCCACAAAGGGCGGCATTCGGTATCACCCGGAAGTCGATCTCGATGAGACGACTGCGCTCGCAATGTGGATGACTTGGAAGTGCGCAGTCGCCGACATTCCTTATGGCGGCGCTAAAGGCTCGGTTAAGGTCGACATCAAGAGACTTAGTAAGCGGGAGCTAGAGAAGTTAACGCGTCGCTTTGCATCCGAGATCAGCGTGATCGTTGGGCCGAGTACGGACATTCCCGCGCCGGACATGGGGACGAACGCTCAAGTCATGGCGTGGTTCATGGACACCTATTCGATGCAAATGGGTTCGACCGCGACCGGCGTCGTAACGGGTAAGCCGGTTCCTCTTGGCGGGTCGTTGGGCAGAGTCGAAGCAACGGGCAGGGGCTGCATCGTCGCTGCGCACGAAGCGTGCAAGTTCTTGGGATTCAGCCTCGCTGGGTCTCGCGTCGTCGTCCAGGGTTTCGGCAATGTTGGCAGCATCGCGGCAAGGCTCGCCGAGGAAGCTGGCGCGAAAGTCATTGCCGTTTCTGATGCGGCTGGAGGCATCTACAATCCGAACGGTTTGCCGATTCAAACGCTCATTCAAAGGTATTCGCATCGCGAAGGCGGAATCCGTGAATTCACGGACTGCGAACCGATCTCCAACTCTGAACTGCTCGAAGTCGATTGCGACGTGTTGATTCCGGCGGCGACAGCGGAGCAGATCCATGCGTCGAACGCAGGCAATATCCGCGCGAAGCTGATCGTCGAAGGAGCCAACGGCCCTACGACACCTGAAGCGGACGACATCTTGAGCGACCGCAACGTGATGGTCGTTCCCGACATCTTGGCGAATGCGGGCGGCGTGATCGTCAGCTACTTTGAGTGGGTACAGGATCTCCAGGCGTTCTTCTGGGAAGAGAACGAAGTGAACAACAAGCTGGAGCGGCTGATGCGAAACAGCTTTCACAACGTTCTCCAATCCATGCTGCAGCACAAAACCAACATGCGAACTGCGGCCTACATCATCGGTGTGAAGCGAGTGGCCGACGCGACCGTGACGCGTGGAATCTTCCCCTAAAGCCCGTTCGTGCCATAATTTCCGCCTGCCCTGGCGGGCAGATTCAAGACTATGAGCGAAGAACAGACCACTCCAGCGCAGGCGGAAGAGGCGCCCGCCGCGCCGAAACCCGAGGGTCCAGCGCGAGAATTCAAGCCTCGTGCGGGCACAGCGCCTAACGACGACAGGGGAGCATCCCCTTTTGGCAAAGAAGGTCGCCCAAGACCGAAGAGGCGCCGCAAGGTCAGCTTCTTGACCCTGAATAAGATCGAGAAAGTCGACTACAAGGACGTCGGCCTATTGAAGCGGTTTATCAATGAGCAGGGAAAGATTCTTGGGGCACGGCAGACCGGCAACACAGCGAAGCAACAGCGAATGATTTCTCGTGCAATTCGTCGCGCGAGGGAGATGGCTCTCATGCCTTTCGTTTCCCTGGAGATTGCGCAGCCGGAACGAGGCTATCGAGGAGAGGGTAGGCCGCCTCGCCGGTTCGATCGTGAACCGCGCGAACCTCGTGAACCCAAAGCAGCACCCGCGCCAGCTGCAGCACCACAAGGAGACGCTCCGGCGGAGTCCGCCGCAGAATAGGCCCGTGCTTCTAACCTCGATTTCGCGAGGGAGCATTGCGATGTGCTCCCTCGCGTTCGTCTTTGGATGCAGCGGCGGCTCGAACTACATGCCGCTCGAAGAAGGCCGCGAGTGGAAGTACCTCGTCTCCACACCTGGCGGAAGCTCGGTGGCAAGACTGAAGGTCGAAGAGCAAGTTCGAGTGGGGCTTACGACTGGATGGAGGGTCTCAGGAAACAGCGGCGAGAATCGCATGGCTTGGAAGGGTGGGGAGCTGATCGCCTCCGAGCTGACCGCAACAAGATTTGAGCCTCCTATTGTGATACTCAAGCCTTCGACCAACGAATCGAATTGGCAATGGAAAGGAAAGATTAGAAGCCGTGGAACATATCTGGAGGCAACGGCAGAATGTTCACAAAGGCCGGATAAGGTCAAGGTCGCCGGTAACGAGAGGAGTTGTTTGCTTTCGACTCTCCGGTTGACATTCGGTGAATCCACTATTGAATTGCGATCCTGGTTTCAAAGCGGAGTCGGCGTGGTTCGCCAAGAACAACATGTCGATGGACGCTTGACGACCGCTTTAGAGTGGATCGGCGGAACTTAGTTTCCTGATCGTCCGCATCTCGGACAAATCGGAAATTCGTTCGTATACACCTCGCCACATGCAGGACACATCACGTTGTCACCTGTGCTCTCGGGAACACGTACGTTTCTCAACTCTTCTTCTTCGTGGATTTCTTTGAGCAGTGAAAGGTCGTATGGGTCTCGCTTGTCGCGCAAATCGCGATAGCCGAGGAAAGCGAGAACCAGTCCTGCCACCGCGAATCCAATACCGATCACAGGCATCCGCGCTCCGAGAACCGCTGCAAAAAACAAGCAAAGAATCGCGGACGCGAAGCGACTGATTGCGGCGGCTCTTCGTTCTGATCGCACTTTAATTATTGTACGTCAGGAAACTTGTTTCGAGAGAGGCTCTAACTTTGAAAGAACCTCTGAAATGTCTTTTCTGTGCCGAACGATCATCCTGAGGCGCTCGTCGGTTTGCATCGCATACTTGAACACGATGTCGAGCATTTCGAAGACTTCCAGTAGTCCGGCGACACGGGAACGGAATCTGTCGGCTCCCTCATTAGGGAGCATGTCGAGGCATGACTCGAGCGCGCTGACTGTCGGGTCGAGCTCCCTCCTTTTCCGTTCTCTAATGACCCTCGCCACCATAGTTAGCGCGTCCGTATCGCAAAGATAGGTGTCATGCCTTTCACCTGGTCGCCTGAATCGACGAATGACCCCCCAGTCCATGAGGTTGCGGAGGTTCATGCTCGCATTGCCCCTGCTGATGTGAAGACGATCGCAGATTTCATCCATCGTGTGCGGTTCACCGCTTACAAACAGTAGGGCGTGGATCTGCGCCATGGTCCGGTTGATGCCCCAACTGCTGCTCATCCTTCCCCACTCTTGGAGGAAGAGATCTTCCGCTTCCTTTACTTTCGAAACGTCAGAATTTTTGAACACAAGCTGAGTCTACCGCGTGAATGCCGACACCCTCCGGAGATTTCCCTTGTAGAATAGATGTGATCCTTACCAGGAGAAGAGGAAATTCATGGAACGTCATATCCATAACACAAGCCGGATTCCGGCTCCAATCGGGCCCTACAGTCACGGTGTATTTGTCCACGGCAAGCTGTTCTTTATGAGCGGCCAGATCGGGATGCGATCCGATGGCAGCATGGCCGGGCAGGATATCGAGACCCAAACCAAGCAGACGTTACTGAACATCTTGGCCCTGCTCGACTCGGCTGGCATGTCGGCCGCAAACATCGTCAAAACGACGATTTTTCTCAAGGACCTCAACGACTTTGGGAAAGTGAACGATATCTACGGAGAGATGATCGGTTCCGAGCCGCCTGCACGATCGACCGTCGAGGTCGCTCGATTGCCTAAGGATGCGTTGGTCGAAATCGAGGCGATAGCGGTCGTGGGCGTGTGACCGTTACTCTCTGCCGAGAGCTGCAGGGGGCTTCGACTTGCCGAGGAATCCCGCAAGTGCAATCAAAGTGATGACGTAAGGCAGCGATGCCCAAAATTGAGATGGGACTTCAACGCCAAGCATCGGAGTGCCTTGCAGCCGAATTTGCAGCGCGTCGAACAGTCCGAATGCAAAGGCCGCGATCATGGCCGGAATCGGCCTCCAGCCGCCAAGAATCAATGCGGCTAGCGCGATAAAGCCTTTGCCGGCTGTCATGTTCGCAGTGAAGTGTTCGGGTTGAGAAACAAGCATCGCCCCAGCAAGCCCTGTTAGCAAGCCGCATCCAAAGAGTGCAACAAGCCTAACGCGAATAGGATTCACGCCCATTTCTGCCGACTTTGAACCACTATTGCCAACGGCATTGATTCTCAATCCGAAAACGGTTCTCTGAATCATGAATGCGATGACGACCGGGAGAATCAGCGCACAGGCGATGTAAACGATTTGGGGCAAGGGTGTGAATTTCAGTTCTGCTCCGCGCTGCACCGCGACTTTGATTGCGAATCCCGTGACGCCGAATGCTACTGCATTCGCTGCGATTCCGCTTACGATGTGATCGATGCGAAATCCTAGGACTGCAAGGGCATGGAGCAAACAGACGATGACGGCTGCGACCAGTCCCGCGAAGAGGCCGAGTGCTGTGCTGCCTGTCGCTGCGCTAACCATTCCACACGCGCAGGCAGATGCGAGCATCGCGCCTTCCAACGCGATGTTGACGACTCCGCTGCGTTCAGATAAGAGACCACCCATCGCGGCCAATGCCAAAGGGCCACCCAGTCTTGCTGTTGCAGAAACCAGATCGAGAAGCTCATTCATCGAGCAAAGCTCCTTCGATAGCGCATAACGGCAACGATGAGGATGATCAAACCTTGAATGACCGCGCTGATCTCTTTCGGCAATCCGGTCGCAACTTGCGTGCGCAACGAACCTTGGTCGATCGCTGCGAACAGGAGCGCAGCGGGAATGATCCCTAACGGACTGCGGCCTGCGAGAAGCGCCACGCCTAAACTATCAAAACCGAACCCTGGAGAAAACCCTTCTGCAAATCGCCCTTCTTGCCCAAGAAGGTGCATACCGCCTGCAAGCCCCGCAATGCCTCCGCTTGCAGCCAATCCCCAGAATGCAAAACGACGCACCGAAATTCCTGCAAACAAAGACGCGATCGGATTGGCTCCACTCGCTCTCAACTCGAAACCGCTTGGCGTTCTCACCAGCCACCACGCTGCGACAATACAAAGCAGAACACCGACAATGAGCGCGGGTTGCAAAGTGACTGTGCGTCCTGGATCTCCAATTGCGGAGAGCCTCATCGAATGCGAAACGAAATCGCTCGCAGCTTCTGAGGAGCCCGGTTTCTTCAATGGGCCTGCGATCAAGTAGCTTGCGAAGTGCGCGGCGACATTGTTGAGCATGATCGTTGTAATCACCTCGTGTCCGCCCCGCCATACTTTGATCGCTCCTGCAGGAATTGCCCATATCATGCCAGCAACGATCGCGGCGAGCACTGCAAGAGCTACTCCGACAACACCGTCAACGCCCACGAAAAGTGCGACGAACACTGCGGCCAGCCCCCCCACTTTCAACTGACCTTCCGCTCCGATGTTGAATAGCCCGACTTGCAACGCAATGAAAACGGCAAGTCCCGTAATGACTAAAGGCGCCATTCGTCGAAGGATTTCGGAAATTGGACCGTAACCGACAAACTCTGATCGCTCCAAACTGTAGCCGCTAATTCCTTCGAAGAAACTTCGGACGACGTCGAAACCCGAAGTGCCAGCAACCGCCAAAAGTAATGCGAGAGTCCCAATGCAAAATGAGAGCAACAGCGCGACTCGAATCATGGTGAGAGACCAACCATCATTCGACCAACTGCATGTCGATCGCTTTGCAATCCATGCGGAGGCTCGGAAGCCTTTCCGCGAAACATGACGACGATCCGATCGCAATGCTCCAAAAGCTCGTCGAGATCAAACGAAACAATTAGGGCACACATTCCCATCGAACAGCGTCGACGAATCTCTGCGTAAACTTCTGAAGATCCTCTGATGTCGAGTCCGCGAGCAGGCTGGAACGCGATCAGAAGCTTTGGGCTGCCCTCAAGCGCTCGCGCCACGACGAATCGCTGCTGATTTCCTCCGCTCAAGCTTGCAATGGGTGCGCCAAAACTCGAGACTTTCGTTGAGAATCTGCGCACGATGTCTTCTGTTACCGCTATGCATGCAGACCGATCCATCCTCCAACCATTTGAAATCGGCTGCCGACGATGCAGACCCAGAATCGCATTGTCAGCAACGGACCAACTGCCGATCAAGCCTTGAAGCTGACGATCTTCAGGAACGATCGCCAAGCCATCTTCTAAACGTTGCGCAACTGACAAGCCACCGAGCTCTCGATCGTAATACTTTGCAACGCCGAGATACGGTCTGATTCCAATGAGTGATTCGATCAGTTCTTTTTGTCCGTTGCCGTCAACGCCTGCGACGCCAACGACTTCTGACTCTCGCAGCTCGAATGCGTTGATGTCGACAGCGCGGTCGCCTCGGTCACCTTGGACTGAAAACTCTCTCAGTGACAGCGACACACGGCCAGGAACCGCAGGCCTTTCTCGCTCGAAAGTCAGTTCGCCCCCCACAATTAGCTCCGCGAGTCTTTTCGAAGTCGTTTGCGCCGTTTCTTCGTTGGCGACAACCTTTCCATTTCGCATAACCGTGACACGCTCGCAATAGTCCATCACCTCTTCGAGTCGGTGGGTTACAACAATCACCGTTCTGCCAGCGTCTGCAAGTGTGCGTAGATTCGTATAAAGCGCAGCGCTGTCCTCCGGCGAAAGCATGGCGGTCGGCTCATCGAGGATGAGAATGTTCGACTCTCGCCACAGAAGCTTTGCGATCTCAAGCTTCTGGGCGGCGGATGGACTCATGTCGCCCGCGATTGCGTACCAATCGAACTCGAATCCGAGAGCAGACGCGAGGTTTGTTGCTCTTTCGATGATCGTGTTTCGATCAATCAAAGCGGATCCCTCGGCACCGAGAATCAAGTTGTCGATGCACGACAGCTCTGGGATGATCGCATAATGCTGGCTGACCATTCCAATGCCGCTCGCTATTGCATCTTGCGGACTTTTGAAAGACTTCTCCTCTCCATCTATTGAAATGCTTCCGGAGTCCGGTTTGTACAAACCATAGAGGATCCGCATGAGCGTCGATTTGCCTGCGCCGTTCTCGCCGACGATCGCATGAATGGATCCTTTAGCGACATCTAAGTCGACAGAAGCGTTCGCAGTCACATTGCCGAAACGCTTTGTGATGCCCTGCATCCTAATGAAGCTGGCGTTACTTCGATCCACCGGAAAGACCTTCGATGACTTCGAAGAGCGCAGGTGTCGCATCGGCGCCTCGACCGGCATATTGCAGCGCAGCGAACAGCTGATGGGTCAATGCTGTACCTGGAAGCGATGCTCCGATTTCTCTCGCTGTTTCGAGCGCATACCGCAAGTCCTTTTGTTGCAGATCGACTGCAAACCCCGGCGCCCAGTCGCGGGACACGACTTTGGGTCCGTAATTGGCGAGTGACCAACTCGCTCCTGCGCCTGCGCCAACCAAATCAATGCACTCCGATAAGTCGAGACCTGCTTTGCTCGCGAACACAAGGCATTCCGACATCGCAAGCACACAGAGCGCAACCGAAATCTGATTCGCCATCTTCATCAATTGGCCGCTTCCGCCTCCGCCTACGAGACGAACGTTTCGTCCATATGCCTCCATGATTGGCTTGGCAAACTCGAAGTCCTCTGGACGCCCGCCACAGAAGACCGTTAGCGTTCCTTCGATAGCCCCCTTCTCTCCTCCGGTCACGGGTGCGTCGATGAAACGATGACCTGCTGTTTCCAATGATTCAGCGAATCTTTTGGCGGCGGTCGGTTCAATAGTCGAGTGATCGACAAAAAGCGTGTTAGGCTTTGCAGACTTCAGCAGCTCAGCGATGACTTCTTCGACGTCTTCGGTGCGAGATACACAGATGAAGATCACTCCGCATGCGGGAGCCAATTCAGCGAGCGACGGCGCAACGTTTGCTCCTTTGGCTTGCAGAGCATCCGATTTGCCTGGGCTGCGATTCCAAACGGTGACGGCATGTCCTGCATCCACCAAGTGACCGGCCATTCGTTCGCCCATGACGCCGAGGCCTACAAATCCTATTTGTGGCATGCGGATGCTTTTCGACAGTAAGCGCGCTAGAACCTGCTTATTAACGGATTGTGAGCGACTCTTCGATCAATCTTGCCATGTCAAGCAGATGCGCCCTTGTCGCGCTGTCGATCACTCTGGGTACCGCGCCGTTGATCATGCCAAGCAAGTGCTGCAATTCCTGCAAGCTGAGGGCGCGCACATGGCTGCCTGTTTCTTCGAGTTTTGGCGTCAGGGCAAGGATATGAGCGCGCTGTAGATTTCTTCTGAACATGTCGACCACGGGTTGCGATTGCCTTAGCTCTGTCCAAATTCCGGACCGAAGATCCGAAAACATTTCCGCAACCGGATACACCGCAACCGAGAGAGTCGACTCCCATTCAATCATGCGTGCCAGTCGACTCGATTGCAGCAGTCTACTGAGCGCGGATGATTGCGATTGAAGCACTCTTTCCGCCACACCGCTCGGTTGAATCAGATCCATCACATCCTGGCGAACCAACCCACCTGGTATGTTGAAACACTTTTCGACGATGAACTGAACAGCCGCTTTCTGTCTTTCACGCGGAACCGGGTTATAGACAGCGCCACCGCGACCAGCGTGCCAGTTGATCATCACCGATCCTCCGACAAGCGTCGTAACGTGTCCGATCATCAGCCTATACTGAGCCCAAATGTTGTTGTGCTGTTCGATCAAGTCGGAGTAGTCTTCACCAAACTTCGTCGTCGCTGGAATGATGAATCCCATCGTGCGCTCGAGATTTAGAATGCCAAGGCGGGTTGCTTCGATCGGATCGTCGCCGAGGTCTTCCGTCTGTGCGCTCGGATCGTCAGTTCCACCACCGAATCGCAGCATCGGATTATTCACTTGTCGTGCGGCTATTTCGTCGAGTTCTCTTTTTTCATCCGATGGGTTCGTTGCGCCGGCGATCGGTTTGTATCCCCATTCGATGGCGAACTTGTCGTATGGCCCGATCATCGGAATCAACCTTGCGCCATCGCCTGGCTGCGCAACATAGTTAAAGCGACCGTAGTCCATGATGCTCGCTTCGTTGCCGTACTTCTCGGTGAATTCTTTGCTGCGAAGCTGGGCAATCGTATAGGATGACGATGCTTTGAAGTTGTGTTGCAGTCCGAGCGTGTGACCGACTTCGTGAGCTACGACGTAACGCACCAACTCGCCCATCAATGCATCGGGAAATGGAAGTTTTTGCGCTTGCGGATCGGATGCGGACGCTTGAGCGAAGTACCACTTCGTCAAGAGGTTCAAGATGTTGTGCCACATGATGATGTGCGCGGAGATAATCTCTCCGCTGCGCGGATCATTCACGTGGGGACCCATTGCGTTTTCGGTTGGAGTCGGCGCCCATCGAATCACTGAGAATCTTGCGTCTTCAGGATCCCAATTCGGATCGTCCGGAGCCTCAACGCAAACGATCGCATTTTTGAATCCTGCTTGCTCGAATGCGACTTGCCAGTCTTCGACACCTTGCTTTACGTATGGTCGCCATTTCTCAGGAATCTCATGGCTCATGTAGTAAACGATGGGTTTGACGGGTTCCGAAACTGCCGCTGATGGATCCTTCTTTTCCAAGCGATATCGCGTTATGAACCTACGGTCAGCGGCTCGATGTTCATCGGTTCCGTAGTCTCGAAACCGAACCGAGAAGTACCCAACTCGTCCATCGAAAAGTCTTCCCATCATCGGTTCGTCTGGCAATCGAACCATGCTGTAGAGAACGACTGCAGTATTGCTCGGTTGGGAGGCGCCTCGCCCACCGAAGCCTTGCGGGCTTGTTGGCGCCTGGCCTTGCGTGAACGTGAGGGTCGACTGAACATTGACGTTGGTTTGAAATGCTTTCATGCGATCGACGAACGACCGATTGGAATCGAGATTTCCAACGCCGAGCGTTTGCCGAACGGAAAACTCCGCAGGGTCAGAAGTGAAGTAACGCGACATGTCGATGACTGCCGATTGGTTCGGTCCGTATGCTTGGACATCGAACACTTGCGCGATGGGCGGTACGTTCGCAGCATCGACGCCAATTCGGATCGCGCCATCCGATTCCGATCGAATCGAGTAATTGATGATTCGCAGCAGAATCTTGTCGTCTCTCCTTTCCCATCGCACGACTCTGTCGCCGGCGGAAGTGCCGCCATAGCCTCCGGCAGGGGTCTGCTTCACTTCGACAGTCAGAAGAAAGTCTTTGCCGAGTTCCTCGGAAGGGATTTCCCAGAGCCAGCGGTCTCCAACCTGGTGGATCTTGAATATGCCGTCTTGGGTGGCGGCATCTTTGGTGACGACCTCCTCGTAAGGGCGTGGGCCGCGCTGCTGCTGGGGCTGGGTTCTCGGGGGATCTTGGACAAGTGGAGCGATCAGGGTGAGGGCTGCAATCGTGAAGGAAAGCATGGCGTTTGGGGCCAAGGGTTCTCCATTTGAAGCCGGCAATCCTGCCTGAACTTCCCTACTGATGCAACCCGATGGTCATGTGGTATCGTAGTGATATCATCTTGATATGAGAGGAACTCAATGAAACACGAGAAGGAAATCCGAGTGGCCCCAGGGCTACTCATGTTCATCGTTCACGCAGCGGTCTTCGTGCTGTGCGGATGGTTGTTTTGGGAGGCGATTCGAGGTGGCGAAGACTCCGTCGATGGCTGGAAGTTGACGTACTCCATGGTCGTGCTCACAGCGGCTTCCATCATGTTCGGCGGGTACTTCGTCGTCGAGCCAAACGGAAGCAAGGTGCTTCTGTTGTTCGGCAACTATAAGGGCACCGTGAAGGCCTCTGGGTGGCACTACACCAACCCGTTCATGACCAAGCGCAGCGTATCCTTGCGCGCACGAACGCTAAATGGCGAAAAGCTGAAGGTCAACGATTTGGTTGGGAATCCGATCGAGATCGCTGCGATCATCGTCTGGCAAGTCGTCGACACTTATGACGCATCGTTCGAAGTGGACAACTATGAAGAGTACGTCGCGATGCAAAGCGAGACAGCCGTGCGACACTCTGCAGGATCGTATCCATATGACGCGGAGGACGACTCCCTGAGTCTGCGCCGAAACACGGAAGAGGTCAGCGAGCACTTGCAAGCGGAGCTTCAGGAACGACTTAAACTCGCCGGCGTTCGAATCATTGAAGCGCGACTCTCGCATCTGGCCTATGCGCCGGAAATCGCAAGTGCAATGCTGAGAAGGCAGCAAGCTGCGGCCGTGATCTCCGCACGAACGCGAATCGTCGATGGTGCTGTCGGAATGGTCGAGATGGCGCTGCAACGAATGGAAAACGAGGGCGTCATCAAGCTCGACGAAGAGCGCAAGGCAGCGATGATTTCGAATCTCATGGTGGTGCTATGCAGCGAGCACGCGGCTCAGCCGGTGCTCAACACAGGAACGCTCTACGGCTAAATGGCCGAAAAGAAGTCGGTGCTGCTCAGGCTGTCGCCGGAACTTTACGAAGAGATTCGGCGAATGGCGGAGGAGGAATTCCGAAGTGTCAATGGACAGCTCGAATACCTCCTCCGCGAAGCTGTGCGCAAGAGACGCAAGAAAGACTTTCAGGACCAAGAAAAATCTGATTGATCGAACGAGTTGGTTTGGGCGATCCAATCGAGAAGCGTTAAGGGATCGATAATAGCCCGTTCTGATTAGGAGCTGCAATCTGAAGGCGAGGTAGTCTCATGTTATGAAGCTGTCGCGTCGAGAGGTTATCGGCAAAGGCGGTCTGGCCGCAGCCGGACTTTCTATTGGACTGACATCGCCACTCAAAGCGCTGTCGCGAAGGGGAGAGCGTGCGAAAAACGTGATCTTCTGCGTCGTCGATGGAATGCCGCTTCAAGTCATGGCGATGGTCGATCACTTTCAGCAGATTCGTGACGGGAAGCGGTCGTATTGGTCTACGTTACTCGATGAGCCGTTCGTAACGAACGGGTTGCAGGACACACGTTCCCTTAACTCAATCGTCACCGACTCATCGGCAGCGAGTTCGGCTTGGGGCTCGGGCCGGCGCATTTGGAACGGGCAGCTCAATATGTACCCGGATGGAACCGAGCTCAAAACGCTGTTCCAACTCGTTCAAGAGAAAGGTATTCGCACGGGACTCGTTACAACGACGAGAATGACGCACGCGACGCCTGCCGGATTCGCGGTCAGTTGTGAGAGCAGGAATTTGGAAGGCCTTATTGCTGAAAGATATCTGTCGATGAACATCGATGTACTGTTGGGCGGCGGAGATCGCTTCTTTTCTACCGACCGCAGACAAGACAAGAAAGATCTATACAGCGAGTACCTTCGCGCGGGCTATGCGGTTGTCAAGAGCAAAGCGGAAATGAATGCTGCACGAGGAAAGCTGCTCGGAATCTTCGATGACACGCATTTGCCCTATTCGATCGACCGCATTAACTCTGCTGAGCTGAACTCGAAAGTGCCAACCCTGGCAGAGATGACATCGAAGGCGCTATCACTTTTGAAAGGTTCGAGCAATGGTTTTCTACTGCAGGTCGAAGGTGGGCGAGTCGATCATGGAGGGCACTCGACAGATCTCGCAGCCATGATTTACGACCAGATTGAATTCGAAGATGCGCTTAGGGTTGTTGTCGATTTTGCTTTGGAGGACGAAGAGACGCTCGTCATCATTACCGCCGACCATGCGTGCGGCGGCCCGTCTTTGAACGGTGCAGGATCGAATTATGACGACAGTACGGCCGGACTTGAGTCAGTCGTTAGGATGAAGGCGAGCTATGATGTCATTTTTGCCGAGATTGGCCGAACTCCGAATGCGAATCAAGTCAAGGACGCCATCAAGAAGCACCTCGACATCGACTTAAAAAATGAAGAAGCCGAAGCAGTCGCAAGGGCAGCGGAAAACGATTCGCCGTTCAAGCTCGGGAGTTTTGCGACGGGACTTTACACGACGCTTGCGATGGTTCTGGGCAACTACACGAAGGTGGTTTTCACGAGCGGCAATCACACGAATGAGCACGTGCTCGTGACTTCGCTTGGTCCGCATTCGGAATTGTGCGCTGGACTAACTGAGAACTCATCTTTCTTTGACTTGATGCTAGCCTCATTTGAAATCGAACACAAGAATCCTGTAATGAGCTATGAGGACGCGAAGAAGCATCGAGGCGGTCGCATCGACGACGAAGCAATGCGGCTTTATTGCAATTTGGATCCGATCGACTTAGCGCATTAGATGCCCGGATAGAATCGCCAATTGCTTCGATAGTCGCGAGTGAGCGGTGCGTTCGTCAGGCTGACTCGTATCATGTCGACCGGAATCGAACCCAAGCGCAGTATCGCGTCATGAAACTCCTTGTTTGTCATTTGGCCGCTTTGCACAAGCTGGCGGTGTATTTCTCGGAGCTGCAGTCCGCCCAGCAAGTACGCGGCCTGATAAAGAGGACCATAGTTGCCGGCGAACGATCTTCTAACCTCTGCTTCGGCATTTGCGCGTTCATGTCCGACTCGATCGACAAGGAAGTCGATGCACTCTTGCGGCGTCATCGTTCCGAGATGAAATCCCAAAGAAAAGATGATGCGCGCGCAACGATGCATTCTCCAAAAGAGCATTCCGACGCGATTCTCTGGCGACTTTTGAAACCCGTGGTCCCAAAGGAGCATTTCCCAGTAGAGCGCCCAACCTTCACCAAAGAACGGCGTCGAGAATAGGCTGCGGTAGTTGCGGAATCGTTGCGCCATGAAGCCTTGGAGGTGATGTCCGGGGATGAGTTCGTGATGAACCGTGGCTCGCGCGAAGTGGATGTTGTTGCCTCGCATACTCATCTCTTTCGCTTCGTGTGACATCGTGCTCGTTGGAAATGAGACCTGGATGGTTTCTCCTCCGAGAAAGAACGGTGAGACAAGCTGCTGTTGCGGCGTCATCATTTCCATCCGCCACGTTTCCTTTGCGAGCGCCGGGATCGTCACGAGGTCGTGCTTTTCGAGATACTCGATCGCTTCGAGAGCAAGAAAGCGGATGATTTCGGGCTGTTTGCCCGGCTCTACATGATCGTTCTTCACATTCTCAAGCGCGGCTTTCCAGTCGTCGCCAAAGCCCATCTCACGCGATGCCTTGATCATTTCTGCTTCGCACCATGCAAATTCCCTGTTTGCGATTTGCACCAACTCCTCGGGCGTGTAAGGGATCATCTCCGATTGGAGTTCGCTGAGCAATGCGGTCCGACCAATGGGGTCTCCGATGATCGTTCGGTTGTCAGCGGCAATGACGCGTGTGCGCAGATAGTTGATGTATCCCTCGATCGCTGTATCGCAAGCTCGATAAGGTTCTGCGCACCACCATGTCACGATCGGATCGTAACCATCATAAAACGTGTACCAAGAACGAAGCACTCCGCGCAAAGTTTGCAGCGTTCCGACGATTCGGTTGGCGAGCGTCTTCGATGGACGTCGACCGGCTTCGACCGCTTCTCGCAGGCTGTTGATCGCGTAAGAGAGGTCATTGAGTTCCCTCGCGCGCTTTGGTGCGTCGACAGGATCGAGCCTCTTCCTCGCAAGCTCCATATTCAGGATCGTGTTCATGAACGGCAAATACTCGGCTTCTTCATTGAGCTTCGCTCGGTCGATGTCGATCTGTCGCAGTGCGGTCTCAGCATGGTTCCTGAGGAGCACGTAGTCCACTTGTGCGTCGTGCGGCAGCCTGGCAAAGTCCAATCCCTGCAACTGCTCGAGCGTTGTGCGATAGAAGGCCTTAAGCCGCTCGTCTCGGGCTTCGGTCAGCGGAACGGTCGCGCGCCGCAGTATTCCCACATCTGCGCGAAACGAATCGATCAGATTTCGAAGTCCTTCTTGAGCGAACAACGATGTCGGAAGCAAGAGGACGATCAGGATCAGCTTTCGCATAGTCCCATTTTGCACGAGCAGCAAGCTTCGCCGCGATTTCATGGTTTTAGCGAAGGATATCGCTTCGCAGCACCTTGCCCGATGAGTCCAGCTCGTACAGATAGGGCACACCCGTGTCTAAATTCAACTGCAAGACTTCCTCTGTGTTAAGCTGCTCAAGCATCATTACGATCGAGCGGTTGCTGTTGCCGTGAGCGACGACGAGAACGTTCTTTCCTTGCGCTATGTCGCCCAAGATGCAGCGTTCGAAAAAGGGAATCGTGCGTGCGGCTGTGTCTTTCAGACTTTCCCCCCCCGGAGGTGCAACGTCGTAGCTTCTTCTCCAGATGTGCACTTGTTCGGCGCCGAACTTTCGCCGCATCGCCTCTTTGTTCAGCCCTTGCAATTCACCATACATCCTTTCGTTGAGCGCAGCGTCGCGTATGATCGGGATCCGCGCGTTCATCTCTTCGAGCATGATGTCGAGCGTTTTCTGCGCGCGCGTAAGTGCGCTGGTGTAAGCGACTTGGAAATCGTAGTCTCTCAGCAATCGCCCCGCTTTTCGCGCTTCTTCTTCGCCTTTCTCGCTGAGGGGAACGTCCACCCAACCGGTAAAACGGTCTTCGGCGTTCCAAATTGACTGGCCATGGCGAACGAGAACAAGCAGGGGCATGGGAGGGAGTTTACTCGCGTAGCAGTTGCTTCGCCTTCTGTAACTGCCGCTGCATCGCCTCTGGCCCTGGGCCGCCGGGGAGGTCCCTCGACCGAATGCTCCCTTCGACGTCAACGACTTCCAGGATCGAAACCGGAATCTCAAGTCCGATTTCCGACAAGCGCGATTCGTCCAAATCCATCAACGTCCAGCCCCTCTTTTCGCATTCGCGGACCAGCTTCCCAGTCAATTCGTGCGCTTTGCGAAACGGCATCCCAGTTGCCGCAAGCGCGTCCGCGACCGCCGTCGCCGTCGAAAAATCTTCACACGCCGTCTCCTTCATCCGTAAAACATCGAACGTCGCCGTTTCCATCATTCCCGCGCAAAGCGCGAGCGAATCTACACACAACCGCACCGAATCGAAGAGCGGCGGTTTGTCTTCTTGTTGATCGCGGTTGTATCCGAGTGGAAGCGCCTTCATCATCGATTGAAACGCGACCCAATGCCCGAAAACGCGACCCGATCTTCCGCGAATCAATTCCGCGAAATCGGGATTTCGTTTCTGCGGCATGATGCTGCTGCCGGTCGAGAACGAATCGTCGAGCCGCATGAACCCGTATTCCGCGCCCGTCCACATCGTGATCTCCTGACACAGACGCGAAAGATGCTGCATGATCATCGCGCAAGCGTGCAGTGCATCGCCGATAAAGTCGCGGTCGCTCGTCGCGTCGAGCGCGTTCGGTGAAGGCAGTGCGAATCCAAGTTCGTTCGCGGTCATCTCTCTGTCAATTGGAAACGGCGTTCCTGCGAGCGCTGCAGAACCGAGCGGACACTCTTCGCACGCTTTCTCGACAAAATCCAAGCGCACGACATCGCGCTGCAGCATCCAAAAGTGCGCGAGCAAATGGAATCCCAGTGTGATCGGCTGCGCGCGCTGCATATGTGTGTATCCGGGCATCGGATCGCGCTGATGTCTTTCAGCGAGTTCGAGCAAAACGCTTTGAAGCCTTCTCGTCGCTCGTCTCAAGTCCGCACATCGCCGGCGGAGCCAAAGCCGCGTTACCGTCGCGATCTGATCGTTGCGACTTCTTCCGGTGTGCAACTTCCCGGCGATCTCTCCGATTCTCTCGAAAAGGATCGCCTCGATCGCACCATGAATGTCTTCCGCGTCTTGTGGTAGTTTGAGTGAACCGATTTCGATTTCCGCGCGAATCTTTTCGAGTTCGGACACGATGACATCCGCTTCAGGAACGATCCCCGTCGCGCCGAGCATTCTGGCGTGGGCGATGGAAACGTCGAGCTCTTCCCTCCAAAGAACCGAATCGCTCTCGATGGATTGGCCGAATCGCCAAGCCAGATCGTCGGGAGACTTATCGAACGCTCCGCCCCAAGTCTTTTTCATGAACAGCTACAATCCAATCTACCTCGCAGTGCACCGGACGGTTCTTACGGTTCGGTAACATGCTGACATGCTCGCAAGGGCGAGTCGGACTAACTTGGGATATTGGGTCACATGGCTGACCTTAGCAGTAGCCAGCGCCGGCACATTTATCGCTGGCCGACGGAGGTCAAGATCCACTACCGCCAGCTCCAGGGTGCGAATGGTCCTCTCAGTACAACGCCTGCGTAGACCAGCAACAAATCTGCCCGCAGATCGGAAAGCTTTGTCAACCGATCTACCCTGGTTCGCATACATGCAACTGCCGATAAGCAACGAAAACGGTGTGGTCACAATCTCGGCAATCTTGCACGTGGCCACACCACCACTTGAGCTCTGGAGAACATCGTGACAAACGCCATCGTCGCGGCAACTCTGCTCGGGACTTTACAAACTGGCAATCTGGATTTATCAAGGCCTATTGCTTTGGAATATAGGGCTGGAAAGTTGTCCGGCCTTGCGCGAGTCCTTACGCAAGAGTCTGGCGTACAGTTGCAGGTTTCCGACGAGCTCGCCAATGCCTGCATTGCAGTTCGACTGAACTCGACTCCACTCACTGAGATCCTAAATGACCTTGCGAGGGTAACGGAGTCGGAATGGAAACAAGAAGCGGATCTATTGGTCCTCCGTCGGCCATCAGCGACACGTAACAAGCTTATCGAAGCTTTCCGTTTGTCCCACATAGCTCGGGTTCGTGACGCCTTGAGCAAGGTCGAACGGGATGCGCTTGGACTGTCTGATGCTTACCGTAGGGCGCTCGCTTCGATGCAAGCATTCCAAGAAGCGCTGGCAGGTTTACGGCGACCAGATTCGTCCGGTGGATTTGAGATCGGAGATCCATCAGAGCTTCTACTGAAGGACCTCCTTGTGTTATTAGGAGTCGAGGCTCTTGCAAACATTCCAACCCATCGCGTAGTCGTCTTTTCTGACAACCCGACGAACGGCCAAATGCAATTGCCAGCCGGATACAACGCCACGCTCAACAAGTATCGAGAAACATGCGAGGCATTGGTGTCCGTTGCCGGTGAAATGGAAATCCCAAATCAGCACCTTGCCGCCCGTTGGCAAAGGATTATTGAAAGCGCTCGTGCAATGGACCGCATAGGCAAAGTGCTGTTGTTCTGTGCGAATAGGGGAGATTCGCTATGGGGCCTAATTGCCGTGTATTCGACAGAAGGAAAGTTGCTTGCGCGAAGCGCTACTTTCTTGCCACTTCAAAGTACGAGTGCGAGCGTCATCGTCAATGATCGTTTTTCTTCGCCAATTGAACTGGCCAATGACTCGAAAAAACTGCTATCACTATGGCCGGACTATTATGAGCACTCCGCATCCGAAGAGCCATCGTTGAGTGTGGATGCTGCGGTCAAAGCAATAGTTCTCAATCCCGAGATTCATGATCCACTCGCATACGCTGTCACGGATGCGCTATTTGCTGCAGCTGGGAAAGACAATCTGATTGCGTACATATCGGACGCATTGCTGAACATTTGTCGCTCAGTTAAGCGAAGCGACACGCTGAATTCGGGAGCGTTCTGGACTGCCGTCATGAGTGCGAAAGCAATAAATGTATTTGAAGAAGAAGGCAAGCTGTTGATTGCGCCAAAGAACCCTGTCGAATGTGAAACAGCGCGGGTACCCCGAGAGGCACTGGGAAAGGCACTGCGTGCCTCGGCAGCGGCAGGTCATTTTTCAATCGAAATTCTTGCCAGACTCTTATTCCAGGGCGGCGAAGCGGTCACTTGGGAGTCCGTTGAGCCATATCGTGCACACCTAATCGGACTCGGTGTTGATCGTGCTTCGTGCGTTCTAAAGCCGGACCTCTATCGAGCGACCCTCGAACTGCTCGGGTCTCTCGATAACACACAGTTGGCCTGGCTCCGAAGTGGCCGGGCGCTGGATTCCCGTTCTTTCTCCGAGAAGCAATTGTATTTTCTAAGCCAATGGGCAACCCAACATGCCACGGTTTTAGAACGCACTGGGGATGGAAAGGACCTACCTGACATCCTCTTAACGGGAACAGAGGCCATGCCAAGCGGCCCTCCGCCCAACACGACCCTTTACTTGTCACCGTCTTGGGCACAAGTGGTTACTCCAGCCAAGGCCGTATCGGAACGACGGCCAGACTGGTTGCCACAGGACGCTGCAGATTTGGCACATTGGGTCGCGGGGACATTGGCATTGAACCCTGGTACCTCCGTTGCTTCGCTTCTCAATGGCGAATGGAAGCTTGGGAATCAAGAAAGAATGAAATTAACAGTGAGCATAACCGATCGGCTTCAGCTTTCATCTGAATGGTCTGGACCCACAACATATGATTCTCAACTCTTGAATTACTCAGAATTGCCAAAATCCTTTCGTGAAGCCGTTGAAGCCAACCTTGAGCGATTAGGTGTAAAGCGTTGAGCTTCGCGTATTCTTCTCACTTCTCTTTCAGCCTCGAAAAGAGCAGCGACGACATTCCGTGCGTTTGCACCATTCCGGCCATCGCGTTCTGATCGAAAGAAGCATCGTCGAAACTCGCATCTGCTTCCGAATACAGCGCCCATGGACTCTGCCTGCCGATCACCGTCAACGAACCCTTATACAGCTTCACGCGAACCACACCTTCCACTCTCGATTGAATCTGCTGGCAAAACGCCGTCAAATCTTCGAACAGCGGATCGCTCCATAAACCCTTATAGACCAAATCCGCCCATTCGGCGTCAACCAATTGTTTGAAACGCCGTTCGTGCGGCGCGCAGACCAATGCTTCCAAAGCTTTGTGCGCTGCGATGAGGAGAACCGCGCCTGGGCATTCGTAATTTTCGCGCACCTTGAGGCCGATCATCCGGTCTTCCATCATGTCGATCCGCCCGACGCCGTTCATTCCCGCGATCTCGTTACATCGTGCGATCAATTCGAGCGCAGGTAAAGATTTTCCATCCAAAGCAACCGGTTTTCCGCATTGAAACCCGATCTCGACAATCGTTGACTCATCGGGCGCGCGCTCGGGTGACGTCGTCCATTGAAAGATCTCTTCCGGGGGCTCGAACGACGGATCTTCCAAACGTCCACCTTCGATGCTGCGTCCCCAAAGATTCTCGTCGATAGACCAGATTTTGACTTTCGATTGCGCGATCGGCGCTCCGACTTTCTCCGCGTATTCGATCTCTTCGCTCCGCGTCCAGTTTCGTTCGCGAATGATCGCGCGAATCGGTATGCCTGGCGCGTGTTGCCTCAATCCGAATTCGATTCGGAATTGATCGTTGCCTTTTCCGGTGCATCCATGAACGATGGCGTCGAATGGGCCGTTCTGTTTTGCGACTCGCGCCGCTTCCATCGCGATCAACGGGCGCGCAATCGCAGTCGAAAGCGGATAACCGAAGTAATCCGCATTGAAAGCGATCGCAGGCATGCAATAGTCGCTCGCGAAAGTCGCCTTGGCATCTACGACTGTATGCTTCGTTCCGAGCAGCCTTGCTCGTTCCGACGCCTGCTCGATATCCGCCTCAGGTTGTCCGACGTCCACAGTCACCGTGTGGATTTCGTCGAATCCCTCTTCTTTCAAAACTGGAATGCAAACGGTCGTATCGAGGCCGCCGCTATAAACAACCAACGCTTTCTTCATTTCAGGACGCCGTCCAAAAGGAGTTTCATGAGCGATTTTTGCGCATGGAGGCGGTTCTCTGCTTGATCGAAAACAACGGATTGCGGCCCGTCAATCACTTCGTCGGTCACTTCGAGGCCTCTACGCGCAGGAAGGCAGTGCAGAAAGATCGCAGACGATTTCGCGTGAGACATCAGTTCTTCGTTGACCTGATACTTCGCGAATCTCGCTTTGCGCTCTTCTTCCTCCGTTTCCTGGCCCATGCTCACCCAGACGTCGGTGTAAACCGCGTCGGCATCTTTGATCGCAGTAACGGGATCGTACACTTGCGTCACATTTGGGAACGAATAGCATACGTCCGCCGCTTCGTATCCTGGCGGAGTGCAGATCAACACTTCGTGCCCAAGCATTGCGGCCGTCACCGCGAAACTGTTCGCAACGTTGTTTCCGTCGCCGATGTAAACGAGCTTCTTCGGATCAGCTCCAAGATGCTCTTCAATAGTGAGCAGATCCGCGAGCGCCTGACAAGGATGATCCAGATCCGTCAATGCATTAATGACTGGAACCGAAGAATGCTTAGCAAGCTCTACGATCGTCTCGTGTGAATTGAGTCTCGCGACGATCATCGCCGACCATCTGCTTAGGTTCTCCGCAACATCGGAGATACTTTCGCGATTACCCATGTCTATGTCGCTTTTTGTCAGATAGATCGCGTGGCCACCGAGCTCGACCATGGCTGTTTCAAAAGTGAAGCGCGTGCGCAAAGATTGCTTTTCGAAGATCATCGCGAGCACGCGGTTCTCGTGCATGTGCACTTGTTTCGGCGCAAAGTTGCGGTCGTACTTGAGAACTTTGGCAAGATCCAGCACGAGACGAACCTGCGCAGGTGACAGATCGCTGCTTGTGAGAATATGTTTGGGCGCGGCTTTCGGCAGCTCGACGCCCGCAACCGCGAATAGCGGCTGTTGTTTCGAATACGTTTGAAGTTGAACCATTTTCCGAGTCCTTGTTCGTGGGGAAGGGGCGCGCGCCAAACGCCGGACGGCGATTCTTCTAATCGGGGGTTTCGCGTGATCTCGCGTGGCGGCGACGACCTTCCTTAGGGCGAAACCCCTAAGCTCGGCCTCGTCGGACTCGGGTGACCGGACGGCAAGCTACGTCGCGGAAGCCTCCGCGCACTGTGCTTGTAAGTTCAAATCCGGTGTTTGCCACGAGAGTGAAGTGCAATCTTACCTCATTGTCGGCGGATCAGCCTGAAGTCTCAGTGCGAATCGGCTTTAGCGGCCTGCTCATTGCTGTCGATTACAGTTCACAGTTCCGGTAAACGAACGGAACCATGGAGTACTCTTTGGAGTTGTTGGAAGTAGCGATTATGAGCATTCTTTGGGCACTCGCAGCGCTGTCGGCGGTATTCGTCGGCGCCTGCTTTTCGCATGGCCAGACTGGCGGAGGGCAAGACACCCGCCCGCTTCCACCGGAAATGAAGCTCGGATACCTTACGGAAAGCCCGAAGCGGGATGACAAGGTCATTAGAACCGACGAAGAGTGGAAGAAGCTTCTCACGGCAGAGCAGTATCGAATTCTAAGGAACCACGGAACGGAAACACCGTTTTGCAGCCCGCTCGTGGACGTCAAAGAGAGAGGCTCTTTTCATTGTGTGGGTTGCGATCTCGAACTGTTCAAGACCGATGCAAAGTTCAATTCGGGAACCGGTTGGCCTTCGTTCTTCCAGCCTGCCGAGAAAAAAGCCATTTGGCTTCGGGCGGATTACTCCTACGGCATGATTCGATCTGAGGTGCTGTGTTCTCGGTGTGACGGCCACCTCGGCCATCTCTTCGGCGATGGCCCCGAGCCGACGAAACTGCGCTTTTGCATCAATGGTGAAGTGTTAGTTTTCAAGAAGCGCGAAGAGTAAAGGCGACACTGGCTCTTCTGGCCAATCAGCAATCAGCTTGGCAGGCTTTAGGCAGCTTCGTCCGATTGTACGTCGATTCTAACGGCGGGTTCTGCGCTTGAGTAATCCCAGTTGTCGCAATCCAGGCGACGACAATAGAGCATCTTCTGCATGCGCCCGTCGACCGTCTCGACGTCTGCCTGCTGCGCAAATCTGCACTCCAAGCAGAGATCCGGTTCGATGAGCCTAACAACACGTAATTCTCGCCGCGACATCTGAATGTCCCTCACCCGGTACGTGTATGCCGTGACTTTGCCAGGCTGTGCCGAGTGAACTTACCGGGATTCGGATCCAAGTCAGCAGCGTTGTGTAGAATCGGCCTGGCTCATGCCGACCAATGTCGTCGACTCGCTTGTTAGGGCCCTCCGGCTTCCGGAGGGCGCGCAGGTCGTCTTCGCGATCGAATCCGATTTGTTGCCAAGCGGCCGGTATGGGGAGAACTGGCTTGTCGCGTCAAATGGAACGCTCTATCGCATCGAGCCATCGGACGGAGCGGACACACTGGATTCCGAAGCTCGCGTTGGAGCTTCTTGGAGCATCGAAGACCTTGCAAACTTTCGCTATGAAGAGCTCGTAGATGCCGGTTGCCTTGTCGCAACGTTGGGCGGACGCACCGTCGAACTCATTCGAAGCACATCTGCACGCGCTGCTCAAATTGCCATGACGGCTAAGCGGCTCAACCGGCTTAGAGCGGGAGAAACTTCCGAGATTTACGTCGAGGAGAAGCGGCTATGCCCAAAGTGCAAGCGACCACTTCCGAAGGACACCGATATTTGTGAGTCTTGTCTCAACCGTGGGAAGACGCTCATCCGACTTGGTGGATTCCTTAAACCTTATCGATATTGGGTTGCGCTTAGTGTTCTGCTTGTGCTTTGCGACAGGACTACCGCGCTGATTTGGCCGTATCTGATCGGCGTTCTGACCGACAAAGTTCTCCAGCCGAAGAACAACATGCATCTGTTCTTTATATTGATCGGAGCGCTCGTTGGAACACGGCTGCTGCTAACTGGCATTCAAATGGCGCGGCTTTGGCTGAACGCTTGGTTGGGCAACAGAGTCACTGTCGACGTTCGCACGCAACTGTTCAATCACTTGCAACGACTCTCGCTTTCTTACTACGACAAGCGCACTGTCGGCAGCGTGATGTCGCGAGTGACAAACGATACGGGCGCACTCTACGAAGTTCTTGTCGACGGAATTCCGATGCTCCTTACACAAGGCCTGCTCTTGGTCGGAATACCCATCGCGCTGCTGCTCATCAATTGGCAAGTTGCGATATGGACGCTGCTTCCCATTCCAATCATTCTCTTTCTTGTTCGAAGGTTTCGAAAGAGGCTTGAAAGAGTTTGGCGGCGGTTTTGGCACAGTTGGTCTCGAGTTTCCGGCGCGCTGTCAGGCGTGTTGAGTGGAATGAGGGTCGTCAAAGCGTTTCGCGGCGAGGATCGAGAGCAAGCCAAGTTTCGAAAGCGGATCAAGGACCTCGCGGACACCGGCTACATGGCCGAGACGACATGGGCTGTCTTCTTTCCTGTCATCACTCTGCTTGTTAGCGTCGGAACGATCCTCGTTTGGTATGCAGGCGGATTCGCGGTTTTGAACGACCGAATGACGATCGGCCAGTTGATGGCATTCAGCATTTATCTTGGAATGCTCGAAGGCCCGTTGCAAGTGTTGACGCGACTTATCGATTGGACGAGCCGTGGGTTGACTGCCGCTGAAAGAGTCTTCGAAGTGATGGACACGGTTCCAGACGTGCAGCAGCCCGCCAATCCAATTCGGATCGAAAGGTGCGAAGGAAGGATCACTTTCGAGAACGTCTATTTCGGTTACGACAAGACGCACGAAGTGCTGCATGGGATTTCGTTCGATGTCCAACCGGGCGAGATGATCGGCATTGTTGGTCCAAGCGGAAGCGGCAAAACAACGACGATCAGCTTGCTGTTGAGGTTTTACGATCCGACTGAAGGACGAATCCTGCTCGACGGAATCGATTTGCGAGACCTCGACCTCGAACAGTTTCGTTCACTCGTCGGCGTCGTACCCCAAGAGTCGTATCTCTTTCCAGGAACGATCAAAGACAATATCGCTTACGGAAGACCTGATGCTACGACTGAGGAAATCATATCCGCGGCGCAAGCGGCGAACGCACATGGATTCATCACGCATTTTCCCGATGGATACGACACGTACGTCGGCGAAAGGGGTCAGCGCTTGTCTGGCGGAGAAAGGCAGCGCATTTCCATTGCGCGAGCGATCCTTCATAATCCGAAGGTTCTCATACTCGATGAAGCGACTTCGAGTGTCGACACGGAAACCGAACGAATGATTCAGGAGGCATTAGAGAATCTCGTGGAAGGCAGAACCGTCGTCGCGATCGCGCACAGATTAAGCACGCTGAGAAACGCCGATCGAATCGTGGTGTTTGAAGAAGGCCGGATCGTCGAATCCGGTTCGCACGACGAGCTGATGGCGCAAGAAGGCACGTACCACAAACTCGTGACGATGCAGCAGGAGATGGCAAGAGTTCGCGCTCAATTCATCGATGCAACGGACGAAGAAGAAGCCGAAGCGAGCTAATCATCTCTTGCAAGAATCGACTTCTCCGGACCGCCCAGCGGTTTGAGCGCGAGCTTCGCGTTTCCGTCACGAAGGACTGTAAGTCCTGCACTCTGCTCGTTGCCGGTCTTCATGAGCAAGCCAAAGTGTTCCGCAAAGTTCATGCGAATCGAAACCTCTTGCCTGCCCTGCGTTCCTGGACGAGCGAACAGCATTCTCGGCAGACCTTCATGATCGAATCCGAAGTGCGCTTCATTCTCTTCACCCGCGCGCATCGACATGGTGGGATTGCTGCCGGCACCGGACGTGACGAGAAACAGCTTTTGCGTTGCGGAAGGTTCTTCGATTGAGAGAAATCCACTTCCGTCCTGTCGAACGCCCAGTGCCGAGATGGAGCGACTGCGCGCATCGCTTGCGGACAGAGTGGAAGATCCGTCGCCACTTGTCTTCATGGTGATCCCAGGGCTGCCGTCCGGAAAGTGGACAGAAATCGCCGGGCCAGAATCCGAGACCATGATTTGGGCGGCCACTTCGCCGGCAGGCCCCATCATCGATAACGCGGTTGCGCCAGGTGCCATGCCGACGCTGAATCGAAGCCTCCCTTGAAAATCGGACATCGCGATTGCCGGCCCGCTTCGCGTCATCGCAAACCTTCCACGGACGGCCCCATCTCCGTCGACGAGCTCGAAGGATTGGGCTTGGATGTTCGATTGAATCTGCGGTTGCTGGTGTGAAGCTGCGAAGTAGCCTCCGATCGTTCCGAAAGCAGCGGCGATGATTGGCGTAAGCATCCTATTCATAGTTCGTTCCTCTGCAGTAATTGACGTCCGAGGGGCGCAATCTGGCTAACCGACCAAACGAGAAATACCGAATCAAGTACATTGCTGAAGTGTTGTCGCTGGTTATTGTAGGGCTTTCGATGTCATCGCCTTTGCTCGGGCATGCTTTGGAGCAATGGAAATCCACTCCAGAGATGCGGATCCAAGACGCTTACAAGTGGCTCTATCATGCGACGCTTGGCGGCGAGCACGCAATTCGAGACGAATCGGGACCACGTCGTTGGCTGGAACGAGAGTGGAGTCAGATTGGGTCAGCCCTTCCCAACGAACCTGAAGTGGTCCACTTGACTCCGGACGGCAGTCTACTGCGAGTGAATCTAAGGCCATACAAATCTCGAAATGGGGACAAAGAGATGCTGTTGGCGATTTTCATTCTCTCCGCCGAGAGATTCTCTGCATCAAAACATCGCTTTCAAGCAGCATGGAACGAATTAGGGGAGTGGCTATTGAGTCGAAGAGTGGGCCACCTAACGATCGAAACTTGGACTGCATTCGACCGACTGCAGAAGCCGCTCGGGTATCCGGCTGTCCATCACTCAAAAGAGTACGAGGCCGCTTATCGACCTGCGTATCGAGTTGTACTTGGCGAATTCTGGCTCGCACCCGATCGCTAAATTTTCTTTGCTTTGCGCTCGGCCCTTTCATGGCTGGAACGCAGTTCCATTCGAATGGGAGTGCCTTCCAATGGAAATTCTTTTCTGATTCTATTCTCCAAATAGCGCTTGTATGAAAAGTGAACCAAATCCGGATCATTGACAAAGAGCACGAACTTCGGGGGGGCGGTTGTTGTTTGAGTAGCGTAGTAGAATCTTAGACCCTTTCCTTTGCGCGAATAGGGTCTCTCATAGACTGCATCTCTCAATATTCGATTCAGCGCGCCTGTGGAAATTCGAAAATTGTGATTCTGTTCCGCCTCGATTGCCGTGTCGAGAGCCGCTTCCAATCCGGTACCGCAAGACGCGCTTGTAAAGGCTATTGGCGCATAAGATAGGTCTGGAAACTCGTCGCGAATTTGTTCTGCGAACTCGATTTTTTGTTGGCTGCGTTTGTTTGGCCGTCCGTCGGGCGGCTCGACTAAGTCCCACTTGTTGACAACGATCACACAAGCTTTGCCGAAGTCGTGTGCGGACTTGCCGATCCTCTTGTCGCCATCGGTCAAGCCCTCGCTGCCATCGACGACAATCATCGCGACGTCTGCCCTTGATAACGCCTTCTCTGCGCGCATGACCATGTAGTACTCGACTGAACCTTGGATCTTTCCTCTGCGTCGAATGCCCGCAGTGTCGACCAACAGCAACTTCTCTCCTCTGAACTCGATTTCTGTGTCGATGGCATCTCGAGTGGTGCCGGGAATATCGCTAACAATTGCCCGCTTTTCCCCTGAGAACGAATTCAGAAGAGACGACTTTCCTACGTTGGGCCGTCCGATGATCGCTATCCTGACTCTCTCATCTTCCTCATCCTCGGCTTTCTCTTCGGATTCAGGAAGCAGTTCTGCTACACGGTCGAGCAATTCCGCCACACCCCGTCCATGCAAGGCCGAAATCGACATCACTTCGCCGAGTCCCAAAGCATAGAATTCGCTCGCCCATGTATCACGTTCGGGATTGTCCGCCTTGTTTACGGCAACGATGATCGGCTTGTCGATTCCGCGAAGCGCGTCTGCAAGGTCCTTGTCTGCCGGAAGCATTCCGTCGACAGCGTCCGCCAGAAAGACGACGACGTCCGCTTCAGCGAGCGCAATTTCTGCTTGAACGCGAATTTGTTCGACGAGCGGATCGTCGTCAGAAAAGAGAATCCCGCCTGTATCGACGACATCAAACTTCTTGTTGCGCCATTCGACTTCTTGATAGAGCCTGTCGCGAGTGATTCCCGGCTGCGCTTCAACGACTGCGACGCGCTTGCCAACTACACGGTTGAAAAGTGAAGACTTGCCGACATTGGGCCGACCAACAATAACGACGCAAGGGAGTTTCGATGGTGCCATTGTCTCCCCATAGTCTCCTGTTAGGCCGTTGGCTGCATGAAGTCGTTGATTGTCGGAGCGACTTCCTTTAGTCGGTCCAATTCGGCTTTGTACGCTTCGAAGGATTCTTCAGTGGTGGTCAAGACTTTTATCGCATTGATGCGATGGCGGCTCCGACTGAATGCCGCAAACAGCCAGTTTGCAGCCACTGCAGGGTCCGCACGGTGAGTCTGATAATTCCAGTCGCACGTCGGATCTGGGATCACGAACGATTGGCAACCCACATCGCCGGCGATTTCAAATCCATTGCACAGCGATTCAATGACGGAGTCCCGTGTCATCATTGCCTGACTGTTCGATAGGTTGCAGACGATCAGTTTCCTGACCGGCAGTCGCTTTACATCGAAGAGCTTGGCCGACGCAGGCGGGAACGGCGCAGATTCTTTGATAGCGTCGTCCAGTCGATAGTCAGCTTTGTCTCGAATGTACTTCGCGGCTCCTGCACCTAAATAGCCCGTTTCGTTCACAAAGGCGAACAGCGCATCGCCAGAAAGCTGGCGAACCTTCCACGCAGGCATTCGATAAAGCTGGATGCTCATGCGAAAAACCGTGGCACGAGCCGCAGGAAAGACAAATGGAAGATGATCCAGCAAGGAGCGCATGATCTGAGGTCATTATGCACTCACCGTGCCGATTGCTTCAATCTGGCGTAGGTAGACTGTCTCTCTTCGACTTCACGGGCCTAAAATTGGAACCTTTCTGGACAAAATTCGCTGAGGAGCCGACCGCGCGGCTCATCCAGATAGTCGACATTCTGTTAGTCGCCTATGTGGCCTACCGGCTGTTGATTCTGGTGAGGGGTTCGCGGGCGTGGAGGATCTTGATTGGAATCTTCATGTATGTGGTCGTATGGTTCGTGAGCGGACAGCTGGGTCTCAAGACGTTGCACTTCATCCTTGATCGGGCGCTCGTCTTGGGTCCGGTCGCGCTCGTGATTCTGCTGCTGCCGGAGCTCCGCCAAGCACTCGAGGGAATCGGAAAGATCGGCTTTTTACAAGATCTTGGCGGACGCGAGCGCACTCGGGCAAAAACGATTGAAGAGATTGTCGCCGGAGTGGCGGAGCTGAGTGCAGGGCACACCGGCGCCCTGATCGTCATCGAGCGCACAAGACGGCTGACCGACGTCGAGAGTACGGGATATCAGTTGGATGCATTGGTGTCGGCTCCTGCGTTGAATCAAATCTTTTTCAACAAGTCGCCGTTTCACGATGGCGCGGCGATTCTGCGTGGGGATCGAATCGTAGCAGTCGCTTGCCAGTTGCCGCTAACTGAGCAGCGATTGCCCACTCACATGCACTTGCGTCATCGAGCGGCGGTCGGCGTTACGGAACACTCGGACGCAATGGTCATCGTGGTGTCGGAAGAGCGAGGAACCATCTCGGTCGCATCGGATGGCAGGATTCGAGAAGCCATCAGCCCCGCTGATCTAAGGGAGCTTCTGCGAGAGGCCCTGAAATCGCCATCGTCTGCAAAACGTAAGCTATTTGGACAAAGCAAAAAGAGCGATGAAGAAATTCCTGTTTAGCAACGTGCCCCACAAGATCGTGTCGGTCTTGATCGCTCTCCTTCTCTGGCAAATGGTGCTGATTCTCGACGACCCGGAGCGCGGCCCAACGATGGAGATTCCGATCGAGTATGTCGATGAGTCGCCGAATCTGATTCGCGTCCATGCACCGGAGTCGATCTCGATCGAAGTCCGCTATTTGACGCAACCCGTTCGCATTCTGCCGGCGGACATCAGCGTGAGAGTCAGTCTGCGGAATGCTCAACCTGGACGAGAAACGTATCGAGTCGAAATTATTCCTTCACCAAGAATTCGGTCGGATGTGCGGCTCATTCCTGAGACGAATGACGTACTGGTAGAAATCGATCCCGCTGAGGAGAAGCAGATACGAATCGATCCGAGACAAAACATCCGGTACACAGGTCTTCGATCCGGAATCGAACTGGCAGGCGCTTCGACCGATCCCGATGTCGTCACCGTCCGCGGAGCTTCTCGATATGTCAATCAGGCTGTTCGCGCACAGATTACCGTTGACCTGTCCAAGATGGAGAATGCGGGCGTTTATGAGACAGAGGTGCAAATCCTCGACATCGAAGGGAACCCCATTCCAAATACCCGTGTGAGGGTGACGCCAGAACGCATACAGTTTCGACCCAATCTCCGGGCTGAGCCTGTCCGAGTTCTCTTGCTTCATCCGGTCGTTCGCGGTACACCTGCGCCCGGCTATCGCGTTGTTTCATACGATTTGATTCCAGCTGAGATTCGAGGACGCGGGGAGTCTGCACTGCTTGCAGGACTAAGCACGATTGAAACGGAGCCGATTGACATTTCGGGGATTTCGGAAGATCGCGTGTTTACAGTCAGGTATGTTCTGCCGGAGGGAGTAACGCGCGATCCTTCATCGCCTGAAACCGTCCAGTTCCGCGTGCGAGTTGTCAGGGAAGCCAATTCTGATCAATGATCGAGATTCGAACAATTGGTCCGCACGAGGCAGATGAATTTCTCAGAGTTCTATGCGAAGTCTTCGAACTCGACTTCGCGCGTGCAAGAGGTGTATTTCAACGCGAACCCTTCTTTGATCTCAACCGCAAGTGGGCTTTGTTCCTAAATGGACGAATGGCATCGGTATTGACAACCGTTCCCGTAACGTTCGGTGACGGGCCGTCGATCGGCATTGCCGGAGTAGCGACGCAAAGGGCATGGCGAGGCCAAGGACTTGCCGGACAGCTAATTGAGGAGGTTATGCGAGTCGCAGCCGATCAAGGGGAGGGTCGCGCTCTGCTGTTTGCAAAGGACGAGCAGCTCTACAGCAAGCATGGTTTCCGCACTTTGGATCGCGTTATCACGCAACAACTGCCAAAAGGGCTTTCGCTCAATGATAACAAACTATTGACGATCGATGAAGTCAAACACCATTACGATCGTTGGGCTGAATCCGATCTGCACACTCTTCGACGAGATGAGCAACGCTGGCACTTTTGGTCTTGGAATGCAAAGAGCGTTTTCTCGATTCCCGGCGGGTATGTGTGCGTGGAGCTTGGAAGAGTCAGGGAACTACTGCCAGCCTATCAGACACTCCCAGTTTCGGACCCACTCGAGTTCTACGGACTGACCAGCATGGCCAAAGAACTGCGAATTCCTATGGCGAATCCGACTCCGGACACATACCTGATGGGCAGAAACTTCGATTACATCCCAAGAATGTTCCTCTCGGATCAATTCTAACTGATAGCCGGGCGGTAACATCCACCACCTTCCAGAGTGTCATCCGAATCCCGGCTCGATAATCTTCGTGCGTTGCGAACGGCCAACATCGACATGGCCTTCGCAACGGCTTTTGGCGCACTGGTAGCTGGTAACTTTCTGGCGGAATTCACTCGCGAACTGACGCAAGACGATAGAATCCGTGGTTGGATAGGCGCGTTACCAGCCATTATCGGAATACTTCAGATTCCAGGCAGCGTAATCGGAGAGCGGTACTCCGGATACAAACGATTTGTATTGATTGGCGGATTGCTCTGGAGGCTTTGGTGGGTTCCTGTTGTTTTCTTACCTTTAGCGCCCGCATCTTGGCCTCGACTGGAGATTCTCATCTTTTGCATTGCGATGCAGGCGGCTTCGATTCACTTTGTACAGGCGACATACAACCAATGGCTGAGCGTTTTGGTGCCGCAATCCCATCGAGGCTGGTACTTTTCGAGAAGGCATGCGCTGGCAGTTCTTGTCGGCGCAATCATTGGTTTTCCCGCTTCTGCCTTGATGGATTGGATCCGCACACACGGAGACAAGGATGTCGGCCTGGCCATCGTCTTTGGAAGCGGTGTTTTGTTCGGAATTATCAGCTTGCTCTTCTATCTCCGGATGCCAGACACGCAAAGGGATGAAGTCAAAAAGAGAAGCTTCTTCGCGACAATTCGATCATTCGCCGATCCAGTTCAGGACAAGGCATTTCGGCGATTGCTGATCTTTCTTGTCGTTTTCGTCATTGGTCAGATCCTCGCAGGCCCGTTCTTCTTTTACTATGGAAGAGAGGTTTTGGGACTCAGTTTCATAGACTTGCAAGTTTTCGCTGCATTCACCGCAATTTCTGCGCTTTTGTCGGCGGGCATGTGGGGATACCTTAGCGACAAGTACGGCAACAAGCCGGTGCTGTTCTTGTCGGGAGTGTTGCTTGCGTTAGGGCCGCTTTCTTGGGTTTTGGCTGAACCTGGCCGACCGGTTTGGAACTACATCGTCCTCTGTGTCGGACATATCGCTGCCGGATTCGCATGGACCGGAGTCGGCGTCGGTCAATTCAATTTCATTCTTGCAGTTGCACCGGAATCGATACGCGGGCCCGCGATTGGGCTTGCACAGGCTGTGATGGCTGTCGTTTCAGGTCTGGCTCCGCTTGGCGCCGGCGTTCTGCTCCACCAACTTCGCGGTCTCGTCGGCGAAGCATCCGCTTATCAATGGCTTTTCGTGATCAATGCCGCCGTTCGCGCACTGTCAGTGCTCTTGTTGTTCGGAATCGTCGATCGGTCGTCGCGTGGAATTCGAGACTTTCTAAAGCAGATTGCAGGAGTAAGGCCGAAGGGAGTCCTTGCGATGCGCCAATTGACTACTGCGGGGGGGACGAGCGAAAAGCAGTCAGCAATCAGAAAGGTCGCAGAGTCGAAGATGCGGATGGCCGAGACGGAGATCGCGCGTTTGCTCAATGATCCGTCTCCAAAGGTAAGGCGGGAAGCCGCGTCTGCGCTCCGGCAGATTGGTGGACCGGAATCGGTGCGTGCGCTCATTCGGCTCATCGAACGTCATCCTACTTTTGTCGAAGATGAAATGATCGAAACGATTTCGAGCATTGGAGACGAAAGCGCAGTACCTGCACTAATCTCCTTGCTCGAAAACCCATCATCGTCGGTTCGACGTGCGACTGCGCGTGCACTCGGAAGGCTCGGTTCGCGAAACGCAATCGGACCTTTGATGGAGGCGGCCAGCCATCCGGACGATCCAGAGCTGAGACGGGCAGCGATACAAGCCCTTAGAACGATTGGAGACGACTCTTGCGAGCAAGTGATCGTCGCTGCGTTGAAGGACGAGTATCCATCCGTGCGTGTCGCTGCTGCGGAGGCTTGCGCTGAGCTCGAATTCAAATCCGCCGCACCGATTTTGCGCGAGCTTCTTTCGGGTGATGTCGATGAAACGTTTGCAGAGGTCGCCTACGCTCTTTCATGCGTAGGAGATGAAGACGACATCGATTTGATTCTCAAAGCTGCCAAACAAATGGATTCCGCGGTTGGAAGAAGGCGGGCGTTGCTCGCGGCTGCCCGCATTTTCGGAATCGAGGACGAGCTCTACAGGCTCCTATTGTTGGACTCAGTCAAGCGAGATCAGTACATGATGGACCTCGTCAGAAACCACTACACCAAGGGCATTCGAAGGGCGACAGCCCTCTACCATTCGGGAATGGAGCAGGAAGCCATCGAGTTGCTTGCCGGCGCGACAGAGAACCCGAAGCTCATTCGGTTGGCTGCCAGGGCTCCCAAAGAGTCCTTTCTCCTCGCGGCCGCGATTCTGGCGGACCGACCCAGGAACTAAGACCCATCGCAGAATCCGGAGCGCAAAATCGCACCGTTTTCAGATCTTCGAGCGTATTCTCGTACTGGGCGTCACCTACGACGAAGCCCAGCAACAAGAGCGGATTCGGTTCTTTCCGGACCGTGCGGGGTCGAAACGTGAGGCAAGCCCAAGGTAAAACTAAGCGATCTGGGCAAAAAGCCCAGCCATACACTCAGGAGGTGTATTCAAGTGAATAAGAAGATCTTTGCGCTCCTCGCGAGCCTCATGCTTATCGGATCGGCGTTCCTGGTTGGCTGCAGCCAAGAAACCGCTGACGAGGGCACGACCGACACTCCGGCAGCCGGTTCCGGCGATGGACCGAAGACCGGCACGATGGATGAAAAGCCAGCGGTCGACACCCAGGCGCCCGCAGCGGGCGATAAGCCCGCCGGCGACGCACCGGCAACGGGCGACGCGCCCAAGACCGACGGTGCGGCTCCCGGTGGCGCAGCTCCCGGTGGCGCAGCCCCCGGCGGCGCAGCTCCCGGCGGCGCAGCTCCCGGTGGAACCGGTTCAGGCGGCTAGTTTCTAGCATCCAATTGGAAGTCGAGCGGCGGACCCGCAAGGTCCCGCCGCTCGTACTATTTATGTGGGCTCTTCGATCCGCCCTATCACACAACAGGAGGACTCAATGTACAAAGCTATATTCGCATCGCTCTTTGCCATCGCAATCGCATTCCTGATTTCTACAGGCTGCAGTTCCGAGCAGACCACAGATGCCACACAGACTGAAACTCATTCGCACGACGACGGCCACGACCACGGGAAGCCTGCAGAGCAGCCGGTTGAGCCTGCTCCAGGTGGAGCTCAACCATCCAATGGTGCGTCCACCGAGCCAGTCGCCTATATGGAAGGCGGAAAAGTCGTCTGCCCTGTCATGAAAGGCGTCGAGATCAGCAGTACGGAAGGCAAGAAGTATCAGGACTACGAAGGGGTCCGCTACTACTTCTGCTGTGATGGTTGCCCTGAAAAGTTCGCCGCTGAGCCAGCTAAGTACGCCGCCAAATCCGAGTAAACCTATCTCAAAAAAGAGTTGCGCGGCGGATGGGCTCGTCCGCCGCGCGCTCTCCTTTGTCGTGCAAGCTGGCCGCAGTCCAGATGAATACCCTGCTTCTCCCGGGCGAACTGGGAAGGAACCACTTAAGCTTCCTGCATTTCCCTAACGTCCGGATGGACATACGGACATAGCTATTATACGAGGTTTCCACAGCTTTTCCTGCTGTTTTCAACACTCTTTTTTCAAACTGAGAAAAGACTTTTGGCAAATCGAACACACGCTTCTGCACTTTCCAACGGCGGGAGCCGCGGATTGTCCATTTCGACGATGGCAAACAGCACTCCGTTTGCCACGCAGGCGTCTTTGATGCTCTCCCAGTCGAGGATCCCGTTTCCCAGTTCGATGTCGCCCCCGTCTACTGCCAAGTCCTTCGCATGGATGGTAGGCGTTCGACCTGGTAGCGATCGAATCGTTGCCGACGGATCACGACTTCCTTTTGCGGCCCAATAGACGTCTACCTGTGCGTCGATGCTTGGCGCAGCATCGAACAAGATTTCCCAACCGGCTTGTTCCCCTACTGGTTCGAACTCGAACGAGTGATTGTGATAGCCAAGCTGAATGCCAGCATCACGAAACTTGTGAGCAGCTTCTTCTAACACCTGTCCGGTTGCTCGCCATGCTTCAGCCGTCGCCCGTCTCTCGTTTGCAAGCCACGGAACCGTGATCAGCTTGCAGCCTAATTCGAGGTGATCATCGATCGTGTTGCTGGATTCGATGACTGACTCGATGCCGACGTGAGAGCCGATTGCTCTCAGGCCGATGCCATTCAACGCCTTTGCGAGGTCTTTTGCTCTCATGCCTCCGAAACCAGCGAGTTCGATGTTGTCGCATCCGAATCGCTTAACGCGTTCACATGCGCCAATGAAGTCTTTGGATGTTTCGGAGCGGATGGTGTAGAGCTGCAGCGCAACCTCGATCGGCATGGCGCGATTCTGAAACAAGATGGCCACCGAATTCCGGTGGCCATCATCGAGACGTTACTCTTCCGTTTCTTCCGGGGGCGGACCGCCAGGGCCTTGACCTCTTTCTTGAAGAGGCAGCACGCTCGATGCGCGCACTGCAAGTTCCCTCTTGTCGACTTTGAACAATCGGTTGCCTTGCATGATGTAAAGAAAGTCTCCGTCGGCGACCATCGTCGCTCCTCCGGGTCCGGGCATTGGCATTTGAACCCGATCCTGGAATGGTCTGGTTTGGCCTTGCTGCTGGCCAGGACCGGGGCCTTGGGCTATCGAGTACGAGACGGGGACTGAAATTGCAGCAATCGCGATGCCTGCTGCGCCTATCCACTTGCTTTTGTTCATTTTCTGTGTATCTCCAGATTCGAGATAGCCGGATTGACGCATAGATTGTTGCGATGTTCAGTAGCACTTTCAATCGGTCTCGCTTAGATTGCGGGCGCGCAAAAGCAGCTTGCGTGCCCCACCTTTGTCGCCCTGCTCAATCACTCCTTCGATGACAGCCTCTTGGAGAAATTGCTTCCACTCGCCAACTTCCGGTCCTGGCTTTAGTCCTAATTCGGCCATGATTTCCTTGCCAGTCAAAGGAGAATCCAATGGGGCCGACTCGGTCGACTTTTGAACTTCTGCAAGCCTGCTTCGAATCTCATCGAAAGGGATGGGTTTCGGAATTCGTCCGATGGCAGCAGCATCCGCTTCACAAAGCCGAAGAAATGGTTCTGTAAGTTCACCCATGTCTCGGAGCAGCCTTCTTGCGGCTGCTTTAGAGAACTCCGGCGCAGAGCCAAGCCTCATATGGTTACCGACAAGCTTACTGACTGCGTGAACTGTTCTCTTTGGGAATCGCATCCGGGTTAGTATCCTTTCCGCAATTACTGCTCCCTGCTTGTCATGTCCGAAGAACCTGACTCTGCCTGTCGCTTCAATCGATTTCGTACAGGGTTTTCCGATGTCATGAAGCGAAGCTGCAAGCAGCACAATCAGCCTTTCTTCGTCATTCTCATATTCACCTTGCGCGGCCATCTCGACGACGTCCAATGTGTGTTCCCAAACATCCTTGTCGTGATACGTGCCTTGGTCGACGCCGATTGCAGCTACAAACTCTGGCGCTATTTCGTGCAGCAAACCAAGCGACATCAAGTCTTTCAAACTCTGTGCCGCCGATCGATCTAGCAACATCTTTATGATTTCGTCTCGAATTCGTTCAGCGCTTATGATCTTAAGCCTGCTCGCTTCCTGTGAGATCGCATTGGCCAAGCCAGGTGCAAAATCGAATTTCAATCGGTTCTTCAGTCTAACTGCTCTGAGCATTCTTAGAGGATCGTCGCGGAACGTCTCGACTGGTTCGAGTGGCGTTCTGAGAACTCTATTTTTCAAGTCTTCGAGTCCAGTTCCAAGCAAATCCAAGAGTTCGCCTGAATGTATGTTTCGCATCAAGGCGTTTACTGTGAAGTCACGTCGCTTGGCGTCTTCGAGCAAGCTTGCGGCTTCAACGTTTGGCTTTCTGCTGTGTTCGCTATAGGACTCCTTTCTTGCGGAAACGAATTCAACGTTTGAGCCTTCTAAATGAAGCATTGCCGTCCCGAAACGCGGATAGACGACAGGATGCACATCGCTGATTCCCGCTGCATAAAGATAATTCACAAGTTCGATGGCGTCGCCTTCAACGACGATGTCGCACTCGTTCGGCCTATCGAGTCCAAGCAAAGGGTCTCGAACGGCGCCCCCAACCAGATACAAGCGGCCATGCCACTCGGTATTCTCAGTCGCTGATGCAATCCGCTCGACCGCCTTCACTCTCAGATTATGTTCCGGTCGTGCCATCTGCTAAGATGTTCTCCCCATGATGCCCCGCTCGCTGCGCTTGCTACTTACTGGAATTATCGATTACGCCGGCATCTATCCTCCAGCGCAGCTTCCCTTTGAGGAATCGCTTCGAAACTACGTGGATTACGCAGACTCACCGTTCCACTGGTTAGTCGGATCTTTCGTCTGTCCAGTCGACAAGTTAGCCGAACTCAAGTCGCGCGAACACGAATACGCCCAGCTTGAGAGCTTGCCGATTGCCCTCATAGGAAGAGGAGGAAGCAGCCCGGAAGAGCTCCTTTCGCATTGCAATGAGGACTTCGAAGTATTCGACGCGCTGCGTTCGTCGCAATGTGAAGCTCGCTCTTATGAGTTCAGGATTCCAGCCAATCTTGCTGCAGCCGAATCGTTGGGTGAAGCACTCAAAAGAGCGACCGCGGGTTGCCCGGCAAGCAAAGTGTTTTGCGAGATTCCGATCATCGAATTGTCGAGAGATCAAATCGACTCAGCCATCAGAAGTGTCTCCATCACTAAGCGCAGTTTTGTCAAGTTTCGATTGGGAGGAGTAAACGCGCAAGCATTTCCAGATACGGAGACTTTGGCTGGGGCGATCGAGAGCGCTGCATCAGCAGACATCAGCGTGAAGTTTACTGCAGGTCTTCACCACCCTTTTTATCATATAGATAAAGTGCTCGATGTGCGAATGCATGGGTTCCTCAATGTGTTTTGCGCAGCTGTGCTTGCGAAGGCGCATGGGCTTGAATCGCAAACGATCGAAGCGATTCTCATGGAGACGGATCGAGCTGAGTTTTGTTTCGATGACGATGGCATGAAAGTTGGCAACATCGAAGCGAACATTGCCCAAATCGAATCGGGACGAGCTTTTGCAGTAGGATTCGGTTCATGCTCCGTCATGGAGCCCGTCGAAGATTTGCAGAATCTCAGCTACACATTCCAGTAAAGAAATGGCAAAAGATCAGACGACAAACCCAAAGGCTCGCTCGTGGATCAATGTAGATCCAGAATCCCACTTTCCCATACAGAACTTGCCGTATGGCATCTTCTCGCGAAGACATGAACCGAAGCGTGCTTGCGTCGCAATTGGCGATCAGATACTCGACCTTGCGCTGCTCTATGATGAAGGCTTGCTGTCGCAAGGACACATTCCTTTCAATGTGTTTGCACTCGACAGGCTGAACGAGTTCATGGCATGTGGCCGTCCTGCCTGGCAGTCGATTCGGAGACGGCTGTTCGAGATTCTCGAAGAGAAGACGGCGGATTTGCGAGACAATCGCGAACTTCAAAAACGTGCGCTGATCCCTATGGGCGAAGTTCAAATGCATTTGCCGGTGTTCATTGGCGACTACGTTGACTTTTACTCGTCGGAACAGCACGCAACGAACGTCGGCAGCATGTTCCGCCCGGACAATCCACTAATGCCGAATTGGAAGCACTTGCCAGTCGGTTATAACGGCAGAGCATCGAGCATTGTGATTTCAGGGACGCCGATCAGGAGGCCTAACGGACAGATCCTTCCACCTAACGAAGAGAAGCCGATTCAATCCGCTTCGAAAGCGTTGGACTTTGAATTGGAAGTTGGGTTTTATGCAGGAAAGGCTAATGAGCTTGGCACGCGTGTCGCTACATCGGATGCAGAGGACTATATCTTTGGTCTATGTCTTGTCAACGATTGGTCTGCGCGTGACATTCAGCGATGGGAGTACCAGCCGCTCGGGCCGTTTCTTTCGAAGTCCTTCGGCACTTCCGTCAGTCCCTGGGTTGTCACCTTGGACGCGCTTGCTCCGTGGCGAGTCAGCGGCCCTCGCCAATCTCCGGCGGTGCTGCCATATCTCAAGTACTCCGGCAAATGGCGATTCAACATCGAGCTTGAAGTGTGGCTCCAGTCCGAAAAGATGTCTGCTCCGCAACGAATCTGCAAGACGAACTTCAAGAATATGTATTGGAACATGGCGCAGCAGCTTGCGCATCAAACCATCAACGGAACGAACGTACAGGTCGGTGACCTGTACGCTAGCGGAACCGTATCGGGGGACAAGCCGGACAGTTATGGCTCAATGCTTGAACTCGCATGGCGCGGCGAGAGACCAATCGCACTCAATGAGACCGGTGAAACACGAGCGTTTCTTCACGATGGAGACGTTGTCGCGATGACCGGCTATTGCCAGGGCGATGGCTACCGTGTCGGTTTCGGGGAGTGCGTCGGGCAGATCCAGCCGGCCAAAGAAATCGCGTAAACTGCGCGCCGATGCCAAACCCTTTCGAGATTGCCCAGTCGCAACTCGACGAAGCTGCCAAGCGGCTGAATCTTGATGCAGACCTTCATCACTTGCTCCGCGAACCGATGGCCGAGCACAAAGTGCGCATCCCCGTCAGGATGGACAACGGCGCAGTTAAGATCTTCACGGGATTTCGAATTCAGTACAACTGGTCTCGCGGACCATGTAAGGGCGGGATCCGCTTCCACCCAGAGGAGACCATCGATACGGTACGAGCGCTTGCCGCCTGGATGACTTGGAAAACCGCCGTCGTCGACATTCCGCTTGGCGGCGGCAAAGGCGGCGTGATCTGCAATCCCAAAGAGATGTCGGTCGGTGAACTTGAGCGACTCAGCCGAGGTTACATGCGCGCTGTCGCGAAGTTCTTAGGCCCAGAAGTCGATGTGCCTGCTCCCGATGTTTACACGACGCCGCAAATCATGGCTTGGATGATGGATGAATACGAAGTCATCGCCGAGAGGCATGTTCCAGGAATCATCACGGGCAAGCCCGTCAACGTCGGAGGGTCGTTTGGGCGCGGTGACGCTACGGCGAGAGGCGGCATGGTTTGTTTGCGCGAAGCAGCGAATGCGCTCGGCATCCATCTCAAAGGGGCTACAGTGGCCATTCAGGGTTACGGAAACGCCGGCGCACACGCACATCAGCTTTGCAATGAAATGTTCGGCTGCACTGTCGTCGCCGTAAGTGATTCGAGGGGGGGCATTCATTTGCAGCAAGGTTTAGAGTGCCACCATGTTGCCGAGTTCAAAGAAAGGAATGGAACGGTTGCTGGTTACCCCGGCGCCAAAGCAATCACGAATGAAGAGTTGCTGGAACTCGATGTCGACATCCTCATACCGTCTGCTCTCGAGAATGTGATTACCGATGCGAATGCGGCAAAAGTAAAGGCGAAAATTGTTGCCGAGCTTGCAAACGGACCAACAACTCCGGAAGCCGACAACATCCTTCACCAAAACGGAGTCTTCGTCATTCCCGATTTTTTGTGCAACGCCGGGGGAGTGACGGTTTCATATTTCGAGCAAGTGCAAAATGCCTCCAATGATCGGTGGAAAGAGGCAGAAGTCCATCGCAGGCTCGATGAAGTGATGACTACGGCTTTCACCAATGTGTTCATGAGACGCGCTCGTGAAGAGGTGCACACTCGACTTGCTGCCTACCTGGTTTCTGTCGAACGAGTTGCAGAGGCTTGCGTCACACGCGGATGGGCGGGTTCAAGAAACAAGTAGCGACTTGTTCCACTCAGCCAGCACTGCTTCGATCACTTCATCAACGGTCATCGCATCTGTGTCGATCTTGACTGCGTCGTCGGCGACCATCAGAGGACTGTCCGATCTTGTCATGTCGCGTTCATCGCGCTGGGCGATTTGCCGTTCGATTTCTTCGAGTGGCGTTGAATCGCCTTTTGCTTGAAGCTCAAGCCATCTGCGTTTCGCTCGCGCTTCGACACTTGCTGTCAGATAGACTTTCAATCGCGCATCTGGACAAACGACTGTCGTAGTATCGCGGCCCTCTAATACAACTTTTCCCGCGTCGCAGAGCCGCTTCTGTCTTTTGACGAGTTCTTTTCGAACGTTAGAATGTGCAGACAACGCCGATGCGAGTTCACCAATCTCCATTGTGCGAATCAATTCGGTCACATCTTCACCATCGAGCAAAACTCGTTGCGGATCGCCCGGCATGAACTCGATGCTGGCGTTGATTGCGAAGTTCGCCGCAGTTTCCCCGTCGCCTGGACCCAGACTGTTTCGCAAGGCAAGCAGTGCAATGCAGCGGTACATCGCGCCCGTGTCCAGGTAGGAAAACCCAAGTCGCTTTGCCACCGCCTTTGCAACGGTGCTCTTTCCTGCGCCTGCGGGGCCGTCAATTGCTACGACTTCTTTAGACATGGCACAACCGCATCAACTCCTCCATGAAACCTGGGAACGACGTATCGATCGCGTCAGCTCCTTCGATGACAGTTTCGCCTTCTGCGATTAGTCCCGCGATTGCAAACGCCATTGCGATTCGATGGTCTCCGTTTGCGCGAATGTTTGCGCCGCGCAGAGGCGTTGGTCCAGTAATCGTCATTCCGTCTTCGAAGGTCTCCACGTTCGCACCCATCGCACGCAATCCCAAAGCGATCTGATCGATTCGATCGCTCTCTTTGACTCTGAGTTCCTTAGCATCACGAACAATCGACGTGCCCTCGCATTGTGTAGCGAAGACCGCAAGAATCGGAATTTCGTCGATTAGCCTCGGCACCAGCGAACCTGAAATCGCAAAAGCTCGAAAGGAATCGGGCAACGGATCGATGTAGAGATCAGCGACCGGCTCGCCTTGTTCGAGTTTTCTCGGTATCTCACCGACCGGCACTCCCGCCGATCGAAGGCAATCCAGAATTCCGGTCCGAGTCGGATTGACACCAACTTCCTTGATCGTTAGCGGTCCACCCAGCAGCGCGCCAGCTACGAGAAAAAATGCGGCAGACGATAGGTCACCTGGAACGTTCATTTCGATGGAGTCCGGGCGACCGGGCTCGACCTTCACGGTCAATCCAGTTTGGTGAACGTTGCAACCAGCCGAAATCAACATTCTCTCCGTATGATCGCGGCTCAGCATCGGTTCTGTAACGCTCGTGCTGCCTTCGGCGAATAGCCCTGCGAGCAATACGGCCGACTTCACCTGCGCGCTCGCAATCGGCGACAGGTAGTCGATGCCTTGCAGCTTCGATGGCCGGATCCTTACGGGTGGCGTTTCCCCTTCAATATCGGCGCCCATTGCTCGAAGCGGCTCGATGATCCTCCGCATCGGCCTTCGCGTTAGCGACTCGTCGCCAGCTAATTCTGCATCGATGCCGACTCCGGCTAACAACCCACAAAGCAACCGCATCGTCGTACCTGAGTTTCCGCACCAAAGTGGCTTCGCAGGACTTTGAAATTCGGAAGGCCTTATTCTCACTCCCCAGGACGCCACATCGATACTTGCTCCAACGTCTTTGAGAATCTGTAGGGTGTTTTCACAGTCTTGTCCGCGCAATGGCGAGCGCACGACTCCGCCGTTTTGGGCGATTGCAGAGAGCAGGTAGGCTCGATGCGTCAAGCTCTTGTCGCTCGGCGGGCGGATTTCACCCCAAAACCGATGCGCTCGAGCGACTCTTAGCGTTCTCGGGCGGCCTTCGCCTTCCGAGATGCCTCGAAGAAATCCAGTAGTGCCTCGTATTGCTCAGCCTCCACGGTGCCTTTCAGTTTGACGAGATGGAAGATCAGGTCGTCCAGCGCTGACACGACTTCGTCCCTGTTGTTCAAGAATACATGAGTCAGAAGTTCGGGATCGCTTCCTGCCGCACGAACCAAGTCGCTCCAAGCATTTCCTGCGACTTCCGGATGGACGAGATTCTCTCCAATTTGCGCAAGAACTCCGGCAAGCGCCTCCGGCAAATGCTCGAGGATCGCTGCGTGACGGTCATGCTCTTCCGGGCTTAGGATGATCGGCTTGGCTCCAAGCGTTCTCGTGAGCGCCTCAATCGCTTGCAGCGCTCCTGAGTCTGTCTGTTCTGTCGGAGTCAACACCCAATGTGCGCCTTCGAAGAGATTGGCTGCAGGCTTCTTTGATTCGACACTTTCACCGGAGACCATCGGATGTCCGCCAACGAACCTCGGCTTAAACCGCAAGGGATAAGTCAATGTCCAGTTGACGACTTGAGCCTTTACGCTTCCGGTATCGGTAACGATCGTGTTGACCTTGCAAAAGACATCAGCCTCGACCAAGCATGGGACGACCTGATTTGGCGGAACGGCGATGATCAGGATGTCTGCATCGGCAAGGTGATTGAGCGTTTCATAGGTTTGATCGACGCAACCGGCATTCGAGGCATCTTCGCGTGCGCTTTCTGATTGATCGAAGCCGATAACGCGCTTCGCGACGCCGACCTCTCGCAATCGAAGTCCGATCGATGCGCCGATGACACCGAGTCCGACGATTCCAACAGTTCCGTAGTTCACCCTTCGCATTGCTTGAGAAACAAACTGAGCGGCTTGCGCCTTTCGTATATGGACGCCGCAAAACGCCTCAGGGAACCGCAGAACAGCGGAGGTTTAGCGGCTAAGAAACCGAGCCGTTTGCTTTTGCTTTGTTCCGCACGTAATCCGCGCTTCGGAGTAGCCACTGTCGAAAAGAGTCCTGATCGTCCAACACCGCTTGCGGCATCACGATGTATTCAGGTTTCTCAACGTCGTCTGGCACGGTCCTAAACGTGCGCGCACCATCGATTTGGAGCGCTTCATCGCGGTCTTCGGGTGATAGTTTCAGGCTTACGATGTCGTCCAGCAAAATGGCGAACATCTTCTCGCCCGTATACACGCCCATGCCGCCAAACATCTTTCTGGCGCGAGCGTCTAGGCCTTCCGAGGCCTTCATTACTTGCTCGTATCGATCCGGCCTATATGCCATTCAATCCCCTTCGTTACGGCGGTCGAACCCCGCGAACGACTGAAACCAATCGTAACCGCACGGCTTGTGCAGGATTCTCGCGTAATCAATCCCGGCATGGAACTGCCGATGGCCCATTTTACCAGACCACGCCGTTCAATTGGACGATCTTAGGCCGCATAGACCCAAAGGTATACTTTCTGCCCCATTGCGCGGATGGTGGAATTGGTAGACACGCATGCTTGAGGTGCATGTGCCCTAACGGGCGTGGAGGTTCGAGTCCTCTTCCGCGCACCAATGAATGGTGAGCCTTATTTGGAGAGGTTACGAATGATGAAGTGGTCAGCCGCCTTCCTAACATTAGTCGCAGTTTTCGGGTGCGGCCCCAGCGAAGTAACCCTACTGCATAGTGCTCCACCTCCTGAACCGCCTTCGGGCTGGCGTGTTCACGTCGGTGACGGGTTCTATTTTTTTGCGGCGGACAATTGGATGATCCCCGCAGAACACAGTGAATTGAACGACCCTGATGCAATCGGAAACATCAGCAATCCCGCAGTTGGTCATGGCATGGCTAAGCCTATCGAGGCGAGCACAGTCGGCGCATCGGTGTTCATCGTCGACACGACTTCAAGGGCAACGATCGCGGAGAGCCGAACCCAGCTTGTCGTAAAGAAGGAGACTGGTCGGCGAACGAATCTGAAAATCGAGTCAGATCGCCTACGAGACAAGGTTCCGGAAATACTTTCCGAATCGCCGCTCGATCTGCCGATTGGGCCAGCCCATGAATTTGTGACACTAAAGAGAAACGTCATGGGCGATCAGATCCATGAAATCTATGTCGTTCTGGTCAACGAGCGAGATGTTTACACGTTCAGATTCACGTCGACCGGATCGAGCGTCCCGATCGAGCAAGCGGCGAGACCGATACTCGAAACGTTGCGCCTCGGTTCGCCACCTGCAGGCGCTCCTCCCGCGGAGGTCGAGCGGCCGACGAACACGGTCATCGACTCCTTCGACGACGGCGAAGACTGAATCGAAGGTAATCACGGCTCCGACGGCGAACTCTGACGGTATCGATGGCGGACGTCCGGCCAGAGGTAGCTGCCGACCAACTCCCTGAGAAGCCGAAGCCGGTTCGGCTTCGCGCTGTTCTTTGGGGTCTTGGATTTTGCATTCCAGTTTGTTACTGGAACGCCTGGCAGCCGACTGGCACGATTTACTCCTTGCTCTTCAGCACGATGGCAGCACTGATTGTGCTTGTGGCGATCAATGCCTTTCTGCACCGTGTCGCGCCGAAGATCGCATTCACGACTCCGGACATGGTGGTGATCTTCGCCATCGTATCGGTCGCGTCCGCAATTAGCGGCGAGTGGACATTTCTCAATATGCAGTACGTCCACGTCTTCGCGGGATATTCGCACCTCGATCCCCTTTATGAACAGCAGTTCTTGAAGGCATTGCCGGAGAGCATGTACTTCCATGATCCCGCACTCCTGAACGATTACATCGCTGGAGGGAATGACCGATTCTATTTCCTTTCCCGACTCGACATATGGCTCCCAAAGATCCTCATGTGGGTGCTGCTGTACGGGATGATCACCATCTCGCTGCTTTGCTTGAACAGCATCATGCGAGACGCGTGGCTTCGAAAAGAGCGGCTGAGCTATCCCATCATCCAGCTTCCCGTCGCCATGATCGAAAACAGCGGGCGCGGGCCTCTTTGGAAGAGCAAAGCGATGTGGATCGCATTCGGGATCATGTTCGCGATCGACATGTTGAACGGATTCGCCTATCTTTATCCGAACCTGCCTTCCGTGCCGGTCAAGGAAGCGTTCAACTTCAACACCGTCTTCACGGAGCTCCCGTGGAGGGCGATGGGAAGCACTCCAATCGCCATCTATCCGTTTCTCGCCGCAATGGCGCTGCTCGTTCCGAGCGATCTCCTCTTTTCCGTCATCTTCTTCTTCGTCGTACGAAAGCTAACACTGGTAGCGTGCGCCATGTTCGGCCTTGAAGGAGGAACGTTTGCCGGAGGCTTTCTTCGGCCGGAAGCGCCCTATTTCACCGAACAAACTTGGGGTGCGATTATCGGCCTGTTTGCAACGGCGATGTGGGTTGCGAGGTCCCATCTCAAGCAAGTCTGGAGCGACATAAAGTCTGGAGCAAGGGCATCGGACGGAGGGATCCCACACCGGCTTGCATTTGGGATCCTCATTGTCTGCTTTGCCGGGGTGCTTTGGTTCACGTCGCTCGGCGAACTGCCGATTCTCATGATGATCCCTTACTTCGGGGCATTCCTGATGTTCAGCATCGTGATCGCGCGAATGCGTGCGCAACTTGGTCCACCAACGCACGAGTTCGCGTTCATGGGTCCGAATCAGCTGCTCATGAACTTCTACGGAACAAAGAACCTGACGCCCAAGAACGCGGTGTTTCTTGGTGCACCGTTGCTCGGAATCAACCGGCTTTCCAGGTCTCATTGCATGCCAGTCCAACTTGAGGCGATGAAAATGGCTGACAGCCAAAGGGTGCATCAGGGTGCCGTGTTTTGGCTGCTCGCCTTGGGATTGGTTGTCGGCATACTCGTTGGGATGCTGTTTTTCGTTCAGGCGAATTACGTGCGAGGCGCGGGACCCGGGTGGGGAGATCCGGTTTCCGTCTTTCGTGGAGTTACGGACAAACCAACCGGCCCTAACGTCATCGGCATGATGATGGTCTTCGTCGGGTTCGCAGTCGTCACGATTCTCGACGTCATTCGATTCAATTTCCCAGCGTTCAAGCTGCACCCTGTCGGATATGCGCTCAGTATGAATTTCGGTGTCGACTACTACTGGTTCGGATTGGTAGCGGCGCTCATGGTTAAGACGCTCGTTCAGCGATACTACGGTTTGCGCGGATATCGGCAGCTTCGAAACGTCGCCTTCGGGATCATGATCGCGGAGTACGGAGCTGAACTGATTTGGGCAACCTACGCAATGGCCACCAGACAAAGCACTTACACGATCGGATTTAACGAGCGAGGTCTTGGAACGCAATGAAGCACCGCCAATCATTCTTGAATCGAGCTACGCCAGTTTTGATAATGCCTCAACAGAACGGGAGATTCCGATAGAACCGCCGATTCTGACGAGTACACGTCCGGTAAGGCCGTTTCCTGTCTTTTGGTTGATCTTGTGGGCAATCTTAGTTTTTCTCGCCGCATCCGAAACTTACATGCTTGTCGCAAAGCCCGGAATGCCGGAAGATCGGCGAGTGTTGGAGAGCGTGCGAGAGAAGTTTGAAAAGCGCTACAGCGAAGCAAAGACCGATGAACAGAAGCGCCGAGTTCTGACCGCAGCAGAAGCTGAGATTTCGAAGCTGAAGTTTGAAAACAAAGGCACGGAAGGTAGTGCTGGGCGCGTGCTTGCGATCATTCGCGGTGAATTGGGGATGCACGGTCCGTTCGAGGGGCCGCAACCCAATGCTGAAACTGACGAGTTTGAATCCGACGAGAGCAAAAAGAATGCAGAGAAAGCCCGCGCAAAACTGAACGAGGTCATCACAATGATCTACTCAGGCGAGCAGATCGATGACGAGGCCAAGGATCGATATCGTAAGATCATCCTCTCAACCGCCGGACGAAAGTGGCCGTTTGACCTTGCTCTCAATCGACTAAGCGGCAAAGCCGACGCGGTCGAAGACCTGACTGAGATGGGGCCTGCCGCACTCATTGCGGGCATTTTGCTGCTTGGCGGAATCGGAGCATGGGTTGCCTATGTCGGGCTTACGATGACGGGACTTCGCCCCAAAGGCCTACCAAGGGAGAACGTGTTCTTTGAAGTGTCGGACAACCTCGCGTTGCGCTTCATTCTGTACATCGCCGCCTTCGCTGTACTGCCCGCCGGAGCCATGCTTGCCTTGAAACCGCTCGATGTCCCAATGGCTGCAGAGCTTGCAGCCGTATTGACCATGCTGGCTGCAACTGGAATCATCGTTAGCGCGGAATTGCTCGGAATCAGAATGTCGCTTCGCAGACTGGGGGTCCGGTTCGACAGCTTCTTCCAGCAAGTAGTGTGGGGTGTCGGAGGGTTTCTCGCGAACATCCCGGTTCTGCTGGTCCTAATTCTGGTGAGCGACCTCTTTTTGCAGAAGCTGCCTTCAGGCGATCATCCGATTCAGCAAGAGATTTTCTCCGAGGGCGGACTTGCCCGCGCGATTCTTTCTGCCGTAGTCATGGCTCCGATTGTCGAGGAGGTTTTCTTTCGCGGTTGCCTGTACCAAGGACTGGCGGCTCGAATGAAAAGCTGGATTTGGCCCATTGCGATTTCATCGATCGCCTTCGCCTCCCTTCACCCACAAGGAGTGCAGGCATGGCTGGTCCTTGGTTGGATCGGCGCAATGGGATGCCTACTGTTCCGCCAGACCGGAAGCATCGTCCCAGCAATCATCATGCATGCCTTGAACAACCTCGGCGCCATTCTGCTTGCCCTCCACCTTCAGTAGAATCTGAGAGTGCTATGGCAGGCTGAACGGTTCGCTTCAAAAACCTGGGCCTTCGCGTTGCTGGTTGCAGGGCTTGTCGCAGCGACAGCCGTCACGTTTCATGGGGCTGTGGGAGGAAGTTGGTATGAGTCGGGGGATGACATGCGACACATCCTCCCTGAACTCGAACAAGGAAGCCCTTCTGACTGGCTGACGGGACCGTGGGTGGGCAAGCGTATGTTCGAGTACTACCGACCGGTTACATCGGTTGCGATGTGGGCGCAACACCGTGCATTCGGGGAGAGGGAATCGGCATGGCAGATCGTTTCGCTTGGTTGCCATCTCGGCTCGGTCGCGCTCCTTGCATGCCTGCTGCGGATTCTGTTCGGCGTATCGTTGCCCGCTCTGGCGGGTGCGGCAGTGTGGGCATTCCGGGGCAGAACGTTTCAAACGATCGAGTGGGTTCCTGCACAGACAGACCTGTATGCAGGCCTATTCTCAGTTGCGGCATTGCTTCTTTTCGTTTTTTGGCTTCGTGGAGGGCGACTTTGGATGGCCAGCGCGGCAGCGGTTCTTTGGGTGTTCGCTGTGGGTTCGAAGGAGGTCGCGTTGGTAGTTCCTGGGGTTGCGAGCGCCATCGCTTTATTCGACGAGGGCCGATCGGCCAAAGCGAAGGCTCTGATCGTCGCGGTTTGCGCTGCGCTCGTGCTCATCTTTGTTGCTGTTCGGCTTGCGATGCTCGGCGGCACAGGTTTCTTGCCAGGCCAAGCCGTCGGAGAATCCGTTCGCCCAGGAAGCATTCGCGGGGACTCAGTCGTTCGGAATCTGCTTGGATTCCTGCTTCCTGCGAGCCTCGCCCCAGTAAGCTCGCTTGGATGGAAGGCAGCATGGTCGGCGGCGCTAGGGGCATTGGCAATGTGGCTCCTTGGAAGAAAGCGATGGATTTACGGGGTCATCGCCGGAGCGGCGACATTTTTACTGATCACGCACTTCTTGGGCGATCCGGGCTTTTGGGTCCTGCCGCAGACAAGTCTGTCTATCGTTAAGGCGATTGTCCCGATGATCTTGGTGATTCTCGTTATTGCGCGGCTGCCGATGAAGGCGGCGATGGTCGCACTCATTGGCGTTGCCCTCTCACTGCCGCTATACCACGTTGTCTATAACAAGGCCGGGAACGTTCGCTATCTGCCTGACATTTACTGGGCAATGATCTGGTGTCTAATAGGTGCGGCTGTTCTTGCCTCCAAGCCTACCGGCGATAAACATTCGTGACGATTGCGGCCGCCCATTCTGCGGATCCTTCCGCATAACCTTGCGCTGCCTCCAGCGACGTGCGCTCGACCGTACCTAAGAAGCTAAGTCCACCTGAGGAATCAATCACACGCACATGCACCCTCTGGTTGCTTGCGCTGGTCGCGAGCGCAGCGACGGCCGCGGTCGCTGCATCGATCAAGTCAGATTCGCCGCCGGAACGAAGCGTCAGTCGGGCCGAGCCGTTTCTGGGATCGAAATCGACGCCAGCCAGTCTCGCTCCGAGAGGCCCCAGTCGGGCAGCGATGTCCGTCTTCATCTGCAACTCGAAAGCGTCCATGCTCAGAGGCTGCTCGGTCGGCCGGGCTTGGTCTTGGTGCTGATTGTCGTTCTGTTGAGGCTGTTCGGCAGGGTTTGTTTGCACGGCGGGCGGGGCGGTCTCACCTATCGAAACTGGGCGCACGAGATCGTCCAAGTTGACATCCGCCATAGACTCACCGCGCCCCCTGCCGATGTAAAAAGCGGCAGCCGCAATGAGAATCACAAGCAAAACGACGAAACCGTAGATTGCCGCTGTTCTTGCACCTGATGGCGGCACTTCGAGTCCGGCAACTGCGGCGCTCGATTCGGCTTTTTCCTTTTCGGCCTTTAGGCGATCTCGCTTTGCAACTAAGCTGCTGTTTTCTGGCTCCAAGTCGATGGCCAGCTCGTACCAATCGAGTGCCTCTCCCCGCTTGCCCATGTCCATGTGAATGTCGCCCAGCAGAATGTGCGCGGTGGAATTGTAGGGAAACTGCTTGAGTACGCTGAGACAGACATCGACAGCGCTTTGATGGTCGCCACGCATTCGCAGCAAGTTCGCTTTGGCGAGCAGTGGATAGACTGCCGAATCGGAAGCCTTCGATGAGTTGCCGTTCAGACTTGCTCCGCACTCCGTGCAGAACTCGGCATCCGAATCGACTTCGGTGAAGCAGCGATCACAGGTCTTCATTACGTGGTTCCGGTGCTGCCGAACCCACCGTCTCCTCGATCAGTGCCCGGGAGTTCGGCACAGGGTTCCCATTCGACTTTGACGACTGGAGCGACAACAAGTTGAGCGATTCGATCGCCCTTTGCGATCTTGACGGGTTCTCGACCGAGATTTATCAGAATCACTTTGACTTCGCCGCGATAGTCGGCATCGATGGTGCCGGGTGCATTCGGCACGGACAGGCCTTGTTTGAGCGCCATGCCGGATCGAGGTCTTACCTGCGCTTCGTAGCCTTCCGGTACGGCGATTCGAATTCCAGTTCCGACAGCGACTCGGCCTCCGGGCGGAATCTCGACGCATTCGTTTGCCCGGAGATCCATTCCGGAAGCCAAATCGGTGGCGTACTGCGGTATACAATCTGGTGTCTCCGCCGAAATTGCGACTCGAAGCCTGGTCGGCATGCTCCGGGTATACCCTGCCAAAAGGCGGGTATCGTTCGAAACTCGGAGGATTTTCTAAGTCATGAAAGGGTTCTATGTTGGCGCGGCGGCAATTGCATTGGCTGGAGCCGCATTTTCACAAGAAAGGACAGTCATCCCGATCGGTGTGGACCTCGGTGTTTATCTGCCGCAGGACAGTACAGTCAGGAGCGTATTTGGCGATGCATGGTATCGAGTAGGCATCACTCCGCTCAGCCTTCAGACGCCAGACAATTGGAAGTTCACGATGGACGTGGCGTACCTCCGCAGCTCCCGGCAAGGAAACAGGGCATCATTGCTCCCGGTCACTTTTGGAATGACTCGAGCGTTCGGGCAAGACAACGATGTGCGTCCCTATGTCGCGCTTCGCGCAGGACCTTATTGGGGGGACGTAAACTCGCCATTTCTCGGAATCAACAAGTCGAAGATTGGAATCGATGCAAACGCCGCTGTTGGACTCGCTTTCAAGAACGGCTTTTACATTGAGGCCCGGTACGATACGATGAGCAAGTTCGAAGGACTCAATTTCAGCGGGTTCTTCTTCTCTGCTGGAATCAAATTGTTCGATATTCGGCTGTAGCGTTCGTCGATGCCAAAATCTCCCTCTGACACTAAGCCGCCGGCTGAACGCGCCGTGCTCGTCTTGGTGAATGAGGATCCCGACGACGACGCTTATGCAGAAGAGGAACTGACTTCGCTTTGCGAAGCTTCGGGCATCGAGGTAGCGGGGTTCGTAAGGCAACGCATCGATAAGCCAAACACTTCGACCTACATCGGGAAGGGGAAAGTCGACGAGCTGCTCGCCGCAGTCAAAGACGACAAAGCCGATGTCGTTCTGTTCGATTGCGAGCTTAGCGCGATGCAGCAGCGAAATCTCGCGGATGCACTAAAGGCAAAGATTGTCGACAGAACACAGTTGATTCTCGACATCTTCGCCCAGCGAGCGCACACTCGCGAGGGCGTTCTGCAAGTCGAGCTTGCGCAGTACACCTATCTGTTGCCAAAAATCACTTCTGTTTACACGCAGTTCGAACGACAAAAGGGCGGCATCGGCATGCGAGGCCCCGGCGAACAGAAGCTTGAATCCGATCGTCGGCGCATCAAAGATCGAATCGCCCATCTGAAGAAAGACCTCGACGAAGTTAGGGCGCAAAGAGGTCGCCAACGTGCCGGCAGACGCAAGACTCCATTTCCATTTGCGTGCATCGTCGGTTACACGAGTGCAGGCAAAAGCACGCTCATGAATCGCCTTTCGGGCAGCGAAGTATTCGCCGATCCTATGCTCTTCGCCACACTCGATCCTACAACAAGAAGAGTCGAACTGAAGAGCGGATACAGTTTGTTTCTAACAGACACGGTAGGCTTCGTGAGGAATCTGCCGACTCATTTGGTTGCGGCGTTTCGCGCTACGCTCGAAGAGGTAGCCGAAGCAGACTTTCTGATTCACGTCATCGATGTTTCGCATCCGAGCTGGGAGCTGCAGCGCGATGCGGTGCAGCAGACGCTCCATGAAATAGGTGCTGACAAGCGACCGGTGCTCACTGTATTCAACAAGATCGACCTGCTTGCTGATCGCACCATTCTTCGAGAGCTTGTCGCCGCTGAGCCGATGTCTGTCGCGATCTCGGCAACCAAAGCAATCGGTTTCGATGACCTTCAAGATACCATCGTTCGCATGATCCGCTCATTGCTCGTGCCCATTCAAGCGATCATTCCTTATTCAAAGAGCGGGCTCGTGCAAGAGTGCTACGATTTCGGGCGCGTTTTGAAAGTCGATCATAAAGAAGACGGCATTCACATCGAAGCGGAGCTTGTTCCGGAGATGGCAGAGCGCATCAAAGCTCACACGCAACCGTGAACGTTCGTGATTGGATCGCAATTGCAGCCAAGGAATTGGAAAGTCAAGGAGTCGAATCTGCGAAACTCGATGCAACGCTGCTCGTTGCACATGCCTTGAACAAAACAAAGATCGAAGCAATCGCCCATCCCGAGTGGACGGTTCCATCAAAAGCCGACGAATATCTGAAGCGGAGACTTAATCGTGAGCCAGTCGCTTACATAATTGGAAAGAAAGAGTTCTTTGGCAGAGATTTCATAGTGGACAAGCGAGTTCTCATTCCCAGACCGGAAACGGAGACTCTCGTTGCCGAAGCAATCAGCCGCATCCCCGCTGGAAGCAAGGTAATCGATGTCGGTACGGGGAGCGGTGCTATCGCGATAACATTAGAAATGGAACGCCGAGATCTGCAAGTAATCGCATCCGATCTATCCAAAGGGGCGCTGGAAGTCGCCTCCCAAAACAGAACCAAGCATCAGGCAAACGTTTCGCTGATTTGCATGGACTGTCTGAAAGCGACACGGCCACAGAGCATTGACGCCATCGTTTCCAATCCTCCTTATGTCGATCCGAATGATTTGCGATTGGACGAAGGTGTTAGGCGATTCGAGCCTTCTGCGGCATTATTTGCAGAAACCGGCACAACGTTCATCGCACGACTTATCTTGGAATCGCGCATGGCGCTCGTCAAGAACGGCCTATTACTTTTTGAGTTCGGCGAGGGACAGTCAGACGAAGTAAGAACCTTGTTGAGAGGTTGGAACTCAATCGAGATCATCAAAGACCTTTTCGGTCGCGACCGAGTTGCAATCGCCTCGAAACCATAGATCGAATTGCTGCAATTGCGGCAAGTAAGATTGCAAGTCCGACCCAAAGGGCAATGGTCACCAAATACGACATCTCCACTCCGTACTCCGCTTGTTCCAATCCCTCAATGCCTTCATACCCGAGCGCACTTTCGCGCAATCGAAAGAAAAGATAGACGCCACCGCAAAGCTGTCCACCCAAGCTCCCGAAATATGCTGACACAGGTTCGATCGCGATTAGGATCGCGCCGGCAATCAGTCCAAACACGCCGAGCTTCACAATCAAATCGACCAATGCCGAATTTGTTTTCGGATCAGCAATCGAAACGATCGCAATCGAACCGACTCCATGCAATACGGCGGCGATTGAGAACAGGGCACAACCCGCAGCGAATCGGGCATCCGAATCGCGCTTAATGCGCTCGAATGCCGATTCAGTTCTCGGTTCGTCGGTATCGAGCCGCCCGAAGGGCTCAAGTTCGCTCACAACCTGCAATATAGCGAATAAGGGTTGCACAAAACAAAAAAGCAGGGACGGAATAGACTTCCGTCCCTGCCGTGGGTAGCGCTACTTCAGCAGCACCAGGTACGCGGTCGTCGGCACGAAGTTACTCGTAACCGTGATCGGTACAGTCGTGTTCTGATTCACCTTCTTTGTCTTGATCGTGAAGTTCGCCTGGGTCGATCCTGCGGTGAACGTCACCGAGACCGGAACAGTCACAAGTGTGCTCGACGAAGTCACTTGCACTTGGAACCCTTGCGGCGCAGGGGAATCCAACACGATTCGTCCAGTCGCGTTCTTTCCACCCTTCACGCTCGATGGCGTGATGGTGAATGAACTAACGCTTGCCGGAAGCACTGTCAGCGGCGTCGCTACCGTCGTCCACCGAGACGCTCTGATCGGAACGATAGCGTGCGTGTGCACGGAGATCGTTTGGATGTTGAACGTCGCTGAAGTTTGTCCTTCAGGAACTACAACTGTCGGAGGAACCGAAGCGGCCGAGTTTCCTGTCGAAAGGTACACAAGAGCACCGCCAGTCGGAGCCGGGCCGGAGATCGACACCGTGCCTGTCGAGCTATTGCCGCCGCTTACGGCATTCGGATTGACCGATACCGAGCTTGCAACTGGAGTCGCAACAATCAGTCTTGTCGACCGCACGCCAGAAGAGCCGATTTCAGCGAACAAGAATGCATCTTGCGTCACGACAACCGGCGTCGTCGCGACAACAATCGAGCCGCTGTCTTCGCCAGCATTGATTGTAATCGTCGGAGGAACGACCGCGGCCGAGTTGTTCGACCACAGATCGACTGCTAGACCGCCGTCCGGTGCGCCGCCGTTGATTTGCACCGTCAAGATGGCTTGATTGCCACCGGTGACTTGCAATGGATCGACGCTGATTCCTGTCACCGTCGGTTCGACAATTTGTATCGTGGCCGATTTGGTGTCGGTGAATCTCGTCGCAAAGATTTCGACGGTTCCGGGAGCGGCCCCTGCAGACGACGTGATCTGGAAGTCTGCAGTCGTCGCGCCTGAAGGAACGATCAACTTGCCTGGAACTTGAATAGAGCCAGGATTGCTTGACTGCAGTGAGATTTCGGCGCCACCAGCCGGCGCAGCCGATCTCAAGTGGACGGTTCCCGTCGCAGTTGCTCCAGCGATGATCGTTCCTGGAGCGATGTCTACGCCGGTGATCGACGAGAGAGGCGGCGCAGGAAGATTGTGCGCCGAGAACGCTTCGTCGATTTCGTCGTAGTTCGGAGTGCCGTTCGTGATGTCGCCATCGTCGTCATCGAGTGTTAGCACGTCGATGGTGAGGTTCGGGTTGATCGGCGGGCTCATCAAGATTACGTTGAGATAGAGATATCTCGCATGATCGATTCCCGCTTGAGCGCCGTGCTTCGCCTGAAGCAGAACGTTGAGTCTCCAAAACGCGCCGCCAACGACTTGCCCGCAGTGGTGGCTTCCGCCGCTGCACGGATACTGAACGTTCGCGCCGAGCGGATCGCGAACCCGTGTGCCAGGTCCAGAGAATCCACGCCCGATGATCGGATCGTCAGCGAGCAGCATGGATGTGATGTCCGCAAACCCTTCGTGGAATGCACCGGACGGGTTGTTGTGGCCGGTTGCGACGATGTGGTGGCCGTACTCGTGGTACACGACCGATGTGTAAGCCGTATTCACGCAGCTACCGCCAGCGCGGAAGAAGTTGATCGACGAACCGTTATAGAACGCGTTGCACTGGTTATTGATGTTCACGTTCGCCGGCATCTGGATGTCGATTCCAGGATAGGCCGGATTGATCGACTTCGCGAAGTTGTGAACCATCTCCGTATGGATCAGCGCGTTGAGCTGAGAGGTCACGAACTCTGCCGGTGTGGAGTTGAAAATGAAGTCAGCAGGACCTGGTGGGGTCACGTTCATTGTCAGGATTTCGTTCGAACCAGCCTGGTTCTCGACACGGGTCCACTGGCCTCGAAGGCGTGCTTCGACGGTCACTTGGGTCGATCCAGGATGGGGAATCGTGAAGAGTCCGTCCATGCCTGCCCAGGCGGAGTTTCCGCCTTGAACGAGTGCCTGGCCTGGCAGGTTCTGAAGCGTCGGTGGATTGTAGTTGGCGTCCGGTTCCATGCCTGGCGTTGCCCAGCCCTTCATCGACCCGTTGATGTCTACGTAATAGATGCCGTCTCGCTGCTCGAGCACGTCGCCTGTGACAGCGTCGATGAAGTAAATCCATCGCTCCGGCACTTCAAGGTTGTTCGTGCTGGCTTCGATCTTATAGGCATAGCGAGCCACCGACCCTTCTGACCAGATCGTGAACTCTGGCTCAAGGATGTTGTCCGCGTGAGGCATCAGCTTCCGAACGATCTGCAATGCGTAGAGGTGGCTGATCAGTCCGTTCGGTGGCGAATAAGGCGCCGATCGAATGATCGGGCCCGCCAAAACGACTGTGTGGGGAGACCCAGTCCGAACCAAGACAGTCAGACCCGCTTGCTCGACCTTGACTCCGAATGCCCTTTGATGGAACCAGAACACTTCGAACTTGTCGCCGATGGACGTGTACCGATCAAGGACCAAGTCGCTTGACCGCACTCCGAAGGCTTCCGAGTAGCGATCAACGAACTGTATGGCCGAAGCCATCGGGCTGGTGGCTTCCATGGGTATGGAGCCGTAGACCCTGCCAAGCTTTCCGGTGTCCGGGTCGGGGGCCGTCAGTGCCCTTGGCTGCTCTGCGAGCATGCCCTGGAGCGCAGCCTGCTGCTCTCCGAGCGGGATCATTTGGGAGGCAGCCGCTCCAAACAATCCCAAAATTGCGGGCAAGATGGTCGCCCGCAACACCTTTCTATTCTGCATTGTCACCCTCCGCCCATCCCAAATAGGCAAAGCAAATAGCCACACGCGTCGGCTTATGGGATGCGGCAACTGTAGGACGTTAGATTCGCCAAGCTCGTTCGACTTCCTGCCTGGGTATACTTTCGATTGGTTCTTGAACCTTCCGGAACGACGTTAATCGATGGAGAATCCACCAGTTTCCTTAGCTCGGATGGCGGCCACGAAGACGGTTCCGAAATTGAACGCCGGGGCGCATTCCTTGATCCAAGCCATTCAAGAAATGAACCCGGAGGAGGATCCCCAAACGATGTCAAACGGCAAATTCGATGCAGATGTAGTAGTTATCGGCGCTGGTCCAGGAGGATACGTCGCTGCGATCAAGGCAGCTCAGCTTGGTGCGAGCGTTATCTGCATTGAAAAGGAGTACCTCGGCGGAACGTGCTTAAACGTCGGCTGCATTCCTTCCAAAGTTTGGCTTGCAAGCGTCGAGAGATACCAGCACGTTCTACACGCCAAAGACCTGGGCGTAATTGTCGAGGGGAAGGTCAAGCCTGATCACGAAGCGATGCTTGCGCGTGTCGACAAAATCGTCAAGACGCAGCGCGGCGGAGTCGATATGCTTTTCAAGAAGAACGGCGTCAAGCACGTTCAAGGCTTCGCATCGTTCGTCGATCCGCACACGATCGAAGTCGAGAAAGACGGCAAGAAAGAAAAGATCACCGGCAAGACGTTTATTGTCGCGGGTGGATCGAGTGTTATGGAGCTCGACATTCCTGGACTGAAGTACGGAAAAGAGAACAACGTCTGGACAAGCGACGACGCTGTCTTCATGCCAAAAGTGCCTGAGAGCGTTTTAGTCATCGGTGGCGGCGCAGTCGGAGTCGAGTTCGCATACGTGCTCGCGGGGCTCGGTGCAAAAACGACGGTCGTCGAAATGATGCCCAACCTGATTCCGATGTTCGAAGAAGAGTTGGGAGTCGAGCTTGGGCGTTCGTTCAAGAAACTCGGCGTCGATGTGCTCACCGGCGCAATGATGGAAAAGGCGGAGAGGACGAAGAGCGGCTGGAAGTGCACAGTCAAAACTCCAACAGGAACACAAACGATCGAAGCGGAGATCGTCTTAGTGGGAGTTGGCAGAAAGGCCAACGTCGATGGACTTAAGCTTGATAAAGCCGGCGTCAAAACGCACAAACGAGGAATCGAAGTGCTTGCGGAAGCGGATGGCCGCAGCGAAATGCGAACGCACGCAAAACACATCTTTGCAATTGGCGACGTGATCGGAAAAATTCAACTTGCGCACGTTGCGAGCATGGAGGGAATCGTCGCAGCGCACAACGCAGTGCAGGGCGGAAACAAGCTGATGGATTACAAGGCCGTCCCGAACTGCGTTTATACGGTGCCGGAAGTCGCGAGTGTCGGCATGACGCAGCGCGAAGCCGAGTCTGCCGGATACGAAGTGACGACAGGCAAATACATGTTCCGCGCAAACGGAAAAGCGATGGCCATCGCCGAACAAGACGGTTTCGTCAAGGTCGTCGCCGAAAAGAAATACGGCGAAATACTGGGTATGCACATCATCGGCCCGCACGCGACGGATTTGATACACGAAGGCGTGGCGGCGATCAAGCTCGAAGGCACGCTCGACTATATGTGCGACATGATTCACGCGCACCCGACGCTCGCCGAGCCGATCCTCGAAGCATACGAACAAGCAGCCCACGGTAAAGGCGTACATTCGCTGTAGCTCACAAGGGGCCTCCGCAAACCCCCCGCCCGGCACAAAGCTCTTTTCGGAACCGGGCAGTTACGCGCTTCGTCTTAGGGATTAACTTGCCACAAAGGGCAGGATGCCGTCGCGCGGAGCCGAGATCAAGGAGCAACATTATGTATAAGGCAATACACGCAGCCGCCTTGGGCGGTCTGCTTTTCGTCTCGCCGCGACGACTCATGGATTCGATATGAATCAAAGATTCATCCGAATGACGATCCTGAACCGAACCGACGACTCGATCGAGGTGTACACGCCGAAGAACGCGGGCGTCGCGCCTCCGGGCGACTATATGCTGTTCATCGTCGCCGGTCGTGTCTCGATGGCGAGGTACATGAGAATCCAGTGACCAAACCTGGCAATTCCCGGGGCAAGGAAGCTTGACCGGGGAGTTGCATTTCACGTATATTGACAAGGAGAACGCGAATGATTCAGTCACGACGGAAGACTGCGATCACACTCGCTCTGGTGGCGCTTCACGCATACGCCATCGGATACAACGCCGTCGTACTTCACGGCCCCGGCGTGCCGTTTCCCTTTTCGTACGGTTGGGGAATTGGGGGGGGGCAACAGGTGGGACATTCGAACATTTTCCTCACCGGCGGAAGCCACGCGCTTTTGTGGTCGGGCTCGCCCGAAAGCCTCATTGACTTGCACCCGGCCGGTTTCGACAACTCGTATGCGCTCGCCGCAGAAGGTGGGAGGCAGGTCGGCCATGTCGAGCTCGAAAACCCGTTCCGAGCCCGAGCTGTGATGTGGTTCGGTTCACCGGAGAATTACGCCAATCTCCACGCGGAGATGTTCCATTCTACGTTCGCACGGGGCATCGGAGGTGACCAGCAAGTTGGATTCGGATTGACCCAACCCTTCGGGAATCGTCGCGCAATGCTATGGCGAGGCTCCGCGGAAAGCGCGATAGTCCTAAGCACTTTGTCCAGCGAGGCGAACGACACGGACGGCTTTCAGCAAGTCGGAGCGGTCGGGATGGGAGGGCCGTTCCATGCCGCACTCTGGACAGGCACCCCCGAGAGTTTCGTAGACCTCAATCCCCCCGGCTCCAACGCCAGTTGGGCTTACTCAGTCGCAAAGGGGCAACAGGTCGGTTACGCAGGTGTGAACAACATCAGCCACGCCGCGCTCTGGTTTGGAACGCCGCAAAGTTACGTTGACCTCCATCCCTACCCAACGGGCGGCTCAACGTTGTTTGGAACGAATGGAATTCAGCAGGTCGGACAAATCTCGGTTGTCGGAGTCGGAAGCCACGCCGGCGTGTGGTCCGGAACAGCGGAGTCCTTCGTTAACTTGCACCAATTCCTCCCTCCTCAGTTTCACGGCCAGGGCGAGCGCTCCGAGGCACTTGGCATTGACGAATTCGGAAACATCGTCGGCTGGGCTCGAGAGCTTGGCCCGAACGGCGGACACCGCGCCGTCATGTGGGTCGTGCCGGAACCTGCGACGCTGAGCGCGATTGCGATCGGATTGCTGTCTCTTGCCTGCAAGAGGCGACGCAAGAAGTCACACGGTTAATCCCCAATCACCTTCACGATCACCCGCTTCTTTCTTTTGCCATCGAATTCGGCATAGAACACTTGCTGCCACGGGCCTAAATCGAGCTTTCCATTCGTAATCGGAAGAATGACTTGGTGGTGCATGATCAGGTTTTTCAGGTGCGCTTCGCCGTTGTCTTCGCCGGTGCGATGGTGGCGATAATTTTTCTTTGGCGCGAGTCCGTCGAGCCACTCTTTTATGTCCTCGATCAGTCCGCTCTCCCAATCGTTGACATATACAGCGGCTGTGATGTGCATCGCGGATACCAAACAAAAGCCCTCTTTCACGCCGCTTTTCGCCACAGCGTCCGCGACTTCGTCGGTGATGCGCACGAACTCTTCGCGCTTCTTCGTTTCGAACCAGAGGTATTCGGTGTGGGATTTCATGCTTCGATACTACACCGCAACGTTGTCGATTAGCCTAACTCCGCCGATGTGCGCGGCGGCCAAGACTCGCACTCCGGGAACGGGCGAATCAATCGGATCGAGAGTCATGCCATCCACGATCGCTACGTAATCCACTTTTGTGAACCCCGCGTCGAGCATCGCCTGCGCCGCGTCGCTTTCGCAAATACGCGCCGGGCGGCCTTCGCTGAATGCCTTGGCCGCTTGTGAAATCGCGCGATGCAACGCGGGCGCTTTCAATCGCACTTCCGGCCGCAACAATGCATTGCGCGACGACATGGCAAGCCCGTCGTCCTCTCGCACTGTTTCGCCGAACTTAAGATAGACCGGAAAATTCAGGTCGTCAACCATCTTCGCGATTACGCGGCATTGTTGCCAGTCCTTCTCGCCGAAATAGGCGTAATCGGGCAGCACCATGTGAAACAACTTCGCGACGATTGTCGCGACGCCGTCGAAATGCCCCGGCCTGTGTTCGCCTTCCCACCGTTCGGAGACTTTAGGAACGTGGATTCGCGTCGTTTGCAATCCGCTCGGATAAACGACTTCTAGCGGCGGAGCGAAAATCACATCGCATCCGGCTTCTTGCGCGATCCTTTTGTCATGTTCTTCGTCGCGCGGATACTTATCGAGGTCTTGAGGATCGTTGAATTGCGTCGGGTTTACAAAGAGCGACATCACAACGGTACCTTTCGGTTTGTTTTCGTCGCGATCCTTGGCGGCCATGCGAATCAAACTTGCGTGTCCTTTGTGCAAGTAACCCATCGTCGGAACGAGAAACACCGGGCCTTTGCGATTCAAAACGGCCTTCGAAAGTTCGTCTGGCGTGCGAACGACTTGCATCAGAAGCTGTTGTCTTTCGTTGGGAACGTGCCCTCGCGGACGCCTTTCGCGTACTCGACCGCTGCAAGCGTCATCGCTTCGTATGCGTTCAAGAATCTGCGCGTGTGTTTGTACGGATCGCCGGGATGCAAACCCATGATGTCGTGAAACACTTGCACTTCGCCGTCACAATCAGGCCCTGCGCCGATGCCGATTGTGGGAATCGAAAGCTCGCGCGTGATTTTGTCGGCGACTACACTCGGGATCATCTCCAATACGATTGAGAACGCGCCCGCGCCTTCGATTCGCTTTGCCGCTTCCAAAACCGCGTCGGCTTGTTTGCCGCGTCCTTGTACTTTGAATCCGCCGAAAACGTTCACGCTTTGCGGCGTCATTCCGACGTGTCCCATCACCGGAATTCCTGCTTTCATGAGCGCCTGTATCGCGTCCACGTAATCGCCTTCCAGCTTCACCGCTTCTGCGCCGGCTTTGATCAAGGCGATACCCGAACGAACTGCATCTTCGACGCTCGATTGATACGAACCGAACGGCATGTCCGCAACAAGCAGCGCACTTTTGGTGCCCTTCGCTGCAGCGCGGGTGTGATGAATCATGTCATCCAATGAAACCGGCAAGGTGTTTTCGTATCCCAACACGACGTTGCCGACCGAGTCGCCGACTAAGATGAGATCGACTCCGGCGGCATCGGCGATCGCAGCGCTCGGTTGGTCATATGCTGTGAGGCAAACAATCTTCTGGTTGCCCTTCATCGCGCGAATCTTTGGCGCGGTCACTCTTTCCGGCATGGAACCGGCAGTTTACTTCGGGGTGCTCGCCCGGATCTTGGCCTTCAAAAGGCTCGGTGCTTTGGCTCGACGTTGCGCTGTTCGAAACACTGATAAAGATTTCCGTGCTCCTTTAGGTCAGTTGTCCTGTATAATATGGATTCAGCCGAACCCGGTCGCCAGGCCGGGGCGGGGGACCCAACTATTGGGGTGAATCCGGAAACGGAAGGGTAGCTCTTGGCCCTAACCCGACAGCTAACCCCGCAGGCGGATCGAGAGTGTCCATACAAGCACAGCGCGGTGCTGTTGAAGACGCTCCATGCAGAAGACTCGCAGAAATGCGGGGATTCAAATGGACTAAACGGTCCACAAAATAAACCTTGGAGGTCTGAAAATGCTGACTGAATTCGACGTCAGGCGGGAAGTGAGCGCAATCGAGCGCGCTGCGATGCATCCGCTTCGCAAAGTGCGCAGGCTCGTTCGCATCGCCCGGCAAGCACGGCGAGAAGCGCGAATGCTCAGACAAGGCGCCGAAATCCTTTCGCAGGACTGCATGGACGAGGAAGCCGGTCGACTCAGGCGCGCGATTCAGAAGCTCATCGACCTCAATCGCGAGGTCATGGACCGAGCGAGAAGGATCCTGTCCGGCGACAATGCTTCGTCTGCCGGATCTGACCCGTCAGGGCCAAGCTCTTCGCAGCCAACTGCTTGAAGCGGGAGGCCCCTTTCTTCGGCGGCCCCGGCAGCGTTGCTAATGGGCCGCCGGCACCTCCTTACAAGTGAGACCAAAAAGTGAATTGGCTCGCAACCTTCCGGTTGCGAGCCATTTTTCTTAGGTGAGTAGGCTTCTGAACTTAGCCGCCTCGGCCTTGGCCGAAGTTGAACGGCTTGCCGAGCATGGAGTCCCACTTCGCGCGCTGGTCAGAGTTGAGCACGGCAAGGATCTTCTTGTCAGTTTCTTCGCGCATGGCTTGCATCTGCTGCATCATCGCCTGGCGATCGCCGCCACCTCCACCGCCCTGCATCATGCTTCGCATGGTTTCTTGCTGGGCTTGCTGAATCTGGCGGATTTGGTTCTGCTGCGCCTCGCTCAACCCGACTTCCTTCGCTATTTCGGGTCGCGCGAGGGCCGACGGACCTTGCTGCTGCAGGCTAAGCTGCTGGTATCGGGCGTATTGTTCTTCGTTGAGGATCTTCTTGACCTCAGCTTCCATCCTTTCGCGCTGTTGGCGCATGGCTTCTGGGTCGAATCCCTGGCCTCCGCCGCCACGCTGCCCGCCGCCCATCTGCGGACGATTGGCTTCGAGGAGCTGCTGGATCTGAGTCTTTTGGGTCTCCGTCAGTTTGAGTTCAGTCTGAACGGCCGGCAACTGGAGCATCTGTGGGCCGCCCATGCCGCCACCCATTCGTTGGCCAAATCCGCCTTGGCCGCCGCCACCTTGACCGCGCTGACCGCCTTGCCCACCCTGGGCTATGGCGAGCGAAACACAGGCTACAGCAACAACGAGAGTTGAGAGAATTCGAGTGTTCACTTTCATTTACCTCCGGCGCATAAGCTGCGCCCGGTGAGAACTACGCAGTTTTTGCTGGAAAGTTCACCCGTCAAAGAGAAAATCTCCGCCGCCATTAGGCGTCAAACTGAGAGTGGAGTTGATCGACTACCCCATTTCCACCGTCGCTCCCCAGAATGACTATTGCCACCCGAAGCTCAATGCCCCTCTCGCAGGAGGCGACAGGCTGCGGGCTTCAGGCGATCGGTTTATGGCGGGCAGTCGCGATGTGCCGCTGTTCGGCGCTAACCTCGGAGTCATTCTCACAGACGAAGGCGCATTCGGGTTTCTGTCCGGCATGGGCATCAACTTTGTCCGCATCAACGCCCCGTATCGAGAGTGGACAGATTCAGGTGTCCGCATTTTCGAGCGAACACCTTTGGACATTTCGCGCCGCGATCTCGACGATCTGCTTCGAATGCAAGCGCTTTGCGAGAAGTACGGTGTTTACATGCTGCTTACGGATTTCAACCGAGGAATCGGTCGCGACAAGATTCAGCCACAAGATGCGCGAGACTTTGCGACGTTTTCTCCTGATGCGACTTCGCTCGGCATTTGGCACCCAGATGTCAGAGCAACGGTCATTGAAAGGATTCGTAGGCTGCTGCGAACACGGAATCCTCACACGGGAAAAAGTTTCGGAGCGTCGCCTTCGCTTTTCGGCATTCAGCCTGTGAATGAAGTGATGTGGTTCGGGAGCGATCTTGAACGAACGAATTCGCGGATTTGGGATCGCTTGCAAACCGCAAGAACTCAAATCAAAAGTTCGATGGGAATTCGCGCAGCGAATTCTCCAGCAGATCGATTTCGCATTCTCGCACGAGCGACTGCCGATGCCTACTCCGAAGTCAAGAGCGCAATCATTGCGGAGACCGGCAATGATAGGCCATTGCTGATAGCGGACATGGCGCCATTTGCGGGGGGGGCAGCGTTTTCCGCTTTTGCTCCCTGCGATGCTTATGGGCTCAATGTTTATCCGGAGATCGGCGACCACGCAAACGTGAATGGGCCGATCAAGCCCAGCGATCTAAGGCCGGAGCCTGGACTCAACCGGATCCAAGCTCGGCTCGGTGGAAAGCCGACGATCATCACTGAGGTCGGAGACAAGCTCGCACCAGGAGGCAATGCGAGGCTCGTCGCCGAGATGACGGTGCGCGCAGGAACCGTCGGCTTTGCCGGCTTAGCCTTTCATCAACTCTATCGAGGCATTTACGGCGAGTACTCGAATCGTAGAGAGCATCTTGCTTCTCGCGCTCCGCTGACCAATTTTGAATTCAGCACCGATCCTGCGGCGCAGGTTGCCATTCAGGCTTGCTCGATCATTCATCGCAAGCGATTGATTCGGACTCCGGAAGAGAGAGTTCGAATCGAGCGGACCGTCGACGAATGGATTTCTGCGACCGCGACATTCGGCGGACAGCCGCACGACTTGCAGACTCTCGCCGCGAGGCTTTCGCCTGCCGCTTCGCGGGCCTTGACGAAACCCGAAGTGTCTTTTGTCTTGGTACCGAGCAGCGGCGCTTCGGCGCGAACGGAGAGCTATCCGGAGGCCGGGACTATTCAACTTGGGCACGTCCGCGTCGGATTCGTTGAAATCGATTGGCACACTGACCCAAATCCGGAACAGGACTGGCTGTTCATTCGCGTTCCACTTGAAGCGAATCGCCGACTGATCGTGTTGGTGGGCAGGGCAAAGCCTGACCCTGCACAGCAGCGATTTTCTGGAGGCCAAGCGACGCTGACTGGCCTCATCCGATACTCGTGGCCCGATCCGAGGACCGGTTATGGCACGAGACAGCTTGTTCGACGGCCGTCTGGTCCCAGGATTTTCGTCAGCGGCCAAGTGTTTCTCGTTCGACCGGACGGCGGAAAGAGCCTGCAAACGGCGATGCAGAATCTGCCTGCGACATTACCGACGAGTTCGATCCGATTCGTCGAGGAACTACCCGAGCCGCTGATTCTTCGAACCCAAGACCCTGCGGATTCGTAGGATAATGCACTCATGAAGCAGTGCGTGGCGTTCCTCTTTGTTTTCCTCATCTTCGGATGCTCGCGATTGCCGGAGCCCGTTTCGGCAAAGTCAGTCGAGGAGTCCTCCGCTTTACAGCTTGCGGTGGCGCGTGACAAGATCGACAAGCTCGCCAAAAACACCGGCGAGTTCGTTCAGATCAAAAGCGAACTTCAAGACGAGATCGACAAACTGCGGTTCGAGTCGCCGGAGGTCGTCGCGAAACTGCAAGCGAAGATGGACAAGCTGCATTTAGCGTCATCTCGCGTCATCGATGCGGCAACCGAAGCTTGTTGGTCGACAGGGATCGACGCGACCATTTACGGTCTCGGCGGTTACACGAAACCGCAACGCTCCGACGGAAGCAAACCCCCGCAAGACAGCGAACTGCCGACGACGAAAGATTAGCTCGCCACTAAAGCCCTGTTGGTTGACGCTTGATCTGACGTTTGCACTCACTTTGTTGACCCCAATTGTTAACTCGTCACTTAGCACTTGACAATTGCTTCACGATTTGAACTTGAATTGTTAACTCGTCACCGCCGTCACCGAAATCACTGCAATTATCCGATCATTCGATTCTTGTGGATTGGAGCAGTTTTTGTGAGTTTTGATGCGATGGCGTTCACATTGAGTTAAGGCCCATTGGGCGAGAAACGTCAACTTTTACTGCGGTTTTTGATAGCGTTTTCCGTTTAGGATAAGGCCATTTGCGATATCTCTGTAGACGTGATACTTTTTGATTCCAGCCCAATAGGGAGATGGCAAGAGAGCGTCGTTGCCCTCCGCTTGGAGATAAGGATTGTAACGCGCGGCCGAGAAGAAGAGCGCCGTGGTCGCTTTGTTGTAATTGCGAGTCGGGTCCTGATCGAAGATCATTCTTGCGGGCTTTTCTCCGTCGAAGTGCTTCACGACGATCGAGCTGCTTGTCAAGAATGTCGCATCGATCTCCCGAAGGAACGGCCTCAACACCACATCAATCGAAACGTCATAGCCCCTTAGCGTCGCCCAATCGAAGTCGGGCGTTTCCGCGATGATTCTTCTTAGCCAATCCACAGAAGCCCTTGCCGCGACGTCAAACGCGCGGGCGTGCCCGGGCCGTTGGCTTGTGTCTTTATTCAGGGTGTCGTGGTCGGGTTGCCCGGGTGCCGATCCAGCGGGGTATGCACCAGATTTGATGGTCAGCTTCTCTCGCTCGGCGGCCGGCACGTCGAACCATATCGGCGCAGGTTCGGAGGCGGAAAACTGGTCTATCCAGTTGCTGTGACTGTAGAAGTCCTGCACGATGTGCAGTGAAACGCCAAGAACAGTCAAGAGAACGATGGTCCTGTGACCGGGCTTGACCACCGGATCTTTCGCGTACTTTCTAAGCGCGGCGATCGTGTTCGCTTCGAGCGTCTTCCAGTTCGCTTCGACATCGGCGGTTGTAAACACCGCATCGAAGTGACAATAGTGCAAGGCGGGATCGGCCAGTTGAACGCTGTTTTCGAACTTTCGCCACTCAGCGGCTTCCGGATCTGCACCGATCGCATCATACAGTTGCGATGCCAGGCCCGCATAGAAGTCCAAGATGTAGTTCGTCACTTGCATCGTCAGTCGGGCGTCCGCGCTGAAGCCGTTCCCGACCGCCGCTTGCCGTGTCGCGTCCGCATGCCACCACGTGTCGAAAGCCGAAGCAGGGGGAGTCAATACGAAGGCAGACATGGCGAACGCCATTGCCGAAACACGAGCACCGCTAATCATGCTCTCAGTATACACACGGTTCCATGGCAAGGCGTGAGTTTCAATTGCCAATGATTCAAATTCCGCTACATCCAAGACAGCAACTCGCGCGCGTGCGCTTCTGCGGTCTTGTCGTTTTTCCCTGAAAGCATTCTTGCGATTTCACGGACGCGGTCATCGGGCGAGAGCGGCTTTGCGCGAGCGACGGTTCGGCCGCCGGACTCGACTTTGTCGATGTGAATTTGGCTCGATGCGCGGCATGCGATCTGCGGCAAGTGAGTGATCACGATCACTTGATAGTTTTGCGCGAGCCTTTCGAGCTTCTTGCCCACGACTGCTGCCGCCTCGCCTCCGAGTCCGGCGTCGACTTCGTCGAATATGAGGGTCGGAACGCCGCCACGTCCGGCCATGCCGCATTTGATCGCGAGCATCACACGACTCAGCTCGCCTCCGGATGCAATCTTCGCAAGCGGTTTCAGCGATTCGCCTTTGTTGGCAGAGAACACGAATTCGATTTCGTCTGCGCCGTCCGGTCCGGGTTCTTTTGAAGAGATTCGCGTTTCGAATCGCGCGTTTGCCATGGCAAGCTCCGTAAGCTCCTTTGAGACTGTTTTCTGAAACTCGGCCGCTTTAGTTTTGCGAAGCGTCGAGAGTTTGTCGCAATCGATCCGCAGTTCCGACTCAGCGGCCACGATTTCGGATTCGAGCATTTCACGTCCAGCTTCCGCGTTCTCGAAATCACTCTTTCTCATTCGCGCCGTTTCGAGAAATGCGAGCATTTCCTCTTCGGTGTCTCCGTACTTTCGTCGGAGACGCGCGAGTGTATCGATTCTCCCTGCGATTTCTTCGAGTCGTGTTGGGTTGAACTCGACCGTGTCGCTCGCAATTCGTAATTCTGCAATGGCGTCGTCGAGCGTATACAGGGAGGTTCTTAGAGAATCCAGAATCGCTTGCAGCCGTTCGTCGAATGCAACGGAAGCTTCGAGCGACTTAACAGCATCCGACAGCAGATCTTTCGCAGAAGGATCGCCTTCAAATGTGCTTGTCGCTGCGCTTTTCAGTTCAGTTGCAAGTGCTTCTGCATTCTGCAATCGCTTTAGCTCGGCTTCGAGTTCGCCAATCTCTCCAACGCGCAGATTCGCCGATTCCAACTCTTCGACTTGAAACCTAAGCAGATCCAGCTGCTGCTCGCGTTCGCGTTCTCCTCGCAACAGTTCGTTTAGTCTCGAACGAAGCTCCGACAGCCTGTCAAATTGGGAACCGACGCTTGCGCGAAGCGTTAGCGCATTTTCACCGATCCAATCATCGAGTATCGCCAAGTGATTGTCGGCATCGAGTAGCGATTGATGGTCGTGTTGGCCATGAAGGTCGGCAAGCCATGCGCCGATTTCTTTTAGAACGCCAACAGGCGCCAGTCTTCCGTTGATGCGGCACTGGCTGCGGCCTTCCGCTGCGATTTCACGCTGAATGTAAAGGAACCCATCGTCGATCGCATATCCTCTTTCAGCGATGCGATTTTTGATTCTCTCATCGACTTCGAACACCGCTTGCACCCAGGCGCGTGTCGCACCCGATCGAACAATCGTCGAGTCCGCTCGGTCGCCCAAGCAAAGTGAAATCGAGTCGACGATCAGCGACTTGCCTGCACCCGTTTCGCCGGTAATGGATGTGAAACCTGGACCGAACTGCACGGTCTCTTTATCGATGATCGCGACGTTTTCGGCAGTCAGTTCGATCAGCATGCTGTTATGTTTGGACGTCGCCTAACCGACGTGCGCTTCTCCCGCAATCGGCGGCAAAGCGTCTGCGCCGATAAAGCCATGCTTTCTGCACAAGATCGCGAAATGTGCGAGTCCGGACCAATGACGGTCTGTCAGATCGTAGTCGATTACTTCGGCCAAATAGCGCAGGGCTCGCGAATAAGTCATTTCCAGTCGCTCTGCCTCTGATTTCGCGACCTCTTCAATTCTTTGCGAGCCGAATCGCTTGGCCTCTTTCAGGATCGCGACGACGTGCGGCGTCACTCGTTCCTGCTGTCCGATCCATAACGCCCATACGAAAGGCAGGCCGGTCATTTCATTCCAGACGGCTCCGAGATCGAGCACTTGCAGCCCGTCAGCTTCAGACGACATTCCCGCATCGCCGATAAGTACTGCCGCATCGTTTTGTTCGATCATTTCTGAAAGGCTTGGTGGCATGGGTGCGGCTTCGGGAGCAGTTCCGTATCTTTCTCTGAGCAAGATTTGAGCGAGGGCGTTCGATGTCATCGAACTTTGATCGAGGGCGAGCGATTCAATTTGATCGAAGGGTTTCTTTGAAAACAGGCGCACACTTTCGACATAGCCTTGCGAACTAATGCCGCACGCCGGCGCTACAGCGTAGTCTGGCTTTTCCAAAACGAAGAAGCTGCTGGCGAGCGCGACGTCCACTTCACCGCGCTCGATCATTCCGGCGAGCACTGAGGGTGGAGCCAAGACCAAATCGGCGACTTCAGCACCTTCGGCCGTCTCGAAGTATGCGATCAACGGCCTCGCGTTGAGATAAGGGACACAGCCGATGATCGGTTTGTGGCTCACGCCTCCATTCTACGCCAGACCCATCGGCGGAAGAATGAGCCGCAGGCAAAGCATGGTCACTCCGAAGCCAACGATGTCGTAAATCAGGCCCGCACGCAACATGACGCCGGGCGGAATCAGCCCGCTGCTGTAAACGATGGCGTTCGGCGGTGTGCTGATGGGGAGCATGAACCCGAGGTTCGAACCGATCGTGGCTCCGAGGGCCGGGGCGATCGGGCTTACGTCCGCTCCAAGCGCGATGGCGATCGAGATAGGGACCATCGTCGTCGCGGACGCTGTGTTGCTGGCAAGTTCGCTTAGGATGATAGCCATGGCGGTTGTGATTGCCGTTATCATCCAGACATCGTTCGCTCCTGTCGTCGATGCGACCCAATCGCCGACCGACTGTGCAAGCCCAGATTCGAACGTCGCTTTGCCGAGTGCAAGCCCTCCTGCGAAGAGCAGGATCGTTCCCCACTCGATCTTTCTTGTTTGGGCCCAAGTCATCGCTCTTCCTGCGGCCACGCCACGACAAGGCAAGATGAACAAGAGCGACGCGCCCGCAAGAGCCGCGACTGCTTCCGGAACTCGGTCTTTCCAGGTCTTCGCCAATTCGGAAGCAGAACCCAAGGAGTATTCGATGACTCCTGGAAGGAGCCAAAGTGTGAGTGCGACGAAAAAGGCGATCATCGTATTGCGCTGAGCGTCCGTCATCGGTCCCATCTCTTTGAGTTCGCGTTGCGCGATCTTTTGTGCGACTTCTGTTTTCGGCGGTTCGACTTTTCGCCACCATCGCAAGTGCATCCATGCAAAGAGCAGCATGAGAATCGTGATCGGCATTGCGAACATCGCCCAATCCAAGAAAGTGATCGTCGTGCCTGTCGTTTCGCGGATAAGTCCGACGCCGATAACGTTCGGCGGTGTACCTATGATTGTGCCGACTGCGATGCTGGATCCCCATGTCAGCATCAAGAGGTAGGAGGTCGACACAGGATGTCCGCGCTTTTCGACACCGATCGCACGGAGGATCGTGACGCCGATCGGCAGCAGCATCGCGGTCGTTGCGGTGTTGCTCACGAACAAACTGATGACGCACGCGATCACCCCAAGCGATAGCAGTGTGGACGAAGCGGTTTTCGTGGCCCACTTTCGGCTGAGGAGCATGAAACTCAATCGGCGATCGAGGCCGCTCTCTTCCATGCTCTTTGCGATGATGAAGCTTCCAATGAAGAGCAAGACAATTTGGTCGCCGTATGCGCCGAATGCTTCCTTGTGCGGCAATCCGCCAAGAGCGACAAGCGCAACGGTGCTAAGCAAAGCGGTTATCGCAAGCGGGAGCGCTTCCGTTATCCAAAGCGTTACTGCCGCCGCAAAAACGGAAGCCACGATTCGCTGCTGATGGTCTGCGTTTCTAAGCAGAGCGAACACTACCAAGAACACAATGAGGCCGGTTGCCAAACGCCACAGTGATGTTCTTGCGACCGATCCTTCGTCGGCTGTCAGATCGTTGTTGTTCGCTGACAAGTTACGCAGTCCTCTTGTTTGCAGCTCTTTTGTTTATTGCAAACGCATAGGTCATGAGCTGAGAAGTTCTCTTGGGTCTGCAATTCTGCCCTTTACCGCGGTCGCCGCCGCAGTGATTGGGGAAACGAGGTGCGTTCGAGAACCTGGCCCTTGTCTTCCCTCGTAGGGACGATTGCTTGTGCTTGCGCATCGCATGTTCGGGTGGACGATATCGCCGTTCATTCCGAGGCACATGCTGCAACCTGCATGATGCCACTCGAAGCCTGCGTCTTTGAAAGTCTTATCAAGCCCCTCTTTTTCCGCTTGCATCTTTACGGCTTCGCTACCCGGGACGACCATTGCGCGGACTCCTTGTGCAACTTTGTGTCCTTGCAAAATTGCGGCTGCTTGTCTCAAGTCGTCGATTCGGCTGTTCGTGCAAGATCCGATGAACACGTTGTTGATCGCGACTTCTTGCATGGGCGTTCCTGGCTTGAGGCCCATGTATTTCAATGCGCGCTCTTCGGTGGCATCCTTCGGTTCGGGGACTGTTTCGTCGATATCGATAGTCATTGCCGGTGTAGTTCCCCAGCTCACTTGCGGCGAGAGCGAGTCGCAGTCGAGTTCAACCGTTCTGTGAAAGCTCGCTTCAGGATCCGTCTCCAGTTTTCTCCAGTTGTCGATGAGCGCTTCGAGTTCGGCGCCCTTTGGTGCGAACGGCCTGTCTTCGCTGGCGATGTATTCGAACGTCGTATCGTCTGGTGCGATCATTCCCGCTTTTGCACCCATTTCGATGCTCATGTTGCAGATGGTCATTCTCCCACTCATCGGAAGCGATCGGATCGCCTCACCGCGATACTCTGCCACATGACCTGCGGCACCGCCAGCTCCGATCTTTCGAATGATCGCCAGGATGAGATCTTTGGCCGTAACTCCGAAGCCAAGATGTCCTCGCGCTTCGATGCCGAGCGACTTCGGCTTTGCGCTCACTCGAAGCGTTTGCGTTGCGAGAACGTGTTCGACTTCTGTCGTTCCAATTCCAAACGCGAGCGCGCCGAATGCACCGTGAGTGCTTGTGTGGCTGTCACCACAAACGATGGTCAATCCAGGGAGGGTTAATCCAAGTTGCGGGCCAATGACGTGAACGATGCCTTGCTTTTCGCTCATGTATCCCCAAAGGGGAACGCCGAACTCTTTGGCATTTCTGCTCAGAGTCGCAATCTGCTTTCCGCTGAGCGTGTCTTCGCTGATCGGGCGACCGTCGGTCGGGACGTTGTGGTCGACAGTGGCGAATGTTAAATCGGGCCGACGGACTTTTCTTCCATGTTCTCGGAGGCCATCGAACGCCTGGGGGCTTGTCACTTCATGAACAAGGTGACGATCGATGTATAGGAGCGCACCTCCGCCTGGAAGCTCTGAAACGATGTGGGAATCCCAGACTTTGTCGAAAAGCGTTTGTGGCATTGGGAGTTAGTTTACTTCTATGAAGTCGGCGAACTGGCCGACCTCGAGAGAACCGAACTCCCACCCGTCGATCTCTGCTCCTGATTGCGTATAGAGGCGGATCGCCTGTTCGTGTGAAACGTTTTCAGATGGATCGAAGCCTTCGGGTCTGTTCGTTGCGGCGTCGATTCCTTTCCATGGATCTCCGCTGACGATTGGACGATCGCTGCTGAGTGCTACGCGCACGCCTGCGTCGACGAGCGAACGAATACGCTTCAGTTTCGAAGCCCTTTCGGGGCCGAGCCGCCTTGTGTATGCGTGGCCAAACTCCATAAGGAACTCTGGTTGCATCGTGATTGCGACGTTCAGTTTTCGAATTCGTTCGATCTGTTCGTCGGACAAAATCATGGCGTGCTCGAGTCGATGGGACTCTGGAATGCCAGTTGCTTCGAATGCATCGAGAACGATGTCTACTGCCCGTTCACCAATTGCGTGAACGGCTACTCGAAATCCGGCATCTGATGCAATTTTGACCCTGCGCTTCAAATCGTCCGGTTCATAGATCAGCATTCCTTCTCCGCCGGTTTCGTATTCTCCGTAGATTGCCGCGGTGCCGGAACCTAACGCTCCATCGGCGAACAGTTTGATTCCTGAGACGCGAAGCCTGTCGGATTCAGGGAACTCGAATACGCGCTGAGTGCCATCTTCTTCGAATACTCGGGACCAAAGGATGTAAAGTCCGATTCTTGTCGAGACATTTGCGGATCCGTAAGCTGCGAGTTCGTCGGCTAAATTGTATTGGCCGGTGCTCATGTCGCAGGTCGCGGTTATTCCGTAACTTTTGAGGCTTTCTGCTGCTAGACGGATTGCTTCGATCATTCTCTCTCGCGTGGGTTTTGGTGAAGCCGAATAGACGAGTCCCATCGCGTTTTCTTCAAGCAGGCCGGTAGGCTCACCGCATTCGCCGCGCACAATTCGCCCCCCCGACGGATCAATGCTGGACTTTGTGATGCCTGCCATTTTCAGGGCGGTTGCGCTGGCGATACATGCATGGCCGCTGACTTGCCTAAGAATCGCAGGCTTTCCTCCAGTCCACTCATCGAGTTCCTCTGCATGAACATCTCGACCGTCTGGGAAGCGATTAGCGTCGTAGTGAACGGCGAGGAGCCACTGTCCGCTTGGTGTTTCGGCGCTTCGCTCGCGCACAAGTTCCTCGATTTCGGAGCGCGAATTGCAGTCATGGAGATTGAGCGCACTAAGATCCAGACCTGCGTTTAGGACATGCATGTGGCAATCGAAAATGCCGGGCATGACGGTCTTTCCGTTCAAATCGACAACCTCATCGCATTCGATGTGATTGCTACTTTTCTGAACTATCTTTCCTTCACGAACGAGGAAGTTGACATGTGCTCCATCACGCCAATCGCGAGCATTACGGTAGAGAGTCGTCATCTTTGAACTTTCTTGTATTTGAAATCTTTGCCACGGGCCGGCTTTTTGATCAGCTTGCTCGCGCTGTCTGCAAGACCTGCGAGCTTTCTCAGTTCGAACACTTCGTCCCTAACTTTTGCCGCTTCCTCGAATCGCATCTCTTTTGCAAGCGCTTTCATTTCCGATTCGAGGCGCGCTATCTCTTGGGGGATCTCTTCGAGCAAGATTGTGTCGCCATCTCGCTTGGCCGGCTTCCCTCCATCATAATCTGCTGATTCCTCTGCAACGAACGCATAGCTGCGTACCGTTTCGCGGACTGCTTTTTTCACAGTCACCGGGGCAGTGCCATGCTTCTTGTTGTATTCTTCTTGAAGCTCGCGTCTTCGATTTGTTTCATCGATTGCGCGCTGCATCGAACCCGTCATGTTATCGGCGTACATGAGAACCTTTCCACCGACGTTTCTCGCGGCCCTTCCAATGGTTTGCACAAGCGAAGTCTCCGATCGCAGGAAACCTTCTTTGTCAGCATCGAGAATCGCGACGAGAGTCACTTCTGGCAAGTCGAGCCCTTCTCGCAACAGGTTTACGCCGACGACAACGCCGTAAACTCCGAGTCTCAGATCTCGAAGAATCTCCGGACGCTCGAGAGCATGTACGTCGCTGTGCAAGTACTGCACACGCACGCCGAGGTCTTGCAGATATCCCGTGAGGTCTTCTGCCATCTTCTTGGTCAGCGTCGTCACGAGAGCGCGTTCCTTCTTTGCGATGCGAGACTGAATCTCATGGATGAGATCGTCGATCTGTCCCTTCGTCGGGCGCACTTCGACTTCGGGATCGAGCAAGTACGTCGGCCTAATAATTTGCTCGACGATCTGTTCGCTGTTCTCTCTTTCGAACGGCCCGGGCGTTGCACTTACGAAGATGACCTGCCCGATACGCTCCTGAAACTCTTCGAACTTCAGCGGCCTGTTGTCGAGAGCACACGGCAATCGAAAACCATAGTCAACAAGAATCGACTTTCGAGATACGTCACCGTTGTACATCGCATTCAGTTGCGGAATTGTTTGGTGGCTTTCGTCGATGAAGATGAGCGCATCTGAAGGTAAAAAGTCGAGGAGCGTGTACGGTGGCGTTCCAGGTTCTCTGCCATCGAAGTAGCGCGAGTAGTTTTCGATTCCGTTGCAGTATCCGACCTCTTGCATCATTTCGAGATCGAATTCGGTTCTCTGTCTCAGCCTTTGCTCTTCAAGCAACTTGCCTTGTGCTTTGAACTTTGCGCACTGCAGGTCCAGCTCTTCTCGGATCTGCCCCGTGACTTCTTGCATTCGCTCCCAAGGCGTCACATAGTGTGTCGCGGGAAACACGCTGACTCTTCGCGGCTCGTCGAGCACTTCTTGGGTAAGCGGGTCGATCAATCGAATGCGCTCAATCTCGTCACCAAAGAACTCGATGCGCGTTGTGACTTCTTCGTCCTTGGGTTGAATCTCTAAGATGTCTCCTTTTACGCGAAACGTTCCGCGCTGCAATACGATCTCGTTCCTGACAAATTGCATTTGTACGAGCGATCGCAGCACATCGTCGCGATGGAACGGCTCACCCACTTCGAATGTCAAGACCCTTTCGCGATAGGCTTCCGGATCGCCGAGTCCATAGATGCAAGAAACCGAAGCGACGACAACGACATCTCTTCGCTCCAAAACCGCTTGGGTCGCTGCGTGTCGAAGTCGATCGATCTCTTCATTTACACTTGCGTCCTTTTCGATGTACGTATCGCTCGTCGGCACGTACGCTTCCGGCTGGTAATAGTCGTAATAGCTGATGAAATACTGCACCGAGTTTTCAGGAAAGAATGCGCGAAACTCCTGACACAATTGAGCAGCCAAAGTTTTGTTGTGTGCAATCACCAGTGCCGGTCGCTTTGCGCGTGCGATGACGCTCGCCATCGAGTAGGTTTTTCCGGTGCCAGTTGCACCAAGCAGCGTTTGATACCGATAACCCGAATCCAAACCGTCGACTAATTGATCGATGGCTTTTGGTTGATCTCCTTTGGGCTGATAGTCCGGATTAAGGAGAAAGTCTGCACTTTTGGCAGTAAGCACTGCTTTATTTTACTCCGCAGATAGCTCTAATAACCTTCTGCCGTGCCATAGCCACGTCTGTCATAAGTGCCTAAGTAGCGGCCGTCCGGCAATCTTTGGATCGCTGCGACCAATCCCATTGAACCGCGTGACTGCAACGTATAACCCAACTTTCGCAGTTCCGCAAGGGCTGAGTTCGTAAAAGCATCGCGTTCGTGATCGATTCGGTCTGGCAGATGCTGGTGATGGAAGCGAGGCGAGTCGACTGCATCTTTCAAAGACATTCCAAAGACAGTCACGTTGAGGAAGACTTGCGCAGCGGTCGTGATGATTGTCGAACCTCCTGGCGTTCCAATCGTTAAAGCAAATTTGCCATCTTTCAGAACAATGGTCGGTGTCATCGAAGACAGCATGCGCTTGCCAGGCTGAATCGCGTTCTTTTCGCCTTGCACGAGTCCGAACATATTCGGGGATCCCGGCTTCGACGTGAAATCGTCCATCTCGTTATTGAGCAAGAATCCTGCGCCCGGAACGATTGCTCCCATTCCATACGAACCGTTCAGAGTGTAAGTCACCGCGACAATGTTGCCTTCAGAGTCTGCAACGCAGTAGTGTGTGGTTTCTTCTCTTTCGAACCTTCCTGCACGCACGTTCTCGCTCTTTCCTGCTGAGTTCTTCGGCATCGTCGCTTTACGCGCATTTAGATAACTTTGGGAAAGCAGCCTGTCAAGCGGAACATCCACGAAATCCGGATCGCCCAAGTGTTCGTTTCGGTCCGCGAATGCAAGTCTTTGCGCTTCGGCCATTCGTTGGGCGTACATTGTCGAGTTGCGACCGAGTGTCCGAAGTTCCGCAGGATCGACGAACGCCAAGATCTGCGCGAGGGTGACTCCTCCTGAACTCGGCGGCGGCATCGAAACGAGCGTGTAGCCGTGCCTATCGAAAACAAGGGGTACGCGCCATTGCGACCGATAAGTCTTCAAGTCTTCGTGCGTTATGATTCCTCCACCGCGCTTCATTTCCTGGACGATCGCATCGGCGACAGGTCCCTCATAAAACGCAGCTCGTCCGCCATAGGAGATGCGCTCAAGAGTTCGCGCAAGCTCAGGCTGCTTAAGTGTTTGCCCAGCAGCAATTGTCGAGCCTCCGCGATAGAATGACGTTCGTGTCGCCTCAAATCGCCTTAGAAGCGAATCGCTCGATCGCAGGTTACTCGCAAGCCGCTCGTGCACTATAAAGCCGTCGCGCGCGAGCCTGATCGCTGGCAGCATCACTTCGCGCAATGCAAGTCGTCCAAAGCGATGTTGAGTTCGGACAAGTCCTTCGACAGTTCCAGGCACTCCGACTGCCAAATGCGACCTTTGACTGAGATTCGGGTCAGCCTCACCTTTTGCGTTAAGAAACATGTCTCGGCTTGCTGCCGCTGGAGCGGTTTCTCGAAAGTCGTGCGCGTAAAAGTTCCCTTCCGCGTCCATTGCGACCATAAACCCGCCGCCTCCCAAGTTGCCGGCTTGAGGATATGTGACTGCGAGCGCGAATCCGACGGCGACCGCCGCATCGAATGCATTGCCTCCTGCTTTGAGAATTTCGACTCCCACCTTTGTCGCATGCGGTTCGGCGCTGACGACCATTCCATTCGAGGCGATGGCAACCTGTGACGCCAATGAAACAAGAGCAGCGAGCATCCGAATGATGCTACCCGGAAGCCTGTTCGCGTGTCGGAATGATCAGCCGCGCGATGTATGCAACTGCAACACACGCCCCGAACGTGATCACCATCGATGCGCCGGTCGGCCAGTCGAAGTGTTTGGACACATAAAGCCCGAGCAGGGAGATCACACAACTCGTTGGAACCGCAACCAATGCGGCGATCCACATGCGATCGACAAACAGCAATGCGATGACGGCAGGCATGACGAGCCAAGTGAACACCACTAAGACTCCGGCCAACTTAACGGAAGATGCCACGACGAAGCCGAGCAGCGCATAGTACATGAAGTCGAACAGCAGCGCTTTCCAGCCCTGCGGCGCATCTTCGGTCGAGAGCGTGATTTTCGTCGTCCACTTCCAAATGGCGATGACAGCGACAAGGATTCCCGCGTAGATCGCTGCAGTCGAGTTGACTTGCGCGCTGCTCACAAGAAGGATTCTTCCTTCCGACAAGTTTTTTAGCTCTTCGAGTCCATGCGGTGTTGCCGTCAAAACGATGATGCCCCATGCGCTCGCGACGACGAACACGATTCCAATAATCGCTTCGTGCGGAACTCTTGGTATTTTGCGCCTGGTCAGCGAAATGAGCAACGCACCGCCGAGCGCAAAAAACACGGCTGTGCGATGCGCCTCTGGAGAGGCAGCTTCGTGGCCTTGCGCCATCGAAAACGCCATTCCGAGTGCGGCGATTTGCGCAATTGCTAAGTCAATGAAGATCAAGCCACGCCGAACAATGTGCAGCCCAAAGAGGGCATGAACCGGCGACATAACAAGGGATGCCTTGATTGGCTCCTCGAAGATCTGTAAGAAGCTTTGCAAGTTAGGCGCCTATCTTAGCGCAGACGAGACGGAGTCCACAATCACGTCCATCAACTTGAAATAGTCTGTCGCTACCGGTGTGTGCCCGACGCTGCCCGGTAAGACGAGGACTTTTGCTTGGGTCCTGCCAGCAACGAAATCTGCTGCTCCGCGCGAATAGAATGGTTCTTGTACGATCGCTTTCACATTTCGTGATCTTGCGATTTCAACGACTGACGCGAGGTGACCAGGTGTGGGTTCGATACCGGGTTTAGGCTCAAGTTCGGCGACAACCTGCAACCCAAAGCGATTTGCAAAGTAGATCCAGCTTCGATGGTATGAGATGATCGCCTGACCAGCTGCAGGAGCCATCTTGCCGGCCCAGCCCGAAAGCTGAGCTGCCGCCCCGTTCTCGCGGAGCCGCTGCATCAGCCGACCGTCTTGGCTCCACGTCCAAAGCGTCGAAGTTCCGAATCTGTCGACCAATGCAGCCCCAAACATGGCGCGATCGACCCGATCGAGAAAGGCGAGCGCATTCTTCTCATAATCGTCCCTTCCTGCCGGATCGACTCGAATCAGCGCGCCGCGAATGTTCCATGCCATCTGCCGCGCGTTGTATGGATCGAGCCAAATGTGCGGATTGCCATGGGGATGGACGTCGCCATCGGCGCGTGAAACATCGGTCCGACGGTCGAGAATCAGGCAGCCGGCCGAGGCGTAGAGGTGACCGGGCTGCCCGATGGCGACCCTTCTGTTTCGGCTGCCGTCCAGAATCGGCCGTTCGTACCCGACTTCCAGATCCAGTCCGATCGCGATGAACAGGTTCGCACTCGCCACGCGCGACATATAGCTTGGCCTCGCTTCGATGAAGTGAGGGTCTCGCGCCCCGGTCACGATCGATGAGACCGAGACCCGAGAGCCTCCGACCGCACGTGCTATTGAAGCCAAGTCCTGAGTTGTTGTAACTACATTGATTGTGGCAACGGCCCGCGTGAGGCCGAAAAGCAACAAGCTCGCAATGATGGCAATCCGCATTTTGGATTCGATGCTCCTTAGTACTTGTGTGCTGGGTGTGCTCCAATCAGATACTGGAACTGGAAAGTCAGGACTGTTCTCGGGTCGTCGAAGTTGCTTGTGATTCGCATCAGCTCGAGCCGCAGAAGCTGGAACTCCGACAGTCGGTATGTGACGTTTCCACCGAAGCCTCTTCGGACATCAGACGTTCCGGGGAGCTCACTGTAATCAAATCTTCCAGTCAGGAAGACTCGTGGCGCGACCTGGTAGGTCAGGGCGGCGAACGCGCCAAAGGTCGACGAGAAACCGGGCTCGTTCGAGTTGGCCCAGTAGGCCTCCGCTTCGAAAACGGCCGACTGGCCCTTTTGCCCGGGCTGCCACTTCATCGTGTAATCGAGACCGAACACGGTGGCGCGATCTTCGTCGCGGGGGCCCGTAAGTATCGAACCGCCGAGCTGCGCCGACAGATCTTCCGAGAAATCGAAGAACGTCCGGAGCCTGCCAATCCAAACTGGCTTGTCGAGCTTTGCGTGTTCGAAGAGCGGGCCGTCCTCAGCTTGGACTGCCTCCAAGGTCAGCTCAAGGAACTGCTGGCCCGGAAACAGATAGGAGGCGTGAACCCCGGGAGCTCTAAGCCCGTGGTCGCCGAACAGGTCTTGGATGACAAATGGATAGTCAAGGAAGTTGAGCTGGTCGATGTGGTTCCGTTGGATTCTTCCTACGGCTCCAGCGAACTTACCCAGCTTGACCTGCCAGCCCCCGCCGAGTCCGCTATAGACACCAAAGGCCTCTTCGATTTCGATCTCGTATTCATCGAGGCCTTCTTCCATTCCCTCTTCGTGGTGATGGTGCCCACTCTTGTGGACGGAAATGTATGCCTCGGCGCGAAGGAACGGGTCGACGTCTGCTGCAAATCCGAACTCAAGCTCGTTCAGCTTCCATTCCTTTTCGCCGTGATTGTCGATTAGGATGCCCCGGAAGTCGGTGACGATCGACATTTGCGGGTTGAAGACGTTTTTCGCCGGCTGGGAAGGTTGGGGGTCTTGCGGCTCGGGTGGCTCGGCCGTCGCTCCGCTGAGAGCCATTGCCGCGCCTGCCACGATTGATTGGATCGGTACAGTCATTGCCTCTGAGTCCTCCGTGAACTGCTATTGCAGTTCTATTGCTATAGATCAAAGGCTATTATACACAATTTGCAACACTATTGATAGTTTGCTGCATTAGGAGCGATTTCGAAAACGACTTTGCCCGTTTTGCCCTGGGCCATCGCCTCCATGGCTTGACTGAACTCGCTGTAATGGAATCTGTGAGTTAGTACGGGCAGGATGTCGAGCTTCCCTCCTGCGAGCAAATCCGACATCTGGTCCCAGGTTTCCCAGATCCGTCTGCCTACGATGCACTGGATGTCCAATCCCTTGAAAATGGCGTCGTTCAACGGCACGGCCATCTGTCTCTCCGGGAACAGGCCGAGCAGGCTAACTCTTCCCCCTGGGCGGGTCGCTGCAACGGCGAGGGAGAGGGCGCTTGGATGGCCTGACATCTCCAGCGTGCCATCGATTCCTTCCGGGTACCTGTTCGCGAGCAGTTGGACCGGGTCTTCCTTGGACGGATCGATGATGAGGTCCGCTCCCATGCGCTCGGCGAGCTGGAGCCTGTACGGGCTGACTTCGGTGACGACGACTGAATTCGCGCCCAGCGCCTTGCAGACTCCGACCGCAAAAAGTCCGATAGGGCCCATGCCGGTGATCAAGATGTCTTGTCCAGTGACCGGTCCCGCCATTGCGGTATGGACAGCGTTGCCAAGCGGGTCTTGGACGCACGCGACGTCCAAAGGAACCGATGGCGGCGTTTTGCGGGCGTTTTGCCATGGGATGACGGCGACGGGAGCAAACCCTCCATCGACATCGACGCCGAGAATCTTCGTATTCACGCAGACATGGCCTTGTCCGTTCCGGCATTGTTTGCATTGACCGCAAACGATGTGTGACTCGCTTGCAACGGTATCGCCAGGCTTCAGCTCCGTAACGTCGTCGGCAACTTCTTCGACGATGCCGCTGAACTCATGGCCGATGATTCGCGGCGGGAGGATCCTGCTCGCGGCCCATGGATCCCATGCGTAGATGTGCAGGTCGGTTCCACAAACGCTGCCGTAGCAGACGCGCATTTTGATGTGTCCGGGCTTGAGCGTCGGCTCTTGTACGTCGATGAAATCGGCACCGGGTTCGGGGCGAACTTTCGCTATTGCTTTCAATCTATTTCGCCGCCCACAAGAATCCTCGCTTCATGATTGTGCGCACGGGTTCTGCTTCTATCACATTTCTCTGGTGTCCAAGCGAGCAATAAAAGACTCTTCCTTTTCCCCAATGCTTTGTCCAGATGACAGGCATGTCAACGATTCCATTCGGCACGTGCGGACCTGCAACGCCATTTGTTGGGAATCGCGTCGTTGCCAGGACTTGGACCGCAGGGTCGACGTGCATATAATACTGTTCGCTTTCCACTTCAAAGTCGGCGATGTCGTTGGTAACTTCGTGATTGGGCTCTTTGATGTTCACGGTGTATCGAACGCCGTCGTTTCCGGGATGCGCGACCCATTGGCCGCCGGTCATAAACTGCCATTCTGTGCAATCTCGAAAGCTGTCGCACATTCCTCCGTGGCACCCTGCAAGTCCGACTCCTGATTCGACGGCAGTGAGGACGGGGTTCAACTGTTCGCTTTCAATCTTTCCCATCGTCCAAATCGGAATAATCAAATCGAGTGTCTTTAGGTGTTCGACGTCGCGAAATGCATCGAGCGAGTCGTGCACATCGGTGATCCAACCGGCTTCATTCAGGAGTTCGGCAAACAGTTCAGCGACTAACTCAGGCTGGTGGCCGTCCCATCCGCCCCAAACGATCAGGGCACGTTTCGTGTCAGGCATGCGCGCGCATTGTACCGATCCCTATAGGAGCGACTTCAGTTCCAGGACGTCGAACGAAGGCGATTGCAGTCTGTCGCGAAGCGCGCCAATGTTCGTCCTCGCTTTGATGAGCGCCTCGAAAAGATCGCTGATCGGGTCTTGCTGCTTGTAGTCTCTTCGAATGTCGCTTCCTCCAGCGAATCTGCCGTCTTGGAATAGGAACACTTCCGTCAAAACCGGACTTTCCGGGTCGCCCAGCACGAATGATTCTTTTGCGTGTTCGGGATAGCCGCGTTGGATGTAGGAGAGTTCTCCGACATCGCTAAAGAAGTAGGGAACGCCGTCGAATGGAGCAGGCTCGCCAGCCATTCCTTTGCCTGCATGGGCGCCTGTCGCTTTTGCATGCAAGTGGTGTTCGGCTTGGTAGTGCTTGCCCAGGTAAATGTCTTCCGCCTCGCACACGTCTCCAGAAGTCCATATACTCTGATCGCTCGTCACCAGGTTCGAGTTGGCTCGGATCCCTCTGGCTCCGACATCGAGGCCCGCCTCCCGCGCAATGTGCGTCCTTGGCGTATCGCCAATTCCGGCTATCACGAAATCGCAGTCGATGACGTTGCCATTCTCGAGTCGGACGCTCTTCGAATCGATCGCGGCGACTTGATTGCCGACAATCACTTCAACACCGTTTTTCTCCAACTCCCTCTTCACCGCTGATGCCGATGCGCGAGATGGAACGTTCGGCCACAAGTCGGGCATCTTTTCGATTAGCGTCACTGCGATTCCCATCGATTGCAAAGTGGCAGCGACTTCGGCTCCGATCCAACCTCCACCGACGACACAAATTTTCTTCGAGCTCTTCGCCCGCTCTCGAATGGCAAGCCCGTCGCTGGCCGTTCGCAACAACTGCGCATGCTCCCCCCCTGGTATCGAGAGTGGAATGGGTTCTGCGCCGAGTGCGTAAAGGAGCTTTCCGTAGGCGAACTCGTCTCCGTTCGCCGCGACTACCTTTTTGCTGCCGCGATGAACAGATGCGATAGGCGTTTGCAAGAACAGTTCTATGTTGTTTTCCGGATAGAACGATTCGTCTTTGCAGTGAGCGTCGTCCGGGCTCATCGCATCGTTCTTCAGGAAGCCTTTCGAGAACGGCGGTCTGTCATAAGGCGGTTCCGAGTCGGCGCTTACGATTGCGATTGTTCTGTTCTTGTCGATGTCGCGAATGGCTGCGGCGCAGTAACCGCAACTGGTGCCGCCGCCCAGCAGCAAGTAGTCGAATCTCCTCTCAAAACTCATACCGCCATTCTAACGCATCAAGCGGATGCTCGTTTGAGCTCTCGATCCAAGTCATCGAGCAGATCGTCGACGTTCTCGAGGCCAACTGACATGCGAACGAACCACTTGCTGTCCCGATTGGGATCACACAGCGGAATCGCAAGACTTTCATGTCCTCCCCAGCTTACGCCGATTTGGAACAATCTCAGGCCTTCACAAAACTGGAATACCTTTTGCTGAGTTTGGAACGTCGGCTCGAAGGAGATCATTCCGCTCGTGCCGCGCATTTGCTTCTTGACTAATTCATGTCCAGGATGACTGGGCAGGCCTGGATAATAGACATGAGCCACGGAATTGTGAGCATTGAGAAATGCAGCTATTTTCATTGCGCTTTGCTGCGCACGCTCCATTCTGATCGCAAGCGTTCGGAGCGAACGGATCAGTAGCCAACTTGCAAATGGATCAGCATTGCCGCCGAAAAGCGCTCCCTCGTTCTCGACGATTCGCGACATACGCTCTGCACTTCCGCACACCGCTCCCATCACGATGTCGCTATGCCCGCCAAGATATTTGGTTGCAGTATGTGCGATCAGATCGATTCCGAGTTCTGCGGGATTCTGGAAGTACGGCGACGCGTTGGAGTTGTCGATGATGGTCGCTATGCCTCTTTCTTTCGCTATGTTTGCGATCGCTTCGATGTCCTGGATGTGAAAGTAGAATGACCCGGGTGATTCAAGAAAGATGAGAGAGGTCGTATCGCGGATCGCATTTCGCACCGCATTCGTGTCGCGCCCATCTACGAAGCTCGTTTCGACTCCGAATTTCGGCAAGTATTCACGAAAGAACTGCAAAGTCGGGCCATAAGCAGCCTCAGTGCAAACGACGTGAGAACCCGTTTTCACGCACGATAAGATTGCAGCCGATATGGCGGCCATTCCGCTCGAAAAGAGTCTGCATTGTTCAGTCTTTTCAAGGGCAGCGAGTTTCTTTTCGGCGATATCGGTAGTTGGATTGTTGATTCGCGTGTAATCGAAGACTCGCCTGTCTTTTGTGCGATCGACGAAGCTGGCTGCATCATCGAACACGAATAGTGAGTTTTGAAAGATGGGTGGAACGACAGCTCCTTCGTATTCATACTTTTCGCCAAGATGCTGACAAATCGTTTCGAAGGACCAGTTCTCTTCGTTCATTACAAGTTCTCCAACATGAAATTACGGTTCATTTCGACCATTCCCGGATCCCAGTCGTGACCGCCTTGGTATTCAATAAGTTTCTTCTTCGATGGAATTGCTTCGTAGGCCGCTTTGACGTTGGCAGGTTTGCATGCCGGATCTTTTAGGCCGTAACTCACTTGAGTCGGAACTTTGACGCGAGTTGCTTGGTTGACGGTGTCGAAGTAAGCGAGCGTATACAGCACTCGCTCCATGCCCAACGGCACCGTCTCTGCAAAATCCGTAACTTCCTTTAGCGGGTATCGATAGACTGCATTGGAGAATGTCTCTTGCATTCCGCAAAGAAACGGCATATCCGCGCAAACGCATTTCACATGGGGCGAATGCGCTCCTGCCCAAATCGCCATTCCTGCACCTTGAGACATCCCACAAACGGCCAGGCGGTCTTCGTCGGCTTCAAGCTGCGATCTCAGGACTCGAATCGCGATGAAGACGTTCTGGGCCATCTTCTTGAAGATGCAAGTGCTCGGGTCGAGGATTCCTTCGGCAAAGTAACCGCGATGCGGTTGATACGCCTCTTGATGAAATGCTTCGTAGCCGAAGAAGTTGAATGACAAACTGACGAAGTCTGTCCGCGTCGTATAAGCGTTCGGCAAGTTGCTTTCTCTTCCATAAGGAGGAATCCAGACGAAACAACGCGCTTTGCCAATGCGGCCGACCGGCAAAGCGATCCAACCGTTCAGTCGATTGCCTTCGATTCCGCGAAAGGAGATCAGTTGGATCTCGAAACCTTCTTGTGAGATTTGCGTTTGCTTGCTACGTGCGAAGTCCAGGGGAGAGGCGCAAGCTTGATCGAATGCTTCTCGCCAAAAGGCGTCGAAGTCTTCAGGGATTTCTGGTGCGAATCCGTTCACGCGCCGACCGAACGCTGCAGAGGATCAACGTGCATACCCGTCGTGTGGAGCCATGCGGTGGCTCGCTGGACTTCTTCGAGCGGCCCTTCGAGCGATATCTGCATCCAGCCGAAATCGGTGTCGACGTTCGCTTTTAGGATGTTGACTTTTATGTTGAAGTCTCGGCTTAGCCGCCAAATCCACGGCTCCTTAACTTGGTTCGAGTCGGCTGAGATGGTCATTACAACTTCGGTCAATCGCTATCCTCCGCGAGTGGGCCTTGTGGCCCTCAATGGGAGTTTACCGGACGGAGATTGGAGGGGGTAGGCTTTTTCATCGTGGGGCCGGCTGGGGGCTGGTGTCTCCTCTGGTCTTCAAAACCAGTGTGGCGTCGCAAGGCGCCAGGTGGGTTCGATTCCCACACGGTCCCGCCACTTATTGGCGAGAAATTTGCTAGGATTTGAATTTGGGGCTAATGAAGCCAAGAATGCTGCCGACAATCAGACCAGAGGCCATAGGCCGAACGACAGAAAAGGGCAATCCCCCGTGCGGGGAGCGCAAAGCCACGGGCCGTGAGGCAAGCCGGGTTGCCTGTCTTGAAATCGGGCTCGACGCAGAGCCGAAGGATGGACAGCAGAAATGAAAGTATCGATGGAACAGGTTCGAAAGGTTATTGAGCAGACCAAGCTCAAGCCTGCCGAGCTGAAGACGGAAACCCTTTTCGACAAGGATCTGGCGGCACCCGCAGACGCGAAGCTGATCAGGGAAGTTGTCGATGAGGTCATGAAGATGCCGGAAGTCCGCGCCGAACTGGTGGCGGAGCTGAAAGCAAGAGTCGAGCGCGGGGAATACAACCCAAGCTCCGAAGAGATCGTGGAAGCGATGGTGCGGCGAGCAATCGCCGACAAGCTTCGCTAACCCTCCTACCGAACGTGCGCAAGAATTGAAGGCCGCTCCCAGGCCACCGGGAGCGGCCTTCGGGCTTTTGCGGTCCATAGTCGGTAGACTCTCTGATATGAAGAAGCTTGCTGCCGTTCTGCTGATTTTTGCGGCTTTCGTTGCGGGTGTATCGGGCGACCTGAAGGTTGGCGATAAGGCGCCGCCGATGAAGGTGGCAGAGTGGGTCAAGGGTCAGCCCGTTCCAGCGCTTCAGAAGGGTCGAGTTTATGTTGTCGAGTTTTGGGCGAGCTGGTGCGGGCCATGCGTCGAAGGGATTCCGCACTTGACGGAGCTTGCGAAGAAGTATGCGGAGTCGGTGACGATTATCGGGGTCAACGTTTGGGAGGATCCTGATGCGACTGACAACTCTTACTTTGCAACCGTCAAGGCGTTTGTCGAGAAGATGGGATCCAAGATGGATTACGTCGTTGGCATCGACGGTCCTGCGGGCGAAATGGCGAAGACTTGGATGGAGGCGGCAGGTCAGAACGGAATTCCGGCGGCATTCGTCGTCAACGGCGATGGGATCATCGTTTGGATTGGACATCCGATGAATCTGGATGGCGTTCTCGAAAAGGTTATTGCCGGCACATGGGATCTCGAGACCGCCAAAAAGCACGCGCAAGCAGAGCGCGAAGTCAACGATCTTTTGAATTCCCTTTACAGCGAATTAGAGACTGTCAGCGTTGATGAGCAGAAGTCGCTCGAATTCGCTGCAAGAATCGACAAGCACATTGAAGAAAAGCCTGCGCTTTTGAGCCACTTCGCCGTTTTGAAGTTTCAGGCACTGCTTTTGAAGCACCCAGAGAAAGCGATGGACGTTGCGCGCAGTTATATCAAAGGAGAGCTTCGAGACGACAACGACTTCTTGCTATCTGTTGCGACGGGCATTTTGGAGCGCGACGATCCAAAGATGGATTATTCGCTTGCTTTAGAAGCCACGCGGCGGTTTGCAGATTCTGCCGGAACCGATCAGTTCTTCACGCTCGACATTTTGGCGATGGCGCACTATCGAAACGGCAACTACGTCGAAGCGATCGTCATCGGCGAACACGCTGTCGAGTTGGTCGACAAAGATATCCGTGCGATGGTCGAATCGGGTCAGGAAGTTCCCGAAGGATATCGAAACATTCGCGATTTTTTGGCAAGACGCGTCGAGACTTATAAGAAACGCGGCGCTCGGTAGCCTCGGCTAATCGGGCAATCACGAAGCCGATCGGAAAAAGACTTCGCATGGTCACTCGATGAAGCAGTCCGGCGTATTCATCGTTTTTTCGTTTGCCATCTTTGTGGTCATCACTACCGTCTTTGCGACGACTCTTCCTGATCGAGAGCCGATCGATTCTTCCAATCACATGCTGGTAATTGGCGCGGCCTTTTTGCTCGCTTGCTTTGTCGCGACTCCGCTGCTGCTATCCGGCCGGACTGTTTCGCAACAGGCTTTTCTGTCGAGGGTCATCGTGCTACTCGGACTTGCGGAAGGGGCGGCGATTTTCGGTGCGATGTCACGATTCTTCGGCGGCCCGATCGCTTGGTCGTTCGCGCTCGGAGCGGGCTCGCTGGTCGTCATCGTCGCTTTGATCCTGCCGAAGGTCGTTGGGCACGATTCGTTTCGCGGTTAGATTTCCGTGGTTGACCTGCTTGCTGCGAGGTCGCATTGATCCCGTCACTTTTTGGGGTGTTGCCGTTGCTTCGACATGGATCGAGTGACGAGAATTGGATTCGATTTGAACTGGGAGTTCGCTCTCGTCACCGCCGTCACCGTTATCACCGCAATTATCTGGTCACTCGTTTCTTTTGCGATTCAGCGGGATTTTGCGGTTTTTCGGACGTAAGGCCTCACGTGAAATAGGGCCTTGCGATTGGGTTTTGTCAACTTGCGGCGTACTGCGAGGGAGGATTCCATTCATTTGCGTCGAAATACTTGCCGCTCACATGGCTCGCAAGGGTAAGGGGAATCAGGCGAAGGCCGATTCGTATCGGCACGATGACACGCGGAAGAACATCCCCGAGGCGGGGCTTGTCGACTTCGTGCCTGCTGGCGAGAAGAAGGCGAAGAAAGCGTACTGCTGGGACCCGCGCGAGTCGCCGCAACTCATCTGGGCCGGAAAGGCTGGCATGAAGACAGTGGAAGTCGACGAAACGGCATCCATCGAGGTTCCTCTTGTCAACCTCCACATTCATGAGCGCGTCAGCACCGAAGCGATCCTAAGAAGCGCGCAGCGCAAAGACGCCCAGCGCAGCCTCTTCGCCGACCCCGAGCTGGAATTCTCCAAAGAGATCCAGTTCTATCAGCACGACGTGGACTGGTCGAACCGCATGATCCTCGGCGATTCGCTGCTGGTCATGAACAGCCTGCTGGAGCGGGAGGGCATGAGGGGCAGCGTCCAGTGCATCTACATGGATCCGCCCTACGGCATCAAGTACGCAAGCAATTTCCAGCCGCGCATCGACCAGAGGGACGTGAAGGACGGCAAGGACGAGGACCTCACGCGCGAGGTGATGCAGGTCCAGGCGTTCCGCGACACGTGGGAGCTGGGCGTGCACTCCTACCTCACCTACCTGCGCGACCGACTGCTGCTCTGCCGCGAGCTGCTGGCCGACTCCGGCTCGATCTTCGTGCAGATCGGAGACGAGAACGTGCATCGGGTGCGGTGCCTCATGGATGAGGTTTTTGGAGAGGAGAATTTCCACTCATTAATCGCCTTCAAGAAGACGCTGCCACTCGGCTCCAGTGGACTCGCCGGCGTGTGCGACTACCTCTTATGGTATGTCAAAGACGCAACGCAGGCGAAATACCGTGAGCTGCACGTGGACAAGCCAATCGGAAGTGACACAGGCTACACATGGGTTGAGCTTGAGGATGGTCAGCGGCGCAAGATGACGCCGGACGAGAGGACCTTCCCGGAGCGGCTTCCAAAGGGCCAACGGCCCTTCTTCGCAAGCGCGCTGGCATCTTCTGGCTATACCACGACCTGCATGTTCGATTTCGATTTTGAAGGACAGCGATACAAGTGTGGTAGCAAGAGCTGGCGAACAAATGAAGAAGGAATGACGCGTCTAATTGTTGGAAGCCGCCTAATTGCGCCGGGAGCCCTCCCGTGTTTCATCACTTACCATGAGGACTTTCCCGTGCAACCGCTACACAATCTATGGGATGACACTCACGGAGCTACCGATCTCACCTATGCTGTTCAAACATCTCAGAAGGTCATAGCCCGCTGCATCCTCATGACCACCGACCCCGGCGACCTCGTGCTCGACCCGACCTGCGGCAGCGGCACCACCGCCTACGTCGCCGAGCAGTGGGGCCGGAGGTGGATCACCATGGACACAAGTCGCGTCGCGCTCGCCATCGCCCGCCACCGCCTGATGGCCGCCGCCTTCGACTACTACAAGCTCCGCCACCCCACCAGCGGCGTCAGCGGCGGCTTCGTCTACAAGACCGTCCCCCACATCACCCTCAAATCCATCGCCCAGAACACGGAAATTGACGAAATCGCGGCGGAGTTCCAACCGCAGATCGAGGATGCCCTGAGAAGATTGAACGAGGTGACGGGCAAGAATTGGAAGGAGTGGGAGGTACCGCGCGAGAACGCACTACTGGAAGAGGCGGTCAAGAAAGCAGACGATGCCCTAAAGCGCGGTGAGGGGCGAGGCGAGATGGTGGACCCGAGCTTCTCGCCCACGCCCGAAGCAAGAGAGTTTTGGCGGCTCAAACGCGAGATGCAATCGCGCATCGACGCCAGCATCGCGCGAAATGCGCCGATGGAAGAACTGGTCGACAAGCCTGAGAAGGAGAGCGGCATTGTGAGGGTGAGCGGGCCGTTTACGATGGAGGCGCTGCCGAACGTCGCCGCCGAGTTCAATGCCGAGGTCGTGGAGGAGGTGATGTCTGGCGATGCCGAATTCGCGTCATCGCTCGGAGTCGCTCTCTTTAGGCCCATAACCGAAGAAGCCGTCAATGCTGCCGCATACATCAACGACATGATCGAGAAGATTCGGGCAACCGGCGTCTACACAGCCAAGAAGAAGGCGATCAAGTTCCAGTCAATTAGATCCATTGGCCATCCTATTATTCACGCAGAAGGCGAGTTCGAGGTCGAGAATGACCGAGCAGCAACGGACCCGGATTTGAAGGCACTGAAAGGCAAGGCCGTGAAGTGTGCGGTCATCTTCGGGCCACAGAATGGCGCGATCAGCGAGGTGCATGTCAGAGACGCAGTGCGCTCGGCTAGCCCTTACGATGCGTTGTTGTTTTGCGGTTATGAGTTTACTGGACCTGCGCAGGAGGTGATCAACAGCGATCCGATTCCGGGGAAGCGACTGCTGATGGCGACGATTGCGCCCGACACCGCGATGGCCGACTTGCTAAAGGATACGAAGGCATCTCAGTTGTTCACATTGGTGGGTGAGCCCGACGTTGTGATTTACCGGCAAGGCGATGCTTCTTTGCCCAATCTGTTGAAGGATGCGATCAAGCGAGGCGACAGTGACGTTTCCGAGCGGGCAAAGCGTCTGCGTGCTGGTGAAATTTTTGTCGAATTGCGAGGTGTGGACATCTACGACCCGATCAGCGGCAAAGTGACCACCCAAGCTGGCGAGAACGTGCATGCGATCTTCATAGACCACGATTACGACGGGAAGAGCTTCTGTATTTGCCAAGCGATGTTTCCGAACAAAGCCGACTCATGGAAGAAGATCGGGAAGAGCCTCAAAGGGGCTATCGATGAAGAGGCATTTGAAGCGATGCGGACACTTGTGAGTTTGCCGTTCAAGGCTGGCGAAAAGATTCAAGTGAAGGTAATCGACGCCCGCGGCAATTCCATCGTCAAGACGGTTTCGATTGGCTGACATTGAAATGAGCACCTTGTTCGATCCGAAGCTTAAGGCACGTGAAGCCGGCGCGATGGTGATCGACAACCCGATCATCAATCCGCCCTTTACGGAGCCGCAACTTCATTGGGACACGATCAATTGGGAGACGCACGAGCAGAAGGTGCCGACCACGGCAGAAGGACGGCGTCCTGCAGGCTACTTCTTTAATCCGAAGGGGACTAAGGGGACGGCGTCGTTAGCGGAAGAGCAATTTGTGGAGATTCCGGCCGTCAACGAGATTCGGATGCGGGTTCAGGATTGGCGTAGGCAGGGTTATCCCGGTGTGACTCAAGTCACTCGGCGACTGTTGGAGCATTGGACAGATGAGGATCGGGAGAGGAAGCTGTTCTTTTGTCAACTCGAAGCTGCAGAGACGATCATCTGGCTGACGGAATCTCATCCAACAGATCGGCAAGGAATTTACACTGAGACTGTTGACGGAGAGCGTGCATTGATCGAAGCGGCTCATGAGGCTTTCGTTCGATATTGCTGCAAGATGGCTACAGGTACTGGCAAGACAGTTGTCATGGCGATGCTGATCGCGTGGGTCGTTCTCAACAAGCATCAGTTTCCTCAAGATAAGCGATTCTCGCCTGCGATCTTGATTGTGGCCCCAGGTTTGACGGTGAAAGAACGCCTGAAAGTGCTTCTTCCGACTCACGAGCGCGACTATTACTCGCAGTTTGATCTTGTTCCGGTTGGGATGCGAAGCGGCCTCAGCGAAGCGAAGATCTGCATTGTCCACCGCCAAGAGCTTGCCGTCAAAGACGACACCAGCACTCGGAGCGTTGTCAAGCTGGGTATGGAGAGTGACAGCGCTTTTGCCAACCGCCTACTGAAGCGCAGGCTCGGTTCAGCATCCAATTTATTGGTGATCAACGACGAAGGGCACCATTGCTATCGGCCTCGACAGAAGAGCGTTGAAGAGAAGGATGACGCACCAAGCGCAGAAGAAAAGAAAGAGAACGAGCGCGCTGCGCAGTGGCAGGGCGGTTTAGAAAGGATATCTCGCGCTCGTGGGATTTCGATGTGTTTGGATTTTTCGGCCACACCTTTTTACATTCATGGGAGCGGTTATCCGGTTGGCAGACCGTTTCCATGGATCGTCAGCGACTTTGGACTACTTGATGCGATTGAAAGCGGGCTGGTGAAGATTCCTCAGATGCCTGTAGACGACAATCACGGTGATGGGAAGTCACCGCCTGCCTATTTTCACTTGTGGCGATGGATCAATGAACGGCTTCCTTCGAAAGAAAAGCAAAGGGGCGGCCAACGTGCGAAACCGGAATCTGTGGCCCGTGAAGCGGAGCCTGCAACTGTGACGATGATCGGCAATTGGAAGAAGACATATGATGAGTGGATGCGTCAGGGTTCTCAAGTGCCGCCGTGCATGATCATCGTATCACAGGACACTGCTGTTTCCAAGCTTATGTTCGAGCAGGTGACACGAGAAGACTTTGAGTTCGATCACTTTGTAAACAAGCCGGAGCGTGAAGTCAGTTTTCTTTACGACAGCAGATCACTCGAGCAAGCCGATGAAGGCGAAACAGTTCAAGATGCTGTAAAGCGGAAGCGTGAAGTGATGAACAGCGTCGGCAAGGAGGGAGAACCTGGACAGAACGTGCGATTCATCAGCAGCGTATCGATGCTGACCGAAGGTTGGGATGCGAACAACGTAACCCAAATCATAGGTCTGCGCGCGTTCACATCACAATTGCTTTGTGAGCAAGTGGTAGGGCGTGCCTTACGGCGCCGTTCGTATTCGGTAGATCCAGACACAGGTTTGCTTCAACCTGAATATGCGGACATCTATGGCGTTCCGTTTCAGGTTATTCCGGTTCGGGCTACGGGCAAGAGCGGCAGCTCAAAGGTTCCACCTCCATCCCAACATGTGGTCGCGCTTCGAGAGCGACGTGCAGAGTTCGAGATTCGTTTTCCTAATGTTGAGGGCTATGTTCCGGGATCAGGGCCGAACATCGTTTGTGATTGGGAGGCAGTTCCATATCTTGAGATAGGAAAGAACGGAGAGCCCACAGAAGTAAAAGTTGCCGCTGTCGGAGGATACTTCATCAATCGGCCGCAGCCGCTTCCGGGCGCACGAATAGAGAAACACAATCGAATTCCCTATTATCAGACGGTGCGGTTGCAAAGCGTTTATTACAAGATAGCGGCTGACATAGTCAACAAGATCTTAGAAGACAAGAGCGAAGTGGCAAAGTGCTTAGGTTTCAAGCAAGTTCTTGCTGTTGTTAGAAAGTACTCAGAGGAGCGAATTCGGTTTGCAGAAGTTCCGAAGGAGGAAATTGGCTTGCTGAAATGGCAAGAAGCGATACAAAACGCGGTTCTACCCCATATCCATCCAGCGAATGACGACGGCGAGCCAGTGTTCCTACCGCGAATCGAGAGATTCCGGCCCGAGGGCACGTCGGCGCACGTGAACTTCAGCACCGGTCGTCCTTGCATACCGACTGTCAAGAGTCATGTGAGCCACGTTGTTCTGGATGCAAAGCATTGGGAGAAAATTTCTACTCAGGCTCTTGAGGATTGCGAACAGGTTCAAGCATATGTTCGAAACGACCACTTGGACTTCCTGATACCTTATCTGGATCCTCATGGGGTGGCACGTTCCCATCGACCAGACTTCATTGTACGGTTGCAATCTGGTTTGCATATCGCATTAGAGATAAAGGGGTATGAACGCGAAGAAGATGAACGCAAGAAGGCTGGCGGGATAAAGTGGGCGAAAGCTGTGAACCGATATTATGGCGAGCGGCGCTGGGTTTATCATGTTTGTTATGACCCTGAAAGACTATCAAGTGAGATTTCCGAGATCGACAGGGCATAACTGTTTTGGGCTAATAGACTGCAGAATGCACAAAGTGTTCGGAGCCAGACAAAGTTCACGTTAACGGTAACCGCAATTTCATAAACATCAGTAGAATCCCCATATGTCATTCGATCAGGTTTCGGTGAAGGTGCGGGCGGGGGTGCAGGGGTGGTTGGCTGGGACGACGCTGGGTGCTCCGTTTGATGGGAAGCCGGACTGGCGGAGCATCGCGTTCTACACTCCGATTCCGGACGGGGTTGCCGATACGTTACCGGTTTTGGCTGCACGGGCGTATTTGGGGCGAGCGAAGGACCAGTATGGGCTATGCGACCTGTATGCTGAAATTCCTTTGGTCGAGGATGCGCAGCGGTTCGCTTTGGCCAACCTATCGAGGGGGCTTCGCGCGCCGTTGTCCGGGTCATTCGAGAATCCTTTTGCGGGTGACGGCGGGGCGATGGGTCGCGGGCCGTTTTGGGGTCTATTGTTCGCGGGCCGTCCGGATTTGGCGGCGGCATGGGCCTGGCACGATGCGACGATCGATCACTCGGGCGAGGGGGTTTGGGCGGCGTGCTTTTGGGCGGCGGCGGTTGCGGCTGCTCCTTTTGCCGGTTCGATATCGGAGTGCTTGCAGATCGGCGAGGGCGTGTTGCCTTCGGACTCTGAGCTAAGGAAGGTTTCGCCGGCGATGATTCAGGCTTGGCAGGGCGGGCGGACTTGGCAGGACGCTCGGGAGATCGCGCTTCGATGGGGCGGGGGCAAGCTTCCGGACGAGGCCGTGGCCACTCATGCCTTTGCGCTGATTGGGTGCCTGTTCGGGGATGGGGACTTCGGGCGGACGGTTTGCTTGGCCGCTGGTTGTGGTGGGCGTTCAGTTTCGGCGGGCGGTTGCGCCGGCGCAGTCTTGGCTGCCGGGACGGGGGCTGTTCCTTCGGACTGGGTGCTGGATTCGGGCGGATTCGAGGAGAAGCTGGTCGGGCGGTTCGAGGTTTTGGGGCGGGGGTTCTTGGATGGATTGGCTTCGCAAGAGGCTGCCCCTGTTGAAGAGAATGTAGAAGGGGGGGGATCGGAGGAGCCGCCAGCGGAGAAATCTGTGGATTTGTCGTTTTTGCGTTCGACGGAGTCGATTGCGCGGTTGCATCGGCAGCCGATGTCACTTTCCTTGCAAGCGGTTGGAGAACTCGTTGCGGGGTTCCGCTTTCCGGATGGAGTGGTCTCTGATTTTGGGAAGCCATTGGCGATCGGTTTTCGGATCGAGAATCCGGGCGATGTGCCGGTCGAGGTTTTGCCGGAGATCTTTGGTTCTGACGGCGTTTCTGTCGCTCATCGCGCCGGGCGAATTCGCGTCGAGGCGTTTGGCGTTGCGAACATCGCCGCAGTCGCATCTGGTGACGATGGTTTTGTTTCGATGCGTCTGGAGGGGGGCGAAGTTCGCGCGCCGATTTTGCGTCCTCAAGTTTGGTGGACGGTCGGCCCATTCGACAATCGCGAACAAGAGGGTTACGACAAAGCGTTTGCTCCTGAGAGGGAGATGAAACCCCATGCTGTTCTGTCGGGCAGATCGGCGATGGCCATGCGTTGGGAACGGCGAATTTATGATGGCTGCTTATTCGATGTGGAGTCTCTATTTGTGAACGCGCCTGGAGTGATTTATTTGGCGACGGAAGCGAGGTTCGAGATCGATGACGAAGTGACCCTGGTGGTCGCATCGCCCGTAGGTCAAGTCGTGTGGATCGACGGTGAGAAGCGGAACTGGTATCAGGACACGCATCGGCCGGTGCCTCGCCCCGAGGAGCCGTACGCGGTGACGTTCAGTCCCAAGGAATGGACAAGATTCTTGGTCAAACTGACACGCAACCAGCAGCCTGTTCAGCCGACGACGATCTACTTTATTGGCTCGGATGGGCGGCTTGTATTCCCCGCTGAGTTTCGCGTTCCGGACGACGAGCGGTAGAATCCGCGGTGTGGGCGATTAGCTCAGTGGTAGAGCGCCTCCCTTACAAGGAGGATGTCGGGGGTTCAAGTCCCTCATCGCCCACCAAGACAGGCGTGCGCGGATTGTCGTCGTCGTTGTGACCTGCGGGTCTTGCGCGGAGCTTCGCCCAATCGCGCAGTTCTTGAATGTCTTCTTCCATCATTCTGCTTAGCGGAACTGCGTTTTTGGCTTCGTCAATGAGGTCTTGTTGCTCGAGTTCGCGACCTGCATCGAATGCAGAAAACAAACTTGCAATGACGGCTTGTTCGATTTCTGCTCCGCTGAATCCGCTTGTCGCTTTTGCCAGTGCATCGAGGTCGAAGTTCTTGGGGTCGCGGTTTCGCTTTTTTAGATGAATGGAGAAGATTTCTTTTCGCTCTTCGGTGTCTGGGAGATCGATGAAGAAGATTTCGTCGAAGCGACCTTTTCGCAATAGTTCTGGAGGAAGTTTCGATACATCGTTTGCGGTTGCGACCATGAAGACCGGTTTGGTTTTCTCTTGCATCCACGTAAGAAATGTGGCGAAGACGCGCGCTGTTGTGCCTCCGTCGCTGACGCCGCTGCTTTGTGTTCCCGCAAATCCCTTTTCCAATTCGTCGGCCCATAAGATGCACGGTGCGACGGACTCTGCGACGCGGATGGCGCGACGAATGTTCTCTTCGCTTTGGCCGACGAGGCTGCCAAAGATTCGGCCAACGTCCATGCGAAGCATCGGCAGGTTCCAGGTACTGGCGATGGCCTTTGCGACGAGCGATTTGCCGCAGCCTTGGACTCCGAGGAGGAGGACTCCTTTCGGCGCTGGGAGACCGAATTCGCGCGCCTTTTCGGTAAAGCTGGACGCCCGCTTTTTGAGCCACTCTTTGAGGAATTCCATTCCGCCGACGTCCTTCATGCTCTCTTGGACCGGATAGTATTCGAGCAGCCCCGACTTTCTTACGATCTGTTTCTTCTGTTCGAGGATCACGTTGACGTCGAGTTTCTTCTTTTCTACAAGGCTTCTTGCGAGCACGGATTCGATTTCGTCGAGCGTCAATCCCAAGCATGACTGCACGATTCGTTCGCGGTCTTCCTTGGGAAGATTCGTATCGACGCTGTCTTTACCTTTCCACGCTTCGAGTGCGACATCGACGACTTCTTCGATTTCGCTTTCACCCGGCAGGGGGTATTCGACGACTGTGATGTCCTTTTCCAGCTCGGGGGGAAGTTTGAGAATTGGCGCCGTGATGACAATCGTTTGATTCTTGCTTCGCAGTTTCCCTGCAGCGTCTCGAAGCAGTCTGATCACTCTCGCATCGTTCATGTATGCGTGGAAGTCTTTGAGCTGAAAGATGGCGGGATCCTTGACGCCAAGGATGTGGGTCAGCACTTGTATCTCTGCCGGTAGGCGCGTGTTTTCAAGCCCAGAGTCGATTCCTGTGGGCTTTAGCCCTTGCGTCAGTGACCACGAACGGCGCGGTCGCTTGACTTTGTCGGCGATATCGGAGATGGCGTTTGACACGCGCTCTTCTTCCCAGGTGACGACGTAGAGAATCGGATAGCTGGCGCGGATATGGACTTCGATTTCTTCTTGTGGCTGCATGACGGAATTTGCGTGGAATAGGAGAATACCGGGGATCAAGGGGTTGGGTTGAGCCATTGAGCGAACTGTTCGAATCTCTCCTTCTCGCCTTCCCGGCGGCACCAGCGTTCGATCGCCTCGAGGTCCATTGAATCCCACTGCTCGTTTGCGACCCAAGGCGCCTGTTGCAGGGATGAGCGATCACGATAGAACGTGAACGGCGCGAGGCGATCCCGCACACAGTCGGTCGGAGTGAGGACATTGAGTTGACAGTTGCGCTCTCGCAAAGTGTTGCACGCTCGCACCTCATCTTCTCCAATCATGATGGGACCTCTGACAAAACCAACTGTGTAAGGATCTGATTCGTCGAAGAAGATACTGTTCTCAACTCGGTATCCATGCGAATTCAGCACTACGCTACCTTTGCTACTGCTTTCCGCAAACTCAATCATGAAGTCTAAGTCGATCGACTGGTCGTGGTTTGGAGCGTAACTGGTCGCGGCGCTTCCTCCAGTTCGAATTACGCAGTATCCTGCCTGACGCATTTGTGTGCCACTCAAGAATGCAACGGCACGAAGCGATGTGTGCACATTGATCTTCACAGTTGTTTGCCTTTGCGTCTCGGGAGTCTTCGCATGCTATTGATGGTCTCCATCAACGACTGTTCTTGAACCATCATCCTCACAAGCAGTGCCAGCAACTCTTTCCGGAATGGCAACCGAGGATTGATAACCAATCGCCGCTCTCTTCCACTGACCCTACCGACGACGATTCCCTCCCTTTCCAATGCCTCGACAACCCTCTGGACCGAGTACAGGCGTCGCTGGGAGATCGCAGCAAGTTCAGAGGCGTAGGTTTCTTCGAGGATGGCAATGAGAAGGAGGACCTCGGTCCGCACCCGAGATCCAAACAGCTTAGATGGCTCAACGACGTCAATCATTTCGGCTCCATATACCACATCTATTTGGTGTTATCACCACTTTTCGGAGGTAACTATGAATTGGGCCAGGGGTGCGCGGCCATAATCGCAGTCTCCCATGCCCTCTCGATACGAGCCTAAAGAATTCGAAGCAAAGTGGCGCAAGCGATGGAAGGAAGCTGACCTCTTTCGCACGCGCGAAGATCCCGGCAGGCAGAAGTTCTATGGATTGGAGTTTTTCCCTTATCCGAGCGGTGCTGGGCTAAGTGTTGGGCATTTGCGAAATTACATTCCATCGGATGTTCTTTGCCGGATGAAGCGCATGCAGGGCTTCAACGTTTTGCATCCGATGGGTTGGGATGCATTCGGATTGCCTGCTGAAAACGAAGCGATCGCAAAGAAGACCCATCCTGCGAAGATGGTGCGCGAGTATGCGGAGACATACAAACGCCAAGAGGATTTGGTTGGGATTTCGTATGATTGGAGTCGCGAGATCAACAGTTCGTCGCCTGACTTTTACAAGTGGACGCAGTGGATCTTCCAACTTCTTTACAAGAAGGGATTAGCGTATCACGGGGATTATCCGGCCAACTGGTGTCCGAAAGACAAGACTGTTCTTGCCAATGAAGAAGTCGAGGGCGGTCTTTGCTGGCGTTGCGGGACTCCTGTCGAAAAGCGGATGTTAAAACAGTGGTTCTTTCGGATCACGGCGTATGCGGACCGCCTGCTTGCCGACTTGGAAGAATTGGATTGGCCGGAAGGCATCAAGCAGATGCAGCGCAATTGGATCGGCAAGTCAGAAGGCGTCGAATTCACTTGGCAAGTATCGCGGGCTGAGGTTGGTGCACCAAGAGTCGAGCACAACGAAAATGCGACGGTAACCCACACGGAGTTTATGCCGATCGACGAGCGGAGTTTTCGCGTTTTCACAACAAGAATCGACACTGTCTATGGAGCGACGTTTTGCGTTCTGGCACCGGAGCATCCGCTTGTTGCAGAGATCGTTCCGGTTCATCGACATCGTGAAGTTTCGGAATATGTCGAGAATGCGAAGCGGATGTCGGATCAGGATCGCTTAGCGACGGGTCGAGTCAAGACGGGTGTCTTTACCGGCGCATTCGCCAGGAACCCGTTCACGAACGAGCATGTGCCCATTTGGATCGCGGACTACGTTTTGATGGGATATGGAACGGGTGCGATCATGGCGGTGCCTGGTCATGACGAACGCGACTATGAGTTCGCGATGAAGCACGATCTCGAAATCCGGCAAGTGATCGCACCGGAAAGCATGACCGAAGTCGAACTGCCGTTTGTGTCGGAAGACGGAGTCTTGGTTTCGTCTGGCGATTTTTCTGGTCTTGGGTGTGAAGAAGCACAGCTAAAGATGGGTGAATGGGTCGAATCACAGGGAATCGGCGAACGAAAAGTGAACTATCGTTTGCGCGATTGGCTGATCAGCCGGCAGCGCTATTGGGGCAGTCCGATTCCTGTGATTCACACGGAAGATGGTGAGATCGAACTCGTTCCTGAGGAACAACTGCCCGTTTTGCTTCCAGAGGTCGATCATTATGAGCCTACCGAGACGGGAGAAAGTCCGTTATCGGCCATCGCGGAGTTTGTGAACACTACGGACTCGAAAGGACGGCCTGCCAAACGTGAAACGGACACGATGGGTGGATTCGCCTGCTCATCGTGGTACTTCTTGCGATTCACCGATCCACACAACAACGAACGCGCATGGGACATGGACAAGGTCAATTACTGGATGCCAGTCGATTGCTATGTGGGGGGGGCGGAACATGCGGTGATGCATTTGCTATATGCTCGCTTTTGGACGAAGGTGCTTTACGACGAAGGGCTTGTGCCTTGCAAGGAACCGTTCGCATTATTGCGGAATCAAGGCATGCTGCTTGCTCCGACGCCGTTTCGAAAACCTCGCGCAAACGAAACTCTGCGCATTGGCGAAGAAGGGATTCAGATAACTTACGAAGAAGCGCAATCGCTGCCGGAAAGCGATGTGTTCTGGCGGTGGGAAAAGATGAGCAAGTCGAAGGGCAACGTCGTCACGCCAGACGAAGCTGTCGAGAAGTACGGCGCGGATGCGTTGCGCGTTTACGAACTTTTCGAGGCTCCATTCAGCGCAACGATCCAGTGGTCTGAGGAGCGCATCGGCGGAGCGATCAACTTCTTGCACCGAGTTTTCAAACTCACGGACGAGTTTCGCGATCATTTCGAGCCGAACTGGCGGAGCGGCCTGAGATCCGCTGAAACGAATTCTGAGGAAACTGAACTTCGTCGGAGCACACATTTCGCCATCAAGAAGGTGAGCGACGACATCGAGGCTTTCGCGTTCAACACGGCGGTTTCGTCGCTCATGGAGTTTCGAAACTCGATTGGGGACTTCGCGAAGTCTGCGGACTACTCACGTGCGGAGACAAAGTTGGTGATGTCGGAGGCGATCGAAACGCTAATCTTGCTGCTCGCTCCGATCGCGCCCCATTCGGCAGATGAAATTTGGGAATCTTACGGATTCGACCTATTCACCTACCAGGCCGATTGGCCCAGTTACGATGAGCGATTTTTGGTCAAGCAGACCGTGACGATCGTCATCCAGGTGAACGGCAAGGTCCGGGCGAACATGGACGTGCCAGCAGGCTTGTCGAAGGATGAGGCCGAGAGACTGGCTCTTGCGCATGAGAAGGTCGCCCAGCACACGGAGGGCAAGACCGTTCGAAAGGTGATCGTGGTGCCGGATAAAGTCGTCAACGTTGTGGCGAATTAGCCGACACTTCGAGCACCCGTTTTCGTCGAAATGGACGTAATCAGATCAAGGAGGATCTAAGCATGTTGACTATTGTTTCAGTAGGCCTCGCCGCCGTCACTCTCCAGTCGATCGGGACTATTCGCCCCGATGCGAACTGCATGGCTTTCGCCCCGACCGGCAACCAGCTTGCCGTAGGGCATGGCGATATGACGCTCCGCATCTACGGTGCCGGCCTCAAACTGGAAAGGACCCTCAGGCAGGAGGGCCGGGCTTTTGCGCTGCAGTCGGTTGCGTATAACCCGAAGGGCGGCTCGATCGCAGGCGGAGCAGAGAATGGCCGAATCACCATTTGGAATCTGAGCAACAACACTCAGTTTTCGCTTACTGGACACAGCCGGGCCGTGAACAACCTCTCGTTCAACAAAGCGGGCACACGGTTGATGAGCACTTCCGACGATGATACGGTAAGAATTTGGGATCTGAACACCAGGCAGACCGTTTTGACGATTCGCGGAAATGGCGTCAACCTTTACGGTGCGGAATTCACCTCTGATGGCACCAAGGTCGTTGTTGGGACGCTCGGCAAAGGCATGTCCATTTACAACGCATCGAACGGCCAATTGATCAGGACATTCGGCGGGCATTACGGGGGCGCACAGGACGCATCGGCGAATGCGGCCTATACGCGCGCCGTATCTGCGGGTCGCGACAAGCGGCTTGCCGTATGGGACTTGAAAACCAACAATCGAATCTCGTACCTCAGCGGGCATGAAGACTATGTGATGTATGTGAGATACAGTCCGAACGGTAAGTGGTTCGCGAGTTCTTCATCGGACGCGACCGTCATTCTTTGGAATGCGAGCACACTTAAGCAAGAAGCGAAGTTGACCGGCATGTCGTGGATCGGTTCTCGACTTGCTTGGAACGCGAGCAGCACCATGCTTGCAACGATCAACGAATACAACTTGGTTCGCGTTTACCAAGTCAAGTAATCAATTTTTTGCCGAGTCCGATGTCGTCGGGCTCGGCGTTTTTCTTTTTGGAGTTGGTGCCGAAGGCGAGAGTCGAACTCGCACGGGGTTGCCCCCGGCGGTTTTTGAGACCGCTGCGTCTGCCATTCCGCCACTTCGGCACGCGGGCTAAGGATTATACCGATGGCAGGTCATTGTGCTTACAAACTTCGGCTGCCAGGCTGATCGATCGGAATCGCTTTCAGCGAATCCGGCAATTCGTCGGGCGCATAGCTTTTCGCTTCGACTTTGACACCTGCGAAGTAGGGCGCGCCGAAGTCGATTTGGCTTTCGCTGCGGTCAACCAGCACTGCGACACCGACGATTTCTGCGCCTCTGTTCTTAAGGAGCGCGATCACTTCACAAACACTTCCACCCGTTGTCAACACATCGTCGACGACCAGCGCCTTCGTTCCGGGCGCGATCTCTGCCCCCCTCCGCAAGACGCGGCGCCCGTCTTCACGCTCGACGTATAGCGATTTCAGTTTCATCTGCCGCGCGACTTCGAATGCGATGATGATGCCGCCCGTTGTTGGTCCGACGACCACTTCGGCACCGCTATCTTTGAACCTTTCAGCAATCGTTTTGGCGACCGCTTCAATCACATCGGGTCGTTCGAGAACGCGGAATTTTTCGAAGTAGGTGTCGCTGTGCCGGCCCGAAGTGAGCTTAAAATGGCCTTTCAGGATTGCTCCGGAGTCTTCGAGAAGTTTGAGCAGATCAACCGTTTCTGTCATAGGGCACCATATCGCGAATGATCGCGTTGTTCTCGTCGAGTAAGACGATTTTGGGAGTCACTTCTTCGTCGGTCCAAGTGAACGCAGCAATGATCAACCTATCGCCGACCCGCACTTTGTGCGCTGCGGCTCCGTTGACGCCGAACGTTCGCTTTTCGCCCGCAAAGCAATAGGTCGAGAATCGTTCCGCGTTGTCGACATCCCAAATATTGACGAACTCACCGTTTTGCAATCCGACGCGTTCCATGACATCGGGGCACATTTCTATGCTTCCGACGTAGTCCGGATTTGCGTAGGTCACACGCGCGTGATGGACTTTGGCTTTAAGCAGTTGGATCAGTCGCATCGGCTTCTTGTTGAAGTCTTTTGGCGTCTTTTCGTCGCCGGTTTATGGTGATAAATCCACCGAGCGTCATCATACCCGTCCCGATCCAAACCAGTACCGTCAGCGGTTTGAAGAACAGCTCCGTAGCAAAGAGGGGTTCGGGCAAATTGAGCGATACAGTCGCGGTCTGCGTATTCGCGTCGAGACCTTCGAGTACGACATTGAGGTCTTCGAAAACGGGCGCTATGGGCCGGTTGATTCTTCCGCCTTCGCCGAGTTCGATTGTCGGCATCACCGTCGTCGTCATGGTTTCGTTTTCGATTTTCAGTTCTGCGCCAAATGTGGTTCCAGGCTGACCCGGCTCTCCCGACATCGTTGGCCGAATGAACGTAACGGTGAATCCGGCAACTTGCTTTGTTTCGCCTGGCTTCAGTTGAATCGGATCGCCATACGCTACGAGCAGGCTTTTGACGAAAAAGTAGAGGTCGTAGAGCGGTCTGCGCATGATGACCGGGCGGATGACAAAGTTTCCGTCTCTCTCATTGAAGTAGAAGATAGGATTGAAGGGCGCCTGTTTGGATGCGTCGATATGAAGCATCGTGAAGTGGAGACGATGGTTGGGATCGGTCACTTCTTCGGTTAGGAAAGTCTCCATCCACTTTGGATCGAGCGTCGCCAGGTAGCGTTTTCCTGGTGCGAGGTTGAATGGGCCTGCTTCGGTTGTCGAGATGTAGGCTTCGCCCTTCTTTTCGAAAACGTGCGAAACAATCAATCCGAGCAAAAGGATTGAAACGCCGGCGTGCGTGATGTACGGCCCTATGTTCCAAGTCTTCGCTTTTATTCGCTCGTATATTCGAAACGCATTGCCTGAGATTGCAAACAACGTAACCCAAATCAAAAAGAAGTAGAGAATGAGTTTGATGGTCGGAAGTTTGTCGTCGTTTGCGATAGTCATTCCGCCTCTTACGATCCAGAACGTCATCGCACCCGTCAAACCGACAGACAGCCAGGCCACTATCGACAATGCGCTTGTCCGGGCCGGGTTCTTTTTCCAGCCGAGAAACGGCACAACTGCCATCAGGATCATCGTCGGGACGAACGCCCAAGCGACAATTTGGTTATATCTTTCTTCTTCAACGATTTTGGATTGAAATCCGAACAGTGTCGCGAAAAACGGCAACGACATTCCGAACGCCGCCATCAGGCCGATCGTGTATACAAAGAACACACCGAGCCTCATTCCGACTCCACGAGGCCCTTCATTTTTTGATTCAGGCAAGCGAATGTTCTTTGCAAGGGCTGCATAGATCGCGCCGATGATCGTTACAGCCCAGACAATCGACACCATCGCCAACAACACACCGTGTGCGCCTTGGTTCATTTCTGCGAAGCTGTGGACGCTAACGTTGACGAGTGCGCCGCTTCGCGTTAGGTAGGTTCCGTAAACGAACCAAGCGAAAGTCAGCATCGCGAGAAAGAGATTCCATCTTGCCCAAACGCCTCGATGCGATTGAAGGTACATCCCATGGACAAGCGCAACTGCTGCAATGAATGGAACGAGACTCACGTTTTCGACGGGGTCCCACGCCCAGAACCCGCCCCAGCCGAGCGTCTCATAGGCCCACAGCCCGCCCATGGTCAAGCCGAGTCCCGTCAAAGTCATCGAGAAGAGAGCGAACGGCCTTGCTCGCGGGATCCAGCTGACGGCGTCGCGGTCGAGGATTGCTGCAAATGCCCATGCGAACAGAGTCAAGAGGCTGCCGAATCCGATGAAAATAACCCATGGGTGGATCGCCATCCAATAGTTCATCAATGTCGGATTGAGTCCGTTGCCGTCAGGAGGCAGCAGGATCACTCCGTTTTGCGCCGCTTCTAAGAGTTCAGGATGAATTTTGAAGGGCGATTCGTAGGCGAGAATCGACAGTTGAAAGATGATCGCACAAGATGCGATGATGGTAAACCATCGTCGGTTATCTCGTGTGAACGGCGCGGCGATGGCAGCAACGATCGCGCTCATCATCGCCCAAAGCAAAAAGCTTCCTTCTTGCGCGGCCCATGCCGCGGAGAAGCGATAAATGGCCGGCATGTCGTTTTGAGTGTTTCGCCATACGTATTGGTATTCGTACTGTTTGCCCATCAGGAGCGCAATCAGCGAGCCCATCGCAGCGACGATGCAAAATGCGCCGATCCAAAAGGCAGGTTTCGCTGCTCCCGGCTTTCTGAGAAACCAAAGCAGAGCAGAAAGTGAAAGCAGAACTATCGCTGCAAAAATAAGGCCCTTGCCGATCAGGCCGACAGTTAGCCCCCACTGTGGAGCGGGGTCAAGATTATCGTGCATAGGTGAGAGTTAGCTCTTAGGTGTGCTTTCGTATTTGCTTGGACACTGCGTCTTGATTTGAGTCGCTATGAACCGTCCGCCTTCGTAGGCTCCCAGGACTGACGCTTTGGGCGCAGAATCGAAGTTGCCGGGCTTACCTTTTGAATACTCGACCGTCAGGAGCGATCCATCGTCATCTTTGATGTCGAAAACGAACAATCCGGTCTTGATGTCGAGGCGAGCGGTGTCATGAAGGATCTCGCCAGCGATGTGAACGCTCCGTCCGGGGTCTGACTTGGCCTCTTCGACGGTGACATAGGGCGTCGCTCCTGCAACGAATGCGAAGATGCTGATGCCTATTCCCGCCATTGCGGCTATGGCGGCCAGGATGGCTCCGGGTTTCACAACTTCTATTTTAGAATACGCCGCCGTTCTCGCGCCGGTACAATGTGGAACCCGGCTCTTGTCCGAGTCGTTTGGAAACCCCGATGCAGAAGATTTGGATGATTGGCCTTGCCACGGTTGTCGCCGGCGCTTTCGTTGGGCGACTCGTTTTCGCGCAAGGTGGCGCTTCGGAGGCCCCTGAGCAGACGCTTTCGCCCGGCATTATGCGCCTCGAAACGACTTTGGGGTCGTTTTCACTCCCGAAGGGCAAAGGCCGCATCGAAATGAACTTTCGGGGGACGATTCTTCTCAGCGATTACAAGGGCGCAGATCCCGTTTTCGAGGGAAACATTCGCAAGGAGTACGAGGGCCACGGCCGGATGGTGTGGTTCGGAAAGGGCAAGGTTACGCTCGACGGCGAGTGGCGCAACTTCCAGTGGTTCGGGGGAGACCTGAATATGGTGTGGCGCGGAATTGGCATCGCTCGCCTCTACGGAGAATTCGATCCCCAGACGGGAATGGCTGGGACCGTGCAAGTCGACGACGAACCGGCGAAGCCTTGGTATACGACTGGCACGATCCACTACGTACCCAAGGAGCTGAATCCAGCTTGGGAAACGATCAAACGAAATCGGGAGCAGGGATTGCCGGATGAACCGCAGCAGCCCGCGAGGCAGGGCGCAGTGCCCGTGGAGCCTTTGACAGATCCACCCGGGCATGAAGGCCATGGGCATTAGCCGCTCGTAGGCGCTTTCACCTTTGTCTGGGCGCGTTTCTGTCCGGAGGTTCGACGCCATGCAAATGCCGCACGAAGAAATCGCGGCGCCTTTGTTCTCCGTATGCTCCGCCGTCCGTGTGACCTCCGTTCGGAATCATCAGGAAATCGAAGTCTTTGTTCGCGCGAATGAGTGCATCGACAAGCCTTAGTGTCGACTCCGGCGGAACGTTTGTGTCGAGTTCTCCGAGGATTAACATCAGTTTGCCTTGCAGTTTCGATGCGTTCGTAATGTTGGATTGTTCTTCGTAGTGCTTTCCGACGGGATATCCCATCCACTGTTCGTTCCACCAGAACTTGTCCATTCGATTGTCATGGCAACCGCACGAGGAGACGGCGACTTTATAGAACTCCGGATGGAACAGCAGCGCACCCGTCGAGCTTTGGCCGCCTGCCGATGTACCGTAAACGCCAACTCGTTCGACGTCGACATATGGATAGCGCTCTGCGAGCGCTCTCATCCAGAGTATTCGATCCGGAAAACCAGCGTCTGCAATGTTTTGCCAACACACATCGTGAAACTTCTTGCCCCGATTGCGAGTTCCCATTCCATCGATTTGCACGACGATAAATCCAAGTTCGGCCAGTTCTTGCATGCGCGTCAGGGGCGAGAAAGTCTTTGGCACGAACGAATCGTGGGGTCCTGCATAAATGTTTTCAATGATCGGATATTTTTTGTTCGGATCGAACTCACGAGGTCGGCAGACGATTCCCCAGATGTCCGTTTCGCCATCTCGCCCTTTTGCGACGAACACTTCGGGAAGCCTGATTCCATATTGCTCCCAAGCCGTTATGTCCGCTTGTTCGACAATGGATATCAACTGGCCAGTAGTTGCGTTTCGCAATTCATGCACCGGAGGAGAATCGACTCTCGACCAAGTGGCTAAGATGGTGTTTCTGTCGGGGGAGAAGCTCACACGATGTTGGCCGTTCGATTCGGTCAGTCTGACGAGATTTTGCCCATCGAGACCCACTCGAAAGAAATGGATGAAATAAGGGTCTTGGTCTTGTTTCGTGTTGTTTGCGCTGAAAGTTATCGTTCTCGCTTCTTCATCGACATGCTCGATGGATCTAACAACCCAGCCGGGAGGAGTGATCACATTCTTGAGGTTTCCAGTTTGCAAGTCATGTAGGTATAGGCGTCCGAAACCGTCTCGTTCAGATCGCCAGATTATCTCGTTCGTTTTCGTCAAGTCTCGTCTTAGGAGCGCCGTCGTATCGACGAAAGTATTCGATCGCTCGTCGATGATTGTCGTCGCTTTTGCTGTTTGCAAATCGATCGCGACGACCCTGACGGCTTGGTAGCCTCTTTCTGTAAGTTGGATGAAGAATCGACCTTCGTTGCCTCGCCATTGCGCGCGCGGTGGACTTGCCCAGGGTCTGCCGCCGGTCCAAAACGGTTCGAGGTCGCTTTTGATTTCGGTTCCTTCGTTCGCGTCGATGACAAACGTTTCATAAGTGTCAAGTTTGTCGCCGGGCAAATCATAGTCGCGTGCGGAGAACGTGGCTCGGCCTCCGTCGCGCGGAGATGAAGTGATGAGATACACCTGCTTGCGGTCGCCTGGAATCACTCGAAACGCTGCGATGTGCCGTGAATTGGGTGCCCATGACGCCGATGCGAAGTCAGTGCTCGTCGATTCGAACTTATGTGTGTTCGTGGCTGTTTCGAACACGAGCAATTTGCCGTCGCGCAATTCATAGCGGAGCTTGCCATCGGGAGAGAGTCCTGGCCTACCGCCTTGCGGCTGCCTTTGTGTTTCGCGCGTTATGCGAGTGCATTCATACGTTTCCAGATCGACGCGCCAGTTTTGGTTCTCGCGAACAATCGTCAGCGATTTTTCATCGTCCGCGAATTGCATCTCGTCGAGAGGAAGTCTTGTCGCATCGATGTTCGCACTCCACGCGGTCGACAAAGACTGCGCGATCTTCGTGTGGTCGAAGAGTTGCGCTTTCTGACCGGTTTTTGAATCGACACGAAGATACTCGTGGCGTCCGCCGGGCAGTTGCTTTTTGTACCAGAGCGCGTGACCTGATCCGATCCAATTCGGAGTCAGGGTCATGTTGAGAACGGTGTTTCTGGCTCGCGTGATCTCAGATGCGCGCTGGTAGGACCGAGCGATCTCTTCTCGGGAAGGGGCGTAAGGCTCATTCGCTGTCGAAGTCGCGAAGGCAAGAAGGAGTATCGGGGCAACGCAGACCATGGTCATTCATGATAGTCCGGCCAGGCCGACGAGGTCAATCTGGCGCAAATCGAAGCGGTCGCATCGTTTTTGATGATTATACGCCTTGGAGATTTCTCTATTTAGCTCAAACACAGTGATCGCTTCGTTTTACTTGATTTTGTGACTTGAAATCACTCAGAATGCATAAAACCAATGCGATCACATCGAAATTCGAGCGATGAACTTTACCGACGGTTTGGCAGAAGGATCGCTGCCAGGCGCAAGTCCATGCGTATGACCCAGGCGGAGGTTGCCGCCTTGTCGGGCTGTTCAGAGCTCTTCGTGCGCGAACTTGAGAAGGGAAAGCCGACCGTTCGCTTTGACATGGCGGTTTCTGTCCTGTCCACCCTTGGGTTCGAACTCAGGCTATCAGATGGGCAACGGGGGCTTTCGTTCGATGATGCATAGCGACTTCAAGTCAGTCAACCGAGCGGACGTCTATCGGGGCTCAGAGCTTGTTGGCGCGCTCGAACGGACCGACATTGGGTCCGTGTTCCGATATGATCAGAGACACATCGACAAGCCTGGTGGAATCTCGTTTCGTCTGCCGTTCGCTCGTCGCGAATTTACGGCAGGAGGAGGTTCCGTTCCCCCATTCTTTGCGGGTTTGCTACCGGAAGGCGCAAGGCTTGTTGCGATCAAGGACGCGGTCAAGACATCGCTCGACGATCAGTTCACACTATTGCTTGCAGCAGGCCCAGATTTTGTCGGCGATGTGAGTGTTGTCCCAGACGGACAGATTTTGGCTGACTCACCGGCTCAAATTGACATCGAACGTTTAGCGTCAATCACCTTCGATGACGTTTGGCAAAAAGTCGTCGGTGAGCGGGCGCTTGCCGAGAAATCCATTGCAGGCGTTCATCAAAAGGTCTCTGCACAGATGATGTCCATGCCGATTCGAGGCAAGTTGAGTGCCGGTGAATTCATCCTCAAATTGAACCCTCCTGACAAGCCCGAACTTGTGGCGAATGAAGCGTTCTTTCTCAAGTTTGCTAAGACATGTCGCATTGATGCAGCTCAAGCCCGCGTCGTCTTCGACTCCGCTGGAATGTCCGGCTTGCTTGTTAAGCGATTCGATCGGGAGGTGGATCCGAAAACGCAGCAAGCTTCCAAACTGCACGTCGAAGACGCTTGTCAATTCTTGGACAAATACCCAGCGTCGAAGTACACCGTTTCGTTTGCCGAGGTTTTGCAAGGCATTCTTGAATTTGCAACGGCACCTAAGGCTGAAGTGCTTAAGTGTCTTCGACTTTATGCGTTCTCATACCTCATCGCCAATGGTGATCTGCATGCTAAGAACATTAGTCTAATCACTAAGCCAGAAGGTCGCATTGAACTGTCGCCAGCGTATGATGTCCTTAGCACGCTGCCTTATGGCGACAACAAAATGGCCTTGAAAGTCGAAGGGCGAGACGACAACATCAAATCCCGAGACTTTATCGCTATGGCAGGGAGAATCGGAGTTCCATCGGATGCAGTGCGGCTAATGCTTAAGAAATTAACTGATCAAGTCGCAAAGAATTTATACACGTATGACTCGCTGCCTTTCACTGCGAAGCAACGGACCCATTTACGCGAAACGACAGAAAAACGACTCCGAGATTTAGGTGAGTAGGCTTCTTGGTGGAGGCAAGGGGATTCGAACCCCTGACCCCCTGCTTGCAAAGCAGGTGCTCTCCCAGCTGAGCTATGCCCCCACGCGGGAGATCGGATTCTACCTTGAACGAACGATTTCGAACGGGAGGCGGTGCCATTGCCAAGGTATACTTCGCGCTCGCCGATGGGCTCATAGCTCAGTTGGTTAGAGCGCGCCCCTGATAAGGGCGAGGTCGGTAGTTCGAATCTACCTGGGCCCACCAAGGATCCATCCGTCGAAGCACCAAACAGTTTATGGCGAACGTTTACATCGTCCATTGGGACCAATCGGAGATAGAGTCGCTTGCGATCCCGCTCACACGAGAAGGCCATTCAGTTCGAACTCAATGGAATCCAAATGTGTTCGATCGATGGGTCAATTATCGACCCGACTTGGTTATCATTTCGCTCGAGCGGCTGCCATCGCATGGACGGAGCGTCGCCGAATGGATTTGGGAATCCGAGTCTCGCCGAAGCATTCCGATCATTTTCGTCGGTGGCGCGCCCGACAAGGTGAATGTCGCCAAAAAGAAGTTTCCCAATGCAGTATTCGTTCCTATCGAAAAACTTCCTGCGATGATCGGACAGTTTGTAAACGTTTAGAAATCGTCGAGCGCGGCGACAAGCTTGGTCATCGTTGACTTTGCGTCCCCAAACACCATGACTGTGTTTTCTCTTAGGAACAGTTCGTTTTCGATTCCTGCGAAACCTGCTCCCATGCCGCGTTTCGAAACGATCACAGTCTTCGCTTTGTCAACATCGAGGATCGGCATGCCGTAGATCGGTGACGACTTGTCTGTTCTTGCGGCCGGGTTGACAACGTCATTCGCGCCGATCACAAGCGCAACATCCGTCTCTGGAAATTCAGAATTGATTTCCTCAAGATCGAACAAGTGGTCGTAGGAAATGTCCGCTTCTGCAAGAAGTACGTTCATATGACCCGGCATTCTTCCTGCGACTGGATGAATTGCGAACTTCACTTGAATGCCGCGTTCTTCCAATTTTTCCGTTAGTTCTTTGACGACGTGCTGCGCTTGTGCGACAGCGAGTCCGTAACCCGGAACGATGATGACCGATCGTGCGCTCGCGAAGATGATCGCGGCATCTTCAACGGAGTAACTCCGCATTCTGCCCTTTGCTGTGGTGCCTTCGCCACCTTCGGACTTTGCTGCACCGAATGCTCCAAAGAGAACGTTTTCGAGCGATCTATTCATCGCTGAGCACATTTGCAGCGTAAGAATCAGTCCGCTCGCTCCGACAAGTCCGCCGCCGATAAGCAAAGCAGTATTACCAAGCACAAAGCCAGCAAGTCCAGCAGCGAGTCCGGTAAATGAGTTCAGCAATGAAATCACGACGGGCATATCGGCGCCGCCAATTGGGAGCACCATAAGTATGCCAAGAATCGTGGCCAATCCAATGAGCGCGGCGAACAGCGCCACGGACGTGGAGCCTGCAATCGGCAGCACAGCCAATGCGATGACGGTCATCAACACGAGCGCTGTCACAACCTTATCGCCCGGATAAAGAATTGGCTTGCCGGGCATCAGCTCCTGAAGTTTGCCGTAAGCAATCATGCTTCCTGAAAACGAAATCGATCCGATGATCGCACTGAGAACTGCGGTTACTAACGGCACAGGAAGCAGGCGCTCGTTTCCAGATGCCATGAACTCGATCATCGCGACAAGAGCGACCGCTCCACCGCCGACTCCATTGAAAAGCGCCACCATTTGCGGCATCGCGGTCATCTGAACGCGCTTGGCAGAAATCGATCCGATAATAGTGCCTGCAGCGACGGCAATTGCAATGAAAATGTAATTTCGAGTTTCGACTTCGCCGAGACTGAAACCAACCGTTCCAAGTGCGATCGCCATTCCGAGCGCTGCAAGCCAATTGCCCCTCCTTGCAGTCTTTGGCGAGTTAAGAAGCTTGAGGGCGAGGATGAATAGCACCGCGCCGATGAGGTAACCGAGTTCGACCAACCAGTGGTCAGTCATTCTTCTTCTCCGAGTGGTCCGGCCTTCGCTTAAACATTTCAAGCATTCGATCCGTAACGACAAACCCGCCAACGACGTTGAGAGTCGCGAATACGACCGCGATCATTCCGAGAACAATCGCGGCAGGGGAGTGTGCATGCGCGAGCACGATCAGCGCTCCGACCAAGATGACGCCATGAATCGCGTTCGTCGCTGACATCAACGGCGTGTGCAGGATCGGCGGGACCTTCGTGATGATTTCAAGTCCGACAAACACTGCGAGAATGAAAATGGTGATTACCGTTATGAGCGTCATGCTTTCTTCGACCTTTCGAGCTTCAGTCTTGTCGGTTCGTGCGTGATACGTCCTTCATGCGTTACGAGTGTGCCATGCGTAATTTCATCAGATAGATCGAGGACAAGTTCTTTATTGGGAATGAGGTGTCCAAGAAACTCCGTGATGTTCTTCGAGTACATTCGGCTCGCATGCACGGCCATCTTTGAAGGAAGATCGAGCGGCGCAATGATCGTTACGCCTTCGAATTCGGTTGTTTGACCCGGCAACGTCGCTTCACAGTTTCCGCCGTTGACGGCGGCCAAGTCGATGATAATCGAGCCCGGCTGCATCAGGCGCACCATTTCCTTTGTAATGAGCGTCGGAGCGTGGCGTCCGGGAATGAGCGCAGTCGTTATCACGACATCGCATTTCGGCAGCCTCGATGCAATGACTTCGAGTTCTTTTGCGTGAGTCGTTCCGCTGACTTCCTTTGCATAGCCTCCCGCATCTTCTGCCTCTTCTGCTGAAAGGCCGAGGTCGATGAACTTTGCGCCGAGGCTTTGAATCTGCTCTTTGACTGCGGGTCGGACGTCGAACGCTTCGACCATCGCGCCAAGTCGGCGGCATGTGGCAATCGCTTGCAATCCCGCAACTCCGGCACCGATGATGAGGACTCTTGCTGGAGGAAGTGTTCCTGCTGCGGTCATCAACATTGGGAAGAATTTGGGAAGTCTTTCCGCTGCGATCAATGCGGCTTGATAGCCTGCGATCGTGCTCATCGATGATAAAGCGTCCATGCTCTGTGCGCGAGAGATTCTCGGCATGAGGTCCATTGCAAATGCGGTGATGTTTCTCTGCGCGAGGACTGCAATCGTATCGACGTTGGTGTGCGGAAACAGGAGTGCTATGAGCGCGCTGCCGGGTTTGAGCCTCATCGCCTCGCTTTCTGGAGATCCGTCCTCTGGTCCGATGACTTTGACGATAAGGTCTGCTGCTTCGATTGCGTTGGAGACAATTTTTGCGCCGGCGGCGGAGTATTCGTCGTCTGAGGCCCAGGCACCTTGGCCTGCGCCCGATTCGACAACGACCTCAAGGCCCTTGGACGCCAGGGTTTTCACGCCGTCAGGTGTCAAAGCAACTCGCTTCTCACCCGGGCTGGATTCTGCGGGCACACCGATGATCACGGCCGCCCACTACCTTCTTGCTCGCGCACGTCGTTCTACTGATTCGGTTAGCTCGACACGCTTTCCTTCTTTCAGAATGGGCGCCATGAAGTCACGTCGCGGTCAAATCACGGTGATCACAGGTTCGATGTTTGCCGGAAAGTCAGAGGAGCTGATTCGCTTGGTTCGGAGGGCCATGTTTGCTAAGCAGCGCGTCCAGGTGTTCAAGCATAGGCTCGATGCGAGGTATGAGCGAACGCTAATCGCGACGCATATGGGAGTCACCCACGAGGCTACTCCCGTCGATTCCACAGGGGAACTGCGGCAGCTCATCGATGTTGGCAGCGACGTCGTCGCTGTCGAAGAAGCACAGTTTTTCGACCATCAGTTGCCGGATCTGTCAATGGAACTCGCAGACAAGGGAATGCACGTCATTCTGGCCGGACTCGACCAAGACTTCCGGCGAGAACCGTTTGGATCAATGGCGCGGCTGATGGCCATTGCGGACGAAGTCGTCAAGCTTCGCGCGATTTGTATGGTATGCGGTTCCGCCGCCAGCCACACACAAAGGATTATCGAAGGGAAACCGGCGGCTTGGGGAGACCCCTTGATCTTAATCGGCGCGACGGAAACCTATGAGGCCCGTTGCCGGAAGTGCTATCGAATCACGGGCGTGCCTCGCCGCCGGTAAACTCTCGCTATGCAGCCTCTCGTCGGTCTGATCATGGGTTCGAAGTCGGATTGGGAGACGATGCAGCACGCTGCGGAGACCCTGGACTCCCTCGGCGTTCCCTATGAAAAACGGGTGGTCTCTGCTCATCGCACGCCAGATTTGCTCTTCGAGTATGCCGATGGCGCTGCCGGAAGGGGGATCGAGGTGATCATCGCGGGGGCTGGTGGCGCGGCGCATCTTCCTGGCATGGCCGCGAGCAAAACGCACTTGCCGGTGATCGGCGTTCCGGTTGAAACGAAGACGCTGAAGGGGCTCGACTCATTGCTTTCGATCGTGCAGATGCCGGCTGGGGTTCCCGTTGCGACGGTTGCAATTGGAAAGGCGGGTGCGATCAACGCGGCGCTTCTGGCAGCGGCGATCCTGGCAAGGTCCAACACAAAAGTCGAGAAGGCACTCTTGGATTATCGAAGGCAAAGGACTCAAGATGTCTTATCGAATCCTGATCCCAGTAAGCCATGACGATCGGTGTATTGGGAGGGGGGCAGCTTGGCCGCATGATTGCGCTCGCGGGCTATCCACTGGGATTGCGGTTTCTCTTTGTCGATCCATCTGAAGATCCATGCGCGGGCAGGGTTGCTCCTGTGGTCAAGCAGCATTACATGGATGCGCAGGGTGTTCAGGAACGTCTTCGTCAATTGCAAGTCGTCACTTATGAGTTCGAGAATGTCGACGCAGATTCTCCGTGGCTCGCTGGGGACGTTGACGTCTATCCGCCGGTTGAGGCATTGCGCGTTACGCAAGATCGTCTGTTGGAAAAGCGTTGCTTTCGCGAGTTGGGCATTGAGACGCCAACATTCACTCCCGTTGATAGCGACAGCGAATTGCAGGGCTCGCTATCAAGAATTGGATTGCCTTGCGTTCTTAAGACGCGGAGGTTTGGTTACGACGGGAAAGGTCAAAGCGTGATTCGAACTGTTGATGATGCTGCGGAGATCGAGATTCATGCTGCCTGCATTCTCGAATCGTTTGTCCAATTCGACAGGGAGCTATCGATTATTGCAGTCAGAGGCAAGAATGGAGAGACAGCGTTCTATCCGTTGGTCGAGAACGAACACCGAAATGGAATTCTATACAAATCGATTTCGCCATCGCCGAATGTGTCAAAGTCTGTCCAAAGTCTCGCGGAAGATTATGCGAGGCGTGTGATGGAGAAGCTCGACTATGTCGGAGTGCTGGCGATCGAGTTCTTTCAGTACGGCGAACGATTGCTCGCCAACGAAATGGCTCCTCGTGTCCACAATTCTGGGCACTTCTCCATCGAGGGATCCGACACGAGTCAATTCGAGAATCACTTGCGAGCGATTACTGGATTGCCGCTCGGTTCAACCGGTGAACGCGGGTTGTCGTGCATGATCAATCTCGTCGGTTCCATTCCGGATATCGATAAGGTACTTGCGATTCCGGGCGCACATTTGCACCTTTATGACAAGGAACCTCGACCCGGCAGAAAAGTTGGACACATCACCGTCGTTTCGGATTCGCGCGAAACGCTTGAGCTAACTGTGTCGCAAGTCGAAGCGTTGGTCGGTTAGACCGCTACACGGTCGTTCGCTGCCCAGAGCGCGTCTCGATACACTTCGCCGCCGCTAAACGTGAGCATCGCCTTTCCTTTGAGCTTCATGCCATGGTAGAGCGAGTTCTTTCCTTTGCTGAAGGTTCTGCTTACATCGAAAGTCCATTCGACATCCGGATCGATTACGGTGACTTGTGCGACCGGTGTTCTTCCTTTCTTCAACGTTCCAGCATCGAGGCGATACACTTCTGCAGGTCTTGTGCTCATTCTGCGAATGGTTTCCAGCGGTGAAAGGATTCCTTTGTGAGTCAAGTACGTGAGCGCCACTCCGACTGCTGATTCCAAGCCGACGATTCCGAACGGAGCTTCGTCGAATGGCCGGTCCTTTTCATAGGCCGCATGCGGTGCGTGATCTGTGCTGATGCAGTCGATGGTTCCGTCAGCCAGCGCGCCGAGCAGGATGTCGACGTCGACCTGCGTTCTCAATGGCGGATTCATTTTCCAGTTTGTATCGAATGGAACCATGTCTTCATCAGTCATCGAGAAGTGATGTGGGCACACTTCAGCAGTGACAGGCGCCCCGAGAAACTTCGCTTGCTTGATGATTTCGACGGATCCCCATGTGCTGACGTGCAGGACATGCAGCGGGCAACCCGTTTCGAGACTGAGCATGCAGTTTCGTGCCACTTGAATCTCTTCCGCAGTTCGCGGCATACCTTTGAGGCCGAGCATAGCGCTCATGGCGCCCTCATTCATGCTCGCTCCACGCGTCAGCGATTCTTCTTCACAGTGAACCGCGACCGGCAAGTCGAGCTGTCTGCACAGTTCCATGCATCGCATCATCACTTGGGCGTCCTGAATTGGGTAAGCGTCGTCGCTCGCTGCAACGATCTGTGCGCGCTTGAGCGAGGCTAAGTTTGACGGCTGCTCGCCTTTCATTCCTTTCGTGAGCGCGCCAATCGGTGCGACGAACACACCTCCCGCTTCAGGCGACGCGCTGCGATCGAGAATGAAGTCGATCAAAGCGGGATCATCCAATGGGGGATCGGTATTCGGCATGCAACAGATCACGGTGTAACCGCCAGCTGCTGCCGATTGCGTTCCGCTTATGATCGTTTCTTTGTGTGAAAAACCAGGTTCGCGCAAGTGGACGTGCAGGTCGACGAGACCCGGAGTAATCCACATTCCCGTGCAGTCGTAGATTTCGTCCGCGTCTCGCTCGTCGACTTTTTCGCCAACTTCATCGATCTGATCATCGACGATCGTCACACTACCGACGATGTCGAGGTCTTGGCTCGGGTCAAGAATTCTTCCGTTTTTCAGAAGCAATTTCACGCTTTCACCGCCTTCTTTTGCGACTTCTTTGGTTTCCCGTTGTTCGATTCGAATGCTGCGGCGAATACAGCCATGCGCACGTAGACGCCGTTCTCTACTTGTTCATTGATGACGGAGTTCGGACCGTCAGCAGTCCAATCGTCGAGTTCAAGACCCCGATTGATCGGCCCAGGATGCATCACTAAGCAGTCTGGCTTTGCGAATCTCAATGAGCGTGCATTGACTTGGTACATCAATGCGTATTCGCTCATGCTCGAAACGAGGCCGCCATCCATTCGTTCCTTTTGCATTCTCAGAGCCATTACGACGTCTGCTCCTTCGATGCCGGACGCCAAGTCGTAATGAATCGAAACCGGCAAGTGTCCCGGATGGCGCGGAAGCAGGGTTCTTGGGCCAACAAGCCTAACTTCGGCGCCAAGTTTCGAAAGCAGCCAAAGATTGCTGCGCGCAACGCGCGAGTGCAAAACATCTCCCACGATTGCGACGGTCAGACCTTTGATCGACGGTTTGTGCTCCGCGATCGTCACAGCATCCGCAAGCGCTTGCGTCGGATGTTCGTGCATGCCGTCGCCGGCGTTGATGACGGGCCCACCAAAGAATCGTGCCGCGAGGTATGGCGCACCGCTGCAGTTGTGGCGCATGACCAAGCCGTCTATGCCTTCGTATCGCAAAGTCAGCACTGTGTCTTTCAATGACTCGCCCTTAGCCATCGAAGTGCCTTGTACGCCAAAGACACAGATTCCGAGGTCGAGCTTTCGTGCGGCTTGCTCAAAGCTAACTCGAGTTCTCGTGCTGTTTTCAAGAAACAGCATTCCGACTACGCGTCCCGACAGGTTTGGCACGCTTCCGCCGGACCGGCAAGCCTTCTTCATTTCCAGCGAAGATGATATCAAGCTGTCGATAGTTTCCGGGTCCATTTCCCGAATGCTTAGGACGTGCACGGCATGGCTCCTTTCTGAATGTAGACGGCATCTTCACCATCCGTCTCTGCAAATCGTACTTCTATTCTCTCATCCTTCGCGGCTTCCATGACTTTGCCTACGTAATTTGGCTGGATAGGAAGTTCGCGTCCGCCTCGATCGATGAGCACGGCGAGGCGAACCTGAGCGGGTCTCCCGTGTCGCATTAGTGCATCGAGCGCGGCACGAATCGTGCGACCTGTTTGCATGACTTCATCAACCAGAACCACTCTCTTTCCGTTGACGTCGAAAGGAATCTCACTGTCGTCGCTTACGTCGCTAAGTCCGGCGAGGTCGTCGCGGAATGGTCCAATGTCAAGGCTGCCGCATGGCACGGTAGTCCCTTCGATGTTCGTCATCGCAAATGCGAGTCGTTTTGCGACATAGAATCCGCGTTTGAGGATTCCAATCACAACAAGATTCTCAGCTCCATCGTGAGTTTCCAATACTTCATGAGCCATGCGCCCGAGTGTGCGGCGAATGTCCCCGGCGTCAAGTCGAAGATCGGCCATCTGCGCCCATTATGGACCTGCTTTTGTTTTCAAGTGATTAGGCTCTACAATAAGTAGACAGAGCTATACACTTTCGGTCTTAGGTAGCCTTGCAACGTGCCCGAGCCTGCGAAGCGACTGGGAATTCTTTTGGGAGCGTTGCTTGCTCTTGGCATTGCTGTTCCGCTTATTCCGGTTCCAACCGAGTGGCTATACGTTGGTCGAATCATCTCCTCCGTGCTGTTTGTGTCCATCCCGATTTTCGCGATCTATTTCGCCGCCATGCTGGGTTGGACTTTCGCGCGCGCGTTAACGGTTTTTGCCATTAGCGTTGTCGCCTTTGCCGCTTTGACTTACATTTCAAGAAACGTTACTCCACCTTATGTTGTCGCTTTGTTCATAGCTGCATTCTTGCAACTTGGCTTGTTGGCTTGGGCATCTTCGCTCGGCATCCTCATCGCCTGCGGTATTCGAGACAAGAATCTGCTGCTTCCGATTTGCTTTGTACTTGCTGCCGTCGACATCATCGCCGTTCTTGCTCCGGTTGGTACCGTCAAGCGTGCACTCGAGAGCGAAAAGGGAAAGGTCGCATTTGACATCGTCTCTTTCAAGGTTCCGCAATTTGGCAGCGCGCAACCTGCTGCGCAAATTGGCCCTGCCGACTTTCTGTTTCTCTCCATGTTCTTTGCAGCCATTCATCGCTTTGGCATGCGAGCGAGAGAGACTTTGCTTGTCATCGTTCCAGGGCTACTTATCTATCTTGCAATCGTTCTCTTCTTTGGCGACACAACGGTGTTTGGCATTCCGCTGCGGGCCTTGCCTGCGCTTGTTCCAATTGGACTGCTCGTTCTTGCCGTAAATTGGTCTGAATTCAAGCTCTCAAAGCAAGAAAAGGTTATGACTGCGGTTCTGTTCCTAATTTGCGTTGCGGCAGTGTGGGCTTCGTTCGCGCTTCCCAAGAAGCAGACTATTGCGCCCGCGAATTCGCCAGCCTTGATTCAATCTCTGCGAGCGTGAACGGTCCGGACTTCGATCCTGCTTCAATCCAGTAATAACCAATTTCATCGGATTCCTCTGGGTTCGGCGCAGCCAGATGGCCGATATGTCGCCGCTGCAGCGCCATTGAGAACGGCAGAGGATCTGGTGCCGATACAAGAATAGCCGCACGAGAATGTTCAAACATTGCACGCATCATCCCAGCTCCATAGACCCCAAGGCGTGTTGCCACGATCGAGGAACTTTGCAGCGCGGAGAATGCCATCGACAAATATTCGCGGTTGCCAGTCAGCGCAGCAAGGTCTTGCAGGTTGCGAATCCAAACCGAGTTAATGCTGTCATTGTAGTCGTCGCAGATCGGTTTAATCGGCAGCTCGAATGCTGCGATTCGTTCCGAACCAAGGCGAGCGAAAAGCAGCCCATCATCGTCCATGAAGAGCTCCTTTGTTCGGGTTGTGACTCGCACAGCCATGTCGAGCAGCGCGGTATCGGCGGTTGCCCGATAGACATCGATGAGTGCACGAACGATCCAAACATAATCTCCGGCGAATCCTGTTGTTTTGGCCCGCCCTGCCGGAGCATGCTCCACATCCCCAAGGCCACGCACTCGATCCGAGAGAAGCCTACTAAGTCTGACAGCAGCAGCAGTCGTGACATCTGGCTCATCGAGAAAGATTCCCGCGATTGCCAAACCCGCGATAGTCCGAGCGTTTTCGTCTGTGTATATCCCGTCGTCGATCATCGGCACGCTTCTGCGCTCAAAGAGTGGCAAGACTTTGTTCACTTCTCGCGAGATCGCCGACCTATCGGTAGCGGAGGTCGATTCGGGTAAGGAAGGTCGTCCCATCGACTTTGCGCCGGCGATTCTAAACACCGTTCCCTCGATTTCGGAGGCAGACAAGTCGTAGTACTTGCTTCCGTCCAAGACAAGCTCGTCCGTCGAGAGTCCAAAGGCGAAGAGGTTCTGCTGCAGGTTCAGCATCGAGCTTTGGAGCCATTCGACCGTTTGGAGTGAGGCTTGCCTTAGCAGATCGTCGCCTCGCGAATGTGCAGCAAACAATGCGGCGAATTCGGCCGCTCTGCTCGATCTCTTGGCATAGCTTGGATTCCACCAGCCCGACTGCGAATCATCGAATACTCCTCCATGAATCTGGTCGTATGCTGGACCGCGCCTGATCGCTGCAACCCAATTCGATCCTGCAGATGCCGATTGCTTTTGAACGCTTAACAGCCAGGGCAATGCGGCGTTCAGCGGCGCGTTTTTCTCACCAACTCTTCCCGAGCCGACATCGAACGCTGTTAGAATCTGCATCGTGTAAGACTCAGCCAAGTCCTGAGACACCGTGCCAACTTGGAACTGCTCTTGCAACGCCCTGCGCTGATCTGCGATTCTTGACTTTGCGACCGCTCGAACGGCCTCTTTGTCCGAGACCCAAGATCGCGCATGTGCAGAAAGCCATTCATACATTCCGAGCGGTTCCCTTGGCGAGGTCAATTGTCGATAGCGGGTCGCTTCGACCGGATAACCTTCTGGAGTGAGAACGACGAATAACACTCCATCCGACTCAACGAAGATCGGCGTATTCATCGCAAGCGCGAGAGCGACAGCAGGCAACTCCGCTGTGTCGACGCGAATCGTAATGAAGTGGCTCCTAAGCAACGACCTGAACTCTTCGTTCTTGTAAAACCGGTCAGCAACGATGTTGGAGTAACGACTTAGGATCGAGCCGACTTCCATGTAGACCAGCCTGTCCAATTCCTTTGCTTTGTCGAACGCTTCTTGAGAATAGGGATACCAGTTGATTTGCTGTCTGCCAACCACCCGCAACAAGGTCGAATATTCTGTCGCTGCACGGTTCTCTTGCACTTCAGGCAAATAGCGCGAGAGAAACTTAAAGCCGACGCCAAGCACCGCCAACACAAGTAGCAGCGTTGAAACGACCTGATAGCTCGGGCGTGGCCCGTGCGTCCGCATTGGCTCGGATTATGGCCGCATGCAAAGGTATAGTAGTCAGGTTATGCCGATTTCGATGGACGAACTCCGCCAGATTGCCGATCTCGCTCGGTTGCGACTTTCGGACGTCGAATTGGAGGCGATGCACTCAGACCTCAATCGTGTTTTGACGCATTTCACGCATTTACAAGAACTTCAACTTGCCGGCGTCGAGGTATCGGCTCATGCTGTTGACGCACAAAGCGTGTGGGATAACGATGAACCCTCTGGCGGCTTGTCGCGAGAACAAGCACTGTCCTCTGCGCCATCGGCAGAATCCGGACTGTTCCTCGTACCCACCATTATCGAGTAGCCATGAGCCTCGTGTCGCTTTCCGTTTCCGAAATGAGAAGCGGTCTTCTCAATCGCGAGTTTTCCGCAGTGGAATTAGCGCAAGCGCATTTGGATCGGCTTTCAGAGCTTGATCCCAGCGTCAAGGCATTCGTCACGGTTGACCCAGAGACAACACTTGCTCAAGCAAAACATGCACAAGCGAGAATCGACAGCGGCGATGCGACCCCGATGCTTGGGATTCCGATTGCGCTCAAAGACAACATGGTGACGAAGGGCATGCGCACGACGTGTTCATCCAAGATTTTGGAGAACTATGTTCCGCAGTATCAGGGCACCGCGGCGTCGAAACTTGAGTCTCTGGGAGCGGTTTTTCTGGGCAAGACGAACCTCGATGAGTTCGCCATGGGAACAAGCACCGAATACAGTGCGTTCTTCGCAACTCGCAATCCGTGGAACCTCGAATGCGTTCCTGGCGGCAGCAGCGGAGGAAGCGCTGCAGCGGTAGCCTCGCAGATGGCGCCGATCTCATTTGGTTCCGACACCGGCGGGAGCGTTCGCCAACCTGCATCGCTTTGCGGTGTTGTCGGTTTCAAGCCAACCTATGGACGAGTGAGTCGTTATGGACTCATCGCATTCGCAAGCTCGTTGGATCAAATAGGTCCTTTTGCGCGTTGCGTATCCGATGCCATCGACGCTTTCGAATCTGTCATGGGGCGCGACGCAATGGATTCGACCACGATCGAAGCCAGTTACGACGCAAGCGTTGCGCGGACACCTGCATTGAATGGAAAGAGGCTTGCCATGCCGAGAGAGCTGTTTTCAGACGATATTTCGCCTGACGTTAGAGCAGTCGTTCGCGACGCCTTGGATGCCATGTCGAATTCCGGTGCGATCATCGAAGAAGTTTCGTTGCCCATCATCGAGCACGGTGTATCGACCTACTACATCATCGCACCGGCAGAGGCGAGTAGCAACTTGGCGAGGTTCGACGGCGTAAGATATGGATTGCGTGTCGATGGAGCGAACTCAATCGACATGATGACGAACACACGCTCTGCTGGATTCGGAAAAGAAGTTCAAGAGCGCATCATCATCGGCACTTACGTATTGTCGTCTGGCTATTACGATGCGTTTTATGCGAAAGCGTGCCAAGCAAGGACGCTGATGAAGCGGCAGTTTGAAGAGGTTTTCACGAAGTACGATGCGGTCATTTGCCCGACGAGTCCGACGACAGCGTTTCGATTAGGCGAAAAGCTCGACGATCCGATGGCATTGAAGCTTGCCGACTTTTGCACAATCCCTGCAAACATGGGCGGTTTTCCTGCGCTAAGCTTGCCGTGTGGGCTTGCGAACGGCTTGCCGGTAGGGCTGCAGTTGATCGCGAAGAGCTTCGATGAAGAGCATTTGTTCTCGATCGCCCTTGCAACTGAAGAGGTATTGCCGAAAATCGGAATGCCAGCAATCGCATGAACGAGATCAAGCGGGCCGACAAGCGCATTATCGCCCGAGCAATTTTGAACCCATTTCGATTGCTCGCGATGTCGGCTTGCTGTTATGTGGCTTACTTGCTTTCAGGCATGGGCACAGTGGCGTTCGGCTTAGGCCTGGCCGTTGCAGGAATTGGAGCTGGGATTTATGCGATCGCTGTACGGAACGATTTCGTCAGCAAGCGTTTTCGCAATCCAGAACACAAGCATCTCTGGGACATGGTCGAGGACCGGCTCTCAAGACTTCGAAAGGCGCTGAAGCTCGCACCTGAGCACGTTCGGGCCTCAATGAGCGATCTTCCTGCCCGCGTCGAGCGAACTGCCAAGCAGCTTTACCAGTCACTGCGCCGTGCAGACATCGTTCGCGGCGAAATCGTTCGGAGCGAGGGCAACATCGTGACGGCTGCGTTTCCGTTTCACGTTCAATCACAAGATTCGGAGACGAACGAACTTTATGTGATGGCAGACAAGAATGTGGCGGAGTACCGCCGGCACTTTCAGGGCATCGCCGCGAGAGTGACTCGAACCGAAGGGCAATGCGCCGTGTTCATCAGCGCGCTGGATTCGATGCGTGTGCAGATACTTGGGCACCGGTTAGTCGGAGACTTTGTACCAGCAGATAAGGAAGATTTTCTATCTGCGATGGCAGACATTCGTACGCAGCTCAATTCGATCAATGAAGCGCTCGACGAACTTGATCTGCCAACGACTGCACCGCCGATTGAGGAAAAGCAGGACGAGATCGAAAATCGCCACGGGTAAAATACGAATCGTCTGCCCCCGTAGCTCAGCGGATAGAGCAACTGCCTTCTAAGCAGTGGGCCACAGGTTCGAGTCCTGTCGGGGGCGCCAAGTTATTGCGAGTTTGTCGATTCCGTTACCTGATTTGACTCAGCTAATCGGCGATACTCCAATTCAGTTCGCAATCCATGCAATTCAGCGCGGAGCGATTCGATCTCCTTTAGTACATTGGATTCCGACTGGCTTCTCTGATGGATCAACTCAGCCATATTCCGCTGATGCTTTAGAAGCATTGCAATGATTGGAATCATGAGCGGGATTCCAATTACGACCACGATAGCGACAATTGCAATGAGTTCGTCTGGCATGTCAGTTGTTCCGCGTTTGAGTGGCTGACTCGATCCTATCTATTCGGCTTGAGAGTGCCCGCACATTGTCATCCACGCTCGTGGAATGTTCGTACAAAGCAGCTTTCAGCGTTTCTACTTCTGACTTGAGTCTTGCAATTTCGCTTTCTTGCTCTTGATTCACTCCACGGTTCTGATGAATCAATGCGGCCATATTGCGCTGGTGCTTCAGCAACATGCTGACAAGCACGATGATCATCGGCAATCCAAAAACGCAAAAGATTGCAACTATGGGTATCAACCACTCCATTTATCTTCCTTCAGCACTGACATTCTCAACACGTCGCTCCAGATGTTCTACTCTTCGAGCTAAGTGACTTACATTTTCATCGAGGCTCATCGAGTGGGAAAGCAACATATCTTTCATTTGCTGCATTTCTGTGCGCATGCTTTCCAGCTCTTTGCTCGACTGTTCTCGCGCACGCTTCAAGGCTCTACCGGATGTTCGACTCGTGACTAGACTTTTGATAGCCTCTCCGACTGTGATCAGAAACACCATCAGCCCGATACCGACAAGTATCTGCACGACAAAGTTGCTAAGGAGCGCGTTCAGCCACGACATAGGTCATTGAAACTGCAACCTTCTTCGACAATCAGGCCGAACAGTCCTACGTTCGACCAGAGATCGAGGTTGCGGCACGATGGGTCCGGGTCGACCAGTATGCGTTCTGTCCGGTATTGCATCACATCATCTGGGGCGGCGGCGGACACGAGCATTTGAGTGTCGAGGTCTTTAACGACTTCGAGTTGATTTACTGTACCAGCGTAGAGGATCGAACTTCCGAATTTGGCGTGAAAGTTTCTCAGCGCAAGATCGGTCGCGACATCGTCGACCCACACAACGACTTGAGCGACACCCAGTCCGAGTACAAGCTCGGCAACGTGTATCAGGCGAATGCCTGCATCAAGAATCAGGTCCCCTTGTCCGCCAGCGACTATCTCCGAGACTAATTGAACGTGTTGGGGAGCGCCCGCGACTTTGGCGTCCGAATCGACGACGAGAATCCGCTTTGCTCCGCCCTTTCTCGCTTGCTCGACTTTTGAACGAATGTCGGAGTCAGGCTGAATGACCAGTTTTGGGACCAGAAGCACTTATGCTGGTTCCAACTTGTTTGCGGCAATGTATAAGGCCCGCCCCAGGCCTTTGAACGCGGCCTCACAGAGATTGTGATTGTTGTGGCCGTCAAGTCGTTTGACGTGCAGACTCATTCCCGCTTGTAAGGTCAGGGAGCGCATGAAGGTCTCGATGCATTCAGCGGTTAGACCTCCGACTCTTTCATAAGTCAGGCCCAAGTCATAGGACAGGTAAGGGCGGGTCGACAAGTCGAGAGCAATGAGTACGAGCGCATCTTCCTGCGTTGACACGTGGGAAGATCTTCCAGAGATTCCGAGGCCGTCGCCAAGCGCATGCCTGACGGCTCTGCCAAAGCAGTAGCCCACCTCCTCGACTGTGTGACGGTCATCGACCGCCAAGTCGCCTTCCGCTGAAACACCGAGGTCGATTCTGCCGGCGGCCGCCAGCATTCCCAAAAGTTGGTCGAAGTAGCCAATCCCAGTATCGACGGTCGCCTTCCTACCCCCATCAAGATCGAGTACGACTCGGACCCTCGCGGTTTCCGACTCACGCTCAATTTCGGCGTAGCGAACGCCTGGTGTCTCTTTGCTCACAGTTGCTCCTTTAGACGGTGTCTCATCGCGAAAATACGTGGGCCGGGCGAGGATTCTCGCCCGGCCCAGCGAATTCTCTTCAGCTAAGCCTCAGAATCGAATGCCAACGAAGGCAGCGCCGCCGGTTACCGAACGGTTGCCGTGGTCTTCGTCGGACCACATGATATTCGCCTCAAAGAAGACTCTTTCGTTCATCTCCAAGCCGATGCCAGCCCTGGCGGTGAACAGAATATCCGCCGGTCGAAAGTCGGAGGCAGTCGCACCGATTCCAACGTGCCAGTAGCTCCTTCGGCCAGGGTCTTGGCTGGAGTACCAGCGTTGGCTTACGACGATCGGGAATGCGTTGTCTCGTGCGCCGGAGACTCGGGTCAGCCAGTCGACGGAAATGACCGTAACAGCCCCCTTAACAAGCGAGGCATCGAATTCAAAGTCAACTCCGGCCGCGAACCAAAAGTTATCCAGGTCTCGCGTATCCTCGTCGATGGGGAAAAAGCCACCCGCTCGAAGGGAAAGCCTGGTGTTTTCAAAGTCTAACCCGCTCTGGGCCGCAGCAGGCAAGGCGAGCGCAAAGGCTGAGCCGATTGCGCCAAGTGTCAGCAGTCGCTTCATGTCACAGGACCTCCAATCCTTTTTAGCCTTCGCCCGCATCCTGCGGGCGCCGGGAATTCCCTATTCTAACCAGAAATGGGCCGCTCCCGTCAAACGTACTCGGAATCGCTGAACCAAATTGCCAGCTCTTTAGCCGCAGATTCGGCGTCGGCGCTGCCGTGTACGATGTTGTTTTCGATACTGAGGGCGAGGTCGCCCCTGATAGTGCCAGACGGGGCATCTGCCGGATTCGTTGCTCCCATCATCGACCGGGCAGCCTTGACGGCGTTCGGTCCCTCAAGCGCGATGGCAACAATTGGCCCGGAGCAAAGGTAGTTGACGACGTCGGCGAAAAACGGGCGCTCGCGATGTTCTTCATAGTGCCTTTCGACCGTCGCCCGAGGGGCGTTGATCAGCTTCATTGCTGCCAGCTTCAGTCCTCTGGCTTCGAATCTGCGGACGACTTCGCCGACAAGGCCTCGTGCCACACCATCTGGCTTCACCAAGATCAAAGTTCTCTCGTTTTCGCTGCTCATGTAGGGCGGCAATATACCACCGGGGTATAGAGCGGGCATAATCGGGCTGATGGACCATTCCGGGGACGATCAGTTTCTCGACAGCGTTGTCGAAAAGTACGCAAGGTACGTCAACCCTGGCCTCGCACGTTTGATGGCCTTCGCCGGTTATGGGGTCGAAGCGAAAGCTGAGGGCTGCTACCTCTATGATCACACGGGCAAGAAGTTTCTGGACTGCTTGGGCGGATACGGCGTTTTCGGCATCGGGCATCGGCATCCGAAGGTAGTCGAAGCTGCGAAACGCGCGTTGGACACCCAGCCGCTTCCGAGCAAGGTCTTCTTCAGCAGGCCTCTTGCCGACCTCGCCGAGAAGCTCGCTCAGATCAGCCCTGGCGACCTTCAGTACTCGTTCTTCTGCAACAGCGGAACGGAGGCAGTCGAGGGTGCGCTGAAACTCGCAAAAGCGTTCACGGGCCGAGAGAAGTTCGTCGCCACCCACGCTGGTTATCACGGCAAGACGATGGGCGCACTTTCTGCGACCGGCAGGGAGAAGTATCGCGAACCGTTCTTGCCACTTGTTCCGGGCTTTGGGTTCGCACCGTTCAACGATGTTGGCGCGCTATCCGCCATCGACAATCAAACGGCCGCTTTCATCGTCGAAACGATCCAGGGCGAGGGGGGCATTCACGTCGCTACCGCTGAGTACATGGCGGCGGCCCGGGAAGCGTGTGATCGTGCTGGCGCACTCTTGATCGTCGATGAGGTTCAAACAGGATTTGGGCGCACGGGCAAGATGTTTGGCTTAGATCATCATCCCGGCGTTCAGGCCGATCTTGTCACGTATGCAAAGGGACTCAGCGGCGGAGTGGCGCCGGTCGGGGCATTTATGGGCACCGAAAGGATTTGGGCGAAGGTGTTTGGTGAGAATCCGCTCGTCCACACTTCCACGTTCGGAGGGAACGCCCTTGCGTGCGAAGTTGCGTTGGCCTCGATTGCCGTCATTGAAGAAGAAGGGCTTTGTGATCGAGCCGCTGCAATGGGATCAAGGATGAAGTCGGGACTCCAATCCGTTCGCGATCGATTTCCCGAATTGATATCCGATGTGAGGGGCGAAGGGTTGATGCTCGGGGTCGAATTCACTATGGACGATGTCGGTGAGCTGTGCATCGCACAAATGGTCAAGCGCGGGGTCGTCGCGGCTTACACGCTCAACAATCGGCGCGTGATTCGTTTCGAGCCGCCGCTGATCATCTCGGAGAGCGAAGTCGACACAGCGATATCCGTGTTTGGCGACTCAGTCGAAGAGACGAACTCCTTAGTTTCGGCGGTGATGCAGTGAAGCGAATCGTCAACGACACTTACGTTCGAGACAAAACCGCTCTCGAATTCGATGCTTTCATTCCGGATTCGCCTGTCGGATCGGTCGTTTGTATCCACGGAGGGGGGTGGATCAGTGGAGATAAGAGCGAGATGTGCGATGTCGCTTTGATGTTCGCTGACCGTGGATTCGCTGCTTTCTGTCCGCAATACAGCCTTGCCCCTTTGCATCCGTATCCTGAAGCCATCGACGACATACGCGCGTTTATCGCGCATCTGCGTCGCAGCGCAAGTGAACTCGGCATCGATCCAGACCGAATTGCAACATTTGGCAACAGCGCAGGAGGATACTTGTCTTTGACTGCTGCCGTCGCAAAAGATTTGGAATCGAGGGCAAACGTCTGTGCGGACGTTTGCGGCTTGACCGATCTGACGCAGCCACAAGCGCAGCATCCACCGATTTCATGGGACTTCATCGGACAATATATAGGTGTGCCTTACGAAGGAAACGAAGATTTATGGATCGCAGCAAGCCCACTCTATCAAGTGGATAAGGACACGGCTCCGACGATCATCTTCCACGGCGACAAAGACGACATTGTTTGGCCTGAGCAAAGTAAGAAGCTTTACGATGTGCTAAAACTCAACGGTGTCGACTCCGAATTGCATTTGCTTGAAGGCGAAGGTCATTCCTTTACAATCGGCGCGTTCGATGAGATTCTGTCTCGCTCTGCTGAATTCTTCCTAAAGAGGTTTTCGAATTGATTGTCGATCTAAGAAGCGACACAGTCACGCGCCCGACGCAAGAAATGTACGAAGCGATGGTTTCGGCACCTCTCGGTGACGACGTGCTTGGCGATGAACCGACGGTCGCTGAACTCGAAACGCTTGCCGCAGAAACGCTTGGAAAAGAAGCTGCAGTTTTCGTTCCAAGCGGAACGATGGGCAATCAGATCGCCGTTCTGTCCTGGACTCGACCTGGAGACGCGATTCTGATCGAGCAAGACGCGCACATTCTGTTCTATGAATCAGGAGGACCGGGTGCGCACGCAGGCGTCGTCACGTGGACATTGCCTTCCGACAATGGCGCGATGGATCCCAACCACATCGAAGATCGGATCACTTCGCCGTCTATGCACACTCCTGCGACGAAACTGCTTTGCTTAGAAAACACGCATAACCGTTGCGGAGGAACGATCATTCCGCAAGAGAAGATGCGTGCGTATCGAGAAATCGCCGATCGCCGTGGAGTCAACATACATCTCGACGGAGCGCGCATTTTCAACGCTGCAGTCGCACAAGGCATCGCCGCGAAGGAGATCGCCCAGTATGCGGACTCGGTGAACTTTTGCTTGAGCAAAGGCCTTTCATGTCCGGTTGGATCGGTGCTTACAGGGCCCGCCGACTTCATCCAAAGAGCGAGGCAACATCGAAAGCGCATGGGTGGTTCGATGCGCCAGGCCGGAGTGCTCGCTGCTTGTGGAGTCTATGCACTTCGTAACCTTGTCGAGAGGCTTGCAGACGATCACGCTCGTGCAAAGCGATTTGCCAACGAACTTTCCGAACTGCCTGGAGTTCACATTGACATGGCGACGGTTCAAACGAACATGGTGATGGTTCATACGGAGAAAGCTGCGTCCGATTGGGCTGAACGGTTGTATGACGACAACGTTTGGTGTTTTGCTGTTGCGCCAAATCGGTTGCGCTGCGTGTTTCATCGCGAGATCGACGACGCGAAGCTCGAACAGGCCGTTTGCGTTTTTCGCGACCTGTCCGTCAGTTGATTTTTGCAAGTTCCGCTTTCAGTTTGTTGATTGAGTCGATCGTTTCAGGATCCACTTCATTGAGTGCGGCCAAGTAAATGCTGACGAAGTCACCAAGGTAAATCAGCGAGAGCATGCGTTCAAGTAGACTCGTGCCCTGGGGTTTGACGGTGCACAGTTCTGCTTTCGGCCGCAGAATCTCACAGCTGACGTCGATTCGCTTGCGCATTTTCTGGCTTTCATCTCCAGATTCCAAGACCAAGACTGACCATTGCAACACATTCTGCTTTTCGCTCCCCTCCCAGCCCATGATCTCGTTGTGATTAAGCTCAGGGAAGCAGTTTGCGAATGCAAGCACCTTCGAGTTTTCGCAAAGTTGACCCTTCCAGCGATTTGCAACAAGCCCCCCCCAGGTGCCTGATCCATACACGAGCGGCACGCAGCCCACTAACGACTCTGCCATTCGCTTTGCTATATTGTCATCGAATCCAGCGGCTATGCCCCAGATCTCTTTGCAGTGATCAAGCAAACTGAATGCCGAATCGAAGTCTTGCTTTGGCAGATATCCCAGCTTTTCCGCTGCGACTGCGAGCGGGACGAAGAGATATCCGAGAGCGGTGCGAGGGGGCTGACCTCCGGGAATCTTGCACGTTGGAATTCCGAGTGTTTCGAGTTCGCCGCCGCTGGTAATTGCGAGCAGTTTCGAACCGCGCTCCTTTGCAGTTTCTGCTGCCGACAGCGTTTCCTCGGTGTTGCCCGAGTAGCTGCATGCGATCACCAACGTGTCTTTGTCGACCCAAGATGGCAAACCATAGTCTCGCCAAACGACGACATTCGTCGAACCGCTTTCATCCATGAGCGCACGCAAGAAGTCGCCTCCGGCAGCGGAGCCACCCAGTCCCGCTACACAAATTGACTTGCAGTCATGCAAGCTATTTGGAAAGTCGAATGCGTTCGCAATCGAAAAGGCTTCCCGACATTGCGCCGGAAAGCCTTCGGTCAGATCGATCATGCCCTTTGGATCGTTCTTGCGAACGAATGAAGGGTCATTGAGTCGATGCAAGCTTTAGTCCTCGAACGGGTCGTAGTCGTCGTCTGCTTCGCTCGAGTTGGTGCCGACCGGCACCGCTGCAACGGCTTTTTCGCGCGATTCGCCATTGCCTGCGTCGTCGCGCGGCCTGTCGAGCAGGGCGACATTGTCTGCGATGATTTCGACAACTTCTCTTTCGATGCCGTCTTTGCCGGTGTACCTGCGCTGTTCAAGGCGGCCTTCGATTCCGACCATGCGGCCTTTGTGCGCGAAGTTGGCGAGGAACTCAGCGTCCTTGCCCCAAGCAGTGACGCGGAAAAAGTGCGCGTCTCTTTCGTTGGGATCGGTCGGCTTGATTCGCTTTTGAACTGCGACGCTGACACCAACGACTTGCTTGCCGCTCGGTGTTGTGCGCAACTCCGGATCTTGTGTCAGTCGGCCTGTTATGACGACTCTATTAATAGATGACATCTCTTATCCCTCCCGCAAAAACACCCTGCCGCGGATGACTTCGTCGCTGATTCGAAACTGGCGGCTTAGCTCAGCGGGAACCGTCGCCGGTGCACTGAAATGCAGAAGGCAGTAATTGCCTTCTGTGTGTCCTTTGATCGGATAGGCGAGCTTTCGTTTGTCCCATTTTTCGGCGAGATCGACTTTTCCGCCGTTGTCTTCGATCAGCTTCTTATGCTTTTCCACATGGGCCGCGACCGTCGCGTCGTCGAGGTTGGCCGGCAAGATGTAAAGCGCTTCGTAGTTTCTTTGATGGCTCATTTTTCCTCCCTATGGCCTCTGGTCCCCACCCATTGGGGACAGAGAGGATTGTTGGGGCATTGAGTGTACCCTCCCTGGGCTTTTCGGGCTTGGCTTCCGAGTATCTCTGGGGGTATCCTTTTGCATCCCCGTTGCCGCATAGCTCAGCGGTAGAGCAGCTGACTGTTAATCAGCGGGTCCTTGGTTCGAATCCAAGTGCGGCAGCCACCTTCATCCTTCGATTTGTGGAACACTTGTTGTTCGGAGACTCGTCCGAACAGGTATAGCCATGACGCCAGCACTGCTTTTGATCGCCCTTCAGGTCCCATCGAGCCTGACACCCGACGCCGGCAACTATCGCCAGTGGAGCGAGTTCATCCGGCCAAGCCAGCAGGAGTGTGCCTACACGGAGATCGGTTGGCGGGACAAATTTTGGCCTGCAGTCGAGGAAGCCAAGCGGCTGGGTCGGCCGATTTTGCTTTGGACGATGAACGGGCACCCTTTGGGATGCACGTGAAACAACGGCGTCAGAGGCCGACAGTTAGTCTGGTCAGACCCTGAGATCATCAAGCTTTCGAAAGAGTTCGTCACGGTGGCTGACGAGGTTTACATGCTCTATCCCGAAGATGCTGGCAATCTCAATCGCGTCAGAAACAATCCGGACCACATCTTTTTCAAACGCTTTGGCGAGCAGGTTCCGAAGCCTGAATGGAATCATCCGGGCACGAAGCAAGGGATCTACTTTATGGGACCCGATGCGGAGTATCTGGAAGCGAAATTCGCAAGCAGCAACGCTGCAGACATCTTGGCAAGGATGAAGCGCGCTCTTGTGCGATGGGAATCTTTAAGGCAAGAGAAAGGATACGCAAACTCACCGATTCCTCAAGTTACAACGGGTCCGCCGATGTACTTGATCGGCGACAAGCCGATGATTCTTCAAGTCAATTTGCGCGACTTACCGAGAAGTTCGAGCGACAGAAGCGGCGCAAGATTTGAAGATGTCGGCAGAATGAACGAGCCTTGGTTCGAGTTCAGCAAATGGGCATGGAATCAGAATTGGATCGGACTCGACGATCCGAAAGCATTTGTAACAACCTCGACTATCGCCGTTCCCGTTTCATCCGCTGTCGTTCGCAAAATCGCGATGGAAGTCTTGGTCGACAACGTTCGCGGTCAGGCGCCGACATGGAGATCCGAGCACGTCAAGGAAGCTTCACTAACGATGCGAAGGTTTGCAGTTTCTGGCAGCAAGTCGACGATGGAATATGTAGGAAGGGCGCATATGGAAGCCGGTTCGCAAGCTTATGTTTGCACGATTTATGGCCAGGGCGTGTGGAACGAAGCGACGCAACAATTCGATTCATTCGACTTGGTCGCAATAGGCGATCGACGCGGCGCGTGGCAGTTCAATAATCGCGAGAACGATCGTGGGCCTGCGCCGATGGGCGTCGCATTGTCAATATGGAAGTGATCAGCGTTTTCGCTTAACCCATTCCACGGCTTCAGCGATCGTGCGCATGAACATCGCATCGGAATAGGACTCCTTCGTATGTCCCATCGCTGTGTACCAGGCGCGACCTCCCAGCGCATCGTGCCACCACATGATGGGATGATCCGCTCCCATCGTTCCCCCTGAATAGGTCGATTCATCGACCGTCGCTAGCACATTCACCGATGATCTTGGATTGTGTTTGAAACAGTACCATTCGTCCTTTCGAATCCATGGATTCGGCAGAAACGATGTTGTTGGGTGCTCCGCGTTTTCTATGCGTACCGTTGCGTCTTGAACTGCCGGGTGACTCTTGAAGTATGCGCCGACAAGCTTGCCATACCATTCCCAATCGTATTCAGTATCGCTCGCTGAATGAACACCAACGAAACCTCCGCCGGATTCGACGAAGTTGCGAAAGGCTCTTTCTTGCTCTGAATTCAAGATATCTCCCGTCGTCAACAAGAACACAATGACGTCGTAGTTCTTGAGTTGGACTTCAGAGAACACGTCGGAGTCTTCGGTGAATTTGATCGTCCAGTTCTTCTGCGCTGCCAGGTCTAGCATTGCGGACCTTGCGGCCGGTATCGAATCATGCCGAAAGCCGACGGTTTTTGTGAAGACAAGCACGTTAGTTGAAGCAGTCAAAGCGGCTATAAGCGACAAGGCGATCATACTGCGAGGTTACCGCGATTTCACAAAATAGGCCCTTCCGCCATACTTCTTTGAAATCCCTGCGTCTTCTCCAAGGACGCATAGCGCGGTTGCGAGCGAGTCGCTTGTGGTCGCATCGCTGGCAACGACAGTCACCTGAACTCGGTTCGTCAATCCGATTCCTGTTCGCGGATCGACAATGTGCGAATAGCGAACGCCATCGATCTCCACAAACTGCTCGGTGTCGCCTGAGGTCGAAATGCCCGAGTTCTTGAGTGAGAAAAGTGTTCCATCGAGGTTTCGAACAGCAATCTCCCAACCATTCTTATTCGGCGGGGGATTCGATACAGCGATGTCGCCTCCGGCTTCGATCATCGCACTTTCGATGCCGTGTTTTCTCATCGCTTTCAGCGCTTCATCGCATGCGTAGCCTTTTGCTATTCCACCGAGATCGATCATCATCCCTGGAAGTTCGAGAGTCACTGTCGATTGTTTCTGATCGAGTTTCATATACTTGAAGCCGACAAGAGACAGCGCATGCTCCAATGTTTTCTTGTCAGGCAATCTTGTGTTTTGTCTGGCCTGACGCCAAAGCTTTACGACCGGTCCGCAGGTTACATCGAATGCGCCGGCGGTTTCTTCGGAAAGCTTCAGCGATCTTTGCAAGATGTCGAACAATTCTGTGCTGACTTTTATGGGGCCAGTGCCGGCTTTTGCACAAAGGCGCATCAATTCGCTATCATCGCGGTAGTCGCTCATGATCGCCTCGAGTTCGGCAAATCTTGCGAATGCGGCTTTCGCAGCGGTCTCCGCTTGTTCGGTGGATTTCGCGTAGAGCGTCACATTGACGCGAACGCCCATGTGAAGTTCGCTATACTGGAACCTCTCAAGCGGCGTGGCATGGGCCGCGCCGAATAGCAACATGATCGCAACGCTTGTCACTGGTTTGATGATTCTGACGCCGCAGCAAGCGGTATATGTCGAGAAAATACCTGGTTCGCTCATCGAGTTCACGATGATTCGCGTTCCGGGAAAGGACATTTGGATCGGCGAGACAGAAGTGACATGGAACCTGTTCGACATTTGGGCATTCCGGCTCGATCTTTCTGATCATGAGGTCGCAGAGGGAGTCGACGCAGAATCGAGGCCGAGTCGACCGTATGGCGCCGCGGATTGGGGATTTGGCCGGTCTGGTTATCCGGCGATCGGAATGACGCATCACGCTGCAGAAGAGTTTTGCAAATGGCTTTCAAAGAAAACGGGAAAGAAGTATCGCTTGCCAACTGAAGACGAGTGGGAGTTTGCGGCGCGGGCGGGAGCTTCTTCGGAGCCGGAAGATTTGGACTTGGTCGCGTGGTTCTGGCAAAACTCCGATGACAAGACGCATCCTGTCAAAATGAAAAAACCGAACGCGTGGGGATTGTACGACGTGCTGGGAAACGTTGCGGAGTGGGCGATCGACGACGATGGCAAGGCCTTGGTATGCGGCGGTTCGTGGAAAGACAAGATCGTCGGTTTCGGTAGTCGCGCGAGACAGGAGCCGAAATGGAACGAACGCGATCCGCAGAATCCGAAGAGCAAATGGTGGCTGTCGGATGCTCCGTTCGTCGGTTTTCGGGTTGTTTGCGAGCGGTAGGCGACGGTGGTCGACTCCAAAAGGTATATTCACCGCACGGAAACACGTATGGAGCGAAACACAAGTTCGTCGTTTGTGCTGGGGATTTTTATTTTTCTGGGGCTCGGACTGCTCGGTTACTTCTTGTCGAACGGCGTGGTCCGCTTGCGAGCGATGGAGCGACAAGTAGTCGCAAAGGGCCTCAGCGAGCGCGAGGTGCCAGCAGACATCGCCATATGGCCGATTCGGTTTTCTGTGGCGGACAACAGTTTGGTCAACTTGTATTCCACGATTCAAAGCAAGTCCGGAATTGTCAAGGAGTTTTTGAAGACGCGCGGATTCGAAGAATCGGAGATCTCGGTTGCGCCGCCGGTAGTTTATGATCGCGAGACTTCGAGCACCGAGAGGGGGGATCCCGTTTTTCGATACTCTGGCTCGTGTACAGTGACCGTTTACACACAGAGGGTCGATGCGGTGGTCAAGACAATGTCAGAACTGACTGAGCTTGGCAAAATGGACATCGCAATCACGGGCGGCGACTATTCGACGCAGCCTTCCTTTCTCTTCACCAAGCTGAATGACATCAAACCCGAAATGATCGAAGAGGCGACTAAGAAGGCGCGCGAGGTCGCAATCAAATTCGCTGAAGATTCGGACAGCAAAGTGGGCAACATTCGAACGGCGAATCAAGGTTCGTTCGAGATCGAAGACCGGGACGAGAACACACCGCATATCAAGCGCGTCCGCATCGTCTCAACGATTACGTACTATTTGGTTGATTGAGTCGTCGCAGTTGCGTTCGGATAGTAGTTTCATCATGGACGGAGTTAGGCATCGGCGCAAGCGACTGTCAACCTATCGTGGAATGATTTTTGGGTCTTTGGCGCAATGTACTTTTACGCGGTTTCTTTGGTGGGTTGCAGGACCCTCAATCCCGGCAGCAGCACATTCTTGGGGGTACCTACGCATTTGGGTTCGAATGTCGGCAGAAGCATCAATTTTCATTGTGAAGGCACCTTCTTGATGGGCGTCTGCTGATTGACTAGAGATCGGCCTCATCGGAGATCAAAGCCCGTGAAGGGGGATTGCCAACCCATTTAATACGTCCCCACACAACTGTTCGATAGTTGGCCAGCCCGGCAGACGGCCGAACGCCGTTAGCCAGCTTGGGTCAAACGCTAATCCTAGTGTGCCTTATGCAATATCCTTTCATGAGCATAGGATGGAAGTTTCACAGAGGCAAGCTAACCCTTAATTATCCTGCCATCGCCTGGAAACTGAACCTGGAATTTGCCCAAACATTGGCAGATAGAGCTCACCACCCGACGAATCTCATGCCAAATGCACCGGCCACATTAGACGCGAGAACTTCAGGCGAGCAGCCGGGGCCGCTGAAAAGGGTCAGCATATAGCTGCCCTTTACCTTCTCGAAGTTTGCCCGATATCCCATTGGCGATCCAAAGTCCTCGTCCCTGCCCCAAACGATGCCCTTCGATGTGGATAGTCTGAGCCATTCTCCTCGAGAGCCGCGCGTGTCAAGGACTTCGACGATTTCATACGAAAGGTAACCGATTCGACGCCCGTTGATTCCGTTGTAGATCGGTGTTTGCATTTCAAGCGCAACTTGGAAATCTGTTTCGTAACAGTCTAGACTATCTGGCCAAAGGAAAACGTAGTACGGCGCTAAGAACACTTTCTTTCGATCGAATGTTTCCCATCTGCCACCGCGAGTGACCACTTTGAGTAGTTCTTTGTAGAATCCGTCTAGGCCCTCGGGTTTTTCTCGCCAAAGTTTGAACATGGCGTTCTTTCCACGACCATGGTAACTCCAAACGATGTTGGAGTCAATTCTTGCGTTGACCCACTCTACATTGCCCTTCTTTATGGCAGCTATTAGGCTGTCTCTAAATGTCATGAACTGTTGGTCGAGATATGCGTCGTCACGCGGCTCCAATCGCAGTGGATTTAGTGCGCTGATGCAAATGGCGAGCCAAATCATTGTGTGTACCTCCTTGAGATCGATTGTCGATTTGATAGCGCAAATATGGACTCCCTGTCGGCGGTGGCACTACGAAAGGCTTCGCCTAACTGAGTCAATGTAAAAAGCATTTTGTAAAGCAGGCTACCATGGTGCCACATATGTGCCAATCCTCTTTCTGCGCTCTCGTTCTGCGGCGATGTTCTCATAATTCCCACGTTCAATCCGAGTGAAGTAACTTTCGGCTTGGGAGAGTGTTCGTCCCGGAACTATTTTGTAGTTTTCGCCAAGCGCGTTTTGGAAGATGCGTTTGACGTGTGGCTTGACGATATCATATCCTCTGCGGGCGACAAGTTCTGTTAGTGCGTACTGGATGTCGTAATCGTTCCAGTCGCTGTACTCGTTGTAACTCAGTATTCGCATCCGAGTTTCTGGGAACTTCTCGCCAGAAACGCTTCTCTCGGGTGGCAGGGAAACTGATTCAGAGGATGTCCTCGGTTGTCGGATTGGGGCGTTGCGTGATATCGCGAGTTCGAGGCTCTCGCCGTCCTCAACCCACAGTTGGTCCGTCATCTTAAGAGTTCCATTCGCTTCGCTGAAACGGTAGATCCTCCATTTATTACCGACCGCACGCTCCTTGTATGAGACAGTTCTGGTATAGGGTTCTGTCGTCTGGTAGGGCACTCGGTACTCTTCATATCCACCATAGCCACGCCCGTATTTGTTCGGATTCCAGTATTCTTGAACCTGGTACCGAACAACCGTTCTGGTCCCCGATTCTTCGCGAGTTCTTTTCACATCTTCCGCCTTGCGAATCGCGAGACAAAACTCCGTAACGTCACTTGCGAACTGCACTTCCAATCCGATGGGAAGTTTTTCGCGCAACTCTTTCCTCATTGTGCCATCAAGGACCTCAATGCTAAGTTGCTGAAACTCGCTTCCATTCCAAAAGAGTGGCCGGGCAACCCATTCCTTTGCCCTGGCATCGAACGCGGACACGACGTAAATCATCTTTTCGTCGTCAATCTTCGCATACGTCACATTTATTGAGCACGGATCTGTTTTCAGCTCCTCCACAGCTTCTAAGCGCACCAAAAGGTTTTCCCAGTCGCTTGACAGAAAGGTAAGAACATCCTCGTCTTCCATTATCAAACGCTGGTCTGAAGGCAAGTCGGACTTCTTCATGCACCTGATATTCTCATGGTCGTTGGCAAACCTTTTCAGTTCATCCTTCAAGTCGAGCATTCGAAGGGCAGCGCGGCTCTCCTTCTCAATAAACGTTGACTTTCGTGAAGCCTCTGATTCCAAGCTCTTCCGAAACTCCGGCCCAACGACAAGTGCCAGCCCAATCAGATCCGGATCAAGAGCCATTCTGCTGAGCAAGTAATCTCTCGCGTGCGGATTTCTGTAAGCAGTAAGACTTGCTGCGACATCCTTTACTGCGGTGTCAAGCGTCTCAGCATTCCGAGCACGGAGACGATATAAGGTTTCACCAGCAGTGTATATGCACTCTATGACATCGTCCCAGTCCCTAAATGGAATTCGTTCACGCTTGAATCGCTCACGGACATACTTTTCGGTCTCCCTAATGAGTTCTTCCAATCGTTTGCGCGTGTCTTCATCGCGAATGGATGAAACCTTGGATCGGAGTCGATAGAGAGTGTAGAACTGGTAAAAACTATTGAGAAGTGCCGATTTGGCTTCCTCTTCGTCTCCGAATTCCTCAAACTCTCTGCGCATCACCGTATAGGCTAAGAGGCCTTTGGCGCGCTGGTGGCTCGAATTGTCGTCTAAGCAGAGCCTAAGTTCTGATTCGGCTTCGGCAAAAGAATGAGTTTCAATGTATCGGAGTGCTTGGGAATAGTGGGGGTTCTCGGCAAAGAATATCCGGTATGCAAGCAACCCCACCAAGAGCAAAATGGCGGCCAGGCCGGGAATCCAGAAAGCGGGCTTCGCCAGCGATTTGCTAACCCACATAACTCCTTCCTCCGATCGTCATGGTACACCCCGAGACAACCCCATTACCATGGGAATGCGTAGGCCGACCGCTGAACTCACACCCGTGGCGCTCGCTTCCTGGCGGCTCTCTCCCAACTCGAACCTTCATTATCACCCTTCCCAGTCGCTAACACTCCCATTCTATTCGATACCAGATAGTTCCTTCTTTCTGAAGAACACTTTTTGAGCGGAGCGATCAATTGCCTCACATCGGCAAGCCCTTGCGCTAAGATAGGGCATGGACGGAGCGAAAGAGGTTTCTCGGCGTGGTTTTTTGAAGTCGTCCGCTGCGGCGGCGGCGGCGTTTGCGATTCCAACGGGTGTGTTTTCCCAGGGCAGTTCGCAGATTCGCGTCGGCGTGATCGGCAGCGGGGGCCGTGGCGCGGGCGCGGCGGTCGATGCTGCCGCTGCGCACCCCGGGGTTGTGATTTGGGCGATGGGCGATGTTTTCGCAGATCGGGTGAACGGATCTCGGCGCGCGCTGCAGGACTCACTGAAAGATCGCTGTCAAGTCACTGACGACCGCGTTTTCACTGGATTCGACAACTACAAGGGCGTTTTGGCTTCGGGCGTAGACGCGGTGATATTGACCGCCCCCCCCGGCTTTAGACCCGAACACCTGAAAGCTTCGATTGAGGCTGGCAAACACGTCTTCTGCGAAAAGCCGGTGGCTGTCGATGCGCCGGGAGTGCGGTCAGTATTCGAAACTTCGGACTTGGCTGCCAAGAAGGGACTGAACATCGTAGCGGGCACGCAACGGAGATACGACATTGCGTATGTCGAGGCCATGAAGCGTATTCACGATTACGCGATCGGCGAGATCATGGCTTGCTATTGTTACTGGAATCAGGGGGGGCTATGGATGCATCGAAGGAAGCCTGAATGGAGCGACATGGAGTGGCAGATTCGCAACTGGCTCTACTTTACGTGGCTGTCTGGCGATCACATCGTTGAGCAACATGTTCACAACATCGACGTTTGCAACTGGGCGATGCGGCAGCATCCCATTCGCGCGCTTGGACTTGGCGGAAGAGAGGTTCGCACCGATCCTGCATACGGACACATTTACGATCACTTCGCCGTTGAGTACGAGTATGCGAACGGTGTGAAGATGCTGAGCATGTGCCGGCAAATCGATGGAACAGCGAGCAGAGTTTCCGAGCATTTGGTCGGGACACTGGGCACGTCGAATGCGAACACTTGGATTCGCGGAGTGAACAGTTGGCGATTCGACGGAGAGCGACCGAATCCATACGTTGAAGAGCATCGAGAGCTATACAACGCGATGATGGGCGGCAAGACGATCAATGAAGGAAGACAAGTTGCCGAAAGCACGCTGACCGCGATCATGGGCCGCATGTCGTGCTACTCCGGACAAGAAGTGACGTGGGACACAGCGCTCAATTCGCAAGAGAGCCTGCTGCCACAAAAGTTGGAATTTGGCGATTGCGAAGTGCCGCCTGTTGCAAAACCTGGCAAGACGAGGGTGTTTTGAAGATGGCAAAGTTTTCAAGAAGAAAGTTGATTCATGGTGGATTGGCGGCGGGGGCGTCGCTTGCAGCCGGTACGGCATTGGGTTCGAAGAGTGTTTCGCATTCGGGTCCGTTCAAGCTGAACTATGCTCCGCACTTCGGAATGTTTTCTGCAAGCGCCGGCAACGACTTAATCGATCAGCTCAAGTTCGCCGCGGACGAAGGCTTTCGTGCATGGGAAGACAACGGCATGAAGGGGCGCTCCGTCGAGGAGCAGAATCGCATTGCGAAAGCGATGACCGACCTCGGGATCATGATGGGCGTTTTCGTCGTCAATGGTGGGACTGCGTGGAGCGCGACGCTTTCAACGGGTCGCCAAGATCATTTGGATCGATTCCTCAATGAGTGCCGCGAATCAGTCGAGGTCGCCAAGCGCGTCAATGCAAAGTGGATGACGGTCGTTCCTGGAACGATCGAGCCGCGATTGGATCCAGGCTTTCAGACCGCCAACGTCATCGAAGCGCTGCGGAGGGGCGCGGAGATTTTCGAGCCTCACGGATTGGTCATGGTTTTGGAGCCGCTGAACTTTCGCGATCATCCGAATCTCTTCCTCAATAAGATTCCGCAAGCGTTCATGATCTGTCGAGCTGTAAACAGCCCTTCATGCAAAATCTTGTTCGACCTTTATCATCAACAGATTCACGAAGGAAACTTGATTCCAAACATCGATGCCGCGTGGAGCGAAACTCCTTATTTCCAAATCGGCGACAACCCTGGACGAGCTGAGCCGACTACCGGAGAAATCAACTACCGCAACGTGTTCAAACACATTCATGCGAAAGGCTACCAGGGCGTTATGGGAATGGAGCATGGAAAGTCGAAAGGCGGAAGAGAAGGCGAGCGCGCCTTAATCGAAGCGTATCGCGCCTGCGACGACTTCTAACGACATGCCTCGGCTCGAAGTTAGAGACGTCGTGATGCAGTTTCCCGCCGTTAGGGCATTGGATCGCGTCTCTTTGAGCTTCGAACCCAGCGAAGTGCATGGCGTTATCGGCGAGAACGGCGCAGGCAAGAGCACGCTCATGAAGATTCTGGCTGGCGTTCAGCAGCCAACATCTGGCTCCGTTTTTCTCGAAGGGGACTCAGTCCGATTTCATTCTGTGCGAGATGCTTTGCGGCGAGGTATCGCGATGATCCATCAGGAGCTTGACTTGGTTGACTCGCTTAGCGTTGCGGAGAACGTTTTCTTGGGCAGCGAACCAACAAGATTCGGATTGCTGAACAGGGCGGACATGAATTCGAGAACCAATGAGCTGCTGCGCAGTGTCGGCGCTTCCTTTTCTTCATCTGCTGCAGTTGGTTCGTTGTCCATCGCAGGGAAGCAGTTGGTCGAGATCGCAAAAGCGCTTTCGCACGAGGCGAGAGTTCTCATCATGGATGAGCCGACAGCTGTGCTTACGGATCAAGAAACGGTCGCGCTATTCGGGTTGATCGAGGATCTGAAGTCAAGCGGCGCAACAGTCATTTACATTTCGCACCGCCTTTCAGAAGTCGAACGCATTTGTGACCGCATCTCCGTTTTGCGCGACGGTGTTTTGGTCAAGACTCTTGGTCGCGGAGAGGCAAGCCAGTCGCAGATGGCGAGTTTGATGGTGGGAAGAGAGCTGAGCGAGATGTTTCCCTCCAAACCCGAGTTGTCTTCGAGCGAACCGATTCTCGTAGCGTCCGACTTCAAGGTGCCTGGCCACGTCACGAATGCCAACATTAGCGTTCGGTCAGGCGAAATTGTTGGTTTGGCAGGATTGATCGGTTCAGGAAGAACAGAGTTTGCGGAGGCGATCGTGGGTGCTCGCACAAAACGAAGCGGCGAGACACGAGTCGAAGGCAAGCCTGTGCGGATTCGATCTCCCAAAGATGCCATTCTCGCCGGCATCGCCTATGTCAGCGAGGACCGAAAAGGAACGGGTCTGGTTCTACAGATGAGCGTTATTGAGAACTGCACGCTCGCAAATCTTCGCGAATACGCTAAACCCCTGATGAACAAATCGAAAGAGCGCATAACGGCAGAAGGCTGGAGAAGGAAGTTGGACATCCGTGCAAATAATCTTCGTGCGCCCATCGCAACCTTGAGCGGAGGAAACCAACAGAAAGTCTCAATCGCGAAGTGGCTTGAAACACAACCGCGAATCTTAGTTCTCGATGAACCTACTCGCGGAGTGGACATCGGCGCAAAGCGCGAAATCTATTCATTGATTCGAGAACTGGCAGCAAGCGGAACCGCTTGCCTTTTGATTTCCAGCGAACTCCCTGAAATTGTCGGTATGTGCCATAGGGTTGTCGTGATGCGCGAAGGAGTCACAGTTGGCGAGTTAACTGGCGAGGAGATTTCTGAGGGTGCGATCATGCAACTTGCAGCAGGGGTCGAGGCGGCGTGAGAAAGCTTCTCGGGTTTCTTGCAGAGAACGGCGTGCTCGTTGCGCTGATCGTGCTCGTCATTGTTTGCATCACCCAGTTCGGGGGAGCATTCTTGCAACCCGAGTCCATCCGCAACCTGTTCAGTCAAGCTTCCTATATCGGAATCATCGCTGTCGGAATGACGTTCGTGATCATGACAGCCGGAATTGATCTGTCTGTTGGCAGCTTAGTGGCGCTTTGCGGAGCCGTTGCAATACTGACATTGAATAAGCTGGCTGGAGGGGGGTCGTCGGAGAGCGTTTCGATTCTTATGGCGGCGTTGGCTGCGCTGGGAATTGGCGCGACGGCAGGATTCTTCAACGGCTTCGTGATCGCGTTTGGGCGCGTCGCTCCGTTCGTTGTGACCCTCGCTGGTCTTGCTGCGTTTCGCTCGATAGCTCTCGTGCTTGGACAAGGCGGTGAGATACGTTCTCAAGTTCCCGACTTTCAGGAGATCGGCTTTGGGGGGATTCCGATTCCTGGGGTGACAAACCAGGCAGGCAATCCTGTTGTCGTTTACTGGAGCGTGTTGGCGTTCATCGGAGTCGCACTGCTTGCAAGCTTCTTACTCAATTACACGAGGTACGGACGATACGTAATCGCTGTCGGTGCCAATGAGCGCGCCGCGAGATACTCGGCCATCGACACGAGAGCGGTCAAAGTTTGGACCTACGGTTTTCTTGGGCTGCTCGTCGGATTGGCTGCGTTCTTCAATGTGGCTCGCATGAACTCGGTCGGGACCGGATCGGTCGGATTGTTCTATGAGCTGGACGCCATCGCGGCGGTTGTGATTGGCGGGACGAGTTTGAGGGGCGGCAAAGGTAGAATTTGGGGCACCGTCGCAGGCGCGCTGCTGCTGACACTCATCACGACGATGATGACGTGGTATCGAGTCGATACGAATTGGCAAGGCGTCGTTCGCGGAGTGGTCATACTGGTCGCCGTCCTGTTGCAGCGCGGCAGCAAATCGAACGACTCAAATTGAGGTTGAAGATATGAAGAACATAGTTTTCTCAGCGATTCTCGGGCTTACCGTTCTTATGGCCGGGTGCCAGCCTACGGGCACAGAAGGTCCGTCAGCGACCGGTCCACGAGACGGAAAGCGATTCAAGATCGGCGTTTCGATTCCAGCGGCAGATCACGGATGGACGGCAGGAATCAAGTACTGGGCTGAGGAGGCCGCGAAGCTTCATCCAGACATCGATTGGATCATCGAAGACGCGAAAAGCCCCGACGAGCAAATCACCGACCTTGAGAATCTCCAGAGCCAAGGAGTCGATGCGCTGGTCATTCTCGCAACGGAGAGTGCACCCATCACGCCAATCGCAAAGCGCTTGAAAGACGCTGGAATACTTATCGTCAACGTCGATCGCGGGTTTACCGAACCTGTGGCAGACATCTTCATTGAAGGCGACAACAAAGCATTCGGAAGAAAGGCCGCGCAGTTCATTGTTCAAAAACTCAATGGGCAGGGAAACATCGCAATTTTGGAAGGCATCCCAAGCACGGTGAACACAGATCGAGTTCAGGCAGCGCTCGAAGTGTTCCGGGCTGCGCCTGGAATTCGGATCGTCGCGCAAGACAGCGGGCAATGGAATCGCGAACGCGCCGAGAGCGTGATGCAGAATATGCTCAGCGCGAATCCGCAGATTGACGCGATTTGGGCGGCGGACGACGATATGGCGCTCGGTGTTGAAACGGCACTCCGAGCGGCCGGTCGAGACAAGAATGTTTGGATCGTCGGAGGGGGCGGCATGAAGGATGTCGTCAAGCGTGTTATGGACGGTGATCCTCTCTATCCGGCAACCGTAACCTATTCACCGTCGATGATCGCTGTGGGCATGCAAATGGCGGCAGGGACTCTAAAAGCTGGGCGCGAGAACGTTTTGAAGTTCATGCCCAAGCACATGATGATCGACGTCGAACTGATTACGCCAGAGAATGCGAGCAGTCACTACTTCCCCGATTCGGTGTATTAGTTGCGAGCTCGCTTAGCGTTTACGCTCATCGAACTGCTCGTTGTGATTGCGATCATCGCAATCTTGGCAGCGATTCTGTTTCCTGTGATGTCACGGGCTAAGGACGCTGCCAAGTCTGCATCAGGCATGAGCAATGTAAGGCAGTTAAGCCAGGCAATGATTCTGTACGCTGAATCCTATGACGACCACTTTTGTTTGGCCGCCTATGCCGAAGGAACGTCATTCAAGCTGTGGCATGACTTGTTAGATCCTTACGTACAGAACAAACAGATTTGGCTCAATCCAGGAAGTCAAGTGAGTCCTCGCGATCAATCCGGGGCGCCGACGTCGCACTGGGGATACAACGCCGGATATCTAACGACGATGCTTCCTGACTTTTCCAACTTCGCATCGCATCGCGCTGCGAACCACAGCGAAATTCGTGAACCGAGCGAAACCGTCTTGTTTACTGGCTCGAAAGCTGCGATTCCGACAAGCTGGTGCGGCGACGACGGCAAATTTCTGTTGCCTCCTTCATGGCCAAATGCAGACTGCTGGGGGAGACCCGATCCAGTCCACAACGGAATGGCGATCATCGCCTGGATCGACACGCACGCGAAACGAATGCCGTTAGGGCAGTTCTATCAGAACCAAGAACCGCCCGACCGTTTTTTCGACCGGGAATAGAACTATAGCTTTTTTATGCGTATGTTGCGATACGCAATCAGATCGCCGTGATCCTGCAAGACAATGTGGCCAACTTTGCGCTGTCCGTAGTCGGGCATCGACGCGAATTTGCTGTTTGCGACAAGTTCTTTCCACTCGGGACTGTTGATCGTGTATTCAACGATCTTGTATCCGTTCAGCCAGTATTCGATGTCATCGCCTTTGGCGATGATTCTTACTTCGTTCCACTCGCCGACCGGTCTTAAGACGTCTCTTGCTGGTGCATGAAGTGCGTAGTTCGACCCAGCTGAAGTCAGCGGATTTCTGCCGTCCGGATGCAAATCGTTGTCGAGCACCTGCATTTCGGGCCCGGTTTCCCAAGCGTAGTTTCTGTCTTCGGTGGAGCGAAACATGATTCCGCTATTACCGCCTGGGGAGACTTTCCATTCAAGGCGCAGTTCAAAGTCTCCGTATTGTTGGACCGTTGCGATGTCACCTCGTCCGCTACCGGGCGTGAAGCGAAGCTCTCCGTCTATTGCCGTCCATCCTGATGGAACCGCCTGTCCACGCCATGCACGGAAATGCTCGATTCTGTTGCCATCGAATAGAAGCTCGAATCCTTCTCTTTTCTCTTCTTCTGATAGTTGATTCACTTGATTTGCCTTTGGGGCCACCCGCCCCATTCTGTTTTTGGGGATTCGATTCAGCGTATACCAGCCTTCGGTTGTCCAAAGTTTTTGATCGGTTGCGCTTGCAAGGCCCCTATTGAGTCTGATGTAAACGACGTGCCCTTCTTTTAGAGCGTTCAGCTCGAGAAACACTTTCTTTCGATCTCTCGAAACTGTAACGCTTTGCACCTTCATCGTTTGTTCGTCTATTTTGGGCCCGCCATAATCTGCGGTTGGAACGTACTTCCACATTTCGACTGTGTAGTCGCCAACGCTTTCACCCATGCCTGCCATGAGCGGTTCAGTTAGCTCGACTTCCATTCCGTTGGTGAATGCGCGAACTGCCAGCGGCTCGAAAACCGGCTTGCCGTTGTATCGCATCCGCTGCAAGCCAAATCTCTCTTTTCCTTCTTGCCCCCAGTTGCCAGTCGAACCGATTCCTCCAATGTAGAGTCCACCATCCGGACCCCAGACAATTCGATTCACGCCCGCTTCAAGACCTTGAGTAAATCGGAAAACGCACCCTTGAAGCTGCCCCTCGATTGGTTCGACGAAAACTCTCTTGACTCCACCGTGCGTGACATCCCCATGAATCATCTGATTGCGATAAGGCCCAACATTGAGCGGTGCTGGTTGGCTTGGCGAGTTGCCGATTTCACCCTGTGGGAGCCAGACAACCGGCAACGATTCTGTTCTTTTGCCAGTTAATTCTGGATTCACCGCATACGAACCGTAGAATGCGCCCTCTTTGACGTGAACGACTTTCGAAGATGGCAGCCAATCGCCCTGATTGTCCGTGACAAACATCTCACCGCTGTATCCAAATCCGATTCCGTTCGGGGTTCGGAGTCCGTCTGCGACGAACGTGTACGATCCATCGTGTGCGATCTTGATGACTTTGCCGCGATCTTGGTTCTGTGGTTGAGTGCTCGAACCGCCCGGATTGATCGCGATTGCCAATGCGGCATAGAAGTGATTGCGATGATGAGTCAACCCGAACGCGAACTCATGAAAGTTCGCCGTAACTCCCCAACCATTCGCAACCGCGTAGTATTCGTCGATCACTTCGTCTCCGGTGTGATCGATGAGTAACGTCAGTTCTTGCTTTTGCAGTACATAGATCTTGCCGTTTACGACTTTAAGCCCAAGCGGTTCTGCGAGGCCCGCTGCGATCCGCTTCACCTTTACGTTGTACAAATAATTGTCCGTTACGTTTTCGAGGATATACACAGCACCGTCTGGGTCCCAAGTGCATACGACGAGTCTGCCGTCCGGCAAGAAGTCCATGCCGCCCACGCGAGGTCTGAAGTCGCGCGGTCTCACTGTCGCGAGGTCGAAAGCCGGATGCACGTCCTCAAGGGGCCGGCCGTCGCCAGGCCTGAATCTGTTTGCTGGATCAAAGATTGCTTTTCTTCCCGGTGAAGTGACGCGAACTTCACCGGCTTGCGTTGTGAATACGCTCGCGGGAATCAATTCGAATTCGGTCGCGCCAGGTTTTTTCCATTCGAGCTTCAGCACATTGTCAACCGTGTTCTCGAAGTATTCGACTTCGAATGGATGCTCGCCCGCAGACAGCCGAAACGTTCCGTCTTTTGGCGTCGCGCTGTGCAGTCCGTCATGGTCGATGATCAGCTCGTCACGTATCATTAGGCGCGAGCCGTCATCGGATGTGAGCCTAAACGTGTATTCGCCCGGCTGATCGATGTTCAAGAACCCTGTGATGCGCGCATAGAAGTGATTCGAGTGTCCTCCGAAGTCGGCGTCTGTTTTCAAGTCGATGACTGGAATCACTACCGAGTAATTCGGCGTTTGGCCTGAAAGCAATTTGGGAATTCGCTCCATCGCTTGGCCGATGAAGTAGACACGAAGAGACACTCCGGGTTCTCTCGGGGCTTGTTGCTGCTCCTCGTTTGGTGGCGTCGTGGAAACATAAAGTTCTTCGTCTTCCGATTGGATTGCGATGTTCGTCGAGTGGCGCGTATTCGTACTGTTGAGCCACAGATTGCCTTCGACGAATGTTCGGTCACCGAAGGCGACTTGGCGTATCCGTTCGAACTGACCATCGGTAGTTGTATTCGCGATTGCCGGCAAAAGCATTCGGACACCAACTCGCTCAGTTGGCCGCAACCCGGTTATCGTGTATTTTCTTTCGAATTCGACTGTGCCGTCAGAGCGGCTGTAGGCTTCAGGAGATTCGTAAATCCAGACGTCTCGATTCCGGTCGGGTTTGAATCGGTATTGGAGCGTTGCGCGACCGTTCTCGAATCGATATCCTTTGAATTCGATCTTAGCATCGAGCTTTGTTCCTCCTCGTTCGAACGACCATACTTGTTCATCGAGAATTCCGGTCAAATGCAAGTTTCCAAAACTTCTGGGCTGTGGCCCATGAACAGTCGTATACACTGCGCCTTCGAATCGCACTCCACCCGTCCACGCACGATACAGCCCGCAGTTTGTCGCGTCGTATGCGACCCATAGGTCCTTGTGCAATGCCAACGTCACAATGCGCGCTCGATTGTCGAGAACCGATCGGAAGACCCAAATGTCCCTTGGGCGCTCAGGCGATTGAACAGGTGGCGTAGATGGGGCGAGCAGGGCGAGTGCAAAGGCGGCAGAAAGCATCGTAGAATCTCGATGTTATCCCAATTCAGGCCGGCTTTGGCGCAATCGGTTAGCGGTTGGCGATTCCTTCCGATGGGATCCGTGATGGCTGCAATCGAATCAGCTCTTGCTCGGTACCGCGCAACAAGTCCTCGACGCTGATGCGGCCCAGGGCCTGATCGACTGCGAACTGAACACGGAGCCAAACCGAGCGCACGGAACAATCGGAGTTGTGCGCGCACTCCTCTTCGATGCCGCTATGGCTGGAACAAAAACCCGGATCGAATAGGCGTCCGCCCAAGAATGCAAGCACCTCTCCAATTGCAATTTCCGATGGCTTTCTTGCAAGTTCATAACCACCCACTTGTCCGCGATTGCTCTTCACGAATCCGCCCTTTCGCAAGAGGCTCATCATCTTGGCAACGTTGGCAGACGAGATGCCTTCGTTCCTGCAGATTTCAGAAATAGTGATGCTGCCGTCGGCTTTCGCGACTTGCAGGAGGCACCTTAGACCGTACTCTTCTTGTGCAGTAATTTTCATCGTTTCACCAAAGTCCTAAGTCCATGCGTATCGGTTCAGGGATCATCGAGATATCCCAAGGTGGCTCCCACACCAATTCGACAGAAGCGTCTGTGACGCCTTCGACAGAACGAACCTTCTCTTCGACTTCTCCTGGCAATGATCCGGCGACAGGGCAGGCCGGTGAAGTCAGCGTCATTTTGACGTGCACTTTGTTGCCTTCCTGCACTTGCACCTCGTAGATCAACCCGAGATCATAAATGTTGACGGGTATCTCCGGGTCGAAGACCATTCTTAGCGCTTCGATGACCTCGCCTTGGAGCACTCGCGACTGAAAGTCGGCAATAGGGTCGCTCATTCACCTGCCTCCGTCGTCACAGGCTCGCTCGATCCTGCAATTGCAGACTTCAATGCGTGCCAGGGAAGGGTCGCGCACTTGATTCTGACCGGATAATTGCGAACGCCGGCCAACACTTCAAGTTTTCCGAGTCCGTCGATTGGCGCCGGTGCATCGATTGGTGATGTAACCATGGCATGAAACCTTTCGAACATCTGTTCGACTTCATCGAGGCTTTTACCTCGAATCGCTTCGCTCATCAAACTCGAAGATGCTGTCGAAATCGCACAACCAACACCGCGCACAGAGACATCTGCAACAACCCCATCTTCAATCAGCAGGTGCACTTCGACATCGTCGCCGCAAAGCGGATTGTGTCCCTCTGCCGAGTGCGTTTCCTTCTCGATTGGCTTCGCATTTCGCGGGTTGCGATAATGATCAAGGATGACTTCTTGGTAGAGTTCTGTCAACTGGCTCATTGACTGAAGACCTCTTTCGCTTTTCTGACACCTGCTATGAGTGCATCGACTTCCGCCTCATTATTATAGAAGGCGAACGATGCGCGGCACGTTCCGGGAATGTCGAATCGATGCATCAGCGGCTGCGCGCAGTGATGTCCCGCTCTGATTGCGACTCCGCTCTCGTTTAGAATTGTGCCGACATCATGCGGATGCACGCCATCGAGAAGGAACGACACAACGCCCATTCTTCGCTTCGGCATTCCAACCAAGCGCACGCCATCGATTTCATGCAATCGTTGCACAGCGGAATCGATAAGGCGGTTCTCGTGAAGGCGGAAATCGCCAATCTCTCGTACATAGTCGATCGCTTCAGCCATTCCGATCGCGCCGGCGATATGCGGCGTACCTGCTTCGAATCTGGCAGGCGACGGAGCGTACTCCGTGTGCTCGAAGCTGACATACAAGATCATGTCTCCGCCGTACTGATAAGGCTGCATCGCATTGAGCAGCTCTTCACGGCCGTAAAGCGCGCCGATACCGGTCGGTCCGAACGCTTTGTGCGATGAGAATGCAAAGAAATCGCAGTCGATGTCGCGAACATCGACCCGTGTGTGTGGAACAGACTGTGCGCCGTCGATGAGTGTCGGCACTCCATTGGACTTGCACATCTCGATCATCTCTTTGATCGGATTGACGGTTCCGAGCGCATTCGACACTGACGCGAATGACGCAATGACGGGACCCTTTCTAACAAGTCGGTCGAATGCTTCGAGCACCACATCCCCGTTGTCGTCTATCGGGGCGACATCGAGTTTCGCGCCTGTCTCGCCGCAAATCGCTTGCCACGGGACGATATTGGAGTGATGCTCCATCGCAGTAATCAGAACTCGAGACCCCTGCTTGAGCTTTGGCCTTACAAACGATTGTGCGACGAGATTGATCGCTTCCGTTGTGCCACGCACAAAGACAATTTCGCGCTCAGACTTTGCATTGATATCTTTTGCAATGCGCTGCCGGGCGCCTTCATACTCGCGCGTAGCCATTACGCTTAGGTCGTGAACTCCTCGGTGCACGTTGCCATTCTGCTCTCGATAGAATCGAGTGATTCGATCGATGACTCGTTGAGGCTTTTGTGTGGTTGCCGCGTTGTCGAGATACGCTATGCCTTTGCCGAGAATCGGGAAGTCCCGGCGAATGCGTTCAACATCGAACGAAACGGCATCACGCACGCTTGTCATGGTTATTCGGCAACTCGCCTTCCGACGTAAACCGCGCAAACAGCAGCGCTTCCAGCTTTTCTTTGACTTCTTCGACTGGAAAGTCTGCGAGCACGTCGCTTGCAAAGGCGTAAGTGAGTAGGTGCCTTCCGGACTGGACCGGAATTCCTCGCGACCGCAAGTAAAAGAGAGCCTCTTCGTCAATCTTCCCGATGGTTGCTCCGTGCGTGCACTTCACATCGTCTGCAAAGATCTCGAGTTGCGGTTTGCTGAATGCTGTAGCATCGTCGGACAGAATGAGATTCATGTTCGACTGCTTTGAGTCCGTCTTTTGCGCATCCTGACGCACGATGATTCGGCCTCGGAAAACGCCGGTCGCTTTGTCATCGAGAACGCCTTTGTAAAGCTCGAAGCTTGGGCAGTTTGCTTTCGCATGATCGAGCGTCGTGTGGTTATCGATATGCTGCGTACCGGTCGCGACGTAAAGACCGTTTAGCGTTACTTCTGCAAACTCGCCGTTCAGAACTGCTCTCGAATCGTTTCTGACTATCGACCCACCCAGCGTGACATTGGTTTGATGAATGCGAGATTGTTCTCCTGCTTCAGCTTGGAAGTGCGTAATATGAAAGGCGTCGGTGCTTCCGATTTGCAGCTTCGCATGATCGAACTTTGCGCTTGACCCGACGATGCACTCTGTCACCGAGTTGATGAACGCTCTTTGTCCGTTTGGAACTACGTGCGTTTCGATCAGCGTCGCTTCCGCACTTTCCTCGATGATCGCCAACACTCGCTGGTGGACAACGACGGGCTTCTCGCCAGTACCGATGAATACTGCGAATATTGGCTTCGAAAATGCCGTTTCGCGAGGCACATGGACGTACAGGCCGTCGGAAAATCGCGCCGTATTGAGCGCCGTAAACGCATCTTTTTCGAAGGATGCGACCGATCCGAGCCGATCCGGCTGTGCGCTTGCAATCGGCGCGATCGTAACTCCCGATGCGATTTCGTCGATTTTAGAGTGACGCGCAGAGAACCTGCCGTTGATAAACACAGCAAGGACTGCGTTCTCTGCAAGCGGTATCGTTTCGAGAATGGCCCCGATGTCGCCAATCATCGGTTCTTCATCGCTGAAATCGGTTTCTACGATATCGCGAATGCTCGTCGAACGCCAATCTTCGAGCTTCGTGTGCGGCAGTCCCAGTTCACGAAACTTGCTCATCGCGGACTCGCGAAGCTCGCGATAAGTGTCCGCAGGCGCGCTCCAGCCTTCCGCAAATTTGATCGGTTTCTCTTGCGTCTCCAACATCAGACTGTCGCCGCCTCGAACTCGGCATATCCTTTCTCTTCAAGCTCGAGCGCAAGCTCCTTGCCGCCGGACTTCGCGATTCGACCATCGACCAATACGTGCACGAAATCGGGGACGATGTAATTGAGCAGGCGCTGATAGTGCGTGACAACGAGGATCGCGCGATCCGGCGAACGCATCGTGTTTACGCCGTTCGCAACGATCTTGAGCGCGTCGATATCCAGGCCCGAGTCCGTTTCATCCAGAATGCAGAGCTTCGGCTCTAAGACCGCCATTTGGAAAATCTCGTTTCGCTTTTTCTCTCCGCCGGAAAAACCTTCGTTGACTGCGCGATTGAGAAATGACTCATCGATGTCGACGAGCTTCGCTTTCTCTTTCAGCATCGCCATGAATTCGAATGCGTCGAGCTCAGGTTCGCCCCGATGCTTTCGCTGCGCGTTTAGAGCAGCGCGAAGGAAGTAGGAGTTCGTTATTCCTGGAATCTGAACCGGATACTGGAACGCGAGAAAGACACCTTCACAAGCGCGCTCTTCCGGGTCCATTTCAAGCAGGTCTTTGCCGAGGTACGTCACTTCGCCTTCGGTGATGTCGTAGTCATCCTTGCCTGCAAGCACTTGGGCGAGCGTGCTCTTGCCGCTGCCGTTCGGGCCCATGATCGCGTGAACTTCTCCCGCGTTGATTGTCAGTGACAGTCCGCGAAGGATTTCATTTCCTTCGACTGCTGCATGCAGATTCTTTATTTCAAGCATTCCTTTCTCCAAATTGTTGTTTATCCGACGCTTCCTTCGAGGCTGACGGCAAGCAGTTTCTGCGCCTCGACCGCAAACTCCATCGGAAGCTCGCGGAAAACTTCTTTGCAGAAGCCGTTTACAATCATCGAAACTGCATCTTCGGTCGGGATTCCGCGCGAGTTGCAATAGAAAATCTGATCTTCTCCGATCTTCGATGTGGACGCTTCGTGCTCAACGGTCGCTGTTGAGTTGCGAACTTCGAGATATGGGAACGTGTGCGCGCCGCACTTGTCGCCGATCAGCATCGAGTCGCATTGCGAATAGTTTCGTGCGTTTTCCGCGCCCCGATTGATCTTCACCAATCCGCGATACGTGTTTTGCCCAAGCTTTGCAGAGATGCCTTTCGACACAATCGTGCTCTTCGTGTTTTTGCCGATGTGAATCATCTTCGTGCCGGTGTCGGCTTGTTGCCTCAGCGATGTGAGCGCAACGGAGTAAAACTCGCCGACCGAATCGTCACCGATAAGCAGAACGCTTGGATACTTCCATGTGATGGAAGAGCCGGTTTCGACTTGCGTCCAAGAGATCTTCGATGCCTTTCCTTGGCACTTGCCGCGCTTCGTAACGAAGTTGTAGATGCCGCCCTTGCCATTTTCGTCTCCCGGGTACCAGTTTTGGACCGTCGAGTACTTGATCGTCGCATGGTCGAGAGCGACGAGTTCGACCACTGCGGCGTGCAGTTGGTTTTCATCCCGCATCGGCGCTGTGCAGCCTTCGAGGTAGCTGACATACGCGCCTTCTTCCGCGATGATCAGCGTTCGTTCGAACTGTCCGGTGTTGCGCGCGTTGATACGGAAATACGTCGAAAGTTCCATCGGGCAACGAACGCCTTTAGGAATGTATACGAACGAACCATCGCTGAAAACCGCGCTGTTCAATGTCGCGAAGAAGTTGTCGGTATAGGGAACGACCGAACCCAAATACTCTTTCACCAGTTCGGGATGCTCGCGAATCGCTTCGCTCATCGAGCAAAAGATGATCCCGTGTTTCTTGAGTTCCTCCTGAAAGGTCGTTGCGACCGAGACGCTGTCGAATACGGCGTCGACGGCGACACCGGCGAGAATCGCTCGTTCGTGGAGCGGTATGCCGAGCTTTTCGTAGGTTTCGAGGAGCTTGGGATCGACTTCGTCCAAGCTTTTGGGGCCATCGGCTGACGACTTCGGTGCGGCGTAGTAGACGATGGATTGGTAGTCGATCGGCTCGTGGTGTACGTTCTGCCAATCCGGCTCTTTCATGGTGAGCCAGTGGCGGTAGGCCTTCAGCCTCCAATCGAGCATCCACTCCGGTTCGCCCTTCTTGGCGCTGATGAACCGGATGACGTCCTCATTCAGGCCAGGGGGCAGGGTGTCTTGCTCGATGTCGGTGACGAAGCCCCACTTGTACTCTCGCTCTGCGGCGGATTCGAGTATCTGGGTGTCGGTGGACATGGGCTATCTCTAACTACGCGTATTATGGGCCAATCTTGACCTAAACGTCAAGATTCTCCCGATCGGTCTTGGGTGGGTTCTGTCTTGATGATGCCCTGCCGGTCAGTGCAACCTAACGGCCCAGGCTGCCGAACATCGAGCCAACGACAGACAGGCGAGGAGCTTTCGAGCGTCACTCTCGCTCGAATTCCGAAATCGGAATCGTTCGGCCGTCAGTAGGGTCGTAGACTTCTTTGATACCGCATTGACGCAGAATCGCTGCGATCCTTCCTTGTGCCGGTGAATGCAACTTGACAAAGGAAGGATAAGAGCCGTCGTATCCGCCCTCTGTTAGTGCGTGCATCGTATATATGCTGAACAGTGTCGAGAGAGCCCCGCAGACAACTCCTTCATGGTTAGAGAAAACGACAAATTCTGCCTCAAATTCAACTCCCTTTCCTGTCGTATAATTAGCAATGTAAGTGTGCTGCTTTCGCGACCTTGACGTTGCCCCCTCATTTGAACGTTCTACAGAATTGAGTGTAAGTTCGGACAGTTCTTGAGTAACGACCTTTTCGTAAGCGTTTCTAAACGACTCCTTTGGCAATAGCGCAATCTCACCTGCTGGAGCGTACTGCAAGATCACTTCTACATTCCCTTCGCTCCATGCCTTCGCTACTTGTTCTGCCACTTTGTCTGGAGATTCTTTTATTGCAATCAACACATAGCCAAGAACGCTTGCAATCAAAACGATTGTTACGATCACAATTACAAGACGCACTCGGGATTTCTTACTGTGCTCGATGACCATGCGCTAAGGCTCCGGATCAGGCTGGCCGCCGCATCCAGTTCCGCTCAATGGGCAGTAGGGAAGCAAGCTATTCCTTGCACAGTTTTTGCGGACGAACGTTTGCATGCCGTCACATACAAGCCCACCTCCATTGTTGCAGATATACATATAGTTCTTGGTTTCGCAGCAGTACCACGGATGCCTCGGATTAGCTGGAGGTGACGAACAACACGACTTCGAGACATAGTTCTGACTGACCTGGGTGCCACCAAACTTGCATTTGAGTTCTATCGTCGAGCAATCTGTACCAGTACATTGCGCGTCAGAGCAGGCACCAAAAGCTGTGCAACCTGTTGGGGGGAGTTGAGCATTGACGAGCAGTCCAAGACAGATGCCTAAACCTGCCAGGGAGAGTCGTTTTATCATCCGTTTCACTTTGCAGATTTCATTGCTCCTATCGCTACTGCTCCGATCTTAGTCGACTGTACGTATCGAGCCGAAAACCTTCGACAGACATTCCGAAGACTTTCTCATGCCCTACATTGCCATCTAAGAACAGAATGTTCAATCTATGTTCAAGATTGGGATCATCAGGGTCGTGACCGGGTGGATTGTGATAGAAACAAAATGCCACTGGAGTCTTTCCTCTAAGCAGCACATTACCGTCATGCCAGGTTTGAAGTGGAATTTCCGAGCTGGGCACATACCCGAATCCAACCGGCGCCATTCCGCCTATCAAGTCAGATGCGAACGCTCTCGGACAGTGAATGCTTGGCAAATATTCTCGCCATGACATCCCATTTGAAAGCCCCAAATGAAACAAGCTCGGTGGCAATCCTAAGCGCTCAGGTGCCCCGACAACCTCACCCTCGATGCCATAGGCAGCTCGATAGACTCCTAATGCAATGTTTAGCTGACTTAGTTTTGTCTTGCAAACTGCATCGTCTCGACTGAACTTGCCACGCGAAAGCACGACTACCGTGATCACTGCGATCGCCGCAATCACTGTCACAGCAATCGCAACTTCGAGAAGGGTAAGCCCGCGCGCTCGATCTTTCACAGTTGCGGCTCCTCATAATTCACGAACCTCGGCAAGGCTCCTATGAACTGTTGCACTTCCAGCAAGCGCAGCTCTCCCGACAACAGATAGTATCGTGGAGGAGCGGAAGCGTTCAGCGATTTTCCGATGTTGCCGGCTTCATCCATAAGTATTCGGGCGTTTTCTGGCAATAGGTTTTTCAAGTTGTCGACTTCACTTAGATCCGAATGAACAACAATAACGAGATCAAAGTCTTCGAATGGAAGCAGCTCCGGTGCGATTGCATCCTTCCGACAAGCAGAGCAGTTTGCCAAATAGGCGATAAGCACTTTCGAATCAGAGTTGCTCGGTTCGATCTTACGATCGTAGATGTCAGATGCTGGCAAGCCTATTCTGCTCCCGATTGCCGGGTCCCGACCTGGGAGCTCATGCCTTTTGAGGCCCATATCCGAGTGCTCGGCGTTTCGCGAATCAAGCCATGTGCGAAACTCAGCCGACGAGGCCATGAAGCCGGCCATTGCGAGCCAAATCAGGGCCAAAAGCATCCAGACGAGCCAAGACTGCTTCATAGTTTCTAACCTCTTCAGTACTAAGTTTATACTAAAGAGAGAGAGTCAAGGTCCAACTGAGAAATCTTATGAATTCTTTGTATGATTGTCGCTTTGGTGCCTTGCCGCCTGGTACATCCTAACGCCTCTGCTGCTAATCATCGATCCGATTCCGCTCATTACGAGCAGCTTCCCGATTTGGAGGATCACGTCGGCGAAGTTCTTCCCCACTTGTGCGACGTCCACGTCTTCTTTCTTGACCACATTGTCGGGCGACTGGGCGAAGAATTCGCTTGCCTGCAGAAACGTGAAGACGAGGATCGCGATCCCAAGCAAGAATACGGCAAGGCCCAAAACAAGCCCGAGCCAGTCTGGGCGCCGAGACTCGCTCATGCCCCGGCAGGCACCTCAACAGCGACCGTGTCACCGGCTCTAACGGAGCCGCTCTCGACCACTACACCAAGCATGCCTCGTCGCCCCATGAGCTTTTGGACGAACTCTTGGCCCGGCTCGCCGAGGGTATCTGCCATGTGCAGGCAAGGAGCGCAGTCCATCGTAACCTGAACCTTCGCCTCCCCAATCGAAAGGGTGCTTCCCACTTCAAGGCTTTGCAAACCCTCGAAGTCAACCAAAATCTGCTCGCGGAGATCGCCAGGTTGGTAGCCGAATTCATCGAGCGTCGTTTGATCGAGCAACAGTACTTGACGATCGGGGCTGCCCAAATAGAAATCCCCCTCAATTCCCTTCTCAGCAATGAGATTGAGGCTCTCTGCCTCTTGCATTCGCCCTCTCTCCGGCTTAAATCGGACGGAAACGACTCGGCCTTGCATGGCGGCAAGTCTACCTGCCCGACTCCTCACTTCCAGGGGGGAACCAGATCCGCCTTCTTGTCGCCGAAGTCGTCCTTGCGGTCCTCGCCGACGCTATAGAGCCTATAGTCCGATCCCTGCGGAACATACACGAAGTCGCGTCCTGAATACGGATCGGTCCGTGCCCAGTCTCGAATGCCAGATAAATCTGCCGGAAGTTCTTGCCGCTCCTTCACCCTTGCGAGCAAGGCCGCGTCCACTGCCAAAAGGCGCATTTGAGCTTGGTGCAGCGCCCACTCCTTGAGGAACAGCCTTCCGTTTCGGAAGTAGTTGTTGGCGAGGCGAAACCAAGGTCTTGAGCCTTTTGGGTCTTCATGGGGTTGCCAGAGGTGTGGAGACAGGGAAGCCTGTCTGATGAGCGCGTTGGCTTCTTCGTTCGCTTCTCTGGCAAATCGCTCAAAGTAGGCGACTTGTTCCGATGCAGGCTTCTTTCGAAGCTCATCGAGGAAGTCGAACGCAGGAGCGGCCGGCTCAGCAAGAGCCTTGCGGAACGGTTTCAAGTCCCCTGCCAGATAGGCCTCTTGGATCGATGCGACCGCTTTCAACATCGCTGCTTGATCGTGACGCAGAGTGACGTGAGGCCCTGGGGCGTTCGTCAACGCCTTCATAACGACGCTGTGGGTTCTACGCAAGAGGTCGGGTGGCAATAATGGAAAAGCCGCCCAAATTAGATCGCGCGCTTCTCTAATCAGGGAAAAGCCGAGATTCGCATCGATCCCATCGCCACCCGACAAGTTCGTTCCGAAGATCACCACGCGCTCAAAGTCGTCGACGGCGGCTTTGAAGTCGTTCGCTCTGATGGCATCGTCGATTCTCCAGACAAGCGTCCTTCCAATGAACCTCCAACCTCGCCGCTCAGCTTGGGGTGTCAAGGGCGAAGTCGGAGAGTAAACGAACTCGAATTCAGTTTGGTGTGCCGAGTCGAGCAAGGCGATCGCTTTGGTGGCAGCTTGGATTGCGGCGCGCTTCCTATCGGGTGTCCAGTTGACTCTGCCGATGAGTTCTGCGGCATCTCGCTCGGCTGCGTTGGCAGCCTCGACATAGAGTTTGAAACCTTGATTCGGAGATTCGGTGAGGTACCCTTCTAAGTGGTCCGGAAACGGAGGCGGCTCTTCTTTCGAACAGCCACTAACAGCGACGAACGACAGCGTTCCGACCGTCGCCAGTGCTATCCATCCGTGGTCGCGCCGGCAATGCATCGATCTCGCCAAACGATACCGCAAGCAGCATGAAAGGAGTCATTCTCGCCGCTGGAAAAGGCACACGCTTGTATCCGGCGACGGCTCACATTCCCAAACCGCTTTTGCCAATCGCAAATCGACCGACCATCCACTATGCTTTCGATCGATTGCGGGAGATCGACGTTACTGAAATTTGCGTTGTCGTGGGTGAGAACGAAGATGCGATGCGGACTGCTCTTGGCACAGGTGACGATCTGTCCGTTGAGCTGACCTTCGTCAGACAGTCTGAGCCAAAGGGTCTCGCTCACGCGATCTCGTTTGCTAAAGATTTCGTCGGAGAGGACGAATTCATTGTCTATCTTGGAGACGCGATTTACAGTGAGCCGCTTTCGGAGCTTCGAACGCAGTTCGCCAATTCGTCTTGTGCGAACCTGAATTTGGTGAAGGAAGTCGACGACCCGCGCCGGTTCGGAGTTGCGAATGTCGAAGACGGCAAGATCATAAAGCTCGTGGAGAAGCCGGCCGTGCCCGAATCGAACCTCGCCATGGCTGGCGTGTACTTTTTCCGCTCTCCGATTTGGGAAGTCATTCCCGAATTGCAACCGAGCGCACGGGGGGAGTACGAAATCACGGATGCGATTCAACTTCTGATCAATCGCGGAGAAACCGTTTTGCCCGGACTTTACAAAGGGGACTGGTTCGACACCGGAACTTTAGATTCGTTTCTCGAATGCACGCGCTATTTGATTGGGGGGGGAGTTCTCATTGGAGCAAATGCGCTCGTCAATTGTCCGCTTGGCGTATCGACCTGCATTGGCGACGGCAGCCTTGTCGAATGTGGCGGAACAAGCGATTCGACAATTCTTCCTGGCTCGAGAGTGCAAGTCGCCGGTCGCATCGAACACTGCATTCTTGGCGGCAACATCGAATCTCACGGCGACCTGAAGAACTGTGTTGCTTTCGACGGCGAGCTTATCGAGTATTAGCCTTTTAGCTTTTCTGCAGGATCTGTGTTTTCCCAGGGAAACTGCGAGTGGCCGAAGTGTCCATTGCGTGCCGTTTGCCGATACTTAAACGACGCTCCACGAAGTTTGAGGTGCTGCGTGATGCCGGCAGGGCTAAAGTCGAACACGTCTTGAACGCGAGCTTGGATGTCTTCGTCAGCAATCTGTCCGGTCCCGAACGTATCGATGGTGATTTGAACGGGATCCTTGACGCCGATCGCGTAGGCGACACTAATCTGAACTTTGCTTGCAAGCCCTGCTGCGACTATGCATTTTGCGACGTGTCGACACATATAAGCGGCACTTCGATCGACTTTCGTCGGATCCTTTCCACTGAAGGCGCCGCCTCCGTGCGGACACATTCCACCGTATGTGTCGACGATGATCTTGCGTCCTGTTAGTCCACTGTCGGCTTGTGGCCCTCCAGAAACGAATGCGCCGGTCGGGTTGATGTGAGAGATCAGCTCTTTGCCGATTTCGATCGCGCCAGCATTCGCATACTCTTGCAAAACCGGGTCGATGATGTGTTCGCGAACACGGCTACGAACCTCTTCTTGGTCCATCGGATCGTGCTGACACGAGCAAACGACTGTGTGCACGTACTTCGGCTTTCCGTTTTCGTATGCGACCGTTATTTGGCTTTTCGCGTCGGGTCGGAGGCCGAGATCTTTGTTCCACTTCACTTCCGCCTGCTTGCGCATCATCGCATGAGCGAGCGCAATTGGAATCGGCATCAGTTCAGGCGTTTCGTCGCACGCCATGCCGAACATCATGCCTTGGTCGCCCGCTCCGCCTGTGTCGACTCCCATCGCGATGTCGCCGCTCTGCTCGTTCACGGAAACAAGCACGCCGCAAGTCCTGCCGTCCATGCCGAGGTCTGCGTCGTTGTAACCGATCGACTCGATGACACCTCTGGCGACGTCGCGCATCTCGACGTAGCCTTTGGTTTTAATCTCGCCCGTAACAACGGCGAAGCCGAGACCAAGCAGCGTCTCAATGGCGGTTCTGCTATTGGGATCCTGTTCAAGGCAAGCGTCGAGGATAGCGTCGGAGATCTGGTCGGCGACTTTGTCGGGGTGCCCCTCGCTGACGCTCTCCGACGTGAAAAGTCGGATGGACATTGCGGGCGGCATTATACGCGAACGGGCCTCGAATAGGCCCGTTCGCGGATGGATCAAACGTTAAACCCGGCTAAAGTTTCAGATCGATAATGCCGCTGACACCAACACCCGGCACTCTTTGTATGTTCGAGAGGTTTCTCTCCGTCGATATTGGAATGAGCGCTTTGAGACGGACAGAGCCAAAGATGTTTCCTTCGACCTGAGCGACGGCAACGACTTGGTTGACCGCACTCGGTGGCCCCATGACTTGCGCCGCGCCAATATAGCCGCCCTGGCCGACAGAGAGGATTGGGACGACCTTGGTCATCATTGCCTCGGAGTCGTCGAATCCTTGGAGCTTGTTGACAGCTTTGTTGATTTCGGGCCCGAAGTGCCGAACAGCAAGTCCGATGCCGCCGATCTTGATGAGGTCGCCAATATTCTGTGCGAGTGCGAATGTCGCGATCATGGCGACTGCGAGAACAGCGAACAGCTTCTTTCTTCGTTTCATTGTGTGCTTACCTCCGAGATTAATAAGACGCCTAACGCGTGCGAATGGGTTAAAGAAGATCGGACCGACTGTCTCCAGCCGGTCCGATTTCTTTCAGGAAGCCGAAGCGTTTAGTACTTGCGGCTCCATTGCGCGGTGAACAAGCCACCCTTGCGGTCTGAGGAGATGCCGAATCCAAACCCAGCATCGATGTCCAGGTCACTCAGCTCGTAGAAGAACTTGAGTTGGCTGTTCGAATCCATCGCCCAGTTGAGTCCGACGCGGCCCCAGAAGACCTTCGGATTGGTTCCACCAATCGTCGTGTCCCACTTGACGTACTCGCCGCCAAGCATGAGGCCCCAGGTGTCACTGATCTGATAGTTCAGTTCGCCCTTGATCCCGAGAACTTCGAGGTCGGAGACGAAGATCGCGCCGTCGACTGCTTCGTAGAAGTAGCCGTCAACTGCGAGGTTGAACCGATCGTTGACGTCGAATGAAACGCCTCCGTGGAAGCCTTTCAGGTCGGTCGGGTTCCAAAGGAACGCAGTTCGTCCCCAGTCACCAGGTGCACCGAAGAACGGCTCGACGTGGCGATAACCTGCGTGGATGTTGGCGCGGCCAAAGTTGAAGCTGACGTTTGCCCACCATGCGAAGTTATCCTCATCGAGAACGTTCGACGTGTTGTACTGGTAATTGGTCTGGCTGTAACCGCCGTTGATCGCGATGTTGTCGGTGATGTTGAAGTTGACTTCGCCACCGAACACGGTCATGCGGTTGATGCCGCCGGACGTCCAGTTGGAGTCCAGCATGATGTAATTGAGCATTACATCACCGCGGTCACCCAATCCGAAGGTCAGGTTAGCACCAAGGTGCTGATCCACCATGAGAAGCGGCCCCACAACAGAAGGCATCGGCCCAACCATCATTGGCCACACTTCGGTCGCAAGGATCGATCCAAACCCGTCGCTGTCGAGACGGCCGGACTGTCTGCCTGCGAAGACATCGAGTCCAACGGTTCCCCAATTGAATCCGATGATCGCGCCATCGAAGTACCAGTTGCCATCATCCCATCGTTCATTGTGGAAGTATGGGGTGTTGTCTTGTCGAGCGAAGAACCAACCGCTGGTCTGGTAGCCGACTCGGCCGAGCGTCAGATCGATGCCCTGACCGAAGAGGGACGTACCCAGATTGACGGCGAAGTCTTGGAAGTAGACCTTCGTGCTGGACTCCGCAAAAGGAACGCCGAATTGGACGCCCGACTGGTTCCCGAAGATCGTGCCAAATGATCCGCCTTTACCGAAGTTGTAGCCGAGCAGGTTGCCCACGACGAGCGTCGCGTGCCACTGGGGCCCGGTGTCATTGGTTCCGGAGAATCGGAAGGCTGCTTCGTGACCGATGGTCAGGTCGCGAGTCATTCCAACAGGAAGGCCGGAGTAGTCACCACGACCGAATCCGGTCGGGCGGCCATCCACCGTGATACCGAACAGGTCGTCGGTCGAGTGACCGGCGAGCATGATCAGGTTCACGTCGCCATGGATGTCCACGGCGGGCTTCCTCTTTTCGAGAGCGTCGAGGCGTCGCTTGATATCGACGAGGTCCGACTTCATGCCATCGACGTCGCCGCGGATTTCGCGGAGTTCCGCTTGGAACTCGTTGACGAGCCGCTGCAGGTCGTCGATGATGCGTCTCCAGCCTTTGATCGTTTCGACTTCAGCGCGGAGAGCGTTGAGCGCATCGCGGAGAGCCGCGAGTTCGCTCTTGTCGGCCTTGTTGGCGAGACCCGACTCGACGTCGCCGATCTTTCGATTCAGCGTGTCGACCTGGTTCTGAAGGCCATTGATCATGCCCTTCAGCTTTTCGTACGCGGAGTTGACGGCGGCCGCGAGTTCAGCGCGGTTTGCCGGTCGACCCGGTCGATAAAGTCCATCCGGATACCCGACGAGGATGCCCTCATTCTTCATGTTGAGCAGCGCCTCGTAGGCCCAGTGGTATTCAGGAACGTCGGGGAAGTTCTGCGCGACGGCGCCGCCCATCAGGGCCGTGCCGAGCACAGCGCCGAAAGCAATTTTCAGCATTCGGTTCATTTGTTACTCCTCCTTGAGGGTCTTGCCGCCCCTCCCTCGTTCGAGGTCACCGGGATGCTGAAGATATCCAATGTTGCCCTTCCGCTCCTCGGCTCCCTGCGCCCGTGGGCGACGGCAGACGACGACAGGCCTTTGGCCTGAACGCCCCATTATACATACTTGGTAAGCCATTGTCAAGACCGGGCCAAAAGCCCCCTGAAGTGTAAAATCGCGGAGTGAGCGCAACCCCCACCATCGTGGGTATGACCCGAGCCGAAATTGCCGACCTTCTTGGCGAAGAGCCACGGGCCAACGTTCGCGCCGCACAGATTGCCAAGTGGGTCTACCGAAAGGGGGCCACCCGCTTCGGCGAGATGACCGATCTGCCGGAGAACCTTCGCGCCAGCCTTGGCGCGACATGGCAAGTTAGCGGCTTAGCCATCCTTCGAAAGCAAGAGTCTACTGATGGCGTGAATAAGCTGCTCGTTCATAGCGGCGATCAACAGGGCTTCGAGTGTGTGCTGCTCCCCTACTCTTCAAGAGTCAGTTGCTGCATAAGCTCCCAGGTCGGATGCGCGATGGGTTGCCGCTTCTGCGCCACAGGCCTTGGGGGATTCGATAGAAACCTCGATGCTGGCGAAATCGTCGGCCAATACTTGATGCTGCAACGGCTGTCGCCACGAAGAATCTCACATGTTGTCTACATGGGCATGGGCGAGCCGTTGCTTAACTATGACAATGTGATCAAGTCGCTAAGGCTTTTCAAGGACGAAGTCGGGCTAAGCTACCGGCACATGACCGTTTCGACGGTCGGGATCGTTCCAGAAATCCGCAGATTGGCTAACGAGAAGCTCCCCATCCACTTGGCGATTTCGCTGCATTCGCCGTTCGATGAGGTCCGTGACAGGCTCATGCCGGTCAATCGAAAGTGGCCCATGGCCGAGTTGCTCAGCGCGTGCCGCGAATACGTGGAAGCGACTGGGCGCAAAATCACGTTTGAATACTTACTCATCGAAGAAGTAACCGACACAGAAGATCAGGCGGAAGAACTCGCACGCTCTATCAAAGGATTGCCTTGTCTCGTCAATTTGATACCTTTCAATCACGTGGATACCGAACAGGGATTCAGACGACCCAGCCGGAATCGTGTCCGTCGCTTTCGAGCCGTGCTCGAATCGGCTGGAGTCAACGTGTCACAACGCATGGAGCGCGGACACGACATTTCTGCGGCTTGCGGCCAATTAGCTGGAAGCCATGCAGGAAAGTTTGCGAAACGGAGGTCGCTTTGCACCGTATTGCCCTCTTCTTGATAGCTATCCTTGCTGCCGGCTGTGCATCGAAGGCGCCAACCGAGAGTCGAGCGGAGCCTGAACGAGATGCGTTACACGATACGCCGATCGGAATCGCCACCGGCACCTTGACGATTGCTTCTCAAGACGAGTCAGGCCAACGACGATGGGAGATCCAAGCGGATCGCGCCGATGCAACCTTACGGACAGGGGATATGGTGAGCGATTTGGACGGAGTGCGGTTGACGCTCTTTCAAAGCAACAAACCGTTCCTAACAGCAAATGCGGAAAAGGGCCTTGCCAATGAATCTGATAGCGTATTTCGATTGACAGGCAATGTCGAAGCGAAAACGGCAGATGGAAGAGCGACTTTGCGGGCAGGAGCAATCGGCAACACATCGAGAGATGGTGAGATTGAAGCGACCGACGGCGTCAGCGCGATCGCAAACGGATTCTCGATCGAAAGAGCCAATTCAGCTCGCGCTCTTTTCTCCAAACTTGATGCAAGCGATGCGACATTGCGGATGATCTCCGTACAAGGGCAAGATATTTGGTTTCGTTCATCTGATGGCGACTTAACGATTTATGGTGTGAGCAGCGGGGAAGTCGAGTTTCTAAATGACAATCGTGACGCAAGGTTCAAACTGCGCGGAACCGCAGTAAAGATGACGTGGCAGCAGCATGGATTGACGGTCACAGGCAGGGAGCTCGATGTCACTGCGGCCCGCGAAGGCGAGCAGTATCGATTGCGATCAGGCACTTTCAATGGCGGAGTGCGTGTCGACATGACAGGCCTGGAGGGGGGAGTGAAGTGGAATGCTTCTGCAACAGGAAGCTCGGCGGTTTACGACGGAAGTTCTCTTGAGCTGCGGCTTACGGGCGGAGTTAGAGCGATCAGCAGTCATCCAACGGTGCGAGGTACTCTGAGTGCACCGACCGTCGCCGTCCGATTCGACAGAGACGCGATGAACAGGAGAAACGCTTTTGAACCGATTTCGATCTCAGGTAGTGGCGGCGGCATTCGGTTCGAAGACGAGAGAAGCGATGTATTGATTACTGATCTGAACCGTGTAAGCGTTGCGAAAGGTTCTGCAAAAGAGTCCGCCAAGATCGAAGGAGAAGGCTCACCATTTCAACTTCGGAGGCCGAGAAGCGGGGGGGAAGAAACTGTCAACATCTCTGCGCGATCTTTCGAAGGTGAAGTCGGGCCTGGACAAGAGAACGGGCGTCAAGCTACTGTCTTGCTTTGGCTCAGTTGCCGCGGAGGAATCGATGCAAATATCAGGGGATTGCTTCCGATTGAGCAGCGTTCGAGCGGAACCCCGCAGTGGTCGGTTGAAGGAAACTGCGAATCGCTCGATTACCAGCGGTCGAATTCCACCATGGTGCTGCGTGGCGTTTCCGAGTTGCGAGGCAGACATCCTGCTCTGATTTCAGGCGCGGGAACGATCTACTCTCCGCAAGTCGACATAACTTTCAAAGAGAACACTTTTCAGCCGCGCAAGATTGCGTTCTCGCGAGGTGGTTCCGCATGAAGATTACGGCGATTAACCTCGTCAAGCGCTACCGATCGCGACGCGTCGTTGATTCCGTTTCGTTGTCGATGCAAACTGGTGAAGTTGTCGGATTGCTTGGCCCAAACGGTGCCGGCAAAACGACGACTTTTTACATGATCACCGGACTCGTCAAACCTGGCGAAGGCAAAGTGCTGTTGGATGACAATGAGATCACGCGCTGGCCTATGTATAAGCGTGCTCGAGCAGGGATCGGTTACTTGCCGCAAGAAGCGTCGATCTTTCGAAGATTGACTGTTGAAGAGAACCTTCGATTGGTGTTAGAAATGCGCGGAGTCAGGCGCAAAGACCAACGTGCGATTGTCGACAAGCTTCTTGGGGAACTTGGCATGGACAAGCTACGAAAGAGCCGTGGAGGAGTACTCTCAGGCGGCGAACGCAGAAGGGTCGAAATTGCCCGCGCCCTCGCATGCGATCCAAAGTTCATCCTTCTGGATGAGCCGTTCACGGGGATCGACCCACGCACAATCGAAGAACTTCAATCGATTATCACAAGCCTAAAGACAAAGGGAATTGGGATACTGATTACCGATCATAACGTTGGCGCGACGCTTGGGATCACAGACCGCAACTACATTCTCGTCGAAGGCAGAATCATTCGCGAAGGTGACGGCCATACGATAAAGAATGATCCCGAGGTGCGCAAGCACTACTTGGGAGAGCAGTTCGAATGAAACTGGTCGATCGACTTGTCATTCGAGAATTGCTTGGACCCTGGATCTTTGGAGTCTGCCTTTTCAGCACGTTGCTCATCGCAGCCACGTACCTCATGCGAGTGACGAATCTGTTTGTCGAAGGTATCGACATCAGAACGGTCATGACTCTGACGAGTTACTACATGCCGAGCCTCATCGTCAAATCGTTTCCTATGGCGATGCTGCTCGCATCGCTTTTGGCATTTGCGAAGCTGTCAAACGATTCCGAAATCGTCGCCGCAATGGCCGGAGGCGCAAGCCTCGTTCAACTCATGCGCCCAGTTTTCGTGTTCGGGCTCTTCGTGAGCATAGTGACATTCGTGTTCGGCGAGACGATCGTTCCGGAAGCGAGCAACCGCGCGAACGTGTTGCAAGGCGAGATTTCAAAGCAACTCAAGGGCATTGGAGGCACACCGTTCTACCAACCGCTTTTCATTGAGGGAAAGTTGCGTGGCGGCCTCTTTGCGAGCGACGTCGATCCGGCAAACGATGCCATGTATAACGTTTCCGGTGTTTGGTACAACCAGGACTACTCTCCGGCCTGGATGATGTTCGCTCGTCGTGTTTATTACACTCCGCTTAGAGACTGGCGAATTGAAGGAGCGGAGATTTACTACGTGAGAAACGGTACTGTGAGTGTCGTGCGATCGGAAGAAATGGGCCCACCTGAGGGATCGACTTTCGACTTTACGCCAACAGACATTTTGTCTCGGCGAAAGCTGGACTTCGACACGATGTCTATGCAGGAAATTAGCCATCAGATCGGCAAGAAGCGCCAAGAACTTGCGGCTGTCGACGGCAAAGACCGTCAACTGTTTGTGAAGCTTCGCGAATTGGAAACCGCCTATTGGAACAAGCCAAGCTTGGCTCTCACAGCGCTGGTTTTTGCTCTTGTTGGCGCGCCCGCCGCTATTCGCCGAACAAGACAGTCTTTCGGAGTGGGCTTGGCCTTGAGCATCGCCATCATATTTGCGTTCTATGTCGCACAGACCTACCTCATGATTCTTGCCAAGGGAGGCGTTGTCGAACCATTCGTTGCTGCTTTTTTGCCGGTCCTGATCGGACTCGGTCTCGCCATTGGACTACTCTGGAGTAAAGGTCGATAGGAACCATCATGCAGATACCGACATTAGTCATCGTCGTCTTAGCACTTGCAATTCTCGGAAGCTTTTTGGCTTACACCGGAGATTTGCTTGGTCGGAGAATGGGTAAGAAACGCCTGCGCATCGGGCGACTCAGACCCAAGCACACCGCCATCGCATTCACAATGATCACCGGTGCGCTCATTCCGATCATCACCACTTTCACGATCATGGCTGTAAGCGCTCCCGTGCGAAAGTGGGTTTATGAGGGACCTCGTGTTGTCGAGATGCGAGACAGTTTGCTGGAGGAAGTGGAATCGCAGAAGAACGAACTAACATCGATTTCAAATGCCAAGGCCGTTGCCGAAAACGCGCTATTGGCTCAGCAATCGCAGCTCACAACACTGGAACAGCAGATCGCCGAGGCACGGGCGAACCAAGAGAAGTTGGTGTCCCATGTCGACGAACTCTCGAAGGCCGAACAAGCACTTACTGCGCAAGTTAAGGCATCCGAAGTGCGGCTCCAAAAGGCGGAAGATGACTTTGCAGAGATGACAGAGAAGTTCAACGACGTAACTCGCCAGTATAACGATACACTCGTTGCGCTAAACGATCAGTATCAACAATCGATTCGAAAAGAGCAGGAGTTGATTGAGCTTGAGAAACAGCTCGATGAAGCGAGAGAAAGGGTTGCTGATGCCGAATCAAGCATCGCCGATTACAAGAAGACGCTTGAAGGATTACAAAAGCAAGCCAGCGAGCTGAGCGCCTCAAACATGGATTTGGCCCTTGAGCTACAGTCGAAGCGCAACGAACTTTTTCAGTTGCAGCAAGGCCTTGACCGAATTATTGCGAGTGCGCAAATCTTCCGCGGAAGCCCAGTTCTCATTGTCAAGGGACAAGAACTTGCGAGATCTAACATTGAAGGTGGCATATCTCGGGAATTCGCACACCTGCATTTGCGAAGACTGATCGAAGAAGCCAGCAACCTTGCAAAGGCAAAAGGCGCGGAGCCGCTCGACAATGGCTTAGCCGCATCAGTGCAGGATCGACAGAGGTTTGTTGGTGAGAACACCATCATAACAATTACAGCTGAAGACCAGATGGAAGCGTGGGCGGACGCAATCGTCCGATCGGATGGCGAGTTGGTGGCCATCGCATCCGCGTTCTACAACTTCTTCGCCGGAGATGTGCCTGCTGGTCGAGTCGTCCCACTGGACATTGTCATTTACCGCAACAGACTCGTTTACAACAAAGGACACGAGATCCTAACGATGAGTCTTGCAGGCGGTAGGACGGAAAACGAGACGGTTTCTGATATTCTAAACTTTGTGCAAGGAGACTTGAGCGCAAAGGTTTACGCAGACGGAGTCATCCCTGACGTAGGTGGCGAACCTCCGATCGAGCTTCCTGGAATCAAGCTGATTGCCCGAGTCGTCGATCAAGTGCAGCGTGCACGCGGCAATGTGACGATTTCGTTTGTGACTTCAGAAGAAGTGCGTTCTGGGGATAGAGTTCCAATTGAAATTAGGGTTAAGAACTAACGATGCGATGTGTATTGGGCATTGATCCTGGCATTGCAAAAGTAGGCTTAGCCGTTGTTCGCAGAATCGATGGAAAGACACAGATAGAGCAACGAGGCGTAGTCGAATTTGAATCATTCACAGCTAAAGTTCGCGAAATGATCGATGCCTATAACGCCGAGATTCTCGTTGTGGGCAATGGAACGAACTCAAAGAAAACTGTCGAGAAAATTCGAGAAGACCTACCTGGAGCGTCAATTTTAGTCGTCGATGAGCGAGACACTTCTATGCGAGCCCGTGAGCGGTATTGGGAATACACCCCTCGCCGTGGATGGCGGCGACTGTTGCCAAGCACTCTGCTTGTGCCACCGGTTCCAATCGACGACTTCGCTGCTGCGATATTGGCCGAGAGCGTGCTTAACGTCGATTAGCACAGGCTGAAACGAACGCTACGAACAGTGTTCGCGAGGGTGTCGACTCCAATGTCCTCTCGGGATGCCACTGAACTCCGATTCGCCAATGATCTCCGCTTTGTTCGATCGCTTCGATGATTCCGTCCGAACCATGTGCAGTGGCAGTCCATCCTTGGCCGACTGTGCCAATCGCTTGATGATGAAAGCATCGAGCTTCGAATGTGTCAGGCAATCCAATCGACTTCAATTTGGAGTTCGGTGAAATCGCAATTTGCGTAGTGCCGTTCTTTCGACAGTCGTTTCCCAACACATCTGGCAGATGCTGTATCAAGTCGCCACCTGCCATTACGTTTAGAAACTGCGCTCCCATACAGATGCCGAGCACAGGTTTGTCGGATGCGAAGAACCTCTCGTGCAGACGCAATTCGCTTTGCAGCCGCAACGGATCGACATCGACGTTCGCTTCATGCCGTTCCTGACCAAAGAGGTTCGCCGGCAAGTCGTCCCCTCCTGTTATCAACCAACCATCTGCCAGGTCAAACAATTCGCTCGCATTCGCATAGGGCGATGCCACGATGGGCAATCCACCTGCATCCGAAATCGCCTGCTGATAGTCCAATCCGAGTGCGGACTTCTTTCGCGGTATGTCTCCGTGAACGATAACATCGGGTGAGATGAGGATGATGGGTTGGCGCACCGCTCGAGTCTACCGGGCGTATACTTCATTTCGATATGCCTAAGTCTGTTCGGATCATGGTGCTTTTCGGCTTGTTTCTGATCGTCTGTGGGTTAGGTGCATGGGCCGTCGAAGAGTTTTCTGCCAAAGCGCGCACCGCGGTCATTGCTGGCGGAGGCGGCGGCGCCCTCATGCTTGTCATGGCCTTTCTGTCATCAAGCAAGAGCAAAGCGGCGTATATGACCGGAATTCACCTGGGGATGGTTTTGGCGCTGCTGCTTGGAGCCATGTACGGATGGCGCGCAATTGCGGCTTGGGAAGCTGTTAGCGCTGGCGAGCCGAAAGCAGCTTTGGCAGTCTTGCTGACCGCGATGGCTGCATCAGGAGTGATCGCATTCATTGCGATTCTGCGCAATCGGCCAGCTCCAGAAAATCGCACCTAAGGCGGTATCATCTGCTCGGCGGGCGGTTAGCTCAGTGGTAGAGCACTTCGTTCACACCGAAGGGGTCACTGGTTCAAGTCCAGTACCGCCCACCAAGCGTAGTGTGGTTCGTTGACATCATTCAGAGTTCGATCCGAATCGAAGCACCGTAAACTCAAACGCCCCTCCGACAACATTGTCGAAGGGGCGTTGGTCGTTTGTTTTTATTGATAGACGATTGTCCAGCGCAACTGGTCGGTTCGGGAAATCCACCCAAACGAGAATAGTGTGCCTGGATCGTACCATTCCATCCTCGCCCGCAACTCGCCAGTCGCAGCGTTCATGAATCGGCCCGCGTTCGAACTGATCAGCACGTCATACGTCGAGTCGCTTGCCGTGGCGCTTCTCGTATCAACTGCTTCGTATTGGTTCGTGTTCCAGTTCCAGAGCAACAGCCTTTGCTGAACGCTTGCTGCAGGAGCTGCGCTTGTCGATGCTTCGACACGAACCGTGACCGTGTTGATTGGCGCATTCGCTCTGCCGAATGAAGTCACTGACCACCGAATCGACGGCAATCCCAGTGCAAGAGGCGGAGCCTCACGTACCAACAGTCGATCATCGTCGCTGTTCGCAAGCGAACCCACGTTGCCTCCTGTTTGGACGCCCGTGTTGATGGTGAGTGATTGCGGAACATAGGCTTCCGTTAGCGGGGCGAGGTTGAACGTCATTCGATAGAGTTGAATGTCGTTGAGTGTTCCTGCAACTGCATCTACTCTAATGAACAGCTCATTGGTTAGCGGCGGAACCACGTTGGATAGGGTTGCAATCTGCCCTGCCGCCGACGCAGTCGTTGAGCCAAGTTGCGTCGTTCCGTCTGCCAAGAATGCCGTGACACGCAGTTGGTGAATTGCGTTTGCGTTTCTTGTCGTGGTGCTTCCGCCTTGAGGACCTTGTTGGTAAACACCGCCTTCTGGAGTGATCGTTATCGATAGTGTTTTTCCAGCAGGAACAAGGACTCGATACCAATCGACGTCCGTTCTCTTGTCCGTCGATAGGTTATTGACTGTCTGGTTGTTGCTAACCGTTCCGAGATTGGTTCGCGTACCAGCTGTGTCGTTGTTTTCAAATGGGTCGCCATAGTTGAATTGGATTGCTTGGATGTCGTCGCTTTGCGCATGATCGAAGTTCGTATTGAGAAACGCTTCCATCAGCTTCGTTCCGTTCGTTGGGTCGACGTGATCGAATCCAAGTCCATGGCCATGCTCGTGAGCAACTGTATTTCTCAAGAATCGATAGTTGTTAGTTGAGTTGCCGAAACTCGAGAGAAATGAACGATTCAACACCATGTCGCCATTGTTGGGGAAGAAGTTATAAGCGATGACATTGCCGTTGCTCATTTGAAACATCGAGATTCGAACGTCTCCGCGAATCGGTGCTGTGTTTCTACCGGGCGAATTGTGGAGTGACGCACCGTCATCAGTGACTTGAACATATGTGACACCTGATAGTTGACCCCAGCGAATAAACGCTTCGTCGATCTTGGTGATCCACAGTGTTCCACCGAATTGACCGTTCATTTGTGCGTTGATATTGTTCGGACCTGAGCCGAGGCCGGCATTGGGAATTGTTACGCCGTCGGGAACAATGCTCCAAGTGACTGTAATAGGGTCACCTGCCGATCCGGTCGATGCGTTTGTCGCCGTTTGCGTCCATCGACCACCAACCTGATACATGCCTTGCAATCCGCCAGCCTTCATGACCTCTTGCATCACGCGATATTTCTCATGCTCTGATGCTCCGGGTCCAAACAAAACGGAAATGTTTCCCGCTACGCGACACTCGGGCTTGCCGGCAATTCTGTTTCCACCGACTACTTGCGCGAATAATTCGGAACGCTTCATCAAATCTTGGAAAACGATCTCGTTCGCCATCATGTCGAGGCGTTCGAGCGGGGTGTGATTTCCTCCGTGAGCAATGCCTGGTACAAATACGGTTGCTGCCGTTGCAATGAGGCCTAATCGGCCCAATTTATTAAGCCACTTCATCTTGTGTGCTACTCCTTCCATTTCGAGCGATGCTATGAACTGTTGGCAACGCAAATTGCGAGCCAGTCTCTAATGACGTCAATCCGCTGATTATGGTTCGAACAAGGAGCGCTGGGAGTCGGCCTATAAGCCGGGTTATGTCTTTGTACGGCGATCTATCTCGATTGTGACTTGCGCCACAATTCATGCGGCCAACCCGAAGGGTCCGCGGGCAGCATCATTCCCTTCCTATTAGGCCTTGCTCCGAGCGGGGTTTGCCCGGCCGCCCCGTCTCCGGGACGCCGGTGGGCTCTTACCCCACCATTTCACCCTTACCTCGACGAATCGGGGCGGTATGTTTCTGTTGCACTTTCCGTCGGATCACTCCGCCCAGGCGTTACCTGGCGCTCTGCCCTGTGGAGCCCGGACTTTCCTCCCCAACTTTCGTCGGGGCCGCCGTCCGGCCGACTCCCAAGCTTCTTAATAGTAAACCGGAAAACGTGAGCTGTGAGTGCCCTCTACGAAGAAAAAGCCGCCCGTCCTTTGCTGGGACGGGCGGAATCGTGTAGGCAGGCAACGAAGCGTCAGGCTTCGTTTTGGTTAGATGCTGAAGTCATATCCCGGTCGGAACAGCCATGCGTGGAAACCATCCCACCAGTAGCTGCCCGGGAATCCTTGGATGTTGTAGCCGGTGTACGGGTCGACTCTCCAGTCCGTGTCTTGCGGAGTGATCTGGGCGCCGACTCGTCGCCACTTGGCGTGGCTGTCACCGAACGTGGCGTTGATGCCTCGGTTGTGGATCCACATCGTACCGTCCACAACAAACATGGCACCTTGCGGCAGGTTGGATGGACGATAGAGACACGGCGTGACATCCGAGATGTTGGTGCAGATCAGCGTCGGGTTCGTCAAAGCGAAACCAAGGACGTTGGCCTTACCACGGCCTTCCCACATCGTGATCAGCTCAGACGGAGAGATGATTCCGGATGCGTTGTAGGCATGGAGGTGACCGTTGTACGTGTACCCAACCTGTCGAGGGCGCGGGCCTCCTTCGTTATAGTTAACGCCAAGGCGTACTTCGGGGCCAGACGGGCATGCATAGATTCCGTAGTTTTCAATGTACGGCTTGGTCGAGTTCGACCAGTGGGTCTTCATTTCCTCGTCGTATTGGGCGCCAAGGCTGACACGCCAATTGTTCGGAACGGCGTGATAGAAGTTCCATCGGTATGCACCCGAGGACTGGACGACCGACATCGCCAGAGGATAGGTGTCGTCGTGATCGCCAAGGTAAAGATGAAGGGCGGTGCCCCACTGTCGAGTGTTGCTCAGACAGGAGGTTTGCTTGGCCTTCTCTTTAGCCGTAGCGAACACAGGGAAGAGGATGGCCGCAAGAATCGCAATGATGGCGATTACGACCAGTAGTTCAATGAGGGTGAAACCTCTTTTTGTGTTCATGTGTATCTCCTACTCGTTTTTTGAGTTAGTGCCGCCCTACGGGCAAACAATTGCGGCAGGCACATGAGGCCACTTACGAATCCGCAGCAATACAAACAGGCCCTTAGTGGACGGGTTCGTCCACCCATAAGTTCGGCTCAGATCGACTTTTTCATGTTTTTTCGCTGAGACGAGCTTTGGTCAGGTTCACTTGGCGGTCGTACGGGCCTGTCAAGCCGCAAGAGACTCGCCAGCAATTTTCACGCCAATTGTAAGGGATTAGTTCCAGAACCCGACAGCTCCCACTGGCACCTCGGGATCTCAATGAACGTCTTCGTACAAAAAAGACCGCAAGGGCTTCCTCATGAGGCGCACTTGCGGTCGGTATCTGGTCAGCCCGTAAGGCTGGCTCACTTAGTCGACTTGCGGTGTTTCGAATTGGGCTGCGGTGCCTGGTGTCCCTTCGCCGCGCTCACCCGGAGCAATTTCCTTCTTCGGAGCATTCGGGTCGACTTCAGGTGGTTCCGGGTTGCTGTCGCAACCGATAGCAACGAGGATGAATCCGGCTGCGAGCAGTCCGGCAAGCAGTGTTTTGATTCGAATCATTAGGTTTACACCTCCAGAAAAGTGCTACGCGCGGCCCATTATGGGCCGCGCGCAACCTTCTTGTCTACAACTTAGCGATTAGTCGCTGAAGTCGTAACCTGGGCGGAACAGCCACGCATGGAAGCCATCCCACCAGTACCAACCCGGGAACCCTTGGAGGTTGTAACCCGTGAACGGGTCGACTCTCCAGTCCGTGAACGGAGGTCCGGGCGAACCGGGCGTGACTTGCGCGCCGACGCGTCGCCACTTGGCGTGGCTGTCGCCGAACGTCGCGTTGATGCCTCGGTTGTGAATCCACATTGTGCCGTCAACCGCGAACATAGCGCCTTGCGGCAGGTTCGCTGGTCGATACAGACATGGAGTGGTATCAGCGATGGTGGTACAGATTAGGGTCGGGCTCGAGAGCGCGAATCCGAGAACGTTGGCCTTACCACGGCCTTCCCAGAGAACGATCAGTTCCGATGGGGAGACAATTCCCGACGCGTTATAGGCGTGGAGAATACCGTTGTAGGTGTAAGCCACTTGTCGCGGACGTGCGCCGCCTTCGTTGTAGTTGACGCCAAGTCGGACTTCAGGTCCGGACGGGCAGGCGTAGATGCCGTAGTTTTCAATGTACGGCTTCATTGAGTTCGACCAGTGGTTCTTCATTTCCTCGGCATACTGGACACCGAGGCTGACTCGCCAGTTGTTCGGAACTGCGTGATAGAAGTTCCATCGGTAAGCGCCCGAGGACTGGATGACCGACATCGCCAAAGGATACGTGTCATCGTGGTCGCCGAGGTACAGGTGGAACGCGCTTCCCCACTGTCGGTCGTTGCTAAGACAGGAAGTCTGCTTAGCCTTTTCCTTCGCAGTGGCGAAGACAGGGAACAGGATCGCTGCGAGGATCGCGATGATCGCGATGACCACGAGCAGTTCGATGAGCGTGAAGGCTCTTCGTCGCATCTGTTATTTCCTCCTACAGAAATGATTGCAGGCAATCAACCAATGATCAATCAGGCATGCGCATTGGCAGGAGGCTAGACTGGTTTCGGTAGGCTTCCGTTGCCAGATGGGCCTAAGCCATAGGCGCGTAACGATTCAGTATAACACGGATTATGCCAAATGCCAAGTGATTCGGCAAAAATTCAGTGCCGCATCTGAGACGAGAGCCCCACGGGATAGGTTCCCATGGGGCTCCGATAAATCCAGCAACTTGTCCCGATCAATCGTCGAATTGGTGATCCGGCCGGAACAAATAGGGGTAGTTGTTCTGAGCGTAGTAGGTGAGGCCAAAGCCTTGGGCGTTGTAGGTCTGCCACGGGTCGACCCGAATATCGGTCGTTTGAGGCGTGATTTGAGCACCAAGCCGTGACCACTTTGCCGAGGAGTCCGTTCTCACGAAGTTTCCGCCCCTGTTGTGGATCCACTGGGATCGCACATTAGCCACAAGGATCGCGCCAGGGCCGGCGTTGGAGTAGTAGCCGCAAGGCACTGCGAGGGTCGTACAGTTCAAGTTCGGGCTTGCGATCGCAAAACCGAGGACCTTGACCTTGCCAAGCCCTTCCCACATCAGCGGGAGCGACGACGCATTGGCGACGCCAGACTGATTATAGGCATGGAGCAGGCCATTGAACGTATAGCTCACTTCCCGCGGGCGAACCGTGTTGCCGGTGTAGGTCACTCCTGCGAGCCGCTCTTCAGGGCCAGATGGGCACGCATAAATGCCGTAGTTCGCCACGTAGGGAAACAGCGAGTTCGACCAGTGAGTTCGGTTCTCTTCATGTCGGTTGACTGACTGAGTTGCTCGCCAGTTGGCGGGGATCTCCATGAACGTGTTCGCACGATAGTTCGTCCCATCGTGGGTCAACGCCAGCGGGAACGTGTCGTCGTGGTCACCGAGATAGAGGAAGAACGCGGTTCCTAACTGCTTGACGTTGGAGAGACAGCTTGTCTGCTTCGCCTTTTCTTTGGCGGTGGCAAAGACTGGGAAAAGAATGGCTGCAAGGATCGCGATGATCGCGATAACAACCAGCAATTCGATGAGAGTAAAGGCTCTACGTTTAGTCACTTTCTTGTTTTCACTCCTGATGGGGTTTGCCCGCACTGCGTGGCTTAGGCATTGGCGGCTCGGTCTTACCCGGACTGGCTAAGGACGCAAAAATCGCGCCGTTTGTTCATGACGAATTAACAACCGGCGCGATACGGCCACCTGCGCTTATAGATTACCGCACTTTAGCCAGTCGAGCATTGACCGCATCCCAATCCATCACTTGGAAAAAAGCGTCGATGTACCCTGCTCTTGCTGTGGCGAAGTCGAGATAGTAGGCGTGTTCATACACGTCGAGCGCAAGAATTGGGGTGCAGCCCCACATCGGAAAAGTGTTCTGGGCATCGCCGATGTAGTTGAAGAGGGTCTTTTCTTCGTGGTCGAAGGCAGTCCAAACCCAGCCTCTTCCGCCAATGCCAGTAGCTTTCAGGTCCGCTTTCCAATTGTCGAACGAGCCGAAGTCTCGTTCGATCATCGACAACGCTTCGCCCTTTGGCTCTCCGTCGCCTCCAAGAATGTCGAAATAGATCGTGTGATTGACGAAGCCGCCATAGGCAAACGTGTAGTCGACTTTCAGCGCGCGGATTTGGCTGAAGATCTGGTTCGCCTTGCTGGGGTCGGCACCGAGGTCGGCGAGAGCCTGTCTGATCTCGTTGGTTTTGTTAGCGTAGCCCTGATAGAGCTTGAAGTGCTCCTCATGGGTTTTGCGGCTGATCCCGACCCGCTCCGTGGTGAATACTTTCTCTGCGAGGGGCGTTGGCGAAACGAGCTTGACTTCAGGCATGAAACTCTCCTTGTTGGGCGGGAAAACTTCCCGCGATTCTTGCGAGGAGGATACCTTGACTGAAATCAAGCGAGGCTCAAGGGCATCGGGCTTTTTGGCGGTGCTCCGCCCAATCTGAGGGTTCGGCTACTCCCTCGTCAAGATGCGCGAGCAAACTTGAACGAACTCAAAGGAGAGCAGGCTGCCGAGAAGTCGACAAACGGACTCACACGATGTGGTTCATTGGCCGATGCCAACCCACGCGCTCATGGACTTGAGTGTGTCCATGGCAACCTTTAGTACTGCATCGTCCTGAGTCAGCTCCGGCATACCGACTGCCACAGATGGAGTAACTCCTACAGCTTCCAAGCGCTTCCCGCTGGTGGTTACGTATTCCATCAGCGGAATCTGCATCGCCCAGCCTTCCGGCAGCGGTGCGAACCGGCTCGCCAAAACCGCGCCCGCGGTTTTGGCGCCGATCACTTTGCCGCGGGCATGGTCCAAAACGGTCGCCGCAAAGATCTCCGATGCGCTTGCCGAAACTGGGCTGGTCAGGACGACCACTTTTCCGGTGTAAACAGGGTCTTTCGGGCCGGTTGCGGTCAGCGTCAAGCCGAATTCCTTGGCGATCTCGACTGGATTCGGTTCTTTGTCTGGATACTTCAGCATCCAGTTGTTCGCATGACCACGAGTGATAAACTTGCCCATTGGCGTTCCGCCCGGCATGATCTTTCCGGCGAGATGGAAGAGGTTGATCGTGCTGCCGCCGCCGTTCGAACGCAAGTCGATGATCAGGTTCTCGGCACCCTTTTCCTTGATTTCATCGAAAAACTTGTTGATCTGGTCGCGTTTGTAACCGACTGCGAACGTGTTGACGACGATCATCGCAGTCTTCTCGTCGATCCACTTCAGCTCATCTTCGACGAGCACGCTAAAGGTGTCGCGAATGATCGTAACCTTGTATTCCGTTCCATCGGGCTTGCGAATCTCAAGCTCGACGACCGTGCCCTTTTCGCCTCGAATGTTCTCCGGGCCTTTGACCGGCTTGCCGTCCGCGAGAAAGATCAGTTCGCCTTCTTTCAGGCCTGCTTTCGAGGCTGGCCCGCCCGGCAACACTCGCGAAACGCGCACACCTTCCGGGAGCGTCTCGGCCAAAATGCCGATTCCAACGCTCTGTCCAGTCATCTGGGTCGTTGTGGCCCTCGGGGTTAGCACAGACAGGTGTGAGAATCCAAACTCCGCAAACGCACGGTTAATCGCTGCCGCGAATTGGTCGCCGGTCTCAGCCTTGTCGATCTCATGGCGGTGGTTCTCAAGGTAACTGTCCCACTTGGAAAAGTCCACTCCGCCGACATAGACCTCGGTCGAGATCAGCTTTGATATCTGCTCGATGAGCTTGGCCTTGGTTTCAGATGTAACGGGTTGCGCAAAAAGGGCGGGGCACGCAAGCGCGAGCGCGGCTGCAAAAAGGATTCGAGTCTTCATGTTTGTCCTGATGGGTTAAACGCTGTGAAAGCCTATACCGTTTTCATCGGCGTTTGGTGCCCCAAACAATAGGAGCATTCTGCCTTAGGTCGAAATGCCTGTCGCTCGAACCTACTGGACCTCTGCGGCACCCTCTTCCGGCGTCCGCAACAAGAACTTCCAAACGAGCGCCGCAAGCAAGCCTCCCAATAGTGGCCCGGCGAAGTACACCCATAGCTGCGATAGGTGGCCTGAAACCACGGCCGTTCCGAAGTACCTGGCGGGATTTAGCGCGGCCCCTGTGATGGGTCCACCAATGAGGATCAGTGCCGTCACGATCAAGCCAATGCAGATACCGAACATTTGCCGGCCCTTTCTGGCTCCGTCGACCGCGACCATAAACACCGTCATCGCGAGGATAAAGGTCATCAGGGCTTCAACGAGCATCGCCTTCGGAGCGTCGATGTTGAATGCGCCGACACCGTCGGCGGTGAAAAACGGGGTTCCAAGGTAGGGAGCCTCGTCCTTGGGAACCAATCTTCCATAGACTGCTAGCACCGAGACGCCACCAAGGACCGCGCCGGCTAACTGGAATATCCAGTACACAAAAGCCTTTCCCCACTCGATGACACCTGCAACAGCCAGGCCAAAGGTGACGGCAGGGTTGATGTGCGCTCCGGAAATGCCGGCAGTCATATACACGCCAACCATCAGCGCGATTCCATGGGCCAAAGCTATGCCGAGCAGGCCGTATCCTCCGCCTTGAAATGCGCTGACGCAGATGGCGGAACCGCCAATGAAAACGAGCAAAAAAACGCCAAGCGCTTCGGCAAGCCCGGTCTTGAAAGTCGAATGTCCCATAGTTCTCCCTGAACAAACGGATGGTTTTCCGTCGTATTCCTTGAATTGGGACGCTCATTCAGGGCAAAATGAATCCCTCCAATTCGGATGTAGTGCCCTGACGCAGCGTCCTGTAACAAATATATTTAGAAAAAGCGGAGATTGAAATTGCCATTCCAACCTAATCGCCTCGTACTCGAGAGCGGACATCGCCTCATCGTCGATTGCTTTTCGCAGATTCCCGGCACTCGCCTTGCGCTTCGACCAGCCAGGAAGCGCTTGTTTACTAACGACCCGGAGATCCCTACTTTGGCGGTCGAGCTGAACAAGCCTGCGTTCGCGGCGCTCGTTCGCGAGGATGATGACGAAGCGACCCCGATCTTGATCTTCGAAACCGACCCCATCAGCGCAGGAATCCGGGATCTCTACCGACGAGCGGAACTTCCTTTTGTCGAAGCAGATCAAGCCGGGGGCCGCGGAGTCCTTAGATTCGAGAAGCCAGGGTTCTCGGCAAAGATGACCTTCGATGACCGAGGAGCAGAGACTGCAGTCGATTCGATTTTCAAGTGGTTGAATGGACACGATCCCGCCGAGCGAGGGCCGCTGGTTAAGTCCCCAGTCGAGCTAACGGTTTCGAAAGCCTTCTCGAGCTTCGCTGGCGATTTGGGGCTCGCCATTCATCATCAGATGCCATTTGGATATGTCGCTGGCTACAGGCCGGATTTGCCCAGGGCAACCGCAAGGCACACGATAGAGGTGTCGCTTGGATTAAGCCCGCAAGCCGATCCTGAGGCACCAGTTATCCTCCCAATTCGGATCGAGCTGGAGCCAGATGAGAACCGAGAGCCCGCGCACGTCGAGCGCGATCTTCAGGTCGCTGAGTTCGTTTGCAACGTCGGGATGCCCATGGCCGCGATTCAGCCGGCAGACGGTGACAAGTACCGGATCACGTACAGCTTGGATGGGATCGAGGATGTTGAGATAGAATTGCAAGAAGAGGATCGATGGAAAGAGATCCTGCACTCGATTGCGAGGAACGCGCTCCAAGCAACAGGCAGGGCCTGATCGTCTTTTGTCTGGCACGGATGCCGGACCATCAAATCTAAAGAGAGGAACAGGGAAGTTCTATGTTGAAGGGCATTGCTCTTGCACTGCTTCTTTGCGTTACCGTTTCTGCGGGCGCACAAGAAAGCCGCCAGCTGGCCACGGTCATCTACGCCGGTCAGATAGTCGCGTTCGCTTCTTCTGCTGAACGGCTGGGAGACGAGTGTTTCGTTCCGGCAGCCGAGTTAGACCGACTCGGCTGGAATGCATCCGTCCGTGGGTCGCAGGCCCGGGTCGTCGTGGCTGGCAGAACTGTAGACACTTTCGCAAGAAGAAGGGGCGGCACGGACTTCGTTCCGCTGCGAGCGGTTGTGTCGGCGGTCGGAGGTCGCAGCGAGTGGACAACAGAGTCCGTCCTTACGGTGTATGCGACGATTCGACGAATAGCGGTGCGGGAGACCGGAATCGAAGTCGATGTGCGCGGGCCCGTCAGCCACCGTGTTCTTCGTATGGACTCCCCGCCCAGAATTGTCGTCGACGTGTATGGAGCAAGGCTCGACCCAGGCGCAGCTCCGGAAACTTCGGGCGAGTTTCGAATGTCGCAATTCGATGCCAACACGGTGCGTGTCGTTGCGCAGCTTAATGTGTTGGCGGAGCCGCAAGGTGGACTTACGCCAGAGGGTTCCATTCGCGTCTTTTGGTCTGGTGCAAGAACCGTCAAGCCTGACCCTTATCGGCCAAGTCCAAATGCGCCTACACCGATGACTCTGGGCACGCCCGAAGTTGTCTCTGATACGGACGACGAAACGATCATCCAAATCCCTTTCCAAGGCGGGGTTCCTGGCACATTCTCAGTCTTGCGTGATACAGCCGGCGTTCATTGGGTCAATTTTCCTTCGGCCCGGCTTGGGCCGAATGCGAGGCTCGTCGATCTGACTGCGAGGGCCATTCGATCTGGACGTTTGATGGACAGGCCAGGCGGCGGTTTGGCTTTGCGCTTCGAGATCGAGCAACCGATGGGCATTCATGTCGGCGCGCGAGGTCCGAATTTGCTCGTCCGCATATCGAGGCCGAAACATTCCGGCGGAGGGCTTGCCGGAAAGATCATCGTCGTCGATGCGGGCCATGGCGGGACAGACCCTGGAGCATCATGGGGCACCCTGCTTGAAAAGGACATCAACCTCGACATCGCTCGGCACGTCGCACGTTATCTTGCAGAGGGGGGGGCGACTGTTTTGATGACCCGAGAAGACGATACGTTCATCGCATTGAATGACAGACCGGCAATGGCCAACGCGAGCGGAGCGCATCTCTTTATCAGCATTCATACAAATTCGAATAACATCGTGAACTCTACGTCTGGAACGTTTACGTACTATCACATGCAAGATCCCGATAGTCGCGCGCTCGCGGAGTGTATTCAAGCCGAAGTCGTGAAAGTGACTGGCCTTCCAGATCATGGCGCGCGCAGCGACTCCGAGGTTTACAAAGTCGGCGGTTTCGCAGTATTGCGACACAGCAGAATGCCTGCGGTGCTTTTCGAAACGGCGTATATCAACCATGAACGAGACAGGCAAAAGCTGATGGACCCTGAGTTTCGAAGAGCCGTTGCCGAAGCCATCGTGCGAGGCATCGAGGTGTATGTAGGAAATGAGAACAAGGGACGCAGGTAACGCACTCTGGACGATTGTGGCAATCGTCGTCGCAGTTGCCGTATTGGCCGGTATTGCTTACTACGTCATGAATGGTCCGCCAAAGGACGTTCTGCGCAAGGAAGAGATTCATGTGCCCGCAAATGACAGCAAGGGATCGGATAAAATTCGAATTACGATTCCGGATGGGTCGAGTGGGAAGCTCGAATGGGAAGAGGAAGTTGTAGAAGCAACTGGCGAGGATCCGGTTGTTGAAGCAGTCAATCGGTTTCTCGTTGAAAGCACAATTGCGCCAGAAGCGCGGCTCGTCAAAGCGATAAGGGACGGTAAGAATCTGAAACTGAACTTTTCGGGTTTGTTCGGGCGAGGCTATGGAACCGACAACGAAGGGATTCTTCTCGAAGGAATTATGTTGGCCGTGAAAAAGAACTCTGATGCGGAAACTGTCGAGTTTTTCGAAGACGGCAGCCCAGCGCAAGGACTTGGAAATTTGGAGTTAGAAGGACCGCAGCCGGTGCCGAGGTAGTAACAGCTAACCGTGGGCAGTAGCGCCGGCCCTTGCAGACCTCGCACGGCACGTAGACGTCCGGCAAGAAGTGCATTTCGATCTCGGTGATGCCGTCGCGCTTGCACGCGTTGCACCGCCCGCCCCTGACGTTGAAGTTGAAGCGGCCGTTCTTGTAGCCGCGCATCTTGGGGTCGGGAGTCATGGCGAAGAGCTCGCGGCACTATTCGGCATAATGTCGCCACTGGGGCCGCATGCCTTGCCGAAGCGCGGCCCCCGAGAGGAAGACAATGCACTCACTCATCGGAAAATGTTTTGCGACGATGTTGCTCTGTTGCCCCGCGCTCTTGCTACTATCTTCGACTTACGATGCGTCCCAGCAGCGTGGCGACCAGACGACTTTGAACGTTTCTAAGCCGATCTTAATCGGCAAGCCCGGCCGACAGACGAACATTTCACATCCGTCGTTCGCAGCCCGTGTGAAGCGAGCGATACCATCGCTGAGCACTACGCGCGTTGCGGAAATTAAGAGAAGTATTAATCTCAAGCCAAGTGCAACGCAATTCACAAAAGTCACATTGACAGGCCGCAAGCCGTATAGCGCCCAAGCGCAACTCAATCTGCTGCACTGCGTAATCTACGACACGACAGGCGATTACTATTTGTTGGCCGCCGAACAAGGTCTCAGCGCGCAAGTCGAAGCACAGTTCAAAGCGGCAAAGGCGGGGGACGTATATCTTGTCACAATGTACATTTCGAACGGGATGGACGGTGCATTGTTCAAGGTGTTCTCGAGCGGCTCCAATCCCGATGCGGAATTCACTCTGTATAAGGGCGACCATGCCATTCCCCTTATCGTAGTGCCGCAATTCCCAGGGGACCAATATGTTCAGCTCGTCTTCTGGTTTACTAACGTGGGCGGATTCTACTTTGACCGCGTAGAGATCGAATTGTTGAAGCCATAAGTAGGGCCCGATCCAAACAAGAATGTCGGCGGGCGGGTGGCCGAAGCGTGAAAGAAAGAACTTCCAATCGGGGTGGCTGGGGCAAATCTCGTGGCAGATAACGTCGCATCACACAAGACCACCATCGCGGATTTGCCCCTGGATGCTATCGCTTTCTGAAGACCGGACATGTGTCAACGCGCAGGACGCAATCGCGCCTTCCGTGATA
>JAHCHL010000020.1 GCA_026129745.1 Fimbriimonadales bacterium | reverse complement strand
TCCCGAAATGCGCGGATGCAAAGGTTGCGGCGCGTACTTCTACCCCAATACCGGCAAGCAACGCTATCACTCCGACGCTTGCAAGATGAAAGCGTACAGAACCCGAAAACAGACCAAGAGAGGTATAGCATGAAAGCAGCGAAAACGAAGAAAAGAGCATCCGGCGAAGGTTCGATCAGCAAAGCGACCGTACACGGTCGCCCTAAGTGGCGGGCCTGTATAAGCGTCGGCAACGGCAAAAGAACCTCTCGCTACTTCGACACGCAAGCCGAAGCCGTGAAGTTCCTGCAATCGGCAAGCGTGCGCAAAGCGCGGGGATTGAAGGTAGCCGATTCGGACCAAAAGCTCCGCGTGTTCCTTCGAAGCGTTTGGCTTCCCGCCATGAAGCAAACCATCCGCGCCTCTACCTTCGAGTCCTATTCGCAGATAGTAGAGAACCACCTTATCCCCGGCCTTGGGGAAGTCCCCCTCTCGAAACTCACGCCGCAGAAGGTGACGGGCTTCCTAACCGACCGCCACGAAAACGGAACGCGCTCCGCCGAACACCTGCGAAGGGTTCTTAGAAACGCGCTCGGCTTCGCCATGCGCCACGAACTGATATTCCGAAACGTCGCCTCTCTCGCCTCGTGTCCCAAGAAGGAACCCAAACCCCCGAAGTTCCTCACCGTAGACGAATCCAAGCGGTTCCTATCGGCAGTCAAAGGGCATAGGCTCGAAGCCCTGTATGCCGTCGCGCTCGCTTGCGGCCTTCGGTTCTCAGAAGCCCTCGGCCTATCCTGGGAAGACGTAGACCTCGACGCCCGAACCCTCACCGTTCGGAGGCAACTGGGACGACGGGGGAAGGGATTCTCGGCCCCAAAGTCGAAGTCCGCGCTCCGCACCGTCCCGATCCCCGGCTTCGCAGTCGAAGCCCTGAAAGACCACAGGCTCCGCCAAGAACTCCAAGACCGGCCCTTAGCCGGGAGTCGGTGGAAGGAAACGGGCCTCGTGTTCACCTCGACCGTCGGGACTCCGTGCGAAGAACGCAACGTCCGGCGAGACCTCTACCGAATCCTTCGAGAGAACGGCCTTCCCGCGATCCGCTTCCATGACCTCCGCCATTCTTGCGCGACCCTTTTGCTCGCACAGGGCGTAGACCCCCGAACGATCATGCAGATACTGGGACACTCGCAGATAACCCTCACGCTTCAAACCTACTCCCACGTCCTTCCGACCCTCACCCAAGACGCCGCCGAGAAGATGAACGGCCTACTCGCGGACGGATAGGGCGGAACCTATCGGCCCCGCGAGTTGACTCGTTTTTTCGTTTCTCCGTAGCCAACTTTTCGAGAATCTCGAAGGGTTCGAAAACAGGCCCGGAAACCCCTCGAAAAGAGCTGGTTGTGCTACGGATTGTGCGACGGAGCGGTTTTCGGTGTCCTGCCCTACCACCCGCTTCAGCCCATTTTGAACTTGAAAACGTTGGTAGGGCGTATAGGACTCGAACCTATGACCCGCTGATTAAGAGTCAGCTGCTCTACCAACTGAGCTAACGCCCCGGACGAGCGCGAATCATACCCCGAAAAACTGCTCCGCATTTGAAGTCGTAAGTTCAGCGCACTCCGAAACTGAGATTCCAAGAACCTCCGCGAGCCTCGCATTGATCACACTCACCATCGCAGGCTCGTTCGGCTTCCCGCGATACGGCTCAGGCGACAGATAAGGCGCGTCTGTCTCCAACATCAATCGCTCGCTTGGGACCGACGCCAAGACAAGTCGCAATGAATCGTTCTTTTTGTAAGTAACCGGCCCATCCACACCGAAATATATCCCCAACTCTGTCGCGCGCGAAGCATGCATAGCATCCCCCCCGAAACAATGCAACACCATCTTCTCCGGCGCAATGGGCAAACGTTCGATCCAATCGAGCAAGTCAGAATACGCCTCACGGCAATGAAACACGACCGGCACGCCAGCTGAAATCGCCAACTGCAAATGATCCGATGTGCACGCGCGTTGCTGTTCGATCGTCGCGTAGTCCCAATGGTAGTCCAAACCGATCTCACCAATCCCAACGACTTTCTTGTGCGAAAGCATTGCTTCGATCAAGCCTAACTCCGAGCGCGAATAGTTCGCCGCATAGTTAGGATGCCATCCGACAACCGCATAAACGCCGTCAAATTCCTTGCTAAGTTCAACGGCAATCTTTGAGGTCTCTGTATCGCATCCAATCACGATCACCCGATCCACGCCATTTGCCCGAGCGCGATCGAGTGTCAATGAAACATCAGGAAACGCATCGCCGAAATTCAAATGGCAGTGCGTGTCGACTAAGCGCAACCAAAACTCCCAATCACCACGCCATGAAAACCAAACCTAATCATGCCCGCATCCGTCACCGCGAATCTGCGAAAGCACACTTGGCAAGACTTCGCGGATCGCCTCGACTCCATCGCGCGCGCCGGACGGCGATCCAGGCAAACAAACGATCAAAACAGAGCCTCTAACACCAACAACGCATCGCGATAGCGCAGCAAAAGCGGTGCGCCCCAAACCGTGTCCCAAAATCGCAATCTCTAATCCGTTCGCACGCTTGTCCAAAAGCGGCAAAACAGCCTCGGGAGTCACGTCCCGAGGACTGAAGCCTGTGCCGCCGGTCAAAAAGACCGCCGAACATGAATCGCACAACCCTAAAACCGCATCGCGTATCGCGTCCAGTTCATCAGGAACGATTCGAGTCTCAAAGTGGATCGCGCCGAGCGCAGACAACGCCGACACGATCGCAGGGCCGCTCGCGTCATCGTCGACGCTTCGCGTGTCCGAAACGGTTATCACGCCGAAGCGAACCCCAGCTAATCCTTCCGTGCCCAATCCGCTTTCCCACCTGTCTTTTCCAACAGTCTTATCTCGCGTATCTCGATCCTATGCCCAGCAGCCTTCAGCATGTCATACACCGTCAAAGCCGCGACCGCAACCGCAGTCAATGCCTCCATCTCGACTCCAGTCTGCGCCTCAGCGGACGAATCAGCAAGGATCCTGACCCCCCCCTCCTCCAAGTCCAATCGAACACCAACATGCGACAAAGGGACCTGATGGCAAAGCGGAATCAGCTCGAACGTGCGCTTCGCAGCCTGAATTCCCGCAATCTGCGCGACAGCGAAAACATCACCCTTCGGATGCCCGTCGATCGCCGCCAAGTGCTCCCGCGAAAGCGAAACGAAACCTTCCGCGACCGCCCGACGACGCGATACCCCCTTCGCCCCAACGTCCACCATCCGCGCACCGCCCTCGGGATCCAGATGACTCAGCTCAGCCATAACCCCAGCGTACCTAACCTTCACAAAGTCAATTGTGAAGTCGTGGCCCTATTCAATACGTTGCTAATGGAGAGCCGCAATTACATATATATAGTCAACCAACCAAACTACCGAACCACGACCTCATTCTTATACTTCCCACCGGTCACGCCATACAGAACGCCCTCGACCATCATCCGTTCCTTCTCCGTCTTCACCGTCCCGCTCGCAATCGCCATCCCATCCTTGACTTCGATGCTGACCGCGCTCGAATCGAGGCCATCGATCAACTTCATCGCAGCGACGACCTTGCCCTTCAAGGTCGCATCGTCGATCGCCTCGCCCGCCTTCACCGCATACTCCTTCCCAACCTCCGCCGCATGATCGTAGGCATTCTTCATCGCGGCCGCAGCCGTATCCACTGCCCGCTTCCCGGCAACAGCCGTATCCCCCGCCTTCTGCCGAACCTCGTCCTCCGACATGCCGCACCCAACCGCAAACGCAAGGCACAAAACGACAACCGAATGCTTCATAGGGAAAAGCGTACCACGCCCCAACCCTAAGGCTTTTCTTCAGCTTCGCCGATAACCAACCTGGAGCCATGTGGGAGTTTTCTGCCCGAATATTAATGGCCGGTGCGTTGATCGCCGTCGCAGGCTGGACAAACGTGCCGCCCTTCGATGTCGCCTGGAGGATCGGCCTATTGACCGCGTCCTATGGATTCGTCGCGTATCTGATCGAACAGAAACGCCTCGTTAATCCGGGCTTCGCAGGCCTAACAGCAGGACTCGATGCACTCGCCATCGCCGCCGTCTTGGCCTATGCCGGCCAACTCCAAAACATGGGCCTCCTGGTCGCGGCGCCCATCGTCTACGCAGTTGCAAAAAGAGGCAGCAACCCGCTGGCAACTGGCCCAATCGGCGCCGCCGCGCTCATCGGTGCAGGCATGTTGGTTAGCCAAGGAACGATCCCTTCAATGTACACCCTCGCCCATGCAGCAGGCGTACTCGTCATCGCGATGCTCGTCAATCAGCCGCGAATCGTCGTCAGACCGAGAACGATTCAAGAAATGATCACCGAACTCGCAGAGTCATCCGGCGCCGAAACCGAATCCGGAACGCAAGCTCTCATCGAACTGCGCGAACAGTATCGAAGACTCAGCGTATCCTACAAACAACTCGAAAGAAAATCGCGTGTCGATCGAATCAGTGCGCAACTTTTGCTGTCGCGAAAAGAACCGGGCGCAGACTTCGGACCCATCGTCGATAAACTCCGAAACCTTCTCGAAGTCGACGGACTAATTCTTTACTCCAGCCGCCAAGCGACGGAAAGCATGGTCGTCTCAGCAAGCTCAGGCCGCGTTCCAGACGACTCAAACGGGCTTGCGTTCAAAGTCGATCCGGGCGATGCGGTCTTTCGAATGAAAGACAAAGCCGAACAAGCGATCCGAGCAATCTCAAGAGAAAAGGATGAAGAGTTCGTACGCACGAACGTTGTGCTAAAGCATCGAGGACTCGTGGTCGGAATGCTGACCATCATCGTTAGCGACGAAACCAAGCTCGAAACCGTGCGCAAGAGCGCGGAAGAACTCTCCGATTCACTTGCCCAAATCATGATGGACGAGCGAATGAGAAGAAAGCAGATCCGCAGACAAAAAGAAGCGGAGCTGCTCTACGAAATCGCTTGCAGACTCGATGGAGCGACAACGGAAACCGACATTGCGAAGCGCACTGCAAAGGCGCTGACGGAAGTCATCGAATGCGATCACGTTGCCATCTGGGCATTCGACGAATCAAAGCCCATTCTGCTCGCAAAAGGGGGAAGAGATGTTTCGCTCTTCTCGTCATTCGATGAGTGGTACGCATCCGGTGCGAAACCCATTCACGCATATTCGACGGCAGAGCACAAATGGATCGATCATGTCGAAGCGACCAGAAAGCGCGTCGGAAGCTACTTAGCGATTCCCATCGTCGACGGCGACTTAGCGATCGGAATGATTACAATCGCCTGCGCCCCGCATGGTTCCCTCACTCCAGACGACGCAAAAACCGTTCACGATGTCGCAGCAGAAGTCGCGCATGCATGGACGTTGATCAGCTCTCGCAAAGAAAACATCGACATCAATGCTCCTCGCGGCCTCCTCACCATCGCAGAGTTTCAGCGGGCGGTTGTAGGCGTGACTTCGAAAGACGCTTGCCTCGTCTACTTCGAACCCATTCAATTCGCCGAACTCGAAGAGGAAGTCGGCAAGCCCGCAATCGAGATCGCAATTAGGCAATTGGGGCTCCTGCTTCGACGCCATGCCCCAACCAGCGCCCAGATCTGCCGCAAAGCAGAAGGAAGCTTCGTGGTGCTGCTCCCTGAAGCGACGTTCGCATCCGCACAATCTTGGGCAAACGAGATCGCTGCGCTCGCGGCCATGAGGTCCGTTGATGCCCCCAACGGTAGAACGAGCATCCCTCTGGCAGTCAAGGCGAGAGCCGCAGACTTGAACGAAAGACTGGAAACCCGTAACGAAATGGAAGATTCCAGCACGGTTACCAGTTGACGAAACGCCGGAGAACGTTGATAATGGTCGCAGATTCGCAGAAAAAGCGAGTCCGGGTTTGGAGAGAAACCCGGCGGGGACCCCTCCCGCAAAGTGCAGGAGAATCCGCGGATACCGTGGAACGGACGGAAGGCGATGCAGGCGGCGACGTCGAGCCGCCCGTGTTCTCCTCCCGAACGCTGGTTGCTACGATCATGTTGAATTATCTAAGTCGGAACGAGAAGCTCTCGGCAGAATCGAGGGCATCGACGCTATTGGAAAGAGGACGCCTAAAACAAGCGATGGACGAATCGATTCGTCGGTTGCGAAAAAGCCCTGAAAGCCTCTTTGCCATCGAAACGTTGCTCAAAGCGCAATGGCGCACAGGAGACATTCTCGGCGCGCTCAAATGGGTGCGTCGAGCGCTGAGAATCAATCCGAATGAACCCGGATACTATTTCACACGCGGACTCTTGCGCCAATCGCTTGGAATGTATCCAGAAGCGATGAAGGACTTTGAATGCGCGAGAAACGTTGCGCGCACCGCAGATATGCGAGACCAAGCATCGGCTGCGTTGGTCGCGCTCGAAGACTGGCAAGTCGAAATGGTGAACATTTTGTTGGCAGAAGATCGAGCGTTTTGCCATGCCTTTCGCGTGGATCCTGTTGCAGCGACCACTGAAAGAGGCTTCAGATTTACGCCCGATGGAAACAAAACGCTGGCGCTGATTGCGGCAACGCAGAAGACAACCGAAGACAAAGTTCGCTCGTTCGCAGGAATCTGTTAGCGCCGAAGCCGCATCGCATTCGCCGTAACAAGCAGCGACACGCCCATGTCGCCTGCGACTGCGATCCAAAAAGGCAGCGGCCCTGTCGCAACTCCAATGATGACCAGCCCTGCCTTCGTCAACAAACTAAAGGTTATGTTCTGCGAGACGACTGACCGATAGCGTTTGCTTAAATTGTGCAGCTTCCGAAGCGAAGCGATGTCGTCGTTGAGTACAACGATGTCGGCTGCCTCGATGGCGGGCTCGCTTCCGGCTGCGCCCATCGCCACCGCGACATTAGACCTCTGCAATGCCGCGACGTCGTTGATGCCGTCTCCTACCATCACAACCCCCCCCGCGTTAGAAAGCCTCTCCGCAATCTCAGCCTTTTCATCCGGAAGCAAATCTGAATGTCGCTCCCGAATTCCGAGCTGGTCGGCCGTCGAAGCGACGGTAGCGCTCGAATCGCCGCTCAGTAGCGTCAAGTCAATGCCTTCACTTTCAAGATACGCGATCGCTTCCCTCGAACCGACTTTCGGCTTCTCGCTCAAGAAGAACGTCGCGATAGTCATGCCGTCTGCGCTCAAGTGCGCCGCCTTCGCTTCCACAGTCTCCGCCCCTGTGAAGGCCGCGCTGCCCAATCTGATTTGCTTTCCGTTGAAGTCGGCGCTGATCCCCTGCGCGGCTTGCTCAGTAACGTTGTCGATCGCTGCCCGGCTCGCACCCTTCGACTCGCAAAAGCGCGCAATGGCGCGTGAAATCGGATGACCGCTCGACGACGCGAGCGCGAAAGCGAGATTGAGCGCCTCCTTCTCGTCGACGCCATCCGCGAGCGCCGCACCCTCCACTTCGAGCCGCGCATGGGTGAGCGTCCCAGTCTTGTCGAAGATCCAGTTTTTCGCGCGGGAGAGCGCCTCCAAATAGGCCCCCCCGCGAATCAGCGCTCCAAACTTGCTTGCCCCGCCAATTGCGGAAACAACCGCAACCGGAGTCGACAGAATCAAAGCGCAAGGGCATGCGACCATCAGCAGCCAAAACGCTTGATGCAGGGCCTCGTTCCAAGGCCGGTAGCCGCTCAATCCCGTAATCAGAGCGAACGCGAAAGCGATCGTGATGACGGTTGGCGTGTAAACGGCGCTGAACCGATCGATCATCGCTTGTTGTGGAGACCTCGAAGATTGACCGCGCTCGATTAGATCGAGAGTTCTTGCAAACGTTGTATCGGAAAACTTCCTATCGACTCGAATATGCAACAACCCGTTTTCGTTCATCCCTCCCGCAAGGACTTTCGATCCTGTCCCAGCGAATTGTGGCTCGCTTTCGCCAGTGAGCGAAGCGTTGTTAATGGTGCTCGATCCTTCGATGACTTCGCCGTCGAGCGGTATTTGTTCAAACGGCAAAACTTCCACAATCTCGCCAGGAGCAATTTCCGAAACGGCACGGACTTCGGTCACGCCATTCACTCGAACGCGAGCGACTTGCGGCGCAGCATCCATTAACTCTTTCAGCGCGCTTCGTGTCCTTCGATTCGCGCGCGACTGCAATACGTTGCCGAGCGCGAACAGCCATGCGACAAGCGCCGCTTCCGGCCACTCCCGAATGGCCGCCGCTCCGATGATTGCGACCGTCATCAGCGCATTCATCGTAAAATTCAGCTTGAATATGGACAGAATGCCTGTGTAAAGCATTCGCCAGCCACTCACCAATCCCGAAGCGCAGTAAAGCGACACTTTCACCCACTCAGGGCCAGGTACGGCTACAGCGGACGCGAACAATGCCGCGCCAATAACCAATGTTGCAATCTCCCAAACAGGAGTCTCCGCGTCCGCACTGAATACCGAGTTCGCAGTGAAACCGAGCTGCCGAACCTCCCGCTTGATGTTGCTGGTATCGACGACGCTTTTATCGAACTCCACTCGCATCCGCGCAGTGGGAAAATCGACCGAACAACTCAAAATCCCGCTGACCTTTCCAAGTCCCGACTCGATCTCTTTCGCGCACCCCGGGCAATCCATGCCGCCGATGCGAAAGGCCTCATGACCAAACCCGGATGCGACATCCGACATCACGCGCCTCGCACGCTCGGCTACTTGCCCGACATCGCCCTCGACACCCAATCGGATTCGTCTCCGATCCGAATCGACAGATACTTCGGAAACGCCTTGCAATAATCGCAATCGCTCTTGCACACGGTCCAAACAGCCCATGCAGTCAACGGCTTCTGGAGGCATTAGATCGAAGTCGAGGCTCAGTGTCTCAGTGCGACTCATCGTCCCGTCCCCGATAACGCACGATACCAAGCGCTCACGCTGTCAACGAACGCACGCAGCGTAGCATCGAATTCTTGAGGAGGATTCGACCTGCCATCGAGTCCCATGCTGCGATAGCCGGCGATCGCAACGTCGAGTTTGTCGACACCGCCCGCCGCTGAGAGCGCATTCGACAATCGCTTTCCAACGCACCAAATCGCCTGCTTGATGCTGTAAGGGTCCGTAAGTGCAAATGATCGAATCATGAAACTCGGAACTCCGCCAAGCCCATGTCTTCCGTCCGACGTGCGCGAAAGCGGATTAAACTTGCTCTCGACGAGCATCACAGAAATGGCAAGGCGCGGATCGATGCCGTAATGCTTGCTGACCGCAAGCGTATAGATGGCGATCTCTTCTGCTTCGCGCTTTTCGAGCGCCGCGTTCTGACGAATGATAAAATCCGCGTACAAATGCGCAGGATCGTCCGGCCGCTCGATGATCGAACCGCTGAGCGACCCAAGCGGGTTCTGCACCTGAATGCGCGGCAGCTTGGCTTCGACCGACAGCCGTTCATCGTAATGGCTGATCACATAGTGTTCGATTCCATAAAGCAGCTGCACTTGCAACCCTGTGGTGCCACGTGTGCCAACTCCGATCCACCGCGCAGTCGTGCCCCTCGCCAGTAGCGATGAAAGCTCCGACGGCGGTTCTAAGCCGACCCATGTCCCGCCCGAGCCTTCGAAAAGATACTTTCTTGCATCTCCGATCTGAACCACTCCTTTGGCAGTCCCAACGACCTCAACCGGAGTAGGGCTTTGAATCGATTCAAGAACGCGTGTCGCGGTGAGACCAGCTAACTTGTGCTTTGCGCGCCCCGATAGGAACGCTTCGAGCGTCGGCCCCGAAGTCGCCTGCGATGCGCCGGTTAGCGCAAAAATCGCGATTCCCAAAAGAGCGGTCATTGATTTGGGGAGAAGCTGGCGGAGAGATCGGGATTCGAACCCGAGAGGCATCTTTCGACACCTACCCACTTAGCAGGCGGGCGCTTTCGACCACTCAGCCATCTCTCCGCGGACATCGCATTATACTTGACCACCTGCCAACCCCCCGACGTTCGACTCAGCCATCGCTAACCACGGACACAAGCACTTGCACCGGCCGCCGTCACGTCGCACACCGCTCCTCGTTCACAATGCGGACCGTTCCTTGGCTTACTTAACTGCGCTTTGCGTCGTTTGCTGGCTCATCGCTGTGGCGACGGGCTTGATTCCGTTTGCCATAGCAGCCATTGCGTTCGGCAGCGTCGAAGCGCTCCGATCCGGCTTCATCACGATCAAGAATCGGCGAGTCGACATCAACATCCTGATGCTCCTCGCAGGAGCGGGAGCTGTCGCAATCGCCCGATACCACGACGCAGCCACCTTGCTCATGCTCTTTTCACTAAGCGCGACGCTCGAAGCGTTCGCTCTCGGCAAAACCGAAAAAGGAATCGAAGCGCTTATCAAGCTCCGCCCAAAAACGGCGGAAAGAGTCGAAAACGGAGAGGTCAGAACCGTCCCTGTCGAATCGCTCCAAATCGGCGATGTCGTGCGAGTCCACGCTTACTCCCAAATACCAGCAGACGGAACGATCATAGAAGGATCGACGACGATCGACGAATCCGCAATGACGGGCGAATCGATCCCAGTTTCAAGACAATCCGGCGATCACGTCTTAACCGGAACACAAAACCTCGAAGGCAGCATCACAATGTCGGTAACCGCAGCAGCAGAAGAGTCGAGCCTCGACAGAGTGATCGCTCTTGTCAAAGAAGCGCGAGAAAACAAAGCGACCGGCGAAAGAATCAGCGCATGGTTTGGTCAGACCTACACAATTGCAGTCGTATGCGCCGCACTCTTAAGTTATGCAATCCGCTACGCGATCGATCCATCCGATCCATCTGAAGCGTTCTACAAGTCGCTCGTGCTGCTTGTCGCGCTGTCGCCATGCGCATTGGTAATCAGCACCCCATCCGCAGTGCTATCGGGATTGGCGTTCGCATCGCGGCGTGGCATCTTAGTGCGCGGCGGTGCCGCATTGGAAAGCGCAGGAAAAATCAAAGCGGTCGCACTCGATAAAACTGGAACCCTGACACAAGGACAGTTTCGACTTCGTGCGATAGTCGTCGAATGTCAGCGTGACGATTGCGAATACGAATTGATCGAATGGCACGACGGAGAAGTCATGCCAAAGGAAATTGAACAGGCGCTCGCAATCGCCGCGTCAGTCGAAGATCGAAGCACGCATCCGCTCGCTCGCGCAATCGTCCAAGCGGCCTCAGCGCTGCAAATGCCAGATGCAGATAACGTAACGGTAGTAAGCGGACTCGGCCTCGTCGGATTCGTCAATGGAACTGAAGTCCGAATCGGCAGACTCGCATTCGTCGCGCAAGACAAGGGCGAGGCGCCGGCTATCAGGGACGCGATGGATCGAATTCGGCGCGAAGGTTTAACTCCTGTTGCGATGTCTTTTGATGGGAAAGTCGCAGCTTTCGGACTAAGCGACGAACCGAGAGAAGCGGCGAAAGGGATGGTCGAATCCCTCCGCGAGATCGGCATCGAACGAATCGCAGTCCTAACCGGCGACACCGAAGCAGCCGCGAAGCCCGTTGCAGACGCGGTGGGCATCCAAGAGGTCCGCGCAGCACTCATGCCTGGCGAAAAGAAGCAGATACTCGACGAAATCAAAAGAGATACAGGCCCGGTCATGATGCTCGGCGACGGAGTCAACGACGCGCCGGCGCTCGCAACCGCAGACCTCGGAGTCGCCATGGGAGGACTCGGCAGCGACGTCGCGATTCGCTCAGCGGACGCCGTCCTCGTTCAAGACCGATTGGATCGGATCCCGCTCCTGATCCGCCTCGGACGTGCAACCGCCCGAATCGTCCGCCAAAACATCGTCATCTCGATCGGCTCGATTGCAATGCTGACGGCCTTCTCGTTCATCGGCATCTTGCCGCTCGGCCTCGCGGTCCTCGGACACGAAGGAACGACGGTGCTCGTCATCCTGAACGGCCTGAGGCTCCTTGGCGGCCCGAGCTGGTTTCGAGGCTGACCCAGCAACTCATACCAGGTTCCATAAACAACGGTAGCAAAGGGAACTTGCGGCTTTCCGATCTTGTTGGACGATTTTGGAAAGGTACACTCGCCGCCTCATGCTCTTTCGAAGGCGCGGTAAGCGCGACGAATTCGAGCGGGAGGCGAGAGCGATATTTCCATCAGTCTTCAGCACCGCCCTCAGAATGGCGAGGGACCGGGAAGAGGCTGAGGATTTGACGCAAGAGGCCTTAGTTCGAGCTTACGAAGCGTATGATCGCTTCGACGGCCGCAACTTCAAGGCCTGGATGCTCCGAATCCTTACAAACCTCTACATCAACCGGTATCGCCGAAAAGAACGTGGGCCGGAGTTCGCAAGCCTGGAAGCCGACACAACTGCGGAATACATCCCCGCGCAAGACGGCGACCCAAGTTCCGAACTCTTCGACGGGCTGATGAGCGAGCAGGTAGAAGAGGCGCTTGCGTCTCTCCCGGAGGAATACCGGATTGCAATCCTGCTCTGCGACGTAGAAGGAATGAGCTATGAAGAGATTGCAAACGCAACCGAAGTGCCCATCGGAACGGTGCGCTCTCGAATTGCAAGAGGCCGCGCAGCTCTTCGAGAAAAACTCGCAGACTTTGCTAAGCAAGAAGGCTACATCAAGACCAGTCAGGACGAATAATGGATAGATCGCAAGTAAACGCTTACATCGACGGAGAACTGAGCGGCGAAGAATTGGCCGCCATCGAATCGATGATCGCAAACGACCCCGACGTCAAACGCGAATACCTCTGGGTATCGAAGACGAAAAGTTGCGTTCAAAACAAAGTAAAGAACATTGATAACCCAGAACTCTGGTCCAAATGCGTATCTCGATTCAGTGAAATCGATCGCGCCCGTAAAACCGAAACGATCGTTCGTAAATATCGAGGCGCGCTCGCAGGCGTAGTCGCAGCATCGATTCTCGGGGCCGCATACATTTATCGAGTCGACCCTGGCGCGATCGGAAACGAGAACCTCGCGCGGACGCTCAGTGCGGCATCCATGACGTTCCCTTCGTTCACTCCGCGAGATGAAACGCAAGCAGCAACGTGGATTCGACAGCAACTCAACCGCGAAACGGAAATGCCGCCGATTTCACAAGGCTTCTTGCAGGTCGTCGAAGTCGGCATCGTCGATTGCCCAGATTGCAGAGTCGGACGTGTTGTCTATACAGATGGCGAGAATCAATTTTATCTGCTCGCATTCCCGCTGCACGAAAAACAGGAATTCGAACCGGTAAAGGGCGCACGCGGAATCGGTTGGAGCCGCGTCGGTACGATGAACGCGATCGGATGGACCCAAGGGGAACATTGGATGGTGTTCGTAGGTCCGAAAAGCGTACAAGAGTTGATTCGAATGATCCAATAAGACTTTCCACCCGTTCCTCTCCTCCCCCAGCCCCCGTCGCGCAAGCGCGGGGGCTACTTGCTTAGGGGGCGCAGGTGGCAACAATTACGTTAGATCAAGTTGACATCGTCGGAAGTTAGGGAAATAGGGTAGTGCTTGATCGAATTTTGCACTCGCTTTCAATCGCCGGATGGACCCCCCACCAAGGACAACGCGAATACCTCCAATCGAATGCCCGCTTTCGCGTGCTCGCATGCGGAAGACGTTGGGGAAAAACCGATGCCTCAGCCGCCGATATGGCGATCCATATCGCATCGACGGAACATAGCGTCCAGCTCGCCATCGCGCCGACGATAACGCAAGCGAAAATCGTATTCGAACGAGTGAAATGGATGCTCGCCGCACTCGGCGTCGCATTTACCTACACTGTCTCACCGCACCCTTCTCTCCAAGTTGCATCGGGAAAAGGAAAACAAGCGCAAGTGCTACACATCCTCGACGCACGCTCAGGACACGAAGCGATAAACCTTCGAGGCGCTGGTGCGGATCACATCCTCATCGACGAAGCCGCATTCGTACCCGAATCGCTGATCGCAGAAGTCGCGATGCCGATGCTCGCTGCGAACGACGGAAGAATGACGCTCATCAGTACTCCGCGCGGACGAAACTTCTTCTATCGCCTGTTCCTTCGCGGTCAAAACAGAGAACACGGATTCTGGAGCCGCCAATCGCCGTCCAACGAAAACCCGCGCGTTAGTGCTGAATTCCTCGCGATTCAAAGAGAAATCATCTCCGAGCGTGCATACCTTACTGAATACGAAGCGCAGTTCATAGACTCACAATCCGCAGTCTTCGCTGCGGACGCCATCGACGAATGCCTCGTCGCACCAATCGTAGAACGCGGCCCCGTGTATCTTGGAGTCGACTGGGCGCGCTATCGCGATTTCGTCGGTGTCGTCGCAGTGAGGGGAAACAGGCTGCGTTCCGAGGTGATTCGCGTCGATCGCTGGAGCGGAGCAAGATGGTCCCACTCGGTGCAGCGCGTTGCCGCAATCGCAGACGATGTCGCAGCGACTGCAATCGCGTGCGACAGCACCGGAGCCGGCGATGCGCCAACAGAAGATCTCGCGTCCTCAGTCGAGCACCGGCAAGTCGTGAATGTCCAATTCACAAGCCAATCCAAACCGGTTCTGATTGAAAGTCTCGGAGCGCTCATCGAACACGTGCGCATTCGGCTCTTGCCGGAACCCGCACTCATCGCAGAACTCGAAAACTACGAAGCGAAACTCGGCGAAACGGGACACACGCATTACGCTGCCGCGCCGGGTTTTCACGACGACCTCGTATGCGCGCTTGCGCTCGCATGCTCTCAATTGGGACACGGCGAAGGAATCGGCATCCAATCTCGTAGCCGGATAGGTTGACGAATCGCACAGCGATGACTCATTAGATAGAATGAAACTCTTCAGCAAGCTTCGACCGAAGAAACCGAACGACGCTGCACGGGCTATCGCGCGAACAGTCAAAGCGAGCTTGCACTATCCAGGCGCTGCAAATGCGATGTTTGGCCAGCGAATTTCCCTCGAAACCTACGAAAAGATGCTTTGCGATCCGTTGATCAAAAGCGCGATAACCGTAAAGAAGCTCGGTGCACTCGCCGTTCCTTGGGAAGTCGTTCCAAACGACTCGCCCAAGACAAGATTCATCCTAAAGACGTTCGCAGAAATGCAAGGGAGCGTCGAAGGAATTCTGTTCGACGCGATGGACGCACTCGCTAAAGGCTACGCAGTGCTCGAAAAAGTATTCGTCGAGAACAACGGAATACTGCGCCTGCACTCCGTCAAGCCCAAAGATCCAGCCCTCTTCGGATTCGAAGTAGACGAGTTTCTGAACATCGAGTCCCTAACACTGCACGTCCCGGGAGAACAACAAAAGTCGCTTCCTGCAGACAAATTCGTCATCTATGCGCACAACCAACGCTATGGCCGCCCGGCAGGCGAATCCGATCTTCGCAGCGCACACCGACATTGGAAAATCAAAAGCGAACTGATACGTCAATGGAGCGGGCATCTCGAAAAGTTCGCGTCGCCGACGGTGACCGGAAAATACAAACGCGGATTGCCGGAAGAAGCGCAAGGGGCGTTGCTGGATGCGCTCGACAAGATTCAAAGGCAGTCGGCGTTGATCTATCCGGACGATGTCGAAGTCGCGCTGCTGGAAGGCGGAAGAGAGGCCCGAAACGCGTATCTCGATGCGATTGATTATCACAATCGCGAAATCGCGAGGGCGATACTCGGGCAAACGCTAACGACGGACGATTCGCGCCGCGTGGGTTCGCTCGCTCTCGGGAAAGTGCATTTGCAGGTGTTGGTGATGCAGCTTGCGGGATTGCGAAAGGATCTGGCAGAGAAGGTGATGAATGAGCAGATCATTCGGCCGATGATCGAATTAAATTTCGGCGACGGCGAGTATCCGTTGTTCCGCTTCATCGAGCCCGAATTGGATGTGTTTAGGACGGGGAAGGTGGTGTGAGTTTCCATTAACGAGCGTCTGACCCCGAAACGGCGGCTGCGCGAGGCAATTTGCCTGCAACGCAGTCCTGCGTGGTAGGATTGAGCAATGAGGATCGGACGGGCCGCAAACGTCCATAGAAACCGATGGAGCGATAAGGAATGAGGGGTACGAAACCACAAAGCCCGACCTCCCTTCCAGGCAACCGCACGCTCTCGAGCGCCAAGGCGGCCAAGCAAGACGAGTTCTACACCCAGCTCGCCGATATCGCCAACGAGCTGAAGCACTACAAGGACCACTTCAAGGGCAAGGTCGTCCTCTGCAACTGCGACGACCCCTTCGAGAGCAACTTCTTCAAGTATTTCGCCGCGAACTTCAACGCCCTCGGCCTCAAAAAGCTCATCTGCACGAGCTACTACCCCTCACCCATCGTCGGCGGCCAGCTACCCCTCATCGTCATGGAAGGGCTGAAGCCGAACGGCAACAAGAAGGCGTACGTGGTCGAAATAGACGAGGTGCACGACGCGAACCGGAACGGCGCAACCAACCTCGACGACGTGGAGCACCTGCTCAAGAGCATCGCCAAATACAGCCGCCCGCTCAAAGGCGACGACAAGTATCCGCCGGGCGACTTCCGAAGCAAGGAGTGCGTGGAGATTCTCAAAGGAGCGGACATCGTCGTCACCAACCCGCCGTTCTCACTCTTCCGCGATTACGTCGCCCAGCTCGTGGAGCACGGCAAGCAGTTCGTGATCATCGGCAGCAAGAACGCGCAGATTCAACTAACCGGACGGGCAGCACTCAAGCCAACGGAAACGCCAGGATCAGGATAGAATGGACGCCATCGCTTACTCTCAGCCAACTCCAGCCCCGAGCATTCAGGTCTCTGAGCAGATGCAACTGTGGGCCGACCATCCCGTCGCGGAAGATCCAAGGTATCTAACCGATCAGCTAATCACCTATATTGGGAACAAGCGCTCCCTCCTTTCTCAAATCGCGAAAGTCGTTGAGCATGTCAAGACGCGCCTCGGAAAGGATCGGCTGAGGCTGTACGACGGCTTCGCAGGTTCCGGCGTAGTTTCGCGATTCTTCAAGGCTCATGCTTCATTCCTTGCGAGCAACGATCTTGAAGACTATGCGGGCGCTATCGCTCGGTGCTTTCTTCGGAATCGCTCAGCGGTTGACTTTGATCGCCTGAGAGAATCAGTTGCTCATCTAAATGCAACGGTGGAGGAGAATCGCCTCCCGCCCGGATTCGTCGAGGAACTGTATGCCCCCGAGGACGAGCACAACATTCGCCCTGAGGAGCGAGTGTTTTACACGCGAGAGAACGCCCGAAGGCTGGATAATTACCGCAGACTGCTCGAAAACTTCGACCAGGACGTGAAGGAACTCTTGCTGGGACCATTGCTTGGCAGGGCATCCGTGCACGCCAACACAGCAGGGGTTTTCAAGGGCTTTTACAAGAACCGCCACACGGGGATTGGGTGCTATGGCGGCACCAGCAAGGATGCCCTCAAGCGCATTCGAGGCCGGATCACCATGGAGGTTCCGATCCTGAGTCGTTACGAGTGTGACGTGCAAGTTTTGCAAGAGGATGCGAACAAAGCGGTACGAGAAGTGTCCGATCTAGACCTTGCGTACTTCGATCCGCCCTATAACCAGCATCCTTACGGTTCCAATTACTTCATGCTGAACTTGCTCGTCCATTATCGTCGCCCGGTACACCTCAGCAAGGTTTCAGGTATTCCCACTGACTGGCGTAGGTCTGGCTACAACGTTCGTTCGCAGGCGTTCCCGTTGATGCGTGACTTGGTTGAGAACACGGAGGCACGCTTCATTCTGATTTCGTTCAGCAATGAAGGCTTTATCAGGCCGCAGGAGATGATGAACCTCCTGACCCGCATCGGGAAAGTCGAACTTATAGAAGTGCCCTACAACACTTTCCGCGGCTGCAGGAACCTTCGAAATCGTCATATCCACGTCACGGAGCAGCTTTTTCTTGTGGAGCGCCACTAATGGCAAGGAAGCATGATCTTCGCAAACAGCGGGCTGGCACCGTAATCAATGTAACCTCGAAGAAGCAGGAGACCGAGGTTATCCAAGCCTTGGAGAAGGTTGTAGCCTACCTCCAAGACAAACATGGA